>NZ_BDBS01000019.1 GCF_001613105.1 Nocardia pseudobrasiliensis NBRC 108224 | reverse complement strand
GGATGTGATTGTGCCGGAGGCCGTGGCGGATTCGGGTGGTGTGGCGGATTCGGGGGATGTGGCGAATTCGGTAGATGCGGTGGGTTTCGCGGATCGCTCGGAGGCTGTAGTGGTTTCGGGTGGTGTGGTGACTCCGGGGGAGGCGGTGGATTCGGTGGACGCGGTGGGTTTCGCGGATCGCTCGGAGGATGCGATAGTTCCGGGTGGCGTGGCGAATTCGACAGATGCGGTGATTCCGGTAGATCCGGTGGGTGTGGCTCGCTCGTCGGGTCGGGCGGGGCCGATGGGTTCGCTGGTTGATATCAGTGATGTCACCGGTCCTCCCGTGGCTACCGGGGGTGGCGCGCTGTTGTCGCTCGGTGATGCTTTGCGCCTGGCTGCTCACGCCCACCACTATCTTGCCCTGTTCGATGATCGGGACGGTCGCCCGCTCTACCTCGCCCGCACCAAACGTATTGCCACAGCTGATCAGCGGATCGTGCTCCACGCCCGTGATATCGGGTGCAGTTTTCCCGGCTGCGCGAAACCCGGCTACCTCTGCCAGACCCATCATCGCAACGAATGGGCCGATGGCGGGCACACCGACGTCGATCAGCTGACCTTCGCCTGCGAACCACACCACAGGCTCGTCGGCCGCGCCGATACGAACTGGACAACCACGGCCACACCGCCCGGACACCCCTGCGCGGGCCGCACTCGCTGGACCCCGCCGACGCATATCGACCCCAGTCGACGGCCGCGAATCAATCACTACCACCACCCCCACGAATATCTCACTCCCGCACAACGATCCGAGCGCACCAGATCCGGATAACCTCTCGACACGGACGGCCCATTCGTCCCGCACTCGGAGCGGGGCATGGTCGCGTGGTCTGGGTCTGATTCGGAAATGAGTCAGCGTCTGTCAGGCGATCGTCCCGAACTGGCCAGTCGATGCCGAGTCGTCATCGGCGGTGACGGTCCGCCGGTGACAACTGGGCACTCTGATTGATTCCGTCCCGCGCGCAGGACAGGGCTTCAAGCCATACTCGGGCTTCGAAAAAGCTGCTCCTGCAACAACATACGCCCCGACTCGTCGATCGTCATACCGTCGCCGGAGCACCAGGTTGTCGCCGGAACAAGGGGGCCGCACCGAATTCGCGACGTGCTGGTTCCGAGTCGTCGCCGGTGTGCAGTTGTATGTAATTGGAGTGTTTTGTCGGCGCTCCTCCTCGCGAGTGTGAAATATGTTGTGGCGCAGAGTGAATGATGTTCTGTACATGGTTTTCGTCGCATGTCCAGTGATACTCTGCGTGCGAGCGGGGTGGGAGTTCTGGCACGGCCTTTCGGCACGGTTCGTCGCATATTCCATTGGGATTATTTCCAAATTTCACTACGACTGACTAGGAAGGCTGAGTAATGAGCGGTTCGACGCTTGCCAGCAGAGCTCTCGGTCGGCTGTTGCAGAAGTATCGGAAGCGGGCGGGGCTGTCGGAGTATGCCGTGGCGAAGGCGGCGGAGACGTCACCGCAGACATATGGTCGGCTGGAAGACGGTCTGAAGCACAATGTTCCGAGCATGATGATCAACGCGATTTGCGACAGACTGGGGGTGAGTGACGGTGAGCGTCGGTTCCTGCTGGCGCTCGGGGAGGAGGTCCGGTCGGCGCGCAAGGCGGGTGGAAAAATGGTGGCGGGCCTACGCGGATGAGATCTCGTCGGAGTTCGATCATTATATGGGCCTGGAGGATGCCTCCCGACGAATGACGATATGGAGTCTCAACCTTGTGCCGGGACATCTGCAGACGCCGGAGTATCGGCGAGAGGTGCTTGGGCTGAGAATCCCGCTTGGACGACGGAGGAGATCGAGCAGCGCATCAGCCTGATGATGCGTCGTCAGGAGCGGCTGACAGATCCGAACTTCGAGTTCGAAGCGATAGTGTCCGAAGCCAGTCTGCGGCAGGTGATTGGGAACAGAAGCATCATGGCGGACCAGCTGCGCCATCTGGTCGAGATCGGAGACCGTCCTAATGTCACGATTCGGGTGGCGCCGTTCGCGATTGCCAACGCCATCGGGCCGGTGGCTGGTTCGTTCGTCTGGCTGGACTTCTTCGAGCTTCGATCCACGAAGCTGCAAGAGCCTCCCGTGGTGTACGTCGAGGGGTTCGTAGGTGATCTGTACCTGGAGCGGAAAGTGGAGCTCACTCAATATCGGGATGCGCTCACCAGGATTCGGCGTATAGCGTTGGACGCGAACGAGAGCAGGAATTTGATCTTGGCTATCGCAAGGGAGCATTCGGAGTGAGCATCGATCTATCCGGAGCGGCCTGGTACAAGTCGAGCCGGAGCAAGACCGACCGCGCATGTGTCGAGATCGCCCATCTCGACGGTGGTTTGGTCGGCGTACGTGATTCGAAGGATCCCGCTGGTCCAGCGCTCGTCTTCGCGTCGGGCGAGTGGGCGGCGTTCACAACAGGTGTCGAAGCCGGAGAGTTCGACCGAGGCTAGGCTTCGCGCACGGGCATTCGGCAGCACGGTTGATCGGATGTGCGCGGCCACGGGTAGCGCAAACCCGAACCGCCGCTGGGCCGGCCTGCTGACGGACCGCGCCTGAACGTGGGCTGTCCACCGCATGCGTCGAAGAATGAGCTTGCTCGCTACGTCGATGGTGAACGCTCAGTTCCGTCCCGGGCCTGGGTCTGTGGTCGGGGCCGACAAGCGCCAGCGGGGATGTAATCGTCGGCGAGATGCGCCTGCGCGCGATCGTGCGCGCGGCCCGGGAGTGGGGTCGTCATACCGACGCGGGACTGCGGCCGGTATCGATTGCGTGCTCGGGACTGTGGCCGATATCGCCTACGCGCTCGGCACCGCCGCCGATATCGCCTACGCGCTCGGCACCGCCGCCGATATCGCCTACGCGCTCGGCACCGCGTGGGACGACGAACTCGAGCCGTATCGCAGTGGGGGAGAAGGGGCGGAGGTCACGTGGTTGCGGCGGGACGTGGTCTAGTTAGCGGGCCGGAGCATGCCCCACAGGGTCGGTCCGCCTGGAACCGGCACCGGGCCGGTGACGGTGAATCCGATTCGCTCGTAATAGCCGATCGTGGTCTCGCGGGTGCAGACCAGATAGGCGTCGAGCCCGTCTCGATCGCAGACCTCGAGTCGTTCGGCGAGCAGTGCCAGGCCCACGCCCCGGCCGCGGACGGGGCCAGTGGTCGCCAGCGTGTTCAGATACCAGTGCGGCTGCTTCGGATACGACCGCTCGATCGCGTGCTGGATGGTCAGCCCCGCTCGCAGCCGCGTCCGCAGGCAGCCGAGCAGCGGCGGCAGCGAACGCAACAGGGCCGCGGTCGGTTGCGACCAGTCCGGGGGATGCCAGCAGGCGACGCCGGCGAGGCGGTCGGAATCGCCGCGCGCGAGCCGCAATCCGGCGAGGGGATGGCTGTAGCGCAGCGAGATCTCGAAGTAGCTGCGCAGTATCGCGTGCCGGACCTCGGCCTCGGGCCAGATGAACGAGTGCACCGGATCATCGGCGAACCCCTCGGCCAGCACCGCCGCGCAGGCCCGCAGGTCTTCCGCTCGAACCGCCTCCACCGCATACCCCATGCCGGGCATTCTGCCCGACGCCCGGGGCCTGTGACGGAGTGTCCCGACCGCACGGGCCCGCGGGTCTTCCGGTCGTGCCGCCTCCACCGCATACCCCGTGCCGGGCATTCTGCCCGACGCCCGGGGCCTGTGACGGAGTGTCCCGACCGCACGGGCCCGCGGGTCTTCCGGTCGTGCCGCCTCCACCGCATACCCCGTGCCGGGCATTCTGCCCGACGCCCGGGCCTGTGGCAGAGTGTCCCGCACACGACAGAAGGGGAGTTCTGCCATGGAGGAAGTGCGGGTTCTCATCGAAACCCTGGGGGAGCGCGGGGATTGGTCGGTCCTCGCGGTGGACGATCGCCTGACCGATTGGCGCTCGCCGGTGCGGCTGTTGCCGCCGGGCGGGCTGCGGATCGTGGAGCAGGCGCACGATCGCCGTGAGTCCGTGCTGGCGCGGCTGACCGGACGCGACGGCGAGGATCGCAGCGTGCTGGCCGGTCCGATCGCCGGTCCGGACGGGCGCGTGCACGGGGTGCAGGTTCGGATGGGCGCACCGGGTGCAGCGATGACCGAGTCGTATGCCGTTGCGGCATTCGGGTATTCGGCGCAAGCGCGATCGATTCGACTGGGCGACAAGCCGTTCGGTTGGAAGCTGCCGCCCGAACGGGTCAATTGGACTGTGCCGGAGGCATTTCGCTACGTCGAACGGTTCGACGGGTCGATGGACCTGATCCTGCGCACCCTCGAACCCGCGCCGAGCACGCGCTGGGTCGGCGATGTGACCGCGCGCCTCGGCTCGGAGCTGCGCCGCTATCGGCTGGCGCTGCGCAACGGCCCCGACGGCGACGAGCACTGCTGGCGCGGCCTGATCCAGGATGTCACCGAATACCGTGCACCGGAACAGGTTTCGCTCGACGGCGCCGCCCTGACCGCACTCGGACGACACGGTTCCGACGGCCGCCGCCACCTGGTGCTGGCCGATGTGCGCGATGTGCGGCTGATCCGCTGGATCACCGATCCGGTGCCGCGGATCCAGTGGAAGGGCATGGTCGACGATCGCGATACTCCGCATCCCGACGATGTCGTGCGCATCTTCGACGAGGTGGGTCGCATCGCGGCCAGCGGTCGACAGCACGGCCGGGTGGATGGGGTGCGCCTGCGCCGCCTCGGCGGCGGATGGACGGTCGTGAACACCACGGGCACGATCATCCCGACCCCGGAGGCGGTCGCGCTGATGTTGATCGAGCTCGATGTGGTGGGCGATTCCGACGATCCGGATCCGACCATGGCGTGACCGTACGAACGAGGGCGGGCGGCCCGCAGGCCGCCCGCCCTCGTGGCACAACCGCTTACAGCGGAATGTTCTTGTGGTGCGCGGCCTTCGCCGGGGCCGAGGCCAGTGCGGCGGCGATGGTGGAGCGAGTCTTGGCCGGATCGATCACCTCGTCGACGACACCGATCGACTGGGCGCGCGCGACGCCGCCCGCGATCTGCTCGTGCTCGGCGGTCAGCCGCTCGAGCAGGGCCTCACGCTCCTCCTCGGGGGCCGCGGCCAGGGCCTTCTTGTGCAGAATCTGCACCGCGGCCTTGGCGCCCATGACGGCGACCTCGGAACCCGGCCACGCGTACACCGCGGTCGCGCCGAGCGATCGGGCGTTCATGGCGATATAGGCGCCGCCGTAGATCTTGCGGGTCACCAGGGTCACGCGCGGAACGCGGGCCTCGGCGAAGGCGTGCAGCAGCTTCGCGCCGCGGCGCACCACGCCCTCCCACTCCATGCTGACGCCGGGCAGATAGCCGGGCACATCGGTGACGACGACCAGCGGAATGCCGAAGGAGTTGCACAGCCGCACGAAACGCGCTGCCTTCTCGGCGCTTTCGGAATCCAGGCAGCCACCCAGATGCAGCGGATTGTTGGCGAGGACGCCGACCGTGCGCCCGGCCAGGCGGCCGATTCCGGTGACCATCGAGCGGGCGTAGCCGCCCTGCAACTCCTCGAAGGAGGATTCGCCGTCGACATTGTCGAGCAGTTCGTTGATGACCGGTTTGACGTTGTAGGCGCGGCGAGCCGAGGCGGGCAGCATGGCCTGCAGGTCGACATCGCCGTGTTCGGCGGCCACCAGATCGAATTCGCCCTGTTCGGCGAACATCGAAACCAGTCGGCGGGCGCGATGCATGGCATCGGCCTCGTCATCGGCGGTGATGTGGCTGACGCCGGATTTCTTACCGTGGGTGACCGGACCGCCCAGGGTGGCCATATCCACGTTCTCGCCGGTGACCGAGCGGACGACGTCGGGTCCGGTGACGAAGATGCGGCCCTCGGGGGCCATGATCACGATATCGGTGAGCGCGGGGCCGTAGGCCGCGCCGCCGGCGGCGAAGCCGACCACCACGGAAATCTGGGGGACCAGGCCGGAGGCCCGGACCATGGCCTCGAAGACGAGGCCGACCGCGTGCAGGGATTCCACACCCTCGGCCAGGCGAGCGCCGCCGGAGTGCCAGATGCCCACCACGGGAATCTTCGAGTCGATCGCGGTATCGATCGCGTCGACGATGTGCTTGCAGCCCTCGACACCCATCGCGCCACCCATCACGGTGGCGTCGGAGCAGTAGGCGACGGTGCGCACACCGTCGATCTCACCGATGGCGGCCAGGACGCCCGAGCGGTCACGAGGATGGAGCGGCAGAACGGTTCCGGGATCGAAGAAGCGCTGCAACCGACCCAGCGGATCACGGGGATCGGTCGTGGCGTCCGCCGCGGCGGGGGCCATGATGGTCATCGCGAAATCTCCTCGAATGTCGTTATCCCGGTGGAGTTTCCGAGGAAACTCCACCGGGATCGCTTGGTCGGGAACCGCTACCTGATATCAGTACCGGCCGAAGGCGAGCGCGACATTGTGCCCACCGAATCCGAACGAGTTGTTGATCGCGTACTCGATGTCCTGACGACGAGCCTCGCCGTGCACGACATCCAGATCGATCTCCGGATCCTGGTTCTCGAGGTTCAGCGTCGGCGGCACGATGCCGTCGCGGATGCTGAGCACCGTGAGCACCGACTCGAGGGCGCCGACGGCGCCGATCGAATGGCCCAGGGCGGACTTGGGCGCGTAGACCGAGGCGTGCTGGACGCCGGCCTTCTGAATCGCGTTCGCTTCCGCCGTATCGCCGATCGGGGTGGCGGTCGCGTGCGCGTTGATGTGGGTGATGTCCTTGGCGTCCAGCCCGGCGGTCTGCATCGCGCGCATCATGGCGCGTGCGGCGCCGCTGCCCTCGGGATCGGGGGCGACGAGGTGGAAGCCGTCGGAGGTGATGCCCGCACCGAGCAGACGCGCGTGAATGGTCGCGCCGCGCGCCTTGGCGTGCTCCTCGGTCTCGACGACCATGAGCGCGCCGGCCTCACCGAAGACGAAGCCGTCGCGGTCCTTGTCGAACGGACGCGAGGCCGCCTTCGGATTGTCGTTGCGGGTGCTCATCGCACGCATCATGGAGAACGCCGCGATCGGCACCGAGTCGATATAACCCTCGACACCGCCGGTTACGACCATATCGGCGTCGCCCATGACGATCATCCGCCAGGCGTTGGCGATGGCCTCGGAACCCGAGGAGCATGCCGACACCGGTGTGACCACTCCCGCCCGAGCCTGAAGTTCCAGGCCCACAACGGCGGAAGGACCGTTCGGCATGACCATCTGAACGGCCAGCGGCGAAATCTTGCGGTAGCCGCCGGTCTTCAGCTTGTCGACCGAATCGACGAGGGCATCGCCGCCGCCGAGTCCGGTACCGATCGCGACACCGAGTCGTTCGGGATCGACCTCCGGGCTGCCGGCGTTCTTCCACACCTCGCGCCCGAGCACGGTCGCGAGCCGCTCGACATACGCCATGCGACGGATCTCGACCCGGCTCAACAGGGTGTCCGGGTTGACCTTGAGGTGCCCGCCGATACGAACCGGCAGGTCGTATTCCTCGATGAAGGAATCCTCGAGCGTGTCGATACCGCTCTCGCCGTTGAGGAGTCCCTTCCACGTCGCATCGACGTCACCCGCGATCGACGTGGTCGCCGCCAGGCTAGTTACGACGACGTTGGGGAAGTTCCCGTTCTTGGTGGAAGGAGTGGTCACGTTGTCGGCCCTTACTCGCCGGCGCCGAACTTGGCCTTCAGCTCCGCGGCCGCCTCGGAGTTCTCGGCCTCGAGCTTCTGGATGTAGGCGACCGCGTCACCGACGGTCTTCAGGCTCGCGAGGTCCTCGTCCGGAATCTTGACGCCGTACTTGTCCTCGGTCTGCACCGCGATCTCGACCATCGACAGCGAGTCGATGTCCAGGTCGTCGACGAAGGACTTCTCCAAGGTCACCTCGGACGGTTCGATGCCCGTCACCTCTTCGATGATCTTCGCCAGTTCTTCGACGATCTGTTCCTGGGTCAGAGCGGCCACTTCGTGGCTCCCTTCTTGTTACTCTCTGGGGTCCGTTTAACTTTTCGGTATGAGCCCGACTTTTGTTTCGATCGGGCTCGGTCGGGTCCGCATCGTTGCGGGCCGCGACGAAAGCTAGCTTGTTGCCGAGACTGTCGACAACTCCGCCAACGCAGCGATATCTTCCGGCGTCTTCAGTGCCAGATTCGGTGTGCCCTTCAGTTCCCGCTTGGCGATACCGACGAGGGTTCCGGCCGGTGGCAGTTCGGCCACCGCGGACACCTCCGCCGCGCGGAGAGTCTTGGTGCACAGATCCCATCGAACGGGCCGGGTCACCTGTGCGGCGAGCTTCTCGATGGCGTCCTTGCCCGAGTCGACCGGCTTTCCGTCGAAGTTCGACAGTAGAACCCGAGTCGGCTCACCGGGAGTGATCCGAGCGATGGCCTCGGTCACAGCGTCCTGCGCGGGGGACATGAATCCCGTGTGGAACGCTCCGGCGACGGGAAGTGCGCGAACCCGCGCACCCTCCGGCGGGTTGTCCGCCAGCTGCGCCAACGCATCGAGCCGGCCTGCCGCCACGATCTGGCCCGCCGCGTTGCGGTTGGCCGGAATCAGGTCGAGCTCGGCGAGCCGGGTGAGCACGGCGGCCTCATCACCGCCGAGCACGGCGGACATTCCGGTCGGTTCGAGCGCGCACGCCTTGGCCATCTCCGCACCGCGGATTCCGGCCAGCCGCACGGCGTCATCTGCGGAGATGACTCCGGCGACCGCAGCGGCGGCGAGTTCGCCCACCGAATGTCCGGCGACGATCGTATCCCTCGGAAGTGCTTCCGACGGGATTTCCGCGTACGCGAGCAGCGCCGCGGCTACGACCAAGGGTTGAGTCACCGCCGTGTCGGTGATCTCCTCCGCGGTGGCAGTAGTGCCGAGCCGCAGCAGGTCCAGGCCGCAGGCCTGTGACCAGAGTTGGATACGGTCACGCGCGCCGGGAAGATCGAGCCAAGGCGCGAGCATGCCGGGTTTCTGAGAGCCCTGTCCTGGGGCGAACAACGCGATCACGTTCTATACACAACACTGTGCAACCCCGATCCGGAGATGTCGACGCGAATGAAGCTCGAGGATCGCTTTTGTGTGGTCTCCACAAAACGGCACGTGGGTTGTCGCGATCGACCGCCTCGGGTCCGGTGTTACACGCGATCTTCGTAAAAGGTGTCCGACGTGTCTTCTGTGGCAGATGTGGGCGATTCGTTACGCATTCGTGTCAATCGACCCACTGTCGCGGCGATTCTGAGGACGTACGCGTCCCGGGGATTCACCGGATCTCGGCCCGTGATGTCGGCAATACGCTTGAGGCGGTAGCGGACCGTATTTGGATGAACGAACAGCTGCCGCGCGCAGGTCTCGACGGCCCCGCCGCAATCCAGATAGGCGTCGAGAGTGTCCGACAGAGCCGATCCAGCGGCGGCCAACGGTAGCACAAGATACTCGTTGAGAGCGTCCACCGCAGCGCGATCACCGAGCAGCGCGCGTTCGGGGAGAAGTTCGGAGGCGTGCACCGGGCGCGGGGCGCCGCGCCAGCCCACGACCGCCTCCATTCCGGCCATCGCCTCGACCGCGCTGATATGCGCGGCCGACAGGGTCCGGGTGGTCGGGCCGATCACGACGGGACCGTCGGAGAAGACCTCGGCCAGCAGCTCGCCCAGGAACGGCGACAGATAACCGCCCTCGCCGAGATTGCCGCTGACGACCATCACCAGCCGCGAACCCTGCACCACGGCCAGCGCGGCGTGCCCGTGCCGGGCGGCGATGGTGTGCACCGAGCCGACCACCGCGACCTGATCGTTGACCGGCGTACCGACCAGCACCGTGGCGGGCGCGGTGGCGTCCCAGTTCAAAGTCGCGGCGCGGGAGAGCATTTCGGGTCCGGTGTCGCCGCGCACCACGGCGTCGACGACCAGGGCCTCGAGCCGGGTGTCCCAGGCGCCGCGGGATTCGGCGGCGCTGGCGTACACCGAGGCGGCGGCGAAGCCGAGTTCGCGGCCGTAGCGCAGGACCGCCTCGGTGAGCGCCACCAGCTGCCGATCGTTGCGGGCCAGGGCGGGTAGCCACTGTTCGAAGAACTCCATGGCCACGCGGACCATGTCCACGGTCTGGCGCAGGGTCAGCCTTCTGGCCAGATCCTGCGGAATCACCTGGAACGCGTCCAGGCTGAAGCGGATATCGCTTTCCGGATCCTGCAGCCACTCCAGGAAGTTCACCACCGCGGTCTGCACCAGCATCTGGACCCCGGCCCGCTGGGCGGCGTCCAGATCGCCGAAGAACGGCAGTCGATCCTCCATCGACGCGATGGCCTCGGTCGACAGTCGCCCCGACAGCTGCCGCACCCGCTTGAGCAGGGTGTCCGGCAACGGATCTCGGGTCTGGCGATTGGGCGAGAGCGCACCCGTCGGCAGATAGACCTCGTGGTGCTCGGACGTGCCCTCGGAGATCCGCCGAGGCCGCGGCGGTTTACGTTCCACCATGCAATATTCCCTTGCGGCAGTTCGGCCGCCACATACCCCCTACATATGGGCGTGCCGCCCACGACACACCCACATGTCTCATGCCAGCTGTTCCTCGTTGCTGTCCGAGGTCGGGGCCGCGTCCACATCATCGATGCGGTAGCGGGCCGCGGCCTCGGCCACCTTGGCCTGGTCGATCTTTCCCGCGCGGCCCAGGGCCTCGAGGGCCGCGATCACGATCGACTGGGCGTCGACGTTGAACACCCGGCGCGCGGCCGGGCGGGTGTCGGAGAAGCCGAAACCGTCGGTGCCCAAGGTCGTGTAGTCGCCCGGGACCCACTTGCGGATCTGATCGGGGACCGAGCGCATCCAGTCCGAGGCGGCCACGAACGGACCCTGTGCCCGCGAAAGCGCCTGCGTGACATAGGGAGTTCCGGCGTCGGCGGCCGGATTGCGCAGGTTGGCGATCTCCTTGGCCAGGGCCTCCTTGCGCAGTTCGCTCCACGAGGTCACCGACCACACATCGGCCTGTACGCCCCACTCCGCGGCCAGCAGCTCCTGGGCCCGCAGGCCGTCGGGCACGGTCACGCCCGCCACCATGATCTGCGCGCGCACCTCGCCCTCGCCGCCGCGCTTGTAGAGATAGATGCCCTTGAGCAGACCCTCGACGTCCACATCGTCCGGCTCGGCCGGTTGCACGTAGGGCTCGTTGTAGAGGGTGATGTAGTAGAAGATGTTCTCCCCGCCGAATTTGTCCTCGGGCAGATGGGGATTCGTCCCCGGCAGCACGGTCGTCTCCGGCGCGGGCTTGCCGCCCCCGTACATCCGGCGCAGTCCGTCGCGCACGATGTGGGCGATTTCGAAGGCGAAGGCCGGGTCGTAGGCCAGCACGGCGGGATTGGTCGACGCCAGCAGCAGCGAATGACCGTCGTTGTGCTGCAGACCCTCACCGGTCAGCGTGGTTCGCCCGGCGGTTGCTCCGAGTACGAATCCGCGCGCCAGCTGATCCGCCGCGGCCCACAGGCCGTCGCCGGTGCGCTGGAATCCGAACATCGAGTAGAAGATGTAGAGCGGGATCATCGGCTCGCCGTGGGTGGCGTAGGAGGTGCCCGCCGCGGTGAACGACGCGGTCGATCCGGCCTCGTTGATGCCCTCGTGCAGGATCTGCCCGACCTGACTCTCTTTGTAGGCAAGCATCAATTCCGCGTCGACCGATGTGTACAACTGGCCGTTGCGGTTGTAGATCTTCAACGAAGGGAACCACGAGTCCATGCCGAAGGTGCGGGCCTCGTCCGGAATGATCGGGACGATCCGCTTGCCGATCTCCTTGTCGCGCAACAGCTCCTTCATCAACCGGACGAAGGCCATCGTGGTGGCCACGTTCTGCTTGCCCGAACCCTTGCGGACCGAGCGGTAGGGCTCGTCGCCGGGCAGTTGCAGAGGCTTTGCCACAGACCGGCGTTCGGGCAGATATCCGCCGAGGGTGCGGCGGCGGTCCAGCAGGTACTGGATCGCCGGATCCTCCTTGCCGGGGTGATAGTACGGCGGCAGCTTCGGATCCGCCTCCAATTGCGCATCGGTGATCGGAATTCGCTGTACGTCGCGGAAGGCCTTGAGGTCGTCCAGCGTCATCTTCTTCATCTGATGCGTGGCGTTGCGGGCCTCGAAATGCTTGCCCAGGCCGTAGCCCTTGATGGTCTTGGCCAGGATGACCGTCGGCTGGCCCTGATGCGCCAGCGCCGCGGCGTAGGCGGCGTGGATCTTGCGGTAGTCGTGGCCGCCGCGCTTGAGGTTCCAGATCTGTTGATCCGACAGACCTTTGACCAGTTCCTTGGTGCGCGGATCGCGGCCGAAGAAGTGCTCGCGCACATAGGCGCCGTCGTTGGCCTTGTAGGTCTGGTAGTCGCCGTCGGGGGTGGAGTTCATCAGATTCACCAGCGCGCCGTCGCGATCGGCGCTCAGCAGCGCGTCCCACTCGCGGCCCCAGATGACCTTGATCACGTTCCAGCCCGCGCCGCGGAAGAACGACTCCAGCTCCTGAATGATCTTGCCGTTACCGCGAACCGGGCCGTCGAGGCGCTGCAGATTGCAGTTGATGACGAAGGTCAGATTGTCCAGACCCTCGAGCGCCGCCACATGCGCCAGGCCGCGCGATTCCGGCTCGTCCATCTCGCCGTCGCCGAGGAAGGCCCACACGTGCTGATCGGAGGTGTCGGTGATGCCGCGGTCGTGCAGGTAGTGGTTGAACCGCGCCTGGTAGATCGCGTTCATCGGGCCCAAACCCATGGAGACCGTGGGGAATTCCCAGAAGTCGGGCATCAGGCGCGGATGCGGATACGACGACAGGCCGTGGCCCGGGCCGCCGTGGCTGTACTCCTGGCGGAAGCCGTCGAGCTGGTTCTCGCTCAGCCGGCCCTCGAGGTAGGCGCGGGCGTAGACGCCGGGCGAGGCGTGACCCTGGATGAAGATCTGATCGCCGCCGCCGGAGTGGTCCTTGCCGCGGAAGAAGTGGTTGAAGCCGACCTCGTAGAGCGCCGCCGAGGAGGCGTAGGTCGAAATATGGCCGCCCACACCGATTCCGGGTCGCTGCGCGCGGTGCACCATGACCGCGGCGTTCCAGCGGATCCAGGCGCGGTAGCGGCGCTCGACCTCCTCGTCGCCGGGGAACCAGGGCTCGTTCTCGGTGGGGATGGTGTTGACGTAGTCGGTCGAGGTCAGCGCCGGAATGGCGACATGGCGCTCACCGGCGCGCTCGAGCAGGCGCAGCATCAGATAGCGCGCGCGGCCGGGGCCCTCGCGATCGAGCATCTCGTCGAAGGACTCCAGCCATTCGCCGGTCTCTTCCGGATCGATATCCGGTAGGTAGGACGCCACACCCTCACGGATCACCCGCACACGCGCGCCCGGCTTCGTGCGGGGCGATCCCGCTTCGGCGGCAGCGCCGTTGGGTACGGAACTCGACGACATCGGGTGCATCAGGTCTGTCAAAATCAATGCTCCTCGTACAGGGGTGGACGATGGCGCTGACCCCGGGTAGCTCCGGTGGTAGGCAGAGGCTATCCGTCGATTGCGGTTGGGGCGCATCTCACATCCTTGTCGATGATGCGTCCCCGGTCATCATGTCAGTCGGAAATCCAGTACCGTTCGCTAGGCGGCGCGGGTAGAGCGCGACGGGCCCGGAGGTGGCAGCCCGTAGACCAGCGTCCGATCCCGCATGCGCCGCCATCGGAAACCGTCGAGGCATCGAGAAGCGGGGAGATGATGAAACTGCTGAACCCACGTGGGTTCGGGTTGACGTGCGCGGCCGTCGCGGTCGGCACCGGACTGGTGGTTGCGGGTTGTTCCAACGCAGTCCACGGTACCGCCACCGTGAATCAGTCCGACGCCGCGGCGTACCGGACCGAGATGGCCTCCTCGTCGGCGGCGGCCACCTCCTCCCGGAAGGCCGCCGCGCTGGCGCAGGCGGTGAGCGACAACTGCACTCCCTTCCGCGACACCACCGGCGTGGCGGTGAGCAAATACAACGAATTCGTCGACGCGCACGACAACAACGCGCCCGATCAGGACGCCAAGCGCGATGCGTCGGCGGAGACGCTCGAGAACGCCGCGAAGACGGTCGAGGGCCGGGTGAGCGCCGCGGGCGACGCGCTGCCGCCGGATCTGGCGCAGAAGTTCACCGATTACGTCGTGGCCGCACGAGGGCTGGCCGCCGAGACGCGCAAGATGACCTATACCGCGCCGGTCGGCCAGCTCAACGATGCCAGCAAACGGGTGAACGACGCGCTCAACGCGGTCCGCAACGCCTGCCCGGCCCGCTGATTTTCGCCATGTGCACGCGACATTTCCATGGATAATTGGCCGGATCGGCTTGCGTTGCGGCGGATAACCATGTTCGCTTGCAATGACCTAACTGTCGGGAGTTGAGGAGGACACCACCGTGGTCGCCGCGGCGGACGCGCAGAACTACGCTCAGAAGCTTGGCATTACGCACGACATGGTGGTTCAAGAGCTGGGCTGGGACGAAGACACCGACGATGCCCTGCGGGCGGCCGTCGAGGAGGCCATCGGAGCAGAGTTGCTCGACGAGGACACCGACGAGGTGGTCGACGTCGTGCTGCTGTGGTGGCGAGACGGCGACGGCGACCTGGTCGACGAGCTTCTCAATGTCATCACCCCCCTGGCCGATGACGGCGTGGTGTGGGTGCTCACTCCCAAGACCGGCCAGCCCGGGCATGTGGATCCCAGCGAGATCGGCGAGTCGGCGACCCCGGCTGGGCTGACGGCGACCACGCCCGTGAGCCTGGGTACCTGGACCGGGACGAAGCTGACGCAGCCCAAGACGCCCTCGAAGCAGCGCTGATCGCTGCCTTGGCTAAGGTTTCCGCCGGGGTGGCGTCGTGCGATGCCACCCGGCGGACGTCGTCGCGACGAACAGAGGGAGGACAGCGCATGCCGCTGGAAGTGGGCACGGTCGCGCCGGATTTCACGCTGAAGGATCAGAACAACCAGGACGTCACCCTGTCCAGCTACCGCGGACAGAAGAACGTACTGATCGTGTTCTACCCTCTGGCGTTCACCGGTATCTGCCAGGGCGAGCTGTGCAAGGTGCGTGACGAGCTGCCGAAGTTCCAGAACGACAACGCCGAGATCCTCGCCATCTCCGTCGGCCCCCCGCCCACCCACAAGATCTGGGCGGCCGAACAGGGCTACACCTTCCCCCTGCTCTCCGACTTCTGGCCACACGGCGCGGTCGCCCAAACCTACGGCGTCTTCAACGACAAATCCGGCTACCCCAACCGCGGCACCTTCGTCGTGGACAAGGACGGCATCATCCGTTTCGCCGAAGAGAACGCCCCCGGCGAGCCCCGTGACCAGGCGGCTTGGGAGAAAGCGCTCACTGCGTTAGATTCGTAAACCGCCGCGTCCACCGGACCGGCCCCAACCTCCGCCCGCCGGGCGAGGTTCCCAGGGCGTATAGCTCAGTGGTAGAGCACTGGTTTTACACACCAGCGGTCGGGGGTTCGAACCCCTCTGCGCCCACCGCATTCACGCTGTTCAACTCCGACTCGGACTGCCCCACAAGGGAAACCATGGGGCAAACATGGGGCACTCGACTCAGCCGAGGATGTTTCGGACGTTCTCCCACTGGCTGTCCGCGAGGCTTGCGTAGCGTTGAGTCGTCCGAATCGAGGCGTGCCCAAGCAGCTTCTGTACTTGTTGTAGCGGTACGCCAGCGCGCACGAGACGGCCTGCGTAGGTATGACGGAGATCGTGCGGCCGCACCTTGCCCAAGCGGCGTTCGTCGTCACCCTCGCCGACCCATGCGACTCGTAGTGCGGCTTGGAATCGCTTGCCGAAGTTGTCCTGATCGAACGGCCGACCCTCGGTGTGCGCCAGTAACAATCCACTCCGAACTGATCGTCCGGTCACGTACCGCACCGGGGCCGGTGAGCCGAGGCCGTCACGCTTGATTACCGCGATGAGAGTTGCCGTCAACGTTTCGCCGATAGGGATTGTTCGTCGCTCATGGTCCTTGGGTGCCTTGAGGCGCTTGGCCTCTTTATCCCACGCCCATTCGACACTGATGATTTTGCGGCGGAGGTCGATATGTTCCTTATGGAGTCCTTGGGCCTCACCCATCCGCATGTCGGTACCGACGAGCACATCGATCACGAGTTGGTCGAAAGGCTCCAGAGGCTCACGCAGGGCGAGGAACTCGTCGTCCTCTAGGTGCCGCTCGGGGCTCGGCCCCGGCTTGGGCAGTGTGACGTCGATGCACGGGTTCTCGATGATCAGGTTCGCTTTGCGGGCCGCTTTCATCGAGTCGCTGAGCAGTCGATAGCACTTATCGACGGTTGCGGGCGCCGGGTGAGTTGGTCTCCCGCGGCTTGGATTGATTCGTATGCATCAACGACGCCGGTTCCGGCCCGGGTTCTCGACTGCCGGGTGTGCCTGCGTCCGTGCGTTCCGGCCAGCGTAATCCTTTATTCCGCATGCCCAACCCGAACACCGATACGCAGTAACTTGGTAGGTCAGGAGTACCAGCGAGATATCGGCCAATCGGACGCACGAGCGGGTTCGGTCGCCCACCTGCTTCGCGGTGTGCTTTGGTGGAGCATCGTCGCGAGCGCGATCTCGCGGTCCATGATCTCCAGGTCTTGATCGCTCAGCGCGGCTATCGGCTCCCGGACCGGCACATCGAGTTCGGTTGCGATGTTGTCAGTGATCTGTTCGAACGTGGTTTTCGTCGCGGCAGCAGCGATTTCGCGGTTGATCGCTTGTGTTTCATCTTCGGTCAACCGAAATGGGCCTCGATGCTGCTGACCACCGCCCGCGAGTCACCCATGCTCTCCATGTCGCTCACGACATGACCACTGCCGTGGCCGGTGGTCATGTCGTGGGTGGGGTCCGGCCAGCTCGTGGGCAGGACGAGGTCGGTCGGATACCCCGTCGGAGGTCTCCGGAGTCCGGCCGCCGTGCAGGTGCACCACGGTTGGAACCGGCATTTCCTCGCTCCGTCTCGAATCGCGTTATTCGAGCCGAAGCTATAACCTATTTGTTCTCATAGCTAAGACCAGTATCGCTATGGCGTTATGATCGCTCGGGTATAACGAGGGAGTAGGCCATGGATTTGAATTCGCTCAGACAGTTCCTCGTGGTTGCGCGCCTGGAACATCTCAGCCACGCGGCCGACGAACTCCGCGTCGCCCAGCCCTCATTGAGCCGCACCATTGCCCGGCTCGAGCGCGAGCTACGCACCCCGTTGTTCGATCGGGCCGGGCGGCTGCGGCTCAACGACACCGGAAAGCTCTTCCGTGACCACGTCGAACGCGCGCTCGGCGAACTCGACGCGGGCTGCCGCGCCGTCGGCGAGGCAACCACCGGCGGCTTCGGCACCGTGCGACTGGCCTCGGAAACCTTCCTCACCTTCATCGGGCCACTCGCCGTCTTCAAGCGGGCCCATCCCGGCGTGGAAGTCGAACTGCACCAGATACCCGCCGCGGAGATGCCCCGCCGCCTGTTGGCCCAGGACGTCGACCTCTGCGTCGCCTCCCAGTCGATCCACGCCGACGGCCTCGAAGCCGTGCAGCTCCTCGACGAGGCGGTCTGGCTGGCTGTTCCTCTCGATCACCCACTCGCGGAACGGAATTCGGTGACCGTCGAAGAACTCAGCGAGGAATCCTTCATCGCCGCCGGCGCGGGACACTGGCAGCGCAAGCTGCTCGACCAGCTCTTCGCCGCCCGGGGCCTCACCCCGAGGATCGTCTATGAGGGCGACGAGCTGAGCGTCATCGGCGAACTCGTCAAGGCCGGACTGGGCATCGGCCTCGTCCCCGACCTGGCCAAACGCTCGATGCCCAGCACCGCCGCCGCATGGATCGCCGTCGACGACCCGCACTGCCGCCGGACGCTCACCCTGTACTGGGGCAGCGGCAGCCATCTCTCGGCCGCCGCCCGTGGTTTGCGCGGCACGATCACCGACTGGAACTGGACAGCCAACAGGTCGCATACCCCGGGCGCTATAACGCCATAGCGATATTGGTCTTAGCCAGGATAACTTCTGCGTCATAGCTTCTTCCTTGTCGGTCACAACCGAAGACGAGGAAGAAGTTATGTACGCCATCCAAGCACCGAGGAAATCCATCGCGGTGACGGTCGCGGGAGCACTGCTGGCCGGTGTCGGGCTCAGCGCCTGCGGGACGCAGACCAGCGCGGCGAGCCCGTCGCAGCAAACCGAGATCCTGGAACTCGCGGTCGAGAACAGCGACCAATACGCGATCTCCGACCTACCGCCGACCGGCACCAGCGTGGGTGATCTCTCCGTGTATTCGAGCTGGCTGCTCGAGGACGGCCGTCGGATCGGGCAGGGCGGGGGTTCGTGCCAGGTCATTCAGGTCGACGGCGCCAAGGTCACCAACCAGTGCGTGCTCACGGCGAGGCTCGAACAGGGAACGCTGACTCTGCAATCGCTCTACGTCACCGGCGAGAGTCCACTCGATATGGCCATCACCGGCGGCACCGGCGCGTATCAGGATGCCCAGGGCATCGCTCGGTTTTGGGATATCGGGACGCCGCAGGAACGCATGCGGGCCGAAATCACCCATCCGGCAAAGCAATAGACACGACCGACAAAGCACTTTCGGGCATCGACGACGTCCCCAGCCATTCCTGAGAGGAAACGAATCATGACTACAGCCAACGATTTTCAAGCTCGAGTCGACCGCGCCGAAGCTGAGCTCCGCCGCCATATCGACGAGGTAGTCGAAGCGCTGCGCACCAAGGATCTCGAGGCGCTGCGGCAGCTGTACACGACCGACGTGGTGTCCTTCGATGTCGAGCCGCCACTGGTGCATGCCGGGATCGAGGCGAAACTCGAGAACTGGGCGAAGGTGTTCCGGTTCTTCGTAACCGTGGTCTACGAGATTCGCGATCTGACGTTCACCGTGGACGGGAACGTGGCATTCGGGCACGCCTTCGCTCGCCTGCACGGCACCCTGCAGAACGGCGAAGCGGCGCAGGGCATGTGGGTCCGGGTCACCTACGGGATGCGCAGGGTCGGCGACACCTGGCTGATCGCGCACGACCAGGTTTCGGTGCCGTTCGACATCACCACCGGTAACGGTGTGACCGACCTCGAGCCCTGAGGCCAGGGGTACGGCGGCGCTTCGCTTGGCGGGAACCATGTTTCACCGCACCGCCGACCTCCTCGCCTGTCATTTGTACCGTCTTGGTGGTGAACGGACACCGGCCGGGCGAGTTGCCGATGTCGATTACCCGTGGGGCATCTGAACTTGATCGCAGGGCAGAACGTGGGGCAGGCCGGTGTGCTGATGTGGTCTTCTATGTCTTCCGAGTCCCGACCTTGATCGGCAAAGAAGCGCTGTTCTGCGGCTTTCGAGAGACGAATGGTCGCAGGTCGTTAATGATTGTGGATAATTTTGCCGTGCTGGTTTTACACACCAGCGGTCGGGGGTTCGAACCCCTCTGCGCCCACCAAGTCCGTTATCGCATACCGAGCATTTGTCGAATGATTTCGTTCGGTAGTTCGAGGCGTTGCGCAATCTGCTAGCAAATCGACCAGTCGGTTCTTTTCTGGGTTATTTCCTTCTCGGCCCACCGAAACTCGGGGCTTGGCGGCGGTGGGGTTTGGTGGGGGTATCAGGCTGTGCTGCAAGCGGTTTCGCGCTATCGCCGGGCGAAAGGCGGTGGATATTCGGAGGATGCGGGTGTCTGTGAGAGTGGGGGGTGCCTTTGAGGACAGCGTTCGAGGGGAGCAGGTATGTCGCAGGCACTGTGTGAGAATTTGGACTGTCGTGGGGTGGCGGGGGAGGGGGGTCGGGTTTGCGCGGGGTGTCGGGGGGAGTTCGTCGAGTTGTTGGCGCGGTTGCCGGTGCTGCATGCGCGGTGTGGGGAATTGCTGCAGGGGGAGCGGACTCGGCGGGTGGCTCGGGCTCGGGGCGGGCGGCGGCAGGGGATTGCGCTGCGGGATGCTCTGGTCGAGGCTCGGGCCGAGATTTTGGCGCTGGCGGCGTCGTGGGCGGCGCTGGTGGTCGATGAGGTGCGTCCGCCGCGGCGGCCTCGGCGGGATGTGCCTACGCTTGTGAATTTTCTGCTCTCGTACCGGGATTGGCTGGTGGCGCATCCGGCCATCGGCGATGCCATCGAGGAATTCGGTGCGGTGTGCGGGTTGGCCGAGCGGGCCATCGATCCGGGGTCGGAGCGGATCGCGCTGGGCGCGTGTAATCGCGCGGGGTGCGAGGAGACCGTGTATGCCGACCTGTCGGCGAACGGGCGGGGTAATCGGCTGGTGAGTTGTCCGGCGGGGCATACCTGGCAGCCGCATCAGTGGTTGGCGCTGGATCAGCGGGTCGGGCCGCGGCGCCGGGCCGGAGGGCGTGGGGAGTCGGTGGGGCGTGGGGAGTCGGTGGCATGACCGAGTCGGCGCAACGGCGCCTGGTGCCAACCGAACTCGCCGCGCTGGCCGCTGGCGTCAAACCGGAGACGATCCGCAAGTGGGCCAGCCGCGGCAAGCTGACCCGCTACGGTCGGCCGGGCCGGGCCGAATACGATCTGTCCGAGATCTTCGATCTGATCGGTCCGGGCGAGTCGGTCGGATCAACCGGCGCGACGGAACGGCTCGAACAGTTCTGAGCGCGGCAGTGTTTGGCCGCCCTCGAGGATCGCTTGTTCCAGACCGCGCAATTGACCGGAGGGTTCCAGCCCGACCTGTTGGATCAGCGTGGTGCGCGCCTTGCGGTAGACCGCGAGCGCCTCGGCCGATCGGCCGCTTCGATGCAGTGCCAGCATCAGATAGCCGTAGGCATCCTCCCAGAGCGGATGCTCCTCGATATAAGCCTGCAGATCGGGAATGACCTCCAAATCCCGGCCGAGTGCGAGTTCTATTCGGAAACGCGACAATTCGGCGGCCATCCGCCGTTCGCCGAGCCGATAGCCGATGCGTTGTATCGATTCGCTGGGCACATCCGCCAGCACGGGTCCGCGCCATAATCCCAGGGCCGTTCGCAGTGCGGTGAGCGCGGCGGGCAGATTCTCCCGTTCCTCCTGTGTGGCGGCCTCGACAAGTAATTCGTCGAATCGAGCGCTGTCCAGGACGGCGGTATCGAGGAACAGTCGATACCCCGGCGCGCGGGTCTCGATGCCCATCTGGCAACGGTTCTCGGTGAGTACGCGACGCAATGCCGAAATACATATTTGAATTTGTGCGCGCGCGGTCGCCGGCGGCCGCCCGTCCCACACCGCCTCGATCAGACTCTCCGTGGAGGTCACGCGATCGGCATTCAGAGCGAGCAGGCCCAGTACCGCGCGCTGTCGGTACGAGTCGAGCCTCGGTACACCGGCAGCGCCTTCGATCTCCAGCGGACCGAGAATTCTGAGTTCAACCATGTTGTATCCATCCCCTCAATGAACTCGCTCGACAACGTCGCTGTAGCTTTTACATCACACCCGATGGAGCTCGGACCGCCAATCCGTCTTGGGATAGGGCCTCGAGCTGAAAGTTGTAGTGCCGTGGGGTGTGTGCGTGCGCGTGATCGGCCCGGCCGCAGGCGTTCGGCGGCGGTCGGCGCATCCAGCGGTCCACGTCGGCGTGAGTGAGGGACAAGATGGTTGGCCTCGTCTGACAGGATATTGTCAAGCAAAATATCCTGCGATATCGCGTCTTCGGCTGCTAATCGAAAAGAGCTGCGGCGCAGTGTTTTACGTGGGGACGGCCGTTCTCGCCGTATGCGTCCGGTCCGGTATCCCGCTGCCACTTTCGGACGATTTTCACGCACCACAAGGTTAGTGCCACCAGAACTCGTGGCATCGATGGTGGTGGATGCCAACGCGCGCAGTGGTTTCCGCTCCGGAAGGAGGTCAGGAAGACTCCCGCCAGCGGAAATGCCCTCGGTACCAGGGTTTTTCCCGACAATCGTCCTGCGGGCTGTCAGTGGGGTCGGTTAGTATCCAGACAGCTCGATGCCGTCCGGGGGTTCATTGGCAAAGCTCGACAGTGAGAAGGGGTGGGATGGTGATTCTCCGTTCGGAACACCGGCGTGCTCACGGCCGATCGAAGACGGCGAGGTTTCCCGACAGAGCAGGAGTCGCACAGCGTATGAGTCAAGATAAGATTCGCATTCTCGTGGCCGATGATCACACGCTGCTGCGCGAGGCGCTGTGCGATCTGTTACGGGCCGAGCCCGACTTCGAGATCGTGGCGCAGGCGGGTTCGGGGACGGCAACCCTGCAGTTGGCCGCCGAGCATCGCCCGGACGTCTTGCTGCTGGATCTGGAGATGCCCGAGGGAGATCCGCCCGATACCGTGCGCCGCCTGCTGGCCCAGGATCCGACCCTGCGGATCATCGTGCTGAGCATGCACGACGCGCAGCAGCTGGTACAGCAGCTGCTGTCCCTGGGTGTGCGGGGCTACCTGCACAAGGGCGCCGGACGCTACACCCTGCTCTCCGCGATCCGGCAGTCGGTCGACGACGGCCCGCGCACGGTCACGCTGTCGGTGTCGCCGGAGAGTCTGCGGGTCCGCGTCGCCGAGCCGGACGATTCCGGCAGTCTGTCGGCCCGCGAGAAGGAGGTGCTGATGTTCGTGGACGAGGCGCTGAGCAACCGCCAGATCTCCACCCGGCTCGGCGTCACCGAGGCCACGGTGAAGCGACATCTGCGCAACATCTTCGCCAAACTCGAGGCGGTCTCCCGCATCGACGCCGTCAATCGCGCGGCGGAACGTGGTTTGATTTCGCGCCGACATACGAATCGGCTGCAGCGTTAGGGGACTTTCCGTCCCCGGCGATCATTCTGATGTAATTGAGTGACGTCGAAAATTTTGGTCTGGCAGGTTTTTGCTATACCGCAGTGCGATCCGATCCGGATAAATTGAATTCGACTCGGCGGCCGCCGAGACTTCCAGTGGAATCATCATGCCGAGACTTATGTGAGTGGTGAATCGAATGCCCGGATCGGATAAGGCCTCGAAATCAGGGGCGTCGGATATCGCGTTGGTGACCGGCGCGGCGGGCGGCATCGGCCGCCGGATCGTCCATCGGCTGGCGGCCCAGGGAATGACCGTCGTCGCGGTCGATCGGATGACCGACGCGTCCAAGGCGCTGCGTTCCATCCCCGGCCACGTGGTCTTCGTTCAGGGCGATGTCACCGACTCCGCCGATGTCGAACGCTTCGTCGGTGAGGTCGAGCGCGATCTGGGCCCGATCGATTACCTGGTGAACGCGGCGGGCATTCTGCGGGTCGGCGATGTCGTCGGAGCGCGCGACGCCGATTGGGAGGAAATGTTCGCGGTCAACGCCTCGGGAGTCTTCCGGATGATCAGGGCGGTTGTGGCCCATATGATTCCCCGTCGGCGCGGCGCGATCGTGACCGTATCGTCCAATGCGGCGCGTACCCCGCGCGCGGCCATGTCCGCATACGCGGCGTCCAAAGCGGCCGCGACGATGGTCGCGAAATGCGCCGCACTCGAGGCTGCGCAGTACGGAATCCGCTGCAATGTCGTATTGCCGGGGTCCACCCGAACCGAGATGCTGCAGACCAGCTGGGAGGGCGAGGATCGCACCGCGGCGACGATCGCCGGTGTTCCGGAGAAGTTCCGCCTCGGAATTCCGCTCGGCCGTATTGCCGATCCGGACGACATAGTCGACGCCGTCGAATTCCTGCTGTCCGATCGGGCCAAGCACATCACGATGCAGGAGCTCGTCGTCGACGGCGGTGCGACCCTCGGCAGCTGAGCGCGAACTCTCGAGATCAGAGGAGTCATGATGTTCGGTGAAATTCCCGACACCATTTCATATCGCATGCCGATTCCGGAAGAATTGCCGAAGAATGTGGTCGACTGGAAAATCGAGCCGAAGCGTTCGGTGCTGTTGATCCACGATATGCAGAACTATTTCGTGCGCGCGCTGCGGGCCGGTGGCTCACCGTACGCGGAGTTGGTCGCCAATATCGCGGCGTTGCGCGCGGCGTATCTGCGGGCCGGGGCGGTCGTGGCTTATACCGCGCAGCCCGGTTCGATGACCCCCGCCGAACGAGGGCTGTTGCGCGATATCTGGGGTCCGGGCATGACCGCGGACGAGGCCGATCGCGCGGTCGTTTCCGAGCTCACGCCCGGGCCGCAGGATCGAGTGTTCACCAAGTGGCGATACAGCGCGTTCCACGGCAACGGTCTGCGCGAGCTGTTCGAACAGCACGGCCGCGACCAGATCATCGTCTGCGGCGTCTACGCCCACGTCGGCGTGCTGACGACCGCGCTGGACGCCTACTCCCACGATGTCGAGACCTTCCTGGCCGCCGACGCCGTCGCCGATTTCACCGAGGACGACCATCGGTTGACCCTCGAATACGCGGCCGCGCGCTGTGCCGCGGTGCGGACGACCGCCGAGTTGGTGGCCGCCGCCCAGGCCGGTGTGGATGCCGAAGTGGGTGTGTGACATGGCGGTAGCGGACAACGGGTCGCTGCTGGACCGTCTGCTCGCCGACCTGCGGCAGCCCTTCGCGATCGTGCAGCGACCGGGCGGAATCGACATCATGCGCGGCGGAGTCACCGAATTGGCCGGGCTCGACGATGTGAGCTCGGCCGCGGCGGATTCCGATCTGCTGGTGCTGATTCCGTATCGGCAGATCGTCGAGCGCGGCTACCCGTGCAACGACGATCGAGCGCCGCTGCTGGCCATGTCGGTGCGCGAGCGCGAGACCAGCGATCGCGCAACGGTTCTGGCCGCCCTCGGCCCCGGCGTGGTCGGCGATCGTGCCATCGATCCGGCCGATTTCCAATTCGACGTCTCCGACGCGGACTATCGCAGGATCGTGCAGGCCGTGCTGGCCGATGAGATCGGCACCGGGGCGGGATCCAATTTCGTGATCAGCCGCTCGCTGATCGGCTCCCTCGGTCCCGATCATCTGCGCGCGTCACTGGGCCTGTTCCGTCGGCTGCTCGATGGCGAACGGGGCGCGTACTGGACCTTTCTGGTGCACACCGGCACCCGGACCTTCGTCGGCGCCAGCCCGGAAGCCCATGCGCAGCTGGAGGATCGGACCGTATCGATGAATCCGATCAGCGGTACCTACCGATATCCGCCGACCGGTCCGACCGTGCCGGGTCTGCTGGAATTCCTCGCCGACGACAAGGAGAACGGCGAGCTGTTCATGGTCGTCGACGAGGAACTCAAGATGATGTCCGCGCTGTGCCCGGCGGGCGGCACGGTGAGCGGTCCCTATCTGAAGGAAATGGCCCATCTGGCGCATACCGAATATGTGCTGGGCGGCCGGACCGAATGTGGCGTCGCGGAAGTGTTGCGGGAGACCATGTTCGCACCCACGGTGGTGGGCTCGCCGTTGGAAAGCGCCACGCACGTGATCTCCCGGTACGAGAGGACCGGACGCGGCTACTACAGCGGTGTGATCGCCCTCATCGATCGAGATCCCGCGGGATCCATTCGAATGGATTCGGCCATCATGATCCGCACCGCAGTGGTCGACGCCGAGGGCCGGGCCCGCATCGGGGTGGGCGCGACGCTCGTGCGCAATTCGGATCCCGATGGTGAGATGCACGAAACCCATGCCAAGGCGGCCGGTCTGCTCCGCGGCCGGGCCGCCGCGGACTCGCCGAAGCAGCTGGGGACGACCCCGATCATCGGGTCGGCCCTGCGCAGCCGCAATACCGTCGCCTCTCAGTTCTGGTTCGCCGACGCCGAACACCGCCGCATCGGCGGGCCCGCGGCTACGGGCGGTTCGGTGGTGCTGATCGACGCGGCCGACAAGTTCACCACGATGCTGGCGACAATGTTGCGCTCGCTCGGGTTGAACCTGACGATCGTCGACTACGACGCCGAAATCGAGCTCGATGCCTACGATCTCGTGCTGCTGGGGCCGGGCCCCGGTGATCCGACCGACACGCACGATCCTCGTATTCGGGCGATGTGTCGGCGCGTACAGGAAGTGCTGGCCGCCGATCTGCCGTTCGCGGCGGTCTGTCTGAGCCATCAGATTCTCTGTGTCGCACTCGGTTTGGAGGTGGACCGGTTGGAGCGGCCGAATCAGGGTGTAGGCCGGGAGTTCTCGCTGTTCGGTGTGCCGGTGCGCGCGGGCTTCTACAACACCTTCGTCGCCCGCAGTGGTCTCGACGTCTTCGATTCCGTACTCGGCACGATCGAGGTGAGTCGCGATCCGGCGACCGGCGAGGTGTACGCCCTGCGCGGCGAGCGCTTCGCCTCGGTGCAGTTCCACGCCGAATCGGTGTTGTCCCAGGACGGTCCGGCGGTACTGGCCGCGCTCATCGGTCGACTGATCGACCGCAGTGACCGCACCCCCGCATTGGCCGGGGATCCGGCGAGGGTGCGTATCTAGCCGGGTGGTGAAACGCCGAAAGTCGGGATGCCGGATATCCGGCATCCCGACTTTTGTGTTGTGTGTCAGTTGGTTATCGATGCGGGAGCGAGCCGCTCGGCGGCGATCACGGCGCGGGCGATATCGTCGTTGTCCGACAGGGTCACCGAATTCACGCCCGGGCGCGGACCCGCTGCGGTGACCCAGTGCACGGCTTCGGTGGGCACGCCCACCGCGTATCGGCGCGGATGCGGACGCCCCGTGCCGTCGAGCAGCGCATGGGTTTCCGGGGCCACCTCGACGCCACCGGTCCGATAGTGCTCACCGTCCGGGTCGGCCACCGAGAATACGCGTATCTCATTGCGCCGCAGCAGGTTGAGCAGCAGCTCGTCGCCGGTGTCCTGGATATTCGGTTCGGGCAGTCGCGCGTCCACGAGTACGGTCGCGGTGACCGTCGACCCGTCGACCGCGTCCGATCGCGCGATATAGCGATCGGCGGCTGCGTCGTAGCTCACCCGCATGCCCGGCCCGATGATCCGCACGATACCGGCCCGAATCAGTGCCGACAGTTCCGCGATCCGTGCCGCCGGCGGGCCGATGGACAGGAAGGCGTTCAACGGCGTGTACCAGCCGTCGAGGTCGTCTCGATAGGATCGGCCGGTGATACCGCTGTGGTCGACGATCAATCGGATCTCGTTGCGCAAGTCCCGCAACACGTCCAGAGCCGCTTTCACCGGACCTCGCGCATTGCCGAGTTGCGCATGGCGCACATCGGCGTCGAGATAATCCAGCAGCCAGTCGTGGAACTGTTCGGCGCTGTCGAAGCGGCGGCCGCCGACGGGATCACCGACGGCGGCCCAATCCCAGCGCTGCGTCGCGTCGATACCGAATTCGGCCAGCACATCGGCCGCACCGCGATCGGTGGGCGCCTCGAGGTAGCGACTGCGGAACCAGCGTAGTTCTCGCGGGCTGATCCGGTCGGCCAGCAGCAGCGAGTAGTAGACCGACTCCACCTCCCGAGCCACCAGCGGCCACACATCCCGGCGGAACAGAACATCGCCGAAAAGCGCTGCCCGGTCGCGCAATTGCGCTATCCGGTCCGGACCGAGCAGGGTCGGAACGTGTCGTTCGTCGACGCCCTTCTGATTCTCGCCGCGCGCCTGATGTGGGACGCCGCGGCGGCATCCGGCCACGATCAGCGGCTCGTGTCCCGAGGGAAGGTATTCCAGGATCCCCTCGGTATCGGTCTCCTTGAAGCAACCGCCGCGGCCGACGGTCAACAGGGCCATGTAGTCGAAGAAGGTGAGGCCGAGACCGCGCACAATGACGGTGGCACGCTCGGGAATTCGATCGATGTCGACATCGGCGGCATTGCCCGGCGCGATGTGGACGACCCGCGAGCCCGGCGGTGGCGTCGCCACCGACGTGTCCGCGGTCGGGCGCGGCGCGACATGCCCCTGGGCGAGCACTACGGCATGCAGCCCGGTGATTCGGTCGCCGGTGCTGAGCGTCAGCTCCTGCAGACCGGCCGGGTCGTCGCGGAGATCGGTGACCGTGGCGGTGATTTCATGGGTCCGCACACGCGAGGCGTACCGATCGCGGATATGTTCGAAGGCCCAGCGCAGATAGTGGCCGTAAACGGCCCGGGGCGGATAGGTATTGGGCTCGAAGCGGCACGCCAGCTCGTATCGCTGCGGGGGCAGGTCGGCGAAATTGCCGACCTTCGCCAGGAAATTGGCCCACTCGTACAGGCTGGGGCCCGGCACGACCGGTCCCTCCATCGTGACGCTGGCATCGGTGAATATCGTGGCTTGTGCCGCAACGGTATTCATCAGCAGCTGCGGGGACTGGTCGGTGCGCCAGACCGCTCCGGGGCCGACCTGGGTCGAGTCGATGAGATAGACCTCGGCGGCGATGCCGGCGGCGTCGCGCGGAAGATTGGCGCAGAGGCGTTCGAAGAAACTCAGACCGCGCGGGCCGACGCCGACCACCGCGATGCGTAAAGGCAGTTCGGACATTGGATCACCATTCGAGGAGAGTGAGTCCCACCGCCATGCCGCCTCCGAATCCGATCAGCAACACCTTGTCGCCGGGACGGAGGGATCCGGTGCGCGCGGCCTGGTCGAGGGTGACGGGAATGGCTGCCGCGCCGGTATTTCCGTAGTCCGCGACCGTGGTGTGCAGCGTGGCGTTCGGCAGCATCAGATCCTCCGCGAGCTGCGCCAGCATGACGCCGTTGCCCTGATGCGGAATCAGATGGTCGACCTCGTCGGGCGCCACGCCGGAGTCGTGCAGGAACTGCTTGACCAGCAATGGCACATTGTCGTGCACGAATTCGCGGACACCGCGGCCGTCCATGGTGAAATACGGCGATTCCGCGATGTCTCCGGACGGATCACGGGGGTATCGACTGCCGCCCGCGGGAACCTGGATCATCGAGGTGTATTCGCCGAAGGTGTGCAGGGCGACCCGCAGAATGCCGCCCTGTTCGCGCGGGCCGAGCACCACGGCCCCCGCGCCGTCGCCGAACAGCGTGACCGTGCGGCGATCGGTCGGATCCAGGATGCGACTGTAGATATCGGCGCCCAGCACCAGCCCGTATCCGCCGCCCGCCCGCTCGACGGCGGCCTCGACGGCCGACAGCGCGAAGATGAATCCCGAGCACACGGCATTCAGATCGAACGCCGCGGCCTGGCGGGCGGAAAGGTTGTGCTGGACGAAGGCCGCGGTGGGCGGTTGCGGATGATCGGGCGTCGAGGTGGCGACCACGATCGCCGACAGATCACCGGCGCCGATGCCCGCGGCGGCCAGCGCGGCCGCGCCCGCCCGCGTCGCGAGATCGGAGGTCGCCTGGTCCGCGGTGGCCCACCGACGCCGGTGAATCGCCGTCTTGCGGACGATCCACTCGTCGTCGACCCCCGCTTCGGCGCCCACTTCAATATTCGATACGACGCGCTCGGGAAGATATGCCCCCGTGCCGAGGACGGCGATGCGATTCACGAATAGTTCCTCTCGAATATCGGCCGCGACAGCACGTACCGAAAACCCGTCGTCGTCGCGGCGGAATTACGTGACGGAATTCGTGGGCCGTTCGCAGATGACGACCGGAATCTCGCGGGCGGTGCGGGTCTGGCAAACCGCGAATCCGTGATAAGCCTTGACGATCTTCGGCCACAATTCGGCTTTTTCGTTCGCATTCGCGGTCCGCGCGACCCACGATTCGGTGACACCGTTCATGGTCACCTCTACCGTCGGGTTGGCCCGCAGATTCCGATACCATTCCGGATTGCGATCGTCACCCTCTTTGGAGGCCACCAGAATGACCCGCTCGCCATCCATGATCGGATCCCACAGCAATACGGTGCGGCGCGCCCCCGTCGCGCGGCCGGTGACATGGACCTCGATGACGGGCATACCGAACAATGTGCTGCCCACTCGCCCGCCGCTGGCCTTCAGGATCGAGTGGTGGATGGTGCGGATGAGAATGAGCAGTTGGTCGAAGATGTAGTTTCGCGGTTTGGTGAGCCAGTTCGGGCGACCCAGCCGCGGCGTCTTGCGCGGGGAGGTCAGCGCGATATCGGCCGTGCGCAACACATCGCGATATCCGGCCGCCAGCATCGGCAGTCCGAGGCGGCGGGTCAGCAATTCGACGGCGAACGGAATCGTCACCTCGACGGCGGAGGTCAGCACCACCCGGGTGCCCTCGGGCACCGGGGTGAAGGTCAGCTCGGCGCCGAGATGCCGGACACCGGGAATGCCCTTCTCGGCCAGCCAGCCGATCTTCTTCGGTGCGTCGCGAACGGTGATGCGCTCGGTGTAGCTGCCGAACAACCAGGTGACGGTGCGGACCGAACCGACGCCGTAGGGTAGATCGACCGCGGGCTCGACCAGCTTGTGGCGCACGACGGCTCGCGACGCGGCGAAGTTCTCGGAGTCGGCGAACCAGTCGAAGACCTGCTCGGGCGGGGCCGCGATGACGCGCTCTACCGTCAATGTCAGCATTGTGAGTCCTGTCGATTTCGCTGATCGGATGGCTAGCCGAGTCCGCGCAGCCGGGGTGCGATGTCCTTGGCGAACAGCTCGAGGAAGCGGGCCTGGTCGTGGCCCGGGGCGTGGAAAACAAGGTGATTGAGGCCCGCGTCGACGTAGGGACGGATCTGCTCGACGACTTCGTCGGGATCGGAGCCGACGATCCAGCGCTTGGCGATCTGCTCGATCGGCAGCGCGTCGGCGGCGGCCTCCATCTCGATCGGATCGGTAATCGAGTGCTTCTGCTCCGGGGTCAGCGACAGCGGCGCCCAGAAGCGCGTGTTCTCCAGCGCCAGTTCGGGATCGGTGTCATAGGAGATCTTGATCTCGATCATCCGATCGATGTCCTCGACCGAGCGCCCGGCCTTGTCCGCGCCCTCCTTCACCGCGGGCATCAGCTTCTCGGTGTAGAGATCCATCCCCTTACCCGAGGTGCAGATGAAACCGTCACCGGCGCGACCGGCGTACCGGGCCACCAGCGGCCCGCCCGCGGCGACGTAGATCGGGATGCCGCCCTTGGGCACGTCGTAGATCGACGCGCCGACGGTGTGGTAGTACTGCCCGTCGAAATCGGTGCGGTCGCCGGTCCACAGCGCGCGCATGAGGTCGACGGCCTCGCGCAGCCGCGCGAATCGCTCCTTGAACTCGGGCCATTCGCCCTTGTAGCCGGTCGCGATCTCGTTCAGCGCCTCACCGGTGCCCACGCCAAGCGTCACCCGATTCGGGTACAGGCACGCCATGGTCGCGAAGGCCTGGGCGATCACGGCCGGGTTGTAGCGGAAGGTCGGAGTCAGCACCGAGGTGCCCAGCAGGATGCGGCTGGTGCGCTCACCGGCAGCGGCCAGCCACGCCAGCGAGAAGGGGGCATGGCCGCCGTTGTACCGCCACGGTTGGAAATGATCGCTGATCATGGCGCTGTCCAGACCGTACTGCTCGGCCGACACTGTCAGCTCGACGAGTTCGCGCGGACCGAATTGCTCCGCCGATGCCTTATATCCCACCCTGAGGTCCGTCACCACAATTCCCTCGAATATCTAGTGGATTTGCCTTAAATTCGAGCTTACCGACGATTTCGCGTCGGGCAATGGCAAGTCCTTGTCGCCTTTGACAACCAGCGCCACATGCAATCTGGAGGGACAATTCAGTTTGGCCATCACCTGGCGCAGATGGTTGATCACCGTCCATTCGGCTATGCCGAGCCGACTGGCGATCATGCGATTGGTCAGGCCGTCGGCCACCAGCAACGCGATCTGCCGCTGCCTTTTCGTCAAGGCGTCCAGCGGTGAGGCGGAACAGGCCGGAATATGCGGCCCCGATAATGCGCACGAGACGATATCCGGTAGATCGCGGTTCGTTTCCGGGCGAATCAGGCGCGCGGCCTCGATCTCGTCGTCGCCGATATCCTCGGGCATCGGGATCGTGTGCGCGCTGCGGATGCGGTGTACCGAACCGAACAGCAGCGCGGCCAGTTCGCCGAATTTCTCACCGGCGCAGCCGTAGGCGGCCGCGCAGCCGTCCAGGGCGGTGAGTGTCTCGAGGGTATGCCCCTCGATCTCCGGCATCCGCAGCACGCGGCGGAACAGCTCGAGGGCCCGGTGCGCGGTTTCGGCGCCCAGCTGTCCACGGGCGAGGGTGTTGTACGCGCGCAGCCGGTCGCGCGGATCGAGTCGTTCGATCCGTTCCCACAGCCGAGAGTGATCGCCGTCGGATTGTCCGGCGGGTTCGGGCAGTGCGAGTGCGGTGAGATAGATATCGGCGACCTCGCCGAGCTCGGCACCGTGATCCCGGGCGAACAGCAGCTGCTCGCCCGCGAGGTCGGGGCGGCCGTCCTCGAGGTGGGCCAGGCCCAGCCGTGCGGCGATCCGATGTTCGCTTTCGGCGTCAGCGCGGCGGCGGTATTCGGTCGCGGCCCGGGTGAACATGTCGATCGCCCGCTGGGGTCGGCCGGTCCGCAATGCCCAGTCGCCGAGCAATTCCAATGCGCCGGACATGGATTCGGGGTTCGACCGATCGCCGAGATGATCGGTCAGCAACGATTCGATCGCGGTGAACCGCCCGAATCGGATCCACACCTCCTCGAGCGATGCGGCGAGTTCCACGGCCCGCTGCGGCTGCCCCATCTCGATCAAACCCGCGACGGTGGCGCGGAAGTCGCCGACATGTCGTTCGGCGAGCGTCAGCGCGGTCTCCCGCAGATCCGGTCGCGCCAGGTCGTGGGCCATCCGGCGGGCCAGTTCGTGCCAGCGGTCGACATGCTCGCGCCGGATCCGTTCGCGCCGAACGCGATCGGATTCCAGCAGTCGGCGGCAGTAGGCGCGGACGATGCCGATCAACTCATAGCTGGGGGACCCGGCGTCGGAGACGACCCGGCGCAGCAGGCTGTGCTCGATCAGAGGGGTCAGAGTCGTTGCTCCCCCGACGGATTCGTCCAGACCGGCCAGCGTCGCCAGCGTATCCGGATCGACCGCCGATTCACACAGTGACAGATGCAGCAGCACATCGAGCGCGCGGGCGTCGAGATCGCGCAACCCCCAGGCGACCGCGTCGTCGGTGCACCGGTGTCGCGCCGGGATATCGGCATAGGGCAGCGGGGTCATGCCCGCGCCGGTGCGGATCAGCCGCAGCGCCGCCGCGGGGCCGATCCGGTTGATCGTGACCGCGGCCAGTTCCAGCGCGAGCGGCACGCCGTCGACCTCGTGCGCGATCTCGTCGAGTACCAACAGATTCGCCGCCGAGCCGCGATAGCTGCTGTCGATACCGGCCAGCAGCAGCTGGGTGGCCGCCGACAGGGCGGGGCGGCTCGGACCCGAATCGGATCGGGTCCGCAGCGGCCGCACCGACAGCACGTATTCGCGCTGCAGATTGAGTACGACCCGGCTGGTCGCCACCAGCAGCAGATTCGGGCAGCGCCGCAGCAGCAGGGATACCTCGCGGGCGATCTTCCGTGCCACCGGATCGCAGTTGTCCAGCAGCAGAACGGTCCGCGAGGAGCCGATGGCCGCCTGCAGGGCATCCAATATCATTGTCGGACCGGCGATCTGGTAGCCGTCGTCGAAGCGTTCCCCGAAGGCGGCGAGGACGCAACGCCAGGCGTCCTCGGGATCGGCGATATCGGCGAGGTCCACCGCGATACTGCGGGCGGCGGCGGATCGACTGTGCGACAACGCCTCCTGTGCCAGTCGGCTCTTGCCCACCCCGGCGGGTCCGGTCAGCGTGAGCAGGCGAACCCGTGGATCCTCGACCAGATTGCGGATCTCCTCGACCTCGCGATCACGTTCGACCAGCGCCGGATGGCGGAAGCTGTCGATATCTCCCGCGCCGGGCCACTGTAGACAGGTACTGCTGAGCACGGTGTCCTCCTTGATGATTCGCCTCACATCGCGTCTGCCGCGCCGCTGCGGAGGGCGCGGCGGGTGGCGACCGCGGCGGCGAGACGGTCGAGCTGAGCGGCGGTGTCGGACCAGCCCAGACAGGCGTCGGTGATGGATTGCCCGTAGGTGAGCGCGGCGGCGTCGCCCAGGGTGAGGTTCTGACGGCCCGCGACGAGGAAGCTCTCCAGCATCAGGCCCACGACGCTGGCGCCGCCCGCGGCGATGCGGTTGGCGATATCGGCGACGACGTCGACCTGACGGTTGTGATCCTTGTTGCTGTTGCCGTGACTGGCGTCCACCACGAGCCGCTGTGGCAGGTCCGCCTTCTCGAGCCGCAGGCACGCCTGTGTGACCGCGGTGGCGTCGTAGTTGGGGCCGCTCGCGCCGCCGCGCAGGACGACGTGGCAGTCGGGATTGCCGGTGGTGTGGATCAGCGCGCAGCGGCCTTGCAGGTCGATGCCCGGAAAGACGTGCCCGGCCCCGGCGGCGCGGACGCCGTCGACGGCCACCTGGACATCGCCATCGGTGCCGTTCTTGATGCCGACCGGCATCGGCAGCACGCTGGCCAGTTGCCGATGCACCTGGCTGGCCGCCGTGCGGGCACCGATGGCGCCGTAGGTCACCAGATCGGCGAAGTACTGCGGGGTGAGCGGATCGAGGAATTCACAGGCCACCGGCAGGCCGAGGGCGGTGATGTCGATCAGCAGGCGTCGGCCCAGGCGCAGCCCGGCGCCGAAGTCGAAGGTGCCGTCGAGATGCGGGTCGTTGAGCAGACCCTTCCAGCCGAGGGTGGTCCGCGGTTTCTCGAGGTACACCCGCATCACCAGGTGCAGGTCGTCGGCGAGTTCCCGGGCCTTGGCGGCCAGTCGGCTCGCGTAGTCCAGCGCGGCGCTCGGATCGTGCACCGAGCAGGGACCCACGATCACCAGCAGGCGGTCGTCGGCGCCGGTGAGTATGTCCTGGGTGGTATTGCGGCCGTCGCGCACGACGGCGGCGATATTTTCGTCGATCGGATATTCGCTGCGTATCTCGGCGGGCGGTGGCAGCGGGCTGATACTGAGCGTATGCCGACCTTCCAATCCGTATGCAGGGGCGATCGCGATATCAGCATTCATTCCATAAATCCTCGAGATTGTCGGAATTCTCGTGTCAGTAACGAGGAAATAGCCGTATGCCGATGCAGTGGAGGGGATGCGGAAATGCATACCGAGCGGGCGAACGACAAGAGGATATCGCGCCGGTCTTACATCGGTGATGCGAATGTGGGCACAGCGGTGCCGCAGAAAAAGCGTGACACTTCTACGCCGGTCGAGTCAATTGTGATATGGATCACATGGACAAATCGAGAGGAAATTATCTCTGTGCCATCGATGTCGGTGTGAGTCGTGCGGATCGGGGTAACCGCCCACGTCGGCGGGCGCGATCGGTGTGTCGACCCAGCCGGGCGACCCCGCCCAACTGCGCATTGATTCGAAAGGCGCATGCGATACCCCGATCGGATGATTTCATATCGCGCGTCTCATCGTTAAGCTCTACCGGGAGCCGCTGGAACCAACGTGGACCCGAGCGCGTGGCCAGATATGATCAGTATGACCATGAATTCGAGAAAGCAAGGAGCATTGGCATGAAGACAATTATCGTATGCAGGTCACGGTCCCACGGGAACACCAAGAAAGTCGCCGATGTGATCGGTGAGGTGCTGGGCGCTCGTGTCGTCGATCCCGCGGAGATCACCGCCGCCGAGCTCGCCACCTATGATTTTGTGGGATTCGGCTCGGGTGTATACGGTATGAATTTCTATCGAGAGCTGCGCAAATTCGTCAAAACGCTGCCCCCGGCGCAGCGCCGCAAGGCCTTCGTGTTCAACACCAGTGGTTTTCCGGAGCCGCCGTTCCGGCGCTACCGCCAGAAGTTCGTGCGTCGCCTCGAGCAGAAGGGCTACGAGGTGGTCGACACCTTCTCGTGCTTCGGATACGACACCTGGTGGCCGCTGATGATCGTCGGTGGGATCCGCAAGGGGCAGCCGAACGCCGCTGATCTGGCGGGCGCGCGCACCTTCGCGGAGGGCCTGCGCAGCAAGGTCGATATCGCTTCCTGATTTCCCCGTATAGGACGTTCTCGATCGTTCAGGGGGACTTCATCGAACTCCGGTCTGTGATGACAACCAGGCCGGAGTTTTCGAATGCAGACCGCGTAAAATGCCCGATACTCCTTGTCGCACAAGGAATATCGGGCGTTTACGTATGCGCTGCGCGACTACGGTATCGGCAGCTCGGCCAGACGTCGACGCACGATCTTGCCCGACCCGTTGCGGGGTATCTCGGCGAGGATGATGACGTCGCGGGGGACCTTGTAGCGGGCCAATTGGGATTTCACATGTCGGCGGATCTCGTCGGGATCCAGTTCGACGCCGGGCTGCGGTACCACGAAGGCCCGCAGGCGCTGGCCGAAATCCGGATCGGTCACGCCGACGACCGCGGCGTCGGCGATATCGCTGCGGTCGGCGAGGAGATTCTCCACCTCGGCCGGATAGACGTTCTCGCCGCCGGACACGATCATGTCGTCACTGCGACCGTCGACGAAAAGCAGTCCCGTGGCGTCGAAATGGCCGATATCGCCGGTGCAGACCATACCGTCCCGGCGGTGCTTGTCCTGGCCGTCGGTGTAGCCGCTGAAGCTCAGGCTGTTGGCGACGTAGATGGAACCGGGGCGGTCCGGTTCGGTGATCGGCTCGCCGTCGCCGTCGAACAGCGCCACCCGCACGCCGACCGGCGGGCGGCCGACCGTGCCCGGCGCCCGGCGCAACTCCTGCGGCGTGGCCATCGACACCGCGGCGACCTCGGTGGCGCCGTAGTTGTTGTAGAGCACGTCGCCGAAGGCGGCGGCGGTGCGTTCACACAGTCCCGGCGAGATGGCCGAGCCGCCGCTGGCAATGATCTTCAAGCACGAAATATCGTAGCGGGCAAGCACCTCCGGCCCGAGGTCGAGAATGCGCCCGAGCATGGTGGGCACCACCGCGAGGGTGTCGGCGCGGTGCCGGGCGACCGCCGCGAGCGTGGCCTCGGCGTCGAATCTGCCGTGCCCGAACACCGCGGTCTTACCCAGCGACATGGCGAAGGTGAACTGGCCCAGTCCGGTCGCGTGGAACAGCGGCGCGGCGATCACCGTGGCGCCGCCGCCGGTGATCGGGAACCGGTCGAGCAGCTGCGCCGACTGCAGCGGCGAAATGCGTTTGCGCGCCGCGCCCTTCGGCGTTCCGGTCGTACCGCTGGTGAGCAGGACCAGGCCCGCGAATTCGTCGGGCAGGGGCAGCGGATGTGTCGGCTGGCCCGCGATCAACTCGTCCACGGACCGGCCGCTCGCGCGCGGATCGTCGGCCCGGGTCCGCACCCGGCGCACGCCCTCGGGCAGCGCGGTCGCGGCCTCGGCGAATTCGTCGTCGTGGAACAGCACGGTGACCTGTTCGCGGGCGGCGACATCGCGCAGCTGTGGTCCGGCGAAGCCGGTGTTCAGGATAACCAGCCGCAGGCCGAGCTTGCCGGTGGCGATCAGCGCGGTGATCAGGCCGCGATGTTCACGGCACAGCACACCGACGGTCTGTCCGGGGCCGATCCCGTCCGCGGCGAGGCCGCGGGCCAAGGCGTTCGACTGCCGGTCCAGCGCACCGAAACTCAACTCGCCGCGGTCGTCGACGAGGGCGGTGCGGTCGGGGTGATAGCGCACCATATAGCTGATCATCGCGGGGAACGGGCCGCATCGTCCGGCGATCTTCGCCGCCTGAAGATCCGCTCCGAAACGGCGCGGATGAATGATGCCTCGTTCGGCGAGTATTCGAACCGATCGCAGTATCTCGGCGGTATGTCGCAGGTTCATGACAGCACCAGTGCGACCGCCAGGCCGAGGCCGATGGCATCGATGTTCTTGAAACCCAGCTTCACGGCCTGCTGAATCCGACGTTGGAACAGACCGGTGCGAATCTGTATGGCGCGCAATACGAGTGCGGGCACCACACAGATCAGCAGCAGCGGGTTCAGGGAACCGACGGTAAAGGGCACGAAAAGCACCACCAGGCTCAGCACCGAGAATATCGCCGTCAAACCCCAGTAGACGCGGGCGGGGGCCAGCGCGGAGATGGTGCGCCGCCCGGATTCCAGATCGCCCTTGCGGTCACCGTAATTCGCATACGACGACACCAGCTGCATACCGAGCGCGAACAGTGCCGCGACCGCGACCGCGTCGACGGTCCAGTGCCGCGCGATGAGCCAATACGGGCCGAGGACCTCGGCCGTGCAGACGACCAGCACCGCGAACTCCTGTCCGCCGGGCCGGTAACTCACCTTGAACAGCCAGGAGTACTGGATGGTCACCGACACGATGAACAGATAGCCGATCAGGAATCCGATCGGCACATCCCCACGCAGCGGCAGATAGACCGCGACTCCGGCCGCGAAGGCCAGAATGCTGGTGACGGCGCCGAAGACGATGGCCTCCCGCTCGGTGAGCATTCCCGACAGCAGCGGCTTATTGGACTTCGGCAGATGTCCGCCGCTGCTGTAGTTGCGCTCGTCGCAGCCGTCGCGGAATCCGACGACATCGTCGATGGCGCATCCGGCGACCTTCATCGCGTACATGCCGAACAGGATCAAGCCCAGCGCCACGGCCGCGCCGGGCCGATACACACCCTCGTGCACGAGCAGCAGCACGGCCAGCAACCAGGCATAGAAGTGGTGGTAGACCCTCAGTTTCCCCAGTCGGACGTAGGCCATGGCCTTCTCGCCGAGGGAGATTCGGGCCGGCGGAACGATGTGAGCGGTCATATCAACTCCTGAAACGCGGTGGCGCTATCGGCTCTGGCGTGAGATGAGCGCGGTCAGCCGGGCGCGCTGAACCTTCCCGGTAGCGGTGCGGGGCAGATCGTGAATGTCGAAGACGATCGGCAGCGACAGCTTCGGCAGCCCGGAAACAGCTCGCCGCCAGGCCTTCTCATCGAAGCGGTGGCCCTCGCGCACGGCGACCACGGGCACCACGCGATCATCGTGTTCCAGCACGATCACTTCGGCGAGCCACGGCAGTCGGCTGAGCAGCACATCCTCCATGGCGATGCCGCTGGGGATCAGGCTCATCCGCTCCACCTGCCGGTCCATCAGGATCAGCTCGCCGAAGCGGGTCTTCTTGCCGTAATCGCCGGTGTCCCACCAGCCGTCCGAGCTCAGATTGGCACTGGCCGCCTCCGGCCGGTTGATATAGGTCTGGAACTGCCCGGCCGAGCGCACCTGGATGCGCCCGGGTGTACCCGCCGGCACCTCGGCGCCGTCGGGTCCCACGATGCGAGTGCTGGCGTAGCCGGGCGCGGCCCAGCCGACCGAATGCCCTTCCAGCAGCTTCTTGACCGGTATGGGGAGCAGCCCGATCAAATCGACCAGGCCCTTGACGTGCACCGTGCCCACGCTGCCGCCGAGTTCGGACTGGCCGTAGGCCTCGAGCAGGATGGCGAAGCGGTGTTTGCTCCCGGCCAGCATGCGCCGCACGGTGCGCGGGTGGATGACGTCGAAGGTGCTCACGAAATAGCGCACCGAGGCGAAACTGCCGTTGCGGGCCAACGATTCCCAGTCCATGAACGTGTTGGGATGCGCCTCGAGGAAGATCGGCTTCCAGCGCCGGACCAGGCGGCCGACCGAACGGGGGGACTCGTCGGCCAGCACCATCAGTCGCACATTGCGGCGCAGCGCGCACAGCAGTCCCGAGACGGCGCGGAAGTGCACCGGCGAAACCGCCACGGCGACAGGCTGAGTCGGCGCACCGAGCGGGGCCATGAACTCCTGGGCGTAACCCTGGTTGTCGGTGGCCTGGCGAGTGTACTGCACCAGCTTCGGCACACCGGTGGTACCGGAGGTATGGGTAACCACGTAGGGGGAGGTGCTGGGCATCGCGACCGCGCAGGTCCGGCGCGGTCGGGTGACGGGTAGTTCGGCGGCCAGCGCGGCCCACTCGTGGATCCGCTCGAACGGCTGGATCTCCGCGCAGGCGGCGCGTCGGTCACCGGTGGTGACGATGCGCTCGACCGGCACCGGCTCCACCATGCTGGCCACGGTGTCGGCGTCGAGCTTGGGGCTCAACAGGATCGGGATGCCCCCGACGGCGGTGAGGGCCGCGACGATGATCGCGATATCGATGGGCGCGTCCAGCCACACCGCGCAGTAGTCGCCGGGCTCGATGCCGAGGCTCTCGAACAGGGTGGCGGTGCGAGCGGCGGCATCGGCGACATCGCTCAGGTCCACCTGATCATCGATCACCGGCACCGCGGCCGAGGCGTGATCGATAATCCACGGCCTGGCGCGCGGCGCCGTTTCCTGCAGCTGGTCGTAGATGAGTCGGTGGTTGCGAAGAATCATGGCGATACTCATATTCCAGTCGATGCACGAATTCTTGCGTTCTTCTTCGAATGCGCATTGGTCTGCCTCGGATCAGAGATTAATATTCGGGTGGGGGCGGGGCAATGATTCCATCGGTGACAATATGTCGCCGGTGTATAGCAAGTTGTTGCCATGCAAATCCCTGCTATATCCACGATTCGGGCGTTCGGGCTAATTTCGGAGCAGCTTCGAATTCCATGACCAGAGCGTGGTGAATCAATGATCGAAACAGCGACGCGAGGCCCGGGACGTGCGTCATGATCGGTATCGGCCTGCCCTCGCCCGGGCAGATCGCTGCCCTGATCTGTCGTCCCGCGCCCTCGCTGCGCGCGAAAAATCTGGAAAGGCTGCCGGAGAAACGGATTTTGATCACCGGTGCGTCCTCCGGCATCGGCCGCGCCACCGCGATCGCGGCGGCCGAGGCCGATGCGCGAGTGGTACTGGTGGCCCGGCGCGAGCCGGAATTGAAACAACTGTGCGAGGAGATTCACGAAGCGGGCGGGCGGGCGGTCTACCGCGCCTGTGATCTGGCCGACGACACCGCGGTGGCGGACCTGTTGGACTGGTTGCGCGAGGACGTCGGCGTCGTCGACGTGCTGGTGAACAATGCCGGACATTCCATTCGGCGGCCGGTGGCCGAATCGCTGGATCGCATGCACGATTTCCGCCGCACGATGTTGCTCAACTACTTCGGCCCGGTGCAGCTCACCATCGGTCTGCTCCCGGCCATGCTGGCATCGGGCAACGGACATGTGATCAATATCGGCACCTGGACCGTGCCCACCGGAACCTCACCGCGCTTCGCCGCCTACCACAGTTCCAAAATGGCGCTCACGGGTTTCGGTCAATGCCTGGACGCGGAACTGTCCGAGCGCGGCATCGCGGTGACCGCGGTGCACTTTCCGCTGGTGCATACGGCGATGAGTGCGCCGACGGCGAAATATCGAAAAATGCCGGGCCTCACACCGCCCGAGGCGGCCGAATGGATATTGAACGCGATTCGGCAGCGCCCGGCCGAAGTTGTACCGCTATATGTCCCGGTACTGCGGGCATTGTCGCTGGTCGATCAGCGTGCGCTGGGAAGGCTGCTCCTGAAATTCGGCTGAACGGCTTCCGGGGAAAACAGCAACGAGACAGGACTTCGAACATGCAAACACTGACTGTGGAACGAACGATCGCGGCTCCGATCGAGCACGTCTTCGACTGGATGTCCGATCCGGCGCGGTACCGGGCGTCCTTCGCCGTGTTGCGGTGTGAATGGACCCATCCCGGAGTGGACGACAAGCACGGCGTCGGCGCGCGTCGCAAGGTCACCTGGCTCTTCGGCGAGTGCGTCGAGCGGGTGACCTCCTTCGAGCCGCCGTATCGGATGAGCTACGTGGCCGAGAGCAGCTTCCCCGACATTCGGCACGAGGGCAGCTCGATCACCTTCACGGAGGTGCCCGGCGGAACTAGGGTGCGCTGGCGTACCACCGGCGAGGCCGCGATTCCGATCGCCGCGAATTTCGTCTTCCGGCAGATCGGTTTCCCCGTGCTCGAAATCGCGTTCAATCGGGTGCTCGACACCCTCGAAGTCGCGCTGACGTCGCGGCGCCGGGAACCGTTGATCAAGGTGCCGTCGTGCCTGCAGAAGCAGCGCAATCAACTGTTCGACCTGTACCTGAAGGGTATTCGAAACACCCATGATCTCGGCCTGAAGCTCAGCGGCGGTCGATGGGGTTATCACGAGGTCGGGATGACGTTCGTCCGGCTGCACGTGCAGGGCCGCAAATCCGGAGCGTGGCGCGACTGCATGCTCACCGCACCGCTGATCGATGAGAACCGCGTGATCCTGGTGGCCTCCAAGGAGGGCGAGGACCGCAATCCGCAGTGGTACTGGAATCTGGTGGCAAATCCCGATATTCGACTCACCATCGATGGGGCCATCTCGCCGTGGCGGGCGCGCACCGCGACCCCCGAGGAGAAATCGGCGCTGTGGCCGGAAATCGTGAAGCGCCACCACACCTTCGCCGTCTATCAGACCCGCACCGAGCGGGATATCCCGGTCGTCATCTGCGAACCGCGGGAGCCGTCGGAAATCGACCGGGGCGAACTCGTCCAACTGGGATCTGCGCACTGATTGTGCAAGGTAGGGGAACCATTATGACGGATTTGCAATTCGCCGGTTTGGAGATGGCTGCCGACGCCAATGTCTTCGGCAGCAGCCTCACCACCGAGGCGAATCGGCGCGCCGCCACCGCCATCGTGCACGAAGTGCGCACCGCGATCGCCCCCGTGCACCGCGGCGCGGTCGACGGTCTGTCCCCGCGGCTGCGGCGCATGGCCGGATATCACATCGGCTGGTGGGACGCCGACGAGCGGCCGACCGAGAAGCTGGGCAAGGCCTTTCGGCCCGGGTTCGTACTGTCGGCCGCCCGGGCGGTCGGCGGCCCGCGCACCGCCGAATGGGACAACGTCCGCCGGGCCGCGGTGGCGGTGGAGCTGATCCACGACTTCACCCTCATCCACGACGATGTGATGGACGGTGACAAGTTGCGGCGCGGCCGCCCCACCACCTGGGCCGTATTCGGCAGTGCCCAGGCCATTCTGGCGGGTGACGCGCTGCTGACCCTCGCCCACGGCCTGCTCTCCGATGATCCACAGTGCGGCGCGATGACCGCCGTCGTCGCCGAGGGAACCCTCGAACTCTACGGCGGGCAGTCCGACGATCTCGCCTTCGAGCGGCGCATGGATGTCTCACCGGCACAGTGCCTGTCGATGATCGAGGGGAAGACGGGCGCGCTGCTGGGTATGGCGTGTGAGCTCGGCGCGCTCGCCGCCGGGGCCGAGGCGGATATCGCGCGGCACTATCGCGAATTCGGGCGGCAGCTGGGCCTGGCGTTCCAACTCGTCGACGATCTGATGGGCATCTGGGGTCCGGCCGCGGTCACCGGGAAGAGTCAGGGCTCCGATCTGTTCGCGCGGAAGAAGTCCTTCCCCGTGGTCGCGGCGATCAATTCCCACACCGCCGCCGGCGATCAGCTCGCCGAACTCTACGCTCGCCCGGAACCGTTCTCCGACAAGGAGATCGAGGAGGCCACCCGGCTGGTCGAGGCCGCCGGTGGGCTGTCGTTGACGAGGGCGGAGGCCGAGACCCGCGCCCGCGCGGCGCTGTCGGCCCTGGAGCGGGCGTATCCGCGCGCCGACTATGCCGAACCCCTTCGCGTACTGGCTCGCTCGGTGCTCGAACGCGACCACTGACCCCGCCGCGCCCTTGATCGAAAGGCAGAAAGCCGTGTACGAAACGCTCGACCGGGTCCTCACCCGTGCCGTGGACCATCTGATCGACACCCAGGACGAGTCCGGCGCCTGGATCACTCCGCCCGATCCACGCATCCTGGAGACCGGTCTGGCTACCTACGCGCTGGCCGTGACCGATGCGACCGACCCCGCCGTCGTCGCCGGGCGCACCTGGCTGGCACTGAATTCCGTTTCGCTGCAGCATGACCCGTTGGCGCTCATGATCGAGAACGCGATTCGCGACATCGTGCTGGACAAACGGGTGGAACTGAATCTGGACCGTCCCGAACTGCAGAATCCGGTGCTGCGCTGGCGCACCGCCATGCTGCAGGCCCTGGTGCTGCACTCCGGGCAGTGGGACGCGATCTGGTCCGGCGACGCCGATGAGCGCCTGGCGCAGTTGCGCGCGGAGCTGGCCGACCGCTACGACAGCGCCCGGCGGGACAGATTGCGGAAGTGGACCGTGATCGAGGTGGCCGCGGCGCGGTTGCTGGTCGAGCATCATGTGGGCAATGCCGAGGCGGTGCGCGACTCCGTCGCGACGATCAAGGCCGTGCAATCGCCGGACGGTTCCATCGCCGCCATGCCGGTGAGCACCGCCATGGCCGCGCTCGCACTCGGCGTCGGTGAGCCCGAAGGCGAAGCGCTGCAGCGGGCCCGGGCCTTCCTGATCGCGCAGCAACACGACAACGGCGGCTGGGGGCTGATTCCCTGCCACGGCTGGGACACCGTCGTCACGATCTGGGCCCTGCGGGATCATCCGGTGTTCCGGGAGAAGTGCCTGCCGCGCGCGGTGGCCTGGGTGCAGACCCAGCAGCGCGACGACGGCGGGTTCACCTACTCGCCGACGCTCGAGCCGGATCTCGACACCACCTCCGCCGCGCTGTCCGCGCTGGAGGGTCTCGTCGAGCCGGAGCGAATCGAGCGGGCGCTCGGCCTGTATCGGGCGCTACAGCGACCCGACGGGTTGTGGAACACCTACTACTACGCCAAGGACGTGCCCGCCGACGACTGTGTCGCCCGCGTCGTCGGCGCGCTGAATCGGTATCAGGCGTCCGGCGCGCCGTCCACGACGGCGGCGACCCGCTGGTTGGCCGAGCGCTTCTCCCGCGGCGAGGAATTCCTCTGCGGGTACCGAAATCGCCCGCATACTGTGGAGACCGTCGGGGCCGCAATAGGTTTCGACCATCCCGCCGTGCAGGCGGCGGCGCGAGAGGTCGCCGCGGCGCAGAACGACGACGGCGGCTGGGGGCAGCGCGCCGACGAGCCCAGCTGTGCCAGCGCGACCGGGGCGGCGCTGTCGTGCCTGGTGCACACCGGATTGATCGAGGAGGACGCCCTCACCCGCGCCCTGTCCTATCTGGACCGAACCCAACGCGCCGACGGGAGTTGGGCAGGTCCGCCCGAACTGCTCGGACCGCGCCCGCTGCTGAGTTATGTGCCCGCCGAAAGCCATGCGGTCGTCGTCACCGGTCTGATGGCGGTGGCGCAGCGACATTCGCCATGTCTGTGCGGTTGCTCGGTGGCCGAGCATTCCGCCGCGGTCGACGGCATCCACCTCGTGCGGAACCAGAGATGAAATCGGGCGTATTCACGCGCGTCGATTCCGGCTTGTACCTTTGGGGAACCGGCAATCTCGTAGAAGGGCAGTGACATTGAGTGCACCTCCACAGAGTTCGGGATTCTTGGCAACCCCGCGCGGCAAGCTCACCTTGGCATTGCTGTGCACCGGCGCGTTCGTCGATTTCGCTGACATATCCATCGTCAATGTCGCGGTCCCGTCGATTCAGCGCGAGCTGCATCTGTCGGTGTCGACCGTGCAATGGCTCATCACCGGCTATCTGCTCACCTACGGCGGATTGATGTTGCTGGGCGGGCGATTCGCCGATCTGCTCGGGCGGCGGCGAATTCTCATGGCAGGCAGCGTAATCATCGCGGTATCGGCCATTGTGGCGGGTATGGCGAACACCGGCGGGCTGCTCATCGGCGCCCGGTTCGCGCAGGGCGTCGGGGCCGCTCTCATGTTGCCGGCGGCCCTGTCGATTCTGACCACGAGTTTCCCGGAGGGGCGCGATCGCAATCTCGCGATGGGCGCCTGGGGAGGTGTCGCCGGTCTGGGCGCGGCGTCCGGAGTGATCCTCAGCGGGCTGCTCACCGAGGGGCCCGGATGGCGCTGGGTCTTCTTCATCAATGTGCCCATCTGCGTACTGGTTCTGGTCGGCGCCCTGGTGCTGATCCCCGGCGACCGGGGCAAGCGGATCGGAGGCGGATTCGACCTGCTCGGCACGGCGCTGGCCACCGGCGGGATCATGCTGCTGGTCTACGGTCTGGCGGAGGCGCCGGATCAGGGCTGGGGGAGTCTGCGCACGATCGGCGAGCTGGGCGGGGCGGTGGTGTTGCTCATCGCGTTCGTGGTGAACGAGCGTGTGGTCGCGAATCCCGTTATGCCGCTATCGGTTTTCCGAATCCGCGGACTGGCCGCGGCGAATCTCACCCAGCTGCTGTCGTCGGCGGGCGGGATGCCGATGTTTTTCTTCCTCGCGATCTACACCCAGTCTGTCCTCGGCTACAGCCAGCTCGAGGCGGGCTTCGTCTTCCTGCCCTTCAGCATCACCATCATGATCACGGCCGGGATCTTCTCCAAACTCGTCACCCGGATCGGGGCCCGAGCGGTAACCGTGGCGGGCGCGCTGGTCGTCGGGCTGGGCATGGTGATGATGTCGCGTATCTCGGTGGACGGCTCCTACTTACACGATCTGCTGCCCGGATTGCTGGTAGCCGCGGTCGGGTCGGGCGCGGTGTTCGTGGCCAACACCACCGCGGCCAACGCGGGCGTACCCGAGGATCGCGCCGGGCTGGCCGCGGCGTTGCTGAACACCTTCCAGCAGATCGGCGTTGCGTTGGGTACCGCGGTGCTGACCGCGTTGGCGACCTCGCGCACCAATAGTCAACTGGCGCACGGCAGTAACCCGGTGGAGGCGCTGAACTCCGGACTCGGACTCGCGCTGCTGGTCGGCGGCGTCATCGCGGCGATCTCCGCGGTGACCGCCCTGCGCACGATCAACGCGCGCGACACCTCGGCCGTGCCGGGTGGCGGCGCGCCGGTCGAACACAGCGCCGCATAGCGGATTCACGCACGCCCGGATGCCGGAACCGGTGTCCGGGCGTCGTTCGCGTGGATCCGGGTTCAGGACATCGGGGCCGTCTCGGGCAGTTCGACGACCACCAGAACCAGCGCCCGGTCGGCGAGATTCCAGAGCCGGTACGGCGCGGGCAGTTCGCCGCTGCGAATCACCCGTCCGTTCGTCAGCACGGCGCGAGTGAGCAGGTGATCCCGCTCGTCGACCACCTCGACCGGTCCGCCGGAGAACACTATGGTGATCGACGGGCGCGAGTCACGGTGCAGGCTGCTGCACCGATCGGGCGGTACGCGCTCCACCCAGCAGGTCACTCCGTCCTGGTCGACAAGAACGGTGCGATCCGCGCCGGTCGGCTGGGCGCTCACCGGGATATAGTTCGACATGCCTTCCCATCCACTATCGAACAGTCTTGCGGCACAGCGGTTTCGATAGGAAATCCATACCCGTGCAGCATGGCAGGCCGGCTTCGGCGACAGGCCCGCGCCCCCACGAGATGGTGTCCGCTCCGGAGGGCTCGCGGCTGGCCCGAGGTGTTACGTACTGGTAAGTTAATCTAAGACGGAGTTGGCTGATTCGCACCAGTTTTCGGTGCTCATCTTCGGGAGACGGACTTCGCGCGGGTAGCATTCGATCTAGTTCAGCGCCGAGTCCGGGATGCTGGTTCCCGGGGCCGGGGGGCGCAAGAAGGGCGGCATGGCTGTGATCGGCAGGGACGCGACAGGTGGATCGGGAGGGAAGTCCAGTGCCGAGGCCGACCTGTCAACCGATTTCGCGGATCTGTTCGTGGGACGCATCCCCGGGCTGATCGCGCAGTACCACGATCGTCTCGCCGAGATCAGAAGTCCCCTGGTCGCCGAGACAGTCTGGCAGCAATGCGAACTGCAGGCCCAGCGCATCTTCGACGACTGCGTCCGCAGCCTCACCGAGGGTGGCTCCGAGGTCACCCATCTCACCGATGTCGTCGACCTGGGCGCCGAGCGAGTTCGCCAGGGAGTCCACCCGATTCATTCGGTGCGGGCCGGCGGCATTCTCGGCGAGGTGGCCATGACCGCCCTCGCCGACTGTGCCGCGCTGTCGGGAGCCTCCCAAGACGAGTTGATCGCCGCCGTTCGCACCCTGCAGAAGGGTATCGGAATGCGGCTGGAGGCCGGATCCATCGGCTACGACGGCTATCTGCTGCAGCGAATGCGCAAGGCGCAGGAGCAGGCTCAGCGCAGGTTGGCTCGGGAAATACATGACCACATCGGTAATTCGATCAGTCTGGCGCTGCGCCAGATCGAGCTCTACGAGCTGGAATGCGAACGGGCGGAGGAGAGTTCGGAATCGCCGATGCAGCCCTCGCGACACGTGCAGCTGGCCAAGGACGCGATTCTGGAAACGATCGCCCGCAGCCGCGAGTTGGTCAGCGAACTGCGCCGTCCCGGCGGCGCGGGATCGTTGGAGACCGCGCTGCGCGGATTCGCCGCGGCACTGGGGCAATCGGGTGCGCCGTTGCAGATCTGGGTGCACGGGAGCGACGACTGGATTCCCGGCGCGGTGGCCGAGGAACTGTTCATCATGGTTCGGGAATGTCTGCGCAACACCTACAACCACGCGGGCGCGGCGAATATCGTCGTCCACATCGACATCGCACCGCATGAGGTGCATGCCGACATCATCGACAACGGAAAGGGTTTCGACCCCCAGGCGGTGCTCGCGGCCGGACACGGTAACGGCCTGTTGATCCTGAAAGAACGCTCCGATCTGATCGGCGGCACCATGCACATCGATTCCGTTCCGGGCCGTGGAACCCGAGTGAGCCTGTGGATCCCGATCTCGCAGGAGCGCCCGACCGTATGAGTGGGAATCCGGGCGTCGAATCATAGGAGGGTGCCGGCTTCCGGAGGTGATCTGATCAGCGGATGGCCGGTCTCGATCAAACGTCCGGAGATATTCCCGGCGGCCTCCGACACCAGAAATCCCACCATGGCCGCGGTCTCCCTCTCGGCTTTCATACACCGGTCCGGTCGGGAGCTTCGCCGGAAGGTTGCCGCATGCGTCGCGCAGTTGATTTCCGCGACAACGGTGTTCACCCGTACTTCGCGCGGTCCGAGCTCACGGGACAGGGCCTCGGTCAGCGCGTGCAGGGTTTCTCGAACGACCAGATCGTCCGGTCGCGGCGGTGTCGAGGTATCGATCCGCGCCACATTGACTATCCGGCCCCGGCCGGATTGGGCCAGATAGGGCTCGGCGGCGCGGCTGACCAGCAGCGGCGCTCGCAGCCGGTCCTGTAGCACCGATTCCCAATCCCGTAGTCGCGGAAGGGAATCGGCGCGTCCCGGGAACGGCGTATTCACGATCACCGTTGGCGGGCCGAGTGTTTCGGCGACGCGCAGTACCGTCGCCTCGGCTTCGTGCAGGTAACGCAGGTCGGCGCCATAGGCCCACAGTCCGGTCCCGCCGGGGCCGACCGCGTCCAGTGAGGTGTCGCACCACGAGGCCCGCAGGTCCACCGCGGCGGTGATGAACCCGAGCGCCAGCAGTCGGCGCACCACCGCCGCCCCGAGGCACCCACCGGCGCCGGTCACAATTGCGACGCGGCGCTGATCAGCCCTCATGGCAATGCTCCCTTCCCCATAAAAATACTCGTGTGGCGCTCACACTACGCGGTCGCGGACGTTAGCTGACCCGGTCGCGGAATAGATGCTGCGAAAGTAGCATTCCGCGTCCGAAACCCTTACTCCCTTTGGGCCTCCAGTGGCATTCGCGGACTCCTCGACAGGCGTTGACGGCCATAGCATAATGCGACATGCAGATGAGCGTCTCCACACTCCAGTTTATAGCCGATAAAGCGACATCATCCCTATTGGTACGGTTTTCGAAGGATTTTCTGCGGGAGTCCAGGACCTCGGTTCAGGTTATGGTCCTGATGCGTTTCTGCACCGCGGCCCTACTGGGCGCATCGATTCTGAGCGATCGGGTCTGGGCCGCGGCCGTGGCCTGGCTGCTCGCGACGCTCGCCATATATGTGTTGAACGGCGTCATGGATGTGGCCGAGGACCGGGCGAACGGCTCGACCCGGCCCATCAGCGCCGGTTCGCTGCCGTTGTCGGCCGCCGCGGGCGGGGTCGTGGCCACCGCCGCGCTCGCGCTGGGCATCGGCGTGATCAGCGACGAGGACGGGTTGCTGCCGCTGCTCATCCTGGCGTATCTGACCTGTGGTTACGCTTATTCGGCCGCGCCGTTCTACGGCAAACGGCGCGGCAGTACGGCCGCGCTGCTGGTACTGGGCGGAGGAGTGCTGACCTACGCGGCCGGTTGGCAGGCCGCGGGTCGCGACGGTGATCTGCCGGTCCTGCTGCTCGGTGGCGCGATGTCACTGTGGATGGCCGGGGTCGGGGCGCTTGCCAAGGATCTGTCGGATGTCGAGGGCGATGCGGCCGGTGGCCGCCGGACCCCCGTGATCCGCTGGGGCGGCGCGCGGGTGCGCCTGCTGATCATCGTGAACGCCGTGCTCGTCGCCGGCGGCTATCTGACCATCACCCCGACCTTCGCGCCGATTCTCCTGCCCTCCGCGATCACCCTGGCCGTCGGCGCGTCGGCCGTCGGCGTCATCGCCGCCACGACCCGCCGGACCCGCACCCGCGCCGGTCGTCGCCTCCCGTATCGCGCATTCATGATCACCCAATACGCCGTGCATCTCACGGTTCTCGCCACGTTGACGGTCGCCGCCGTGCGCTGACGACGAGGTCGGGAATTCGTCGGGTCTCGACGACATTCGATATCGAGGTGTATGGTCCTGGCGGCCATTCCGTGCCGGAAATATCGGTGCTGTGACAAGTAGCTGCTATAGCGTGGGGGTTCGCGATCGAAATATTCTTTGATTCGTACGTGTGGTTTTTATGAATACCGACGATTATCGGAAAGAGGTCACAGCAATGCTGTGCTGTGCAGCGGGTGGCTCACGGTCGCGACGGTGATCTGCGCAGCCACTGGACACTGCGTATCAAGGAGTAGTTCGGATTGTGATGAACAACGATGATTTTAGTGCCGCAATGGTGCCGATGCGCTGGGTTGGACCGATGAAGATCTCCGGCAATGTCGCCGAGGGTCTGGTCGAGGTGCCGCTGGCCACCTACGAATCCCCGCTGTGGCCCTCGGTCGGCCGCGGCGCCAAGATCTCCCGCCTGACCGAGCGCGGCATCGTCGCCACCCTGGTGGACGAGCGGATGACGCGATCGGTGCTGCTGGAGGCCGATGACGCGGGGACCGCACTGGCCGCCGCCCGACAGCTCGTCGGCGAGCTGCCCCGGCTGCGCGAGATCGTGTCCGGCTGCAGCCGTTACGCCGAACTGCTCGAGCTACACCATCAGATCGTCGGAAATCTGCTGTTCCTGCGATTCGAGTTCGCCACCGGTGACGCGGCCGGTCACAATATGACCACACTCGCATCCGATACCCTGCTCGCGCATATCGTGCAGGCGCTGCCGGGCGTCCGCTACGGATCCGTATCCGGAAATTTCTGCACCGATAAAAAGGTCTCCGCAGTCAACGGAATTCTGGGCCGCGGCAAGAATGTCGTTGCGGAGCTGCTGATTCCGCGTGAGGTGGTCGAGGCGCGGTTGCATACGACCGCCGCGCGGGTGGCCGATCTCAATGTCCGCAAGAATCTGATCGGCACCACCGTCGCGGGCGGAATCCGTACCGCGAACGCCCATTACGCGAATATGCTGTTGGGCGTCTACCTGGCGACCGGGCAGGATGCGGCCAATATCGTCGAGGGTTCGCAGGGCATCACGCACGCCGAGGATCGCGACGGGGACCTCTATTTCTCCTGCACGCTGTCGAACGTCATCGTCGGTACCGTCGGCAACGGCAAATCCTTGGACTTCGTCGAGGAGAACCTCACGCGCATGGGCTGCCGGGAGGACCGGGAGCCCGGTGGTAATGCGCGGCGGCTCGCGGTGATCACCGCCGCCACCGTGCTGTGTGGAGAGTTGTCGCTGATGGCCGCGCAGACGAATCCGGGTGAATTGATGCGCACCCATCTCGACTTCGAACGATCAGTCTCAGAGAAGGGGCAGTGACGGTGCCTACCATCGGAATTCACGATATCGCCATGGCGACCGGACGGTACGTCATGGACCTGGCCGAATTGGCGCGCCACAGCGGTGTGGACGTCAACAAGTACTACATCGGCCTCGGACAGGTCGCCCAGACGGTTCCGGCCTTCGACGAGGACATCGTCACCTTGGCGGCCACGGCCGCCCAGCAGATCGTGGCCCGCCACGGCGTCGACGGAATTCGAACCGTGTTGCTGGCCACCGAAACCGGGATCGATCAGTCCAAATCGGCGGCGATCTACGTACAGGATCTGCTCGGGCTACCCGCCGCCTGTCGCGCGGTGGAATTGAAGCAGGCCTGCTATGGGGGCGCCTCGGCGTTGCAGCTCGCGGCGGGCATCGTGGCCCGCGACCCCGAACAGCGCGTCCTGGTGATCGCCAGCGATATCGCGAAATACGATATCGACTCCGGCGGTGAGGCCACCCAGGGCGCGGCCGCGGTGGCGATGCTGGTTTCGGCGGATCCCGATATCGCGGTGCTGGAGGAGACCGCCGGGCTGTACACCGCGAACATCCAGGACTTCTGGCGGCCCAATTACCGGTCCACCCCGCTGGTCGACGGCAAACTGTCGATCGGCGCGTATCTCGAGGCCGTCGAACACGCCTGGAAGGACTACGAGGCCCGCGGCGGCCGCGGCGTGGGCGAGTTCGCCGGATTCTGCTACCACCAGCCATTCATCAAGATGGCCTACAAGGCGCACACCCGACTGCTGGAGATGAAGGGGATCGAGCCCACCACCGCGCGGGTGCACTCCGATCTCGCCCCGACCACGATCTACAATCGGGTTATCGGCAACAGCTACACTGCCTCGCTGTTCGTCGGATTGCTTTCCCTGCTCGACCATTCCGACGATCTCGACGGTCGTCCGGTGGCGCTGTTGAGCTACGGCTCGGGCAGTGTGGCGGAGCTGTTCTCGGTGACGCTGGCGCCGGGATATCGTCGGCATCTGCGCACCGCCGAGAATCAGGCCGCGATCAGCCGACGCGAGCCGATCTCGTACGAAAAGTACCGCTCCCTGCGCGAATTGACGTTGCCGGAGGATGGTTCGGAGGTGGTGCTGGCCGCGGAGGGACATAATCCGTTCCGGCTCCGGGGCATTGCCGAGCATTCCAGAATCTACCAGGCGGTCCACGCGTACTGATGTGGGCCGATCGGCCGCTTCGAGGGTGAATACGTTGATGGAGAGTGGATATGCCGCAGCTACCGGATAGTGTGCTGATCTCACCCGACCGATCGGCGCGAAGCCGGACGCCGGAAGCCGCCGCCGACGCGGTCGGCAGCGGGCGGGCGAGCGCGAAGCTGATCCTGTTCGGCGAGCATGTTGTGCTGTACGGCCATCCGGCCATATCGCTGCCGGTGCCGTCGCTGTCGGTGGGCGCGAGGGCCCGCCGCCGCGAAGGCCCGGTGGTGATCGAGGTCTCATCCGTCGACGACCAGCCGGGCGCCCCGGCCCGGGTCGACACCTCCGCGGTGCCCCGAATGGCGGTCTCGGCGGTGTGCGAATATCTCGGAGTTCCCGACGACGGGCTGCTGGTCGCGGTCGACAGCGGCATTCCGGCGGGACACGGATTCGGTTCCAGCGCGGCCAGTTCCGCCGCGATCATCGAGGCGGTGGCGTCGCTGTGGGGCCGAGAACTGGACAGCGACACCATGTTCGAACTGGTGCAGCGGTCCGAGACCGTCGCACACGGTAAGGCCAGCGGGGTGGATGCCCGCACCGTGATCAGCGCGGGCGGCCCGATCTGGTTCCAGCACGGCACATCCGTGCCGCTGGCCGTCGCCGACGGCCCGGCCCGGCCCGTCCTCGTCGTCGCCGACACCGGGGTGTACGGCAGCACCCGCGATGCGGTGGCCGCGGTGCGGCGCAGGCTCGAGGCGCTGGGAACGGCCGGTACGGACATATTGGAACGCGCGGGTGCGATAACCACCGCGGCCGCAGCCGATCTGGCCGCCGGTCGGTTCGCCGAGCTGGGCGAGAAGATGACGGCGACCCACGAGATCCTCGCCCGGCTCGAGGTGAGCTGCCCCGAGATCGAGACCCTGGTGGCCGCGGCCCTGCGCGCGCAGGCCCTGGGAGCCAAGCTGTCCGGCGGCGGATTGGGCGGCTGTGTGATCGCCCTTGCCGTCGGCGACGATGCCGCGCGGCGGCTGTGTACGGCCCTCACCGACGCGGGCGCCCGCCAATGCCGCACCGTCGCACTGCATCCGGAGGGTCGACCATGAGCGCGGGCGTCACCGCGACGGCGCATCCCAATATCGCCTTGATCAAATACTGGGGTAAGCGCGATGAGCGCCTGCGCCTGCCCGTCACCAGCAGTCTGTCGCTGACCCTGGACGTATTTCCCACCGTCACGACCGTAGCCGTCGACGACGATCTCGCGGCCGATACCGTCACCGTGGGCGAGGCTTCCGCATCGGACACCTTCGCCGCGAAGGTGATCGAATTCCTCGGCCTGGTACGGGATTTGGCGGGCGATCGGCGGGCGGCCCGGGTGCGGACCGTCAATCACGGGCCGACCGGGGCGGGCCTGGCCTCGTCGGCCTCCGGATTCGCCGCGCTGGCCGTGGCCGCGGCCCGGGCCTACGGCCTCGAGCTCGACGGCCG
>NZ_BDBS01000018.1 GCF_001613105.1 Nocardia pseudobrasiliensis NBRC 108224 | reverse complement strand
TGCCGGGCTTGGGGGCCGGGCCGGGCTTGACCGCGGGGCCGGGACGCGCGGCAGGCGCCTCGGACTTGGCGGCCGGGGCTTCGGACCGAACGACCGGAGCCGGTTCGGCCGCGGCCGGAGTCGGCCTGACCTGCGCCGGACTGGGCGCGGGAGTGCGCGGGCCGGGACGCGGACCGGGCGTCGCGCCGGACGCGGGCTTACCCGCCGGGCGCGCCTGGTTCTGACCGGGCTTCGCGGATGATTTGTTGCCGTTCGCCGGGGCGGACTTCGATGCGAACGACTCGCGCAGCCGACGCGCGACGGGGGCCTCCACCGTCGAGGACGCCGACTTGACGAACTCGCCCTGCTCTTTCAGCGTTGCGAGTAGTTCCTTGCTCGTGACACCGAGTTCTTTTGCCAACTCGTGCACGCGGGCCTTGCCTGCCACTGCTCTCCTCACTGAGAGGTCGAGCGTGGCATCCGCCCTATGGGGACGGTAAGCCCGCACGACCTCCGGTTATCTTCGATGGCCGATCATCGTTGGTACTTCATCACGGTGTGCTCATGAGTGCTCGTGCCTGTTCTCCACGTAGTGCTCCAGGGCTGAGATATCCAGTTTTCCGGACACTCGTAACGCTCTGCCGAATGCACGGCGCCGAACTGCAGTGCTCAGACAGACCGAAGAGGGGTGCAACCAGGCACCCCTTCCGGGAAGTCTGTGCCGCGGATCGGGTGCGACCGCAACACCGTCTTGCGACGACAGCGCCACGACCCGCAACAGATCGGCGGCCAGCTCGCGTTTCCGACATCCGATGCACGTCCGGACGGGTCCGGAGCGCAGAGAAGTCGGAGACTCGCGCTGAGCCTGAGACCACTCTACCGCTGCCACGTCCAGATCTCCGCATCCAGCCCTCTGGTTAGTTACCAACATGTCATCCTGCCGCTACCTCGCTTACGGGGCGAGCGGTTTTCTACCAGCACAAACGTGTTTCAGCCCCGCGCTTCGGTGCGCACCGAACCCGTAATGTCGGGGGCTGCGTCGGAACGAATATCGATGCGCCAGCCGGTCAGGCGCGCGGCAAGCCGAGCGTTCTGACCTTCCTTGCCGATCGCCAACGACAGCTGGAAGTCGGGGACCACCACCCGCGCCGCGCGGGCCTCCGGATCCACGATCGTGACCGAGACAACCTTCGACGGGCTCAGCGCATTCCCGACGAAGGCCGCCGGATCGTCGGCGTAGTCGATGATGTCGATCTTCTCCCCCGCCAACTCGCTCATCACATTGCGCACGCGCTGGCCCATGGGCCCGATACACGCGCCCTTGGCGTTCACACCCGGCACGGTGGTCCGCACGGCGATCTTGGAGCGATGTCCGGCCTCGCGAGCCACGGCCACGATTTCGACCGAGCCGTCGGCGATTTCGGGCACCTCGAGGGCGAACAGGCGGCGCACCAGGTTCGGATGCGTGCGCGAGAGCGTGATCTGCGGACCGCGCGGGCCGCGCGAGACGCCGACCACGTAGCACTTGATCCGATCACCGTGCTCGTAGCTCTCCCCCGGCACCTGCTCGGCGGGCGGGATCAGACCCTCCGCGCCGTGCGCCTCGCTGCCGATGCGCACCACGACGGTGCCGCGGGCGTTCATCCGGGCGTCGCGCTGCACGACGCCGCCGACGATATCGCCCTCGTGGGTGGAGAATTCGCCGAAGGACTTCTCGTTCTCGGCGTCGCGTAGCCGCTGTAGCACGACCTGCCGGGCGGTGGTCGCGGCGATGCGGCCGAAACCCTCTGGGGTGTCGTCCCATTCGGAGATCATGTTGCCGTCGGCATCGACCTCCCGGGCCATCACCCGCACCACACCGGTCTTCTGGTTGATATCGATGCGGGCGTTGGGCTGGTGGCCCTCGGTGTGGCGATAAGCGGTCAGCAGCGCGGACTCGATCGCGGAGATCACCGTCTCCATCGAGATCCCCTTGTCGGCGACTATCGCACGCAGGGCTTCGATTTCGATGTTCATTCCACGATCCCTTCGGTCGACGCGGCTACTGGTTCCGGTACTTCTCCATCTGTGGCGTCCACCGAATCGGTGGCGCCGGGCTCCGGGCGGCCGGGGGCGACTCCCCCGGCCAATTCCATCTCCGCCGCGCCGGGTGGGGAGAATTCCACCTGGACGACGGCCCTATCGATATCGGCCAGGGGCACGGTGACGCGATGGGGTTTTCGCTTGCCGCCGAGCACCAGGGCGACCTCGGTTTCGGTGGCCGCGCCGACGCGGGCGTCGAAACGATCGCCGTCCTCCGGCTGCGGCGCGCCCGGACGCAATGTGACACGGACCTTGCGGCCGCGAGCGCGACGCCAGTGTCGAGGTGCGGTCAACGGGCGTTCGATACCGGGGGTGGTGACCTCCAGCAGGTAGGAGGTTTCACCGAAATCCCCGGCTTCGTCGAGGACTTCGGAGACTTCGGAACTCAGTGCCGCGATCTGATCCAGATCTACTCCGGAATCGCTGTCCACCACGACCTTCACGCGTGTTTGCGACCGACCGGCAGCCGTGATCGCCACGCCCTCGAGGTCGAATCCTCGGCGCTCGACGAGCCCAGCAACAAGCTGGCTCACCCTTTCCTCGGTCGGCATCGGCATGTGGGGCGGCTCCTGGTTCAGTTGTAGGGAGTTTGAGTTGTCGGTATAGGTCCTGGTCGGACCCGGTCGGCGCGCGGGGTCGACGGAATACTCCGCCGAAGGTCTAGCGTAACGCGCCCGAAGAGTGTAAAGGACCAGCCAACCTTTTCCAGTTTCCCATGGGTGTACCCGTGGGCTCGACCGTCGAAGGCGCAGATCACAGCGTGTCGAGTGGGCTCGGCGATTTGTCTCACCACAATCACTGGCACGATATAGGCGTGCCACGCACCGATATCGCCGTCCCTCCGCCGCAGCGGTCGGACGCCTCCGACGTTTCCCCGCCCGCCCTCGACCGCCGATCGATGCTGCGGATGGCGGGCGGCGGCGCCCTGGTGGTCGGCGCGCTGGGTGCGGCGGGCTGCGCCGAGGACAAACCCGCGCAACCGGACATCCTTCTGGCACAGGAACAGTCGGCCCGCGCGGATGCGGTGTGGGCCAGGGCCGCGGTCGCCACCGCGCCCGATCACACCCCCGCGCTCACCCTCATCGCGACTCAGCGCACCGAGCACGCCGACGCGCTTCGAGCCGAGATCGACCGCGCCACAGGCGTATACGGCGACGGCACCAAACCCAAGTCCGCTACCCCGCCGGTCACCCCGCCACCGGCGCCCACACCACCGCCGACGGTCGCCGCCCTGCGCGATCAGCTCGCGCGCTCCCAGCGCTCGGCCGCCGACCTCGCCGCCACCCTGTCCGGCTATCGCGCGGGCCTGCTCGCCTCGATCAGCGCCTGCTGCGCCACCCACACGGGAGTCCTGCTCGCATGACCACAACCGACCAGCAATCCCTGACCGACGCCCTGGCCGCCGAATACGCCGCCGTCTACGCCTACGGCGTCATCGCGGCCTACGCCTCCCCCGAGCGCAACAAGATCGTCGCCGAATACCTCGCCTCCCACCGAGCCCGCCGCGACGCCACCATAGACACCCTCAAATCCCTCGGCGCCCAAATCCCCGCCCCCGCAGCCGCATACACACCCCCCTTCCCCATCAACGACCCCATCCCCGCCGCCAAACTCGCCGTCACAGTCGAATCCGACACCACCACCGCCTGGCACTCCGCGGTAGAACGAGCCACCACCCCCGAACTCCGCCGCACCGCCACCGAGGCCCTCACCGAATCAGCCCTCCGCCTCGCGACTTGGCAATCCATCCTGGGCACCAACCCAGCGACTGCGGCCTTCCCCGGCAAAAGCTGATCAGACCCGGCCGAGCCTGTTCGACAGCGATACCCGCAGCACTCAGTCGAACAGCTCGCCGACAGATTGCACCGAGGCCGCCCGCCGAATCCACAGCCCGAGCTGATCCAGATCGTCACAAGCAGTGACCCGATCCCTGACATCGTCCGGCACATCGAACCCGCGAGCCTCCAGCACCATCAGCAACGCTGCTGCCTCCCCCTCAGCACGCCCTTCCGTACGACCCTCAGCACGTCCCTCAGCGACGTACCGCCGGGCAAAATCGCTGCGGTACTCATAGGTGTTGTTCATCAGCTCCTCCAGACGGCGCTGGGCTGTGGCCGAGAGGGCCTCAGCCACCATGTCATAGTACATTTTGCCCAGCTCATAGTCGGTATTGCTCAGTCCAGCCATGAGGGCTACGAGGAGGGCGTCGGCGTTCGGTTCGTTGCCGTGGGCGATCGCGGACAGTACGGCTCGCTCCGGAGCCGCGATAGCCTCGGCAGGGTCGGTGACAGCGGGGATCGTGTCCGGGCCCAACACCAGAGGCCGCAACACCAGCTCGGGGTGACCGAAGTCGATCGGCTTACGGCACCACTCGGCCACTGTGGGATTCGTGGCCACGATCAGCAGGTATGTGGGACATCGCAATCGAGCGCGAAGGGTTGCGAGATACACCGGCCATTGCCAGTGGCGCAACGGATCCTTCTTGCGCTGTATTTCCACGCAGATGGCCGACATCGCGCGGCCGCTCGGATCGTACAGTCCGAGCGCGCAATCCCCTCTGAATTCCTTCGGGCCGACGTCCGTGAAATCACACGGTTCGGCACGCGCCCGCTCGTAGTCAGGCACCTTCTCACCGAACACATGTCGCAGATACCAGGCCGCCAGCATCGGCTGGGACCGAAACAGCTCAACCAAACTCTCGTGTGGATGACCGGGCATGTCACGGACTGTACGCACGCATTTCGACAAGCCAGCTGGCGGTCGAATGTCCAACTGCCACAAAAGATTCGATTTCACGGCGTGGCGTCGCGAACACACCGCGACGCGGGCGGAGTAGCTCCTGTCCGGTCCGGCCGCGTGGCGCAAGCCGGACGGCTCAGCCCTTCAGCTCACCGCAGCCGTGTACTGCGGCTTGTACGCGCTGATCGAAATGCGGATCAGATCCGCCGCCTGGTCCGGGGTCATACCGTCCGAATGGACTCCGTCGCCGTGGGTGAAATCGTCGACCATGCGGGGAAAGGCTTGGGCGGGGGACATTCCCGTGGCGATCAGCTGGTCGAATTCCGCGGCGAGGTTCTGGCCGGTGCTGAGGGCGCCGTAGGGGGAGGCTACGACGAATTCGGCCAGGCCGGGTCTGGCGCCCAGGGCCGTGAGGAAGGCGCGGTCGCTGTCGGAGATGACGGGGGCCGTCGTCCCGGGCGCGGAATCGTAGGCCTGGGCGGGGTTGTCGGGGCCGGTGGCGCAGGCCGTCAGGGCTAATAGCGCGGCGAACAGACCCAGGATCGGCTTGATCACATTGCGAACTAACCGGATTCGCGATCCCGGCGCAACTCGGGCAGGAGGCCGTCCGGATCGGATCCGGACGGCCCGCTCGGCTCAGCCGCGAACCTTGGCCAGCACCGCCTGGACGGCCTGGTCCGCCGCGATCTCCTCGCTGGTCTCCGCGAAGCGATCGCGCAGTTCGACCTTCCCGTCGGCCCAGCCGCGCCCGATCACCAGCACCTGCGGCATACCCAGCAGTTCGGCGTCCTTGAACTTCACTCCGGGCGAGGCGGTGCGATCGTCGAGCAGCACCTCGAGGCCCGCGGAATCCAGTTCGGCCGCAACCTGTTCGGCGCCCGCGCGGGCCGCCTCGTCCTTGTTGGCGATGACCACGTGCACATCGAACGGCGCGACCTCGCGGGGCCAGCGCAGCCCCTTCTCGTCGTGCATCTGCTCGGCCAGCACCGCGACCATGCGGGATACGCCCACACCGTAGGAGCCCATGGTCAATCGCACCGGCTTACCGTTCTCACCCAGCACATCGACCTCGAAGGCATCGGTGTACTTGTACCCGAGCTGGAAGATATGCCCGATCTCGATGCCACGCGCCGCGTGCAGCACCCCGCGCCCGTCCGGCGAGGGATCGCCGTCGCGCACCTCAGCGGCCTCGATCGTGCCGTCGGGGGTGAAATCGCGACCCGCGACCAGACCCACCACATGCTTACCCGACTCGTCGGCGCCGGTGATCCAGGCCGTACCGCTCACCACACGCGGATCCACCAGATAGCGAACCCCGTTGTCGGCCAGCGCCTTCGGCCCGATGTATCCCTTGACCAGGAACGGATTGGCCCGGAAATCCTCCTCGGTGAGCAATGCCACCTCCGCGGGTTCCAGCGCCGCCCCGAGCCGCTTGTCGTCGACCTCCCGATCACCCGGGATGCCGATGCCCACGATCTCGGACTTACCGTCGGGGTGCTGCAACTTGACCATCACGTTCTTCAACGTGTCGGCCGCGGTGACCGGCCGCCCGAACTGCTCGGCGACCGCCGAATTCGCCCACTCCACCAGCGTCGCGATGGTCGGGGTGCCCGGCGTCTCGTACACCTGCGCCGGGGCCTGGCCCTCGATCGGAATCTCCGGCGGCGCGGGCGTGACCACCGCCTCGACATTCGCGGCATAGCCGGATTCGCGGCAGATCACATAGGTGTCCTCGCCCACCGGACTGTCGGCCAGGAATTCCTCCGACGCGCTGCCGCCCATCGCACCCGAGGTCGCCGAGACGATCACATACCGCACCCCGAGCCGATCGAACATTCGCCGATAGGCGTCGCGATGCGCGTTGTAGCTGGCCTTCAGCCCGTCCTCGTCCAGATCGAACGAATACGAGTCCTTCATGACGAATTCGCGCCCGCGCAGAATGCCCGCGCGCGGCCGCTCCTCGTCACGGTATTTGGTCTGGATCTGGTACAGGATGACCGGCAGATCCTTGTACGAGCTGTACTCACCCTTGACGGTGAGCGCGAACAGCTCCTCGTGCGTCGGTCCGAGCAGGTAGTCGCCCTTCTTGCGGTCCTGAAGCCGGAACAGGCTGTCGCCGTACTCGGTCCAGCGCTTGGTGGTCTCGTACGGTTCGCGCGGCAGCAGCGCCGGCAGCGAGATCTCCTGGGCGCCGATCCCGTCCATCTCCTCGCGCACCACATTCTCGATCTTGCGCAACACGCGCAGGCCGAGCGGCAACCACGAGTACACCCCCGGCGCGACGCGACGGACGTATCCGGCACGGACGAGAAGCTTGTGGCTGGGCACCTCGGCGTCGGCGGGATCGTCGCGCAGGGTACGCAGGAACAGGTGGGACAGACGGGTGATCACGGCTGCACAGCGTAGCCCGTGCTACGGCGACGCCATGCAGGCACTACCGCCTCCCGGCCCAGCTCGTTCGCGGCGGTACCGTAACGCCTCGTGCTGGTGATCCTGCCTCCCTCCGAAACCAAGTCCGACGGCGGTGAATTCGGCCCGCTGGAATTGGACGCGCTGTCGTTGCCGCAGCTCACCGCCGTGCGCGACAAGCTGGTCACCCAGCTGATCGCGCTGGCGGACGATGCCGACGCCTCGCGCGCGGCGCTGGGTCTGGGTAAGGGGGCCGATGCGGAGATCGCCCGTAATGCCGCACTGCGGACCTCCGCGACACGCCCGGCCCTGACCCGCTATACCGGTGTGCTCTACGACGCGCTCGACGCAGCCTCGTTCACCAAGGTCCAGCGCGAGCGCGCATTCACGCGCCTGGCCATCGGCTCGGCCCTGTTCGGCGTGGTCCGCGCCGCGGATCCGATTCCCGCCTACCGACTTTCCGGCGGCTCGAAGCTGCCCGGCCTGCCGACGCTGGCCTCGGTGTGGAAGCCCGCGCTGGTTCCGGCGCTGCGCGAGGAGACCGCGGGGGATCTGGTGGTCGATCTGCGCTCGGGGACCTATCAGCAGCTGGGCCGCATTCCGGGCGCGATCACCGCGACCGTGCTCACCGAACGTCCCGACGGCTCCCGCACCGTGGTGAGCCATTTCAACAAACACCACAAGGGACTGCTCGCCCGCGCCCTGGTGCTGACCCGCTCCGAACCCGCCACCGTGCGCGATCTGGCCAAGGTCGCCGAAAAGGCCGGACTGCGTGTGGAAATCGCCTCCTCGACCGAACTTCTGGTCCTCACCTGATCCGAATGAATTCCAGGTGGACCATCGCGTGAATTCTCGACACACAATCGGTTACCGGATTCGCGTAATCAATTGCCATACTTGGGGATACCGCGCGGGTGTCGTAATGTTGGCGCGGCGCGCGGACGGCGCCAATATTCCCGATGCATTGCCGAGGAGCTTGGTGTGGGCAAAAATGCCACCCGAGAGGACAAGCGTGGCCGCGAGGAAAAAGCGCTGCGCGAACTGATAGATCGACTCGCTACCGACTTCGGGGACACCCGTTCCCCGCGACAGATCGAGGACGCCGTCGCGACGGCGCTGGGTCGTTTCGAGGGGCATTCGGTCCGAGATTTCGTGCCGATCCTGGTCGAACGAATCGTCCGCCGAGAACTGTCGGATGATCCGATCGAACCGGAACTCATTGCCCCGCAGGATATTTCGTTCGAGCCCGACAAACGCGGCCTCGCCGATCGAGTGCGGGAGTACATCGCACCCCCCTGGACGGTCCGCAAACTGGCTCTGCCCGTAGCCATCGTGGCCGTGGTGGCGATCATCGCCGTCGCCGTCGGCACGACCGGAACCTCCACCGCCCCCGCGGCCGCACCAGTGGTCCTGCACGGCGTGATCGGCTCGGAGAAAAGCGGCTTCTTCACCGATCCCAAGGTGACAGACTCGCTGGCACGCAAGGGAATCCGGGTCGAGGCCGATCCGGCGGGCTCACGCCAGATCGCCACCTCGGTAGATCTCGGCAAATACGACTTCGCCTTCCCGTCCAGCGCCCCGGCGGCGGAACGCATTCTGCGCCAGCGCAATCTGACCGCCAAATACACCCCGTTCTCCTCCCCGATGGCGATCGCGACGTTCAAACCGATCGCCGAACTGCTCACCAAGGCGGGCGTCGTGCGGCCGGGCCCGGTTCCGTCCTTCGATATGAACCGCTATCTCGACCTCATCGCCAACGGCGCGCAGTGGGATCAGCTGCCCGGCAACGACACCTATCCGGTTCGCAAGAACATCCTGGTCTCCACCACCGACCCGCGGACCTCCAATTCCGCGGCGATGTATCTGGCCATCGCGAGCTACGTCGCCAACGACAACACCGTGGTGCGCGGTACGACCGCCGAGGAATTCGCACTGGGTAAGATCGCCAAATTGTTTGTCGGCCAGGGCTATTCCGACAATTCCAGCGAAGGCCCGTTCGCCCAGTACCTTTCGGCGGGCATGGGCCCGACCCCACTGGTGCTCGGTTACGAGGCGCAGTACATCGAGGCCGCGGTCGCGGGCCGCATCACCCCCGACATGGTCCTGATGTATCCGTCGCCCACCATCCTGTCGCGCCACACCCTGGTCCCGCTCACGCCGGAGGGCGACCGCATCGGCCGACTGCTGAGCACCGACCCCGAACTGCAGACCCTGGCCGCCGAGCACGGCTTCCGCACCGACGACCCGGCCCGGTTCAACCAGGTGACCACCGCCCACCACGTCCCGGTCGCCGACAATCTCATCGACGTCATCGAGCCACCGGCCTACGACACCCTGGAACATCTACTCGACGGCGTCGCCAGGTCCTACAACAAGTGATGCTCACAACTGCCCGGTAATCACCCATTCGAAAAGTGATATACGTGGATTGAATCGGACTTCACGCCGACTGCCGAGATAAAGGCGGTTCCACGATGTCGGATATGCGCTCCACATTGTCGTCCAGGTGGCAGAGCCCGGGCGATCATCGGTGGGTGGTCGGATTTCTGCTCTCCCATTCCGTCTTCGGTTGGACCAAATTCCTGGTCGGCGTGGGCGGTCTGATGATGCTCGTCAATGCCACGCTGATGGCGATCACACCGGCCGGGGTGCGCGGCGTCGCCGGAACCACGATCAATTTCGTGGCCGCGGTGCTGGGCGGTCTGTGGGCGCTGCGCTGGTGGTTGCTGCCCTGGCCGAGCGAGCGGGAATCGCTGACCTGGATCGCGGTCATCGATGTCGTCGTCACCGCCGACAGCCTGATGGTCTCCGACCGCGTCCTCGGCGCGCTGGGCGTCATCATGCTCGTCGCCACGGGCAGCTATGTGGCGGTATTCCACGGACCGCGCATCCTTGCGCTCAACGTCGGCTGGTCGCTGCTGTCCGCGGTGGTGCTGGCGATCCTGACCGTCCGCGGCGGCGGCCGCTGGCACGGTGACCTCGCCCTGGGCATCGCGCTCGTCGTCGCGAATGTCGCGCTGATCGGCGTGGTCATCCCGACCATGCAGCTCTCGCATATGCTGCTACGCCTGGATACGGTCTCCGATCCCCTGACCAAACTCCTGAACCGCCGCGGCCTGGACGCCGAACTCGCGCAGTATTCGGGCACCTATCGCCCGCGTCGGGGGTATGCGATCACCCTCGATCTGGACCGGTTCAAAACCGTGAACGACACCTTCGGCCATCCGGTCGGCGACGAGGTGCTCAAACGAACCGCCGATCGACTGCGCGCCGCGGCCGACTCCGACGCCCTGATCGCCCGCACCGGCGGTGAGGAATTCGTGGTGGTCAGCTGCATCCGCCACGAATCCGCCGTCGCGGTCGCCGAACGCCTGCGCGCCGCCATCGAGACCATGTCCGGCGTTCCCGTCCCCGTGACGGCGAGTTTCGGGGTGGCGATGTTCGCCTCCCCCGGGCCCCGCGACCGCCGGGTCCGCATGGACACCCTGATGGCCTCCGACGCCGCGATGTACGAGGCGAAACGCTTGGGCGGCAATACGGTTGTGGTCGCCGAATCGACTAGCCGGGTGGGCTGAACACGCATCCGAGACGTTCGCGCAGGGTGTGGCTGTCGCGCAGATCGCGCAGGATGTCGCGATATCCACTGAGCCCGATGACCAGTGGATTGGCGCTGTCGATATCGTGCGCCAATCCGTAAGTGGCGGGATGGGTTTCGGGTACGAAGGTGCCGAACAGGCGATCCCAGGTGATGAGGATGGCCCCGTAGTTCCGGTCGAGATAGTCGGGGTCGCTGCCGTGGTGCACCCGGTGGTGTGAGGGCGTATTGAACACGTAGGAGAACCAACGGGGCAGTCGCCCGACGGTCTCGGTGTGCAGAAAGAACTGATAGGTCAGATCGATCGTGGCCGCGACGCCGATCATCGCCGGGGAGAAGCCGAGCAGAACCAGCGGAATATTGAAGGCCAATTGCCAAGGCGGCGCCCATTTCCGCCGCAGCGCCACCGCGAGATTGAAGTGCCTGCTCGAATGATGCACCTGATGTCCGGCCCACAGCAGCCGGATGCGATGGCTGGCGCGGTGTCGGAGGTAGTAGAGCAGATCGAAGCCGATCACCAGCAGCACCCAACTCCACCACTGCGAGGCGGGCATCCGCAGCGGCGTGAGGACATAGAGCGCCGACAGCCCCCACAGCAGCGGACCGATCTGCGTGACGCCGTGGATGATTCCCGAACCGATGCCCAGCGCGAGGCTGTCGATGGTGTCGACGAGGCCGTATCCCTTGCCGCGCCGATTATTCGGGCCGGGATCGATGAGGCGCACCGCGATCGCCTCGATCGCGACGAACATCAGATAGATCGGCACCGCGCCGACCGCGGCCGTGGTCGAGTGCCGCAGGAATTCGACCAGCATCGCCGCCTCCCTCGAGATGACCCCGCTGGGTATACGGTCAGCGCGCGGCAACCAGTTCGATGATCGTGCGCGAACCCGCCGGAACCGTCGCCGCGATCCGCAGGCCGACCGTCCCTGCCAGCCGGGCCAACTCCTCGGCATCGCGTTCACGGCCGTTGACGTAGCACAGCATTCGCAGATCGCCCTCGGTGTCCTGTTGAGCGCCAATATGATCCACGACGAGCACCTTGCCGGTATCGGCTGCCGCCTCGGCGCAGCGGTGCAGGATCCGGCGGGCGTGGCCGTCGTCCCAGTCGTGCAGCACGCCGGACAGGATGTAACCGCCCGCCCCGGCGGGCAGTGGATCGAAGAAGCTGCCGACTCGGGTCGCGGCGCGGTCGGCGAAATCCGTTGCGGCGAAAGCCTGTTCGGCCCGCCCGATCGGACCCGCGAGGTCGAGCACCGTACCGCGCAGATCAGGGTGGGCGCGGAGGATGGCGATCAGCAGACTGGCATTACCCCCGCCGACATCGACGACCGAACCCAGTGCGCCCCAGGGATATACCGCGGCGACCACGGGCGCGTCCGCCGCCAACCGCGCTCCCATGAGCGCGTCGAACGATTGCGAGCGAACCGGATCGGCGGACAGATCCTCCCAGTACGTCCGACCGAATCGCCGGGGAAAGGCGGGCTCGCCGGTGCGCACGGTGTGCAGCAGTTCGGTGAAACACAGATCGGCGCGACCGATCGCACCGTCGAGATCGAGCCAGGCCCGCACGCCCTCGGGATCGTCCTCGCGCAGGCGCTCGCCGAGATCGGTCAGACCGAACGCGCCCTGCTCGGACCGCGACAGCACCCCGGCCGCAGCGAGATGACCCATCACCCGCCCCAGCGCGTCGGGATTCGCGCCGACCAGTTCGGCCAGCGCCTCGACCGTGCGCGCCCCGGCGGCGATGTGATCGGCCAGCCGCAGCGTCGCGGCCACCCGTACGGCCATCGGCGTCACCAGATCCGCGGCCGCCCACAATCCGCCGCCCCATCCGGTCGCTTCCTCGGCCATAGCTCAATCTAACCCGCCGCACTGGTTACAGTGGGCTGATGAGCAGCGCTGATATGGATCCCGAGCTGATCGAACTCGCGACCAAGGTGTTCGCGGCGGCGCGGTCCGGCGACGCCGAGACCCTGGCCGCCTACCTCGACGCGGGCGTCCCGGCGAATCTCACCAATGAGCGCGGCGACACCCTGCTGATGCTGGCCGCCTATCACGGCCACGCGAACGCGGTCCGGACCCTGCTCGACAAGGGAGCCGATCCGAACCGCGCCAACGACCGCGGCCAAACCCCGCTCGCAGGCGTCGTATTCAAAGGTGAGGACGAGATCGTCGGAATTCTGATCGCCGCGGGCGCCGATCCGGACGCGGGCACCCCTTCGGCCCGCGATTCGGCGACGATGTTCGGCAAATCGGAATTGCTGACGCGTTTCCGATGAACCGGCCGGGGACGCCGAAACGGCCCCGACCGGCTTGTACTACACCGGCGCCTGCGAACTGAGAATTCCCACAACCAAAGCCGCGGCCGTGGCGATGATGCCGATACCGAGGCCGATCTCTGCCCACCGTCGTCGGGCAATCTCCGACAACTTCATCCGACGCTCCTCCTGTATGCCTGTACGGGCCGGAACTACAGCGGTGGAACGAACCGCGAGCACCCTATCTCGGCATACGGGACAATCAGCGCAGGCGCGCGATCACCTTCGCGAAGGTGTGCATATCGACGCTGGGAAGCGTGAAATAGGTGATGCCGTATTCCTCGCGCAATCGGCGCAGGGAATCGGCAATGGCCTCCTCGGAGCCGTGCAGAACGCTCGGCAGCGTACGCAATTGCTCATCGGAGTAATTCGGATAGAACTTGCGGGGGAAGCTCAGATCGGGCTCGCCCGAACCGGCGAGCTGGACCGACAGAATCATCAGATTGAGTTCCAGATCCGGGAACCGATCCCCCGCCGTGCGTCGGATGAATTCCACGCGTTCGGGCAGCGAGCCGCGCACGGTGGAATCGTCGCCGGGCTCGATTCCGGCCAGCCCGACGATATCGGCGTGCCGGGCCGCGACGGTCAGCAGCCGATCGCCCTTGCCCGCTATCGCGATCGGCAGATCGGGGCGCGCGGGGCGGGGGCGGTGATCCGGATCGCCGAGCAGTCGGCGCACCTCCACGATCGTCTTCTCGAGATGCGAGATCCGTTGCCCGGCAGTGGGAAACGGCATATCCAACGCCTCGAACTCCGATGGTTCGTAGCCCGCTCCCAGACCCAGCTCGAAGCGACCATCGGTGAGCTGATCGACCGCCGCGACATCACGCGCCAGCAGGGCGGGACGGGTGAACGCGGTATTGAGAACGAAGGTGCCCAGCCGCACCCGCCGGGTCACCTCGGCGGCCGACATCAGCGCGGGAAACGGCGCGACCATACCCAGATGATCGGGCACGAGGAAGGTGTCGTAACCCAGATCCTCCACCTCGCGCACCGACCGCTGCCACTGGGTTCTGGTGTCCGAGATACGGACGCTCACACCGAAACGGAAGTCCCGCACGGCATCTCCCTTCATCGCCGTTGATTCGGCTTCCAGCTTTCCCGAACGGAACCGTCGGCGCATCCGGATTTCAATCGAGCGCGATCGCGTCCAATCGGGTGCGCAGGAAATCCGCCGAGATCACCGGCGGCAGGCCCGCGATCCGCCCGATCGGCGGTTCGAGCGGCGTCACCAGGGCGTCGTGGTCGAGTTCGTAGAAGTAGATGAGCGAGACCAGATCCTCCTCCGGCGCCCGCGTCTGCGGCGGCAGTACGCGGTGGCGACCCGACGGCCAGCGCTCGCCGCTCCAATGTGCCAGCAGGTCACCGATATTCACCGTCAGCGCCTCGGGATCGTAGGGGGCGTCGGCCCATCCGCCCTGCTCGGTGTAGACCTGCAGCCCGCCCGCGCCGGGTTCGCGGTCGAGCACGGTGACCGTGCCGAAATCGGTGTGCGGTCCGATCCGGAACTGGCCCGGTTCGGGCGGACCGACCTGGGTCAGCGGCGGATAGTGGTTGATATTGCAGGTCCAGGTGGGCCGAGTCGCCAAGTGCGCGAAGGGATTCGACTCGAGCCCCAGCGCAGCGGCGAACAGCTCGAGCAGTTCGTCCGACAGCACGCGCACCGCGTCGGTGTAGGCGATCAGCGGCTCGCGCAGTTCGGCGGCCTCCGCGGGCCACACATTGGGCAGGAACCACACATCGTCCACGGCGGCCACGCCGGTGCGGGTGTCGGCTCCGATCGCGAAGGTCTCCTTCAGATCCGGCGGCGTCACCGTCCCCTCGGCGTAGCCGTTGGCCTCGCGCCCCGGCCCGATCCACCCGCGCCCGCCGACGCCCACGGCATACCGCTGCTTGACCGGCTCGGGCAGCGCGAAGAATCGTCGCGCCGCGTCCCGCACGGCCACCGGCAGTTCCGCGGGCACGCCGTGCCCGCGCACCAGCAGAAATCCGGCCCGCCGCAACCCGTCGTCGACCTCGCGGCACACCGCGGCGGCCGCCGCGCCGCCGGCGCGCCATCGGTTCAGATCGATCGTCGCTATCGCGTCCAACGCCCGCTCCTGTCGGTCGAACGAACTACCCCACCACGCCGATGTCCTCGAACCACAGTTCCGGCCGTTCGGCGATGAACTTCTCCATCATCTCCACGCATCGCGGATCGTCGAGCACCGTGATCGAGACGCCGTTCTCGGCCAGCCACTCGTGCCCGCCGTTGAAGGTCCTGGCCTCGCCGACCACGACCGCGCCGATTCCGAACTGGCGGACCAGGCCGCTGCAGTACCAGCAGGGCGAGAGGGTGGTCACCATGATGGTGTCGCGGTAGTCGCGCCGACGGCCCGCATTGCGGAAGGCGTCGGTTTCGGCGTGGATACTCGGATCGTCGTTCTGAACGCGCCGATTGTGCCCGCGCCCCAACAGATTTCCCGCACTGTCGAACAGCGCCGCCCCGATCGGGATACCGCCCTCGGCCAGTCCCGATCGCGCTTCCTCGTACGCGGCCTCCAGCAAGTGTTCGGTAACCATATCGCTCATGCTGCCATCACCCGCGTCCGCGTCGACGCCGGGGCGAAGATCAGATACGCCGCCGCGGCCACGACGAATCCGGCGAAGAAGGTGATGTCACCGAGGCCGGGAATCGCACGCACGGCATAGCCCACGAACCGGGCCTGATTGGAGAACAGCAGGACCGAACCGACCAGCCCCGCGACAAAGGCCGCGACGCCGACGAGGTTGCGATGGGCACGGTCGTAGAGCAGATCGTCGATGCGCCGCCCACGCCGCAGCCATTGATCGGCGAACATCACACCCAGCCACGGCCCGATCCAGTACGCGACGATCAGCAGAAACGCCTCGTACCCGGCCGCCGCGTCCGCCAGCGCCCACCACGCGACGAGGAATCCGATCACCCCGAACACCGCCGAGACCAGGGCCCGCTGCGTGGCCGTCGGCAGCCGGATCCCCATCGTCACGAACGCCATCGCGCCGGAATACACATTCAGCGCATTGGCCGCGATCGCGCCGAGCACGATCGCCAGCAGCGTCAGCTTCGCCAGCGCCGCAGGCAGATTCGCGGTGAAGATATCGGTCGGACTGCCCGTCGCCGAACCGGCGATCGTGGTCGACGCCGCGCCCACAACCTCGAGCCAGACGCACGAGACGAACAATCCGGCCGCCGCCCAGCCCCCGGTCGCCACCCGCGAGATCGAGGTGGGCAGATAGCGCGAATAGTCCGCGGCGTAGGGATTCCACCCGGCCGCGTATCCGAACGCCGCGCCCACGGTCAGCAGGAAACCGCCGATCCCGCCCGCACCGGTCGCGGGCGCATCCACATGTGAGTGGGCGAAGATCACCACGGTCACGATCGCGAAAACCACTGCCAGCACCGGGAATACGAGCCGCTCGAACGCCTGCACCAGATTGTGCCCGAAGAAGGCGAAGGCCGTCTGCGCGACCACGACGATCGCCAGCGCGGGCAGTTTCGCCGATCCGGTCAGCGAGGCGAGCGCGAACGCCCCGCTGACGCTGTTGGTGGCGAACCATCCCACCCCGCACATGACGGCCATGAATCCGGCGGGCAGCGCGTTGCCGCGATAGCCGAAACCCGTGCGTCCCAACACCATCTGCGGTACGCCGTAGCGCGGCCCGCGCGCCGACAGCACACCGTGCGAGACCGCCCCCAGCGCGGTGCCCAGCGCGACGCCCAGGACCGCCTGGCCGAACGACAGCCCGAACGCCGTCACCGCGAGCACACCGACGAAAATCGTCGCGAACTCCAGGTTCGGCGACATCCAGATCCAGAACAGACTCCGGGGCGCACCGTGCCGCGCGTCGTCGGGAATCCTCTCGCTACCACCGGGTTCCACCGCCAGCACCCGGTCACCGTAGGCCGTCATCGTTCGTGTGTCTCCTCGAGCACCGTGCGCCCGAGCAGCAGATACCGTTGCGGGTCACGGCGTTTCAAATATTGCGCGTACCCGATACCGGTCAGCGCCACCGCGGCCACCAGCCACGGGGTCGCCCTCAGCAGCAGCGAATCGGCCTCGCTGCCCGCGGCGTTGCTCATATTGACGATGAGCAACGCCACCACTCCGAGCATCGCCAACCCGCCGAAAAGCGGCGCGACCAGCGTCTTGAACCAGTGCCGGGTCTCCGGATGATGGGTGCGGAAGTACGCCAGCACCGCGAACGAACAGACCGCCTGCACGATCAGGATCGCCATCGTACCCAGAATCGCCAGCAGCGTGTAGATCCCGGTGTAGGGATCCTTGCCCGCCAACCCCATGACCGCCACGATCAGCGCCGCGACCACGGTCTGCACCAGCCCGGCGATATGCGGCGAACCGTGCTTGGCGTGGGTGCGCCCGACCGTGCGCCGCAGCACCGGCAGCACACCCTCACGGCCGAGTGCGTACAGATAACGTGCCGCGCAGTTGTGAAAGGCCATACCGCAGGCCAGTGAACCGGTGATCATCAGCCACTGCATGACGTTCACGGCCCAGTGCCCGACGTAGCGAGTGGTCGGGGCGAAGAACACGTCCATCGGCCGATCCGACGCCGCCAGTCCCAGCGCCGCGTCCACCCCGCTGCCCGACATCGCCATCCACGACACGAACACGTAGAACACGCCCACTCCGAGCACCGCGATCATGGTGGCGCGCGGGATGATTCGCTTCGGATCGCGCGACTCCTCGCCGTACATCGCCGTCGACTCGAATCCCACCCACGACCAGAACGCGAAGAACAAGCCCAAACCCGCCGAGGCGCCGTGGAATACGTTCACCGGGTTCAGCGGCGCGAGCGAAAACCCTTCCGGCCCACCGCCGTGCAATGCCACCGACACCGCCAGCACGGCCAGCACTGTGACCTCGGTCGCCAGCAACGCCACCAGCAGCTTCTCCGCCAGCGCCACCCCGAACCAGGTGCCCACGGCATTGATCGCCAGCATCACGATCGCGAACACCCACCACGGAATGTGCACGCCGACCTGATCGGTGAAGGTATTGGTCGCGAAACTGGCGAAGATACCGACGATCGATGGCTCGAACACCATGTACGCGAACGCCGCGAGCAGCCCGGCCGCCAGTCCGACGGTGCGGCCCAGCCCGTAGGAGATGAATCCGTAGAACGCGCCGGTGGCGGTGATGTGTTTGGACATCGTGGTGAACCCGACCGAGAACACCGCCAGCACCACCATCGCGACGAGAAACGCCGCGGGCGTGCCGATTCCGCTGCCCGAGGCCATCATGAACGGCACATTGCCGGTCATCGCCGTAATCGGCGCCGCGGTCGCGATCGCCATGAACACCACGCCCAGCAGGCCGATGGCATTGGGTTTGAGCCGGTGGATCCGGGACGAATCCCCGGTGACCGAGGCGGCGACCGTACTGGTGTCCATAACGCAACTCCTCATCCTGGTCGAATGACCTAGGGGTGAATTGTCGGGAATCGACTGTTGCGAGCAGATGAAACGGCGTTACCGGCGCGAACAAAGGTTGTGAGGTGCGACACAAATGTGACGATACGACCGGGAATCGGTGGCCCGGATTACATTTCGTCGGGCGTGGCCGCGAGGTCGCGAATGAGCAACGCGGTGTGCAGGGATGTCCGCACCTCGCCGTCGTCGAGGTCGACATCGAGAATGCGTTCGATGCGGGCCAGCCGGTCGTAGAGGGTGGGACGGCTGACATTCATCCGGCGGGCCAGTTCGGTCTTGTTGCCCGCGACGTCGAGGAATGCCCGCAGCGTGGTGGCGAGATCACCGCGATGGCGGATGTCGTGGCGCAGCAGCGCGCTCAATTCGGTCTCGGCGAAGCGCTGGACGCCGGGTTCGTTGCGGATCAGCGACAGCAGCCCGCGCAGGCGCACATCGCCGCTGCGATAGAACGGCCGCGGCTGCACCGAATTCAGCGACAGCGCCACCTCGGCCACATGTCCGGCGTGGGTCAGCTCGCGCGCGGTGTCGAGCAGCGATTCCGAATCCGCGCCCACGCCGATCGCCACCCGCGCGACCCCGTCGACCCGGCGCACCTCAGCGGCTATCGCCGCGCAGATCGCGCCCAGTCGCTCGTCGAGATCCCCGCCGCGTCCGACCGCGAGCACCAGGGTGACGCGCTGCTGATCGGCCGCACTCAATGCCGTCGCCTTGGCCAGGGCCACCCCGTGTCCGACCGCGTCGAGTAGGGCCGCGCCGCGCCGCTGCCGGGCGACCGGATCGGTTTCCGGCGGCGCCGAGATGTGCACGGCCACCGGCACATAGCGCGCCCGCCGCGCCAGGCCCAGGGCCGCCGCGCGGGCCACGGCGTCCTGTTCGTCGGCGAGGCGGCCGCTGACCATATCCTCGACGAGTCCGGTCTGCGCCTGCCGGTGCAGGCCGAAGCGGTCGCGTTCGATCATGCGGTGCAGGGTCAGCGTCTGCGCGGCCCGCTCGAGCACCATGCGGGCGCGGGAGGTGGGAATTCGGCTGGAGCGCAAGATGAGTCGGCCCCAACGCTCGGTATGCGGCCCGACCGGGACGATGTTCTGATCCTCGGCCAGCAGACGCGAGGTCTGCTCCCAGTTGTCCAGCAGTTCCGCCGTCGAGGTGTGCCGGGCGGCGAGGGTGAGTACGCGATGGGCCAGATCCTCCAGGATCACCGACGAATCCAGCAGATTCGCGGCGGTTTTCACGATCTCGGCCAGTGAGGCCCGGCGCACGCTCAGCGCGGTGAAGGTCTCGTGCACCGACTGCGCGAATTCGAGTTCGGCGTACTGGTCGGCCACGATCACCCGATGCACAGCCTCGGTGACCTCCACGAACCGGGTGACTCGGCGCAGCGCCACCACCGGCAGGCCCAGTCGATCGGCCGCGGCGGCGATCTGTGGCCCCAATTCCGTTACATAGCTGCCGATTTCGACGGCCAGTCCCGAAACGCCAGCCGCCGAAAGCGATTCCAGATAAGCCACACTCGCCCGGGTGCCGTGCGCCAGCGGTTGTCCGGTGGTGAGAATGAGCTCGCGCCCGGCCAGCAGCGCCGCCACATCGGAGACCTCGCCGACATGCACCCACCGCACCGGCCGTGACAGGCCCTGCGCGCCGCCGACCACGTCGGGCTCGCCCGCGCGGACGGCAGGCATGGCGAGGACGTCGGCGACGGTCGGCAGCATCGACAAATCGTAATACGAATCGCCGGATTGTCGACGTTTTGTCGCGCCGACCGGGTGCTGACCTAAGGGATAGTTTTCGCAGGGCCGGGGTGAGGTCCTGCCATGAAGTCCCGCTGACCGGATCGAGGAGAACCCCATGCAGACCATCGCGCACTGGGTGGACGGCAAACCGTTCACCGGCACCAGCGAGGCCACGCTGCCGGTGACCAATCCCGCGACGGGTGTGGTCAGCGGGCAGGTCGCGTTGGCGACCGCCGCCGACGTCCGGGTCGCGGTCGAGGCGGCCGCCGCCGCCTTCCCGGCCTGGCGCGATACCTCGCTGACTCGGCGCACCCAGATCCTGTTCCGCTTCCGCGAGCTGCTCAACGAGCGCAAGGAGGACCTCGCGGCCCTGATCACCGCCGAGCACGGCAAGGTGCTCGCCGATGCGATCGGCGAGGTCACCCGCGGCCTGGAGGTCATCGAATTCGCCTGCGGCATACCGCATCTGCTCAAGGGCGGCTTCACCGAGAACGCCTCGACCAAGGTCGACATCTTCGCCATCCGCCAACCGCTGGGCCCGGTGGCGGTGATCTCGCCGTTCAACTTCCCGGCCATGGTGCCGATGTGGTTCTTCCCGCTCGCGATCGCCTCCGGGAACACCGTGGTGCTCAAACCGAGCGAGAAGGATCCGTCGGCGTCGCTGTGGCTGGCGCGGTTGTGGGCCGAGGCCGGACTGCCCGACGGGGTGTTCAACGTGGTCCAGGGCGATAAGGTCGCCGTCGACGAACTGCTGGACAACCCGGGGATCAAGGCGGTGTCGTTCGTGGGTTCGACCCCGATCGCCCGCTACGTCTACCAGCGCGGCACCGCCGCGGGCAAGCGTGTCCAGGCGCTCGGCGGCGCGAAGAACCATATGGTGGTGCTGCCCGACGCCGATCTGGACCTGGCGGCCGACGCCGCGGTCAACGCCGGATTCGGCTCGGCGGGCGAGCGCTGCATGGCCATCAGCGTGGTGGTCGCCGTGGGCGAGGTCGCCGACGAGCTGGTCTCACGAATAACTCAGCGTGCCAACACCATTCGCACCGGCGATGGCACCCGCGGTACCGATATGGGGCCGCTGGTGACCCGCCAGCACCGCGATCGGGTCGCCGATTACATCGCCGCGGGCGAATCCGAGGGCGCCGCGGTGGTTCTCGACGGCCGCGAGGTACAGGCCGACGGCGAGGCGGACGGCTTCTGGCTGGGCCCGACGATTCTCGATCACGTCCGCCCGGAGATGAGCGTCTACACCGACGAGATCTTCGGCCCCGTTCTGTCGGTGGTGCGCACCGAAACCTATGACGAGGCACTGGCTTTGATCAACGCCAACCCCTACGGTAACGGCACCGCCATCTTCACCAACGACGGCGGCGCGGCCCGACGCTTCCACACCGAGGTCGAGGTCGGCATGGTCGGTATCAATGTGCCGATCCCGGTGCCCATGGCCTACTACAGCTTCGGCGGCTGGAAGGCCTCGCTGTTCGGCGACTCCCACGCCCACGGCATGGACGGCGTGCAGTTCTTCACCCGGACCAAGGCCGTGACCACCCGCTGGCTCGATCCCAGCCACGGCGGGCTGAATCTCGGCTTCCCGCAGAACAACTGACGTCAGGAGGACGCGATGACGCTTCCCAACGGACTTACCGTCGAGGCGGCGCGCGCGGAGGCCGAGCACGCCTACGATCTGGATCGACGGCATGTGTTCCACTCCTGGTCGGCGCAGAAGCAGTTGCGGCCCATGACGATCACCGCGGCACAGGGCAGCTACGTCTGGGACGGCGAGGGTCGGAGGCTGCTGGATTTCTCCTCCCAGATGGTCAATACCAATATCGGCCATCAGCATCCGAAAGTCGTTGCGGCCGTGCAGGAGCAGGCGGCCAAACTGTGCACGATCGCGCCCCAGCACGTGAACGCGGCACGATCGGAGGCCGCGCGGCTGATCGCCGAGCGGACCCCGGGCGAGCTGGATCGGATCTTCTTCACCAACGGCGGCGCCGACGCGGTCGAACACGCGGTGCGGATGGCCCGGCTGCACACCGGGCGGCCGAAGGTGTTGTCGCGCTATCGCTCCTATCACGGCGGCACCGAGACGGCGATCAATCTGACCGGCGATCCGCGCCGCTGGCCCAATGATCGCGGCGCGTCCGGAGTGGTGCATTTCTTCGGACCGTTCCTGTATCGCTCGAAGTTCTACTCCGGCAACGAAACCGAGGAATCCGAGCGGGCGCTGGCTCATCTGGCGGACGTGATCGCCTTCGAGGGGCCGCAGACCATCGCGGCGATCGTACTGGAGTCGGTGCCGGGTACGGCCGGAATCATGGTGCCGCCGCCGGGATATCTGGCCGGGGTGCGCGAGCTGTGCGATCGGCACGGCATCGTCTTCATCGCCGACGAGGTGATGTCGGGGTTCGGGCGGACCGGGAAATGGTTCGCGATCGACCATTTCGATGTCGCCCCGGACCTGCTGACCTTCGCCAAGGGCGTGAATTCCGGCTACGTCCCGCTCGGCGGCGTCGCGATCGGCCCCCGTATCGCCGAAACCTTCGACGAGCGGGCCTATCCCGGCGGGCTGACCTATTCGGGACATCCGCTGGCGACGGCGGCCGCGGTCGCGACGATCACCGCGATGGCCGAGGAGGGCATCGTCGACAATGCCGCCGAGGTCGGGGCGCGGGTGCTGGGACCGAGCCTGCGGGAGCTGGCCGAGCGGCATCCGAGTATCGGCGAGGTCCGAGGCCTGGGCGTGTTCTGGGCGCTGGAACTCGTGCGCGACCGGGCGACCCGTGAACCGTTGGCGCCCTACGGCGGGACGAGTCCGGCGATGGCCGAGGTCGTCGCCGCGTGCCGCGACGCCGGGCTGCTGGTGTTCGTGAATTTCAATCGGCTGCATGTGGTGCCGCCGTGCACGGTCACCGATTCCGAGGCCAAGGAGGGGTTGAACATCCTCGACGAGGCCCTCGCGGTCGCGGATCGTTACACCGTGTGAGAGCGCTCGCGCGCGGTACCGTGAGGCATGTCGTTCCAGCCTCAGCGGTGGTCGCCGCCGTCGGCCACGCCGCGCGCCCGCGAAACCCACAGCACGCCCCCGATGCCCGCGCCGCGGCTGCTGCCGCTGCCGGGTGTCGGGCCCGAGGATGTGGTGGTGGCGGCGGACGGCAGAGTGATCGCCGGGGTCGCCGAGGGTCCGGTGTTCGCGGTCGATCCGGTCGACGGCAAGGTCGACAAGATCACCGACACCGGCGGACGGCCGCTGGGTCTGCATGCCAATCCCGATGGCTCACTGCTGATCTGCGATTTCGAGCGGGGGCTGCTGCGGTTGGACAAGCCGCACGGCACGCTGGAGGTGCTGGTCGACGAGATCGACGGGCAGCGACTCTCGTTCGCCAGCAATGTCGTCGAGGATGTCGATGGCACGATCTATTTCTCGGCGTCCACCTCGCGCTACTCCCTCGATGAATACGTGGGCGACATCCTCGAGGGGTCGCGGACCGGCCGGCTGTTCCGTCGCACGCCGGACGGCACGGTCGAAACGCTTTTGGACGGGCTGAAATTCGCCAATGGCGTGGTTCTCGCGCCCGATCGCTCGTGTGTGCTCGTCGCCGAGACCGCGGGCTATCGCGTGACTCGCTGCTGGCTCACCGGGCCGAAGGCCGGTACCTCGGATCATCTGGTGGAGAACCTGCCCGGCTTTCCCGACAATATGGGCCTCGGCTCGGACGGGCTCGTCTGGGTCACGTTGGCCACGCCGCGTAATCCCCTGCTGGACAGGCTACTTCCGCTGCCCGGCATTCTGCGCCGGTTGGTGTGGGCGATTCCGCAATCGCTGCAACCCAAACCGGATAAGACGGCGTGGGTGCAGGCGTACGACTTCGAGGGGGTCCTCGTGCACGATCTACAGCGCGAGGGGGACGACTACGCCATGGTCACCGGCGTCGCCGAACAGGACGGCACGGTATATCTGGGCAGTCTGATCGAGCGCTCGATCGGGGTCATCGCGCGGCCGGAGTGAGCAGTCGCGCCCACACCGTATCGGCGCGGGCGGCCAGGGCCAGGGTTTCGCGCGGCGGATCGGGTTCGACCGGGAGCCAGACCAATTCGGCGTCCTCGCCGATGAGTGCGCGGGGGCGCAGGGCGATCAGGTCCGGATTGGTGAGCAGCGCGTGGCGGAACAGGGTGTGACCCGCGTGGTCGTCGATCACGATCGTCGGGTTCCAACCGTTGGCGCGCAGGCGCTCGAGGACAGCGCCCGCGTAGCCGGACGCGCGGGCGGCGGAGAACCACAGCAGTCGCATATCCGACAGGTCGGTCCAGGTCAGGCTCGGGCGTTCGGCCAGTGCGCCGCGCCGGTCGCAGACGATACCGAGCGGTTCGTCGCCGACTATGCGCAGGATCAGTCCGGTGTCATCGATCGGCGGGCGCAGGACGCCGAAATCCAGTCGGCCCGTGCGCAACAGCTCGGTCTGCCGATCCGAATCGACCGGCTCGTAACTGATGTCGAGCGCGCGCCCGCCGCCGATCATTTCGTCCACCCGGCCGAGTACGGTCCCCGGCACCCCGCGGCACAATCCGATCCGCGTCGGCAGCGACTGCTCCCGCGCCTGCGCGAGTCCGGCCCGTAGTTCGTCGACGGCGCGATTGACACTGTCGAGCAGAATTCGCCCCGACGGCGTGAGCCGCATCCCCTGCGGACCGCGATCGAACAGCCGCGCGCCCACCCGCCTTTCGATCGCCGCCAGCTGCTGACTCAAACTCGGCTGCGCGATCCGCAATCGCCGCGCGGCCTCGGTGATACTGCCCGTCTCGGCAATCGCGGAGAAATAGCGCAGATGCCGGAGGTCAATCTCCGGAAACCGGTCCATAACTCCCCTCCACAAGCCGCTATAGGCCCCACCCTATGCCACCCCCGAAAACCCATCTTGGCCCAACCCCACTCCCCCACCCTTCAATGAACTCATGCACCTGATCCTGCTGACCTACAAGGCCCCTGTGGAAACCATCGACGCCTTGAAGCAATCCCACTACACCAATCCGCGGGGCCTGTTCGCCAAGGGCATGGTCCACCTGGCAGGCCCACTGATCCCCCGAACCGGCGGCCTGATAATCGCCGAAGGCCCCCGCCCGGAAATCGAATCCGCCCTGGCCTCAGACCCTTTCATCCACACCCACGCCGCCGAAGCCCAACTGATCGAATTCCTCCCCACCTGGCGGCCAACCCCCACCACTCGCTGACGCTCGCGGCGGGGGAACAAGGGAAAGCCGCGCCTCGCGAAAGAGACAATCTCGAATCGAAGACCAGCCCACCCCACGCCCGTCTCCTCCCACCCGGCCCGCCGCGCCGGCACCAACCCCACTCGGCCCGCCGCGCCGGCACCAACCCCACTCGGTCCGCCGCGCCACCATTTCCCCACCCGGGCCGCGCAGCGGGCCGGGCGGGGCGAAACTCAAGCCTGCTGGGACTCTTCCTGCGCGTGCTGCGCCTGAGCCAATTGCTCGGGCGTATAGCTCAATGTCAGCACGACCAGCCCCACGATCACCACGGCCACCGCGCATACGAACAGCACCAGCGTGTATCCGCTGCTCAAAGCCGCTATCTGGGTTTCGGTCATATCGGCTGCCTTGCCGTTGGTGCCGCCTCGGGACAGGGTGCGGGAGAGGGCGACCGGGCTCAGGAGGCCGATGGCTACCGGGCCGCCGAGGTTGAAGGCCATCTGGCCGATCGCGGTGAGGGGGCCGATGTTGTTGACGGGGACGCCGACCAGCAGGCACAAGGGGACGACCACCATGGCGATGCCGACGCCGAAACCGATGACCGGCAACAGGATCAGCAGGGTGGGGACGTAGGAGACGTTCTGGTCGAGGGTGGAGCCGAAGAACAGTCCGACGGCCAGAACCACGGCCGAACCGCTCAGCAGCCAGCGCGGACGAACCAACTGCGCCAGCTTCGAGGAGGCCGCGCCGCCCACACCCACACCCAGCGTGAACGGAATCGCCGCCGCCCCGGCCATCAGCGGGCTGTAGCCGAGCACATTCTGCAAGAACTGCGCCACATAGAACGTCATCGCGCCCATCACGCCGCCGACCAGCACACACGCCGCGAAGGTCACCACCCGATCGCGCCGATCGAACAGCGACCACGGCAGCAGCGGATTGTCGACATGCCGTTCGGCGAAGACGAACACCGCCAACAGCACCACACCCGCGGCCATCGCGCCGAGGATGATCGGATTCGTCCACCCCATCTCGGGCCCCTCGGTCGCGCCGAACACGATCGCCACACAACCGAGCGTGCCCAGAATCGCCCCGCGCACGTCCAACGTCAGCCGCACATGCTCGGTATCGCGCAACCGATAGATCGCCCCGAGCACGATCAACGCGCCGATCGGCACATTGATCCAGAAGATCAACCGCCAATCCAACTGCGTCAACGCCCCACCGACAATGAGCCCGCCCACCGAACCGACGGCCATCATCGACCCGAAGATCGCCACCGCCTGATTGCGCGCCGGACCCGGCGCGAAGGTACTGACCACCAACGCCATCGCCGTCGGGGCCGCCACCGCCGCCCCGGCGCCCTGAATCGCGCGCGCCGCCAACAGCATCCAGTCGGTCTGCGCCGAACCGCACAGCGCCGAGGCCACCGTGAACAGCGCGACCCCGAGGATCAACATCCGCTTGCGTCCGAAGACATCCCCGAGCCGTCCACCGAGCAGCATCAGTCCCGCGAACGGCAGGCCGTAGGCCGTCACCGTCCACGCGCTGGCCGCATTGGACAGATGCAGATGTTCCTGCAGCCGCGGTATCGCGAAGATGACGACCGTGCCGTCCAGCACGACCATCAGATTGAGCCCGCTGAGCACCAGAATCGGCAACCCGAAGGCCCGCTTGGTCACCTGATGATGCGTCGTCGCAGCGGGGTTATCGAGCACAGTGACTCACTGTATCGGATATCCGCGATCACCCCGGACGACGCGGGACCGGGACGATTACGCGCTGCCCGCGGTGAACGCCGCGGTGGGTCCGATCACGATGATCGCGGGCGGCCGGATCGCCTCGGCGCGAACGCGTTCGGCGACGGTCGCCAGCTCCGCGCGCACCACCCGCTGACCGCGCAGGCTGCCCTCCTGAATCACGATCACCGGCGTATCCGCGGCCCGCCCACCGCTCATCAGCGCCGCCGCGAACTGCTCGATCCGTTCCACCGCCATCAGCAGCACGATCGTTCCACGCAGCCGGGCCAGCGCCGCCCAGTCGACCAGCGAATCCGGATGATCGGGTGCCACATGCCCACTGACCACCACGAATTCATGGGTCACCCCGCGATGGGTCACCGGAATACCGGCCAGCGCGGGTACCGAGATCGCACTGGTCACCCCGGGCACCACGGTCACCGGCACCCCGGCCTCGACACACGCCTCGAGCTCCTCGAACCCGCGCCCGAACACATAGGGATCCCCGCCCTTGAGCCGAACCACGAACTTCCCGGCCTTGGCCCCCTCGACGAGCGCGTTGTTGATCGCCTCCTGCGCCATCGCCCGCCCGTACGGAATCTTGGCCGCATCGATCACCTCGACCTCGGGCGAGAGTTCGGCCAGCAGTTCCGGCGGCGCGAGCCGGTCGGCGACAACCAGATTCGCCCGTGCGAGCAGTCGCCGCCCGCGCACGGTGATCAGATCCGGATCGCCCGGCCCGCCACCGATCAGCGCCACCCCGGCCGCCATCGGCTCGGCATCCTCGGCGACCACCCCGGACTGCAGCGCCTCCAGCAGTGCGGTGCGCACCGCCGCCGACCGCCGATGCCGTCCGCTCGCGAGCACTCCGAGGCTCAACCCCTCATAGCGCGCGGTCGCGGGCGTGACGGCCGTACCCAGCCGGGCGTTGTCGGCCCGCACGCAGAAGATCCGCCGCCGCGTGGCCTCCTCGACCACGGCCGCATTGGTCTCCGGCTCGTTCGTGCAAGCTATCGCGTACCAGGCCCCGTCGAGATCACCGTCGAGGTAATCGCGCAGCTCGACGGTAATCTGCCCGGCCGTGGCCATACCCTCGACGGCCGGAGTCACCGCGCGGCTGACGAGGTGAACCCGCGCGCCGGAGGCGATCAGCAGGCCGAGGCGGCGTTGCGCGACGGTACCGCCGCCGATCACGACGACTCGACGGCCCGCGAGATCGAGCCCGACCAAGTAGTTCGGGTCACCGGCATGCTGGTCATCTGGGTTGTTCGGCACAAGGTGCGAGCCTACGACCCGCCACGCCGCCGACCGGAATAGGACTCCATGTAGGCCCACACCTCGGCCTGTCCGGCCGCCAGGAGCTGGTTGCGATTCTCGAGCGCGATGGCCGCGCCCATACTCGGGGTGTCGAGGTTGTGCCACAACACCTCCTTGGTGTTGCGCAACCCGAACGTGGTGTATTCGGCGATGCCGCGCGCGGCGGCCAGCGCCTCGTCCCACAGCTGTTCGTCGTCGACGACGCGGGAGACGATGCCCATCCGCTCGGCCTCGGCCGCGTCGACGGTGCGCCCGGTGATGATCATGTCGAAGGCCCGCGCCGCGCCGATCAGCCGAGGCAGCAGATAGCTCACGCCCGCATCGGTTCCGGTGAGCCCGGTCCGGATGAACGCCGAACAGAACGACGCGCCGCGCGCGGCGAAGCGCAGATCGCACGCCAAGGCCAGCGACAAACCGCCACCGAACGCGGGCCCGTTCACCGCCGCGATCACGATCTGCGGTGTCGCGCGCAGATGCTCGGTGAGGCTGGCCAGGAAATTCTGTCCGGTCTGTCCGGCCGGATAGTGCCGGTGCGCACCGACTTCGGGCACCTCGCCGTAATCCTTCAGATCCAGTCCCGCGCTGAAGCCGCGCCCGGTGCCGGTAAGGATGACGACCTTGCATTCGTCATCGGCGGCCACCGCGTCGAGCGCGTCGTGTAGTTCGGCGACCAATGCGAAGTCGATCGCATTGAGCCGTTCGGGCCGGTTGAGGCGGATGGCCGTGATGTGTTCGGCCACCCGCTCGATCTCCACAGTCGTCACGATTTCCGACGCTACGGCCCGGGCCCGCGTCGGCGACAAGATTTCGCCCGCTGGGTGGAACTACAGCCGCCCGAGCACCTTGGTCGGGGTGATGCGCACGATCACGCGCTCGGCATCGTTGACCGAATCCGGATTGAACTCCAGATACGGCTTACCGGTGTACTTGTAGGACATCCGATCCGGCAGCGTCTTGTCCGGATCGGGAATGAGCGTCGCGGTGCCGCGAATCTCGGCATAGGCGTAGGGATTTTCCGGCGGATTGATCATCACCGCGATCCGCGGATCGCGCGCCAGATTCTTGTACTGCTGCCGCGACACCGTGGTCGAGTAGACCAGCTCGGTACCTTCGCGGTCGATCCAGTTGACCGTCAGGTGGGGCTGTCCGTCGCGGCCCACCGTGGCCACGGTGACGAAGGGCTTGCCGTCGTCGAGGTACTTCTTCAGATCTTCGGAGAATTCGACTGTCACATCGCATCCGAACTCGAGTCGCGCGCCGGACATTCCAAATAGACCTATCGGTCTGCTTATATGCTTCGACCATGCGACGAGCCGCATTCCGGATCCTCACGTCACTCACCGCCCTGCTACTGATCGCCGCGCCCGCGGCCACGGCCGACCAGCCGTATCAGCCCGCGGGCCCGACCGAGGCGAAGTACTTCGCCCCCGGCCCCTGGGCGGTCACCACACGGCAGGCCGTGGGTTGCTGCGACTCCACCGGGGCCGCCTACGACGTCTGGTATCCGACCGACCTCGGCGCGAACGGCATGCGACATCCGATCATCACCTGGGGCGACGGCACCTCGGCCGTCCCGCGCCAATACGACTATCTACTGCGACATCTCGCGTCCTGGGGCTTCGTGGTGATCGCGACCGAGAATCAGACCACCGGCTCCGGAGCCGATATCGTCTCGGCCGCACGGTATCTCATCGACAGCTCGGCGGATCCAGCGAATATCTTCCACGACAGGCTCGATCCCGACGCCGTCGGCGCGTTCGGTCATTCACAGGGCGCCACCGGGGTGCTCAATGCGATGATCAGATCCGACGGACTGATCAAAACCGTTGTGGCGGTAGAGACTCCGGCACAGGCGTTCTGTGGGGATACCCAGCGCTGCGCCGACGCCCACCGAGTCACCTCCGGCTCGGTATTTCTCGTCAACGGTTCCAGCGACGCGCTGATCTCCCCGTCCGAGCAACTGCCCGGCCTGCCCGTCGGCCTGCAATCCAATCGCGCCTACTACGAGGCGATCCCGGCGACGGCAACCAAGGCGTGGGGCACCCTGATCGGCCCGAATCACAATGACGTTCAGGGTCAACCCGACTGCGTGGGAGCCTCCAAACCCTGCACCACCGGCGTCTACGGCTACCTCGGCTATCCGACGGCCTGGCTACTGGCCCGGTTGCGGCACTGCCCCGGGGCCCAGCGCGCCTTCGCGCCGGGCTCCGGTGAGTTCTACGCCCCGAATCCGCACTGGACCAACCAGATCGGCGCGCAGGCGCACTGAGCGCGGTCACCGTTCGATGCGATACACCCACCTGTCCACGTCCGGCACGGTGCCGCGCTGGACACCGGTCAGGGCGGCACACAGCTCACGCGTCACCGGCCCGATCGGTCCGTCACCCACGGTGAACTGCCCGCCGGGTTCGCAGATGCGTCGAACCGGAGTCACGACAGCCGCTGTCCCGCAGGCGAACATCTCCGATATCTCGCCGTTCGCACATCCCGTACGGAGCTGATTGAGCGAAATCCGCTCCTCCCGTGGCGCATAACCCAGCCGAGAAGCCAGCGTCAGAATCGAATCCCGGGTAGCTCCCGGCAGGAGCGTCCCGGTCAGTTCGGGGGTTATCACCTCCGCATCCGCGCCGCGCCCACGCACGAGGAAGACGTTCATCCCGCCCAACTCTTCCAGCCAACGGTGCTCCATCGCGTCCAACCACAGCACCTGCTGACAGTCGGCCTGCTGGGCCCGCTGCTGCGCGACAAAGGTGGGCGCGTAGTTACCCGCGATCTTGACATCCCCGGTGCCTCCCGGAAACGCGCGGCTGTACTCGTCGTCGACCCACACCGAAATGGATTCCGTATCGTCGCCGAAGAAGCCGCCCGCCACGAATGCCATGAGCAGGAACCGGTATTCGCGAGCCGGCCGCAGCATCAGCGAAACATCCGTGGCGAACAGCAGCGGACGCAGGTAGAGGCTGCGTGAGAGGTCCTCGGGCAGACATGATCGATCCGCGACCACGAGTTCCTCGACCGCGCGCAGGAACAGCTCCTCGGGTATTTCCGGCATGGCCAGCCGACGGGCCGACCGTCGGAACCGGTCGGCATTCCACAGCGGACGGAACACGCCCATCTTTCCGTCGACCTGCCGATGCGCCTTGAGGCCCTCGAAGGCGACCTGCCCGTAATGCAATCCGACCGTCGCCGGATGCAGCGACAGGTACTCGATCGCGCGCAGACCGGCATCGTGCCAACCGTGCTGTTCGGACCACCGGGCACTGAACATATGCGCGGTGAAGTCCTCGCCGTGTCCCAGATTTCGCACCGGCCCGGCTTCCGCCGTGGCCGCCGAATTATGCAGTGTCGTTTCCATTCCCACCCCTCAGACCGCTGCCACGTCGAAGTAGGTGTTCCGCTCGATCACCATCCGACCGGCAAAGCGCCAGAAATCCGCGAAGCCGACCGACAACGGCCGATCATCACGGGATACGCCCTCGAAATAGCCTCGGACCGCCACCTCGTCCATATCGCAGACAATGGAACTGATGCGATGGCTGCCGCGCTGGATGATTCTCGTGCTGGCGTAATACTCCTCGATCGAGGCGCGACCGACCAGCGCGCTGTATCCGGGTCTGCGATATACCGCATCCGACGAGAAGCAGGACAGCGCGGTACCGAGGTCACCCCCGTCGATGTTCCGATAGTAACTGCTGACAACGTCATACAGATCCGATGTCATATCCCCTCCATAATCATGAGAACTTGCCGAAGAAACCTGTCCGTGTGAAGTAGTCGACGTATCGACCCAGGATTTCCGAGTCCATCCGCACCGGTTCGACGCCCGCTGCGGCGAGGAATTGTGCGGATTTCGAGTTCGTTCGCGGCGCCGACTCGCCGCCATGGTCGACCGTCTCATCGAGAATCAAATCCATGGTGTGGCGAGCGATATTCATCGACCCGTCGTCCGAGAGACGTTCGAGCTCCTCGACGAAACGAGCGGTCGGCACCACCTCGAGTGGGTATCCACGCTGCTCGAGCACCGCGATCAGCGCCGCGATCGGAGTCGGCTCGGCCGCGATCAGATTGTAGTTTCCACCGAGAGTTTCGGGCTCTCGAGCCATTCGCACGATCGCACGGGCCACGTAGTTCACCGGAAGCATGGCCACGACCGCATGCTGCAAAACCTCCGGCACCATGCCGATCGCGATCATCGCGCGCACGGCGTTCCAGAACGTGTCCTGTGCGGCCGCGGCTCCGGTCGACTGCTCGCCGGCGATCAACCCGGGGCGATATACCGACGCCGGGATCCCTCGCTCCCGCGCGCTCCGGATCATCTTCTCCGCAACCCATTTCGACCGCACATAGCCGGATTCGACGAGCCGCTCCGGAAGCACCCACTCGTCCTCGCCGACCATCGAGCCGGTGACCGCGTCCAGGAGCACCGAGCCGGTCGAGACGAAGTGCAGCGGTTTCACGTGGTGCGTTGTCGCCAAACGCAATAGCCGCTCGGTGGCGTCGACATTCGGACCGTGCAGCCGTCGATAGGTTTCGATGTGGTTGACCCGCGCACCGTTGTGCACGATCATGTCGATCGATTCGGCAAGCCGACCCCATTGCGGCACGGTCATTCCCAGCCGATCGCGGTCGAGATCACCGGGCACCACGACGATTCGCCCCGCCTCGATTTCTCGCCACGCACCGAACTCCCGCATCGCGTCATGTACACGGCGCAAGCCGTCGGCCTCGGTATCGGCGCGGACCAGACACCACACCCGGGCATCCGTCTGATCCAGCAGTTCACGCACCAGATGCGAACCGAGGAAGCCGCTCGCGCCGGTAAGCAGAATGTCGCGAATCCCGATGCGCGCCGGTGCGATTCCGGTCGCGCGGACGTCCTCGGGCAGCGCTCCGCATTCGGCGAAGTCGAGTTCGGCCACCGGACGGCCGTCCGATTCTATCCAGGCCGCCAAGTCCTCGACCCGCGAGTTGTCGAACAGTGTGGACATCGCCAGATCGATACCCAGCGCGGCATTGATCCGCTCGAGAACCGTCAGCATCAGCAGGGAATGCCCGCCGAGCGCGAAGAAGTCGTCGTCCAAGCCGACCGGGCCGATGCCGAGCACCTCGGCGAATGCCTCCGCGATCGCCGACTGAGTCGCGGAAACCGGTGTCCGGAAAGCGCCGCCGCCCGCGAATTCCGGTTCGGGCAGAGCCTGGCGATCCACCTTCCCGTTCGCGGTCAGCGGGAACTCGTCCACGACCACGATGACCGCCGGCACCATGTAGTCCGGCAACCGGGACGACAGGTGCGACCGCAGCACCGCGGGGTCCGCGCCGGAGCCCTCGACGTATCCCACCAGTTGCGGCCCGTTCCCGGCGTCTCGGACCGCGGCGACGGCGCGACGCGCTGAATGATGTTCGGCCAGTGCCGATTCGATCTCACCGAGTTCGATCCGGAAGCCTCGGACCTTGACCTGGAAATCGGAGCGGCCGAGATACTCGAGCGTCCCGTCAGGACGCCACTTCACCTGGTCCCCGGTCCGATACAGCCGCGAGTCCGCCGTGAACGGGTCGGCGACGAAGCGCGTGGCGGTCAGTCCCGCTCGTCCGGGGTAGCCGTGCGCCGTTCCGCTACCCGCGATGTACAGCTCACCGGTGACGCCGGGCGGCGCCAGCTGTAGCCGTTCGTTCAGGACGTACATCCGCGTATTCGCGATCGGACGTCCGATCGGAGGCGTTCCCGCGCCCGAGGACAGCACCGCGGTGGCCGACCAGATCGTCGTCTCCGTCGGGCCGTACATATTGGTCAGATCCCGCGACACGCGGAGCATATCCTCGGCGAGGGCGGCGGGCAGCGCCTCACCGCCGACCAGCATCCGCAGCCCGCGCAGACCTTCCGCATCGTGCGCGATCATCGCCTGCCACAGCGCCGGAGTCGCCTGCATGATCGTGATCCGCTGCCGGGCAATCACTCCGAGCAACTCGGCGGGCCGTAGCACGGCATCGCGCGGCGCGATCACCACGGCAGCGCCGGCCAGCAGCGGCAGGAACATCTCCAGCGCGGCGATGTCGAAGGCGATCGTGGTGACCGCCAGCAGCCGGTCCCGGTCGTCCATCGGGAACTGCTCACCCAGTGCGACGAGAAGGTTACCCAGCGCGACATGCGGGATCGCCACCCCTTTGGGTTTGCCGGTGGAGCCGGAGGTGTAGATCACATACGCCACATCGGCTTTCGATCGGCCGCTGACGACGGGAGCGCTCGCCGGCAATCGGCTCAGATCCTGGGCCAGCACCTCTTCACCGATCACCAGCGCCGCATCGGAATCGTCGAGGACGAATTCGATCCGCTCCACCGGATGGTCCGGATCCAGCGGCACGTAGGCGGCGCCCGCCTTCGACACCGCCAGCATCGCCACCAGCAGATTCGACGATCTCGGCAGTAGCAGGGCCACCCGCTGCCCACGTCGCACTCCACGCCCGATCAGCCAGTGCGCCAGCCGATTGGCCCGCGTGTCGAGTTGCCGGTAGCTCAGCGAGGTGTCGCCGAATACGACGGCCACCGCGTCGGGGGTCCGCTCCACCTGCCGATCGAACAGCTCGAGCACGGTCACACCCGCCTCGGGCGTGCGGCCACCATCACCCCAGCGCAACAACAGTTCTCGCTCGGCCTCGTCGACAGCCTCGATGGTTCCCACCCGGCGATCCGGCTCGGCGATCATCGCTTCGAGCAGAAGCTGCCACCGGGACACCAGCGATTCCACCGTGCCGCGGTCGAACACGTCCGTGCGGAATTCGACCACGCCACCGATGCCCGATTCGGCGCCGTCGTCACCGCGACGGTCCCCCAGGCTGAAGACCAGATCCATGCGCGCCCGGCCGGTTCCGACAAGCTCCTGGGTGACTCGCAGACCCGGCATCGTCAACTGGTCGGCGCCGAACTCGTTCCACCCGAACAGGACCTGGAATACGGGGTGGTGAGCCATCGAACGCGTTGGATTGAGGACCTCGACCAAACGCTCGAACGGCACATCCTGATGCGCGTAGGCATTCGAGCTGCGCTCACGCACCCGGCCCACGAGTTCACGGAAGGTCGGGTCGCCCGAGACGTCGGTGCGCAGGACGAGGGTATTGACGAAGAACCCGATCAGATCGTCGAGCGCCTCGTCGGTGCGACCGGCCGTCGGCGAACCCACCAGGATGTCCGGGCCCGCACCGACATTCGACAGCAGGACCGCCAATGCCGCGTCGAGAACCATGAATACGCTCGCATCGCAGGCTCGCGCGAAACTCCGCAGCCGCACGGAAAGTTCTCGGGGCCAATCGAACTCGAGGAGGTCACCGGCATGCGAGGCCTGCTGCGGATAGCTCCGGTCCACCGGCAGCGTGATCCGCTCCGGAGCACCCGCCAGCTGTCGCTCCCAGTACGCCGATTGGCGGGCTATCGGGCTGTCCGGATCCGACTCCAGGCCGAGGATCTCCCGCTGCCACAGCGCGTAATCCGCATACTGCACCGGCAGCGCCGCCCACCCCGGCGACCGTCCGGTACATCTGGCCGCGTAGGCGATGCTCAGATCGCGCAGCAGGACGCCCATCGACCAGCCGTCGGCGGCGATGTGATGCATGACCAACACGAGGACGGATTCGTCCGCGTCCACAGCGAGGTCGGGATCCGAATGAAACAACCAGGCCCGCAATGGAATCTCGGATTCCAGCCGGAACGCGTGCCGCACGGCATCGGCCACCGTGTACCGGTGGTCCACGCCGACGACCGTCAGACCGCAATCGGCGTCCGCAAGTGGTAGCACCCGCTGATACGCGACACCGTCGTCCTCGTGGAAGACCGTACGCAGGCTCTCGTGCCGAGCGACAACGTCATCCAGCGCGGCCGCCAGTGCCGCGGTGTCCAGCGCGCCGGACAAGCGCAGCACGGCGGGAATGTTGTAGGTCGGCGACGGACCTTCCATGCGATACAGGAACCACAGGCGGTTCTGGGCGAACGACAGCGGCAGGCGCTCCGGGCGCGGGCGCTGCACCAGTGCGGCGCGCGCCGCCTTCGCACCGGCGACCTCGCGCTGCAATCCGGCGACGGTCGGGTTGTCGAAGACCGCGCGCACCCCGAGTTCCACGCCCAGTACCGCGCGCAAGCGGCCGACCAGCCGATTCGCCAGTAGCGAATGTCCGCCCAGGTCGAAGAAGCTGTCATCCAGGCCCACTCGCTCGACACCGAGCACCTCCGCGAACAGCTCCGCCACCGTCCGCTCGCGCTCCGTCCGCGGCGCGCGATAGGCGTTGCGCGACAAGAATTTCGGCTCCGGCAGCGCTTTACGATCCAGCTTCCCGTTGACCGTCAGCGGGAACTCGTCGACCATCACGATCGCCGTCGGCACCAGATACTCCGGCAATCGCGACGACACGAACGCCCGCACGACCGCCACGTCCACACCCGCGGCGTCGGCGGCGGTCACATATCCGATCAGCTGTCCGCCGGTGGCGGTCTCACGCACAAGGACCACCGCTCGTTCGACCGAAGGGTGTTGCGCCAGAACGGCTTCCACCTCACCCGGTTCGATCCGGAAACCCCGCACCTTCACCTGATCATCAACCCGACCCACAAACTCGAGCTGCCCATCAGCCCTCCACCGCACCACATCCCCCGTCCGATACATCCGCGAACCCACCCCACCGAACGGATCCGCCACAAACCGAGACGACGTCAACGCAGAACGACCCGAATACCCCCGAGCCACACCAGCACCCGACACATACAGCTCACCCACAACCCCCACTGGAACCAACCGCAAACCCGCGTCCAATACCACCACCGACGCCCCCGAGAACGGATCACCGATCGGCAGTCCCCGATCGAGATCGAGATCGGGATCGACCCGGTAACTCGTCGTGAACGTCGTCGCCTCCGTCGGACCGTAACCATCGACAACCGTCAGCCCGGGACACGCCCGCACCACCCGACGCACCGCCTCCACCGACACCACATCACCACCGGTCCACACCTCCACCAGACCAGCCAGACACCCGGGTTCGACCGCTGCCACCACCTCGAAGAGCCCAGCGGTCAGCCACATCCCCGTCACCCCGTACTCGGCCACCAACCGACCGATCACCGCAGCATCCACCCGACCCGGCGGCGCGACCACCGCCGCACCACCATTGAGCAACGGCACCCAGAACTCATACGTCGACGCATCGAACGACGTCGGCGAATGCACCAACACCCGACCATGCGCAGCCAACCGAGAATCCGTCATCACCGCCACCACACCCCCATGCGTGACGACCACACCCTTCGGCCTGCCGGTCGACCCCGACGTATAAATCACATACGCCGCATTCGACCCACCGAGCACACCACGCCGATCGACATCAGTCACGGCAGCCGGACTCATCCGCGAAACCAGTTGCGCCACATCGGGATCATCGATCAATGCCAGCGGCACATCCCACGCGGCCAGCACTCCACCCAGTTCCGAGGTTGCCACCGCCAGCACCGGCGACACATCGCCGAGCATGAACCCCACCCGTTCCACCGGATACTCCGGATCGATCGGCAGATACACGCCACCGGCCTTCGACACCGCCAGCACTGCGACCATCAGTTCCACCGATCGCGGAACCGAGACCGCGACAACGGTTTCCGGTCCGACGCCTCGGTCGATCAGGTATCGCGCCCACCGATTCGATGCCTCATCCAGTTCCGCGTACGACAGGGTGGTCTCGCCGCATATCACCGCAGCCGCCTCCGGAACCCGTCGCGCCTGGCGCGCAAACCGATCCGGAACCGTCTCTGCCTCAATAGATTCCACCGTTGCGACACCACCCCAGCGCAGCAGTCGGTCCCGCTCGCCGCTGTCGAGCACATCGATCGCGCCCACCCGCATCTCCGGATCGGCCGCCACCGCCTCCAACACCCGCACGAACCGATCGATCACTCCATCGACTCTCGCGCGAGTGAGGACATCGGTCCGGAAGCCGAACCGAAGTCCGAGTCGAGCGCCCGGAAGGACCGCCACATCCAACGGATAGTGGGTGGCGTCCTCACCGCGGGCATCGGTGATGGACAGCGCGGAGCCGGGCACTCCGAACCCGTCCTCGTCGAAGGGGTAGTTCTCGAAGACGAGCAGTGTGTCGAACAATTCGTTGTTGCCGGTCAGGCGGCAGATATCGCCCAGACCGATGTGCTCGTGCCCGAGCAGCCGGACCTGATCCCGCTGCAGTCTCGTGAACAGCTCCGTCACCGGCGCGGAATCGTCCACGCGCACACGGACCGGCACGGTGTTGATGAACAGACCGACCATCGTCTCCACCCCGGGCAGTTCGGCCGGACGGCCCGATACCGGTGCTCCGAAGACGACGTCGGCGCGGCCCGTCATGCGGGCCAGGACAATCCCCCACGCCCCCTGGATCACCGAATTCAGGGTGATCCGATACCGCTCCGCTACCGCGCCGAGCGCCCGGGTCAATGCGTCGGACAGGGTCAGTTCGGTTCTGTCTCGCTGGAATTCGCCATTGCCGGGCGTGGAGTCCGGACGTACCGCCGCGACCAACAGAGTGGGATCGTCCAGCCCGGCCAGCACCTCCCGCCAGGCCGCCTCGGCGGCGTCCCGGTCCTGCCTGCCCAGCCAGTCGAACAACTCGCGCAGCGGTGTTACCGGCGCGAGGCCGGAGCTGTCGCCGTTCGCCGCGTAAATCGTGAACAACTCGCTCAGCAACACGGGCAGCGACCAGCCGTCCCACAGCAGATGATGGTGGGTCAGCAGCAGCCGATGCCGGTGGGCGGACATTCTGACCAGCATCGCGCGCAGCAGCGGTCCGTCGCCGAGGTCGAAGTCACGGGCCTTCTCCGCACTCCGAAGCCGATCCAGTTCCGTGGTCCGGCCCGGTTCGTCCAGCTCCGTCAGATCCTGCTGCCGCCACGGTACGGCGACCCGGCGCGGCACGATCTGCACGGGACGGTCGAGCCCCGCGCGGACGAATTCCGCGCGCAGGCCGGGCTGCCGATCCACCAGCGCCTGCAGAGCGGCGTGCAATCGCGCGGCCTCCAGCGGGCCGTCGAGTTCGAATTCCACCTGAGCGATATACGGGTCCCGGTCGTATCCGCCGAGCGAATCGTGGAACAGCAGGCCCTCCTGCAGCGCGGTCACGGGCAGGATGTCCTCGATCCCGCGCGATACCTTGTCCGCATCCGAACTCGCGGCGAAATGTCGTTCCACTGCTTCGATCTGGTGTTGGGTCAGCGCCGCCGAAGACAGGTCCGAGGGAGTGAAGCCACCGCCCGTACGGTCCACACAGTCGCCGACCGCCGCCAGCGCCGCGAACCACATATCGCTGAGCTCGGCCACATCGGCCTCGGTGGCGCACCCGCCGGCCCAGGTCCAGGTCGCCACCAGTTCGGGACCGTCCGCGGTGTCCTCGGTAACCGCGTTCAGCTCGAGTACGTGCGACATCGGCAACTCGGGCGGCAACTCGGGGCGGAACCCGTAGCGCGCGTCCGAACTCCAGGGCACGCAGTCCCGCGAGGACGACATCCTGCCGAGGTAGTTGAAACCGATCTCGGCGCGAGCACAGTCAATCAATTCCGCGCGGGCGGCCGGATCGAGGTAGCGCAGCAGGCCGAAACCGATTCCGCTACCCGGAACGGCGCGCAACTGTTCCTTGATCCGCTTCACCTCGGCGTCGAGTGCCGTTCCGGCGGAGAGGATTTCAGCCCATCCCGCGGTGGATTCGAGCCGGACCGGATACATGCTGGTGAACCAGCCCACCGTGCGGGACAGATCGACTCCGGGAGCGAGGGTTTCCTCACGTCCGTGCCCTTCCACGTCGACGAGCAGAGCGCTGTCCCGACGACCGCGCCGACGCGCCCATTCGACCGTCGCCATGGCGAATGCGCCCAGCAGGATGTCTTGGACTCCGGCGTGGAATGCGGCGGGGATCTTGCCCAGCAGCGGCGCCGTAAGGGCCACCGGCAGGCGGGTGGTCAGGCTGCCCGCGCCGCCGTAGACATGACGAGTTGGATCGAGCGTGACATTCGCGAGCACCGGCTCGGACCGGGCAAGAATCGCCTTCCACAGCGGCAATTCGGCCATTCGCGCGGGTGCGGTCGCCTGCTCGGCCAGCAGTGTCGACCACCGCCGCAACGACGTGCCCTCGGGCGGCAGCAGTAGCTCGCGGTCGGCGCGTATCGCCTCCCAGCCCAGCGCCAGATCCGATAGCAGGATGCGCCAGGAGACGCCGTCGACGACAAGATGGTGGACGACCAGCAGCAGTGTGCCCGCACTATCGGGGCCGGAATCGAACCACACCGCCTGCAGCAGCGCGTCGTCCTCGAGGCCCAACCGCCCCTTGGCCTTTCGATACGCGGTAGCGGCCGCCTCGGTGATCTCGTCGGCGGACAGCCCCGTACTGTCCAGGCACTCCAATACGCGATCGACGTCGAGAGATCCGGGCGGCCGCACCGACATCGACCAGTCGCCATCGGCCCGTACCTCGACTCGCATACGCAACGCGTCGTGCTGGTCCACGACCGCCCGCAGCAGACGAGCGAGATCCCTCGAACGCAGACCCGCCGGTGTGGCGATCAGCAACGACTGATCGAACCCGTCTGCGGCACAGGAGCGTTCGCGCAGCCATTCGATGATCGGCGTAGCCCGTACCGGCCCGACTGCCACGTCCTCGACCGTGTCCGGCTGCGCACCGCTCGCCGCGGCGGCCAGCGCCAGCCCGGAGGGCGTCCGGTGGGTGAAGACCTCCTGCGGTTTGATCAGCACACCCGCGGCGCGTGTCCGGCTGACCAGCTGGATAGCGGAGATGCTGTCGCCGCCCAGCGCGAAGAAGTCGTCGTCCGCCCCGATCCGGTCGATGCCGAGCACATTTGCGAAGGCCGCCGCGATCGCGATCTCGGTGTCGCCGCGGGGTCTGCGATAGCCGACCCCGGAGGTGAATTCCGGTTCCGGTAAAGCCCTCCGATCCAACTTCCCCCGCGAAGTCAACGGAAACTCATCCACAACCACCAACACCGACGGCACCAAATACTCCGGCAACCGCGACACCAAAAACGACCGCAACACCTCCACATCCACATCCACACCCGAACCCGCCGCGGTCACATAACCCACCAACCGCTTACCCCCCACCGACTCCCGCACCACCACCACAGCCCGACCCACCGAAGGATGCTGCGCCAGAACGGCTTCCACCTCACCCGGTTCGATCCGGAAACCCCGCACCTTCACCTGATCATCAACCCGACCCACGAACTCCAACAAACCATCAACCCGCCACCGCACCAGATCCCCACTGCGATACATCCGCGAACCCACCCCACCGAACGGATCCGCCACAAACCGCAACGCCGTCAACCCCACCCGATTCACAAACCCACGACCCACACCCACACCCGACACATACAACTCACCAACCACACCCACCGGCACCAACCGCATCGCAGCATCCAACACCACCACCGACACCCCCGAAAACGGATCACCAATCGGCACACCGCGCCCCAACTCGGCTCCGGGATCGATCCGGTAACTCGTCGTGAACGTCGTCGCCTCGCTGGGACCGTACGCATTGACCACCGTCAGATCCGGGCAAACCCGCGCCATCGTGCGCACCGCATCGGCGGATACCGCATCGCCCCCGGTCCACACCTCGACCAGACCAGCGAGCGCTTCCGGCTCCACTTCGGCTGCCGCCGCGAACAATCCGGCCGTGAACCACATACCCGTGATGCCATGGCTCGCGATCAGCCGACCGATCAACCCGGTGTCCACCCGGCCCGGCGGTGCGACCACCGCCGCACCACCATTGAGCAACGGCACCCAGAACTCATACGTCGACGCATCGAACGACGTCGGCGAATGCACCAACACCCGACCATGCGCAGCCAACCGAGAATCCGTCATCACCGCCACCACACCCCCATGCGTGACGACCACACCCTTCGGCCTGCCGGTCGACCCCGACGTATAAATCACATACGCCGCATTCGACCCACCGAGCACACCACGCCGATCGACATCAGTCACGACAGCCGGACTCATCCGCGAAACCAGTTGCGCCACATCGGGATCATCGATCAATGCCAGCGGCACATCCCAGCCCGCCAACACACCACACAACTCCGACGTGGTCACCACCAACACCGGCGACACATCGCCGAGCATGAACCCCACCCGCTCCACCGGATACTCCGGATCGATCGGACAGTACACACCACCAGCCTTCGAAATAGCCAACACCACCGCGATCAACTCCACCGACCGCGGAACCATCACCCCCACAACCGATTCCACACCCACACCCCGCCCGACCAGATACCGCGCCCACCGACTCGACACCTCATCCAACTCCGCATACGACAACTCACCCCCCTCCCACACCAACGCCACAGCATCCGGAACCCGCTCCACACAACAACCGAAACGACCCGGAATCGTCTCCCCACCAACAACTTCCGACAACCCCACACCACCCCACCGCAACAAAACATCCCGCTCACCCACACCCAGCACACCGATCGCACCCACCCGCACATCCGGATCAGCCGCCACCGCCTCCAGTACCCGCACGAACCGGCGGATGATCTCCTCCACCGTCCCCGGTTCGAAAAGATCGGCCGAGTACTCGACACCGCCCCGCAGCCCCGGAACGCCTACGGTCTCATGGATATCGAAGGTCAGATCGAATCGCGACGTACGGACCAGCGACGGCGGGATGTCGAGCATCGAGATCCCCGAACCGTCGTCCGCGGGCAGCAGGTGCTTCTGATAGGCCAACATGATCTGGAAAAGCGGATGCCGCGACAGCGAGCGTTCCGGAGCCAGCACATCGACCAACATGTCGAACGGCAACTCCTGATGCGAGTATGCCGCCAGGGCCTTCTCGCGCACCTGCTCGACCACCGTCGAGAACGGGAGATCCACCGTTACCTGCGTGCGGACCACCCAGGTGTTGACGAAGAATCCGACCAGATCGTCGAGCGCCTCATCGGTCCTGCCGGCGATGGGCGCTCCGAAGGCGACATCATCGGTGTTGCCGAGCTTGGACAGCAGTACCGACAGGGCGGCCTGGAAAACGATCGACATCGTCGCGTTGGATCGGCTCGCCAGGCGCTCGAGTGCGAGTTTGAGCGGCTCGTCGATTTCGAACAGGACGCCGCCGCCGCGGTGGGTCGGCAGCTTCGGGAGCGGTCGGTCCGCGGGCAGCTCCAACCCCTCCGGGAGGCCGTCGAGTTCTCGGCGCCAGTAGTCGGCTTCCTCCGCGGCGATGCTCTCCGGGTCGTCGACCGAACCGAGCAATTCCCGCTGCCACAGCGTGTAATCGGCGTACTGCACCGGAAGCGGTTCCCACGCGGGCGCGCTTCCCCGCATCCGCGCGCCGTAGGCGGCCTGCAGATCACGCAGCAGCGGCCCGAGAGACCAACCGTCGCAGGCGATGTGGTGCATCAGGAATACGACCACGGAGTCCTGGCCGCCGGTATCGATGACGATGACACGGAACGGGATTTCGGCATCGAGGTCGAATCGGTGGCCGATAGCCGCCGAGATCGCGTCCAGGACGGCCGCGTCGTCGGCGGCGGATACCGTCGAAATCGGCGCCTCGATCCGGTCGAGATCCAGTACCCGCTGATAGGCGATGCCGTTCTCGTCCTCACCGAATACGGTGCGCAATATGTGATGTCGATCGACCAGATCGCCGATAGCCGCTGTCAGGGCCTCGAGTTTCGGCTCCCGCCAGCGCAGTACCAGTGGCACGTTGTACACCGACGACGGGCCGTGCAGTTTGTGGAAGAACCACAGTCGCCGCTGCGCGAACGAAATCGGAATCATCGGGCACCCTCCCCATTGGTCATGGCACGCAGTGTCGGACGTTGCCGGCGCTTGCTCGCCGGCAGTTGTTCTGCCAATTCAGCGACCGTGGGGTGCGCGAATATGGTCCTGATCTCCGGTTCGATCCCGAGGGTCGATCGGATCCGGCCGACCAGCCGGGTCGCCGGCAGTGAATGACCGCCCAGTTCGAAGAAGTTGTCGTCGAGCCCGACTCGGTCGACCTCGAGCACCTCCGCGAACAGGCCAGCGAGAATCCGCTCCTGTTCGGTGCGCGGTGCGCGGTACGGCGTCGGCCCGGAGGTCTCCGGTTCGGTGGAGTTCGGGCGGCCGAACCGGTCCCGAAGCGGCGCTGGGAACGCATCCGCCGGGACGATCGCCGCCACGGCCGCATCCGGGTCGGCGGCCAGAGCCTCGAGCACCCTCAGCCACTGGGCGATCAAGTCCCGCACCGTATCCTCGTCGAACAAGTCGGCGCGGAATCCGACGCGCAGGCCCAGCCGCGGTCCCGGAATGACGGCGACGTCCAGCGCGTAGTGCGTGTAGTTGATGCCGTACGCCTCGGTGATCCGGACGTCGGTGCCCAGAACGGCGATGTCGCCACGTTCGAAGGGGTAGTTCTCCAGCACGAAGACCGTGTCGAACAGCTCCGCGTGGCCGGTCCAACGGTGGATCTCGCTGAGCCCGACGTACTGATGGTCGAGCGTGCGAATTCGCTCCTGCTGCAACTGTTCCAGCAGTTCGCGAACCCTCGTCGACGCCGACAACCGCACCCGGACCGGCACCGTGTTGATGAACAGACCCACCATGGTCTCCACACCCGGCAGCTCTGCGGGCCGCCCGGAGGTGGGCGTGCCGAACACCACATCCGCACGCCCGGTCGCCCGGGCCAGCACGATGCCCCAGCCGGCCTGCAGGACCGTGCTCAGCGTCACCGCGCACCGCTGCGCGACATCCTCCAAACCGCCCGACAATGCCTCGGACAATTGCGATTCCATCAGCTCCCGAACCGGTGCGTCGGCACCGTCCGTCGAAGGCGCGACCAGGGTGGGTTCGGCCAATCCGTCGAGGGCCTGACGCCACACCGCTTCGGCGGCGTTCGGATCGCGTTCGGCCAGCCACGTGAAAAAGTCGCGTAATGGTGTGACCGCGGCCAGTTCGTCGCCACGCCCGCCCGCTGCGTAACTGTCGAACAGTTCCTTCAGCACGATCGGCGCGGACCAGCCGTCCCAGATGATGTGGTGGTTGGTCAGCAGCAGCCGATGTTCGTCGGCGGCGGTCCGGACCAGGATCGCGCGGAACAACAGGCCGGTGGCGGGATCGAAACCGCGGGCCTTGTCCTGCTCGCGCACCCGCAACCAGGCTGCCTCCCGGTCGATCTCGTCGATGGTGGTGAGATCGAGGTACTGCCAGGGCAATTCGACATCGCGCGTGATCACCTGAATCGGCCGCTCGAACTCCCCGTGCACGAAGCGAGTCCGCAGACCGGCATGTCGATCCATCACCGCCTGCAATGACGCCTGCAATCGCCGCACGTCCACCGGCCCCTGCAACTCGAGACACATCTGCACCACGTACGGGTCCGCCGCGGGATCGGCGTACAGCGCGTGGAACAGCAACCCCTCCTGCAGCGCCGTCACCGGCAGTACCTCCTCGAGTCCCGGATACCGTTCCTCCAGCCCCGTCAGCTGCTCTTGCGTCAGCGAAACCAGCGCCAGATCCGACGGCGTGAAACCACCCGCGCCGCGCTGCACACAGGCGGTGATCGCCGCCAGCGCCGCGAACCACAGCCCCGCCAGCTCGTCGACCTCGGCCCTGTCCAACACCGCGCCGGCCCACGTCCAGGTGGCCCGCAGCTCCGGCCCCGCGGCCGAGTCATAGGTCACCGCATTCATTTCCAGCACATGCGGCAACGGCATATCCGCCGGGGCGCCGTCCAGCAGTGCCCCGAATCGGGTGTCGGGCGCCCATTCCGACCGCCCTCCCGGCGCGGCGATGCGTCCGAGGTAGTTGAATCCGATCTCCGGCGCACGTCCCGCAGCGAGATCCGCCCCGGTCCGCTCGTTCAGATACCGCAGCAGCCCGTAACCGAGTCCACCCCCCGGCACCGACCGCACCTGCTCCTTGATCGCCTTGACACACGCCGCCAAAGCACGATCACCAGCAACGATGACATCCCAGCCCACCGAACCGGCATCCAGACGCACCGGATACAAACTCGTGAACCACCCCACCGTCCGCGACAGATCAAGCCCCTCACCGATCGCCTCGTCCCGACCATGACCCTCGACATCCACAACAACCGCACCATCACCCCGACCCCGCCGACGACCCCACTCCGTCACCGCCAGCGCAAAACCCGCCAACAGAACATCCTGCACCCCAGCACGAAACGCCGCAGGCACCGCACCCAGTAGCGGCGCGGTCCGCTCCGCCGGCAACGACACCGTCAGCTCCCCCGCACTACCGAACACATCACGCACCGGATCCACACCACACCCCACCAACGGCGTCCAGGGAGCCGTGATCGACTGCCACACAGGCAATTCCGCCACACGCGCCGCCGCCTCCGCAGCCAACACCTGCGACCATCGCCGAAACGACGTACCCACCGCGGGCAACACAATCGGCTCACCCGCCCGCACCGACTCCCACCCCGACGCCAAATCCGCCAGCAACACCCGCCACGACACACCATCGACAACCAGATGATGGATCGCCAGCAACAATGCCCCGGCTCGACCCGGCCCCGCATCGAACCACACGGCACGCACCATCGAATCCGCGTCGGATTCGAACAGGTTCGCGGCCGATTTATGGAGATGGGCGATCCGCCCGGCTGTCTCCTCGACGGATATGCCCGCGCAGTCGACGTGTTCGACGAACGGTTCCACACGCGCCGACCCGACCGGGCGCACGGCCAGCGACCAGGTTCCGTCGGCATCGGCTATCCGGAGCCTCAGCATGTCGTGCCGGTCCAGCAAAGCCTGTAGCAGACCGAGCAATTCGGGCTGCCGCAGTTCGGCCGGGGTGGAAACCACGACGGCCTGGCAAAACCCGTCGGCGATCCGGCTGCGCTCGGCGAGCCATTCGATGATGGGCGTCGCGGTGATCGTTCCGGTACCGATGTCGTCGATCGGATCGGCCGCGACCGTGGCCGCGGTCGCGATCCTGGCCAAGGCGTCGGGAGTCCGGTGGGTCAGCACATCCTGAGATTTGAACCGCAGGCCCGCGTGACGTGCCCGACTGACCAACTGGATCGAGGAGATGCTGTCGCCGCCCAGTTCGAAGAAATTGTCGTCGACACCTACCCGCGCGTGCCCCAATACCTGTGCGAACAGGTCCGTCAGCAGCCGCTCACGCTCCGTCCGCGGCGCGCGGTACGCCGTCAGCGATGCGAACTTCGGTTCCGGCAACGCCTTCCGATCCAGCTTTCCGTTCACCGTCAGCGGGAACTCGTCGAGGACCACGATCGCGGCGGGTACCAGGTATTCCGGCAGCCGGGCGGCGACGAACGACCGCAGTGCTTCGGCCTCCGCACCGGGCGCGGTGGTCACGTAGCCGACCAACTGTTTGCCGGTCACCGACTCGCGTACCACGACTCGGGCCTGTGTCACGGAAGCATGCTGAGCCAGAACCGATTCCACCTCGCCGGGTTCGATCCGGAAGCCGCGGACCTTCACCTGATCATCAACGCGACCCACGAACTCGAGCACACCATCGGCTCGCCATCGAACCAGGTCCCCGGTCCGATACAACCGTGCACCGGCGGCGCCGAACGGATCGGCCACGAACCGTGCCGACGTCAAACCGGCCCGACCCGAATATCCCCGGGACACACCGGAACCCGACACATACAACTCACCCGCCGCCCCGACCGGCGCCAATCGCAGATCGGCGTCCAGCACCACCACCGACGCCCCCGCCAGCGGAACACCGATCGGCACACCTCGATCGAAAACGCCTCCGGGGTCGATCCGATGGCTCGTCGCGAACGTCGTGGTCTCGGTCGGCCCGTAGCCGTCGACGATCGTCAGCTCCGGGCATGCCCGCGCCACCCGGCCCACCGCCTCCACAGACACCGCGTCACCACCGGTCCACACCTCGGTGAGACCGGCGAGACAATCGGGTTCCACCGCGGCGACAGCCTCGAAAAGTCCGGCCGTCAACCACATTCCCGTCACCGCATGCTCCGCTACCAACCGCCCGATCACCGCGGCATCGACGCGCCCCGGCGGCGCGATCACCGCGGTACCGCCGCCCAGCAGCGGTACCCACAGCTCGTAGCTGGACGCATCGAACACCATCGGCGAATGCACCAGCACCCGTGTATGCGCCCCGCCCGCGAACTGAGGAGCACTCGCCAGGCCGACCACACCCGCATGCGTGGCTACCACGCCCTTCGGCGTGCCCGTCGAGCCCGAGGTGTAGACCACATACGCCGCGTTCGATGGATGCAGCGCACCTGATCGATCGACATCGGCGATCACGGCCGAAGGTTGTTCCGAAACCGACTGCGCGACAACAGGATCGTCCATCGCCACCGCGGCCACGGACTGCCCCGCGACCACCTCCCGCAGCCCGGCGGTGGTCAACACCAGCACCGGCGACGCGTCCCCGAGCATGAATCCGATCCGCTCCACCGGATACCCCGGATCGATCGGCAGATACGCACCACCAGCCTTCAACACCGCCAGCACCGCGACAATCAGCTCCACCGAACGCGGAACCATCACCGCCACAACCGACTCCGGACCAACACCCAACCCGATCAAATACCGAGCCCACCGACTCGACACCTCATCCAACTCCGCATACGACAGCGCCACATCCCCGAACACCACCGCGGCGCCGGCCGGAGTCTTCTGCACCCGAGCAGCGAACAACTCCGGAACCGGCACCCCGTCGCGGAGTTCGCCACGATGCACACCGCCCCAACTCAACAGTCGGTCGCGCTCGATTTTGTCGAATTCGGGAGTCGTCGGCTCGTTCATATCTTGTTCCTCACTAGAACGTTCACGATCCGGTGTGAATCCATCAGGGCGCGGCAGAGCAGCGCCGATTCACACCACGGTGTCGGCTATCGGAAAACGGACCGGCGCAATCAGTCCCGCAATGTATTCAGTTCATGCGCGTCGACCAGGTCCAGCAACTCGGGGGTGACGAATTCGTCGATGGGACAGACGCCGGACCACGTCGAGAAGAATCGGTCGACCATATCGGGTTCTGTCGCGATCGCACGCAGCATCGTCAGTCGATGTTCCGGCGGCGCGAGTTTCGCGGTCTCCAGGGTGTTGCGGTATTCCGGCAGCAGCACCTCGGTGCGCTCGACGGCGAATCGGTCCAGCGCCCGCGTCAGCCGGACGGGATCGTGCAGCTCGGTGCCGACCCGCTCGACAAGCAGCTGCGCCTGCCGGAACGCATCGGTGATCCCGCGCGCTGTGATCGAATCCTTGTGATGGCCCGCGTCTCCGATGAGCGCCCAACCCGGCCCGGCGGCCTGCCGGAAGTAGTTTCTCTGATCACCGGTACCGAACAGGCGCTCGGCATTGCGGCCGCCCGCCAGCCGCTCGCGGAGTTCGGGAGAGGTCTGCTCGATACTCGTCAGAAATGATCGCATCGCGTCGTTGCGAATGCTGCCGAACTGTTCCTGCGGAAAATAGGAGGCGACCAATGTCAGATCGTCGTTCGTCGGCACGAGCCCCACCCAGTGCCCCGGCTCGTCGTACAGTTCGAAGCCCGAGGGCAATTCGGCCCAATAGCTGTAATAGGCGCAGGAGGCGGTGGAGTCCTCCCGGACCATCGGCGCCCCGACCGCGGCGGCCACCGTCGACCGCATACCATCCGCTCCGACGACGAGTGTGGCCCGCTCCACGATCTCCCCGGAAGCCCCACCGTTCACGCGGACACCGACGACGCGTTCATCGTCGAACACCACCCCGCGCACAGCGCAGTTGTCTCGAAACTCGACGCCTGCGGCCACGGCCGCGTCGGCCAGGATCGAATCCAGCAGATATCGGCGCGGCGCATAGGTGATGCGATGTCCGGCGGCCGGCCAGGAGCAGCCCTCGAGGGTCAAACCCCCTGTGGTGTAGCGGGTTCCCTTGATGGGCGAGCATCCGGTTGCCTTGATCTCGGCGAGCACCTGCCATTGGTCGAGCAGCGCGACCGCAGGCTGATGCAGGTACAGCGTGGACAGGGTGTCCTTCGGGAAGCGCGACCGTTCCAGCAGCAGCACTCGATAGCCGAGCCGGGCGAACAGCATCGCCGCTGGGGCGCCCGCGACCCGCGCACCGACTACGATGACGTCGTACACGGCGTCTCCTCATCCGGAGCGTGGAGATGACCGGCCAGCTGCTCGGGTGTCGGAGCCCCGAAAATCGTTGTCACAGTGAGCTCTACGCCGAGCCGCTGCCGTACCCGGCGGATCAGCCGTGCGGCGAGCAGCGAGTAGCCGCCGAGGTCGAAGAAACTGTCCTGCACTCCGACCCGCTGCACACCGAGCACCTCGGCGAACAACTCCGCCAGCACTCGCTCACCCTCGGTCCGCGGCGCGCGGTAGGCCGCGTGTGCGAGGAACTCCGGCTCCGGCAGCGCCTTACGATCCAGCTTGCCGTTGACCGTCAGCGGGAAGTCCTCGACCACCACGATCGCCGCCGGGACCATGTGTTCCGGCAATCGCGACGACAGGAACGACAGCACCGCGGTCACATCCACCGCCGACTCGGCGGCCGTGACATATGCCACCAACTGCTCGCCGGTGACAGTCTCGCGGGCCACCACGACGCTTCGCCTCACCGAATGATGCTGCGCCAGTGCGGCTTCCACCTCGCCGGGTTCGATGCGGAAGCCGCGGATCTTGACCTGATCGTCCACCCGGCCGACGAATTCGAGATCGCCGTCCGGTCGCCACCGCACCAGGTCGCCGGTGCGGTACAGCCGGGAGCCCGCGGGGCCGAACGGATCGGCCACGAATCGTGCCGCGGTCAGTCCGGTGCGTCCCGAGTACCCACGCGTCACACCCGAACCGGCGATGTACAGCTCGCCCGCGACGCCCAGCGGAACCGCATCGAGCCGGGAATCCAGCACCACCACCGACATCCCCGACAGCGGACCTCCGATCGGTACCGGCCCCTCGCCCACCACATCATCGGAGGCGAACCGCCGTCCGGTGGCGAAGGTTGTCGCCTCGGTCGGACCGTAGACATGTACCAGCCGTGCGGCGATCGTGGCGAGCGCTCGATCGAACAGCGCCGGCGGCATCTGCTCGCCACCGGTCCACACCTCGGACACGCCCTCGAACGCGCCTGGATACTCCTCGACCAGCACCTCGAACAGGCGAGTCGTCGCGAATACCGCCGTAATACCGTGTGCGGCAACCAGGTTTGCGATCATTCCCGCATCGACCCGCCCCGGCGGGGCCACCACGACGGCACCGCCACCGGACAGCGGCACCCATATCTCATAGGTCGAGGCATCGAACACCATCGGCGAATGCACCAGCACCCGCGACTGCCGATCGCCGGCGAACCGCGGATCGGTGACCAGCCCCGCGACGCCCGCATGCGTGGCCACCACACCCTTGGGCGTGCCGGTCGACCCGGAGGTGTAGATCACATACGCCGCGTTCGACGGACGCAATGCGCCGGCGCGGTCCGCATCGGTGACCGAACTCCCGTCACAGACCGAAACCGACTGCGCGACACCAGGATCGTCCATCGCCACCGTGGCCACGGACTGCCCCGCGACCACCTCCCGCAGCCCCGCGGTGGTCAACACCAGCACCGGCGACGCGTCCCCGAGCATGAATCCGATCCGCTCCCCCGGATACCCCGGATCGATCGGCAGATACGCACCACCAGCCTTCAACACCGCCAGCACCGCGACAATCAGCTCCACCGAACGCGGAACCATCACCGCCACAACCGACTCCGGACCAACACCGCGACCCACCAGATACCGAGCCCACCGACTCGACACCTCATCCAACTCCGCATACGACAGCGCCACATCCCCGAACACCACCGCCACCGCATCCGGAACCCGCCGCACCTGCCGAGCGAACAACTCCGGAACCGGCAGAGCGTCAACAGGATCGGCGAACCCCACACCGCCCCAACTCAACAATCGATCCCGCTCGTTCATGCCCTTCTCCTCTGAGTACGCTCGCTCAGCTCCGGTCGGCGGTATCCATCGACTCGCGCAGTGACCTGGGGCGCAGATCGGTCCAGTTGGTCTCGACGTAGTCCAGGCACTGCTGCCGACCGGCCTCGCCGAACACGATTCGCCAGCCGGCCGGAACCTCGGCGAATGCGGGCCAGAGCGAGTGCTGGTCTTCGTGGTTGACCAGCACATAGAACGAGCCGTTCTCGTCATCGAAAGGGTTGGTGCTCATGGGTCATCTCCTGGTGAGTCCGTGTGATCGGTGTGACAGTTGTGGCCGTGCCGCGGCGATTGCCGTCAGGAGGCCAGCAGCGTCCGGCAGATATGAGCGAGCACCCCGGTGCCCTCGCTCAGAAAGTAGAAGTGCCCGCCCGGGTAGAGCTGGGTATCGAAACCCGCGCTGGTGAAGGCGCGCCAGCCGTCGAGAGTGTCTATGGGGGCCCGGACATCGGCATTCCCGCACAGCACACTGACCGGAATGTCGAGCAGCGGCCCAGGGGCCACGCGGTGGCGCTCCCAGATCTCGAAGTCCGCTCTGACGATGGGAATCAGATCGTCGAGAATCCTCGGATCCTCGACGATCTCGGAGTCGACGCCACCCAGTTCGACTATCTCCGCCCGGAAGTCCGCATGGGACAGCCGATGCAGCTTGGGCCGGGCCGAAAAGGCTTGTGGCGAGGGCTGACCGGACAGAAACAGGCGGCGGGGCATCGGGTGACCCGCGGCCCGCAACGCACGTGCGACTTCGAAGGCCAGCAGCGCGCCGCAGGAATGTCCGAAGAAGGCGACCGAACCCTCCAGCAGCGGCAACAGCGCCTCGGTCACGGCCTCGATCAGCGCGTCGGCGGACGCGGGCAACTTCTCGTAGATCCGATTCTGCCGCCCCGGCAGCTGCACGGCCGCCAGCTCGATCTCCGGGGGCAGCTGCGCGGCCCAGCTCGCGAAGGTCGCGGCGCCGCCGCCGCCGTGCGGAAAGCAGATCAGACGGTGTCGCGCTCCCGGCCGTTTCGCCCGCCAGATGTACGGCGTATCAGGGAGCAGTCTCACCTTGGTTACTACAGAATTCATGCGCAAATCCCTCGAATTCGAACAAACAGCGAATCTCCACCGTCGACAGACAGACCTCACCCTCGGACGCAGTGAGTCCGAAGGCTGATCGCCGATACGCATGCGACTGCGTTCTACGCCTCGGGCTGAGATTTGGAATACGGGTCGACAGGGACCCGCGAAATCAACGAACGACACCATCCGGTGTCGAAGAATCACGCATTCGTTGCCCCTCCATGATATCTACAGCGGCCGCTCCCTCGGCGCCCCCTATCGGTATACCGATAGCTCGCTGTGAGCCTTACATGAAGCAAGACCGCTGTCAACAGCTGCGGCGTGCCAGGCGTCCGGCCCCGCGGGCTCGTCGTGCGCGTGTTCGGACACACCCGGTAACCTGAGAATCGTCGACCGACCAGGACAGGCGGGGGCAATGCGGAGGCATCGAGAGGGGGCGCTTTGAACAGCGGGAATCCGGCGGGAGACCGATCGTTGCGGGACAAGCTGAACTACCTGTTCGAGACCGTGCACCCGAAAGACCGTGGGCCGTGGTCACATCCCGAGGTACATCGGGCGACGGGTGTCGCCATCAGCACCCTGTCGGATCTACGGACCGGGAAGAACGCGAACCCGACGTTGGAGACCCTGCAGCGGCTGGCACGCTTCTTCGGTGTCGATCCGGCCTACTTCTTCGACACGCCCCGGAGCGATCGAATTCGTGAGCAATTGGATCAGGTAGCCGAGCTGCGCACGCTCGCGGCCGCACTGGAAGACAACGATGCCGAGCTCATACTCGCCCGCATGTCCACGTTTTCTCCAGATAGTCTTCGCGAAATGGCGGAAATACTGAAAACGCTGCGCGATTCCGAGAAATAATCCACACACGAGCACGGGGGGTACTGAAGTCGCATGGTCGACGCATGCCATTGGATACCATTTTCCGAGACGTTCAGATCGCGCCGACAATTCCGCGAGATGCAGCGGCGCTGCGATCGACTGATTGCCGGCTTGAATGTTCCGCTCCCCTTCGACATGGAGACGTTCATCGCGCGATCGGGCGAAACTCTCGGGCGCCCTATCGTTCCGATACCGATGAGCCTGCCACCGCACGGACCGAGCGGTCTCCTGATTCAGACGAAGGCGAAGGATTACATACTCTTCCAGCGCCTGACATCACGGGTCCATCAGGAGAACATCATTCTGCACGAGTTGGCTCATCGGTTCTGCGATCACAAGGGAATACACGACCTCGATGAGAATCGGGCGCTGGCGCTGTTCCCCGATCTGCAACCCGATACGGTGATCAGCATGCTCCGCCGGTCGGCATATGCCGACCACCAGGAGCACGAGGCGGAGTTCTTCGCCTCGATGCTGCGCATCCGAATGGCATCCTGGGCGCCGCATCCGAATTGGAGCATCTCGTCTGAAATCGCCGAGGCGGTCGAGCGCATCGAACGCGTGTTGGGCTCACCCCGGTAAGGCCGCCGATGAGTACGACTCTCTATTCGGCCTGTGTGGTCGTGGCCCTGCTGGCACTGCTGCTCCGACTCCCTGCGCTGTTCCGAAGGCCCGAGCCGGGGTTGGCGGCACTCTGTGCCTACTTCGTTGTTTCGGCATTCACCTTCACGATGGCATTGCCGGCAATTTGGGTGCCGGTGAACAGTTTCCTCGGGGTACCCAACCTCACCGGACTGATATCGCAGTGCGGCGGCCTGTCCATTGCGGTTGCCCAACAGGCCGTCGTCCTGGCCTGGGCATCCCCATGGGCGGAGGCAAAACGCAAGATCTATCTGCGCGCGGCACTTCTGCTGGTCGCACTGGGGAGCATGGTCACACTCTTCGCCATGTCGGTGCCGCACATGTCCGACAGTCCGCACAGCTTCGTACCGGACGCGGCCAAGATTCCGACCTATTCGGTCTACCTGATCGTCTTCCAATGCTCTTTCCTCATCGGAACCATCGAGTCGATGCGGTTGTGCTGGCGCTATTCTCTGCAGGTCGGACCCGGCTGGCTCGGTCGCGGACTGCGCACGGCGGCCCTCGGTTCCGGCCTGGGCCTGCCGTACTCCGCGGCCCGCATCGCGGCCGTCTTCGCCGAACGGCTGGGGGCCGATGCGCAGCGCTGGGAGCCGATCGCACGCCTCGGGGCAAGCGTCGGGACACTGCTGGTTCTGATCGGATGGACCGTGCCGACCTGGGGACCGCCGCTGTCGGAGCTCGCCGCTCGCATCGACCGCTACCGGCGATTTCGTCGACTCGGGCCGTTGTGGCGAGCGCTGTACGACGCCGTCCCCGAGATGGCGCTGACCCCACCGCGACGGACCGGACTCCTCGGCGGACCGGGCCGCAGGCTCGACTTTCGGCTGTACCGACGCATCGTCGAGATCCGTGATGCGCGGATGGCGCTGCTGCCCTTCTTCAGTATCGAAGTGGCCGACACTGTTCGACGCCACGCCGAGGCACGGGGATTGTCCGGCCGCCGTCTCGATGCCGCCGTCGAGGCCGCCAATCTCGCCGCAGCGATCGCCGCGAGGAAGCGCTGGAACCAGGCTGCGACGATGCCGCAGATCGCCGCTGCCGAGTTCGATCACTTCAATCGCTTCGGAGAGAACCTGTACGACGAACTCGACTGGCTCGTGTTGGTCGGCGCGGAATTCACCCGCGCGTCGCCGGACACGCGGGTAGCGGTCGCGACGCCCTGACTCAGAAGTTGGCATAGTCCATCACCCAGGAGAACGGATGACTGCGCTGGGGCAGCGTGTCCGGATCGAGCCGAGTGAAGGTGATCTCCACGTGATGACCGTCGAGTTCACCTGCCAGGCGCAACCGGTCCGCGGCCGGCTGATCGTAGGAAAACGATCCGCTCACCTCGGGCATGGGTCGCGGTGTCGGCCGAAACGGCGCCGCCTCGGTCGCGGTTTTCAGTTCGAGGCGACGGGCGGCGGTGTCCACCTGCGCCCGCGCGGGACCGAAGCTGCCGTCCATGCGCTGAAACTCCATAATCTCCGGCACATCGAATACCACTCGCTGCCAACGACTTCGGTCGGTCAACAGCGGAGGTACCGCCTGATCGTCGCGTATGAACTCCTGCACGTTCCAGATGCCGTACAACGGCGGCTTGACTCGGTCAGGGCCCTCCTGCTGCAGTTGCGCCCAGGAGATGTGCGCGGCGTAGACGCCCACCCAGATACCCAGCAGTATCTGCACGGCGCCACCGACCAACCGGGATCGCCTGGTATGAAAGGGATACGGCGCCGTCGACGGCGGTGTGGTTCGGTTCAGCACCAGCATGCTCACCAGCCGATGCGCCTCGGGGGCGAGCAGTACCAGTGCGGCCAACATGAGGTGCCCGGACAGAATCTTCACCGGCACATCGAAGTTCACGTCCAGCACGAACACCTGGGCCATGGCGATCAGACTGAGCATCGCACCCGGCAATGCGGTTCGCGGGATGAACAACATGATTCCGCCCAGCACCTCGGCTGCCCCGAGCAACATCTGATATGTGGGCGATCCACCGACCTGATTCCACAGCACCGACATCGGCGTCAGATTGCCGTACGGCTCGAGCAGCGTCGCCAATGCCGGCTCCGGCATCTGGGCCGGAATCAGCTTGCCCAGACCGAACCACAGCATTTGCCCCGCCACGCACCACCGGATGAACATCAGCAGCCATCCCGCCCAGCGGCGGTGCTCGCCGCGGCGGCTCACGATACTCCAGATCAGCGTGCCCACGGCCGCGATAATCATCAGACAGAACAGCTGCACCCAGAAGATCCGCTGATCTCCACTGTGACTGCCCTGATACGAGATATCGACGCCGAACATCGTGCTCCCGACCGCCCGAAGCGGTGTGTCCAGCACATGGATCTGCCATTCGATCGCATTTGGTGGCAGATACTCCAGGAGCCAACCGAGAAAAACGTTGGTCGGCTGCGGAATGGTCAGGAAGAAAAGTCCGAAATACAGGAATGAAAACCGAAAGACAATGCGGGTGAACGGGTTCCAGTCAGACCGCTCCGATGGCTCCTCACAGGTCCGCACACATTCGACAACCGCGGTCCCAGCACTCACATTCGCCGCCTTTCCGGATACTTGGGACCTCCCGAGCATATGAGCCCACATCCGGGCCCGGAATCGGGAACGACCCCGAATTCCCGCTACGCACAACGACTTACGTATCGCCCCCACCACCGCGGTGGTGCTGGCACCACCCGGTGACCGCAACCCACGTCCCAGTCACCGGTACTGAACGTATTGGCCCGTGGATTCCGCTCCGCACACTGATTGCAACGAGTTACTTTCCCTCTACCAATTACTTTTGCTCAGGAGGGCAGATCATGACGGTCGATCCCGACCGCGACCCCGGGGATCGGTACGAGCTGACGATCAGCGCCCGCGACCTCGACGACCTCGCCGAGCGGCTCGCGCGCTGGCTGGCCGGGAAGGTCCACGCCGACGGCACTCCGAAGATCACCAACCTGTCCCGCCCGCAGTCCGGGGGGATGTCGAGCGGCTCGGTGCTGTTCGACGCGTCGTGGGAGAGGGACGGCCGTACCGAGACCGGATCGTATGTGGTGCGCATGCCACCGGAGACCGGCGCGATGCCCGTCTTCGAGACCTACGATCTGACGACCCAGTACGGGGTGATGGCCGGTGTGGCCGAGCACACCGATGTTCCGGTGCCGCGGTTGTACTGGCTCGAGGACGACGAATCCGTCCTGGGCTCACCGTTTTTCGTGATGGGCAAGGTCGACGGGCGCATCCCCGAGGACAATCCGCCGTATGTCTTCGTGGGCTGGCTGTTCGACAGCACCCCGGAGGAACGGTTGCGGCTGACCCGCAATACCGTCGACGTGATCGCGCGCATTCACGCCATCGAGGATCCTGCCGCGAAGTTCCCCATGCTGGCCTCGAGCGGCGAGGGTTCGTCGCTGCGGCAGCAGCTCGAGCGCGACCGCCGCTGGTACAACTGGGCCCTCGCCGACGACGGCTACCGAATTCCGTTGCTGGAGCGGACTTTCGACTGGCTCGAGAAGAACTTCCCCGCCGATCCGGGACCCGATGTACTCAGCTGGGGCGATTCCCGGCCGGGCAACATCATCTACAACGGGTTCGAACCGGTGGCCGTATTGGACTGGGAGATGGCCACATTGGGGCCGCGCGAACTCGATGTGGCGTGGGTGATCTTCATCCATCGCTTCTTCCAGGACATCGCGACGCAGTTCCATCAGCCCGGGCTGCCGGACTATCTGCGCCGCGAGGATGTCGTCGCCCACTACGAGAGCAGCACCGGCCACACGCTGCGCGATCTGGATTGGTACATCATCTACGCCGCGCTGCGTCACGGCATCGTGATGGCCCGGGTCAAGCGCCGGATGATCCATTTCGGCGAGGACCAGGACACCGACGACCGCGACAACTACGTCATGCACCGGGCGAGCCTGGAGTCACTGCTCGCCGGAACATACGAATGGGATTGAACGACTAGGAGGTCATGGCTGTGTCAACCAGCCACTCACCCGTCCCCTTGGACGAGTACCCGATCCATCAAACTCCGCTGTCGATGGCGCGCGTCGGCACCAGCGACCGTAACTTCTACGACCGCAGCTATTTCAACGCCCACGACCGCGACGGCGGCACCCTGTTGATCACGGGCATGGGCGTATATCCCAATCTCGGCGTCACCGATGCCTACGCCATCGTGCGCCGCGGCGACATCCTGCGGTCGGTCCGGTTCTCCGACGCGCTGGAACAGCGGGATCTGGATCTGCGGGTCGGCGGCTACCGGGTCGAGATCCTGGAACCGCTGCAGCGCATCCGGCTCATCTGCGAGCACGACGATCTCGGCTTCGACCTGACCTGGGAGGGATCGTTCCCCGCGATCAACGAGGAGCCGCACACCATCCTCACCGGTAGTCGGCCGATCATCGATGCGCAGCGCTTCGCTCAGGTCGGATCGTGGGCGGGCACACTGCATGTCGACGGCGTCGATATCACCGTGGATCCGGCGGTGTGGATGGGCACCCGCGACCGGTCCTGGGGTATCCGTCCCGTCGGCGAGGCCGATCCGCCGGGTCGCGCGGCCGCCGAGGGTTCGGGCGGGTTCTGGTGGCTGTATGTGCCGCTGCGCTTCGACGAGTTCTCCATCGTGGTAATCCTGCAGGAGAATCCGGACGGTTTCCGCACCCTCAACGACGCCGTGCGCATCTGGCGCGACGGCCGCGTCGAGCAGCTGGGCTGGCCGCGGGCGCATTTCGAATACCGTTCCGGCTCACGGCATCCGATCGCGGCACGGCTGGATCTCACCACCTCCGACGGCAAACCGCTCGAGATCGAGATCCGCCCGCACACCTTCATCCCGCTGCATATCGGCGCGGGCTACGGCGGCGACCCGGACTGGCAGCACGGCCGCTGGATGGGCCGCGACTGGTCCTCGAGCGTCCGCTACGACCTGTCCGATCCGGAGGTCGCGGCCCGCATCCCGTGGGGCGTGATCGACCACGTCGGCCAGGCCCGCTGCGGCGACGCCGAGGGCTGGGGCCTGTTCGAACACGCCACCATGGGCCGCCACGACCCCACCGGATTCGCCGACTGGTCTTCGGTGGCGCCGTAGGCTCAGCGGTTCGCGCGTCGTATGCGCTAGGGTTCGAATCCGTGTCCTCGCTGCGACAACGAGTGGTCGAGGCCGCGGAGGCGGCGCTGGCTCAACGCAAGTACGTCTCGGCCGTCGAGGTGTTCACCCGGCTGCGGTGGGCGCGGGCGGCTGAGATAGAGCGTTGGCGGCACGGCCAGGTGGATTCGCTCGAACAGGTACTGGCCGTAGATGGTTCGCGCATGCGCGATGCGGCGGATCTGCTGGGCAGGTGGGCACGCGAGCAGGGGCTGACGGCGGGCAGCGCGGCGTATGTCTCCGGTGGCCGCGACCGCGAGGAACTGCGGTTCGCCGAGGACGGCGACGACGAGATCTTCCGAATCCACTGGCTGTCACCGCAACTGACACCCGCGCGGCGCGAACAGGTCCTACAACGCCAGAACAAGGCCCCCGATCTCATGGTGATCGAGGCGGCCGAACCGTGGACCTGCGTCGAATGCGCCGAGACCGGACCGCGTTTCATCTCCTCCGGCGCGGGACCGCTGTGCCTGACCTGTTCGGATCTGGATCATCTGGAATTCCTCCCCGCCGGCGACGCCGCCCTGAGCCGCCGCGCCAAGAAGGAGAGCCGCCTGGCCGCGATCGTGGTCACCTACAACAAGCGCCGCAAGCGCTACCAACGCCTGGGCATCCTGATCGAGGGGGCGGCCCTGGCCCGCGCCGAAGAACAGTGCCTGGCCGACGAGGACGCCCGCACCCGCCGCCGCGACCGCGACCGAATCCGCCGCGCCGCCCAGGACATCGAATTCACCGCCCGCATGGCCGAGGAAATCCGCCGCCTGTTCCCCCACTGCCCACCCGACCGCGCCACCGAAATCGCCGACCACGCCGCAGTCCGAGGCAGCGGCCGCGTAGGCCGCTCCGCCGCAGCCAAACTCCTCTCCCCCGAAGCCCTCACCCTCGCCGTAATAGCCTCCATCCGCCACCAAGACACCCCCTACGACCACCTCCTCATGACCGGCACCCCCCGAACCCAGGCCCGAACCCAAATCCGCCCCACCGTGGACCAGGTCCTGAACTCCTGGCGCGGCTAGCCCACCCCCAGCTACCGAACACCAAGCAGCCCAACCAATCCCCGCCAACACAGCCACACAGCCCACCCATTTTCCCCACTCACCCCGGCATTCGAGCGACAGCGATGGTCACCCCGTCGTGGATCCGCTTGGCCACGAACAGTTCTCCCAGCCCGGCGGCTAGCAACGCCGCGGCCTCCGCGACGCTCGGTATACCGAGCGCGGCGGTCGTCACCGACGAAGGATTCGGAACCCTCACCCCCGCAAGTTCTTCCACGCTGAACCCGACGATCGGCACCACCAGTTCGGTGGCAGCATCGATCAACGCCGAGTCAGCGGCTCGGCGGTCCACGGTAGCCAGGCAGTGGATACGGTCGGATCCTGTCACCGCTCGAATTGCGGCGAGTAAGGCGTGAGTCGAGGCGCCGGGGCGGAAGCCGATACCTACGGCCAGTTCAGCCATCTACTCGGCTGTCGTCGAATTCCCTTGCCGCACTCACGAAACGCTGCACCATCCCCGCATTCCCCGCCGGATGCGTATGTAGATACGAGGCGTGCACCCGATGAACCATCGCCCCCTCACGCACCGCCTCGCCCGTCGGCGCGCGCCAACCCCACGCGGCCGCTGCGGTTCCCGCTTCGGTCAACCGCGTGCGGTGGAATTCGTGACCGCGTACGCGAGATCCCGTGGGCCACAGCGCGGAATCGGTGAGCGCGACCGCGTCTCGGTAGCCGAGGGTGAGGCGGGGACCGAATTCGGCGGTGGCGTCGAGGACTCCGGACATGCGGTGGCCGTCGAGGGAGCGGGTCAGGTACAGCAGGCCCGCACATTCGGCGTGGATCGGCATGCCGTTGTGGGCGGATTCGGCGATCGAGGACAGTAGCGGCGTATTGGCGGCCAGGTCGGCGGCGTGTTCCTCCGGGAATCCGCCGGGCAGCACCAAACCGGCTGTGCCGAGCGGCAATTCGTCGTGCAGCGGGTCGAATACGGCCACCCTCGCACCGGTGGCCTCGAGCAGTTCGCGATGTTCGGCATAACCGAAGGTGAAGGCGGGGCCACCGGCGATCGCGATCACCGGGTCGGAAGTCGAAACATCCTGCCGCACAATGGACTCGTCAACTCCAATCGCCTCGACGGGATCCCACGCCGCCCCGGAGACATTCACCGCCGCCAACCGAACGACGGCATCCAGATCGACATGCGCCGCCACGAGCGCGGTCATGGCCTCGACCGCATCCTGCGCCGCACTCCCGTGCTCGACCGCCGGAATCAATCCCAAATGCCGTGAGGGAACGACCAATTCCGCCATCCGAGGCAACGCGCCCAGCACCGGCAGTCCCACCCGCGCACACGCCGCCCGCAACACCTCTTCGTGCCGAGGACTGCCCACCCGATTGAGAATCACCCCGCCGAGCCGAATCCCGCTGTCGAACGTCGCGAAACCGTGCAGCAGCGCCGCCAAACTCTGACTGTGTCCGCGCGCATCCACCACCAGCACCACCGGCGCACCGAGCAACGCGGCCACCTGCGCGGTCGAACCCTCCGCGACCGGCGCGGCGTGGTTCTCATCGATCCGGCCGTCGAACAGGCCCATCACGCCCTCGACCACCGCGATATCGCAACCCCGTCCACCGTGCCGATACAGCGGAACCACTCGATCCGTACCGACCAGCACCGGATCGAGATTGCGCCCGGGCCGCCCGGCCGCGAGCCCGTGATAGCCGGGGTCGATGTAGTCCGGCCCCACCTTGTACGGCGCGACCCGATGCCCCGCCGCCCGTAGCGCACCGATCAAACCCGTTGCGAGCGTGGTCTTTCCACTGCCCGACGCGGGTGCGGCGATGACGACCGCGGGCGGGGAGTTCACCACTCGATGCCCCGCTGGCCCTTACGACCCGCGTCCATCGGATGTTTCACCTTGCTCATCTCGGTGACCAGATCCGCGGCCTCGACCAGCGCCTGGGGCGCGTCGCGGCCGGTGATGACGACATGCTGATTACCCGGTCGATCCCGCAGCGCCGTGACCACCTCGTCGACATCGATCCACCCCCACTTCAGCGGATAGGTGAATTCGTCGAGCACATAGAACCGATGCTGTTCGGCCGCCAGCCGCCGCGCGATCTCCCGCCACCCGGCCAGCGCATTGGCGGCATGATCCTCATCGCTGCCCTGCTTGCGAGTCCAGGACCACCCCTCGCCCATCTTGTGCCACTCCACCGGCCCGCCCACTCCGGTATCGGCATGCAACTGCCCGAGCGCACGAAAAGCCGCCTCCTCCCCCACCTTCCATTTGGCACTCTTCACGAACTGGAACACGGCGACGTCGAATCCCTGATTCCAGGCCCGCAACGCCATCCCGAACGCCGCGGTCGACTTCCCCTTCCCCGGCCCGGTATGCACAGCCAGCACCGGCTGATTACGCCGCTGCCGCGTGGTCAACCCATCATCGGGCACCGTGGCCGGAACACCCTGGGGCATCGCGTCTCCCTTCCGCATCCTTCACTGCCGCCCACGTTGCCATACGGGCGGCCGTGGACTTCGGCAGACCCACGGATGGCGACCATTGCGCGATCGCGACAATGAATACTACGTTGAGTAGTATTAACGGGAGGGATCGAAATGACCTCGCAGCGAGCTCGGCGCACAACGGTACCCGTGAACGCGCCGATCAGCGACGATATGGAAACAGCCGACTACGCCCAAGCATTCGAGCTGGCGACGAACGCCACCCGGCGGACCGGCGAACAGTGGGCACGGTCGGTATTCGAGGGCGCTCCCGCGGCGGTACGGGCGGTGGTGCCGCTGGGCTGGCGGCTGGTGCTTTGTCTGCGAATGGGCCCACCCACCGGACCCGATCACGTACTGGGCTGGCGGATCGTCGCGCGCGACTCGAATTTCGTTGTCCTCGAGGCACATTCACCGTTCCTCACGGCGCAGAACATCGTCACCACCACCGACTCGACGGTCACGTGGTCTACGCTGGTGCGATACGACCACCGCATCGCCCGCGCAATCTGGGCGATCGTCGCGCCGTTCCATCACCTCACGATCCCGTACCTGCTCCGGTATGCGGACCGCGAGGCCTGAGCTCACGCCGCTCGAGCGGTCCCTGACACACCCGCGCGGACGACCCCGGCAACGGAATCGCCTGTCAGCTCGGCCAATTGGAGATACGTCGCCCGCAGATCCCGCGCGAGATCGGCGGCCAGGCCCAGCCGGATCATGCCGCGCTCGCAGTCGATCACCACGCCGGTCACGCCGTCACCGGCCAGCAGCCGGGCCGCCACACGAGCGCGCGGCACCGGGTCCGCGCCGCCGGTGGCGCGACCGTCGGTGAGCAGTACGACCATCGGACGGCGCTGCGAATCGCGCACCCGCTCGCGCCGCACGACCTCCCGAACCTTCAGAAGTCCCTGTGCGAGCGGCGTTTTCCCGCCCGTGCGCAGATCGGCCAGGCGGCGCACGGCGATATCGACCGAGGAGGTGGGCGGCAGGACCAATTCGGCCTCGGCCCCGCGCATCGTGATGACGGCGACCTTGTCCCGGCGCTGATACGCATCGCGCAACAGCGTCACGATCGCACCGGTCACCGCCGAGAGCCGGTCTCGCGCGGCCATCGAACCGGAGGCGTCGACGACGAAGACGACCAGATTGCCTTCGCGCCCTTCGCGATACGCGCCACGCAGATCCTCCGTCCGAAGCTCCAACGCTCCAGCGACCCGGCCGCGCACCTGCTGATGCGGCGCGGCGGCGAAGACCGTTCCGAGCAGATGCAGCCCACCCGCGGTGTCGTCGGTGGACCGAACCACCCGGCCGTGCCGGGTCTGTGCGCGCGAGCGGCGTCCCGGCGCACCCTCACCGACACCGGGGACCTCCCAGCGAGGCGCGCGCGCAACGGAATTCGCCGGAGCACCGGCACGCCCCTCCGGCGCACCGCCGCCCGGTCCGCCCTGCGGGGTGTCGGGACCACCGTCGGGATCATCGGGCCCGTCGGGATCATCGCCGAGATCCTGCGGACCCGGTGCGTCCGGATCCGTTGGCCCCTCGGGCTTTTCGCTTCGAGATGCCTGTTCCTCGGCCTGCCGCATCGCCTCGTCGAGCTGATCCTCGCTGATACCGGGTTCGTCGAATGGGTCACGCCGACGCCGATGCGGCAGGGCGAGTTCGGCCGCGATCCGCACATCCTCGGCCGTGACGCGATCGCTGCCCCGCCATGCCGCATGCGCGGTCGCGGTGCGCGCCACTACCAGATCGGCCCGCATACCGTCGACATCGAAGGACGCGCACAGCGCCGCGATCCGCCGCAGCTCCACATTGTCGAGATTGACCTCGCCCAGCCGGGCGCGCGCGACTCGAATACGCTGCGCCACTTCACGATCCGCCTCGCGATAGCGCCCGGCGAATCCGGCGGGATCGGCCTCGTAATCCAGTCGCCGCCGCACGACGGCCATGCGCACGTCGACCTCGCGGGAGGCGGCCACGTCCACGGTCAGCCCGAACCGATCCAGCAGCTGCGGGCGCAGCTCGCCCTCCTCCGGATTCATCGTGCCGACCAGCACGAATCGTGCCGGATGCGAATGCGACACCCCATCGCGTTCGATATGCACCCGTCCCATCGCCGCGGCATCGAGCAGCACGTCCACCAGATGGTCGTGCAGCAGATTCACCTCGTCGACATACAGCACGCCGTGATGGGCGGCCGCCAGCAATCCGGGCCGGAACGCCTGCTCGCCGTCGCGCAGCACCCGCTCGAGATCCAGCGACCCGACCACCCGGTCCTCGGTCGCCCCGACCGGCAGTTCCACCAGCCGCGCGGGCCGCTCGCCGCGCTCGTCGACCACCGGGGGCAGCAGTTGGGCCAGCGCCCGCACCACGGTGGACTTGGCCGTGCCCTTCTCCCCGCGCACCAGCACACCGCCGATGCCGGGATGCACCGCGCACAGGATCAATGCCAGCTGCAGCCGTTCCTGCCCGACGACCGCCGAGAACGGGAAACCCGGCTCCCCGGCCGAGTTCGTCGAATCCGGGCGCAGCATGACAGAGCTCGTGGAATCGGACACGCCCCAACTCTAGGCGCGCCGCCGAATCCGGCCGATCCGACCCTCCTGTGAATCAGCGCACTCGCACAACTCTTCGCAGTGCGGCTCAGCGGCCGGGCAACCGGTCCAGTGTCGACCGAATGGCGACCTCGATCTCCGCGAGATAGCGAAATCCACTCGCAGCGCGAACTCAGCGGCTGGGCAGCCGTTCCAGCTGCGGCCTGATCGCCCGTTCGATCTCCTCGGGATAGCGGAATCCGCGCGCCGCGGCGATCTCGCGGGTCAACTCCGCGAACAGATCACCCGCGGCCTGGGCTTGCCGCAGCGGATCGGCGATCGCGAACATCGCCTCGACGCGCTCCCACACACCGGGCGCGGTCCACTCGCGCATGCGCGTGCCGCCGTGCCAGATATCGTGGTCCGCGCCGAAATGCGCCAGCGCGTGCCACTCGATGGCGGTCAGCAGCAGCTCCTTGGTCTCCCAGTCCCGTGATTTCACCACCCACAGCTCCCCGCGCGCGAGATAGCGTGGCAGATGGGCGATCTCGAACCAGAACTCCGCGCAGTGCGCCCGGAATCGCGCCGCATCGGGCGTCTCAGCGCGAGGCGCGGCACCGGTCGCCGCGGGCAACGCGGCCGTCGCGCCGTCGCGTTCGAACAGCACCTGATACCCCCGCTCGTGCAGTTCGTCCAGCCCGTCCTCGACGAACTCCGCCAGCAGATCCAGCGGAACCACCTGCAAGTCGGCCTTCGTGCCGTCGGCGAACACCACCAGATGCGCGGGATTGTCGTAGGGACCCTCGAGTTCGATATTCACCGCCACCGCACCCAGCTCGCCCACCCAGGCATCGGTTCCGGCGTACTTGTCGACCTCACTGGTGAACAGCTCGATATCGTGATCGGACAGCGCGTCCACACGCCCGTCGCCCCGCGCCCGCGACCCGGTGCGCAACACCGCCCGAATATCGGAACGCGAACGCGCCCAGTCGATCACCCGGGCGACGAATACCTCATCGTTGTCGGTCACTCCGACCACAGTAGCGACCCGGGCCGGTCAGCCCGCCCGCGCGGCCTCGTCCGGATCGTAGGCGTCGAGCAGCTCCTCGTAATGCTCGGTCGTCCACGCGCACATCACCTGCAGCGGACCGAGCACACTGCGCCCCAGCCCGGTCAACCCGTAGCTGACCTGCCGCCCCTCGACCGCTCGAGCGTGCGCAACGTGCTACCTACCTCGAACTGTCGATCGTCATCGAGAGCAGGTACGGCGAGGCAGGGGGCCGAGAGCTCGATCTCTGGCTGCATCGAGCGGCAGTCGACCTGGTCGCTGTTCACCCTGAGCACGCCCATCGAGCCCGCCTGGCTTACCGGGAGTTCGGCAAGGGGCGCCATCCGGCCGGTCTCAACTTCGGGGATTGCTTCTCGTACGCTCTGTCGAAGGTCAGCGGAGAGCCGTTGATGTTCAAGGGCGAAGAATTCCCCCGAAGCGACGTCACGCCGGTGCGGTTGCCAGAGACCGGACCGGCCGAGGAATCCACCCCCTGAAATAAACAGTCCCGCAACCATTCTGGTTGCGGGACTCGGTCCACTCAGCCGCGCCGCATCGGAATGTGCGGGATTCCGTCCTCGACGTACTCCTCGCCGTCGGTCTTGAAACCGTGCTTGGTGTACATGTCGACCAGATAGGTCTGGGCGTTCAAACGCACGGTGGCAGAACCGGTTTCAGCGAGGGCTGCCTGCAGCAGGCGGGTGGTGTAGCCGTGCCCGCGCGCCTCGACCGAGGTGCACAGGCGGCCGATACGGAACGACTTCACACCGTCGTTGTGCTCCTCGAGCAGACGCAGGGTGGAGATGATCTCGCCCTCGTCGTCGAGCCAGAAGTGCCGGGTCTCAGCCGACAGATCCAATCCGTCCAATTCCGGATACGCGCACTTCTGCTCGACGACGAACACCTCGACGCGCAGTTTCAACAGCTTGTAAAGGGTCGCGGTATCCAGATCCGCGGCCCACGACCTTTTGAGTGCAACCGTTGACATCATCGCGTCTTGCTATCACAAAGATCAGTTCGGCGCCAGAGCGGACGTGTTGTCGGTCAGATGCAGAGCCTTGTTCGTCCAGTCCCAGACCTCGTGATACAGCGCCTGATTCTCCGACAACTTCACACCCAGCGACGGCACCATTTCCTTCAGCTTCGGGGCCCAACCGGCGTACTCGCCGGGGAAGCAGCGCTGCAACACATCGACCATGGCGCTGACACCGGTGGACGCGCCCGGGGACGCGCCGAGCAAACCCGCGATCGACCCGTCCTGCGCGGCAATCACCGCGGTGCCGAACTCGAGTACGCCGCCCGCACCCTTGCGGCGGATGACCTGCACGCGCTGTCCGGCGGTGATCAGCTCCCAGTCGTGGCCGTCGGCGCGCGGGACGAACTCCTCGAGGGAGTTCACCCGGCCGCTCGGCGACTTCAGCAGCTCCGAGATCAGGTACTTGGTCAGGCTCATCTCGGTGAGGCCGACGCCGATCATCGAGAAGATGTTGTTCGGCTTGACCGACTTGAACAGATCGGAGTTCTTGCCGTCCTTGAGGAACTTCGGCGTCCAACCGGCGTACGGGCCGAACAGCAGGCCGCGATTGCCGTTGATGACACGGGTGTCCAAGTGCGGCACCGACATCGGGGGCGCGCCCACCGCGGCCTTGCCGTAGACCTTGGCCTCGTGCTGCTCGATCAGGTCCGGATTGGTGCAGCGCAGGAACAGCCCGCTCACCGGGAACCCGCCGATTCCGGCCATCTCCTTGATGCCGGACTTCTGCAGCAGCGGCAGCGCGTAGCCGCCCGCGCCCACGAAGACGAACTTCGCGTTGACCGTGCGGTCACGGCCGGTGCGAGTGTTGCGCACCTTGACGTTCCAGCTGCCGTCGGACTGCTTGGACAGATCGCGCACCGCGTTGCCGAAGCCGATGTTCACCCCGGCCCGGCCCAGATAGGCCAGCAGCTGCTTGGTCAGCGAGCCGAAGTCGATATCGGTGCCGCCGTCGGTCCAGTTCAGCGCGACCGGATCGGAGTAGTCGCGGCCCTTGGCCATCAGCGGTAGTCGCCGCGCGAATTCGTCGGGCGTGTCGATGTACTGCATGGTGTCGAACAGCGGATGGCGTGACAGCGCCTCGTAGCGCTTGCGCAGATAGTCCACGTTGTCCGCGCCGTGCACGAAGCTCACATGCGGAATGGGGTTGATGAACTGCGACGGGTCGCCCAGGACGCCGTTCTCCACCCCGTAGGCCCAGAACTGCCGCGACACCTGGAAGCGCTCGTTGATATCGATCGCCTTGGAGATGTCGACGGAACCGTCGGCGTTCTGCGGGGTGTAGTTCAGTTCGCACAGCGCGGAGTGCCCGGTGCCGGCGTTGTTCCACGGGTCGCTGCTCTCCGGCGCGGCCGCGTCCATACGCTCGAACATGGTGATGGACCAGTCCGGCTGCAGCTGCCGAAGCAGTGCGCCCAGGGTGGCACTCATGATGCCGGCACCGATGAGGACTACATCGGTCTTTTCAGTCATCGCAGCGTTCGGCACGGCGTGTTCGACTTCCTTGTCCTGCGCGGGTCAGCAACTTCAGCGGGAAGGTTACCCGCCGTTCACTTCAACCTGATTCTGCCCCTGGCCATGCCCGTTTCCGAAGACGACAACCCCGGATGTGACGGATTCGGCTCGGCGATGCCGACCCCGAGCGGGTCGAATATCGTGGAGCTGTGACGAACGAAACGCAGGTCACCCGCACGAATACCGGGACCTGGCAGCCGGATGTGCTGGGTGCGGACTACGAACAGCTGACCATTCCGTTGGGTCCCGATCCCGACGGTGAGGGCACGGTCGAGGCGACGCTGGTGCGCCATCTCGCCGAAACCGACGACACCGCGCACAGCGCCGTTCTGTACCTGCACGGATTCACCGACTACTTCTTCCACAAGCATGTGGCCGAGCACATGGCCGCGCGCGGACATCGCTTCTATGCCCTGGATCTGCGCAAGTGCGGCCGCTCGCGGCGGCCCGGGCAGACCGCGCACTACGTCACCGATCTCGCGCTCTACGACGCCGAACTCAATCGCGCCCTCGAGATCGTGCGCAAGGAGACCAAGCTGCCGGTGCTGATCCTGGCCCACTCCACCGGCGGCTTGGTGAGCTCGCTGTGGCTCGATCGGCTCAATCGGTCCGAAGGCGTTGCGGCGCACGAGCTCACGGGTCTGGTGTTGAACAGTCCGTGGTTCGATCTGCAGGGTCCGTCCTACTACCGCGGCATCGGCACCGCGCTCATCAACGGCCTGGGCAAGTTGCGCTCGATGTCGCGGCTGCCGGGCGGCGATGTGTCCACCTATGGCTCCAGCCTGCATCGCACCGCGTCCGGCGAATGGGACTACAACCTGGACTGGAAGCCGCTGACCGGTTTCCCGGTGCATTTCGGCTGGCTGCGCGCGATCCGGCAGGGTCACGCGCAATTGCAGCGCGGGCTGGATGTGGGCCTGCCGACGCTGGTGCTGCGGTCGAAAGTGACCAAGTTCATGCGCCAGTACGGCCCGGCCGCGGACGTCTCCGATGTCGTGCTCGATGTGCGCCAGATCCAGCGCTGGTCGGGCTGCCTGGGCGACCGGACCTCGATCGTGCCGATCGAGGGCGCTCGCCACGACGTATTCCTGTCCGCACCCGCGGTGCGTGACAAAGCGTTCGAGGAACTGGACGCCTGGCTCGACTGGCTGGCGGTGTTCCTCGCCAAATCGAGTTAGGAACTCACCACAGTCCGGTGCGCAGGACGATCTCGGTGGCCAGTTCGCTGTCGGCCTCGGTGGCCGGGTCGCCGACATCGACCTGCGCGACCCGGAATTCGCCGTAGACATACCGCGCCGAGCCCTCGGCCACGGCCCACGGCAGCTGCTTGGTGGCCACCACCGTGGTCGGAATCTCCACCGCCGGACAGCTCGCATCCGCGACGCTGCCGTCGGCCCCCGGCGCGGCTGGATGCCCGCGACCTGCCGCCACCAGCCCGATGAATCGCCCGAACCCACGCGAACACAGCTGCCACGCCAACTCGGCCCCGGCGCCACAGCCGACCACATTGGCCCACGGCACCTCGAGCTCGTCGAGAATCGCGTACACCGCCGCCGCGTCCAGTCCCTCGACCGTCTCCACCGCGATCGTCCGCAGATCCGAATTGTGCAGCCGAGCGCTCACGGCGTCGTACACATCGGCCGGATTACCGGCATCGGGCAACAACAGCACCGTATGGCGAGACTGCGGACCGCCGACTCGCACGGTCCACTCGCGGTCTCCCACCGCGATCCGCCGATCTTCCATGCCGCCCCACGCTACACCGCACCCCCGCCCCGGACCGCGTGTCACTGAACACCATTCGACCCGGTCACCGAGAGTGTCCGCAAACCCATCGGCGCGCCCTGGGTGATCAGACGGTGCAGGTGGTCGAGGTCGAGGTTTTTTTCCACGAGGTCGGCCAGCAGGTCCAGTTGTTCGGTGCGGGTGGCGGTGACCGAGGTGTCGGCAGCGACGGTGAAGCCGGTGCGGCCCGCGTGGGCGGCTACCTCGCGCAGCCAGGTGCGGCGGAATTCGTCGGCTTCCAGGAGGCCGTGTAGGTGAGTGCCCCAGACGGGGACGCGGGCGCTGCCCTCGGGAACGCCGTCGAGGGTGAGCCAGGGTGGGTCCGTGGTGCGCTGGACTCGGCCGTGGTGGATTTCATAGCCGTGCACGGGGATCGCGTGGGGGCCGTGGCCTTCGGCGCGGCGCAGGATCTTCGGGTCGGCGAATTCGATGTCGAGGTCGAGCAGGCCGAGGCCCGCGACCTCGCCCGCCCGGGATTCGACCCGGTCGAGGATGCGGCGGCCGAGCATCTGGTAGCCGCCGCAGATGCCGAGGATCGGACGGTTCGCGGCGGCGCGGGCGACAAGGGCGTCGGCGATTCCGGTGCGGCGCAACCATTCCAGATCGCTCACCGTGGCCTTGGTGCCGGGCAGGACCACCAGATCGGCGTCGATCAGGCGCGACGGCTCGGTGACCCAGCGCACCGCGACACCGGGTTCGCAGGCCAGAGCCTCGACATCGGTGGAGTTGGAGATGCGGGGCAGCCGAATCGCGGCCACGGTCAACCACTCCCGGCCGATCGGCGGGCGCGGACGGCCGACGGGGGCGTCGGCGACGGTGCCGAGGGAGTCCTCGGCGTCGATCCACAGTTCCTCGGCGTACGGCAGCACGCCGAGGGTGGGTCGTCCGGTCAGGGCGGTCAGCTGATCGAGTCCCGGCCGCAGCAGATCGACGTCACCGCGGAACTTGTTGACGATGAAGCCCGAGATCAATTGCTGATCTTCGGGTTCGAGGATCGCGACCGTTCCGAACAGATGGGCCAGCACCCCACCGCGATCGATGTCACCGACCAGCACCACGGGCAGCCGTGCCGCCCGCGCCAAACCCATATTCGCCAGATCGGTTGCCCGCAAATTGATCTCGGCGGGCGAGCCCGCCCCTTCGCAGATCACCACATCGAATTCGTCACGCAGCGAGGCCAATTCGGCCGCCACCACATCCCGCAGCCGCTCCCGATGCCGGAAGTAATCCGCCGCGCCCACGGTATCCACCGCCCGCCCCCGCACCACCAGTTGCGAACGCCGATCACTGCCCGGCTTCAACAACACCGGATTGAATCGCACGCTCGGCTCCAGCCCACAGGCCCGCGCCTGCAACGCCTGCGCCCGCCCGATCTCCCCGCCATCGAGCGTCACCACCGAATTGTTCGACATGTTCTGCGCCTTGAACGGCGCCACCCGCACCCCCCGCCGCGCCAACATCCGGCAGATCCCGGCCACGACAACGCTTTTGCCCGCATCGGAGGTGGTGCCTGCGATCAGCAGGGCACCCCTCGCCTTCGGCTCGGGGACAGAGGAGAACGGCACCCCCGGGACAGAGGAGAACGGCACCCCCGAGGCAGAGGAGAACGGCACCCCCGAGGCAGAGGTGAACCACAGCGGCGAATCGGGAGAATGCCGTAGCTCGGCATCGGGAGGATCCGCGGGGCGGGCGCCCGTCACGGCAGGGTGAGGATCTCTGCGCCGTCGTCGGTGACCACCAGGGTGTGCTCGAATTGGGCGGTCCACTTGCGGTCCTTGGTGACCACGGTCCAGCCGTCGTCCCAGATGTCGTAGTCGATACCGCCGAGGTTGATCATCGGTTCGATGGTGAAGGTCATACCGGGTTCGATGACCGATTCGATGGCGGGCTGGTCGTAGTGCAGGATGACCAGACCGCTGTGGAAGGTCGGGCCGACGCCGTGGCCGGTGAAGTCGCGGACCACGCCGTAGCCGAAGCGATTGGCGTAGGACTCGATGACCCGCCCGATCACATTGAGCGCCCGGCCCGGTCGCACCGCCTTGATGGCCCGCATGGTCGCCTCGCGAGTGCGCTCGACCAGCAGCCGCGCCTCCTCGTCCACATCGCCGGACAGGAAGGTGGCATTGGTATCGCCGTGCACGCCGTCGATGTAGGCGGTGACGTCGATATTGACGATGTCGCCGTCCTCGATAACCGTCGAATCCGGAATGCCGTGGCAGATCACCTCGTTCAGCGAGGTGCAGCAGGACTTGGGAAAACCCTTGTAGCCCAGCGTCGACGGATACGCGTTGTGATCGCACAGATACTCGTGCACGATCCGGTCCAACTCATCGGTCGTGACACCCGGCGCGACGGCCTTACCCGCCTCCTCGAGCGCCTGCGCGGCCAGCTTGCCCGCCAGGCGCATCTTCTCGATCGTCTCCGGCGTCTGCACCCACGGCTCGCTGCCCTCGTTGACGGTCTTCTTCCAGGCATACTCCGGACGCTCGATCGCGCGCGGGACCTCGCGGGTCGGCGAGAGGGTTCCGGGGACGAGCGGCTGGCGGGTGCGGACAGACATGCCACCAAGCGTATCCGCAGCGACCGACTCACCGAGGACCGGGGAATTTATCCGGACCGTGGTCCGTTTAAGCGGATATGGAACTGGGACTGACCACCTTCGCCGAACGCCACGCCGTCGCCGATCGCCCCGCACCGAGCCCGGGCGAACGCCTGCGCGAGGTGATCGAGGAGGCCGTGACCACCGAACGCGTGGGCTTGGACGTCTACGGCGTGGGCGAACATCACCGCGCCGATTTCGCCGCCTCGTCCCCCGCGGTCGTACTGGCGGCCATCGCGGGCCGCACCGAACGCATCCGATTGACCAGCGCGGTGAGCGTGCTGAGCTCCGACGATCCGGTCCGGCTGTATCAGCAGTTCGCGACGCTGGACCTGGTCTCGAACGGTCGCGCCGAACTGATGGCGGGCCGCGGCTCGTTCACCGAGAGCTTTCCGCTGTTCGGTTACGACCTCACCGACTACGACGACCTGTTCGACGAGAAACTCGCCCTGCTGCTGCGTATCCGCGACGACGAACCGGTGAGCTGGTCCGGCCGCTTCCGCCCCGCACTGCACGACGCGATCGTCCATCCCCGCACCGATCGCCCGCTGCCGGTGTGGATCGCGGTCGGCGGCTCCCCGGAGTCGGTCGCCCGCGCCGGACTGCTGGGTCTGCCGCTGGCCATCGCGATCATCGGCGGCCAACCGGCCCGCTTCCGCCCGCTGGTCGATCTGTATCACCGCGCGCTCGAACAGGGCGGCCACGAGCCGCAACCGATCGCGGTGCACGCACACGGCTACATCGCCGATACCGACGAGCAGGCGATCGCCGACTTCTACGAGCCCTACGCCACCGCCATGAGCGGCCTGGGCCGCGAACGCGGCTGGGGCGCGATGACCCACGCGCAATTCCAGGCGCTGCGCTCCCCACAGGGCTCGCTGTTCGTCGGCACCCCCGACTACGTCGCGGAGAAGATCGCCGACATCCGCGACACCCTGAGCCTGGACCGCTTCATGCTGCATCCGAGCGTGGGCACCCTGCCCCACGACAAGGTCCTGCACAGCATCGAACTGCTGGGCGAGAAGGTGGCTCCGCAGGTCCGCTGAGGGGTGTCCGAATCCGACCGAAAACCCGATTCGAACTGCTGAAACACCCAATGGACAAGATCGGGAACACGGGCGCATGATGATCGTCCAGCGCCGTTCGTCGGGGGAACGTCACAGGAACCCCCGCACGATCGGAAAGACCATGTACATCAGGAAGTTGGTGGCGACCGCGGCACTCGCGATAGCGGCCACCACAATCACATTGGCGACCGCGCACGGAGAGGCGCAGCTCGCCGACACCACCCTCAGCGCAACGGACGGCTCGGTCGGTTACACGACCACACTCGCGGCCGATCATTCGAATGCCCTGGTCACCTTGGCCTCCGGCAAATTCGTCGTAACACCCGACGCGGTCCAGGTGGTCGCCGATGACGGCACGGTCGTCGGCGCGATTCCAACCACACTGCGCGTCGACGCCGGGCGAACCCTTTCGGTCACGCCGACATTGGCCAGTGACACCGAATTGACCCTCACCCCGAACGGCGGCCCGACCTCCGCGGCGCTCAGCTCGCAGTCGGTGCCGTTCATGCACCAAACCGGCGGCGGCGGAGCCATTCTCGCGGGCGCGGTGGTCGGCTGCGTCGTGGGAGTCCTTATCGGCATCTGGTTCTTCCTCGTCGGCGCGATCATCGGCTGCGCGATCGGAGCCGCCATCGGCGGTTTCGTCGGCGCGGTGTCGTAACCACTTCCCCCGGAACGGATTCGGGCCGGACGGCAGTCGTCCGGCTCGTATCCGTGCGCTCATCGACGCATCGAGCGGACGAAGCGGGCCACATTGCCCGGACTCCACGGCCGGATCCGGGCGAGGAACCGCTCGATCTCCGGTTCCAGATCCAGGGTGCCCATCGACCGCAGATCCACCAGCGCCTCGGAGGCCAGCCGTGCCGCCCGCCGGGGCCTGCCATTGCCGTACGCGAGGTAGGCGCGTCCGAAATTCGTATACGCCCTGCCCTCGAGGGTCGGACGAGGATGTTCGCGGGACCGTTCGAGTACGACCCGCGCCTCCCGCGGCGATTCCCCCATCGCCAGCATCAGCCCGTACAGCGCGAACTGTGTGGGCGGCTCGTAACCATCACTGCCCCTGCGCATCTCGACGACATCGCGATACATGCGCGCCGCGGTTCGCCACTGCTGGTCGAGCACCGCCACATAGGCCCGCACCGCCCGGATACGCGCGCGAACCGGCGGCAGTTCGGCCAACGCCTCGGCCCGCTCGAGTTCCGCCGCATGATCACGCCCCCGCTCGCGCCGCGCGTCGAGCTGCACCTGATACGCGATAGCCAGCGCCACACCGTCATCGAGCGACTCCGCACTCGCCAACGCCCGCGCCCGATCGAATACGCCCGAGGCGAGATCGTCCTGCCGTCGGGTCAGGTAGATGTACCCGACACCGTCGACCAGCAGCCACACCTCCCATTCGGCGCGATGCAGTTCATGGGCCGCCGCGATACACCATTCCGATACCGCGCGCCGCTCGTCGACCATTCCGATTCGCCACAGATGATGAACCAACGGACCGCCCAACCGCAGTACCGCCTCGTGATTGCGCTCGGCCACCGCCCAACTCAGACACTGCAGTATCGCGTCGATTTCGCGTTCGATGGTCTCGTTGGACAGCCACGCGGTGATCGGCGCCCAATAGTCGGTCCCCAGCGCACCCTCGACGAAGTCGATCAGCAATCGAGTCATCCGCCCCTTGAGCTCGATCGAAAGTCGCGGCGCCGCGGCCACTTCGGCGGCGATGAACCGCCGGGTCAACGGCAGGATGCTGAAGCGGTCCTCGGTCAGCCGCACCAGAGACAGCTGCAACAGCTCCCGCGTCGCCGCGCTCCCGCCGGCTGCGTCCAATCCGGCGACTTCGATCGCGGTGGCCCGCGCGACACTCGCCGGAAACAGGGATATGGCGATGAGCAGTCGATAGCCGTCCTGCCCGCGGATGCCGACTATCGCGCTCGCGAAGGTGAATTCCACGACGTCTCCCCTCGGATTGGCCACGGTGTGCGGCAGCGATTCCGGATCGAATCCGTGCGCGACCTGTCCGACACTCCACACCGCGGCCAGCGCCACCCCGCCCGTACTCTCGTAGATCCGCCGCTCCAGCGCCTGCGAGGGCGTCAGCCCCTTCGCCTCGAGTTCCTTCGCGACCAGCGTCGCCGTATCGGTCGAACCGAACTCTCCGATCCGGATCTCGAATGCCCAGCCCAGCGCCGGGCGAGTGGTTACCAGAACCCTTGTGGGACTGGGGATGCCACGCAGGAACGAAAAAATCGTCTCGTTGTCGAGGGTCTCGATGTTGTCGACCACCAGCAGCGCTCTGCGCCGGCTCAACAACATTCGGACGAGATCTTCCCGTTCGGCCAGCGGCGCCTGCAATATCTCACGCCGATCCAGGGTGATCGCGATCGCCCGGAACACATCCGCGATCGACTGTGCCGCCGAACGCCTGCGCACGATGCCGGTCGGCAACAGTTCGTGCTGCTGGGCCGAACACCAGATGAACGCGTCATAGGGTGTGCGGCCGCTGTCGGCCAGCCGCAGCAGCCGCCCGACCGCCTCGAGCGCCAGCGTCGTCTTGCCCACCCCGCCGAATCCCACGATCGCGACCACCGGATGCGTCGGCGCGGTCAGCTCCCGCAGCAGCGCCTCGAGCTCCCGCTGTCGATCGACGAAACCGTTGTGTAGAGGCTGCGGCAGATTGTGGGCCACCTGCCGCAGAGTCGGACGCGCGCGGCGATCCTGCCACCAGCTCACCAACGGAATCTGCCCGATGATCGCGACATACAACACGGCGAGAACACCGGCGATACTGCCGGATATGGATATGATCGCCGACCATCCCATCCCGTAACGCTAACCTAATGCCGTCGCGCGCGGTCGTAGATCTCGTTCAGGGCCAACGCATATCGCGCCGAACCATAGGTGCGCCCGATATATCCGGCGCGGGCCCGCCGACCGGCATGCGAGCCCGATAGCGCCGCGACCACCGCGGCCTGCGCCGAGCCCGGATCCTCCGGCTCGAAACCGAGTATGTGCGGAGCTCGTTCCAACTCCCCGAGCCCGCCCGATCTCGGCACCACCACCGGCGTCCCGCACGCCGCCGCCTCGACCGCCGTCAGCCCGAAGGGTTCGTCGACGGCACAGGCGACCAGAACATCCAGCGCGCCATAGACTTCGGGCATCCGTGCGTGCGGCACCGCCCCGAGGAATTCCACCGCGCCCCGGCATTCCCGCGCGAGCGCGATGGACCGACGCCGATCCGGCCCGTCGCCGACGATCAGGAATTCCCGCGCCACACCGACGGCGCACAGGCGATCGGCGAGTTCGAGAAAGAAATCGACCCGTTTGTATCTGACCAGTCTGCTGACGAAACCGATACGGCGGTCGCGCATTCCACGATCGGCCCGCGGTCGGAACAGACTGTCGTCGTAGGCATTCGGCAACAGGATCAGCCGGGACGCGTCGATCGCGCATTCCCGCCGCAATCGCGCGGCGACGTATTCGGAGACGCAGATGATCGGCGGCAGATTCTCATCCGCCAGCGCCCGATCCCCCGCCGCCGCACGCTTGCTCAGCAATCCGATCTCCGAGCCGTGACAGGTCGCGACCACCGGCGGTCCCGATCGCAAGGCCGCCTCGAGCGGAATCCAGATATGCTGCACGTGAACGATATCCGGCCGGAACCGCGCCACCGCGTCGTCGATATTCGCCGCCCATGCCTCGACCAGCGCCGACAACTGTTCCGGACGTAATTCGGCGTAGGTCAGCGAACTTCGCGGATGCCCGGTGAAGGTCGGAAACCGCTCGAACGGCAGCGCCACCGGCATATCTCCCGATTCGGGACACAGCACCGCGACTCGGTGACCGTGCGCGGTCAGGATGCGACGCAGATTGGCCGTATACGTCCCACTGCCGGAACCGTCGAGCGGTGTGTGATTGACCAGCAGTATGCGAGTCACTCGCCGAACCACTCCAGCTGCCGCTCCGGATGCCGCAGGATGTAGGAGTTGTCGGAATGACAGCCCGAAGGGCAGTGCGCGCAGACCGAATCCCGCACGGGGAATTCGCCGTAGCGTTCGCGGCCGCGCGCGACGAGTTCGTCGATGCTGTGTTCCAGGAGCGAGCCGACCTTCTGGTCCGCGTACTCGTCGCACGGATACAGGAAGTTACCCTCGAAATCCAGATAGAACTGATTGCCCCGGACCAGGCAGTTCGACTGCGTGAATGCGTCGCTGAGCTGTTCGGAGTGGCGGCGGTCGTTGGTTACGTACTCGCGCCCGGCGTATTCGACCGCGCGCAGCGCCATCTCGCGCTCCTTGGCCCAGTCGGAGTGCTGATCGTGCTTCAGCGGCAGGAACTTCATGATGAACGCGTTCTCGACGCAGAAGTCCAGCAGCGGAACCACATCCCGGTCGAAATCGTCGTTGGACGCCGTGGTCCAGGACGGCACCACCGTCGGCAGGTCGGCGCCGAACTCCTGCCGCAGCGCCCGCAGATCGTCGAGCAGCCGGGCCATCTGCTTCGGATACTGCCGGATTCGCATGGCATCGATACTCACCGTCAGGGTGTCCACGAGCGGGAGCAGATGTTTGTTGCGCCGCAACAGCAGACCGTTGGTGCTGACCCGGATCGACGGAATGTCCAGCGCCCGCATATGGGTCAGCAGATCGCCGAAATCCCTGCGGCTGAACGGCTCTCCGCCGAGTACGACCACGCAGTAGGTGTGCCCGGACAGCTGATCGGCCAGGGCGCGCAGCGTATCGAGGGAGACGTTCTCGCGCGCGTGATGCGAGGGTTCGGCGAAGTAGTCCTCGAAATAGAAGTAGCAGTAATTGCAACGCAGATTGCATGTGTTGGTGACATAGATGTCGGTCTCGAAGGCGCGGTGCGCATCCAACCCGCGTTGCAACCGTTCCACATCCGCCCGGAATTCCTCGCGTACCGCGGCCCTACGCACCGGATCACGAACGGTGATGAGCATATTCGACTACTCCTCGCTATGTCGCGGCGGATTCACCGAGATCTTGTCCGACGGAATGCTCGGCGCCCGGACCACGATGAGTTCGGCATCCGGACCGGTCGAAATGTCGGAGACGACGGATTCCGGCCAGATGACATAGAACTGACCGGCCCGGAGGGTATGTTCGACGCCGTCGATCGACAGCTTCAGCCAACCCCGCAGCAGGATGTTGATCTCGACGGTTTGCCGATGATAGTGGGCCTGTTCCGGATTCGGCGTCACATCGGGCAGCCGTTGCCACGCGACCTCGACGAGATCGCTCTCGAGTAGCGGCTCGTCCATGAACGCACCGAAGAACCAGCCTTTGCGTTGACGGAAGTCGTCCACCGTTCCGACGAAAGACATCTTCTTCTTGTCGTCCATCACGCACCTTTCCGCGTCGACAGTGATTCGCTGAGCCGAATACCCCACACCGCACTACGTAGTCCGTGGTTCACGAAGATGATCAACCGATCAGTGGAACACGCCCGTTCCATTTCGACGCGAAGACGAGCGTATTCATCCCATTATCATCGGGCGGCAAACCAATTGTCAACCGGCGCAATGTATTCGGTCAGCTGACAAGTTGCGCTTCGAACGCTATGCGATCACCGCGATACAGCGAGCGGACCCGCTCCACGGGCCGATCCTCGATATCGAGCGTGCGCCGATGCAGCAGGATCATCGGCAGCGCCGTCGTACATTCCAGCAGCGCGGCCTCGCGCGGCGAGGCCAGGACGGTCTGGATACGCTCGCGCGCGGAACCGAAATCCACCCCGGCCGCGCGCAGCGCCGCGTAGAGCGAGGTGGTGGGGTCATAGGTGTCGCGCAGCCGACCGAAACGATCCAGCGGCAGGAATGTGCTCTCCAGACCGATCTTCTCACCGTCGGCCAGCAGGATCCGCTCCAGATGCATGACCTGGGCGCCGGGTTCGAGATCGAGCGCGTCGGCGGTCTCGCTGTCCGCGGCCACATCCTCCCAGCCGACCAGCACGCGGCCGGGTTTGCGCCCCAGGCTCAGCGCCGCCTCGGTATAGGACCGCAGCGACAGCGGCTGCACCATCTTCGGGCGCGACACCACCGTACCCCGACCCTGACGGCGAATCCGCCCCTCCACCAACAGGTCTCGCAGGGCTTGGCGCACCGTCTCGCGCGCCACCTCGAATCGGCTCGCCAGCTCCCGCTCCGAGGGCACCGGATCGCCCTCGGCCAATTCGTCGATGATGCGCTCGATCTGTGTACGCACCCGATAGGCCTTCGGTAGCCGCGTCACCTCCATGCCGACAGCGTACCCGAGATTGGTCTATACCAATTGTTAACCCTGCGTTCGTGTATGACACACCCTACGGTCTAGACCATTGCCCATGATGCTGACCATGCGTTTGGTCATCATCGGCGGCGGCATCCTCGGCACCGCCCACGCCTTCGCCGCCATCGGTCGCGGTCACGAGGTCGTGCAGTTGGAGCGGGAGACCGAGGCCCGCGGCGCCACCGTCCGCAATTTCGGTCTGGTCTGGGTCTCCGGCCGCAGCGCGGCGGAATTGGCGATCACACTGCGCTCCCGAATGCTCTGGGAGGAGATCGGCGGCCGCGTTCCGGGCGTCGGGTTCCGACCGGCCGGATCGATCACCCTGGTGCGCACCGAGGCCGAACTGGCCGTCGCCGAGGCCGCCGCGGCCGGACCGACCGCCGCCGAACGCGGCTTCGAACTGCTCGATCCGGACCGCGTCCGCGCGCTCAACCCGGCCCTGCGCGGCAAATTCCTTGCGGGCCTGCACTGTTCGAACGACGCCGCGGTGGAGTCGCGCCAGGCCATGCCCGCGCTGCGCGCCCATATGGAGGCTACCGGCCGCTACAGCTTCTACGCCGGAGCCGAGGCCCGCACCGTCACCGGCACGGCCGTGATCGACGACCGCGGCCGCCGCTTCGAGGCCGATCTGGTGCTGGTGTGCCCGGGCGCGGCGCACACCGGCCTGACCCGAGAACTGGTGGGCGACATTCCCGTTCGCCGCGTGCGCCTGCAGATGATGCAGACCGCTCCCCTGGGCGAATCGCTCACCACCGCGGTCGCCGACGGCGACAGCTTCCGCTACTACCCCGGGTTCGCGGGCCCGGAACTCGAGCGGCTCAATCGCGAGGAGTCCCAAGCTTTCACCGCCGCGCGGCACAAGATGCAGCTGCTGTGCGTGCAGCGCCTGCACGGCGGGCTCACCATCGGCGACACCCACGAATACGACGAACCGTTCGCCTTCGATGTCGACGAGGCGCCCTATGAGCACCTCACCGCCGTGGCCGAGGAACTACTGGGCCGCAAACTGCCCACGGTCGTGCGCCGCTGGGCCGGGGTCTACAGCCAGAGCATCGATCCCACCGCGATCGTGACCCGCGCGCAGGCCGCCGACGACGTCTGGGTGATCACCGGCGCGGGCGGCCGCGGTATGACCCTCGGCCCCGCCCTCGGCGAGGAAACCGCCGACCTGCTGAACCTGTGAGAGGAAAGATCGTGTCCGACAAGCAGATCGAGCTGGCCGTACTGGATATGGCCGGAACCACCGTCGCCGACGGCGGCCTGGTGCTGCGCGCCTTCGACGCCGCCGCGACCGCCGCCGGACTGCCCGAGGGCGGACCCGACCGCGCGGCGGCCCGCACCTACGTCCTCGACACCATGGGCCAGTCCAAGATCACCGTTTTCCGCGCCCTGTTCGGCGACGAGGATCGCGCCCAACTGGCCAACCGCACCTTCGAGACCGCCTACGACGAATTCGCCGCCGAGGCCACCGCGATTCCCGGTGCGGCCGAGGCGATCACGGCGCTGCGCGCGGCCGGTATCAAGGTGGCGCTCACCACCGGCTTCAGCCGCACCACCCAGGACAAGCTGCTCGACGCCTTGGGCTGGCACGATATCGCCGATCTGACCCTGGCCCCGTCCCAGGCCGGCCGCGGCCGCCCGTATCCGGATCTCGTCCTGACCGCGCTGCTGCGCCTGAATATCGACGCCGTCGACCGCGTGGCCGTACTCGGCGACACCACCAGCGATATCGCGTCCGGTATCGCGGCGGGCGCGCGCGTCGTCGCCGGAACTTTGACCGGCGCGCACACCGAGGAACAGCTGCGCGCCGCGGGCGCCACCCACATCGTGGCCTCGGTCGCCGACTTCCCGAACCTGTTGACCTCCCTGTAACCCGTCCCTTCGATCCATCCTCCGCACCACACGAAAGTTGCTGTAATCGTGCGTATTCCGACCCTGCGCCTCGCACGCACCACGGTCGTCGTGGCCTCGGCCGTCGCCGTGGCCCTCACCGCCGCGGCCTGCGGCGGCACCGGCGCCACCTCCTCCGACGGCAAGACCGTCACCGTGTACTCCGCCGACGGCGTCGGCGACTGGTACAAGACCCAGTTCAAGAAGTTCAAGGAGCAGACCGGGATCGACGTGAACTACGTGGAGGCCGGTTCCGGCGAGGTCGTCAACCGGGTCGACAAGGAACAGTCGAATCCGCAGGCCGATATCGTCGTCACACTGCCGCCGTTCATCCAGAAGGCCAACAAGTCCGGGCTGCTGCAGGACAGCGGAGTGGACACCGGCGCGGTGGCCGCCACCGACAAGGACGCGGGCGGCAAGTACGTCACCCTGGCCGGAAACTACCTGTCCTTCATCGCGAATCCGTCGATCGACAGCTCCAAGCTCACCTGGGACGACCTGCTGAAGCCGGAATTCAAGGGCAAGATCCAGTACTCCACCCCGGGGCAGGCCGGTGACGGCACGGCCGTGTTGATCCTGTTGCAGCAGCTCTACGGCAAGCAGGGCGCGCTGGACTATCTGGGCAAGCTGCAGGCCAACAATGTCGGACCGTCCTCCTCGACCGGCAAGCTGCAGCCGAAGGTGGACAATGGCGAATTGCTCGTCGCCAACGGCGATGTGCAGATGAACCTGGCCAATATCAAGGAGAAGTCCTCCAAGTTCAGCGTCTTCTTCCCCACCACCGCCGACGGCAAGCGCAGCACCGTCGCCGTGCCCTACGTCATGGGCCTGGCCAAGGGCGCGCCGCACAGGGACGCGGCGAAGAAGCTGATGGAGTACCTGCTTTCGGCCGATGTGCAGAAGACCCTCGGTCCCGACGCCATGGCGGTGCCGGTGCGCACGGATCTGAAGGATGCCCCCGCGCCCGCGGGCGCCGTATCCCCGGCGGCCTATCTGAAGGACGTCACCGTGGTGAACCCGGACTGGAACAAGGTGCTCGACGAGCTGGACAGCGACGTCGCCGCCTACCAGAAGGCCACCGGAAGCTGATCGAAAACCCCAGGAGCGCAACCATGTCCGCACCGACGACCTCCGTCTCGGTCACCGGCGCCGCCGACGGCCAGACCGCGATCGTCTTCGATCGCGTCGGCGTCCGCTACGGCCGCGGCCGCAAGACCACCGTCGCGCTGACCGATTTCACCCTGCGCGTGGCCGCCGGCGAAACGGTTGCGCTACTGGGGCCCAGTGGTTCCGGTAAGTCGACCGCGCTCAAGGCGCTGGCCGGATTCGTCCGGCCCACCTCGGGCGCGGTGCGGCTGGCCGGACGCGACGTCACCGACCTGTCCCCCGCCAAGCGCGGTATCGGCGTGGTGGTCCAGTCCTACGCCCTGTTTCCCCATATGCGCGTGCGCGACAATGTCGCCTTCGGCCTGAAGGCACATCGCGTGCGGCGCGGCGAGATTCGCGACCGCGTCATCGAGGCGTTGGAGATGGTCGGCATGGCCGCCTACGCCGAGCGGCTGCCGCGGGAGCTGTCCGGCGGTCAGCAGCAGCGCGTCGCGATCGCCCGCGCCCTGGCCATCCGCCCCAAGGTGCTGCTGCTCGACGAGCCGCTCGCGGCCCTCGACGCCCAGCTGCGCCAGTCCATGCTCGCCGAACTGCAGCAGCTGCGAAAGGCTTTGCCCGACACCGCGATGCTGTACGTCACCCACGATCAATCCGAGGCGCTCGCGCTGGCCGATCGCATCGCGGTCATGCGCGACGCCCGCCTGGTCGACATCGATACCGCCGAGAACCTGTGGCGACGTCCGCCCAGCTCGTTCACCGCCGCCTTCCTCGGCGGCGCGAATCTGCTGCCGTGCAGGGTCGAACACGTCTCCGGCGCCATCGCCCTGGTCACCGTCGGCATCCGCACGCTGCGCGCCGAGGCCCCCACTCCCGGTATCGGCCAACTGGATTGGACTCCCGGTGTGGAGGGTCTGCTCTGCGTACGCCCCCATACGATCCGCATCGGCACTACCAGCGACCGCGAGGCCATCCCCGCGACGGTGCTCGCCTCGGTCTGGCGGGGTTCGTCGACCCGCCTGCGACTCGATGTCAACGGTCTGCCCACCGAACTGACCGTCGACGTCCCGGGCCATGCGGACACCGCGGTCGGCGCGGTCGTCGGCGTGCGATTCCCTGACACCGCGGGGGTTTTGATCCCGGCCGCCGTCGGGGAGGGATCATGATCCGCAACCCGAGCGTCCAGCCCACGTCGGGCACGGCTGCCAGGCGATCGACCGATCCGGCTCCTCGGCGCACGCCGGGTCCACACATCGAATACGCGACCAACCTCTCCCGGCATCTGTTCGATCCGCCATCCACGCGGACCTGCGACGGATCGTTCAGGCAGGCAACCGATTCGGTCCGCAGCAGAGGTGGTCGAGTATGAGCGTGACGGCGGTTCTCGAACCGGCGCTGACCGAGCCTCCGGAACGGCCTGCCGCACAGCGCAACTGGCGGCCGATCCTCTGGTCGCTGCCGCCGCTCGCGGTGGTGGCGTTGATCGCGGTCTATCCGATCATCCGGGTGCTGGGCGAGTCGGCGCGGACTCGGCCGGGGCACGGGTCGGTATGGGGCGAGGTGCTCGGGTCGCGGGCGTTCCGGGATGCGTTGTGGCGCACGGTGTCCATCGCGGTGTGCTCGACGGCCGGCTGTCTGGCGCTCGGGACCTTCATCGCGGTGGTACTGGCCTTCGTGCCGTTTCCCGGGTCGGGGGTGATGGGGCGGTTGATCGATACCGTGCTGACGCTGCCGTCGTTTCTGATCACCCTCGCCTTCACCTTCCTCTACGGCACGGCGGGCGCGGTGAACGCGCTCATCGCGCGGATCAGTGGAAATCACTCCCCCGCAGTGGATTTCCTCACCACGCCGACCGGTGTGATCCTGGCCGAGGTCACATACTTCACACCGTTCGTGGTCCGGCCGCTGCTGGCCGCCTTCGCGCAGTTGCCGCGCGAGCAGTTGGATGTGGCGGCGAGTCTGGGCGCGTCGCCCTGGCGGGTGCTGCGGCAGGTGGTACTGCCGGAGGCGTGGCCCACGCTGGCGGCGGGCGGCAGCCTGGTATTGCTGTTGACGCTCAACGAATTCGGCATCGTGCTGTTCACCGGCGCAAAGGGCGTGATCACCCTGCCCGCGCTGATCTATACCCGCGGCATCGTCACCTTCGACCTACCGGGCGCGGCGGTGCTCGCGTCGGTACAGGTGCTGTTGTCGCTGACCCTGTATGTGTCCTATCGGCTGATCTTCGCCTGGTTCACCAGGATTCGGAAGGAGGGCTGAGTCGTGCTGGTGTGGACCCGACGCGGCCGCGCGCTGGTGTTGGCCGTCTTCGCACTGATCGTGCTGATCGTATTCGCCGCGCCGATCGCGACGGTGATCGCCGCGGCGCTGGCCGGGCACTGGACCGGCCCGCTGCCCTCGGATCTAGGCTTCGCCAATTTCGGGCGCGCGCTCTCCGGCGACGAGGCCGCGAGCCTGTCGGTGAGCCTGCAGACCGCCCTACTGGCCGGAGCGGTCGCGCTGATTCTCGGCACCTGGGCGGCCCTGGCCGCGCGGGAGGCGCCGGACTGGTGGCGTCGCATCACCGACGCGATATTCCACCTACCCGTCGCGGTCCCATCGGTGGCGATCGGCCTGGGCGTCCTGATCGCGTTCAACGAACGCCCGCTACTACTGGGCGGCACCAAATGGATTGTGATCGTGGCCCATTCGGTCCTGGTCCTCGCCTACGCCTTCAGCTCGGTCTCCGCGGCCCTCGACCGCCTGGACCCCGCCTACCGCCAGGCCGCCGAATCCCTGGGCGCCGGCCCGGCCCGAGTCCTGTTCCGCATCACCCTGCCCCTACTGCTCCCCGCCCTGGGCGCGGCCGCGGGCCTATCCATCGCCCTCTCCATGGGAGAACTCGGCGCAACTATCATGGTCTACCCCGCAACCTGGAAAACCCTGCCGATCACCATCTTCGGCGCAACCGACAGAGGCGAGGTATTCGACGCCGCAGCCAGCACAACAGTCCTGGTCGCAGTCACCCTTGTGGCCCTACTACTCCTGGGCCGCATCCGCAGCAGAGCCGCACTGAGATAACAACTCCGGCCGACCGTAAACACCTGCGCCCAACCGACATTCAAAACCTCGCGGCAGAACCCGACCATGCCACGATTCCCACGCCTGACCGGGCCACGATTCCGCACCCGTCCACGCCACAATTTCCCGTGCCTGACCGGCCCACGATTTCCGGCTCCCGACCAGACCACGATTCCCGCGCCCAACCAGACCACGATTCTCACGCTCAACCGGGTCATGCCCGACCGGATCGCGTTTTCCTTGTTCCGGTCGGGCGGGATTCCTTACCCCCGGCGCACATTCGGTCGGGGAAGAACGAGCGTGCCGCGCCAGTCGACCGCGCGGCACGCCGGGCGGGGCGCCCCGTTGCGCCCGCCGTCTTGGCGGGCAACGTCATGGCTCGAGCGCGCCATCGATGGGATGGCACCTCGCTCGGGCGACGTCTCCGCTCGAGCAATGATCACTGCTCGGGTAAACGGCGGCGGCCTCCGGCCACGTCGATTACGAGATCAGTGTAACCGTCGACCAGTTCGGCCAGGTGATACCAGTGTTTATGGGTGTTGTCGCTGCGCGGACCGTGCCGGTCGATCGCCTGATTGGCGTCCACCCAGCTCCGGGCCATGCGATCAACGACCGCCCCCAGGCTCTCGGTGTGCAGCGATGCCCCGTTTCTGTGCTGAGGCATCTCCTGCTCCACCCAATCATTGATGTCGTCAACGAGTTCACCGCGCCGGCAATCGATCTCGGCGACCATGATCGGGTCGCGCACCTGCACACGGCGAGCATGCAGTTCGGCGAGCGCCCGGGCCGAGCGCAACAGCGCTCGATCCTCGAATCGACGACCTTGAAACGCGCACAGCAACTGCGGAGCAGTCGGCAGCACGCCGGCTATCGACATGGTGGTCATCGCCGCTCCCCGCACGCACCCGACTGCAACACTAATCGCACCAACATGATTGGTCTCCGGGATTCAGATGTACCGGTCTACGGATCGGTGGTTCACAACTAAGCGTAGCTGGGATCATGCTCTTACAAATGCAAGAACGCAAGATTGCGACCGCATATTCTGGCGTCAATATGCACTTACACCCGCAAGCACACGGTCAAAGGCCCGCCGACCCCCTACCGAAAATACGACCCCGGCGTGTCGACCGACCAAACCGTTCCGTTTGCTATAAGGCTGCTATACAACCGACCGCCCGGTTCTATTGATTGACCGAGCGGCCAGCGATCCCTCAATTACCCTGCATACGAAGCAATCCCGTCCGCCACGGGACTCAGAGTTGATACCCCTCGATATCGCCGACGGCATTGGCCTCCCCGCCCGCGGCGCTGAATGCGGTGAGCGCCTCGACCAGTCCGGTCCGGTCACGGGCGGGCATGCGCTCGACCACGGCCGCGATCTCCGATCGACGTCGCACGATGACCGCATCGACAACGGCTCGGCCGCGCGGAGTCAGCGCGATGATCAACTCCCGCCGCGATTCCGGATTCGGTCGGCGATCGACCAACCCGACCCCGACCAACCGATCGACCATGCGCGTGGCGGTGGACGGCTGGACGTCGAGCATATGCGCGAGGTTCACGATCTTGGACGGGCCGCGGGTCGACAGAATCATCAGCGTTCGGAACTGTGGCACCGTGATGGATTCGTCGACGTGGGCGATAGATCGAACCGACAGAGCGACCAGCAGTCGTGACGCGGTCAGCAGCGCATCGGTGATCTCGTCCACGGATTCCTCGACCGCCCCGTCCTTGTGACCCATTGCAACCTCCTCGAGCGAGCCGATCGATAATTTGTATCCTGCCGTCCCGCCGCTCAACCGACCGCCACCGCTCAGACCGCGCGTTCCCGACCCACCTCGCCGCATCGAGCCACCAAAGAAACCGAAGCGTCGGTATCTGAGAACCCGCAGCCATCAGTACGGCCACCACCGCCAACGACGTCGCGAATACCCCGATCGACAGGTCCAACGCGAACATATCGCTGGTGAACGATCGTAAGAACACCGAGCAGCACGATTACCGCGACCGCTATTGCCTGCATCGGCCTTCGACGCAGGTTGCGGCGAATCTTGCGGCCCAGCAACCTATTCCGATGCGCGTTCACCGAGATCACCAGTGCACCGAGGCGGCCTCGGACAGTGCGGCATTGGCGCCGTCGGCCACGACGCCCTGTCGCGCATGCGGATCACCCGGTCGGCGATCGAGCGACAGCTTCGTTGTGGCTCACCATCACCACGCCGCGACCGTCACGGGCGGTGCTTTGCAGTAGGGCGAGCACCTCCCGCCCGGTCGCCACATCGAGCGCGCCGGTCGGCTCGTCGACCAGCAGCAGATCCGGATCGGTGGCCAGCGCGAGCGATCAACACTCGCTGCTGCTGTCCACCGGACAGCTGCGCGCCGGGAAATGGTCTGCGCGATCGGACAATCCGACCGCGTTCGGCAGCCCGCCCACCCGCTCCCGATCATCGCGCCAGGCCCGCAATCAATTTGGAGAACTGAAAGACGAAACCCGCTCGCATACGGCGGAATTCGTTCAGGCCACGCGGGTGACGGCCCGAGATGCCCTCCCCCGCACCAATGATCGACCCGTGATTCACCGATTCGATCCCACCGATCACATTGCGCAGGGTGGTCTTACCGGAACCGCTGGCGCCCAATACGGCCACCAGCTCGCCGGTTCAATCTCGAGCTCGACCCCGCGCAGCGCCCGCGCCGCGGCGTCACCGGCCCCATAAGTCTTGTGCACGTCCCGCAGCCGAACCCCATCACGCCGTCCTGGCCGTATCCGGCCGCTCCTCTCGGCCCACCGGCGTCGGGACGAAGGTCTACGGATTCACCGGCGAGCACCTGCGGACACAGGCAACAAATCAGTGCCCTGGGCAATAGTTGCTCCTCGCACAGGTTTTGGGATCAGCTCAGCAGACCGAACGGCATCACCAGGGCCAGACTGAGGCCCAAACCCGCGATCGCCGCCTGTCCGGCGGCGTCGATGAGGGTGGTCACGACCGCGGCGAGGACGGGCCCGGACCGGCCATTCGTCGTGCCGGAGACCGTATTCGCCGAACGAAAGCGAGGCAGCGTATTCACAGTCATGCCGTCGCTCTACCCGTTCATTTTGTTATCACACTCGCACGACGGAATATCGAAACTACATTCTCCGGACTATCCAGACAAAGCGGTGGAACAATAGGCCGGTTCGGCATGCAGACTTTCCGTCCGCGCCTCCCCGACGGACACCAGCCCGACCCGATAGGCCAGTGCAATCGCCTGCCCACGGTCCTGCACACCCAATTTCGCGAGCAGATGGGATATATGCGATTTGACGGTGGCCCGGCTGCGCCGCAAGGTGTGTGCGACCTCGGCGGTACTCAAACCCAGTGCGATCAAACGCAATACCTCACGCTCGCGAGCGGTCAGCAGTTCGATCCCGCGGCTGAGCGTCGGATCGATGGCCGGAATGCGGGCTCCCAATTGGTCGAGCACATATCCGGCCGCCGAGGGCGCGATATACGCATTGCCCGCCACGACCTCACGCACCGCGCGAACCAACTGTCGTCGCGCGTCCGAGCGCAGTACGATGCCCCGCGCGCCGATCCGCACCACATGGTCCAGTTCGGCGACCGACTCGCACATCGCGACAACCGGCAGTTCGGAGAACGACGAACGCAGCGCGCCCTCACCCTCACTCACCACCACGTTCGGCGTATGCCGCCGAATCAACGCGCCCATGTTGCCGCCCGAAACCGCCTCTGCGACAACGGAAATATCCGGCTCGGCCTCGAGAATCGAGACCACACCCGCGCGCACCAACTCATTGCTTTCAGACAAGAGCACACGGCAATGCCGCCCACTCGTGCGGACCCCAGGCACCGTCGGCACCTCCTTCTGCCCCTGCTCAGCCGGCCCCCCAACCGTCGATGTCCACACTGTACAGCCGGACAAATCGAAAACACATCGGTTCAGCTCAACGAGCGAATTATGCGCTCGCACAAGGGAAATAGAGGCTTCGTCAAGCCCCAGGAAGCTCCGGCAGGGAAATTACTGCTTCCCCGCCAGCAGGGCATGGCGCAGATCGTCAACGGCCTTGTGCAGGGTGTCGGTGTGGTCGCGCAGCGACAGCTCACTGAGCGTCGTGCGGTGGGCCCGATACCATGCCGACCGATCGTGCCGCCCCGGCATGCACGCGCGCGGCTGCGGGGCCGTCAGCGTATCGGAGACACATCCGCGCACCGCGTCCACGTAATAGTCGACCACCCGCTGAACCGCCGCTCGAGCCATCGCCGGATCCGACTGAGTTTCGCGGGCCACCAACCGAACCGAGGCGGGAACCAGATAGCGACCCAACTCGAGCGATTCCAGCAGCCCCGCATCGACCAGCCGTTCGGCGATCAGATGTGCGGCGGCGGGCGCGGAGTCCAGCAACATCACCAGATCCATCTCGGTCACCAGCGGCAGATCGAGAGCGCCCAGCAGTTCCAACGCCCGCAACCCCGCCGCGTCGTTACCGCGCGCCAACCGGGCGCGGCAGGCCGCGAGCCGATCACGCAGGCTCATCTCACCGTGCGTGAGCAGGTCCAGCCGGGCATGCGCATCGGCGAGACGCTCGGCGAAATCGGCCAGCTTCCAATCGGGTCGGGCACTGAGCTTGCCCGCGGCGATCCGCAGCGCCAGCGGCGTGTGCTCACACAATCGGGCCAGCCGTGCCGCCGCCGCGCGATCGGCGTCGACCCGCTCGTCACCGACCAGCCGACCGAGCAGTTCGAGCGCACCGACCTCCGGCAGCCGACCCACCAGCAGATGGCTGCGACTGTCCACCGCCCCGACCGCGGCGCAACCGGTGAGCAGAATCGACCATCCGGCTGGAACGGCCGACAGCAGCGGACCCACCTGTCGCATATTCATCACATCGTCGAGCACCAAAAGCACTCGCCGATCGGATAATTCCTGCGGCCAGCGCGGCAGCGCCTGATCATGACCGACCAGAACCGAGGCCGCCACGACCCCGAACGCCTCGCACACCTGATGCATCGCCTCGATCGGACGCAGCGGCGCCGAGGTGGTTCCGCGCATATCGACGAAGACCTGACCGTCATCGAAACGGTCGGCCACCGCATGCGCCGCAGTGAGCGCCAGCGCGGTCTTGCCGACCCCGGCCACCCCGTGCACCGACACCACGGCATCGTCTTCGACCAGCTGTTCGGTCAGCCGCTGCAATTCGGTATCGCGGGCGACGAGGATCCGCGGCGCGGGCGGCAGGCCGTGCGGCGTCGCGATCGGACCCGCCGGTACAGCCTGGGACGCAATATCTTTCGTCGACGACCTCGCCACGGTGGTCAGCAGCGACGGATCCTCCAGCAGAATGCGCTGCTGCAATTCACGCAGCGGCTTACTCGGATCGACACCGAGTTCGTCGACCAGCAACCCGCGCAGATCCCGGAAGACCCCGAGCGCCTCCGCCTGCTGTCCGCAGCGATATAGCGCGGTCATCAGCAATCCGTGCAGGCGCTCGCGCAACGGCTGTTGGGAGACGAGCAATTTCAGTTCGGGCAGCACTTCCTCGTGGCGGCCGAGATCGAGTTCGACGCCGCAGCGGGCCTCGGTCACGGCGAGCCGCGTCTCCTCCAGCCGAGACTGCTCGGCCATGATCGAATTCGTGGCCGCGACATCGGCGAGCGCGTTGCCGCGCCAGACCTCGAGCGCGCGAATGAACGAATCCAGCGCTCCGGTAAGGTCATTCGCCGCGCGGCGCGCCCGCCCCTCCGCGACCAGTGTCTGGTAGACGTGCAGATCGATCGCACCGGGCGGCACATTGAGCTGATAGCCCCCGGGGGTGGTCACGAGTTGTGTGCCGCTCTCGTCTCCGATCGCGGCGCGCAACCGCCACATACATCCGGCCAGCAGGCCGCTATTGCGCGCCTGCGGCCGATCCGGCCACAGCTCCGAATACAGTTGCTGCGCGGACACACTGCGATTGGCGTGGAGCAGCAGCGTCGCCAGTAGGGTGCGCTGTTTGGTCGCGCTGATCGAAACCCAACCGTCAGGTCCCAGGTACTCCACGGGACCGAGGATCCTGAATATGATCGGCGACTGCCCCGACCCCGACGATGTCGTCACCGAATCTCCCCTCTCACCTAGTTGAAGTGACAATCGCATATTCGCGCTCCCGTGGTAACTGCCAACCGAATGTGCGTCTCCTCCACTTCTGGTGGAGGAGACGCACCGTCATCTCATCCGGAAGTGGAACTGCGGACCGGAACGGCCACGTCGGCGAAGCGTTCGATCGCCGCGGCGACCGTTGCGACCGCCGGTGCTCGCAACACCGAATAGTGTTCGGCGTCAACGCGTTCCACCTCCGGCGCGGTGACGAACCGACCCGTCCAGCCTGCGGTGTGCTCATCGGTCACGGCCGCGGCGAGCATCGTCGCGGGCACATCGAGTACCCGATCGGATACGAACGCCGACAGGGCGCGATAGTGCCGGTCGAAGGTGTGCCAGCGCTCGGCCAGCGTCGCCGTCGGCACCTCGTGTCCGGCGGCGCGCAACCGCGCCGACAGCACCACCAGTGTGTCCTCCGCGGTAGCGTCCGCACCGGCCGCGTCGACCACCGGCGAACCGTCCAGTCGCACACCGAGAGCCAGGCAGATCGTCGCCGCGAAGTCGGCGAGGCGCTGCCCCTCCGGCTCGGCCTCGAGATCGAACCCGACCGGCGGAATCGTGTCGATCAGCACCACACCGGGCGCCGAATCTCCGTATCCCGCAGCGACCTCGTAGGCAACCTGTCCACCCATGGACCAGCCCGCGAGCAGATCCGGCCGCAGTCCCTCGCCGTCCAGATCCGCGCGATATCGCACGGCCATATCCACGACGCTTGACAGTGGCTCCCGCTCCTGAGACACCGTGATCCGCCAGTCCGCGGGCAATGCGTCCACCAGTGCGCGGTAATCCTGCACGGCCCCACCGGATCCGGTGAACAGATGCAAATGGCGACCCGTACCCGAGCGCAGCGACACCACCGTGCTCTGCCGATCGGCGTCGGCCTCCGACCGCGGACCGTCCAACTGCGTCAGAATCGCCCGCGGCGTTGGATCGGCCAGCCAGGTCGCGAGATCCAGCTGCGCACCGGTCGCCTCGACGAGCGCGGCGACGAATTCCACCGCATTGAGCGAATGGCCACCACTTTCGAAGAAGTTGTCGTCCACGGACGCCGGCGGATACCCGAGCAGATCCGCCCATGCGTCGCGCACGGTCTGCTCGGCCTCGTCCACCGCCGCCACACCGGATTCGACCGATCGGTCCGGCCGCACGCCGACGTGGTGATCGGCCTGTGCTGATACCGATTTCGTGCGCACCCGCACATCCTGGATCTTGCGCTCGGGCTCGTTCGCGAGGACGAGCACGTCGTCGAGATCCTGCAGCAGTCGCAGTACCGTGTCCCGGTCGTAGCGGGCGGTGCTGTACTCCACCTCGGCGATGAGGCCGCCGCCCTCGGTATCCCAGTAGGCGATCGCGATATCGGTGCGGGCCGCGACATTCGGGCTCGGCAGCAACGTCAGGGCGATCTCACCGAGCTTCAAACCACCGCCGATCGGACCCAGGTAGTTCAGCACCACGGGCACGATGTCGCCGAGTCCGGCGCGGGCCGAATCGGTGAGTTCGGAGAACACCACCGGATACGGAACGCCCTGATGGGCCAGCATCTGCCAGAGGGACTGGCGCGCACGACCGGTCACCTCGCCGAGGGTGTCCTGTTCGGAGACGGTCGCCCGCAGCGCGCACAGATTGACCGTATAGCCGACCAGCTTCTGATCCCGCACGCTCATCCGGTTCGCGGCCACCGCGCCGACCACCACATCGGAGGTGTCGCCGGAGCGGGCGAGCACCACTTGCAGCGCGGCGAGCACCACCGCGAACGAGGTCGTGGAGATCGACTTCGCCAGGGCGGCGACACCGTTCACCGCCTCGTCGCTGAAGGTATGCCGCAGGATCGCCCCGACGCCACCGGCGCCCGCATAGCGCGGTCGATCCCCGGCCACCGTGGTCGCCACCACGCCGTCGAGGGTCTTGCGCCAGTGGTCGATACCCTTCTGCCACTTGCCCGCCCGCCGCACCTCGCCCTGCTCCCGCGCGAAGTCGCACCAGGACGGCGCCTCGGCCTCGAACTCCGGCGTCCGCCCGGCCGAGGCCATGGCGTAGGCCTCGGCCAGATCGGTGAACAGCAGCTGGATCGCCCAACCGTCGAGCGCGATGTGATGCACGGTCAGGATGAGCTCGTAGCGCTCACCCACCCGGACCACCGCGAGCCGCCCCAAGGGCGCCCGAGCCAGATCGAACGGCTCCCGGTGCAGCTCCTCGGCAATGGCCAGCAGTAGCGCATCGGTATCGGCCGATCCCGGATCGTCGACCTCGATCAGTCGTACCGGCGATGGCACCGTCGAGGCGACGGCGGCCCCGAGTCCGCCATCGCGCAGCCCGAACGACAGCCGCATCGCCTCGTGCCGGTCGATCACGGCCGGCCAGGCCGCCCGCAGCGCCGAGATATCCGGCGCCGCAGCACATGCCAGCCGCCAGGTGACGTTGTATACCGACCCGTCACGGACGCGCTGGCACAGCCACCACATCGCCTCCTGCAGCGCGGTAGGTTCGACCGCGATCGGCTCCTCGCTCATGACGCCGCCGCTTCCGCGGTGCCCAGCTCCCGGGCGAGTTGCGCGGACAGGCCGCGGCGGTCCACCTTGTTGAGTCCGGTCAACGGAATCGTGTCGCGGCGATGGAATTTGCGCGGATGCATATAGCCCGGCAGCCGCGTGAGCAACTGGTTGAATTCGGCGATGGTCACCTCACCGCCGGTGTAGACCGCATGCAGATCGATCTCCCCCTCCCCATCGGGCACGGTGACCACGACGGCATCCTCGATCGCTGGATGCCGGCGCAGCGCCGACTCGATCTCCCCGAGTTCGAGCCGGTTTCCGCGCACCTTGACCATGCCGTCCATCCGGCCCAGATGCACCATTTCCCCGTGCTCGATCCGGCACCGGTCGCCCGTGCGGTAGTAGTGCGCGTCGGTCACCGGACCGTCGCCGTCGTAGATGCTGCCGCGGCCGGACTCCACCAGAACGAATCGGCCGAAATTCTCCGCAGGATCAAGATACCCCGGAAAACGTTGCGGCCCACGGACACACAGCTCGCCGTCGTCCGACACGCGGAGATCGTCGTCGATCAGCACCCATTCGAGATGTGGATACGGGTAGCCGATCGGCACCGAACGGTTGGAGGTCTCCACCCAGTCCGCGCGATTCGACGGCACCAGATACCCGGTCATGATGATCGTGGTCTCGGTAGGTCCGTAGCAGTTGTTCAGCACGGCCTTCGGTGCGGCCGCCGCCCAGGCTTCGGCCTGTTCGATATTCATGGCGTCGCCGCCGAACATGCCGCGCTCGAGGGTCGGCATACAGCCCGGCTGCAGGGCGCGCAGGCGACGGGCGAAGGAGATGGCCGAGGGGACCGACATCCAGTGCGTGAGCCGCTTTTCGTTGATGAACTTGACCGGGGTGAAAATGTCGGCGTGCTGGCAGACGCACAGCGTGCCGCCCGCGCCCCACGCGCCCCAGCTCTCGATGACTACGCCGTCGAAGAACATCTCGAAGGTCTGTGACACACGGGACTTCGGGCCGAGCGCGAATCGCGTCAGGATATCGCTGAGGAACGCGTCGACGCTGAGGTGCATCGTGGGCACGCCCTTGGGCTTACCGGTGGTGCCGCTGGTGAAGGTGATGTAGGCCAGATCCTTCGGACCGGGCTTGCCCTGTTCGGGAATCTCGGCAGTCGGATCCGGATCGAACAGCCCGCGCCAGTTGTCCCCGGTCATATCCAGCACCCGCACACCGGACTTCTCCCGGTATTCGGTGAGGCCCTCACCCGAGGTGTTGTCGATGAGGGTGAGATCGATACTCGCCTCGAGGGTGATATCGGCATTGCGTACCGCGGGTGCGGCGGGATTGAGCGGCACACCGATCGCCCCGAGCCGTTGCACGGCTAGATAGCCGACGTAGCTGACGATATCGCGCGAGGTGAGCAGGCCGACCGTGCGCGGCCGCCCACCCGCCGCCTCGACTATCCGAGCCGACATCCATTCGGCCGCCGCGCGCAGCTGCCGATAGGTCATCGAGACGTCTTTGACCTCGATCGCGATGGTGTCCGGATAGGCGTCGGCACTGTCGGAAAACCATTCGTACAGGGTTCGCATGGGTTCATCCCTCCGTTGACTGTTGTTGCTCACCACATGCGGCGGCATTGCGCCCGCGCTACTCATTCGGCTCTCCCCAGAAAGCCGTCGATCGCCGAAACAAGTTGCGGCAGATGGGCGGGTTCGAAGACTTCGTAGTGATCGGCGTCGAGGGTTCCGGTGGTCAGATCCTCGGCCAGTTCCTTCCAGCGGCGGACAGCGGCGGCCGTCGCCTCGGTGTCCCACGGCGTGCACATCTGCAACAGCACCCGGCCGCGGTAGTGATATTCGGTGCGGTAGTCGCGCAACGCCCGAACCTGAGCGTCGAAGATGCGCAGCACCCGATCGACCAGATCCGGTTTGGCCAGCGGCCCCAGCTGCGCCAGAATCCGGCTCTGCACCTCGTGATCCTCGGCGGCGGTGGCTCGCCTCGGCAGCGGCGAGCTGTCCACGATCACCACCTCCGGTGCGGGACCGTCGGCGGCGAGCAGATTGCTCAGCTCCCAGGCGATGATTCCGCCGAAGGACCATCCGAAAACGAGTTCGGGCTGAATATCGCCGTTGCCGAGCGCATCCCGTGCGGCCGCGGCCATCTCGGGGACGGTCTCTTCCGGCAGTTCGCCGGGCAGCATGCCGGTCGGCACCACCCCGTACACGTTGTGGCTCTTGCCGAAATGGCGTGCCAATCGCAGATAGGGCGAGAGGCCGCCGCCCGAGCCGGGCAGCATGACGCACGCCGGTCGCCGACCACGGCGGACCAGTGTGACCAGGCTGCCCGGATTGACCGCGGTCATGCCGGTACCTGTTCCCGGACCAGTTCGGCCAGCGCGGCGATCGTGGGATCCCGGAAGAAGTCCGGCACCTCGACCGTCACGCCGTAGCGCTCCTCGATCTGCGCGAAGGCGGTGAACACATTGAGCGAATGCGCACCGTATTCCAGCAGCGACCGGTCCCGCTCGAGGCGCTCGACCTCGAGGATGCCCGCCCACACCGCGGCCAGTTCCCGCTCCAGATCGTCGGTGAATTCGGGCGCCGGCGCGTCCTGGGCGATGGCGGGTGCCAGCGAATCCATAAGTGCGACAAGGGCGGTGCGATCGGTCTTACCCGACCGTGAGGTCGGCACGGTATCGATGTCGAAGATCTTCGTCGGCACCTGATACGCGGGCAGCGTCCTGGCCAGCGCGGAACGGACCGTGGCGTGATCGGACGGCGCGGTGCCGTCCCCGCGGAGGAACAGCACCAGCTCTCGTTCGGCGCCGGTACCGTGCGCCACCGCGACCGCCTGGGCCACGCCCTTCACTCGGGTCGCCACGGCCTCGATCTCGCCGAGTTCGACACGGTGACCGCGGATCTTGAGCTGAGTGTCCTTGCGGCCCAGGAAGGTCAGCGTGCCGCCGGTATCCCGGACGACCTGGTCGCCGGTCCGGTACATTCGGCCCGATTCGGCGAAACGATCCGTCAGGAAGCCCGCCGCGGTGCGCTCCGGATCGTCGAGATATCCGTCCGCCGGGACACAGCCACCGATGTAGAGCTCACCCGGAACGCCCACGGGCGCAAGATGCCCGGTCGTATCGACCACGTAGGCGGCCACCCCGGGCATCGGCGTCCCGATCGGCACATGCACCGGCCACGGCCCGTCGGAGCCCTGCAGCATGTGCACGGTCACGGCGTTGGTTTCCGTCGGTCCGTACAGATTGATCAGCTTGCACCGCTCGTGCTCGACGAAGAATTCACGAATCTCGTCGTCCACCAGCAACTGTTCGCCGGATACGCACAGGTGGGTCAGCGCCGGAAAGCTCAGTCCCTCGGCCCGAGCCGCCTGTACGAACGGCCGCAGCGCGGCCACCGGCAGGAACAGGTGGGTGATCGCGGTTTCGGCGACCCGGCGTACCAGCGCCGGGAAATCCCGCCGGTCGACCGGCTGCCGCGACACCACGGTGCCACCGGTCATCAGGGTCGGGATGATCTCCTGGAACGATACGTCGAAACCCAGTGGGGCGTACTGGAAGAACCGGGTCTCCGGACCGTGGTCGAGTGCGGTCAGCTGCCAGGCCGCCAGATTCAGCAGCGGCTGCTGTCCCATCAGCACGCCCTTGGGCACCCCGGTCGAGCCGGAGGTGAACATCAGGTAGGCGGCCGCGCTCGGATCCCCGTTCAGCCCTTCGATTCTCGCCGGGCCGCACAGTTCCGCACACCGGATGGTGCGCACCCCTGGCGCGTCCACCCCGTCGCCGATGACGATCTTGCAGCCCGACCGGCCCAGCATTCCGGCCAGCCGCTCGGCGGGCAGGCTCAGATCCACCGGCAGGAAGGTGGCGCCGCAGCGCAGGATGGCCAGCATCGCGACCAAGGTGCTGACCAGTGTCTCGGTGGCGATGGCGACGACATCCTGTGCGGCCGTGCCGTGTTCGATCAGGCCCGCGGCCACCTGCTCGGACGCGGTGATCAATTCGGCGTAGGTCAGCTGTTTGCCGGGTTCCTCGACCGCGATCGCATCCGGCGTGCGCCGGGCGGCCCGGTCGATCAGCTCGGTCAGCGTGTCACCGGGCAGCTGCCACGGCGGTGTCGGAAGGCTTTGTGCCAGAGACGCATCGGTGAACAGCTCCGACAGCGGCGTCGAGCCGTCCGACAGGGTGCGCACCAGCGCGGTGCGCAGCGAGTCGAGAACCGCCTCGGCAACCTCGGGCCGGATCAGCTCGGTGTCGTACTCCAGCTCGAGCAGCCAGCTGCCGTCGACCGGGGTGGCGCCGAGCCACAAGTCGAATTTGGCCGTGCCGTTGCCCGGTTCGCTCACCCCGAGGATCGGCCCGTCCTCGGTGTTCACGTAGGTGTCCTGCATGGCGAGCATGCAGGAGAACAGCGGATTGCGATTGCTGGTGCGGTCCTGCCCGACCTCGGCCACCAGCTGATTGAAGGAGATGTCCAGATTCGAGCGGCAGTAGTCGACCGCCTCGCGCACGGTCCGGCCGATATGCTCGTCGACCGATCGCGTCCAGTCGACATCGACTGTGACAGGAAGTGTCTGGACGAAGAAGCCGACCAGATCGAAGGATTTCACCGTGCGCCGCGCCGCGAACGGGCTGCCCACCAGAACTCGATCGACCCCACCGTGCCGGGCCACCGTCGCCCCGTAGATGGCGGTGAACAAGACGAACGGACTCACCGACAGGCGCTTGCACAGTGCGGTGACCGCGGTGGTCTGCTCCTCGGTCAGTCGCCATTCCACCCGGGCGCCACGGAAATTCGTCTCCGAGGGCCGATCCGGACGCGGGTCGAGGACCAGCGGCGGGACATCGGTGACCTCCTTGGCCCACACCTTGGCACGATCGCTCGCCACGGCCGCGCGCGTGGCGCGGTCCTGGGAGGCAAGCTCTTTGACGTACGCCCTCTCCCGCTCGGCCTGTTTGGCGGCAATCGCCTCGGTGTCGAACTTGCCGGAGATCGCGTCCTGCAGATCGCGGATGATCGGCCCCATCGAGATGCCGTCACCCACGATGTGATGGCCGCACAGCAGTACGGCGGAGGCGCTGCGGTCCTCGGCGCGCACATGACCGAACCGATAGGCCGGCCCGATCTGCAGGTCGAAGCTTTCATTGCCCATGCGCCGCACGAGCTCCCAGACGCCGTCCTCGAAATCCTCCGCGCCGGTGTCGACCACCTCGAGCGGGAAGGATTCCGGATCGGGCGTCGGGGCGAACAGCGCGTGGAATTCGGGTTTGGTGCGAAACACCTGGCGCAACGCCGGCTGAATGGCGACCAGGGTGCGAATCGCGTCGGCCACAACCGAATCGGGCAGATTCGGATCGATATCGAATCGCATCAGCTGGTTGTAGATCTCCGGCGTCGGCACCCAGCCGTCGACGACCAGCAGACCCTTTTGCGAATCGGTGATCGTCAGGACGTCGGAATTCAGCGCGGTCATGATTCCTGCGCTCCCGCCGCGGCGGCCGCGAGTTCCCGCAGCCACACTTTCAGATCACCGATGTTGTGAATGTCGACCAGACGGGTCGCGTCGATTTCGGCGTCCTCATCGGCTGCCGCTTCCACCGCGAGCCTGATGAGTGACAACGATTCCAGCCCGGCGTCGGCCAGAGAAGTGGAATCGTCGAATTCCGCCGTGGCATGTCGAGCGATGGCGACATCGAGGTCCAATGTGTCCGCCACGGTCCCCCTGCTTTCGTCGATGGTGTCCATGAAACTGCTTCTTTCACATAGTTCTCGAGGCGGATGTGCGCTCGATGTGCTCGCAATTGCGCGCCGCTGTGGCCGGAGCGGCAGGCCTTGTGAGCAGGGCTTCTGCCGCGTTCGGCGGATCGGCTAGGCGGGGGTCAACGCCCGGGGCTGGGCCAGCCGGCGGACCGCGGTCACGCTCGGATCGACCAGGAAGTCGGGGCGATGGACGTGGCGCGGCGAGTTCGTCACCGCGTTGTAGGTGATGTACAGGATGGTGCGGCGATCGCTCGAGGTGTTGCGCGCCGAGGAGTGCACGATGTTGGGGTGGAAGGCCGATATGGTTCCGGCCGGGCCCGTGAGCTTGTGCAATGTGTGCCGCTGGCTGAGCTCCTCGACCTCCTGATCGCCGACGGTGTAGGTCAGATCGGCCGAGACGTGGTCGCGCCAGTCACGGCCGGTGGACGCGTCGTGGCTGGGCGACGGGATGAGCCCGAGCAGATGCGAGCCCGCGAGCACCTGCAGCGGACCGTTCCAGTCGAAGACATCGTCGAGGTTGATGGCAATGTTCATCGCGCGGTCGGCGGGCATGCCGTCCTCGATGCTCCAGAACGCGAAATCCTGGTGCCACGGCCATTTCTCGCCGTCGTAGGAGTTCTTGATGTTCACCTTGAACTGGTAGACATAGGCCGGATCGCCGAGTACCGCCTCGGCCAGATCGACGAACAGCGGTAGGCGCACCAGATCCGCGCACACATCGTCGAATCGGTGACATCCGTGCAGTGCGCGGACCGTTTTACCGTCCTTTTCGTAGACGACCTCCGGGCGGCTCATTTGCGAGATTTCGGAGATACTCTCACGCACCTTCGCGAGCATGTCGTCACTGAGCCGCTGCGGCAGAACGCAGAAGCCCTGTGTTTCGTATTGCTGCTTGGCATCGATCAGCATCGTCTGCCCCTTCTATTTCTGAGAGATCGAAAGCGCGCCGAGTGGAATGGATCGCGGTGACATGCGCCTTCGGGATACAGGTTTCCAAGCCAGGATGTGTTCTCGATGTTCGAGCGATACACCCATGCTGTTACGAGCGCGCGACCTCATGTTTTTCCGCTGTCCCGGGCACAGGTGCATATTCCGTATTCGCTTGCGACACGGCATCCTTGAATGCAATGGGCCCGCCGCGTCGGCGGGCGACATCGAAATCGATTAGGGGATAAGACGATGACGGAACCCCAAGAGGCGACGGCGCCACCGACCGAGACCCGCACCGAGTCGCCGATCGGGCGCAACACGGTCGTACTGGTCTCGTTCACCGCGGTGACCAATCTCGCGGACGGCGTGACCAAGGTGGCGCTCCCGCTGATCGCGACGACGCTGACCAAGTCACCCGCGCTGGTGTCCTTCGTGCTGCTCACCTTGACGCTGCCGTGGCTGTTCGCCGCGATGCACGTGGGCGTCCTGGTCGATCGCGCCGACCGGCGGCGGCTGCTGGGGCTGGCCAACACGATGCGAATCGTGGTGGTGGCCGGACTGTTCGCGGCCGTACTGGCCGATGTGATCAACCTGCCGATGCTCTACGGGGGCGGCCTCGTACTAGGTGTCGCGGAGGTGATCGCGCTGACCTCGGCCGGTGCGCTCATACCCGATGCCGTCGCACCGGCCGGACGTGAACGCGCCAATCAGTGGCTCACCGGCGCCGAAACCGTCTGCAACGAATTCGCCGGTCCGTTCCTGGGCGGTCTGCTGGTCGCCGCGGGCACCGCGATCGCACTGGGCTCCACGGTCGTCGCGTATGTCCTGTCGGTGGCCATCCTGCTGTTCCTGGTCGGCACCTTCCGCGTGGCCCGCACCGAGGATCAGCCGAAGGTCACGGTGCACGAGCAGATCGCCGAGGGTTTGAAATTCCTGCTGCGCCACCGCTTGTTGCGCACATTCAGCATCGTGGTGTCGGTGCTGTGCGCCTGCTGGGGCGCCTGGTTCGGCCTCATGCCGCTGGTCGCGACGAGCGGAATGGGTTTGAGCGCAAGCTATTACGGCGCCATGGTCAGCGCGCTCGGCGTCGGCGGCGTCTTCGGCACCGTGATCGTCGGGGCGAGCAACCGGCTGTTCGGACGGCGGCGGGTGATGTTCAGCAACATCATCCTGACCCTCGCGATGACCGCCGCGCCCGCGCTCACCACCAATGTCTGGATCGTGGGGGCCGCGGCGTTCCTGGGCGGTATGGGCGGCACGCTGTGGACGGTCAACTCCCGCACCATCGGTCAGCGACTGGTGACCCAGGAGATGATGGGCCGCTACAGCGCCGCCAACCGCCTGTTCGGCTGGGGCTCGATCCCGCTGGGCTCGGCGGTGGCGGGTCTGCTCGCCCAGTGGTTCGATCCGAAACTGGCCTTCGGCGTTTTCGCCATCGCGACCCTGGCCCTGATCCCGCTGTTCCTGCGCGTGTACACCAGCGCGGTCGAAACCGAAGTCGAAGCGAAAGTCTGAGGGACGACACATGTCCACACCCACCACAGTCGAGTCGCTCGACGAGGTTCTCACCCGGTCCGCGACGAATTCACCCGATGCCGTGGCGCTGTCCGATACGACCCGGAGCCTGACCTACGAACAACTGCGCTCGCGTACCGCGGCGGTCGCGACCCAGCTGACCGAACGCGGCGTGCGCAAGGGCGATCTGGTCGGCCTCCTGGTGGAGCGGACCGTGGACGTCGTGGTCGGCATGTTGGCCGTACTCCGTTGCGGCGCGGCGTATGTGCCGATCGATCCGACCTATCCGGTCGAACGGCAGAACTACATCCTGCGCGACGCCGGAATCGGCTTCGTGGTCGGCTCCGCTGCCGCGCTCGCGCGCACCGAGCTGCCCACCGCGGTGCGGGTCCACGACCTCGACACTCCGACGGATCCGGGCGCCCCGGTCGCCGATCCAGCCGCGGTGGGTCCGGGCGATCCGGCCTATGTGATCTACACGTCCGGATCGACCGGTGCGCCCAAGGGCTGTGTGGTGACCCACGGCAATGTGCTGAGTCTGCTCGACAACGCGCTGCCGCTGTTCTCCGTCGGTCCAGAGGACTGCTGGTCGATCTTCCATTCGTTCAGCTTCGATGTCTCGGTCTGGGAGCTGTGGGCCCCGCTGTCCATCGGGGCCAAGACGGTGGTCGTGCCGCACGAGGCGACCCAGGTGCCCGCGGCGTTCGTGCGCGTGTTGGTCGAGGAGGGGGTGACGGTGCTGTCCCAGGTGCCGTCCATCTTCCGACAGTTCACCAGCCTCAACCGGTATCCGGCGGAACAGTTGCGTTACATCGTCTTCGCCGGGGAGGGCATCGATCTCACCAGCGTCGGGAAGTTCTGGGCGCAGTGCGACGGGCACCGCCCGGCCGTGATCAATATGTACGGGCCCACCGAGACCACGGTGTACGCGACGTTCCGGCACATCACCGAGGCAGATCTCACCGGCGCGGTGCACTCGCCGATCGGTGTCGCGCTCCCGCATCTGACCATCGAGTTGCGCGCGCAGGAACCGCCGCATCGACCGGTGCCCGACGGGGAGATCGGCGAAATGTGGGTCACCGGTCCGGGAGTGGCTTGCGGCTATCTGAATCGCGCGGAGTTGACCGCGCAGCGCTTCGTCATGGACGAGGCGTCGGGCACTCGCAGGCGCTACTACCGGTCCGGTGATCTGGCTCGCCGTCAACCCGACGGGGGGCTGGAGTATCTGGGCCGCAACGATCAGCAGATCAAGTTGCGGGGATATCGCATCGAGCTCGGCGAGATCGAGGCCGTACTGCGCGTCCAGCCCGGCGTGCGGGATGCCGCGCTGTGTGTGGTTGCCCGGCGAACCGGATCGAATCTGCTGACGGCCTGCGTGGTCGCCGAGGACGAGGGCGAGGAGCAGGGCAGCCGGATCGAGGCACTGCGCGCGGTGCTGACGGCGCGGCTGCCGAAATATATGCTGCCCGACCGCTATGTCCATCTCACGTCCCTGCCGCTTACCCTGTCGGGCAAACTCGACCGGAACAGGCTGACGGAGCTGGCGACCGAGGCCGTGGCGAACAGATCCGCCCGCACCAGGTAAATCATGTCCCCCTGACACCTTTGGGACCCAACGGGTTTCGCGAATCGCCCGGTCAACCCCCGTAAAATTCTGTCTGGAACGGGTTTGCGCAGGTCAATACCATGTCGCGGAGTGAGTTCGACCGACGACAGGTAGCGCGATGCGCGGTGGTGACGGTTTCGAGCAGTACGCGACGCGCGCGGCGGTCGAGTACGGTCGCTGCGTGCACCTGTCCCAGGTCTGGCTGCATGTGCACAACCCCGAGATGCCACTGCCCGATCACGGCTGGAAGTTACACATCTCGGTGCGCCCGCAGGATTTCGAGCGGTTGGCCGACATCGTGGTGCCGGAATTACTGGCGGCGGGATGTCATTTCCGGATGATTCGCTCGGAGCCCGCGCTGCGGGAGTTGAGCGGGGATACGGGCGGGAAGGCGTGGACGGTATATCCGAGCCCGGCGCAGATCCGCGAGGTCGGCACGCTGTTGGCCGAGTTGCTGCGCGGGGAGCGGGGGCCACGCCTACCCGCCGACGGTCGGGTCGCCGAGGACGCCCCGGTCTATTACGGCTACGGTCCGTTCGGGCAGCGCAATGTCTCCTGGAACGAGAAAACGGTTCATCCGCGGCCGCGTTGGACGGTTGACCCGTTCCTGGAGACCGCCGACTCGCCGAAGTACGGTCTGGTCGAAATTCTCAGCGGCAATGTGTATTACGCCCAGGACGTCCGTACCGGAGAACGGGTCGTCGTCAAACAGGCCCGGGCCGCACGGGCCGCCGAATCCGGCGGCCCGGACGACGACGCTCGCGGCCGATTGCGCAACGAACACTACGTTCTCGAGCATCTCAGCGAGATATCGGGCGTACCGAGGTATTTGGATCATTTCCGGCATGGCGTCGACGAATACCTGGTCACCAGCTTCGACGGGAAGTTCACCCTCGCACAGGATGTCGCGCGGCACGGCCGCTATCGGCCGCTGTCTGCGGCGCGATCGACCGATCCGTCGCGCCGGTCGCTGGATCGCCTGGCCACCCGGCTGGCCCGGATCCTCGGCGATATTCACACCCGCGGATTCATCGTCGCGGATCTGTCGCCGAAGAACATCGTGATCCGCCAGTCCAGCGGTGAACCGACCATCATCGACCTCGGGCATTGCAATCACGGCCGCGTGCGTCCCGTCGCCGGTGCGCCGGGGTATGCCACGCATGCCCAATTGGCCGGCGCCGCACCGTCGGTCGCCGATGATCTGCACGCGCTCGGCATGACATTGCTGTTCGCCGCGACCGGCGCGGATCCGGTCGAGGCCGGACCCGATCCCGAGGAACCCCGCAGGCGCGCCCGCGAAACCATCCGGCGCAGATTCGGCGTCGAAACACCGCCCCTGCTGCGCTGCATCGTGGGCCTGCTCGATCCCGATCTCGATCGCGCCCGCGCGGCCCTGAGCGCCCTTGGCTCCGGCTATCCCGAACGATTCCACACCGTTGCGATACCACTGACCGGAATTGATTGCGGTCCAACCGATCTCATCGATCAATTGCGAGCCGATGTGATCGATCGCGTCACCCGCCTGCTGGACGGCCCCGGCGGATGGTCCGAACCCAACGCCTATCACGGCGCGGCGGGGGTGGGCCTGGAACTGCTGCACCACCTCGGTAAGCGCGAGGCCGTGGACGCCGTGCAGAGTCTGGGTCGCGCCGCCGCGGACCATGCGCGGCGAATCCGCATGCCTCCGGGATTGTTCGTCGGATCCACCGGCGTCGACATTCTGCTGCGCCGCCTGCACGACGAGGGTATCGAGGCACCCGAGCCGACGAATCCTATTCTCACCGAATGGGATTCGCGGCAGCAGGGCGACGATCTCATCGCGGGCGTGGCCGGAATCGGCTTCGGGCACTGTCTGCTCGCCGACGCCGCGTCGACTCCGCCCGAGAACCGACGACGGCATCTGGCTGTGGCCCGCCGCTGCGCGAAGCGGTTGATCGACCACACGCCGTCTCGATCCTCCTATCCCGCCGACGATCTCCCGCCCGCGGCCGGAATCGACGCCTCGGTCGGCATGGCGCACGGACAGGCCGGGGCGGTGGCATTCCTGCTGCATATGAGCGCACTCGGCCTACTCGCCTCCGACGAGCCCGCACTGCGTTACCGGCTGGCGGATCTGTATCGCCAAACGCGTTCGCTCCTCGAACGCTCCGCACAGTCCACCGCCGCCCGGCTGTGCGTCTCGTGGTGCCGCGGCCTGGCCGGAATCGGCGACACGCTGCTGCAATCCGCCGAAATCCGTTCCGACAGCGAGGCCCTGGAGCTGGCCATCGCCGCGGGAACCACCTGCGCGACCTGGCTCCCTAACCTGGCCGCCCCCGGCGCCTGCTGTGGCATATCCGGCGTCGGCGACTTCCTGCTCCGCCTGGCCGACCTCACCGGCAAGGACCGCTTCACCGAAGCCGCCTGGTCCGCCGCCACCCACCTCGTCGGCCGCGATATCGCCGAGGGCACCTGTTACAACCCAGCCGACCCCGCCGACCAACGCAGCGTCGTCTCCTGGGCCTACGGCCGCTCGGGCATCCTCGCATTCCTCCGCCGCCTCCACACCGGCGACAAACCATCAACGGTCGGACCGTTCTGAACCAGAATTGCGTACCGGTCGGGCTGTTGAGAATAGGGCTGTAACAGCTGCGGCCGGAATGGCGACCGAAATTATAGGAAAGCAGTCGGTTGCCATGGCCCCGCGGCCGCTCGGATTCAGTTAGAAAGCGTCCACACCATGTCGAGCACACTCGATCGAATCAACGCCATCGCAGGCAAGTTGCGCACAGCGCACACGGTCATCGCCACCGAGGAAGCCACGAAAAACGCTCTCGTCATGCCGTTCATTTCGCAGGTCCTCGGCTATGACGTCTTCGATCCGGCCGAGGTCGTGCCCGAGTTCATCGCGGATGTAGGCACCAAGAAGGGCGAGAAGATCGACTACGCCATCCTGAAGAATGGGATCATTCAAATATTGGTCGAGTGCAAGAAAATGTCGGAGCCGCTGGACATCAACCACGCCTCCCAACTCTTCCGGTATTTCACGGTGACATCGGCTCGGATCGCCATACTCACCAATGGCCGCGAATATCAAGTGTTCACCGACGGCGATCGGCCGAACATCATGGACTCCAAGCCTTTTCTGGTTTTCGACATCCTCAACATGGACCGTCTGCTCGTTCCCGAGGTTGCGAAGTTGTCGAAGGAGTCGTTCGATCTCGACTCGATCGTCAGCGCCGCGGAGGAGCTGAAGTACATCGGTCAGATCAAGCGAATCATCGCCGGTGAGGCCAAGAGTCCCTCCGACGAGTGGGTGCGACTCTTCGTCTCTCGCGTCTACGAGGGCAAGGCCACGCAGCGCGTCGTCGACCAGTTCCGGCCTCTGGCCGCCAAGGCCTTCGCGCAATATGTCGCAGACCAGGTGAGCGACCGGCTGAATACCGCCCTGGGCGAGAACGACGGAGCGGTGATCGCCGCGGCCGCCGCGCCGAGGCCGATACCCGCGATCACTCCTGATGCTGTCGCGCCCGAGCCGGACGACGGAATCGTCACTACCCCAGAGGAACTCGACGGATACAACATCATCCGTGCCATCCTGGCCAAGGACATAGATCCGATGAGAGTGTTCTGCCGCGACGCGAAGGCCTACTGCGCAATCCTGCTCGACGACAACAACCGGAAGCCGATCGCTCGATTGCATTTCAATGGCAAGGGCATCAAGTTCATCACAACCTTCGAGAACGGAAAGCTCGGTGAGCGGCACGATATCGGCAGTGTGGTCGACATCTACCGGCATGCGGACCGGATCCTCGCCGCGGTGTCCAACTATGCCTGAGCTGAGCGATACACACCCCTGTCGGCCAATGCCCCATGGATTTCACGTCGCGCTGTCACACTGGCCGCATGTACGACTGCGACGTGCTGGTGCTCGGTTCCGGGCCCGGTGGGCAGAAGGCGGCTATTGCTACCGCGAAGCTTGGGCGGCGGGCGGGTGTGGTTGAGCGGCGGGACATGATCGGTGGGGTGTGTATCAACACCGGGACGATTCCGTCGAAGACACTGCGGGAGGCCGTGCTTTATCTGACGGGGCTCAGTCAGCGGGAGATGTATGGGCAGAGTTATCGGGTGAAGGAGAACATCACCGTCGCCGATCTGCTCGCCCGGGCGAATCATGTGATCGGGCGGGAGATCGATGTGATCCGAAATCAGCTCTCGCGCAATCGGGTTGCCATGTATCCGGGTATGGGGGCGTTCGTGGACGAGCACACCGTGGAGGTGATGGACGGGACGGGGCGCGAGACGCGGGTGACCGCGGAGAAGATCGTGATCGCCACCGGTACCCAACCCGCGCGCCCGGAGGCGGTGGAGTTCGACGGCACGACGATCATCGACTCCGACGGCATCTTGCGTCTCGAGCGGGTTCCGCAGTCGATGATCGTGGTCGGCGCGGGGGTCATCGGCATCGAGTACGCGTCGATGTTCGCCGCGCTGGGTTGCAAGGTGACGGTGGTGGAATCGCGTGAACGGATGCTGGACTTCTGCGATATCGAGGTGGTCGAGGCGCTGAAGTATCACCTGCGCGATCTCGCGGTCACCTTCCGTTTCCGCGAGACCGTCGCCGCGGTGGAGCGGCATCCGCGCGGTGCGATCGCGATTCTGGAGAGCGGCAAGAAGATTCCGGCCGAGGTGGTGATGTACTCCGCGGGACGGCAGGGCATGACCGAGAGTCTGCGGCTCGACAATGCCGGGCTGAGCGCGGACAAGCGCGGCCGGGTCGCCGTCGACGAATATTTCCGCACCGAGATCCCGCACATCTACGCCGTCGGCGATGTGATCGGCTTCCCGGCGCTGGCCGCGACCTCGATGGAACAGGGTCGCCTGGCCGCCCATCACGCGTGCGGCGAACCGGTGCAGGCATTGTCGTCGCTGCAGCCGATCGGGATCTACACGATTCCGGAGATCAGTTTCATCGGCAAGACCGAGGACGAGCTGACCGCGGAACGGATTCCGTTCGAGGTCGGGGTGTCTCGCTACCGCGAACTGGCGCGCGGCCAGATCATCGGCGATTCCTACGGCGTGCTCAAACTCCTGGTGTCCAGCGAGGACCGCACGCTGCTCGGCGTGCACGTGTTCGGCACCGGCGCCACCGAACTCGTGCATATCGGTCAGGCGGTGATGGGTTGCGGTGGCACGGTGGACTATCTGGTCGACGCCGTATTCAACTACCCCACCCTCGCGGAGTCCTACAAGGTCGCGGCGCTGGACGCGATGAACAAGATCCGCCAGATCGACCATATGGACTGACCGCGCAAGCGGTTGGCGGACCTCGCATCCCGACTCGCCCCGCGCACCCCGATGTGGGAGGTATTCTCCTGCGTTATGGCAGGTAAGCGCACGGTTCTCACCGTTCGGCTCCGCCGGTTGGCGGCGCTGCTGTTCGAGATGCGCGAACACTCCGGTCTCAGCAAGGAAGTGGTCAGCGCCCGCACCGGGATCAATGTGACCACGCTGTACCGGATCGAGACCGCGCAGGCCCGGCCGCAGCGCCGCACGCTGATGGCCATGCTCGAGCTGTACGGCGTCGAGGATCCGCAGCGGTCCGATGCGCTGCAATTGCTCTCGGAGGCACAGAAACCCGGTATGTCGCGGCCGTTCGAGGCGGCGGTGTCGGAGGTGTACGCGGCCTATATCAACTTCGAGACCGAGGCGCTGTCGGCGCGGCTGTTCCAGACCTCGTTCATCCCGGGGTTGCTGCAGACCGAACGCTACGCGTGGGCCGTGCTCGATACCGCGATGCCCAAGGTGGAGACCGCGGTCATCGAACAACGACTGCGCGCCCGCGTCGAACGGTCCAAGGTGCTCACCCGGGTCGGCAATCCGCTGGAACTGTGGGTGGTGCTGGACGAAGCGGCGATTCGGCGAGTGGTGGGCGGGGCCGAGGTCATGCGCGAACAACTGCTGCGGCTGACCGAGGAATCCGATAAGCGCAATGTGATCCTGCAGGTGCTGCCGTTCGGCGCCGGGGCGCATCCGGCCATGGTCGGCTCGTTCGTGGTGCTGGACTTCCCCGATCCCGCCGATCCCGAACTGGTCTACGTCGAGGGCATCGCGGGCGACGATATCGTGGAGGGCCACAATGAGATTCGACGCTTCGGAGTGATGTTCGACCAGTTGCGCGCGATGGCGCTGAGCCCGCGCGATTCGGCCGAGATGATCAACGAGGTCGCCGAGGGGCTGCGCTGATCAGCTGCGACTGGCTCGGCGATAGCCGATGAACGCGGGCCCGGCGAAGACGACGATCGCCCCGACCGACCACGTCACGGTCGCCAGTAGCGGACCACGCACCGGACCCCCCAGCGACAATCCGCGCATGGTGTCGATGGCATGGCTCATGGGCTGATGCGCCACAATGGGTTTCGCCCAGGCCGGATAGGCGGCCAGCGGGACGAAACCGGTCGAGAAGAACATCATCAGCGACGATCCCAGGGAAATCGCCTCCACCAGAGCCGGTTTGGCGGTGTACACAGCCACGGCGGTGACCAGGGTCGCGAAACCGAGCCCGTACACCACCGGAACGCACACCAGCGCCACCGCGGCCGCGACACCCTCCCGGAAGCGGAATCCGAGCGCCACGCCGACGCCGAACAGGACGAGTGTGCAGGTCAGGATGCGCACACCCTCGGCGAGCACCCGTGCCGCCGGACCCGAGGCGCGATGCACCGGCAGCACCCACAGCCTGGCCAGCAGCCCCGCGTCGCGCTCACGCCCCAGCGTGATGGCACCGGCCAGCGAACCCGACATCGCCGATACCAGCGTCACCATCGGCACCGACCCGTACAGCGCGCTGACGCCCGAGAACGCCGAGATCTGACGGCCCAGAACGGTATTCAGCACGATCAGCAGACCGGCCGGGAATACCAGCGACTGTGCCATCGTCAACGGGTCCCGCCGCCAGCGCATCAGGAGTCGCCTGGTCTGAATCACCGTCTGCGACAGCACGTATCGCGGAGATTCGGTCCGTCCGATCACCACCGGCAGGTCCACGCTCATCGCTGCCTCCGCAGGGCCACCACGACGGCCGCGCCGCCGAAGGTCAGCATTCCGGCCGCCATCCAAGCCAATCCGGGACCCAACGCCGCCCAGCTCACCGCGCCCGCCCGTCCCGAACGATCACCGGCCAACGCGCGCAATACGTAGACGAACTGCGAGACCGGCTGATCACGCGCGAATCTTTGGATCCAGTGCGGGAACTGCCGCGCGGGCGCGAATCCGGTGGACACCATCCCGAGAATCAGCTGCGGCAGGACCAGGACCTGCGTGATCGCCTCGGGGCTCTTGGACAGTGTGCCCAGCAGGTCGCCCATCAGCCCGATCATCAGTCCGACCAGGAGCGCGAAGCCGAGGAAACCCGCCGTATGCCACCAGCTTCCATAGAAGCGGAAGCCGATCACCCGGCCGCAGACGAGCGCGGCCAGCAGCGACCACGCGATTCGACACCCCGTGGCGAGGACGCGCGCCAGCAGCGGGGTCACCGAGGGCATGGGCATGGTCGCGAAGCGGGCGTCCAATCCGTCGCGCGCGTCGCCGGCCGCGCGGAAGGCCGCCGCGGTGCCGCTGAACGACACTGCCTGCATGACGATCATCGGCATCAGGAATTGCGCGTAACTGCTCAGCCCGTAACCGACGAAACTCATCACCCGATTCAGCGGCACATAGAACCCGAGGGTGAATACGGTCGGCGCGAGCAGGGCAGTCAGCAGTTCGCCATTGCGTACCGAGGGCCGGATCAGGCGCAGCGCCAGGACCCAGCTCTGCGTCATGGCCCGCCGTCGAATCGGTTCGATCGACACCGCAACCTCCTTCCTGGCCGCTTCGCACGATCAATCTCAACAGAGACATCGCGCGAACCGCCGGATGCGCAGCCGTGCCGCGAGCCGTCAAGACCCCCTGCTCCCATTCGGCGGAATTCGGCGCGGCGTCGGCGCACCGAAAACGGGAGCGGCCACTATGCTGACCGCCGTGCTCGATGCCCAGCCCCCTGTCGCGCCCCATCCCGATATCGCACACCTGGCCCCGCTGCTGGGCACTTGGCGCGGGTCCGGCCACGGTGAGTACCCGACCATCGACTCGTTCGACTATCACGAGGAGATTCATTTCGGGCACGTCGGCCGGCCGTTCCTGACCTATCGCCAGCGCACCCGCCATGCGGGAGACGGTCGTCCGCTGCATGCCGAGACCGGCTATCTACGCTGTGCCGGACCGGATCGCATCGAGCTGATCCTGGCTCATCCGACCGGGATCACCGAGATCTGCGAGGGCACGATCGACGTCGTCGACGGCGCGCTGCGAATGGAGCTGGGCTCCACCCAGATCGGGCGCACCACGTCCGCGAAACTGGTCACCTCGCTCGGCCGGTCGCTACATCTGTCCGGGGATGTCATCGACTACACGCTGCGGATGGCAGCCGTCGGGCAACCCGAGCAGCATCACCTCGCCGCGAGCCTGCATCGGGCCGAACAGGATCGGTGAACCGGCACTGAGCTGGTCGGACATAGCTCACATTTGACCGATCGGAAAAGTTGGGGGTTGAAACTTCCAGCGTTCTCGGTCTACCGTTTTCGAGTCGGCCAACAGTCGGCGAATCACTTGTTCGAGCCTTCGATCTCACTCACCCACAAGGGAGAAGACCATGAAGCGTTCGACATTGGCCCTCGTCACCGTGGGCATGATCCTGGCCGGGGCGGGCGTCGTCGAGTTACTCGGTGACGCGTCTTCCGCCGAAATGTCCGGCCCTGTCCCCCATACCCGTTCGACGGTGCCGGACGGCCTTCACTCACCCTGATCGAACCGAATACCGCTTTCGCGAACGTCCCCTCGGTCCCGGCGACACGCGCCCCGCTCCGGCGCCTCGTTGCCGGGATCGTCCCGTTGCCCGATACGACTCACGCGATACCCGGCGGCAGCGCGGCCAACATATCTCGGGTCAGGGCGACCGCGTTGTCCGAGCTGCCGCCACGAACGACCAGCGTTGCCCAGGCCAGGTCGCCGCGGTATCCGATGAACCAGGAATGGGAGCCGCCGTCCACCTCGGCCTCGCCTGTTTTGCCGTAGACCTCGCCTTGGTCGGCGATGCGCTCGGCCGTGCCGCCGGTGACGACCTTGCGCATCATCGAGCGCAGACCGTTCAGCACCGAGGTCGGTAGCGGTGGGCGGTCGCCGTCGATCGTGGTCGGGTGTCCGGAGATCAGGTACGGCGTCGGCGCCGAACCGTGGGCGACGGTGGCGGCGACCAATGCCATGCCGAACGGGCTCACCAGGACCTTGCCCTGCCCGATGCCGTTCTCGGTGCGCAGGACCAGATCGTTCGAAATGGGCACCGATCCGGAGACGGTGGGTAGTCCGGCCACGGTGTAGTCCGGTCCCACACCGAATTTGGTGGCGGTGCGCGTCAGGGCGTCGGGCTTCAGTTGGCTGGCGAGTTTGGCGAAGGCGGTATTGCAGGAGCGTTCGTAGTCCTGGGACATCGGCGCGTTGCCGATGGTGAACAGGTTGTAGTTGGGGATGGTCCGGTCGCCGATCACGATGGTGCTCGGGCATGGCACCACGGTGTCGGGTGTGGCGAGTCCAGCGGTCATGGCCGCGGCGGCGGTCACGGTCTTGAAGATCGAGCCGGGCGGGTACAGGCCGGAGGTGGCCACGGGGCCGTCGACATCGGCCGCCCGATTCTGGGCCACGGCAAGAATCGCACCGGTCGAGGGTTGCAGCGCGACCATGACGGCCTGTTCGGCGCGGCCGTCCACGGCGCGTTGCGCGGCATTCTGCACGGTCCGGTCGATACTCAGCGAGAACGACGGGGCGGGTTGGGGCGCAACCTCTTTCAGCACATCGGTGTCCACGCCGTTGGAGTTGATGGTGACCACGCTCCACCCGGCCTTACCGTCCACCTCGTCGATGACGGTCTTGCGCACCTGGGTCATCAGATCGGGGGCGAAGGTGCGGTCGGTGACCACCAGATCCCACTGCTTGTCGACACCGACGCCCGGCAGGGCGAGCAGTTCGGGATCGAGCTGGTCGAACTCCCAATCCGACAGCACCGCAACGGTGTACGCACCGGCGGCGGCGCCGTTGCGGATCGACTCGGCCGTGAGCTTGGCGTCGAAGCGCCCGAGCGCCTGCGCGAGTTCGGCGGCCACCGCGCCCGGATCGCTCACCCCGGACGTGGTGAACGAAATGCGATGCACCACACCGGGTACCAGCACATCGCTGCCCGCCCGCTCGTTCACCCGGGCGCGCGGCGCGGGAGTGGCTCGCAACTCCATGGTCTGGGTGTCACCGAGTTTGGGGTGGACGTCGGCCGAGGTCCAGCGCACCTGCCAGCGACCCTCGCTGCGTCCCATCTGCAATTGCCCGGAGTAGGTCCAGTTCCGATTCTTCGGCAGTCGCCACTCGTAGGTGTAGTCGACGGTCGCGGTGTCGCCGGTGACTCGGGCCGCGCCGACCCGCGCGCTCATCTTCTCCGCCTGCAACTTGCGCCACGCCGAATCCAGTACCGCCGCGGCCTTCTCGGGCTGATTGGTCAGCGCGGCCGCCCGCGCCGAATCGTGCCGGGCGAAGGCGTTGACGAACCGATCGGCCGTGGGCAGCGGTCCCTGGGACACTCCCGAACAGCCGGACGCACCGATGATCAATCCGATCGCAACGGGCAAAACGCCCAAAAACCTTCCGCGGCACCGGAGCACGGTCGGTGCGACGACGTGGCGGAGGGCGGTACTGGCCGGCACGGCACAGATGGTAGTCAGACAATGCCCCGCAAACGGGACGACACTCGCGTCAGTCGACGAGAACCGTGGCGAATGTGGCGACCTGGCGGAAGCCGACCCGAGCATAGGCGCGACGGGCAACCTCGTTGTAGGAGTTGACGTACAGGCTCGCGGTGCGACCCGAGGCCACCACGGTATTGACGATGGCCGCGGTGCCGGACGCGCCCAAACCCCGTCCGCGCCATTCCGGATGCACCCACACACCCTGAATCTGACCGGTGCGCCGCGACAGCGCGCCCACCTCCGCTTTGTACACCACGTGCCCATCCTCGAACCGCGCCCACGCGCGGCCGGCCTGGATCAGGCTCGCCACCCGGCGTCGGTAACCGCGGCCGCCGTCGCCACTGCGCGGATCGACGCCGATCTCCTCGGTGAACATCGCGACCGCGGCGATCAGGTACCGATCCAATTCGTCGGGACGCACGCGACGCACATTCGGATCGGGCGAAGCCAGGGCGGGACCCTCGAGCGCGAGCAGCGGCTGATCGGCCCGAAGATCACGAGCCGGACCCCACTGATCGGCGAGCAGCTCCCACAGCGGCAGCGCCAACTCCTGACGACCCACCACCGACGAACACAGCCGCGGCCAGCGCGTGGCCCGATCGGCGAAGGCCTTCATATCCTCGTGCCCGCCGCGCAGCGGGACCAGGTTCGCCCCGGAGAAGCACAGCGACGCCCCGGGACCACCACGGCTCCACAACTCTCCGTGACCGCCGCGACCGTCGAGGCCGTACTCCTGCAAACGGGCGGCAATCATACAGCTCGCCACTGGGTCGGTGTCCAGAACTCGCAGCACCTGGGCCAGATCGCGATTCGCAAGCTGACGAGCCCCGGAAAGTCGGGTCCGGCGGCTCGGCTCCAGCACACTCCGCACGTTCACAGCCTGCCACGAACAATGCGAACGTGCTGGTTTTTGGTCAGCCGGGGGCTACCCGACCGTGACGACCGGTTCACCGGTGCCTGCGTCGTCGTCCATTCCTTCCGCGAGCCGCATCGCTTCTTCGATGAGGGTTTCCACAATGAGATGCTCGGGCACGGTCTTGATGACCTCGCCCTTCACGAAGATCTGGCCCTTGCCGTTACCCGAGGCGACACCGAGATCGGCCTCGCGGGCCTCGCCCGGACCGTTCACGACACAACCCATCACAGCCACTCGCAGCGGGACTTCCATACCTTCGAGTCCGGCGGTGACCTCGTTGGCGAGGGTGTACACATCCACCTGCGCGCGCCCGCACGACGGGCAGGACACGATCTCGAGTTTGCGCGGGCGCAGGTTCAGCGACTGCAGAATCTGGTTACCGACCTTGACCTCCTCGGCCGGGGGCGCGGACAGCGACACGCGGATGGTGTCGCCGATGCCCTCACTGAGCAGAGCGCCGAAGGCCACCGCGGATTTGATCGTGCCCTGGAACGCCGGACCGGCCTCGGTGACGCCCAGGTGCAGCGGGTAGTCGCTCTGCGCTGCCAGCTGACGGTAGGCCTCGACCATCACGACCGGGTCGTTGTGCTTGACCGAGATCTTGATATCGCCGAACCCGTGCTCCTCGAACAGGCTCGCCTCCCACAGCGCGGACTCGACCAGCGCTTCGGGGGTGGCCTTGCCGTATTTCTCCATCATCCGCTTGTCCAGCGAACCCGCGTTGACACCGATCCGGATCGGGATCCCCGCGGCCCCGGCCGCCTTCGCGACCTCGCCGACCCGGCCGTCGAATTCCTTGATATTGCCCGGATTCACCCGTACCGCAGCACAACCGGCATCGATCGCGGCGAAGATGTAGCGCGGCTGGAAATGGATATCCGCGATCACCGGGATCGGCGACTTCTTCGCGATCGCCGCCAGCGCGTCGGCGTCCTCCTGCCGCGGGCAGGCCACACGGACGATATCGCAGCCCGACGCGGTCAACTCCGCGATCTGCTGCAACGTCGAGTTCACATCATGAGTCTTGGTCGTCGTCATCGACTGCACGGAAACCGGGAAATCACTGCCGACCCCGACCTTGCCCACCATCAACTGGCGGGTCTTGCGCCGGGGCGCGAGGACCGCCGCCGGCGCGGCCGGGATCCCCAATGCAATGGCACTCACGTTCGGCTGCCTACTTTCGCTTTCGTCTGCGTGCTGCCCGTTCGCCCCGAGTCTAGTGCTGTCCGAATGGGGGCCGCCCTGTGAGTGCGGCGACAGGGGAACCGGCGGTGAGCGGGGCGCGTCCAAGGTATCGAGCGGTAATGTGCTGGCCGGACGGTGGGGCTCTGGAGTGAAGGGGAACCTATGACGAGCCTGGGGAAGGCAGTGGGCGGGGTTGCGCTGGCTGTGGGGGCGTTGGCGCTGGTGGCGGGGTGTGGGCCGGGGGGTGGTGGGGGGACTACTACGTCGAGTAGTGCTAGTCCGACGACGACCGACCCGGCCGCGAGCCTGTGGGACCCGTGTGCGCTACCGGACTCCGCGCTGGTCGCCAACGGACTGGATCCGGCGACAAAGCAACCTGGCGTCTTGGGCAAGCAGTTCCCGGGATCGAAAACGTGCGCATGGACTTCCACCACGAAGTGGTACGACTTGACGGTCTACTCGATCGGCAGATCGTTGCAGGAAATTCGTGACCGCACCGACTTGGCCGGATTCACCCCAACGACAGTCGGGTCCCACGAAGCGATCCAGTTCGGCGATGCTGGGGATCCCAAAGCGCTGAATTGCTACATCGCCGTCGCCCTCGAGCAAGGCGATGTCACGTTCGAAGCTCAGACAAACTACTCGGTCGGAAAACAGGGCGATCCGTGCGCGCAGGTGCGCCGCCACGCCGACGACTTGGTCAAGTATCTACCCGCTAGCTGAGGAGGGGGCATGATCGCCGGGGTTGATCCCGCCGAATGGCAAAAGTTGCTGGGCCAGGCAAACTCTGGGCAGTTGTCCCTCGACCCGGAGATCGGCAAGGGGCTCGACAAGGTCTGCGACGACTACTTGGATCGTCTTAACACCCTCATGAAATCGTCTGCCCGACTTCGGTATCTAGGCGGCTTCGGATCCTTCCAGTCGGGGAAGGATCTGCAAGCGAAGTTCAGCAAGAAGGCGTTCGGCGGAGACCAATCACTGGAGATCGTTCTCCAACAGCACATGGACGCGGTCAAGACAGCTAAAGAGGTTGTAGCCAAGGCTATTTCGAACTTCGTCGGGGTCGACCAGCAGAATGCCGATGGTTACACCAACACCGAGGTGCCGAAATGAGCTCCTACGAGGACTATCAGCGGCGAATCATTGCGGCACAAGATCAGTGGAACAAGGAGAGGGAGCGTATCTACGGGGAGACCCGCACGTTCGACTCCGCGTTTCAGGGTGACTTCGACAAACCGGCGATCAATTATTGCGAGGTGTACGAGGGCTACAAGCTGGACGAGATGCGCAAGATCGTCAGTGAGATGCGCCCAGACGAGGTGCGCGATGCGTCGGAGATCTGGCGCCAGATCGGCAAGGACCTGGAAGAGGCATCGAAGACGTTCAATACCGCGTTCGCAAAGACTGTCAGCGGCGATGGCCAACATGCCGGTTGGACCGGCCAGTCCGGTCCTGCCGCTGTCACCGCGGTGAACAACTACACCACGCAATCGCAGAATCTTGTCGCGGCCGCGCAGGTGGTGGGAGCCAAGCTTGCCGAGGCACATACCGGACTCGAACAGACTCAGGCGCTGTTCCCGGGTATCACCCAGCGCCCCAATGTGCTCGACAAAACCCTGCCCAAAGACGGCGTCATGAAGTCGGGCGACTACGACGAGGAGGAAGAGACCGAAGAGGCCCGCCGTATCCTCCGCACGGTCTACGGCCGCGTCGTTGTTCAGACAGATCAAGGCGTGCCCGTACTTCCCACTCCACAACCGATTACCGACAGCGGCCCAATCGCCCCCGTACCCAACCAACCCTGGCCAGGCGGCTCCACCCCCGGCGGCACGAACACCGGCAACACCGGCAACACCACCAGCGGCGGCGAAACCCCAAGCGGCGAAACCAAACCCGAGGACTCCAAAGATCAGGGCGGCGAAACCAAGCCCGACGACAACTCCGCCGAGGACCCCGGCACGCAGGCCGCGAGCACTTCACCGAGTTCGCTGGCGGACTCCGGCACGACCGGCGGTACGTCCGGCGTGAATTCGACGAGTTCCGGAACCGCCACCACCCCAGCCGGTTTGGGCGGCGCGTCGTCGACCGGTGGCATAACCACTCCGGGGATCGGCCGCGGCGGATCGAGTGGAGGCGGGGGCCTGGGGCGTGGTGGGTCCGGCGGGGGCACGGGTGGTCAGGGCACAGCGGGGAACGCACCTGGGCGCAGCATTCCCGGTGGTGGCCTCGCGCCCACTGCGGCCGCCGCCGCTCGGCTGGCAGGTGCGTCCGGACAGGCCGGGACCGCGGGGCTGCCCGGGATGGGGATGCCCGGTGCGGGGGCCAAGAAGGAAGAGGATCGCGAAAAGTCCGGTGTTCCGGACTATCTCGTTACGCAGGAGCATGGCGAGGAGTTGATCGGGCCGGATACCAAGGCGATTCCGCCGGTTATCGGTGGGGATTACGATCGTGATTAGTTGGCGATTCACCGGTATGGAGTTCGAGATTCTCTGGGCCGGTTATGGTCGTGATCGTTTGCCCTATCCGATTCAGTTCCGGCCGCAAGCAGTCGATTTCGATGATCTGAAGGCGCAGCGGGAGGCGGCCGTCGAGGCACTGCTCGGTAAGTACGAACCCGAGATCCCGCGGGCCGTCGAAGTTCTGCTGGAGCCCGATGTTCGGGTGGAGATGAAGGGTTTCGCCGGGCCGGAGTTGTCGGAGGTCATTCGGTTTCACGGTGCCGTTCGTGGGTCCGAGGGCGTGGCGCTGCGGCAGCTTCCGGGAGCGAGCGAGGACACCGGCGCGGATGTACTTGTCTCCTATGGCGAATCGAGCCATGTGGCCCAGCAAACCGTCGCCGCATTACCGCCCAGCGGGCCGGGGGCGCGACAGCCGATCGAGATTCGGCGACAGCAGATCGCCACGGACGGCAATCGCGCGGTCGCCACACCGGGCAACAGCATCGAGCAGCTCAACGGCATCTTCAAACGCCGCCGCCTCGGCCTGGGTGAGATCACCGTCTTCCCGGGCCCGGCCGTCGACGCCCGCCCGACGCCCGGCCGCGGCTTCTGGTGGATGGATTACGAGGACGGCCGCTACTACGTGAAAACCGGCGACCCGATCGTCGCCAAACCGCTCGACGCCACGCGCATGGCCGCCGAGATCCATCGCCTGACCACCCTCACCCAGCGCTACTTCGCCGAGGACCGCGAACACGACGAGTATCTGCGCTCACGCCGCTGAAAACCGATCGTGTCCTCGACACCACGAAGGGTGCGGCCGTTGCCCGCGACCTCTCGTAGGCCGGAAGCACCCTCGACGACGTGTCGGCATCGGTCGCGTGTGCCGTGCCTCAGGCAGGTGACCGGACGAAACCCGGTGAGGTGACGGCGAGGCGGAGAACGTCGTGGCGCAGGGCGAGGGTGAGTTCGTACCAGTCCGCGGTGCGGGCTTGGGCGACGATGCCGTACGGGTCGGTCGCGGGGGTTACCGGCCAGCCGAGTTGTTCCCAGATTCGCATGATGACGGACGGGTAGATGTCGGGTGGGTCCGGCCATGGCTGGTCGAGGAAGTAGTTGACCTCCAGGCGGTCCAGGTCGTACATAGCGCCCGCGCCGTCGTCGCAGGGGAGGATCATTTCGCCGTCGGGGCCGTCCTGGGGGCGGACTCGGAATTGGCCGCCTAGCGCGCGGAGCAGTTCGGCGACCAGTCCGCGGATGCGTGCGCGGGCGATCTCCTCGGTGAGCTCACTGCTCCAGACGACCGCCCGGGCCGCTCGCATGGACCGGACCCGGGACAGCGTGCGCCGCGGGTCTTCCGGCGGCTTCTCGGGTTCGGCCGCGCGATCGCGTTCGAGTTGGAAGCCCTTGCTCATCAACTCGTCCAGCGTCTCGTCGAATTCCAACGGCTTGTCCAGATTGCCGCCGAATTCCCAGCCGATCGTCCCGCCGGGCAGGTTCGGCGACACGAAGTAGCGGGTCCCGCCCATGCCCTGGGTGACGAGTGTCATGCGATCACCCGGAATGTCTTGGTCCGCTTCCCAATTGCGGACCGGTTCCTCGAGACTCAGGGCGCGATAGGTCCGCATGTCGCGAGGCCGGGTGGGGCCGAAGGAAATTCCATCGAGATCGGTGAATCCGGCGTGCACGGTGCGCAGAAAGTTGCGTAGCGCGGTGGGCAGCGAATCCCAGTGCGGTGGTAGGTCGGGGCCGAATGTCTCCGGCTCCCAACCGATTCGGAATTCGTGCGCCTGGAACGGTTTCCGAAACGCGTACAGCAGCACCCAGTCCCCACGCAGCAGGCAGACCCGCACATCGTCGAGGCATTCGTCCAGCGCCGCCGCGAATCGCGGTAGGAGCATGAGCATGTCGAGAGTCCACAGCGCCGTGGCGGCGGCGCGGCGAGCGCGGGGTTCGTCGCCGACGACGACCCCGGCCCATTTCGCCGGTACCTGGGTCGCGGCCGGCGCCCCCGGTTCGACCAGCAACGCGTTACCGACGCCGAATTCCGCGACGACCCGCGCGAAGTCCACAGTGTCCACGATCACTCATCGAACAACATTTCCCGTCGGATCACCATGGCCCACACGCAGATACATCACGAGGTCGCGGGGCAGACCATGCGTTTCGTGCAGATACCGATAATCGTCATCGCGCAGCGGCCCGGTGAAACGCGGCCGCGACAAGACCTGCCATCCGCGCTCGAGCAGTCGGCCGAATCTGCGTTCCTCGTCGAGCAATACGGTGCGCACCTCGCGCGGTGGACGCGATTGCCGAAAATGCCCGAGCGTCCCCTCGATCAGGTCGATCGGCAGATCGCTCAGCGTTCGGGTGGGTTCGTCGCGCCACAATGTGGTCAGCACGCGCCGAATCAGCCGACGAAGCACATAGCCGCCACCGTTCGGGGACGGCACGATTCGATCGCCGAGTACGACGATGCACGACCGCAGATGATCCGACAGCAATCGCATCGACGATTCGTCGAGCGGCCCCCACAGCCGAGGCAGAGTGGTCAGCCAGGGCTGGAAGATATCGATGTCGAAAACCGACGGCCTATCTTGCAGAATCCGGACCAGCCGTTCCAGCCCCAGCCCGGTGTCGACGCTGGGCCGCCGCAGCGGCTCGAGGCTGCCGTCCGAATGCCGGACGTATCGCATCATGACGTGATTCCACACCTCGACCCAACGATCATCGGTGGTTGGTGTGCCCTGCGGCATTCCGGGCCCGGTCCAGACGAAGATCTCCGAATCGGGGCCGCAGAGTCCGGTGGGTTCGTGCGACCACCAGTTCTCCTCGGTGGTCGGTTCGACCGGCAGGCCCAACTCCTCCCAGGTTCGCCATGATTCGTCATCGGGTCCGACCTGCTCGTCCCCGCCGAAGATCGTGACATGCATCCGCCCCGGGTCGATTCCGAATCCGTCGCGCAGTAGTTCACAGCCCCACCGCAGACTCCGCGGGCCGTCGTAGTCGCCGAGCGACCACGAGCCGAGCATCTCGAAGACCGTCAAATGGGTGCTGTCGCCGACCTCGTCCAGATCCGTGGTGCGCAGACACCGCTGCAGATTGGTCAGCCGAGGCCCCAGCGGATGCGGGCGGCCCAGCAGATACGGCGTCAACGGATGCATTCCGGAGGTGGTGAACAGCACCGAATCCCCCGACGGCGGGATGAGGGATTCCTGCGGTACGAGTTCGTGGCCGCGCTCGCGGAAGAACTCGAGGAACATACGAATGGTTCGGTCGGTCGAGATCATGATGGTTGCTCCGATCAGGATGGAATCGACCGGAAGCGACCGCGAATATCGGACCCGAGAGGAGACCGACACAGACCGGCGGACCGTTTCCGGTCGCCGGCAGGGGAATCGAGGTCAGGCGGCAGCGACCGGCGAGCTGTGAGCTCGTGCGGCCGCGGCGGCAATTCGTGAACAGACCTCCATGACTCCACGGTAGCAATGACACCGATAGGCGCACGACCGAATTTCCACGCCCGCCGATACCGTCCTGCCTGCGGTTAAGCGCCTTCTTAACATCGTGAAGCACAGCCCGCCGAATCAGCCGCGAACCGGGTCGACCGCGTACGGTTGGCTGCCGTGGACGGCGGTCGTCCGGTTCGGGATCAGGAGGAAACGATTCATGCGAAAGTTCGGTGCGGCACGACGATTCGCGGCGGTGCGGATGGCGGTGGCCGGAGTCCTGTCTGCCACCGGACTGTTCGGCGCAGATACCATCGCCTTGGCCGAACCGCCCGCGCCCACACCGACTTTCGTGGTGTTCAGCATGATTCCGGACGGCTGGGAGGATCGCACCGATCTGGCGCCGATGCTGCAGGTCCACGCGGACGGACAGGCGGTGAAGAGTCCCGATGCCGTCAGTGAGGAGCGTAAGCGCGGGACCGCGCCCCAGCAGCTGCAGGGCCGAATCGCGCCGGATGTGCTCGCCGCGGCCTTCGCCGAGGCCAGGTCGCTGGCGAAGGTCGATATGGGCATCCCGAAAAGCGGCAAGGGCAGCGCGGTTCTGAACTTCCTGGGCGCGACCCCGGATCAGGATGTCCCCCTGGTCAATTACGCACCGGCCTCGACCGACGGGCTGTCCGACGATCAGATCGACGCCCGCCATCGCTTCGCCGATCTGTGCCGCAAGCTGCTGGACGGCTTCGTCCAGAATCGCTGAGCATCTCGGGCTGCGGTTTCAGCTGTCCGCCAAGGCGTTTCGCATGACGTCCACGGCCTCGCTCATATTCGTGTGCAACAGCTCGGCCAGTTCGTCCGGCAGGACGTCGTGGATCCACACCAGTCGGCTGCGGCCCGGCCCCGTCGCGAACACCTGCATGGACGCATTGTCGTGAACGGGCCGCACGGTGTCACCGACGACCGAATACACGATGCGCCGCCGGTGCTCGTCCACGGCAATGAGCCGCTCCCGCACGATGATTCCATTGCGCAAGGTCACCACCCGCACGCCGCCGTCGGCCACGCACGAACTCACCCAGCCGGGCGTCATTCGTTCGGGCGCGGTCGCGAAGCCGCCCACTACCTTCCACACCGAATCCGCGTCGGCGTCGATCTCGATATCCAGCTGTACGGTCGCCACGGCATATCCCTTCTGCGATCTGGTCGACTGCCACTGTCCACGCCGGATGGTGATCTCGTCTTGTACATTTGCTCCACGCCCCCTGCCGAGCAGGAACTTCGGTCGAAAACCGGCACGTAGCATGGGTTGATGCGATCTACCGGGCGGGTGGCCGACGGCTCGGCCGGTTGGGATATCGCGCGGCCGACCCGGCCGAATCGAGCGGGCGGCATCAGGATGGCCGGATTTCGCAGTCTCGCTACGGATCCGATCGAGCAGCGCGTGATTGCGCACCCTTCGATCACCCTGATATTCGAATTCGGCGAGGGCGCACTGCTGATCGAGGAGGCGACCGGCAGACAACACGTGGGCAGCCTCGCCGCCGGACTCGCACACGGGCAGGTCCGGATGCGCGGGCAGCACATCGCCTGCGTGGAGGTGCGAATGTCCCCGGTGGTCGCGCACGCGGTACTGGGCCCCTGCCCGGCCGTGCTGCCCCTCGACGCGCTGTCGGGTCGAGATGCCGCACAGCTTCGAGAGCGATTGAGCGAGGCCACATCCTGGGATGAACGGTTCGCGGCGGCGGAGGCATTTCTCGCCGCACGCATTACCGCGGGACCGCCGATGGATCCGGAGGTGATCTGGGCGTGGGAACGAATCACCTCGAGCGGCGGTCGAATTCGGGTCGATAATCTGGCCGCCGAGCTCGGCTGGAGTCGCAAACGGCTGTGGACGCGGTTCCGATCGCAGGTGGGCCTGCCGCCGAAGCGCGCCGCGAAACTGGTGCGCTTCGACCGTGCCGTCCATCAACTGATCGCGGGCCGCAGCGTCGCGCTGATCGCGGCGGAATGCGGCTATGTCGATCAGTCACATCTGTATCGAGAGGTGTTGGCGTTCAGCGGGACAACTCCGACAGCGCTCGCCGGAATGCCGGGCCTCGCCGAGAACCACCGCGCATATGCCGGTGGCACGACATCAGGCGTCGCGGCGACGCTCGGCGCGATGGGCGAGCGCGGCGATGATGCGCTGCCACGCCGGTGACGCCTCGGAGATCCGAGACGAGATCAGCCGCAGGCTCCGATCCCCGTCGCGGTCTCGCTCGTGTGCGATCTCCCAGGCGTCCAGATCGTCGATGAGCCGATCCAGGCGCGGATCATCCGGTTCCCAGTCCACGGCTCGATCGCAGGCGAGATACAGGCGCACGGTCTCGGGGTCGTCCAGGCCCGCGGTCTTCTCCCGGACGCGCTGCGGCATGGCCTGCGGGTCCAGGGCCTGCAGCAGGATCCATGAATCGCGCTCGAGTTGCACCCGCTGTTCGCTCACGCCGAGGCCACGCATCCGGTTCAGGATGGCGACCACCTCGGCGGGCAGGACCAGGCTCTCGCCGCTGGCCAGATCGGCGATGCGGCGACGATATGCGGCGAGCTGATCGATCTTGCGCTGTAATTCGGCGTCGATATCGGTAATGGCCGAGGCGAATTCGGCGGGCTGTGCGTGCAGTAGCGCGTCGATGCGGGCCAGCGGGACACCCGCGTCGGCGAGGGTTCTGATCCGGATGAGGTCCACCGCGGCCTGCGCGCTGTAGCGGCGATAACCGGAGGCGTCGCGCTCGGGCTCGGCCAGCAGGCCGACGTGGTGGTAGTGGCGAACGGCGCGTACGGTCACGCCCGCGGCGGCCGCGAGTTGGCCGATGGTCAGCACCGCTCCCCTGTCGTCGTCGGGCATCGTCGCGCCGAGTCTACGGGCGGACCACCCGGTCGAGGACGTCGCGGATCGCCCGGACCACGGCATCGGGACGGTCGAAGCAGAGCCGGTGGTGCAGGGTGTCGGGCAGGATGCGCTGTTCGCCGCGCGTGACCGCGCGCACCAGGGCCGCGTCCATTCTCGTCTTGGCGTCGTTGATCTCCCGGGAGCTCAGCGCCTGCTGGGCGGGGTCGCTGCCGACCACGGTCAGCGCGATCAATGGGACGTCGGGGATGTTCGGCCCCGCTCGCAGTTCGGTGGCGAGTTCGGTCAGGGCCGAACGTTCCGCGATGCCGACCCGCGTCCATTCGTCGCTGTCCTTGGCCTCGAGCAGCGGCTGCCGGATGTGCTCGGGATAGTCCGTGAGCAAGGCGGCCCGCATCGCGCGCAGCGCCGGGCGCATTCGTCGCAGCTGTTCCGGATCGGTTGCCATACGCTCGGCCGCCGCCAGACTCATCGAGGGTGGCATGAAATCGTCCCAATCGCGGTGTAGCGCATCCATCCAGACCAGGCCCGCCACCTCCCGCGGATACAGCTGCGCGAACCGGTGCGCGTAGAGGCCGCCCAGGGAGTGGGCCGCGAGAATGTAAGGGCCGGTGATGTTCTCGGCACGCAGCAGCTCGCGCAATTCCGTGGCGACCGCTGCCGCGGTGCGCGGCAGCGGTAGCGCATCGCTGTAGCCCGTGCCGCCGCGGTCGTAGATGACCGCCGTGGTGAATTGCGAAACCTGTTGGTGGACACCGAGGTAGTCCAGCCCGACCGCACTCGCGCCGGGCAGGAACACGACCGCCGGTCCCCCGCTGCCCGACCGATGCACATGAATTCGGCGACCCTCGATTTCCTGGAACCCGCCGACCGGCGGCACGAACCGGGTCGGGGAGAAGCTGTCATTCGTCATGCGGCAAGCCTGCAACCCTGACGCAGGGTCAAGGTCAACCCGGCGTCCGGATGTCCATGGCGCAATTGAGCAGAACGCTTGCCGACCCCACGGTCTCTGCTACCGCACGGAAGCGATCGCATCTCGACTCGAGTCCCATTCCGCAGCAACGGCTTTCGGGAGAACAAATGACAAAATCAGGTACGGCGATGCTCGGTGTCGCGGCGGCTGTCGTCACCGGATTGTTCATGAATATCGTTCCGGCTCAGGCGGATACCCAGAACGACCAGATCGTCGCCGCCGTCGACAAGGCCCGCGCGGGCTACGGGGCCGATCCGGTGACGTGGAATTCCGAGCTGTATCCGAGCACTCAGCAGTACGCCGAGGCCTGCCGGTTCGAACATTCGAACCCGCAGGGACGATACGGTGAGAATCTTTATGCCGGAACCGGAAACGTCGGCTTCCAGGACGCCTTGGACGCCTGGATGGAGGAGGCGTCCAAATACGACTACAACCACCCGGGCTTCTCCATGGAGACAGGGCATTTCACCCAAGTCGTATGGAAGAACAGCCGACAGATCGCCGTGGGGATCGCCTCCTGCCCGGCGGGGACGGTCTTCTCGCAACCGAGCACATTGATAGTGGCTCGCTTCACCCCGCCCGGCAATGTGGAGGGCCGGTATCCGGAGAATGTCGGCCGCCCCGTCGACTGAGTTCAGGAGAAGTCAGCAGCAGACCGTCTCCGCATTCGCTCCGGCCGTATAGGCCGCGTCAACGACGTCGCCCTCAGTCCCGATGGCGCCCGCCTGGTGGCCGCCGGATTCGACGGCACGCTTCGTACGTGGCAGCTCGACAGCCGAAGTGTCGTCGCGGCGCTGTGTGCGGACAAGTCGTCGGTTATCTCGATCGGCGAATGGCGGCAATACTTTCCGAGCGCGGCCTACGCCGATCCCTGCGGGGTGTGACCGTCGCGTTCGCGCGCTTCGGCGGTTTCCCGGGGGTTGTCGACCCGCAGGGTGTCCTCGCCGAGGGCGGTGTGGGATTCGATGGTGTAGAAGCGGATTTCGTGGCCGTCGGGGTCGTGCAGTTCGGGGAGAATCCAGCCGGTGGTGGCGAAGTGGACTCCGGCGTGGGAGTCGCCGAGGGCGTCGAGGTGTTCGGCGAGGGCCTCCATGGCCTGCTTGTCGGGAACGCCTATCGAGAAGTAGTCGAACCCCGCTGCCGCGGCGGCCTTTTCGGGATACAGGCGCAGGGCGAGCATCGGTCCGCCCGCGGGGTGGCGCAGGCCCACGCCCATCAGCACGCCCTGTTCGTGGAATTCGACCGCGACCGTGTAGCCGAGCCGGGTGCGGTACCAGTCGACGGAACGGGCCAGGTCCGAGACGGGGAGTTTGAGGTGATGTACACCGGCGAGAGTGGGAATCATCGCTGCCGTCCTCTGCAGTATCGATGTCAGTGCGGCACAACTGTACGTCGATCAGCGAGGATCCGAGCTGAAAGTCACAGCCAACCGGCCTGCTGGGCTATGCGGACCGCGTCGACGCGCGTGCGGGCCTGGAGCTTGGTCGCGGCCGCGGCCAGGTAGTTGCGGACCGTGCCGTGGGACAGATGCAGTTGAGCGGCAATCTGTTTCGGGTCGGCGCCCGCGGCGAGGCAGCGCAGAACATCGGCCTCGCGGCCGGTGAGCGGGTTGGCGGGGCCGCGCAGGGCGGTGAAGGCCAGCCCCGGATCGAGGACGCTGCCGCCGGACGCGACGGTGCGGACGGCATGCAACAGCTCGCGCCGGGAGCTGTCCTTGAGCACGAATCCGGACACACCGATATCGATCGCACGCCGGATGTGACCGGGATTGGCCAGCGAGGTCAGGATCAGGACGCGGCAGTGCGGATGATCGCGGCGGATCCGTGCGGCGGCGGTGAGTCCGTCCACGCCGGGCAGATCGATGTCCAGGATGGCGAGGTCGATCTCCTCGGCCGCCACGGTCGCCACGATGGCATCGCCCGCCGCCAGCACCGCGACCACCTCGAGGTCGTCCTCGAGCTCCAGCGATGCCACCAGGGTTTCGCGCAGCAGCCGCATATCCTCGGCGATCAGCACCCTGATCATATGCTCCACTCCTTGTTTCCGGTCCCGCCGAACGCGCCGAGTTGCTTCGAACCGTCCGACCGGTATGCAATCATCGCGTGTCGTTGCTTTCGAGGTCGACCGGGTATCTGTTCCTGGTTGTTTATGTCCTCTCGGTCGTCGTCGGCGGGAATGGCATCGCGGCCGCCTGCTGTGCCGTCGTACAGGCGATCCTGCTGGTGATCGCCCATCGTCGACCCGGCCCGAACCGGCCCGTCCTGTTCGCGCAGGCCGCGTTCAGCTACCTGCCCATTGCCTTTCCCGCCGCCGGGACAGTCGATCTGGACTGGCTGCTGGCCGCCACCATCCTGGTCGGGCCCGGACATCGGCTGCGCTGGTTCGGATTCTGTGTCGTGACACTGGCTTCCGGCCCGGCCCACTACGGACTGCACGCCGACGCGGCCACCTACCTGCACGCCTATGTCGCGACGACGGCCGTCGGCCTGGTCACCTACGGCCTGCTGCGACTCCCCGTTCTGCTCGATCGGCTGAGCACCACCCAGGACGAGCTGTCCCGAGTGGTGCGCACGGAGGAACGGCTGCGGGTGGCTCGCGATCTGCGCTCCGGACTGGGCACGCAGATCATGGCGGTACTGGACCGATTGGGGCAAGTGCGAACGGAGATGGGACATGCTCCGGAGCTCGCGCGCCGCGCGGCCGACGATGTGGCGGACCGCACTCGCACGATCGTCGCCGTCATGCGTCGCACGGCCGCCGCCCAGCACGAGTTCGACGCACCCTCGGCGGATCCGACACCGGTGGCGCGGCTGGCTCCCCGGCTGGCACTGGCGGCGCTGGTGGCGGGCCTGATCGCGATGATCGCCAATCAGGTTCTGGAGATACCGGAGCGCCAGCTGGCGAACGGGCTGGGCGGTGTCGTGCTGTCGGTTTTGCTTGTGGCACAGGTGCTCCGGCCCCGGTACGCGGCCGCGCTGCTGGGTTTGCAGGCGCTGTTCACCCTCGTACCGCTGCTGTGGCTCGGCTCGGCCTGGTGCTCCTGGCTGACGCTGCTCGCGGTGGCGGCGCTGCTGCGGGAGCGCGTGTCCTGGATGCTGATCGCCGTCGGTTCGATCGCGCTGCGCGCGGTATTCGCCGAACCGGTCGGCGAGCTCACCCAACCCGGCGGCTGGGTGTTCATGGCTTTGGAGGCGACGCTGAGCCTCTACGGCTTGGCGCGGTTTCGACAGCTCTCGCTACAGCTCAATCAGGCCCGGGGCGAATTGGCCGCTCGGACAGCCCAGCTCGAACGCCTGCGGCTGGCCCGCGACATCCACGATCTGCTCGGGCTGACCCTGTCGGTGCTGGCGTTGAAGTGCGATCTGATCGCCGAATTGATCACCCGGGACCCGCGGCGCGTGGCGACCGAGGTCGACCAGGCATTGCGGATCGCGGCGGACGCACAGATCGAGGCCCAGGCGCTGACCGACGATCGCGTCGCGCTTTCGGTGCGGCACGAAGTCGATTCGGCCCGAACGATACTCGCGGCCGCCATCGCGACGGTCAGCATCGACTGCGATGACGATCTGCCGGAGCGAGTCGATATCGTCCTCGCCCCGGTCGTTCGGGAGGCGGTGACCAATGTGCTGCGGCACAGCGCCGCGACTCGCGTCGACATCGACTGCCGGAATCGAAATCGGTTCGTGCGGTTGCGTATTCACAATGACGGCGTATGCGCGGAAATGAACTCGCACGGACAGGGCCTGCGCAATATGCGCGACCGGGTGCTCGACGCGGGCGGATCCTTCGCGGCCTCGGTCAGCGACGGCGAATTCCGGCTGGAGGCCGCGGTGCCGTACTGAGCCGTGCATTCGGCAGTGCCGAACCATGCGAAACGCATGACCGATCGGTGTCCGGCGCACTACTGCCCGGCGTCGGCGGCTGTGAATCTTACTGACGTAGGAACGACGCACCGCAGAAGGGACGCCGCGATGGCAGTGATCAGGATGCACAGGTTCCGGGTCGCGCGCGGCGACCTGGAAACGCTACTGGCGCAACGAAAACGATTGATCGACGGAATCCGGATCGCCAACCCGGGCCTTACCGAAACCCGCCTCACCCGGCTGGAGGACGGTACCTACCTCGACACCTGGCGCTGGGATCGCGCCGAACACATGCTCGCGGCGATCGCCGCCGCGCAGGGTATTCCGCTGGTCGATGCCACCGAGGCGCTCATGCTGGACGCCTCCGCACTGACCGGCGAAATCATCGACGAACGCGCCTGACGTCTACTTCAACCCGCAAAGGAAAGTCATGAATATCGCCTACCACATCGTCGGAGTCCTCGCGGCCCTCTGGATCGGTTTCTCCGGTTACTCCCTGTTCGCCAAGAAGCAGTTCGTCGTCGAACCGCTCCAGCAGTACCACGTCCCCGAATCCTGGTGGAACTGGCTGGCGCTGGCGAAATCCGCGGGAGCGCTCGGACTGATCGTCGGCTTCGTCATTCCTCCGATCGGCGTCGCGGCCGCCGTCTGCCTGATCGCCTACTTCCTGCTGGCATCGGCTACGTCGATCCGGGCCGGACATCCGGGGTCGGCCATTTTCCCGGTGCTCTATCTCGTGCCCGCCGCGGCGACGCTGGCGCTGCAATTCGCCAAGTGAACGAGGGAAACGATATGCCGAAAGTGGTCGTGGTCGGGGGCGGCATCGGTGGACTCGCGACGGCGATCGCGTTCCGACGCCGGGGCTGGGAGATCGAGGTACTGGAGCGATCCGCCCGCATCACGGAGGTGGGCGCGGGATTGTCGCTGTGGCCCAACGCGCTTCGCGCATTGGACGCGCTGGGCATCGGCGATCAGGTCCGCGGGCGGGCACGGGAGGAAGGCTCGGCAGGTATCCGGGACAGCAGGGGACGCTGGCTGTCCCGCACCGATATCGACGCCGTGCGCACTCGCTACGGCAGCCCGATCCTGTTGCACCGCGCCGACCTGCTGGACATACTGCGCGCGGCGATTCCGGAAGGCGTTGTGCGCACCGGGGTTTCGGTCACGGAAGTGCGGCCGGACGGCACCGTCGCGCATTCCGCGGGGACCTCGGTCGGCGATGTCGTCGTGGGTGCGGACGGGATCCACAGCGTGGTTCGGCGCGCGGTGTGCGGTCCGATCGAGCCGCGCTACAGCGGATACACCGCGTGGCGACTGGTGGTGACCCCCACCGAGCCGGTCGGCGAAATGGGCGAAAGCTGGGGCAGGGGCGAGCGTTTCGGCTACGGCACCCTGCCCGACGGCCGGGTCTATTGCTTCGCCACGGCCGATATGGCCGAGGGCGCGTCGGGCGGCGGGCTGTCCGAACTGCGTGCCCGATTCGGTTCCTGGCACGCACCGATCCCCGCGCTACTGGCCGCGGCCGACGCCGCGACGATCCTGAAACACGATCTGTACGATCTGCCGCCGCTGAAAAGCTATGTCGCGGGACGGATCGCGCTACTCGGCGACGCGGCCCATGCCATGACCCCGAATCTGGGGCAGGGCGCCTGCCAGGCCCTCGAGGATGCCGTGGTGCTGGCCAGGGTCGCCGCCGAGGACGGTGACCTGTCGCGCTACGACGCGCAACGCAGGCCACGCACCCAGATGATCGTCAAGCGCTCCCGGATGATCGGTGCGGTCGGTCAACTCGCCTCGCCCGCGGCAGCGCTGGCGCGAAACACGCTGCTGCGGTTGATTCCACCCGCGGTCCAGCTCGGATCACTCGCCCCGATCCTCGACTGGGACGACTGAGTCAGTCGTACACATGCAACCCGAACCCCGTGCGCCCCACCGGCTCCAACCCTCGCTTCAAATGCAGCGACGGGATCTCGTAATCACCGAAGTTCTGCCTGCGGAACGCGATCGGCTCGGTGGATTCCAGGGTGAGCAGGCGTTGCCGCCAGGCCGCGGCGATATGCGGATAGTCCTCGGCGGTTGTTCGGTCGGTGCCGTAGAGGACGAAGGGCGGCAGCACGTCGATGCCCGGGTAGTAGAGGATGCCGTGCTGGATCGGGAACAGGAGATCATCTATCGGACCGTTGATTCCACGCGGCGCGTAATGCGATTCCAGGCCGCCCACGGTGACCGAGAGCAGGGCCCTCCTGCCCGCGAGGGTGCCTTCGCCGAAGCGCTCCCCGTATCTGGTGTCGCTGTGTTCGCCGACGCCGTAGGCGAAGTGGTAGGTGAACACGCGGTCCACCCAGCCTTTGAGAATCGCGGGCATCGCGTACCACCACAGCGGGAACTGGAAGATGATCATGTCCGCCCAGAGCAGTTTGTCCTGCTCGGCGCGGACGTCCGGGGTGAGCGTCCCGGCGTCGAAGGCGCGCCCCGAATCCAGGGCCACCTTCAACGGATTCGAGGCATCGGGGCCGTAGTCCGCGGCGTCCACGACCGACTTCCAGTTCATCGCGTACAGATCGCTGATTCGGACCTCGTGCCCAGCGGCCTCCAGGGTGGACACCGCGAGGTCCTTCAGCGAGCCGTTGAGCGACCTCGGTTCCGGATGGGCGTAGACGATCAGCGTTTTCATGGGAACTCCTTCGGATCGGATGCCTTCGATCCTGTGCGTTTCGATGTGCGACGTTCAGAGGCTCCGCATCCATCGGACGGGGGTTCCTGGTATCGGCGGGGCCACCCTCGCGGGCCTCGCCGCGGACATACTGGGGGTATGGACGATCTCGCGAGCTTCCTGCGGACCCGGCGCGCCCGGGTAGACCCGGCGTCGGTGGGCATCCCCACGGACGGGTATCGCCGGGTCGAGGGGCTGCGCCGAGAAGAGGTCGCGCACCTGTCCGGAGTCAGCGTCGACTACTACGTACGCCTGGAGCAGGGCCGCGCGACCCAGCCCTCCGAACAGGTCCTCGACGCGCTCGCCGGTGTGCTCGACCTCGACGAGACCGAGCGCGGGCACCTCCACCGGCTCGCGCGGCAGCGCCGCCGCCGCGCGAAGACCCCGAGCGGTCGGGTGCGACCGGAACTGCTGCGCGTACTCGACCTGGTCACCGAGGCGCCCGCGCTGATCATGGATCACCGACTCGACGTACTCGCCGGGAACCGGCTGGCAGGTCTGCTACTGGGTGGACCGATACCGGGTCTGAACACGGCCCGGCACATCTTTCTCGACGAGGCCGAGCGCGGCCTCTACGCGGACTGGGAACAGTGCACCCTCGACGCGGTCGGGCACCTGCGCCTGGCCGCGGGCAAATACCCCGAGGACCCCCGATTGGCTTCGCTCATAGGCGAATTGGCGATCGGCAGCGAGCGCTTCCGCAAGCTCTGGGCCCGCGCGGACGTGTGTGCCCGCACCCATGGCCGCAAGGCCTACCGGCACCCGCTGGTCGGGCTGTTGGAACTCCACCAGGAGAACTTCGCACTACCCGACGAATCGGGTATGGAACTGGTGGTGCTGTCGGCGCCGCCCGGCAGTCCGGCCCGGGACGGGCTGCGCCTGCTCGCGGGACTGGGCGCGGAGGGCGAAGTCGGTCAGGCGCTTTCGGTCGAGGACGGGACGTCCTTCAGATAGGCGGCGACGATCGGATCCAGCCAGGCGTCCGCGGTGCGGCGGACCAGATAGGTGGTCATGGCCAGGTCGAGATCGGGAAAGGGCAGGACCGCGAAACCCTTGCTGTCGGCCTCGCGGGCCAGATCGGATTCGATGGGCGCGACCGCGAATCGTTGTTCGTTGGCGAGCAACAGGTGCAGGCCGCCGCTGTCGGAGAAGTACAGGGCCGGGTCGGTGATGATGCCCACATCGGTCAGGTTCTGGCGGGTGCGATGCGCCAGCTCCCAGTGTTTGGGTCCCATGAGGTAGGTGAAGCCGCGTAATTCCTTGATCCGCACCGACTTTCGAGTCGGGAAATGGGAGCTGTCGAGTACGGCCGCCAAGGTTTCGGTGTAGAGCAGGGTGTTGTTGAGCGCCGGGTGGACGGCGGGCACATGCGAAAACGCGATATCGGTGGTGTCGGCCAATAGTTCGGCCTCCATACTCAGCGACGGCATCTGACGCAACTCGATGCGATGGTCCGCGGCGAGCTCGCGATTGACGGCGGCCAGCTGCGTGCGATGCCTCGGGTTCAGGGCATCGGGAATGGCGATTCGAACCCGGGCCGCGGTGGCCGAGATTCGGATCAGCGATGGGAGCGAATCGAATTCGGCGACCAATCTGGTGGCGACGGGTAAGAGCACCTCACCCGCCGAGGTCAGGCGGGTGTGGTGGGTCGACCGGTCGAACAGTGACTGGCCCAACTCGCGTTCGAGCGCCTTGATCTGCTGGCTCAGCGGCGGCACCGACATGCGCAGTGCGTCGGCGGCGCGCGTGAAGTTCAGTTCGCGGGCGACCGCCAGGAACGACCGTAGGTGCCGGATCTCCATACCCGACATATTAACCACGAGCACACCCGAATCCGGTGTTATCTCCTGCGTCATACCGTTTTGAGGAAGCCTGTCATTCCTTTCTTCGTGACCTGTGCCTAATGTCGGAAAGAGGAAGCCGGATCGGATGAAAGGTCCCGACAAATGTTGAATATTGGCGGTACACCGCGTGGCCCGCTGTCCGGCGTGCGGATCGTCGACCTGTCGACCGTGGTGATGGGCCCGTTCGCCACCCAGATCCTCGGCGATCTCGGCGCGGACGTGATTCGCATCGAACCACCTTACGACAATGCCCGCTACTCTCCCGGCGATATCGGACGCACCTCGGGAATGGCCCCGCTTTTCCTGAATGTCAATCGCAATAAGCGTAGTATCGCATTGAATTTGAAGGACGAGGGCGACCTCGCCGCACTTTTCGAACTGCTGGAGAATTCCGACGTATTCGTGACGAATATGCGTCTGCGGGCGCTGGACCGGCTCGGTCTGGGGTACGACCAGATCCGCGACCGCTTTCCGGCGCTTGTCTACGCACACGCCCAGGGCTTCGATCCCGCGTCCTCGCAGAGCGACCGCCCGGCCTACGACGAGGTGATCCAGGCTGTGAGCGGACTGGTGAACCTGCAGGAACGCGCCACCGGAACACTGCAGTTCCTGCCCACCTTCGTCGGCGACAAGGTCGCGTCGCTGTATCTGGCCATCGGCGTGGTCGCCGCCCTGTACCACCGCAGCGCGACCGGAATCGGCCAGCGGGTGGAGGTGCCGATGGCCGACGCCCTCATCTCCTGGACCGCGGTCGAACATCTGGCCGGAGACACCTACGCGCCCGCGACCGCCCCGGCGGGCAATCCGTTGAGCCTGGTCCGCGAACACGCCGCGATGCGCACCAAAGATGGTGCGATCGCCGCGGTGGCCTACACCTACCAGGACATCAAACGTCTGCTGATCGGCGCCGGGCAGGACGAGCTCGCGGCCGAACCGCACTGGGACAGTGACGAATTGGATGTCGAGACCTTCCTGGCGGGACTGCGGGCGGTGCTCGCGCACTCCGCGGAGAAGACGACCGCCGAATGGGAGAGCTACCTGCGGGCCAACGATATGCCCTACGGCGTCGTCGTCGACGTCGCGAAATTGGCCGACGATCCCTACGTCCAGGAAATGGGTCTGGTCATCGAGACCGAGCACCCGACCGAGGGCGTCATCAAAATGATCGCCAATCCCCTGCACTTCTCCGAGACCCCCGTCGATATCCGCAGGCACGCGGAACGTCCCGGCCACAGCACCGAGGAAGTTCTGTCCCTACTGCGCTGAGGAGCGAAGACACCATGAATCTCGAATTGAGCCCCGCGGACATCGAATTCCGCGACGAATTGCGCGCGGTATTCCTCGGCAAGATCCCCGAGGATGTTCGCGCCCGCTCGGCCGTCGGCCGGACCACGCGCGAGGACATCGTCACCGCGCAGCGGATTCTCAACGAGCACGGACTCGCCGTACCGCACTGGCCGGTCGAGTGGGGCGGCCGTGAGTGGACTCCCACCCAATCGCACATCTACACGACCGAACTGCAGCGCGCCGCCGTCCCACCCCCGCTGGCCTTCAACGCGAGCATGGTGGGCCCGATCATCGCCGAATTCGGCACCGAGGAACAGAAGCGAAAGTTCCTGCCCGCCACCGCGAATCTGGATATCTGGTGGTCGCAGGGCTTCTCCGAACCCGAGGCCGGTTCGGATCTGGCCGGATTGAAGACCACCGCGCGACGCGACGGCGACACCTACATCGTCAACGGCCAGAAGACCTGGACCACACTGGGCCAGTACGGCGACTGGATGTTCCTGCTCGCCCGCACCGACCCGAATGCCCAGCGCAAACAGCAGGGCATCTCGTTTCTACTGCTCGATCTGACCACCCCCGGCGTCGAACATCGTCCGATTCGACTCATCGACGGCGGTTACGAGGTCAACGAATTCTTCTTCGACGACGTCCGCATTCCCGCGGAAAACCTTGTCGGCGAGGAGAACCGGGGTTGGACCTACGCGAAATTCCTGCTCGGCAACGAACGCAACAGCATCGCTCAGACCGGCACCGCCCAGCGCTTGTTCGCCGAACTCGTCCAGTACGCCGACAGCCGGCATATCGGTGTCGCGACGCTGGCCGACGACCCGGATTTCCGATCCCGGCTGTATGCGACCAAATTGCGGCTGCTCGCGCTCGAGGCGACCGAGTTGCGGGTTACCGGCGCATCGGAGAACGGACAACCCAGCCCCGCTTCGTCCTTGCTCAAGCTGGAGGGCACCCGGACCCTGCAGGAACTGTCGGCATTGCGCCTGCAGGCCGCCGGATCCGACGCGCTGCTGGTATCCGAGGACGACAGCGCCCTGGGCGAGCAGTACCTGAACCTGCGCAAGCTGTCGATCTTCGGCGGCTCCAACGAAATTCAGCGCGGCGTCATCGCCAAAACCATTCTCGGGCTGTGAGGAGAACCGCAATGGAACTCGAACCCAACGAAGATCAGAAACTGCTGTTCGACAGCGCCGAGGCGATGTTCGCGCGGCGCTACACCCCCGGTTTCCGGGCCGAGGTCGTCACCGCGCCCGCCGGCTGGAGCGATGCGGTCTGGCAGGCGATCACGGAATTGGGACTGACCACCCTGACCGTCGACGAGGACCACGACGGCGCGGGCGCGGGCCCGGCCGAGGTGTACGTCGTGCAGCAGGCGCTCGGCAGGCATGCGGCGGTCGAGCCGCTGCTGGACGGGACCTACCTGCCTTCCTGGCTGATTGCGGCCCTCGGCTCCGACGACCAACGCCGCGAGCTGCTGCCGACTCTCGCCGCGGGCACGGCGCACGGGGCGGTCGCCCACGCCGAACCCGGCCGGGAATGGGACGCGCTGCCCGCGGTCCGCGCCGACCGCTCGGATTCCGGCGGCCCGGTATGGCTGACCGGCGTGAAATCGCCGGTGGCACGGGCGGATCGGGCGAGTTTCTTCCTCGTCACCGCCACCGATTCCGAGGGTGAGCTCGGCGTCTACCTCGTGTCCGCGGACGCCCCGGGAATCTCCCGCACCGACGGCCGGACCACCGACTGGACCCACGCCGCCCGGCTCGACTTCGACCGGACACCCGCCACCGCGCTGGGCAACCCCGGGCGCGAGACGGCCCACGCCCTCGATATCGCCTTCGCCCGCGCCCGCATCGCCCTGCTCGGCGAGGCCGTCGGCCTGATGGAATCCGGGTTGGCGCAGACGGTGGAATATCTGAAGTCCCGCAGGCAGTTCGGCGTCCCGCTCTCGGCCTTCCAGGCCCTCGTACATCGTGCGGCGGATCTGTACGCGCAGACCGAATTGGCCCGCTCGATCGCCCTGTGGGCGACCGCGACGCTCGAAGCGTTCGACGCCGACGACACGGTGTCGATCCTGGAGGCGGCCGACGACGGGTTCGTCTTCGTCGCCGAGACCGCCCGCACGGTGGCCGAGGAGATCATCCAACTGCACGGCGGTATCGGGATGACCTTCGAAACCGCGATCAGCCACTACGCGGCGCGGCTGACGGCCGTCACGCAATCGTTCGGCGGCATCGGCGCGACACGTCGGCGGGCGCTGAACTCCTCCTCCCCCGTCACCCCGCCCAGCGCGCTGCGCAATGCCGACCAGGCACTGCTACCGGCGTAATCGCCGAGAGGTTCGAGATGTTCAAGTCCCTGCTGGTGCTCGGCATCGCGTCCGGCACGATCGATCGAATCGATTTGTCGGACAACAGTGTTCGCACCATTGTCGACGACGCCGGGCCCGCGCCGGACGGTCTGGCGTTCGATCCGGCGACCGACCGGATCTTCTGGACCACCATGGGAATGCCGCGCGGCGGATCGAGCCGGGAGCCGGATTTCTCGCAGCGCAACGGATCGCTGCGTTCGGCCCGCCTGGACGGATCCGATCCACGCTACGTGCTGCCGGTCGGCGCGATCACCACGGGTAAGCAGCTGACGGCCGATTTCGCGGCCGGTCGGCTGTACTGGTCGGACCGCGAGGGTTGCCGGGTGAGCCGCGTCGACACCGATGGAACCGGGCTGACCGACCTGATCGTCAATGTGCCGACAGCGGATACGACGGCCGAATGTGTCGGCGTCGCAGTGGATCCCGTCGGCGGCTGGCTCTACTGGACGCAGAAGGGCCCGGCCAAGGGCGGGCGCGGGCGGATCCTGCGGGCCGGGCTGGACATGCCCCCGGGTGAGACCGCCGCGGACCGTTCGGATATCGAAATCCTCTGGGACGGACTGCCCGAACCGATCGACCTGCATCTCGACCCGGCCACGGCGACGCTGTACTGGACCGACCGCGGGGCCGAGCCGCTGGGAAACACTCTGAACCGCGCGCGAATCCCGGGCCGGGGCGAGCCCGGCGAACGGCCGGAGATTCTGGCGCGGGGGTTCGGCGAAGCGATCGGACTGGCCGTGGACACCGATGCCGGATTCGCCTACGTCACCGATCTCGCCGGAACCGTGCGCGCGGTGCCGCTCGATATCTCCTCCAACGCAAAGGAATACGTCATCGCCCGGCTTCCCGGACGGCAACTGACAGGAATCGCAGGTATCTGATATGAAGACACTCGCCGTCATCGGCGCGGGCGTGATCGGCCTGTCGTGGGCCAAGCTCGCGCGCGAACACGATTGGGACGTCACCATTTACGACCCGCGCGACGATATCGCCGACGTGGTGGCCGCCGAACTGGGCGACGATCCCCGCATCCGAGTGGTCGCCGATATCGCCGCGGCGGTGGCCGAGGCCGATCTGGTGCAGGAGAACGGGCCCGAACGCCTGCCGATCAAACAGGACCTGTTCGCCCGGATCGTCGCCCACGCGCGGCCGAATGCCGTTCTCGCGACGTCGAGTTCGTCGATCACCGCGAGCCTGATCACCGAGGGGCTCACCGGAGCGTCCCGGGTGTTGGTCGGGCATCCGTTCAATCCGCCGGAGCTGATGCCGCTGGTGGAGGTCGTGCCGGGTAGGGACACCGAGGACGACGCGACCAAGCGGGCCGTGGAACTGTACGAGGAGTTGGGCCGGGTACCGGTGGTCATCCATGGGGAGCTGCCCGGCTTCGTCGCCAACCGGCTGCAGGGGGCGCTCTCGCGCGAGGCGATCTATCTCGTTCAGCAGGGCGTCGTCTCGCCCGCCGATCTCGATGTGATCGTGCGGAATTCGCTGGGGCTGCGCTGGGCCACGATCGGCCCGTTCGAGGGAAACGTCCTCGGCGGCGGTCCCGGCGGCATTCGACACCTGTACGCCGGGGTCGGCGCGGAAACCTCCAAAATCGAATTCGGCACGCCCACAGCAGATCCCGAGCAAATGGAGAAGGTGATCAGTCAGGTCGAGCAGACCTACGGCACCGGCCCCGAGGCATTCGCTCGGCTGCGCGACAAGCGCGACGAGCTCACCCGCGCGGTACTCGCGGCGCTGGCGGCCTCAGGGATGCGGCAGTAGACCCAGGCCGAGCAGGATCGAGATGATGCTGGCCGGGATGCCGATCACATTGGCGGCGATCCCGGCCAGCAGCCCCACCGCGGCCAGCGCCGCCGAGCCGAGCCCGAGCAGCGTCGGCCCGCCTATTGCGGCGAAGGCCGCGGAACCGAGGCCGATGAGCGCCGATCCGAGTTCCAGGGAGCCCATCAGGGCCGCCCGCCGCGATCGAGAACGGGAGCCGGTTGCGCGGGGGTGAGTCCGGTGAGCATGAGGATCTCCTTCGCTCGGTGGGAGAGCAAATCACATCCAGCAACTACACGGCAATCTTCAGACAGACTACCCCGCCGACGTGCCGGGCCGATGCCATCGGCGGCATGTAGATGCGCCGTCGTACTCGGACGTCCTCGCGGAGATACGGCCGTTGACCTCGACCAGGCCGCGGCAGCAGGAAATTGGGGTAGCCGCCGGACAGGGCGTGCGGGGCGAGGGCGGTGCTGATCTTTTCGGCCCAGTCGCGAAACGGGCCGGGATCCTCGCCGGGGGTGCGACCGGCCGAGATCTGGATGACCGTATGGCTGGTGCGCAGACCGAAGGCGGTGTCGTCGGAGCCGATACGGGTTGCCGCGCCGTGGAATTGGCGCAGGCCGATGCCCGCGGCCGGACCGGGGCGCGCCTGCGCCCATGCGATCAGGAGATCACGGATTGCGGACGTCGGGGCGGCGACGGTGCGCGAGCGAATATCCCAGTGCATGCCGTGCGGAATGCTCTGATCGAACTGCTCCAGCAGATCCTGCTGCGTGGTCGGACCAATGGTGCTCATGATCGGCGTACCGAACCGAATGACCTCGGCGACAGCGGCATCGGCGTGCTCTCGTTCCCCGGACCAGACGGCGACCACGAGCAGGCATGGACCGATCTCGGGGTCGTGGTATCACCGAACCCCGGATTACCGGGGCGCAGGACACGATCGGCCGTCAACCGCTCGCGCAGACGACGTGCCAGCTCATCGACCGATGTCGCGAAACTCATATTCCGAGACTATGGACGCCGACCAACCCTCACCAACGTCGTGACCTGCACTGTTACCGCAAAATTGCGTTCGATCGGAGGAATGCGGTTGCCGCGTCAGCGCCGGGTGGACTACGACGGGAAATATGCCGGTCTCCAACTTCACCTCTGAGGATCTCGCGGAACTCGTTGTACTGCAGCGCTGCTGCTGGGTGCCCGAGGCGATCATCAACGAGACCCTCGACATTGCATCGCTGCACGAGACGCACGACGAGGTACTGGCCTGGGCGACGACATGCACCACCCTGGTCATGCGCGAACACGGACGTCTGGTCGGCGCTGTGCGCGGCGGAGTCGAGGGCGATACCGACTGGCATATCGGTCGCCTCATGGTCGCACCCGATCGGGCCGGGCACGGCCTCGGCAAGCATTTGCTGGGCCTGATCGAAGATCTCGCTCCCCCGCACATCGAGCGATTCGTGCTGTTCACCGGGGCTCGCAGCGAACGCAATATCCGCATGTACCAGCGGGCGGGGTACCGGCTCGTCCCGACCGAACCCGGCCATGCCAACGGCACGGTCCACTTCGCCAAACCCCGCGTGTAACCCCGTACGGTGCGATGATGCGCCTGACGATGACAGCGGAATTGCCGACCGATCCGAATGCGGCCGTGGCGCTGCAGGATCGGTTGCGGGGTTCGGTGGAGACGACCGTGGCCGAACCCTTTCGGGTCCGGACGGTGGCCGGTCTGGATTCGGCGTACGACGATCGCGGCAGTGTCGTTGCGGCGGTGGTGGTTCTGGACGCGGCGACGCTTCAGCCCATAGACACCGCGACCGCGCGCGGCAATGTCAGTTTTCCGTATGTTCCGGGCCTGCTCGCCTTTCGCGAATTGCCGACCACGATCGCCGCGCTCGAAAAGCTGGGCACCACACCGGATCTGTTGATATGCGACGGCCAGGGCATCGCGCACCCGCGACGTTTCGGACTGGCATGCCATCTGGGCTTGCTGACCGGGCTGCCGACCATCGGCGTCGCCAAGACCGTCTGGGGTGATTACGTCGAACCGGGCCCAGCCCGAGGCGACTTCGGCGATATCACCATCGAGGGCGAAGTGGTCGGACGCGCGGTGCGCACGCAGCCGGGAATCAAACCGGTCTTCGTCTCGGTCGGCCATCGCATCGACCTCGATACGGCCTGCGAGCAGGTTCTGGCGCTGACCCCGAAGTATCGACAGCCGGAGACCACCCGCCGAGCCGACCATTTATGCCGAATGTTGTTGCGGGAAAATTGAAAGCGGGTAGTTGAGTTTCCCGAGCGTACTTCTTCGGTACATCTGCGGTATCTGGCTCGACGGCAATGGTTGCGAGATGGTTGATGGGCTCGTCGAGTGCATGGCTACAACGGGGTTTCGAGAGGAATGACGTGAGTAGTAAGCTGCCGCATCGTGTTCCGGGCGCCGCATGGAGCGTTCCGTTCAGAACATTCGAACTGCCGCCGGTAGAGCTGATCGTACGCGTTGCCCGAGCGCTCGCGGAATACGAGCCACGGGCTTGTCAACTCCGCAGGACCCCAGGCGAATCGGATTCCCGTCGAGATCAGGAGCCGTGACCCCGGCCTGCCCGCACACTGGAAATGAATGCGTCCCACTCGCCCCGGCGCGAAGATCAGCGCCGGGCCGGTGGGGTCTTTGGAGTCACGGACACCGACCAGGCCAGCGTCGAGGTGGGCGACCTCGACGCACGCTCGGTCGGCCTTGCTTCGGCTCGATTTGTACCAGGCTGCTTCAGAACGACCGGTCATCACTCGGAGCACTCCCTCACGATCCCAAGGATCAGATCCCTGGTCGCCTTCACATCCAACGCTAGCTGACCAGCGCGACGGATCGCATCCATATACAGGTCCATCTCGGCCCGCCTCTCGAGATACAGAGCCCCGGCAAGCTCCTCGACAAATATCATCGGTCGCTCGATCAGCTTCGTGGACGGCAACGGGCCGAACTCGAACAGCACACAAGGCGCACCCAAAGCGAAAACGGGATTCGTGGCAGTGAATGGAATGGCACGGACAGATACATTGGGCCGCTCGCTGGCTTCCAGCAGATGACTCAGTTGGTCCTTGAGGACTGCGGGACCGCCGAACCGTTGCCGGAGCACCGCCTCCGAAATCAACGCACGAAACTCGAAGTCCGGGTCGGCGAGCCGCTCTCGGCGAAGCGCAGCCAAGGCAAGTGACTCTTCCACTTCCGCAGGGGTCCACTGCGGAAAGGCCGCCCACACCAGCTGTCGTCGATACTCCGTGGCCTGTAACAATCCAGGAATGAGGGCGATCTGCAGCGATGTTGCCCGCCGGGCCGACTGCTCCAGATTCAGGTAGTGGCGGAAGCCCGTTCGTTGCTCGTCCAGATGCGAACGCCACCACTTCCCCTCCGCGTTACGCGCCTTTCTGGTCTCCTCCGCAAGAGTCAGCAGTAGGCGTCGCTCGTCATCGCTCACCCGCAGTTTGTCGCTGATGACGTTGACCATCATGCTGGGGATGTTCTGTTTCAGGCCATCTTCGAGCCGACCGTACGTTTGCGGTGAGGTCTCGGCGGCAAAAGCCACAGCGTTCTTCGGCAAGCCTGCACGCTTGCGGTACTTCCGCACCAGACGTCCGAAGGCCCTGCTGGCAATGGTCGAATCACTCATCGTTTGCCTCGCTAACCAGTTGTATGCCTTTTTGGAATAAGTCAGTAAGCGCGCCGAAAGGCTGTCGAAAAACGTCCACCCCACTCACCAGCAGAGTATCACTGTAACCACGTCGATAGCCGCGAACGCCACACCACTCACTTTCCGCCACAACACATTTCACCGTCCGACGAGAGACCGGGGGAACTCGTGCTGCTCATGAACCCACTACCGACGAAAACCCAGCTGCTCAATGCCTGCCGGGGTGTCGACTACGACCATCATCCGATCCTCAACGCCGCGTTCGGGCTCACCGGCATTCACGAAAGGCAGTTGACCACAGTGCGTTTCGGATTTGACGAAATGGAATCCCGACGGGCGGAACTGCTCTCCGAAATCGACCGGTGCGTCGCTCGGTCCCTGCCGCCCGCCCATGGCGCGGCGCGAATTCATACCGAGACCATGGGCGCGGTGGTCGATCGCATGGCCCGCTTCACCGCACTGGCCTATGCCGCGCTGGCGGGCACGCTCGATTGCGAACTCGGCTCGAGCTGGGAGCATCTCGCCGAATTGGCGGTCGCCTATGAGGATCTGATCGACGAGTTGCATATGGGCCGCCGCCGCCTGCCGGGGTGCGCCTGAGCTACGCCGCGACGGCCACGTAGGCGGCCAGGGCGAGGTAGAACAGGTTGAGCAGGGCGAACTTCGGGCCGCCGGTGCGCACGTGGGTGATCATCGCGCCGATCATCAACAGCATCCAGCAGATCGCGGTGACCCGCGTCAGCACCGGTGCGATATCCAGCGCGGCGGGCAGGATCAGGCCCGCCGCCGCGAGGATTTCCAGTACGCCGAGGGTTTTCACGAAGCTCCCCGGAACGTGCGCGGTCCATTCCCCACCGTGCGTTCCGGCCAGTTTCGCCTGCGGCACGAACGCTTTGGTGATGCCGCCGAACAGGGCGACCACAGCGAGCAGTCCAGCGGCGATCCATACGGCGAGGTTCATGATTTCTCCTTTGTCGAACGTGTCGACCAGAAGATGCCGATGCCCCCGGATCTGTGACAGTTGGCCGGGGTGACGATTGTCACCGACCCCCGATGTCACAGAATGCGGAGTATGGATTCGGCCACCGACGCCTTCGTCACCTATCGCAGTCTGCTGTTCACCGTCGCCTACGAAATGCTCGGCTCGGCCGCCGATGCCGAGGATGTCGTACAGGAGACGTGGCTGCGATGGGTGGGCGTCGATCTCGACGCGGTCCGGGATCAGCGGGCATATCTGGTTCGGATCGTCACCCGGCAGGCGCTCGACCGCCTGCGCGCGCTCGCCCGGCGCAAGGAGTCCTACGTCGGGCCGTGGCTGCCCGAACCGCTGCTGACGACACCCGACGTCGCGGAGGATGTCGAATTCGCCGACAATGTCTCCACGGCAATGCTTCTCGTCCTGGAAACGCTGAATCCCACCGAGCGGGCGGTATTCGTGCTGCGCGAGGTATTCGGACTGGATTACGACGAGATCGCCGAGGCGGTCGACAAGAGTCCGGCGGCGGTGCGGCAGATCGCCCATCGCGCGCGGGCGCATGTGACCGAGCGGCGACCGCGCGAGACGCCGTCGCAGGATCAGGCCCGCGCGGCGCTCGTGGCATTCCAGCGGGCCGTCGCGACCGGCGATATGCGGCAGCTGCTCGATATTCTCGCGCCCGATGTCGTACTGCTCGGCGACGGCGGCGGCATCAAACAGGCGGTGCCGCGGCCGGTCGCCGGTATCGATCGGGTGGCTCGCATGCTGGTCGCCTCGAGTGCTCGGATCGCGGCCACCACCATGGAACTCGCGGATGTCAATGGTCACCCGGCACTGCTGCTGCGGCTGGACGGCGAACTCGACACGGTGATGACGCTACGGATCGACGACGGACTCATCTCCGGCGTCTACGCGCTGCGCAATCCCGAGAAACTGACGCATTTCGATCGGAATGTACAGCTGGTCCGACGGTGATTCACAGCTGATCGACAGCTGGCCCTGCTTCACTCGGCACGGATCAGCCGACAATGTGATCGGAGAATACGGTGCTGACAAGGTTTGTGATCGCGGGAGCAATAGCGGCCGGAACAGTAATGGGGGCCGCGGGGGTCGCCGCGGCGGATCCCATTGCGCCGGGCCCGAATTCGGTCGGCCCGTTCATCGCCAATGGCGAGCCCACCGGTAAGGCCGCCTGCGAGGCGGCCTCGCAGGATTCGGGCGCGTACAGTCCCTGCTACCCGTATCCGGACGACGGAAGTCTGGTCTCCCCGGATCTGAAGTACTACTACGATCGGCCGTGACGGTTCACAGTTGATCGGTAGCTCCGCCATGTCCGTTATGGCAGGATCGCCGGAATGCGCACGAAGACAGCACTGGACGCGGCCGTCGCCGCGGGCCGTGACCTCGGCCTGACCGTGACCGAGCCGTCGGTGCTGCACGATATGTTCTCCCGGATCTGACCGATCCGGCCGAACTCGCTCGCGCACAACAGGAATGGGACCTACTGGCCCCGACGATGCGCTCCCGCGCGGAATTCGAGGCGGCGTTCCCGGACGTCGAGCTTCAGCCGATTCACGGGGACTCCCCGGCAGCCAATATCGTCCGGACCATCGGCGGCGCACTGTATTCGGACTTCGAATTGGTCAATCTGGGACCGGTCGAATGGGATATGGCGTTTCTCGGGGCCATCGGCGGTGACGCCTACAACACCGCCGCACGGCGATGCGGCGGGCGCGAATTGGACGAACGTGTCCTGCGTTTCGTCGATGCCGTGGGCATGTGCCGGACGGTCGCCTGTCTGGCCCTCGTACCCCGGCTGCCGATACTCGCCGAGGCGCTGCGACCGGCCCTGGACCGTTGGCAGACGATGCCGCCGGTCGGAGATATCCTGCGCGGCTGACGCGCTCAATTCGGTTGGGCCGCATAGGCGGCCAGGTCGTCGGCCATGCGCTGCATCACCCGGGGCAGGACCAAGGGCATAATCCAGCCGACACCCGGTCGCATGCGCCAGCGGCCGTGCCAGTCGATGGCGGTGCCGTCGGCGATGGTCGACTTCAATTCGATGACGGCCCGATAGTCCTTCAGAGCGAAATTGAAGGCGTCCTCGTAGACCATTCGGCGGCCCGCCACCAATTCCGTCAATCGCTCGCCGGTGACCACGCGGCCCGATCGGAACGCGCGCACGGCCCCGACACCGTCGCGGCCGTGCGGATCCAGTCCGCTCGATTGTTCCTCGACCAATTCGTCGAGGCCGGACGCCCATCGGGGCCAGCTGCGCCCGTCGATCAGCAATCGCCATACCGTGCCCACGGGGGCCGTCGTTGTCGCATGTACTCGATAACCAGGCATGTTCCCAGCCTGGCAACTGGTCGGTACCGATCGCATCGGTGATTGTTGCCTATCCGAACGAGGTTTCCGGCGCGCCGGAACGGCTAGAACCGCGTCATGACCACCGTGCGTACTCGGATCCCGGCTCGGCTCGATCGGCTGCCGTGGGCGCGCTGGCACTGGATGATCGTGGTCGGACTCGGGTCGGTGTGGATCGTCGACGGCTTCGAGGTCACCGTGGTCGGCAGCGTCGCGGCGAAACTGTCCGAGCCGGACAGCGGGCTGGCCATTTCCTCGGCGCAGGTGTCGGGGTTCGCCGCGGCGATGTATGTCGCGGGCGCGTGCACCGGTGCGTTGCTGTTCGGTTGGCTGACCGACCGTTACGGGCGTAAGCGGCTGTTCATCATCACGCTGGTGGTGTATCTGATCGCCACCGCGATGACCGCGTTCTCCTTCTCGCTGTGGTGGTTCGTGATGTTCCGGTTCCTCACCGGGCTCGGAATCGGCGGTGAGTACGCGGCCATCAATTCCGCCATCGACGAACTGATTCCGAGCAAATATCGCGGACGGATCGATATCGTCATCAACGGCACCTATTGGCTCGGCGCGGCGGGCGGGGCGCTGCTGTCGGTGGCCGCGTTGAATCCGCATCTGTTCGCGCCGAATATCGGCTGGCGGTTGATGTTCGGGATCGGGGTGATCTTCGGACTGCTCGTGCTGGTGGTACGGCGGCATGTGCCGGAGAGTCCACGGTGGATGTTCATCCACGGGCGGGAACGCCACGCCGAGGAATTGGTCAACGGGGTGGAGCGACGGGTCGCGCGCGAGACCGCGGAGGAATTGCCGCAGGTCGAGGAGACCATCGAGGTGCGGCAGCGACGGTCCACCGGATTCGGCGAGATCGCGTCGGTGATGCTGCGGAAGTATCCGCGCCGCAGCGTGCTGGGGCTGGCGTTGTTCGTGGGGCAGGCGTTCCTTTACAACGCGGTCACCTTCAATTTCGCTGTCATTCTGGGGAAGTCGTTCGATGTGCCCAGCGATCGGACCGGATATTTCTACGCCGTCATGTGTCTGGGCAGCTTCTTCGGGCCGCTGGCGCTCGGTCGCTATTTCGACACCGTGGGACGCAAACCCATGATCACGGGGTCGTATCTCGGATCGGGAATTCTGTTGCTGCTCACCGCGATACTGCTGGTGCGCGGCGATCTGACCGCGGTGACGCTCACCGCGTGCTGGACCGTGGTGCTGTTCGTGGCCTCGTGCGGCGCGAGTTCGGCGTATCTGACCGTGAGCGAGATCTTTCCGATGGAGACCAGGGCGATGGCCATCGCGTTCTTCTACGCCGTGGGCACCGCGGCGGGAGGGATCGCGGGACCGCTGGTCTTCGCCGAGCTGACCGGAACCGGCGATGCCGGGCGGACCGCGCTGGCGTTCGTCATCGGCGCGGTGGTGATGATGGTCGGCGGCGTCGCGGAGCTGATCCTCGGGGTGCGGGCCGAGGGGCGGTCATTGGAAAGCATTGCGACGCCGTTGAGTTCGCAGCACGCCAGCTGACCGCCCCCGACCTCACTTCGGGTCGAGTACGAAGACCGGGATCTGGCGGTCGGTCTTCAGCTGATACTCGGCATAGGACGGGTAGGCCGCAACGGCGCGCTCCCACCACTTCGCGCGCTCCTCGCCCTCGACCTCGCGGGCGACGTAGGTCTTGGTCACGGTTCCGTCCTGCAGCGGGAACTCCGGATACGCCTTGATGTTGTAGTACCAGGTGGGATGCTCGGGAGCGCCGCCCTTGGACGCCACCGCCGCATAGCTGCCCTCGTGCTCCACCCGCATGAGCGGCGTGTAGCGCAGTTTGCCGGATTTCGCGCCCCGCAGGGTGAGCAACACGACCGGCTTGCCGAGGACCTCGATCCCCTCGGTGGTCCCGGTCTCGAGAATCTTCTTCGTCTGGTCCTGCACCCAACCTTCGGGGCTCAGTTCTGGGGATTCGGTTGCCATGAACGATGCAAACGTTGCTCCGGCTTTGCTCATTCCCGGGCGGTCGCGACGGCGGTTACTGTCGACGAATGAGTCCCGAACCGCTTGCTCTGCCCACGACCCGCTGGTCCGATTGGCTCGCCGAGTACGTGCTCGGTCAACTGACCACGGTGACCGAAACGCTGCGACGGCTCGGGGACGGCGATACCCGCGATACCGAGGCGGTGCTCGCGTTGTGGAACGACGCCGATATCGCGCTGCGCGGGGCCGATTCGGCCGCGCTGCTGTTGATCGAGGTCCATCCCGAGGCCGAGGTGCGCGGGCTTGCCGAGGAACTGCTGACGCGGATCGAGCGGGTCCGCACCGATCGCGATCTCGATCGGGCGCTCTACGACGTGGTCGCGGCCACCGATCCGGCCGGGCTCGACGAGCAGGCCCGGCGCATGCGCGAACACGTGCTGCGCGATTTCCGGCGCAGCGGCGTGGATCGCGACGATCCGACCCGGGCCCGGCTGCGGGAGATCTCCGAGCGGCTCGTGGTGCTCGAACAGCAATTCGGTCGGACCATTCGCGATGATGTCCGCACGGTCAGGCTCGCGCCCGAGCGGCTCGACGGGCTGCCCACCGATTTCCTCGCCGCGCATCCGCCCGCCGAGGACGGCCTGGTCACGATCACCACCGACTATCCGGACTACCAGCCGTTTCGGGTGTACGCCCGCGACGGTGAGGCTCGCCGCGATCTCACGGTCGCCTTCGAGAGTCGCGGCTGGCCCGCCAATGATGTTGTCCTGCACGAGATTCTCGATCTGCGCGAGGAGAAGGCGCGGCTGCTCGGCTATGCCGGCTGGCCCGACTACGACGCGGAGGTCAAGATGATCGGTACCGGCGGGGCCATTGCCGAATTCATCGAGCGGATCTCCACCGCCGCCGACGCCGCCGCCCGGCGTGACCTGGACGCGCTGCTCGCGCGGCGACGGGCGGACGAGCCCGGGGCCGCCGCGATCGACCGTTCCGAGGTCGGTTACTACACCGAGCTGATCCGGCGCGAACAGTACGACGTGGATGCGCGGGAGGTGCGCCGGTACTTCGATTTCGCCCGGGTGCGAGCCGGTTTGCTCGAGGTCACCGGGCGGCTGTTCGGGCTGGAGTATCGACCGGTCGATGTGCCGAGCTGGCATGCGGAGGTCACCGCCTACGACGTCTACGCCGACGGTGTGCGGTGCGGTCGGATCTATCTCGACCTGCATCCGCGCGAGGGCAAATACAAGCATGCCGCGCAGTTCGATCTCGTCGGCGGGATCAGCGATCGGCTGCTGCCCGAGGGCGTGCTGATCTGCAACTTCTCGCGGGGGTTGATGGAACACCACGAGGTCGTCACGTTGTTCCACGAGTTCGGGCATCTGATTCATCATGTGCTCGGCGGGCGGCAGCGCTGGGCGCGGTTCTCCGGGGTTGCCACCGAATGGGATTTCGTCGAGGCGCCGTCGCAGATGCTCGAGGAATGGGCTTGGGACGCTTCGATTCTGGGGACGTTCGCCGTCGACGCGTCCGGGGCGGCCATCCCGGCCGAGCTGGTGGAGCGGATGCGGGCGGCGAAGGATTTCGGGAAGGGAATCTCGATTCGGACCCAGGTCGCCTACACCGCGGTGTCGTATCTGCTGCACAGTGAGCGGCCCACCGATCACACCGCGACGGTGTTCGACGCTATGAGCCGCTACGGGCTGATCGCGCCGTTGCCGGGGACGCATTTCCAGACCGCGTTCGGGCATCTCACCGGCTACACCTCCGCGTACTACACCTACCTGTGGAGTCTGGTCATCGCGAAGGATCTGTTCTCGGCCTTCGACGCCGACGATCTGTTCGATCCCGTGGTGGCGCGTCGGTATCGCGATCGAATCCTCGCCGCGGGTGGATCGCGCGACGCGGCGGATCTGGTCGCCGAGTTCCTCGGTCGCCCATTCGCGTTCGACGCGTTCGCCGCCTGGCTGGATCGGGCACCGGTGACGGACGCCCCATAACGCCGCTCGTCCCCGGGGGCTGCTGAAAATCGGGCAGGGCGCGGTCGTCAGTATGGAGTGATGACGGTCAGGATCGTGATCGATGCCTCGGTCGCCATCGCGCCCGGGACCCTGTCGACCGCCTTCGAGATTTCCGATGAGGCGGAGCTCGCGAACGTCCTGGAACGGGCGCGTGAGTGGTGTCAGGCCGAGGTGCGGCGGCAGAACCGAAGGCAGCGGTTTCCGGACCGGGCCGAGATCGAGGTGACCCGGCGTCGCGACGGGCGCGGTGAGCGGGTGCTGTTCCAAACCGGTCAGGTCCTGAATATGCAAGGTGTCGAAGGCGAGCGCATCCGCTGGATCCGCTGGAGCGACCCGACCGATCCCACCGGCTGGCCCCTGGCCAAACCGCGCCCCGCCTCACCTCGCGAACACGCCGATCATCTCGGCCTCCCCCTCGGCTGGGAAGCGCGCGGCATCGGCGGCCCCCGACCCGAGGCGCACTACCGCCGCCCCCTGCGCTCCCCCGGCGAGAGCAAGGTTTTCGCGCCCGATATCGTCGCCAGCTTCTTCTGGCCCGGCGGCGAGCGGGAGCCGATCAAATGGGGCGTGTACAGCCCGAGCCACGGCGGTCAAATCGCCTACGGCACAGCGGATTCGCCGGTCGAGGCGGCGGAGCAGACGCTGCGGCTGGTGGATCGGTTCGAGGAGCTCTACCGAGTCACCGGCGATCTGGCGAGGGCGGTGGCGGCGTTCCGAGCGGAGGTACGGCTGCGCCAGCCCGCGCGGGTCGCGCGGCGATCGTGGTGAGCGGACCAGCGCACATGATGTTGACAGTCCCGGGGGCTTGGGTGATAGTAGGCGCAGCGCCATAGGTGTGCGCTCATCCCGAGTTCACGGGAATCCCTTCTTCCGCAACAACTTCCACGAAGCCCCGATCCGTACGGATCGGGGCTTCGCTCGTTTGCGTGCGGGTGTGCGATTCCAATTCCCCTTTCTGGAGGTAGTTTTGCGGAAAAGATGGTCGGTCCGCCGAAAGCTGGTCGCGGCGATTGCCGGTGCGGCCGTGGGGACCACGGCGGTGGTCGCGCTCGGCGCGGTGGAGACGACAGCCGCGACGGGGTGTATCGCCTCGGGTACGGAGGCGGACATCAATGCGGCGCTGGTCGGCAGCGGAGCCAAGGCCGTGCTGTGTCCGGATGCGGTGTTCGAACTCGCCGCTCCGGTCGTATTCACCGCGCCGGGCCAGGAGATTTCGACACAGGGCTATCCGACCGATCGGACCCGCGCCGTACTGCTCGTGCGCGGCGGCGATCAGACGACGGCGGTCAATGGCGGCGGGCAGAGCGGTGTGGTGCTGCGCAATGTGCAGGTCGACGGGAATCGGCCCGCCCTCGGCAGTTCGAAGGGCGAGGCCCTCATCGTGATGGGCGGGGCCGGTACGGATCAGACCGTGCGCGAGATCGTCGCGCGCGAGCCCCGAAGCTGGTCGGCACTGCATATCTTCGAGGGCGCGGTGACCGATAACGTGCCGCAGTGTCAGCGGGCGACCATTGTCGACAACCAGATCGGACCGTCGGGGCAGGACGACGGGACCTGGGCCGACGGGATCTCGTTGGCCTGCGGATCGAGCCTCGTGCAGGGCAATACCGTGACCGACGCCACCGACGGCGCGATCGTCGTATTCGGGGCCCCGGGCTCCACGATTCAGAACAACACCATCGTCGCCGTCTCCCGCCCATTGCTGGGCGGCATCAATATGGTCGACTTCGCCCCGGTCGGCGGCAATTACACCGGAACCGTGGTGAAGAACAACGTGATCGATGGCCGGAGTCATTTCATCAAGGTCGGTATCGCGATGGGTCCCGCGGTCTGGACCTGCTCGACCGCCGCCAACCACGGGGCCACTGTGACCGGTAATACGCTGCGGGGCTTGAACTTCGGCTACGGCTACGCCGTCAACGGTGTGACGAATTGGACCGTGACCGACAATCTCGACCAGGCGCGACATGTGGGCGCGGCGGGTTTGGGCTGCAACGGAATACAGTCGGCCCCGGGCGGTTTCCAGGTTCAGTCGACGGCCGCGAGCACCCTACAGCCCGAGTTCCAGAACGCGACGCTGCAGTATGTGCTCGGCATCTCCGAGCCGCCGATCCTGCGCGTCCCCGTCACCGCGCCCGCCGCCTGCGGGGTCATGCGCGCCGACGAGGGCCTCTACCCCGGCCAAGCGCTGTCCTCGTGCGACGGCCGCTTCACCCTCACATTGCAGAACGACGGCAATCTCGTGCTCACCCAGACGGGTAAACCCCTGTGGGCCAGTGCTACCGACGGCCGCGGCAGCGTGGTCGCGATCATGCAGAGAGACGGTAACTTCGTCGTCTACGATTCGGCGGGCAGACCGGCCTGGGCGACCGGCACGAACCCCAACGGCTCGACCCTGGCGGTTCAGAACGACGGGAACGTCGTCGTTTACGCCGCGGGAGCCGAGCCGTTGTGGTCGACGAAAACGGGTGGTCGCTGAGGCGTCACCCGCGCGGCAAGGTGGCCTTGGCGCCGTAGGTTCGCATCGCGTCGGCGATCGCGGCGGTGTTGACGGTCAGGGCCTTGTCGTTGATGTTGCTGATGGTGTCGCAGGCGCTGTGGTAGCAGCTGTCGTAGGCGCGGCCGGATTGGCCGCCGAACATCTGCTGTTCCTGGCGGGTCTTGATGCCCTCGGCACCGGTGAACAAGCCGCCCACCGGGATTCCGGCTCGCATGAACGGGCCGTAGTCGGAGCGACCATCGAGCGGCGTGGTCACGTGCGGGATGTTCTGGGAGTCGAAGTAGCGGGCGAAGTTCTTCTCGATTTCGGCGGAGCCGGACGGCCCGCCGCTACCGGCGTAGATCTTGTACGCGAAGTTCGGTGAACCGATCATGTCGAAGTTGAGGTAGAGCCCGATCTTATTGCGGTTGGCCGTGGACAGGTTCGACACGTAGTACTTCGAGCCGAGCAGGCCGAGTTCCTCCGCGCCCCACCAGGCGAATCGGAGTTTGTTCTTGGGCTGGGTGGTGGCCAGTTGCAGTGCGACATCGAGCAGTCCCGCACTGCCGGAACCGTTGTCGTTGATGCCGGCCCCGGCGCGTACCGAATCCAGATGCGAGCCCGCCATCACGACCTTGTCCGCATTACCCTGCTTGGACTCCGCGATCACGTTGTAGGTGGTGCGGGGCAGGGCCTCGGTATCGGTCTTCAGCCGCACGACCGAGCCCGCCGAGGCGGCCAGGCCCTGACCGACCGCGAAACTCGCGCCGACCACCGGAATCCGGATGCCGGTCTCGTCGAGCGGTTCGGTGTAGGCCGCGGTCCGGCCCGGCTGGCCCTCGTTGAAGATGATGACGCCGGAAGCCCCGGCGGCCTGGGCGTTTCGGGCCTTGTCGGCGAAGGTGCAGACGCCGCGCTGCAGCAGAGCGATATTGCCGCGGGTGAAGTTCGCGAAGTCCGCGGCCTCGCAGCCGGAGGTGGAGGTGTTCGGCTGCGCCGCGGGCGGCAGGACCAGATCGACGCCCTGTACCGCCGCGCGCGCCTCGCCCGAGCCCGAATAGGTCAGGGTGGCGAAGTCGCCGAGTTCGCCGCGGCCCGGCGGAGTCGGTTTGTAGGTGGCGCGGCCGCCGGAGACCTGTTCCAGCACCGCCGTCGTGCGTTCCTGGAAGGACTGGAAACTGAACGCCTGCAGGGTCACGTCGTAACCCACGCGGCGCAGTTCACCGGCCACGTAATCGCGGGACGCGTCGTAACCGGCCGTACCCGCGGCACGGGTGCCACCGTTGGCGTTGGCAATGGCTTGGAGTTTGTCCAAATGCTGTTTGGGGGCGGGCGTTTGGATCGTATCGGCGGGTTGTGGCTGGGGTTCGGCGAGGGCGGACCCGGCCAGTGCGAACGACAGGACGAGCGGCAGAGCGGCGGCGGCTGCGAAAACGTGACCGGCCCTGGCGCGGTGGGGGATGCGGGGCATGTCGGCTCCTTCAAGGGACAGATGGATCCCGATGATCGGAAGGTAAGCCGCACAACAACTTTGGCAAAACCTCGATTGAACTCCGCAGGTAGGGGCTTGTGATCGAGGTGCCCGAGGGCATCTGCGCGGCACGCCCGGGGCCCACGACATGCCAGGCGGAACGCAAGGGTCGGTAAAATTCCACCCGAGATATTGCCAAACCGGTTGGGCTACGGAATGGGAGTGTCATGCGAACAATTGGTGCGTTGATATTCACCGTCGTTCTTGTCACCCTGGGGATTTCCCTCGGGCCCGCGCCCATGGCGTCGGCCGATACCTGTCCCGACGGCCATGTGTGCGGGTATTCGCTGACCGGTGGTCAGGGCGCGCGGACTTTCTACGCGATTCCCACCGGCGAGTGTCAGGATGTCCCGGTCGCCTTTCCGACGCTATCGATCAACAACAATTCGTCCGATCCGGTGACCATCAATTCCGGCACCTGCGCGAATCCCGGGGGCGAATCGCTCACCATCGACTCCGCGGTCACCCTGGTGAATGTGATTCTGGAGAACGTGAATCCGTTCAATCTCTACCCCCACGTGCACGTCCCCGCCTCGCCGCTGCTGGCCGACTGACTATCCGGAAGTGTAGGTCCGCCGCCACTGCTCGACGAGTTGGGCCTCGTCGGCGCGAATCGGCGGCGAGGTTCGCGACGGTGCCGGGCGAGTCGATATCCATGAAGATCAGCCGACCGTCGTCGTAGATGCGCACCGATCCCTTCGGCGACACATTGGGCGCACCGTCGGGGCCGATGGTCGCGACGAATGCCAATTTGGCGCTGGTGACGATCAGGCGCATATCGTCGTCGAATGTGGCCATGGCCGAACCTTTTTCGTCGTCCCAGCGCAGCCTACGACCGTCGGCGCGAGATCGCCACACCCAGTAGACAGACCGCGCCGCCCGCGAGCGCCCAGGGGGTGGGCGCCTCGGCGAGCAGCAGCCACGACAGCAATACCGAGACCGCGGGAATGGCGTAGCTGGTCGTGGTGAGGCGGGCGGCGTCGGTGCGGCGCAGGGCGTAGGACCAGGCGGTGAAACCTATTGCGGTGGGGAATAATCCGAGATAGACGCCGTCGGCGATGGTGCGCGCCGGGGCGGAGGACAGTTCGGTGATCAACTGGGGCGTCCACGGCAGTAGGACCACGGTGGCGATGAGGCAGCCCAGCCAGATCGCGGTGAGAGCGTCGACGTGGCGCAGCGCGGCCTTCTGGACCAGCACCCCGGCGGCGTAGAGGACCGCGGACAGCAGGCACAGGGTCACCCCGAGCATATCGTGCCGACCGGCGGTGCCGAACGCGATGGTCGTGACACCGGCCAGTGCGACCGACATGCCGACAACCAGTGCGCGAGAGAGCTTTTCGCGCAGCAGTGCCGCGGCCCCGAGGGCGACCAGCAGTGGTGCGAGATTGACCAGCAACGCCGCGGTACCCGCGTCCACATGCCGTTCGGCGGCATTGAGGGCGACGGTGTACCCGGCCAGCCAGAGCACGGCGTAACCGATGACCAGAAGCCAGGGCGTCCGAGCGCGCGGCAGCCGAACTCCGCCGCGGAGTCCGACGAGAACCGTCAATGCCAGCGCGGCCACCGCGAGCCGCAGCAGTGCCATCGGCGCGGAGGACAGCGCCGGGCCCGCGTCCCGAATCGCGACGAAGGCCGACGCCCACACCACGACCGCGATCACAACCGCTGCGGCGGAACGGAAGTCGATATTGGACGTGTTCGGCGGGCTGGATGGCGCGGTGCGCGTTTCGATGGTCACATCGACCATCGTGGATCTCGGAAAAGAACAGGACAAGCGAACGATCGAGTACAACAGTTAAGTTCATCTGTACGATTGAGGGCATGATCGACATCACCCGGCTGCGACTGCTGCGCACCGTCGTCGCCACCGGATCGATCCGGGCCAGCGCCACGACCCTCGGCTACACCCCGTCGGCCGCGAGCCAGCAGCTCGCGGCATTACAGCGCGAGACCGGCTTGCAGCTGGTCGAGCGCGTCGGCCGCGGTATCGAACTCACCGCGGCCGGACGCGCCCTCGCGGCCGCCTCGGAGGATGTGTTCGAGGAGCTCGCCCGCCTGGACGCGGTCGTCGACGATCTGCGCGCCGGCCGGGTCGGCAGCTTGTCCATCGGATACATCTCCTCGGTCGGCGCGCTGTGGCTGCCGCCGATCGTCGACGCGTTGCGCACCGAATTCCCGCAGCTACGACTGGAATTGCGGACGATCGAGATCGGCGAGGGCCGCCACGATATCGAGGTGTTCACCGAGGAGACCCCACCGACCCGGTCCGCGGCCGTCGCCGTGCACCGGCTCACCGCCGACCCGTATGTCGTCGCGGTCCGCGCCGACGATCCGATCGCCGGACGACTCGAGGTTCCGCTGGCCGCCCTCGCCGACCGGAATTGGATCGATAACGAGCAGCGCGACGGACTGTGCCGTCAGATCACACTCGACGCCTGTACCCGCGCCGGGATCGTGCCGCGATTCCAGATCCAGGCGCCCGACTATCGCACCGCGCTGACGCTGGTCGCCACGGGTATCGGCATCACGGTGCTCCCCCGGCTCGCGGCCGCGGATCTGCCGCCGGATCTGGTCACGGTCGGGCTGACCGATCCGACGCCGATCCGGCACATCCGCATCGCGATCCGAAAACCCATGGCGCACAATCCCGCCGCGCGCCGCGCGGTCGAATTGTTCACCGCCGTCGCGAGCGCTCAGGACGTTCTCGCCGCACCGAACCAATTGGGCAGCTGATCGACCAACCCCTGCTGCTCCGCACCCACCCACACCACATGACCGTCGGGGCGCAGCAACACCGCGGGGACGTCCAATTCCGCATCGGCATCGACGATGTGGTCGATCCGGTCCGCCCAGCCCGAGACGGACAGCAGACCGGTCCGATCGAGCAGCAACCCGCGGCCCTCGTGCATCCGCTCGTAGAGGCGGCCCTGCTTCAGGTCGATATTCCGTAGCCGACGACCGAGCAGTGGATCACCCGCACCGAAGTCGTAGCGGATTCCGACCGCGATGATCTTCTCGATCAGATAGCGGTTCACCTCCTCGAAATCCATCAGCTCCGAGATCAACCGGCGCACGGCCTGAGCGCCGGGTGTGAGGGAGACCAGTTCCATCTGCGCGCGAGTCTGGTCGAGCACGGCCGCGGCCACCGGATGTCGTTCGGCCGCATAGGTATCCAGCAGCCCCTCGGGAGCCCAGCCGTGGACCGTGGCGGCCAACTTCCAGCCCAGGTTGAACGCGTCCTGAATGCCGAGGTTGAGGCCCTGCCCGCCGATCGGCGGATGGATGTGCGCGGCGTCGCCGGCCAGTAGCACCCGATCGGCCCGATAGCGTTCGGCCTGCCGGGTGGCATCGCCGAAGCGGGACAGCCAGCGCGGGGAGTGCACGCCGAAGTCGGTGCCCGCGGTGGCCATCAGCTGCCGCTTGAACTCCGCGAGGGTCGGGGCGACCGTGCGGTCCTCGGCCACCTCGGCCGCGGGTACGACGACGCGGTACACGCCATCGCCGAGATGTCCCGCGCCGAACAGCTTCTGTGTCTTGCGGATCTCGGTCGTCACGGCGGTCACCGTGTCCTGATCCGCCGTCAGACGCATCTCGCCCAGCAGCGTGTCGACCCGGGAGGGCTCGCCCGGAAAGCCGATGCCGACCAGTTTGCGCACGGTGCTGCGGCCGCCGTCGCAGCCGACGAGATAGCGCGAGCGCAACCGCGTGCCGTCGGCCAGCTCGACGGTCACACCCCGCTCGTCCTGGCTCAGCGCGACCACTTCGCTGTCGCGGCGGATCTCGACGCCGAGTTCCACGGCGTGCTCGGTCAGGAGCCGCTCGGTGACCGGCTGCGGCAGGGCGAGCACATACGGATGTGTGGTATCCAACCCCTCGGGCTGCGGCTTATCGATCCCCGCGACATACGAGCGCAGCGGATGCGTATGGCCGTGCTCGAGAAACCGATCCAGTACACCGCGCTGCTCGAGCACCTCCATGGTGCGCGCGTGCATGCCGAGCGCGCGGACCACCTCGGTCGGTTGTGCATCCCTTTCCAGTACGAGCACGTTCACGCCCTGCAAACGCAATTCGCTCGCCAGCATTACCCCGGTCGGCCCAGCGCCGACGACCATCACATCAATCACGGTCAGCGATTGTGCGGCATACCCCGGGTCTTGCGGCAAGGCCCCGGGTGCGTTATAAGTTGAAATGGGAGGAGGAACAGATCCCTTTCCGTTCTCAATTTCCGCCGTTACGGTTCATCCGCTCGTGCGCGGTCAGCAGCAGGTGATCGAACTGGCTCAACAGATCCGGCGGGCAGGTGGGCAGCCGGTCCAGATCGACCAGCAGTTGGGCGGCCAGGTCGCGCACCTTCACATTGGTTTCCTGCGATCGCCAGACCAGGACCCGAAACGCCTGATCGGCGCTGACCCGATACATGCGCATCAGTACGCCTTTGGCCTGTTCGATCTCCGCTCGCGCGCGAACGACCTCCGGTAGTGCCGCATTCACCGCCGCCGTACCCGCCTCGGCGAGAGTGTCGGTCAGGTCGATGTAGAAGCCCGACGTGCCCACCGGCTCCCCATCGTCGTCACGGATCAGGTCGGCGACGACCATCACATTGTGTTCGATTCCGCCGGTGTCGAAGAAGCGATGCCGACTGGAAAACGGTTCACGCTGATTCAACGATCGGTTGATGAGTTCGGCGACATGATCGCGATCGTCGGGATGTTTGTGTCCGAGAATCAATTCGGTTGTGGGCTCGATCTCGCCCGGCACGTATCCGTGCATTCGATACATGTTCTCCGACCACTCCCACCGGCGGGTGGCGAACCACACGCGAAAGCTGCCCACCGTGGACGGCAGGCCGCTACCCACCGCCCCGCGGGGCGCATCGCTGGTGATCGGGTCGATTGATTCGTCCATCCCTGTCGGTATTCCCGGACAGGCGTCGCCAAACATGTGCCGCGGCAATGGCCGCTGATCACTGCGCCGGTGAGGTGCCCGCCGGGGTGGTTTGCGTCGTCGCCGGGGCCTGGGTGGTGGTGACCGGCGGCGATGTCACGGCGACCGTGGTGGTCGGGGCCGGTGAGGTCGTCGCGGTGGTGGTGGGGATTTCACCACAGGGATGTTCGGGACCGCAGTTGTCGGTGCCACCCGGTGGCGGGATTACCCCACAGGGGTGCTCGGGACCGCAGTTGTCGGTGCCACCCGGTGGGGCCGGTGGCGGGATTTCACCGCAGTAGAAATCTGGTCCGCAGTTGTCCGTGCCGCCGGGCGGCCGGGGCGCATCCACCGGACCACCATTCTGTTGCGGCGCACCGTGATCGGGCGTGCGCTCCGAAACAGGCTTGGCCACCGTCGAACTCGCCGGAGCCGTGGTGGTGACCGATGGTTTGGCCGCCGTGGTCGACTGCGGCGTCTTCGATCCGGAATCACCTGTCCCGCAGGCGCTGAGCACCACAACCGCCCCGATCATCAACCAGCTACTCGCAAGCCTCATCGGCTCGTATCCCTCCCCACTGCCCGCGACCTAGCTCGTCCAGGCCGCTTTACAGGCTACGAACACCGGCCCGTCGCGCGCCTGCCGATAGATTCAGGGGCAGCGATGACCGGACTACTCGGCGGCCATACGCTGCCGGTGGGCGCGCACCCGGGCCTTGACTCCGCAGCGGCCGGTGGGACACCAGCGGCGGCGGCCGGTGGGATCGAGAAAGATTGCGCCGCAGATCGGTTCCGAACAGGTCTGCAATTTTGCCGCGGTGTCGGTGGTCAAGGTGGTGATGGCCTGGCGGACCAGCCAGGCCATGGCCTGGGGAACCGATTCCGGCGCGGTGAAGCGCAGGGTTCCGTCGGCGGCGTAATTCGTGATGCAGCCATTCGGTCAGCCGGTCGGTGTCCCACAGCCGTTCGAAGGGGTCGGAGCCGAGCCGGTCGGCGACGGTTCCCAGCAGGTTCAGCCAGGGCTCGCCGCCCAGGTAGCTGAAGTTTCGGCGGGTGTCTGCGCTCACGGGTCGGACTGCTCATCACCGGCACGGGAATCGTCCTGGCCGCCCGCCGACCGCGCCCGGCCGCCTAGGCCCCGGACCTCTTATCGGCGCCAGAAGAAGTGATGCACCACTCCACTCGGGCTCGGGATGCGCTCCAGATGAAAACGGTCGAGCAATTCGTCGGCGCTGACCCACAATCGTTCCCCGCGACCGAATTCCACCGAGGCCACCGCGACGTGCATCGTGTCGATGAGGTCGGCGTCGAGGAATTGCCGGACCGTCTCGATGCCGCCGCCGATGCGCACATCCATACCGTCGGCGGCGTCGAAGGCCCGGGCCAGGGCTTCCTTCGGGGAGGCGTCGAGGAAATGGAATGTGGTGGCACCCAGGGTGAATGACGGGCGCGGGTGGTGGGTGAGGACGAAAACCGGGGTCCGGAACGGCGGTTCGTCGCCCCACCAGCCCTGCCAGTCGTAGTTCTCCCATGGCCCACGCTGCGGGCCGAACTTGTTGCGGCCCATGATTTCCGCGCCGATATTGTTGCGGTAGTCACGGGTGCAGTAATCGTCGAGACCATAGGTTCCGCCGGGATCGGTTCGGTTGGGCCAGTGCGCGGTCGCGCCCGCCCACGAGAACAACGCGGGCCCATCGGCGTCGCCGAACGGTCGATCCAGGCTCTGCCCCTCCCCCGCGCCATAGCCGTCGCTGGACAGCATGAAGTTCTGAACGCGCACCAACTGCTTCATCGAAACCCTCTCCGGTTGCAAACTGCAATCAGTTTGGACTCTATCGAGGCGACGGCGCGTGATCAAGGGGCGAGCGGATGCGCTAATATAAGTTCAAACTTATAAAGGAGGATGCCATGGCCCTGCTCACCGATCCGGCGGCCGTCGCCGGACTCGTCGTTCGCGAGGTGCACACCGGAGCTCGGGACGGCATGCCGACCCGGATCGCGATCGCGCGACGCGACTACGCCACCGATCAGGCCGATCTGTGGGACGCGCTGACCACCGCCGAGCGGATTCCGCGCTGGTTCCTGCCGGTCACCGGCGAACTGAAGGTCGGTGGGAGTTATCAGCTCGAGGGCAATGCCCACGGTGTCGTCGAGGAATGCGATGCGCCGCGGCGGTTCACGGTCACCTGGGAGATGGGACCGCAGATCTCGTGGGTGCAGGTCACGCTCACCCCGGACGCGGACCATACGACGCTGGAACTGCGCCATGAGGCCGTGATCGATCCCGGCATGTGGACCCAGTACGGCCCGGGCGCGGTCGGCGTCGGCTGGGATCTGGTCCTGATGTCACTCGGCCTGCACCTGGCCAGCGGGGAAGCCGTCGATCCCGAGGAGGGTCTCACCTTCCCGACCACGCCCGAGGGCATCACCTTCGTGCGGGTCGCGGCCAACGGCTGGGCCGACGCGGCGATCGCCGACGGCGATGATCCGACCGTCGCGCGTACGGCCGCCGAACAGACGATCACCTTCTACACGGTCGAACCGGAGGAGGGCTCCCAGTCCTGATGGACGCCTCCCCGGCGAAGATCTTCGAGGCCCTCGGCGACCCGGTGCGCCGCTACATCCTCGAACTTCTGGCTTCGAACGAACAACCCGCCGGGGCGATAGTCGCTGCCGTGCAACAATTCACGACCATCTCCCAGCCCGGCGTCTCCCAGCATCTCAAGGTGCTGCGCGACGCCGGTCTGGTGATGACGCAGGCCGACGGCACCCGCCGCCTCTACACCCTCGACAGCTCCGGCGTCGAAGCGGCCCGCGCCTGGCTCACCCGACTCACCGATCCCCTGGCCCAATTCGCCCAGCCGCTCGACGCCCTCGCCACGGAAATCGCCCGCGGCAAACGCACGCGACGAAAGCACGCCCCCGACGCGGCTTCGGACGATCAGGCCCGCCACGCCTGAGCCATTCACGGGACATCCGTTGCCGCCCTTGCCGATAATGGCCCAGGGCGGGGCGGATGTGGGAGGTGGGCTGTGCGAGGCAACATCTTTCTGCGAGTAATGGCATTGGCCGGGGTCGGTGCGCTGGCCGCGTGCGGGCAGACCACGAGTGCGCCACAGGCGCCACCCGCGCTCACGAGCGAATCGTTCGGCCAGGTGAACGGCACTCCGGTGACGCGGTACGCGCTGTCCAGCGGGCACGGGATGGTGGTGCGGATTCTGGATTACGGCGGGATCATCCAGTCGCTCGACGCGCCCGATCGAGACGGGCACGCGGCGAATGTGGTGCTCGGATTTCCGAATCTGGACGGATATCTGGCCAGCAACAACTTTGCCAGCAAGCCCTATTTCGGTGCGATCGTGGGCCGGTACGCGAATCGAATCGCCAAGGGGGCCTTCACACTCGACGGCACCGAGTTCCATGTGCCGGTGAACAACAACGGCAACAGTCTGCACGGCGGCACCGCGGGATTCGATCAGAAGGTATGGCAAGCGACGACGGTGCCGCCCAGTGCGGACAAGGTCGGACTGCGGCTGCGATATGTCAGCCCGGCAGGGGAAATGGGCTACCCCGGCACACTTACGGCAACCGTCACCTACACCCTCGATCGCGAAAATCGGCTGACCATCGACTACGACGCCACCACCGATGCGCCGACCGTGGTGAATCTGACCAACCACAGCTATTGGAATCTCGGCGGCGAATCGGATCAAGACATCTACGACGAGAAACTGACCCTCAACGCCGACCGCTATACCCCCACTGACGCGACCCAGATCCCCACCGGCCAACTCGCCGCGGTGAAGGGCACCCCGATGGATTTCACCACCCCGACCGCGATCGGCGCTCGCATCACCGAGGCCGATCCGCAGCTGATCACCGGACAGGGCTACGACCTGAACTGGGTGCTCAACCGCGGTGACGACACCTCACTGGTATCGGCTGCCACCGTGCAGGATCCGAGGTCCGGTCGCAAAATGACCATGAGCACCACCGAACCCGGAATCCAGTTCTACTCCGGCAACTTCCTGTCCGGAGCGTTCCCCGGAACCAGCGGCCACACCTATCGTCAGGGCGCCGCACTCGCGCTGGAGACCCAGCATTTCCCCGACTCCCCCAACCATCCCGAATTCCCAAGCACCACACTGAATCCCGGTCGGACCTATCACCAGACCACCGCGATCCAACTCGGCGTCGAATAGCGAAAGGCTCTCGAATATCACCTTAAGGCTGGCCTTCAAATCCGTTTAGGTTCTTGGTGATTCGCATCACGCGCAGATTACGAGCCGTACCGTTACTTAAGCGTTATAGGCGACTCGACACCGAGGGCGGACGGATGGCACTGCACATCACCGAATGGTTCATGACCAGCGATATCACCCCCGAATTCGCACAGTATCTCCCCTCGGCCTACGGCGGCCACTGGGCGCTGAGCTGGTTGCCCGAGTTCGCACTGACCCGGGATCAGGCCATGAGCGGAATGGTGCTCGACGAAACCCTCAGTGATCTTCGCCTCGTCGACAACTGCCTGGCCGTGGAGCTGGCTGCCTACCACGCCAACGAGATCGGAATCGGCTTGGAGCTGGCTATGTTTCGGCTGTTCATGCGGGTCGTCGACCGCGAGACGCCACAGTCGGAGACCACCGAACGGCCATTGGTCGCGGCCGCCCGGGCGTGAACGGCTCAGCGCCCGGGACGACGGCAGCGGCTGTTACTTGCCCGCGGCGTCCTGCTCCTGCTGCGCGAGCACGAATGCGCCCTGGCCGTCGGCGTCCAGGCCGGTGTCGAGAATCTTGTCGTCCAGGAATGCGGCGGCCTGCTGGTCCAGGAAGATTCGCGACCCTTCCGCATCGAGAACCTGATCCTGTTCGGCCGGTGCGGCGGCGACCGCGAGTTGCAGCGACTGCTCCTCATCGGCGTAGATCCGCAATCCGGCCTCCTGCGGCGTACCCTCCGCCGAGGTCAGCGTGCGAACAGCCTCGAGGGCGGTGGGGGTGAGCATCAACATATGTCCGGTTTCCTTCCCGCTGTAGTGACAAGTCCGCCCGGCTAGATGGCGTTCTCCTACGGGTATCCAGAGATCGCTTCGTGAAACAACCGATTTCGCGTGAATTCCGAATTCGCGCGGTCCGGTACGCCACCGGTACAATTCGCGCGCCCGCGAATTCCGCTGTGCGGCCGTGCCACATACGATCACCGCATGACCACGCAACGTCTTCGGATCGTGCCGTCGCAGTTCGCCGTCGAGCATCTACCCAATTCGACGTTCCCCGAGGACGACGAATGGATCGCGCTCGTGCGAGCGCCGGAGGGGCTCACCGCGATTCGCGAGGCGCCGGCGTGGGCCGAGGGCGAGATCTGGAAGGGTTTCTACGGTGACGCGGCACACAGTCTGAACCAGCCGGGCATGCTCGCTGCGGTGATCGGGCCGCTGGCCGAATGCGGGATCCCGGTATTCGTCGCCTCGACCTATCACGCCGACCTGGTGCTGGTGCCCGCGCACCGGCTCGACGAGGCCACCGACGCGCTGCGCGACGCGGGGCACCGCATCGCCGAATAGCGTTCAGCCGCAGTGCTGCCGGGCCAGTTCCGCGGCCGCGCTCACCAATGCGTCGACCTCGTCGGCCGTGGTGGCGAAAGAGGTGACCAATCGTGCGACGCCCGGCTCCCAGCGATCGGCGTGGAAGCCGAAGCCGCGGGCGTGCAGACCGTCGATGAGGGGCCTGGGCAATCGGCAGAACACGATATTCGCCTGCGGCGCACCGACAATCGAGATCGAGGGAACGGCGCTGAGCCCGGCCAGCAATCGCGCGGCCATGGCATTGGCGTGGCGGGCGTTGCGCAGCCACAGGTCGTCGTCGAGGTAGGCGAGAATCTGCGCGGCCTGGAAGCGTAGCTTGGATCCCAGCTGGCCCGAGCGTTTGACGCGGAAATCCAGTTCGGTCGCGAGGGTTCGGTCGAACAGCACGATCGCCTCGGCGGTCATCGTGCCGTTCTTGGTGGTGCCGAACGACAGCACGTCCACGCCCGAGCGCCAGGTCATCTCGGCCGGACTGCAACCCAGGGCGACCAGTGCGTTGGTGAACCGCGCGCCGTCCATGTGCACGCGCAGACCCGCCCCCTTCGCGATCGTCGTGAGTCGGCGGATCTCCGGCACTGTGTAGACGCTGCCGGTCTCGGTGATCTGCGTAATGCTCAGCGCCGCCGGTTGCACCTTGTGCGCATCGCCCGCGCCGCGACCGACCGCATTCGCCAATTCATCGGCGTCGATCTTGGTGTCCACACCGCCCAGTGGCGTCAATCTCGCACCGCCGGTGGCGAATTCGGGCGCGCTGGATTCGTCGTTGAGCAGATGACTGTCGCGATGGCACAGCACCGCACCCCACGGCGGCGTCACACAGGCAAGGCCCGTGACATTGGCGGCGGTGCCGGTGCTCACGAGCGCGATGTGGACCTCACGCTCGAAGATCTCACCGAGCCGCTGCCGAAGGGCGCTCGACCAGCTGTCCGCCCCATAGGGCGGCGCCTGCCCCGCCGCCGCGGCGGCGACCGCCTCGACGATCCGCGGCAGCGTACCCGCGGTGTTGTCGCTACCGAATTCCCGAGTGAGCTTATCCGTGGCCGACATGCCCTCGATCATCGCTCATCACTAGGGGAACAGCTTGATCGGATTCACCACGTCCGCGACGAGGGTCAGCACCGTGTACGCGCCGCCGATCACCACGACCACATATGTCGCGGGGAGCAGTTTGAGATAGTCGACCGGAGCGCCCGGGGGCAGACCGCGCCTGCCGCGCACCAGGTTTCGCAGTTTCTCGTAGATGACCACCGCGATATGACCGCCGTCCAGCGGCAGCAGCGGCAACAGGTTGAACGCGCCGAGGAAGAAGTTCAGACTCGCGAGGGTGAGTACGAAGACGTTCCACAGCCCGTGCTCGGCCGTCTCGCCGCCGATGCGGCTGGCGCCGTACACGCTGATCGGGGTGTCCTGATCGCGCTGGCCGCCGGTGACGGCATGCCAGAGGCTCACGACCTTGGCGGGCATATGCGCGAGCGACTGGGCGACATTGACGAACATGGTGCCGGTGAACGACGCCGAGGCCGGAATCGCCGACAGCACATTGTATTTCACCGGATCGTAGGCCAGCATCTTGCCGACGCCGACCTTGGAGACAGTGCGCGGGGTATCGGTGGGCTTCTTGGTAACCGGGTCGAGATAGGTGGTCGCCTGCTGCGGGACGACGGTGATGTCGAGGGTCTGGCCGTCGCGCTTGACGGTGTAGACGATCGGACCGGACTTGTTCTCGGTATTGGACCGGAACTGATCCCACGTGGTGATGGGGCTGCCGTCGATCGCGGTCACCAGATCACCGCGCTTCAGCCCGGCGGCCCCGGCCGGCCCGGTGCCGGTGCAGCTCTCATAACCCTGCGCCTTCGGCTTCTCGTTGGCCACACAGCTGGGCGTATCGATCATCGTGTCCGGCGGGGTGTCGCTCAGGCGCGGCAGTCCCCATACGACGGCCATCAGCATGATCAGCAGGAAGCCGAGCAGGAAGTTCATGAAGATCCCGCCGAACATGACGATCAGCCGCTTCCAGGTCGCCTGCCGGTACATCGCCCGATCCAGATCGCGCGGATCGATCTCGTCCAGCGCGGTCATCCCGGCGATATCGCAGAAACCACCCAGCGGCAGCGCCTTGAGGCCGTATTCGGTCTCACCGCGGCGGAAGGAGAAGACCTTCGGCCCGAAACCGATGAAGTAGCGTCGGACCTTCATGCCGGTGGCCTGCGCCGCCCACATGTGCCCGCATTCGTGCAGTGCCACCGATACCGTGATACCCAGCGCGAACAGCACGAATCCGATCGCGAAGCCCATGCGGTTTCGAACCCTCCTGCGTCAGTTGGCGACGTGCGTACGCGCACGCTCGCGCGCCCACGCATCAGCCGCGAGCACCTCGTCCAAGGTAGCGGGTTCGGCGCTCCAACGGTCGGCCGACTCGACCACACGCGCGACCGTGCGCACGATATCGGGGAATCGGAGCTGCCCGTCCAGGAACGCCTGCACCGCGATCTCATTGGCGGCGTTGTAGACCGCGGTCACGCAGCCGCCCGCCTTACCGGCCTGACGGGCCAGTTCGACCGCGGGGAACACCTCGTCGTCCACGGGGGCGAACTCCCAGGTGAACGCCTCGGTGAAGTCCAGCGGCGCGAGCACGCCGGGGACGCGATCGGGCCAGCCCAGCGCCAGCCCGATCGGCAGTTTCATATCCGGCGGACTGGCCTGGGCGAGGGTGGAACCGTCGGTGAAGGTGACCATGGAATGCACGATCGACTGCGGATGCACGGTCACATCGATGTCGTCGTAGTCGATGCCGAACAGCATGTGCGCCTCGATCAGTTCGAGGCCCTTGTTCACCAGCGTCGCCGAATTCAGCGTATTCATCTGCCCCATCGACCAGGTCGGATGCGCTTTGGCCTCGGCCGGGCTGACCGATTCGAGCATCTCGCCGGTCCAGCCCCGGAACGGGCCGCCCGAGGCGGTGAGTACCAGCCTCGCCACCTCCTCGGCACGGCCGCCGCGCAGACACTGGGCCATGGCGGAGTGTTCGGAATCGACCGGCACGATCTGGCCGGGCGCGGCCGCGCGGGTCACCAGCGAACCACCGGCCACCAGCGATTCCTTATTGGCCAGGGCCAGGCGGCGACCCGATTGCAGCGTCGCCAGCGTCGGGCCCAGGCCGAGCGAACCGACCAGCGCGTTGAGCACCACATCGGCCTCGGTGCGCCGGACCAGTTCGGTGGCGGCGTCCGGACCGGCCAGGGCCACACCGAGTTTCGCGGCGGCCGCCGGATCGGCGACGGCGACGTTGGTGACGCCGGTGGCCCGCATCTGCTCGGCCAGCAGCTCGCTGTTGCCGCCCCGCGCGGCCAGGCCCACGACCTGGAACCGATCGGGATCGGCCGCGATCACCTCCAGCGCCTGCGTGCCAATGGAACCGGTGCTGCCCAGCAGCAGGACTCTCACGATGTCGGACACCCACACATTGTCGCGGACAGGCGGATATCGGGGAGAGCGGGTCGGCTGGCTACGACGGGCGGTCGTATGCCACGATATTGGCGACAGTATGTAACTGAACCGATGGGAGCGAACGTGGCCGCCACGGAACTGGAACCCACCAAGAGCGCTGGTGTCGTCTCCAAGGTCGACCCCGCCGAGGTTCCGTCCGCCGCGTGGGGTTGGAGCGGTGAGTCGCGCCGTACCTTCCGCGTCGCGGGCTGGGTCGTCGTCGTCATCCTGCTGGCCATGCTGTTCGAGGGCCCGCAGGGCAGCTCGTCGGGCAGCGGCAATGTCGGCTACCTGTTCCTGATCGGTTTCGCGATTCTGCTCGCCGGCATCCTGATCCGCGATCGGGTGCTGCAGAACAAGCCGCGCTAGTCGCGCACCCCTCAGTCGACCGGCCCGGCCGGGTGACCCAGATCCCACCACAGGTGCCAGCAGCCGCGCAGGAGATGTTCGCGCACAGTGCCCTCCGAGGATCGACTGTCACCCGGTCGCGCGATGCTCGGATCCCGCAGTAGATCGCGCACCCGGCCGTCGCGGACATCGACGCCGTAGAGCGCCACGGGCGTGACCGCGAACGGCACCGCGGGTATCAGACCGATGCGCTGCAGCACCGGCGCCGGTTCCTCGGGATCGGGAAGCAGACAGCTACGGTGGCTCGACAGCCGCTCGCGATGGGAGCGGTCCTCCTCGAATTGCCGCTGTACCAGCGCTTCTCGCCACCGCGCGCCGTCGCGGATCTCGACGCTGGACAGCACATCGCCCAAACCCCAGGTGGGAGTGGACAATCCGTTCGATACCGCGAGCAGTTCGCGGTGTTCGGGGTCCAGCGCACCCCCCAGATCGCGGTCGAGCGCCGACAATTCGGCGGGTGCGGCGCCCGGACGCAGCGGGGACGGACGGGTCGGTTCGACGATCTGCGTCAATTCGACGACCTTGGCGACGATCTCGGCGATGGTCGGCGGATCGCCGCGCAGGCTGCGGCCCCACCACGGTTCGGAATAGTCACCCAGAATCGCCTGATCCGCGGTCACGGTCATGGATTCGAGTTCGTGCAGGAAGTACGTGTACAGATCCGGATAGGTCTCGTCGGGAGGCAACGACACCACACTGCCGCCGTCGAGGAAGATCGTGCCCAGATAGCCGTTGTCGTTCTCGATCACGAGCTGATACCGCGCGGGATCGTCGAACCAGATCTCGGCATTGGCCAGACCGGACTCCCAGCGCAGGCCGCGACCGATCTCGTCGGTGCCCAGCAGGGTGTAGGTGATGTGGAAGTCCTGCCAGCCGTCGGCCACCGACAGCAGTTCCCGATACTGCGGATCGAGCGGGCGACCGAGTCGGGCCTCGGCCGCGCGCAGCCGAGCCTCGGTGGCTCCGGGATTCGGAGCGGTATCCGATTCGTATTCGTCGTAGATCCGCAGGCGGCGCTTCTGCTCGACCATACAGCCGACGAGTTCCTGCCACGCCTCTCGTCCGAGAGGTTCCCCCATTGCGACTCTCCTTGGATTCCAGCGTCAGCGGCCGCGGCGACGAGGCGTTCTGGTTCGCGCGGCCGTTGGCTTCTTCTTCGGTGCGGGTTGTTTGCTCTTGCGCTGCGGCGCAGCGGCTTCCGGGCGGGCCGCCGGCGAACGGGAACTGCGGGCGGTGCGGCCGCGCACGATGCCGACGAATTCCTGGACGGTCTCGGTGTCGTTGTCGACCAGCCAGGCCAGGGCGATCTGGGTATCGGGCGCGTCGCTGACATGCCGGAAGGTCAGATCGCGGCGATGGTGCAGCCGGGCCAGCGAATGCGGCATGACCGCCGCCCCGCCGACCGCCGCGACGAGGGCGACCGTATCGGCCAGCGCGTCGATATCGGCGGCGTCCTGCATGCGCTCGTCGGCCAGATCGGCGAGACCGACCTCCTCGAACAACGCGATCGGATGATCCTTCGGAATCACCACGACCGGGCTCTCCCGATACAGCGGGATCGCGTGCATACCGTCGCGTTCGACAGGCAGCCGCACGAAGCACATGTCGACGCCGCCCTCGCGTAGCGCGGACTCCTGATCGGCCTGCGGTACGGCGATCAGTTCCAGCGGTGTGTCCGGGAACCGCTCAGTCCAGACCCGCCCCCACTTGGACACGATGACGCCCGGCACGTATCCCACCCGCAGCGCATCGGGAGCAAACCCATTCATTCATGTCAGGGTATTGCACCGCTCATCCGTCCAGACATTTCAGCTCGGTGATGTAGGGGCGCAGGCCGAGCGCCATGTCCACGCAGGCGGCCAGCAGGGCATCGCGTTCATCTCGATCGATGCGGCGTCCTATCGCGAGCCGGGTGCCCAGGATCGGAACCGGAAGACTCTGTCCGGTCCGGTCCCACCACAGATGGTTGTCGGCGAGTTCGTCGCCGCGACGACTCCAGCCCTCCGGCGTGCGGATCAGGCTCAGCCGTCCCATCTCCTTGCCGAACAGGTCCAGAATCAGCAGCCGGAACACCTCGGGGGTGCGCGGCTCCTCTGGGTGGGGTACGAAGTGGCACAGCGTGCCCGCGGTGATCGAGACGGCGGTGGCGGTATCGGTCACCAGGATGAGGCCGGTCCGGGTGCCGGTCACGGTCTCGAGGGCCGTCGGCGCGTCACCGCTCGATCGGATCCGCACGCGGTATCCGTCGGTATAGGTGATCAGATGGGTGTCGACGCGAGTTTTCGCACGCCCCAGCGGGATCGGGAATCTGCGCCCCGGCGCGGCGGCCTTCTCGCGTTCGGCGACGGCGATCGGATCTCCTGGGCCGCTGCGGAACTCGATCCGCGCTCCACCCGATAACGCACGCACCACCCTCCCCTCGATCATCATTGATCCGCTCCACGGGTCCGACATGCGTCGATCGTATGACTGTGACCTCAGTCTCACTCGCGAATCGCTCAGCGAATCCGATTGCCCCACAGAGAAAGGCTCGAGCCCTTATCGCCCGATTCGAGCGAAAATCTACGGTTCGGCGAGCGGATTGCGCCGAATCCATCCGGCGATGCCCGCCTCGACCGCCCGCGCGGCGCTGCAACCGGGCTTGCGCCGGGCCTGGTCCTCGAACAGCGCCACGAACTCATCGGCCAGATCCAATCGAGGCCACCGCGCGAGCACCTCCGCCCGCACCTCGGCGTCGACCCGCTTCACCCCGCGCCCGGAAATGTCGATCGAGGTCGCGGCCTCGAGCAGATGCCCCTCCGGATCGGCTTCCACATCGACCCGCTCCCAGGTATGCCGCACGATGATCTCCAACAGCCGCTCCCGCCGCGCGACCGACCAGCCCGCCCCCGCCCCGAACACCCGCGCCACATGCCCACCGGCCTCCTCGAAGGGCGATGTGTGACTGTCGAATTCGGCAACCAGCCCGATATCGTGCAACACCGCCGCCACATACAGCAGCTCGGCGTCGAACGCGATCCCCTCCCCCCGCGCCAGCGCCGCGGCCCAGACATACGACCGCACCGAATGATTGAGCAGCGCGGGCGAACAGTACTCCGACGCCACCACCAGCGCGCCCCGGGTGGCGGCGGTGTCGGGCATGGTCAGATCGGCAAGGTTCACAACGCCCAACCTATCGGGCGCCCGCGACCGCTCCGCTCTTGCGTTCGATCGCGGCGGTCATCACGTCCAGGCCGATGAGGTTGAATTGGCGGCCCAGGGTACGCATGAGCGAATTCTCGGTGGGGCGGTAGACGCCGTGTTTGGCGTAGACCGCGCCCTCGTAGGTGCCGACGACACCGCCGTCGGGAGACTGCTTGCCCAGGTACTGGTACCACTTCGTGCGGTTGTTGCGCATTTGGTCGCTGGTGTCGACCGAGGCGTTGGGCTCGCGCGGTTCGCGGCCGGTGTAGCGGTCGTCCGGGTAGTCGTATTCGTCGGCGAGGCCGCCGATCGAATGTCCGAGTTCGTGCAGCACGATCTGACCCGCCTTGACATTGCCGCCTGCCGAGGTCGCGACCCCGCCGCCCGCACCGCCGTAGGTGGTGGTGTTGGCCAATGCGATCACCTGATCGGCCTGCGGCGCGAGATTCGCGTACTGCTGCGCCTTGGTCTGGTTGACGCAGAGCAGCCGCTGGGTTCCGCCGCACCAGAAGGTCATGTCCAGGGCCGTGTTTCGGTAGGTGCCGCGCGGATCGTTGTCGACGCCGGACTCCTGCGAGACCACATTGACGGCCCACACATTGAACGACTGCCGATGCGATTTGAACGGCTCGACCTGAATCATCTCGTTCCAGCGATTGATCGCGTGCTGCTTGTACACCCCCAGCTCTCCGGCGGTATACCCGTCCCCCACGAACACCAGATCGAACCGTTCACTGGACGGCCCGGTCTGCTGAATGGTCACCACATCGGCCTGCACGGCCGAACGCGGCGCGGGCGGCTCGACCTGAACCGGGACCGTGACCCGGCTGATGCTCCCATCGGGCGAAAAGACTTCGCGCTGTTGGTTTTCGGCGGCCGATCCGATCGCGGGATGAACCCCGGTGAGCAGCAGCACACCGAATGCGAGCGCGGCCAGGCGAGACAAGCGAGACATAGGAAATCCCTTGCTGTACAAGGTGATCGGGTACCAGGTGAGGGTAGGCGGGAAGACGTACCGACCGACCCGGTTCGGCGGGGAGGATCGGTCGCACTAGGGGTATCCGGAACGATTGCGAGCTCATCGCGCGGCGTTGCGTCAATTCGGCCGCCCGGCTTGGGGAATCAGCCCAACCGACCACGCTCCCAGTGCATCCCAGTGGCAGGCTCAGTTGGCAGGGCAGACAAGGGCAATTCGCCTCCACCCCAACGGAATCGCTTTATGATCACCACACCGCTGAATGTGGAGATCAACCATGACCGCAGCCGTCATCGCCCCCGTGGAGTGGAATCGCTGGCTGGTTCCGCCCGCCGCGTTGTCCATCCATCTGGCCATCGGTCAGGCCTATGCCTGGAGCGTATTCAAACCGCCGCTGGAGAAGGCGATGCATATCTCCGGCACCGGTAGTGCGTTGCCGTTTCAGATCGCGATCGTGATGCTCGGGTTGTCGGCGGCGTTCGGCGGGACGGTGGTCGAACGACGTGGGCCGCGGTGGGCGATGACGGTATCGCTCACGTGTTTCTGTTCGGGGCTGCTGATCTCGGCGCTGGGCGCGGCGGTGGGCGCGTACTGGTTGATCGTGTTCGGTTACGGGTTCGTGGGCGGCATCGGGTTGGGCATCGGCTACATCTCGCCCGTGTCCACGCTGATTCGCTGGTTTCCCGATCGACCCGGTATGGCAACGGGTTTCGCGATCATGGGCTTCGGCGGCGGCGCGCTGATCGCCTCACCGTGGACGACCGAGCTGCTGTCGGATTTCGGACGCGATCGAGGCGGAATCGCGGCGACCTTCCTGGTGATGGGATTGACCTACGCGGTGTTCATGTCTGTGGGTCCGCTGCTGGTGCGCGTACCGCCGCCGGGCTGGCGACCGGCGGGTTGGAAGCCGCCGACCGTGGCGGCGAAGCTGGTGAGCGGCAAGGATGTCGCCGCCGACGACGCCATCCGCACCCCGCAGTTCTGGCTGCTGTGGGTCGTGCTGTGCTTCAACGTCACCGCGGGCATCGGCATTCTGGAGAAGGCGGCGCCCATGGTGGTCGACTTCTTCAAGAACACCGCGACACCCGTGACCGTCACCGCCGCAGCGGGTTTCGTCGCCGTGCTGTCGGCGGCCAATATGGCCGGGCGGATCGGCTGGTCGTCGCTGTCGGATGTGATCGGCCGCAAGAACATGTATCGGATCTACCTCGGCGTCGGGGCGCTGGCCTACGTCGTGGTGTGGTCGGTGGGCCGGACCGACAAGGCGGTCTTCATCCTCGGCGCCATGGTGATCCTGTCGTTCTACGGTGGCGGATTCGCCACGGTCCCGGCATATCTGAAGGATTTGTTCGGTGCCTATCAGGTCGGCGCCATTCACGGTCGGCTGCTCACCGCATGGTCGGTGGCGGGTGTGGCCGGGCCGCTGATCGTCAATGCCATCGCGGATTCGGGAGTGCGGCAGGGCAAGTCGGGGGCCGCGCTGTACGGGACATCGTTTGCGGTCATGATCGCGCTGCTGTGCGTCGGCTTCGTCGCCAACGAACTCATCCGGCCCGTAGCGGCGAAGTACCATCGGGCCGACGAGGTTCCGGTTGTCGTCGCGGAGGGAGATCCGGCATGACCGCATCCGAGGGCGGCCCGCGACGCACCGCGCTGCTGATCTTCGCCTGGGCATGGGTCGCGACCCCGTTCGCGTACGGCTTGGACCGGCTGATCGTGAACCTGCTCAAGCTGTTCCAGTAGACGGAGCAGTCCGCGCGATCAGCAGCAGCTGTCCCCTCGCCACGCCTCGCGCCCCTCGCGCACCGCGACGGCGGCGATCACCAGCGCCGCGAGCGGATCGGCCCAGGACCAGCCGAGCAGGCTGTTGAGCAGCAACCCAGCCAGCAGCACCGCCGAAAGATAGGTGCAGAGCAGGGTTTGCTTCGAATCGGCGACCGCGGAACAGGACCCGAGTTCGCGCCCCGCGCGGCGCTGCGCATTCGACAGCACCGGCATGATCACCAAACTCACCGCCGCCAGCACGATTCCGATCGAGGAGTGATGAGGTTCGGCCCCGCCGAGCAGCGACCGGATCGAATCCACGGTGACATACAGGGCGAGAGCGAAGAACGAAAAGGCGATGACCCGCAGCGCGACCCGCTCCCGCCGCTGCGGATCCGAGCCGGAGAACTGCCAGGCGACCGCCGCCGCGGAGGACACCTCGATCACCGAGTCGAGGCCGAATCCGATCAGAGCCGTCGACGACGCCCGCACCCCCGCGCCCAGCGCGACGACCGCCTCGAGCACGTTGTAGGAGATGGTCGCGGCCACCAGCCAGCGAATCCGCCCGGCCAGCACCGCCTTCCGATCCGGGGTGAGCGTGGCCATCAGCAGCACACCCGCGCATCGGCATCCGGGCAGCACGCCGGATCCACCGCCAGCACCAGGCCGAGCAGATCATCGAGCGCGTGACCGATACGCGCATCGGCCAATTCATACCGACTACGCCGCCCTTCGGGCACGGCCACCACCAGCCCGCATCCGCGCAGACAGGCCAGATGATTCGACAGAATCTGCCGCGTCACCCCGATCCGATCGGCCAGCTCCGACGGATAACTCGGCCCCTCGCGCAGCCGCAGCAGGATCCGGGTGCGCGTGGGATCCGACAGCGCGTGCCCGAATCGAGTCAGGGCGTCCCGGTGCAGGGTGGTTTCCATGGGTCGATAGTACAGAAACCGATGTATTCAGAAAACCGTGTACCGGACCGAGTTCGGCTACCCCTCAGCCGCCAACTGCCCGCAGGCCGCGGCGATCTCCTGTCCCCGCGTATCCCGCACCGTGCACGGCACGCCCTGGGCCTCCACCCGGCGGACGAATTCGCGCTCAACGGGTTTCGGGCTGGCATCCCACTTGCTGCCCGGGGTCGGGTTCAGCGGGATCAGGTTCACGTGTACGCGCGGACCGAGGGCCTTGTGCAGCTTCGCGCCCAGCATGTCCGCGCGCCACGGATGGTCGTTGATATCGCGGATCAGCGCGTACTCCACCGAGATTCGGCGGCCGGTCTTGTCGGCGTAGTAGCGGGCCGCGTCGAGGACCTCCGATACCGGCCAGCGGTTGTTCACCGGCACGAGGGTGTCGCGCAATTCGTCGTCGGGGGTGTGCAGCGATACCGCCAGCGTCACCGACAGGCCCTCGTCGGCGAGTTTGCGGATCGCGGGGGCCAAGCCGACGGTCGAGACCACGACATTGCGCTGGGAAATGCCCAGGCCGTCGGGTGCGGGTGCGGTGATGCGGCGGACCGCGTTCACCACGCGCTTGTAGTTGGCCAGCGGCTCGCCCATACCCATGAAGACGATGTTCGACAGGCGGCCCGGACCACCGGCGACCTCACCGTCGCGCAGGGCGGCGGCCGCGGCGCGCACCTGGTCGACGATCTCGGCGGTGGACAGATTGCGGTTCAGACCGCCCTGACCGGTCGCGCAGAACGGGCATGCCATACCGCAACCCGCCTGGCTCGAGATGCACAGGGTGTTGCGATCCGGATAGCGCATCAGCACGCTCTCGAGCAGCGTGCCATCACCCGCGCGCCACAGCGACTTGCGCGTGGTTCCCTCATCGCACACCACGTGGCGAACCTCGGACAGCAGCGGCGGGAACAGCGCCTCGGCCACCTTCGCGCGCAGCGGCGCGGGCAGGTCGGTCATCTGTTCCGGGTCGGCCTGCAGGCGGCCGTAGTACTGCCGGGCGATCTGGTCGGCGCGGAACTTGGGCAGGCCCAGTTCCTCGACCACCTTGCGCCGCTCGTCCGCGTCGAGGTCGGCGAGATGCCGCGGCGGCATGCCACGGCGCGGAGCATCGAAAACGAGGGGCAGGGAGGTCGTCATAACCCTTCCAGTGTCCCATCCGGTCGGAGCCTGTCGGCGCGTGGGCGGCGATATCCCGGTCACACCCGCCGACATGCCGTGGATCGATGGGGCGATAGACGTGTATTGCCCATAGCTATCGGGAATGATCGGAACATGACCAGCGACGCAGTCCCGACCCCGAATCCGGACCCGGTATCGCGCACTACCGGCGACCTCACCGCGCCCGCCACGCCCGGGACCGAACCCACCCCCACCCCGGCGCCCACCCGGACGACGACGCCGGCCAAACACAGCCGATCGCTGCGCACGCGCACCGGCTACACCTGGACGGCCCTGGTCGCGGCGGCGATCCTCGGCATCATTCTGCTGATCTTCATTCTGCAGAATTCCGATCCGGTCCAGACGCATCTGTTCTTCTGGGACTTCACCCAGCCACAGGGCGTGACGATCCTGCTGTCGGTGATCGCGGGTGCGCTCGTGATGGCACTGGTCGGCGGCTGGCGCATCCTGCAGTTGCGCCGGGCGGCCAAGCGCGGCTAGAGCAGCGCGGTAAACACCAGCCAGGACACCAGCGCCGAGGGCAGCATGGAGTCCAGCCGATCCATGATGCCGCCGTGCCCGGGCAGTAGCGTGCCCATATCCTTGATGCCGAGCTCGCGCTTGACCTGGGACTCGATGAGGTCACCGGCGGTGGCCACCAGCACGACCGCCACACCCACCAGCACGCCGATCATCGAATTCGCCTGCAGCAGTAGCGTCACCGTGAGCAGTCCACCGATCACACAGAACACCAGCGATCCGGCGAAACCCTCCCAGGACTTCTTCGGGCTGATCGCCGGAACCATCGGATGCTTGCCGAACAGCACTCCCGCCACATAACCGCCGACATCCGAGCAGACCACCAGGATCATGAACGTCAGGACCCGCAGATTGCCGCGGTCCTCGAGCAGCAGCATGGTCGCGAACGAGGCCAGCAGCGGGATCCAGGACAGGACGAATACCGTGATCGCCGTGTCGCGCAGGAAGTTTCGCGGTTGCGCGTCCAGCCCGTGATCGAACAGTCGCCACATCATGCACAGCAGCGCCGTGGCCCCGAACGCACCGACCACGCCCTCGGTGCCGAACGGCCAGGACAGCCAGATGATCGCCTGCCCGCCCACGATCAGCGGAATGCGCGGCACCAGCACACCGGCCTCGCGCAACCGCTTGGCCACCTCCCAGGTGGCGACGGCGATGGCTACCGCGATGACGCCGATGAGAACCTTCGGCGCCCACAGCAGAATCGCGATGAGCGACAATCCCAGCGCGAACCCCACGGACAGGGCCGCGGGTAAGTTGCGACCGGCACGCGAAGACTTGCCGTTCGGCTGCGCCTGCGGCGTCGGCGCCTCCTCGGCGGGTGCACCGGTCACGTCGCCGGCCGGCACCGCATCACCGGCCGCGGTTTGTTCGGCCACGATTGTCCCGTCGCTCACTTGTCGTCCATTTCGTCCCCCACGAGCAGTCCCCGGATCAGCGCGCGCCGTCCGGTCTAGACCTCGAGCAGTTCCGATTCCTTGTGCTTGACCAGCTCGTCGATCTGGCTGACGTATCTGGCGGTGGTCTTGTCCAATTCCTTTTCGGCGCGGCCCACTTCGTCCTCGCCGGCCTCGCCGTCCTTCTGGATGCGGTTCAGCTCGTCCATCGCCTTGCGCCGTACGTTGCGGATGGCGATCTTGGCGTCCTCGCCCTTGCCCTTGGCCTGCTTGACCAATTCGCGGCGACGCTCCTCGGTCAACTGCGGCACCACCACGCGAATGATGTTGCCGTCGTTGGTGGGATTGACGCCCAGATCCGAATTGCGAATGGCGGTCTCGATGGCCTGTAACTGGCCCTGTTCATAGGGCTTGATGACGACCATGCGCGGCTCGGGCACCGTGATACCCGACATCTGGGTGATCGGGGTCGGCGAGCCGTAATAGTCGACGACGATCCTGTTGAACATGCTCGGATTCGCGCGACCGGTTCGAATCGAACCGAGGTCGTCCTTCGCCACCGAGACGGCCTTTTCCATCTTCTCCTCGGCGTCGAAGAGAGCTTCTTCAATCACGACCGTTTCCTCCACAGCGTCATCGTGTCGATCCGTTCAGGATCGGACCAGTGTGCCGATCTTCTCACCGGCCACTGCGCGGGCGATATTTCCCTTCGTCAACAGATTGAACACCAGCATGGGCATCTGGTTGTCCATACAGAGGCTGAAAGCCGTGGCGTCGGCGACCTTGAGTCCGCGCTCGAGCACCTCTTTGTGAGTGATCTCGGAGAACATCTCGGCATCGGTTTCGATCTTCGGATCGGCGGTGAACACCCCGTCCACGGCCTTGGCCATGAGTACGACTTCCGCACCGATCTCCAGCGCGCGCTGCGCGGCGGTGGTGTCGGTGGAGAAGTACGGCATACCCATCCCCGCGCCGAAGATCACGACGCGGCCCTTCTCCAGATGACGCTTGGCGCGCAACGGGATGTACGGCTCGGCCACCTGGCCCATCGTGATCGCCGTCTGCACCCGGGTGTCCACCCCCTGCTTCTGCAGAAAGTCCTGCAGCGCAAGGCTGTTCATCACGGTGCCGAGCATGCCCATATAGTCCGAGCGCGCGCGATCCAGGCCGCGCTCCTCGAGTTCGGCGCCGCGGAAGAAGTTTCCGCCACCGTTGACGACGGCCACCTGGACACCGGTCGAGACCACATCGGCGATCTGCTCGGCGACCATCTGCACCACGTCCGGGTCGAGTCCGACCGAGCCGCCGCCGAACATCTCCCCACCCAACTTGAGGAGTACTCGGCGATAGCCCTTACGGGCCGGTTCCGGGTCCGACATCGGTCTCCATTCTCTTCGGCAGCCTGCTACACACATGCGAAAAGACCATCCGGTGTCGGGAAGGACACGAGACGGTGACAAGGCTCTGTCCATCCTGCCCTACGACCGGCCCGAACTGTTACCCGACCCCCGAGGAAATCGCAGGCCACGAATCGGACTCGATCGGCCGGAGTGCGCGGCACATGCGGTACCAGCACGAGTTTCGGAGCGCCCGCCGGGGCGCATCCGGATCAGCTGGAAGAGTAGCCGACGGCCTCGCAATGGTCGAATTCCGGGACGGACAATCGAAAAGGCCCCTCGCGCAAGCACTTGCGCGAGGGGCCTTTACAAGCCGAAATCAGGCCTGGCCGACCTCGAAGCGGGCGAACCGGGTCACGGTCACGCCGGCGTCGTCGAGCAGCTGCTTGACGGTCTTCTTGCTGTCGGTGACCGACGACTGCTCCAGCAGGACGACGTCCTTGTAGAAGCCGTTGACGCGGCCCTCGACGATCTTCGGCAGCGCGCCCTCGGGCTTGCCCTCCTCGCGGGCGGTCGCCTCGGCGATGCTGCGCTCCTTCTCGACCACGTCGGCCGGGACCTCGTCACGGGTGACGTAACGGGCCTTCAGCGCGGCGATCTGCATGGCGGCGGCGCGGGCGACCTCGGCGGCCTGCTCGCCCTCACCCTGGTACTCGACCAGCACGCCGACGGCCGGCGGCAGGTCCGAGGACCGCTTGTGCAGGTAGGTCGCGACCGGGCCGTCGAAGGAGACGACGCGCCGCAGTTCCAGCTTCTCGCCGATCTTGGCGGCCAGTTCCTGCACGACCTGGTCGGCGGTCTTGCCGTTGACGTCGACCGCCTTCAGCGCGTCCAGGTCCGCCGGGCGGGCCTTGGCCGCGGCCGCGGCGATATCGCCGGCCACGTTCTGGAATTCGTCGTTCTTGGCGACGAAGTCGGTCTCGGAGTTGATCTCGAACATGACGCCGTCCGACGCGGCGACCAGGCCCTCGGCGGTCGCGCGCTCGGCGCGCTTGCCGACGTCCTTGGCGCCCTTGATGCGCAGGACCTCGACGGCCTTGTCGAAGTCGCCGTCGGTCTCCTCCAGCGCCTTCTTGCAGTCCATCATTCCGGAGCCGGTGAGCTCGCGAAGCCGCTTCACGTCGGCGGCAGTGTAGTTCGCCATCCTGGCGAGCCTCCTCGAAGATGTGGTCTCTAGGTCTCTAGCACCACCATGCCGACCGCTTCCGAACAGGAAGGGCCGGCACGGTGAACAATCGCTCGTGCGGAGCGGAGCGGATCAGCTCTCGGCCGCGGCCGGCGCCTCGGCCGCGACGGGCGCCTCAGCCGGAGCCTCGGCGGTCTCGGCGTTCGGGTTGGCCTGAGCCAGCAGTTCCTGCTCCCACTCGGCGAGCGGCTCGCCGGCGCCGGCCTCGGGCTTGGCATCGCCCGCGGCACGCGCGGCACGGGCCTGCACGCCCTCGGCGACGGCGGAGGCCACGACCTTGGTCAGCAGCGCGGCCGAGCGGATGGCATCGTCGTTACCCGGGATCGGGTAGTCGACCAGGTCCGGATCGCAGTTGGTGTCGAGGATCGCGACGACCGGGATGTTCAGCTTGCGAGCCTCGCCGACGGCGATGTGCTCCTTGTTGGTGTCGACCACCCAGATGGCCGAGGGCACCTTGGCCATATCGCGGATACCGCCGAGGGTGCGCTCCAGCTTGTTCTTCTCACGCGTGAGCATGAGGATTTCCTTCTTGGTGCGACCCTCGAAACCGCCGGTCTGCTCCATCGACTCCAGCTCCTTCAGGCGCTGCAGCCGCTTGTGGACGGTCGAGAAGTTGGTGAGCATGCCACCCAGCCAGCGCTGGTTCACGTACGGCATGCCGACGCGGGTCGCCTCGGCCGCGATGGCCTCCTGCGCCTGCTTCTTGGTGCCGACGAACAGCACGGTGCCACCGTGGGCCACGGTCTCCTTGACGAACTCGTAGGCCTTGTCGATGTAGGTCAGCGTCTGCTGCAGATCGATGATGTAGATGCCGTTGCGGTCGGTGAAGATGAACCGCTTCATCTTCGGGTTCCACCGGCGGGTCTGGTGCCCGAAATGCGCGCCGCTGTCGAGCAGCTGCTTCATAGTTACGACAGCCATGGCTCCGTAACAACCTTTCGTTGCTGGTTGACGCAGAGATCGGCGACCTCTGCCCTGGCGCCCGCGGCCGTCGGACCCGATTCGGTACCTGCTCGAATGTTCGGGACCAGCCGACGACCCACAGTTGCGGGCGCGCGAAGTCGATCCGGTGATGAGCGGACCGCCGGACCAGTCTACGGTCCAGGGCCGCCGGAACCTAAACGGGGTGGTCGCCCCCGGTTCAACCCCTATTCACGCGGGCAATAATTGGTCAGTCGTCCAGAATATGCGGCGGCCGTGACCGCGATGCCCCACCGTGGTGGAATGCGCGCACTGTCTCCGGGCGCTCGCTGGGCCGCCGTCGTGGCCGCGACCGTCGCACTCGTCTTCGGAACGACCGTCACCGAACCCGCCTCGGCCGATCCCGTGCCGCTGTCGCGCCTGACCGTGCGGGGCCCGTCGTTCGTCGACGAGCACGGCCGGGTGGTGCTGCTGCACGGCGTGAACAACGTCGACAAGGACGCGCCGTACGTCACCCCCGGCGACGGGCTCACGATCACCGCGCGCGACGCCGAGCTGCTCGCCCGCCACGGCTTCACCGCGGTCCGGCTCGGCGTCGAATTCGCCGGACTCATGCCCGAACGCGGACGTATCGACCGCGCCTACATCGAGCGTCTGGCGCACACGGTGGACGTACTCGGCCGCGCCGGCATCTACGTACTGCTGGACAACCATCAGGACTCGATGAGCGCGGTCTTCGGCGGCAACGGCTTTCCCGCCTGGGCGGTGAATCCGAAACCCTTTCCGGGCGAACCCAATCCGGGCTGGCCGTTGAACAGCGCGACGATGCTGTCGATGAATCTGGCCTGGACGAACTTCTGGAACAACTCCGGCGGCGTGGTGGATCGCCTCGGCGACGCGCTGTCGGCGCTGGCCACCCGGCTGCGCGGCAATCCCGCGGTACTCGGCTACGAGGTGATGAACGAACCCTGGCCCGGGGTGGCGTTTCCGACCTGTATTCCACTGGGGTGCCCCGCATTCGACGGCCAGTACCAGGGCGTGCACGAGAAGCTGACCCGACGCATCCGCGAGGGCGACTCCGCGGCGACGGTGCTGTGGGAGCCGAATGTGCTGTGGAACGAGACGATTCCGACCCATATCGCCGAACCTCCACTGACGCCCGCGATCTCCGATCCGTCGATCGTGTTCTCCTTCCATGACTACTGCACGTTCAACGAGGCGGCGATCTACCTCGGCCTGCCCCGCGAACTGATCGGGCTGTGCGATGTCCAGCACGACCGCACCTGGGCCAACTACCAGTCCGTCGCCGATCGCACCGGAATCCCGGCACTGGTCACCGAATTCGGCGGCGACAGCCGGGCCGATACGGTCGCCCGGACGGTGGATCGCGCCGACAGCCGTCTGATCGGCTGGATGTGGTGGCACTACAGCAGCGTCGACAACGGCGGCGCGGCGCGCCCGGACCCGTTCACCGGCGATCTCGGGCGGCAGCTGGTGCGCACCTATCCCCGCGCGACCGCCGGCACCCCGCTCTCACTGAGCTTCGACGCGAAGACCGGCGAGACCCACTACCGCTATCGTCCCGAAAAGCGCGACGCCGCAACGGAAATAATCACCTCCGATCTGCATTACCCCGGCGGATACGCCGTGACCGCGCAGGGCGGGCGGGTCACCTCCGCGGCCGGAAGCCGGGTGATCACCGTCGAGGCCGACAGCGGCGCGCAGGCAGTAGAGGTGATCGTGAAGGCCAAGGGCTGACAGGTCGGCCGCGCGTGTCCGAAATTGCGCTGAAGATCCCGGATTTGGACACGCGCGACATCGGGCCGCAAATACGGGCACATCTGGCCCTACTCGATCTCCGGCGAGCGGACAGTGATCGCCGCGGTCGGCGAACGCCAACGAATACACGGCGTTCGATGCACCGCGCGGCGACAGCTCATTCGTAGAACACCGCGCCCACGACGAGCGCCGCGCCCGCGACGGCCGCGACCACACACGCGACGATTCCGATCGGAAGTCGACCGTCGACCCAGCCGTGGTGGCGGGCGTGCAGGATCCGGTTGCGGCGCAGCGCGATCGCGGCAACGACGGTCAGGGCGACGGCCGAGATCAGGGCGAGGATCGTGACCGGAAGACGGTCCGCGACCAGGGCGACGTGCAGCAGAAGCAGCCCGTTGGCCATCGCGCCCACCGCCGTGCGCCACCAAGCCAAGGCCGTACGTTCAGCCTGCAAACCGCGATCGGTCGGGACGGTCACGAGATCAGCCAGCCATGCGCCATCGCACCAACCGCGGCGCG
>NZ_BDBS01000017.1 GCF_001613105.1 Nocardia pseudobrasiliensis NBRC 108224 | reverse complement strand
GGTCGGTTGGGGGCGGTCACGAGATCAGCAGGCCGAAGGCGGCGATCAGGGCGATGGCGGCGATGCCGACGGCCAGGACGGGGACCATCACCGTCCGCGGAAGTCGCCCGCCTCGACGCATGGCCGAATCGACCTGGCGCCAACGGCCGTAAGCGCCGAGGGCGACCGTGGCGGCGAGCACGATGCAGCTCAGCGCCAGTGCCGCGCGCAGTCCGTGCTGCCGGAACGGGCGGACCAGTTCGTGCACCGCGACACCGGCCGCGAGCAGGCCGAGCGCGGTGCGTATCCAGGCCAGGAATGTGCGCTCATTGGCGAGGGTGAAGCGATAGTCCGGCTCGTCGTCGCGGTCGGGCGCGGTCATCGCGCCGCGAAACCGTTGCAGGAGAGCATTTTCGCATTCAGCAGGGCCATCGACCGTCCCATCCCTCTCCGGTACCGGAACACGCTCTGTTCACAACCTCCGAGTTGTCCACACTCGCCGAACACGATCTTTCCACGTCCCCTCCGCCCGAGGAGGCTTGCCGTATGCGCTGGTCGATTCCCCTCCTGCTGATCTGGCTATTCCTGCCGATCCTGCTCCCCGCCCCCGATTCCCATGCCACACCACCGAGCACATTCGATTGGCCGCTACGCCCGCGTCCCCCGATCCTGCGACCGTTCGACGAACCCGAACACGATTGGCTCCCCGGCCACCGAGGCGTCGATCTCGGCGGCGCCCCAGGCCAACCCGTCCTGGCCGCGGGCGACGGCACCACCGCCTTCGCCGCCGAGGTAGCGGGCAAACCGGTCGTCTCGATCGACCACCCCGGCGGCCTGCGCACCACCTACGAGCCGGTACGCGCCACCATCCCCGCCGGTCGGCGACTCCACCGCGGCGACCCGATCGGCACCCTCGAGCCCGGCCACCCCTCCTGCCCCACCACCTGCCTGCACTGGGGCCTACGCCGAGGCCACAACTACTTGGACCCCCTCGGCCTCATCCGCCCCGCACCGCTGCGCCTCAAACCAATCCCCCTCTCCCCCAACCTCGAACGATCGGAGCCGAACCAATGACCCCCGAATACCGCAACCCGGCAGCCCGCGGCCACCACTCCCCCGTCGAGCCCGAAGCTCACCCCGCGCGGCCGAACCTGCCCGCCCCCGGCTTCCACCCCCTTGCCCACGTCAAATCGCCCGAACACGCCGACGCGACGAATTCGGGCCGCGGTTTCGATGCCGGAAATGACAGTCACGCAATGCCATCCGGCAGTGAACCCGCACCACTCGAATACCTCGATCCGACGGCCCGCGGCTCGCTCCCCGACGGAGACAGTCCATCCGAACGCATCAATCCGACGGACTGTCGCGCCTTCGCCCGCGTGCACACCGACACCGCGTCCCCCGACAAACCCGATACGGCTGCCACCCAATGCTGCGTCCCCTCCCACCTCGGCGGCCGAGCCATACCGACCGAATCTTCCGAAATCGACGGTCACGCAATGTCGTTCGACTCCACCGATCCGGTGGGCGACGGATGTTGCGGCCCCTCCGGAATCGGGGGTGACGCCATTATGTGTGGGTGCACCCTCATGGCAAATGGCGGGCGAGGCGTCGAGAACCACGCCGAGAGCGCGGACCGGGGCCGCGGAGGGGACTCAGCGCGCGGCGGTACTCACCGATTCGCTCTCGGCGAGGTCGCGCTTCCATTCGCGGAAGCCTTCTTCCGTGCGGCCACGACGCCAGTAGCCGGAGATCGAGGCGAACTCCGCGGTGACCCCCCGCTCCTTGCGGATATAGGGCCGCAGCTCGTGCATCACCGCCTGTGCCTCACCGTGAATGAAGACGTGCACCCGACCGTCGCGCCAGGGCTCGGCCCGCACCGCGGCTGCCAGCGCCTCTCCCGGTGCGCCGCTACCCCGATGCAGCCAGGTGAGCTCGACACCCACCGGCCGCTCGACGGCCAATTCCTCTGCGGGCCCGGCGATTTCGACGAAGACGCGGCCGACGGCATCGGAGGGCAGGGCGGCGCAGGCCGCGGAGATGGCGGGCAGGGCCGATTCGTCACCGGCGAGCAGATGCCAATCGGCATCGGCGCGCGGAGCGTAGGCCCCGCCCGGACCGAACAGATCGATGGTGTCACCCGGCTGCGCGCCGGCGGCCCAGGGCCCAGCGATGCCCTCGTCACCGTGGTAGACGAAGTCGATCGCGATCTCCTCGGCCTCGGGGTCGATCGACCGGACCGTGTAGGTGCGCATGACCTCACCGTCGGGCAGGGGAAACAGCAGCTTGACATAGGCGTCGGTGAAGCCGTTGGGCTGGAAGGCCGCGAAGCCGGGACCGCCCAACCGAACTCGGATCAGATGGTCGGTCAGGCGTTCGGTGCCGCGGACCACGAAGCTGTGACGCGTGCGAGCCAAGGAAGTCACCTCCATAATTAGGGTTACCTAAGCTATCGTAGCAACAACTATCGCCGATAGCTCGGGATATATCCATACCCTCACCCAACTCGATCGCACAGGATGGAGATATGTCCGATCAGACGGAGCCGCCGTACTCCTATGCAGAAGTCGGAGCCACCGCTCACGAATTCCCGCCCGGCTACCACCATTTCCGCCTGCGCCGACACATCGGCTCGGGCCGCACCCTGTTCGAATCCGCCGCGACCCAGATTTTGACGTACCGAATGCAGCAGGGCACCGGCATCTTTCGGCACGCCAGCACGCCCGTCGCCGCCCCGGGCACCAACCTCACAGTACGACTGGGCTTGGGGCCCTTGGGCATTACGGCCCCCTGCCGCATCGTGTATGTCGTCGACGAACCCGACCGGCGCGGTTTCGCCTACGGCACACTGCCGGGCCACCCCGAAATCGGCGAGGAACTGTTCGCGGTGGAATACGACCCCGCCGACGACTCGGTCCATGGCGTAGTGGCGGCGTTCTCCCGCCCCGGCACCTGGTACGCGCGCCTCGGCGGACCCGTGGTCGAGCTGATCCAACATCACTTCGCGAAGAAGTACATCGACACGATCCGCCCGACCGAATCGTCGATCACGGCCTCGGACTAGCCGATCGCGGCGAGCAGTCGACGAAGTTCGCGACGGCCCGGTTCGCCGAGTCGGGCAAGGACCCGGCGCTCGGCCTCGAGCACGTTCGAGTCGAGCCGCTCGAGCAGGGCCACGGCCTCGCGCGTCAAGGTGGCGGGCAGCGACCGTCCGGAGGGCACGGTGTCGGGCCGGGCGACCAGACCGCGCTGCTGGAGTCCGTGAATCACCTTGTTCATCGCCTGGGGCGAGACACTGGCATCGCGAGCCAGCTGCGCATTCGACGCACCGGGCGACTCCGAGAGCAGACGCAGGCATAGATATTCGGGAAATGCCAGGTCGAGCGGCTCCAGCACGGTGGCGACTACTTCTGCACGCAGCGCTGTCGCGACCCGGTGGAGAAGGTAGCCGAGGGGCTTGTCCTCGAGTCCTTCCATGTCAACGATACTTACATATATCAACCTAGTTGAGATAGCATGGTGCCATGACGAGTTCATTCGGAAACACGTTGTTCGAGGCCGCATATCGCGGCGAGGCGCCCGAAATCGGCGAGGGCAATCGGCCGCCGTGGAGCATCGGTGAACCGCAGCCCGAGATCACCGCGCTCATCGAGGCGGGCAAGTTCCGCGGCGAGGTGCTCGACGCGGGCTGCGGCGAGGCGGCGGTCTCGCTGTATCTGGCCGAACGAGGCTTCACGGTCGTGGGCCTGGACCAGTCGCCGACCGCGATCGAGCTCGCACGCGCCGAGGCCGCCAAGCGCGGACTCGACACCGCCAGCTTCGAGGTCGCCGACATCAGCGCCTTCACCGGTTACGACGGCCGCTTCGACACCATCGTCGACAGCACCCTGTTCCACTCGATGCCGGTCGAATTGCGTCAGGGCTACCAGGAATCGATCGTGCGCGCCGCGGCACCCGGCGCTTCCTACTTCGTGCTCGTCTTCGCCCGCGGGACCATGCCCCAGGGCCCGGTCAATCCGGTCACCGAGGACGAACTGCGCGAGGTGGTGGGCGCTTACTGGACGATCGACGAAATCCGCCCCGCCCGCATCCACGCCAACGTCGCCCCCAACTTCGGCGACGGCTTCCGCGACTTCGCGGGCACCGACATCCGCAAGGAGGACAACGGCCGCATGTCCATCCCCGCCTGGCTCCTGTCAGCCCACCTCGCCTGACCCACCGCCCAACCTGTCTCCACAAACCTCCCGCTAATGCCGCGTGGCACCAACCTGAAACGCCACGCGGCACAGCCGAAACCACGAACTAAACCATCCCCTTTTCCAGACGGGAGCCGTCAAACATCAAGCAGCAGAAAACTCGTCGCCGCCACACGTGGTGACCCACGAAACCTCTGGATCAGAGAAACGCCGAATCGCCTCCCCAACAACAGGCTTGATGCATACCGGATCCCACTGCGGGTTACCTCGACGACTGCGTCCAGGATTCCGGTACAACAACGAATGTTACTGCGGCACAGCGGGAGTCCTGACGCTCGAATGGTCGAACGCCCCCGACATCCACGAACGTCATTGCGCCCACGATCTCGCACGAATCCTGGTCAAGGATCCGAACGCGCGATCCTCGACCACACCGGTATTCGCTGGTCGAATTACAAATACCGCGCCACTCCCTCGAACTCGAAACCACGCACCGGCTGAGGTATGGGCAGGCCGGCATCATCCGCGAATTGCTCCGCTACGCCCGAATCCTCGAGGATCAACGACCCTGCTACACCATGCAATGGCCAGACCACCCTCCGACCACATTGTCGTAGTCGTGAAATGTCCAGCGAGCCATAACCCACCGTGGGCGCGCCCAATCCGTCGATGGCCAGGGCGGATCATCATGGCCGAGCGGCTCCGGCAGCCGTCGAGCGCGTGTCAGTCCATTCCCGGCGTCAGGGCTGTCCGATCAAGATCGAAATCGATTGCGGGACCGGTCCATTCGAATAAAATACCTAATAGTATGTTTCCAGTGTGGAACGGTCGAGAATTTTCGTATGCGCACGTGCGACCGGCCATGTGTTCTGGTGGTTCTTCGTAATTGCCACGCTGCTGGCAGGAGGCGTGACGTGGCTCGGCGACTTTGCCGAAGGCGGTATCGGACACGGATTCCTCTCCCTGTGTGACGAGGTCGCGCCAACGGGTGGCTGGTTCCTGGACCTGCCACAGGGATACGCCGAGTACCTACCCGGTGATGCGCTGCCCGCAGTGTGGGCTTCGACCAGCCTGTATTCGCTTGTGGGATTCGTCATCGTCGTAGTGGCCGCACTCGTCGAGGCGCTCTGCGCACGGCAGCCGGTTGCCGGACTGATCACTGTGGCGGTGCCGTTCCTGTCGACCGCTTTGATAGCTGTCGCCCGGCCGGGTGGCTACGGCGGGCTGGTGCTGGCACCCCTGCCGGCTTTCGGCCTGATCCTGATCGCGGTCGCGATTCGAGAGATGTGGGCACGTGCGCTCGCCCCGACGGCCCAGCCGGCCGGCCAGCCCATGCCATGAAAGCGCCTTTTCGGCATCAGATCCGAGCCGAGCCGGCCACTGCCCGCCGAAACGCACCCGCACGCGCCGACGCAGCGGCTCCGCGAACAGCAATCGCTCGGGTAGCGGCTACGCCACCACGACCCGCCTGGCCCGCTTGGCGGCCAAAGGCCCTTGCTGCCATGCCAATCCCCTTGCCCGCTCCCTTCAGCGATAAGCCACGAGCCTGCGGCAGAGGAAGTCGCGGAACAGCTCGACGACCTGGGCGCCCGCGCTTTCGAGCAGGAAGTGGCCACCGTCGAGCAGATGGATTTCGGCGTCGGGCACGTCCTCGGCGAAGGCGCGGGCCCCGGCGGGTCCGAGGATGGGATCGTTCGCACGCCACACGGCCAGGATCGGCCGCCGATCCCGCAGGTAAACCTGCAGCGCCGGATACAACTTCGGGTTGGTCGCGTAGTCGAGGAACAGCGCCAGCTGGATGGCATCGTTGGCCGGGCGCGACAGCAGCGCGAAATCGTACTGCCAGGTGTCGGGGCTGACCAGGCTCTCATCCGGAACTCCGGTCAGGTACTGCCATTTGACGGCGTCCAGGGGTGAGCGCGGTCCGGATCGCGGCCTCCCCCTCAGGCGTGCGGGCGCGCTGGTAGTCCCAGACCGTCTACCAGAAGCCGGGGATGAAGCCCGCGTCGTAGCCGTTGCCGTTCTGCGGGGCGATCGCGGTGACGGCCTCCGGATCCGCGAGCGCCAATCGCCAGCCGATCGGGGCGCCGTAGTCCTGGACGTAGATCCCGTAGCGCGACGCACCGAGCCGATCGAGTAGCCCGGCGGTCAGATCCGCCAAAGCGTCGAAGGTGTAGTCGAATTCGTCGACCGAGGGTGTGTCGGAGTGCCCGAACCCGAGGTAGTCCGGGGCGATCACACGGTAGCGGTCGGCAAGTGCGGGAATCAGGTTTCGGAACATGAACGAGCTGGTCGGAAAGCTGTGCAGTAGCACAATTGCGGGGGGGCATCGGCCGGTCCAGCCGCCCGGTAGCAGATCCGCCGACCCCGCACGGTGGCGTAGCGGTGATGAACGGCAACCATCTCCATAACCCCCTAAATCGTTTTAGATGGTTACAATGAAGCAGTGGTGATATAGCCGGTTAAGAGAAGATTGGAGGTTAGACGTGAAGGTAATCGAGTCGGACGAGACGCTGCTGCTCGACCTGCTGAACACGACCCCGGTCGTCGACGGAACCTCCCTCGACCGGCTCGCCGATGCCGACGCCGGTCGGCGTTGGCTCACCGGTCACGGCCAACCGTCCTCGGACGACGAATGGCGTGCGGTGCGCGCGGTGCGCGCTGCGCTGCAGGAGGTGGTCCGCGGGGAGAGCGACGCGACCGCGCTCGCGCGATTCGTCGACGGCATTCGCTACCGCGCCACATTCGAGGGCGAGGGCATCACCTGGAATCTCGAACTACCCGAGGGCAGGAACGCGGCGGCGCGGGCCGTACTCGCCTGGGACGCACTGCGACTGGCGCATCCCGGCCGACTGCGCCCGTGCGCGAACTCCGAGTGCCGCCTGTTCCTGATCGACCACACCAAATCCAACAGCGCCCGCTGGTGCTCGATGGCAGTATGTGGCAACCGCATGAAGGCCCGCAGGCATTATCAACGCAGCCGCGAAACACCCACGGACTGAAGGGGATCAGCCATGGCACGCCTGTTGTCGCTCAACGTCGGCATGCCAGCCGATGTCACCTGGCACGGCCGGACCGTTCACACCGGAATATTCAAATACCCTGTCGACGGCCCCCGCATGGTCCGCAGGCTCAATATCGACGGCGACGGGCAGGGCGATCTCGGCGGCCACGGCGGGGAGATCCGGGCCGTGCTCGTCTACCAGCGCCAGTCCTACGAATACTGGCGAGAACACCTCGAACGCGCCGACCTCGAATACGGGCAATTCGGCGAGAATTTCACCGTTGACGGCCTGTCCGACGACGAGGTGCACATCGGCGACCGATACCGCATCGGCGACGCCGAGTTCGAGGTGACCCAGCCCCGGGTCACCTGCTTCCGAGTCGGCATGCGGCTGAACGAGCCTCGAATGCCCGCCCTGCTGGTGGCACACCATCGCCCCGGCTTCTACTTCCGCGTGCTCACCGAGGGCACGGTCCGCGCGGGCGACGAGATCCTCCGCACCCGAATCGGTCGACACCAAATGACCGTCGCCGCAATAGACGCCCTGCTGTACCTACCGAACCGCAAAACCACCCACCTACGCCAAGCCCTCGACATCCCCGCCCTCAGCCCCGGCTGGCAAGCCTCCTTCCGCGACCTGCTCACCGCCGCCGAACACCAAACACCCACCGCCACTCCACCTATCGGCCTCGAGCCCGAACCACCCACGCCCCGAACGGACAGTCTCCACACCGAAACATCAACGTCCCCACCGGATGACGACGGCCAACCTGAAACAACACCGCCACCAACGAATACCGACCTCCGACCAAGAACAACCACGCCCCCAACGGACAGCGACGACCAACCCGAAACAACACCGCCACCACCGAGCCGCGGCCTCCCGCCCCGAACAAACTCGTCCCCACCGGACAGCGACACCCGCGCCGAAACAACTACTTCCCCACCGGACAGCTGTATCGCACCAGGACCAACCACGCCGCCATCGAACGGCGACGTCGAACTCAAAACAATCACGCCCCCACCGGATAGCACTACCGGGCTCGAAACAACCACGCGCCCATCGGATACCGGCACCGACAACCGCGCGTCCAGTGCTGCTGCCCACTCGGGGATCGCGGGCAGGGAGAGCCTGATGCCCGCTGTCCCAATGCCTTCCGGCATCGGAGGGCAGGTTTTCGACACCTTGGCGACTCCCGGTGCGGGGTTCGGGTGGGCGGGGTTTCGGCCGCTGCGGGTCGCGCGGATTGTGATGGAGAGTGCGAGTGTGGTTTCGATTCACCTTGCCGATCCGGACGGTGGTCGGCTGCTGCGGCCCGAGGCTGGTCAATATCTCACCGTGCGGGTCGGCGGTGCGGCTGAGCCCGCGCAGGTGCGCAACTATTCGCTGTCCGGGTGCCCGTCGGATGCCGAATATCGGATCAGCGTCAAGCGCCAGGAGCACGGCGTGGTAAGTAACTATTTGCACACTCGTCTGCGAATCGGCGATCTGCTCGATATCGCTGCTCCACGAGGCGATTTCGTGCTGGCTGAGCCGGCGTCCGACAGGGCGCCGGTACTGCTGATCTCGGCGGGTGTGGGAGCGACTCCGGTGCTGGCGATGCTGCATGCGCTCGCCGAGCGGGGCAGTGCGCGCGAGATCTGGTGGCTGCACTCCGCGCACTCGGCCGCCGAGCACGCGTTCGCGGCCGAATCTCATCAGCTGCTGGCCGGTCTCGGACGCCAGCACGAACACATCTTCTACACCGTGCCCGCTCCACCGAATCGACTCACCGCCGAAACGCTCGCGGCTCTGCACCTGCCCACCGATGCGTCTGTCTATCTCTGCGGCCCAACGTCATTCATGTCCGCCATCCGCGCTGCCCTCGTCGCGGCGGGCTTGGACCCGAGCCGCATCCACACCGAACTGTTCGGCAGCCTCCCGGCCATCAATCCCGGCATCATCGACACTCCCGACACCGCGCCCCACCAACCGCCGGGTCCCACCGGCACCGGCCCGCGAATCACCTTCACCCGCAGCGCCATCACCGTGCCGTGGAGCGATACCTACCCCACGATCCTAGACCTGGCAGAAGCCTGCGATATCCCGACCCGCTGGTCCTGCCGCACCGGCGTCTGCCACACCTGCCGGACCCAAATCCTCTCCGGCACAATCCGATACCAGCCCGACCCGCTGGAATTGCCCGCATCGGATACGACCCTGATCTGCTGCGCGCAACCGGAAACCGATCTGATCCTCGATCTTTGAACAATGAGGGACTAACTTCGATCACATGGCGGATAGCGGGCTTCCCGATCCCAGCACCCCGTTCGGGCAACGGGTCAGGCGTCGCCTACGTGAGGAACAGATCATTTGGATCACCACGGTCGGCAATGACGGCACACCACAACCGAATCCGGTCGGATTCGTCTTTCAGCGCGACGATTCGATCCTGATATACAGCGCCCTGGAGGCGAACCGGAACACCCATATCCTCGACCGCCCCAGGGTCGCCCTGAATTTCGACGGCGACGGCAGCGGCGGCGACATCATGGTGTTCACCGGCACGGCCCGGCGCGCGGACGACATTCCTCCCGCGCACGAGAACCCGGGATATCTCACCAAATACGCGGAATCGGCGGCCCGGGCTTTCGGCAGCGTCGAAAACTTCAGTAAGCAATTCCCGGTCCCCCTGCGAGTCGAGATCACGCGTACGCGAGGCCGCTGAGCCTCCGGCAGGACCGCGGTCTTCACCCAAGGCAGTCCGGCCGCGGAGTAGACCCACCGGCTCGGCAGGTCGAGCGCGAACAGCGATTCGTGGTGCCCGACCGGAGTCTCCGCCCGGGTCCGAGAGACAGGCACTGCCACAGCCTGTTTCACCCGCCACCACCCCCGACCAGGGGGTTGTCCGCGCGATCGGATGATCGCTACCGTGCAGAAATCGTCCCATGTGCACGCCTGGGGCTTGGGAGAGGGAGCCCGCCGAAGGAAGCCAGGGGTTTCGATGACGAATCCGCAGTTGGGGCATATCCTGCTGGCTGTTCTGTTGCTGGTGTCGGGAGCCAATCTGCTCGGACAGTTGTTCGGGTGGTTGCGGCAGCCGAAGGTGGTCGGGGAGATTCTCGCGGGGGTTCTGTTGGGGCCCACGCTGCTGGGGAAGCTCGCGCCGGGGTTCGCCGCGAATTTGTTCGGTTCCGATAACAGTGATGTGGAGTCGGTGGCGCTGGCGTTGCTGTACAACCTCGGGTTGTTGTTGCTGATGTTCGTTTCCGGCTGTGCGGCGAAACATCTACTGGGCAAACAGAATCGGACGGCTACCGCGTGGATTCTCGGCATCGGCACTCCGCTGCCGTTCGTGATCGCGCTGGCGGTCGCGCCGCTGCTGCCGCTCGAGGACTTCACCGGGAGCGCGGGCAGTGAGCGGGCCGTCGTGCTCGTCTTCGCCGCCGCCACCGCGGTGACGTCGATTCCGGTGATCACCAAGATCTTCTATGATCTCGGGATTCTGCATACCCGTTTCGCCAGTCTTCAACTCGGGTCGGCGGTGCTCGAGGACATCGCGCTGTGGGGAGTGTTGTCGGTCGCCACCGCCATCGCGGCCGCCACGCTCGGTACGACCGGTGGTGAGCTGACCGCGGTCATCGGCGGGCATATCGCGGTCAATGCCGCCTATGTGATCGCCGCCCTCACCGTAATGCCCGCCGTGCTGCGAAAGTTGTCGCGGGCCAAGTGGAATGTGCTGGCCGAGCACACACCCGTGACGTGGATGCTCACCGTATTCCTGGCTTATGTGTCGTTGGCCGCCGCTCTCGATGTGACCCTCGCCTTCGCGGCGCTGCTGGCCGGATTCGGCGTCATGGGTGGGATGCGGGGCACCGAACAGGATCGGTTCCGGTCTCCGCTGCGGTCGATCAGCGATGTGTCCGGATACTTCTTCGTGCCACTCTATTTCGCGGTCGTCGGTTATCGACTCGATCTGTCCGAGACGCTCGATCCGATCATGCTCGCGGGCTTTCTGTTCGGGACATCGCTGGTGGTGTTCTTCTCCGTGGGGCTGGGCGCCAAGCTGGCCGGGATGAATCGCCTCGATATCGTCAATCTCGCTATCACCCAGAATGCGCGCGGCGGCCCCGGAATCGTCATGGCCTCGGTGGCTTTCGACGCGGGCATCATCAACGCCCCGTTCTTCACCACCCTGGTGCTGACGGCCGTGCTCACCTCGCAGGCGTGTGGGTTCTGGCTCGATCACGTTCTGCGCAGAGGGTTGCCCCTGCTGTCGGGCGCCGATCTACGGCGGCGCGGTATCGAGCCGGAACTCGACGAAGTTCCCGAGCGGATGTCGTAGTACTCGGCTGGGCCACGCCGACCCCTCCGCGGTGCGGCCCAGCCGAGTACTACGACCGGATAGCTTCGGAATCCAAGGCGCCGCGCTACCTTCCCCCGTACGGCGAAAGCGGATGCCACGCATCTCACGCTGCGCCGATAGATCCATCCAAGCGCGAGCCCTCCACCACCGCAAGCACTCTCGGTCACCGGGTTGTGCGGTAGCGATCGCGCCGGTACTACCGTCGTAGGTGACTACGGCACAACAGAATCGGAGACAGGTGAACGACGACGAACCGCTACCGTTGCCGAGCCTCGGCGACTATGTGCAGGCGCTGCGGAAGCGACGGGGGTATTCGCAAGCCGACCTGAAGCAGGCGGGACTGGGACTGGGCACGATTCGCAATATCGAGCAGAACCAGGTCGCCAAGCTCACCGATACGGTGTTGAACGCCCTCGTATCGATACTCCGGCCGAACGCCGATGAACTCGCTCATCTCCGGGCGCTGGCCGGGCATCCGCCCGAGCACGAGCGGATACCGATTGCCGACGAGGTGGCGATATCGCTGGTCACGGCATTCGATCCGAATCCGGCGGCGTATCTGACCGGGTGGGCCGTCTCGCGGACGCGGGCGGGCGCGCCGATGGCCAATACCGCCTTCGATCGGTTGTGGCCGGGGCTTTCCGAGGCGAAAACGCTGTTGCACTGGTGGTTCGGGGATGCCGAGGCCATGCGGCGCACACCGGATTGGCGGCAGGAGGTGACGATTCTGACCGGCCTGTTCCGCCACGCGGCGGCGACCACGAGTCGGGAGGAGGCGGCCGCGATCTTGGACGAACTCGGTGGTGATCCCGTATTCCGGCAGGTGTGGAATTCCGGATATGTCTGCGTCGCGCGCCCGCATCCGCGGCGGCGGGTGTGGGATCCGGAGCGGGAATGTGAATTGGCCGTTTACGAGGAGCTGCTGGTGTGGCCGCAGACGGCGCGGCGCGGATTGCTCCTGGGCGTCATCGGTTAATCCGGGAGGCCCGCGAGGAATTCGACGATCAGCGGATTCACGATTTCGGGGTGGGTGAGGGTGCAGATGTGGGTGAGCCCGTCCGCGCGGACCGTTTCGAAACGAGTAGGGCCGCCGAGCATTTCGGTCAGCTCCTGCATTTGATCGTGGGTGAACGCCTGATCCCCGCCGCCGCGAATCAGCAGTGCCGGGGCGGTCACCTCGGCGAGCATGGGTGAGATGTCCTCGCGGTCGATGAGGGCGCGAGCGGCCAGACCCAGTCGTTTGCGGTCGGCCGCCACCCACTTCGCCACCCAAGGCAGCTGATGGGTTTCGCGATCCCCGCCGATCATGACCGAGGCCATGGTCCGGCCGATCTCGTCGACGGGCACGGAACCGTTGATCCAGGAGTCGACAATGATCTTCTGATAGCCCGCCCGTTCCTTCTCCGAGTAGGGTCGTCCACTCGTGCCGACCAGGATTAGTCCGCGCACCCGCGATTTCTGCTGTAGTGCCATGCGCAGTGCGGTGAACGCGCCCTGACTGAGGCCGCCGAGCACGAGACGGTCGATGCCGAGTTCGTCGGCGACAGCCCAACCGTCCCAGGCCAATCGCCAGAAGTTGAAGGGGATTCCATTGTCGTCGGTCCGGCCGTGACCGCGGCTGTCGATCGCGATCACGCGATAGTCGGGAGCGAGCGCGTCGACCTGCGGCTGCCACATATCGGCGTCCATGAAGAAGCTGTGCAGCAGCAGGAGCGCGGGGCCGTCGCCGCCCGAATCCGTGTAGCAGATTCTCACTCCGTCGTCAGCGGAAACGTACGGCATGTGCGCGAGACCCCTTCTGCCCACGGTGGTTACGCCGTCGTCTCGTCGACGCCGGTCCGCCGAGCGTAACAGGAACAGGTTTCAGATTTGGAAGTGGTATCGCTCGATGGCATCGGAATCACACTGAAGACGGCACGTCAGCCGGGCGGCAGGTGAGCGCTCAACGCCGACGCTTCGGCGCGCAGTTGGTCGGCTCGATCCGAGCGCCCGAGAGCCTCGTACTCACTTGCGGCCGTAAGCCTTTCGCCTACCTCGGCGCGTACGATCCGCTCGATATCGGCTTCGGTGAGTTCACGACGACGCACCTCGGCGGCCCCCAATCCGACAGGACTGGACTCGATCGCCCCCGCGCGAACCTCGGCCACATCGACAGCCTCGGCATTGTCGATGGCCCCGAGCGCGGACCGCAGCGCCGCCGCGGCAGCGCGATCCCGACGCTTCATGGCATCGGGCAGCGCGGCCCGCAGACGCGCGCGCAGCGAAAGCGATTCGGTCGGGTTGGTCGACATGATCACGACGGTACGTGCTGGAGGTGGGCACGAGCCAACCATTTCCGGGCGCACCCGACGGCTTACGTCCTGGCAGCTGATGCCGGGCGCTGGGGAAGGATTGTTCCCGTTCGCAGCTGATACCGGGCGCTGGGGACGAATTGTTCCCCTTGGCAGCTGATACCGGGCGCTAGGGGAAGGATTGTTCCCCTCGACGATGGTCTGGGCGCTGGGGACGGCGCATTCCAGACCGACGGCTCGGGCACCAAGGACAGGCCGCACCCGAACCGATGGTTTGGGCGCTGGAGACAGCCCGTCCCAGACCGACGGCTCAGGCACCAAGGACAAGCCGCACCCGAACCGATGGTTTGGGTGCTGGGGCGGGGCAGCGTGGTGCCGATTGGGGCAAAGGGCCGGCTGGGGTCGAAGCGTTCAGGCTCGGGGGTGGGCTTGTTCGTGGGCCTTTTTGAGGCGGTCGATGGAGACGTGGGTGTAGAGCTGGGTGGTGGCCATGCTGGCGTGGCCCAGGAGTTCCTGGACTATGCGGAGGTCTGCGCCGCCTTCCAGGAGGTGCGTGGCCGCGGTGTGGCGTAGGCCGTGGGGACCCATATCGGGGGCTCCGGGGATGGCCGAGATCACCTCGTGCACTACCGTTCTGGCTTGGCGTTGGTCGAGTCTTCGGCCTCTGCGACCCAGGAGGAGGGCGCGGCCGGAGTCCGGGGTCGTGAGTAATGGTCTGCCGTAGCGAAGCCACTGTTCCAGGGACTGGTCGGCGGGGAGGCCGAATGGGACGGATCGTTCCTTGTTACCTTTGCCGAGCACTCGGATCTGTCGGTGTTCGCGGTCGACGTCGTCGATATCCAATCCGCACAGCTCGCTCACTCGAATTCCGGTGGCGTACAGCATCTCCACAATGAGCCGATCCCGCAGGGCCATCGGGTCATGTTGGGCCGCACCGGATTCCGCGGCTCCCATGGCGGCCTGCGCCTGCTCCTTCCCCAGCACCGCGGGTAAAGTTCGGTGGGCCCGAGGCGATCCCAGTCGCGAGCCGGGGTCCATCGCCAGCCGTCCCGTCCTGGTGAGCCAGGCGGTGAAGGTGCGAGCCGCCGAGGCGCGTCGCGCCATCGTCGTGCGAGCCGCCCCACCGGCGGAGAGCTCGGACAGCCACGATCGCAACAGCGGCAGATCGATCTCCCCCACTCCGGAATCCGGCGATCGCGCATACAGATGCAGCAACAACGCCCGGGCATCCCCCACGTAGGCCCGCACCGTATGCGCCGACCGGTTCCGCCCGAGTCGCAGATGCCGCCCGTACTCCTCCAGCAGCAACACCAAATCCTCGGGCAACTCCTCCATACCCTCCACCGTCACCGACCACGCGCCCGCAGGCAAGTTCCCGCGCCGAGGCGGCCACAGCGCCGCAGTGAGGCATGCCCGCACCCGGACAGGGGGGAAAGCCGGGTACCGCTTCACACGGGCGGGCTCGTTTGGGCACCACCACCTGACCAGAAATCGAGACCGAGGGGCACACGATTCAATGCGAGGACCGGGAAAGCTGTTGAGTCAGTAGGAATTCGAGGCGTTCACCGACCTGATCGAGGGGCTTTACGCTGCGCGAGGCTATGGAAAGGACCACCGCGCCCTCGATGGCGGCGATCGCGAGGGTGGCGTCGGCCTCGGCCGATTGGCGGTCGATGCCCTCGGCGCTCAGTTGGGTGGCGATCAGCTGTTGCCATTCGGCGAAGACCGCGGCGGCGATATCGGGGGCGGTGGGAACCTCGGCGCGGGCGAGAGCGGCCGCGACTATGGGGCAGCCTGCCTGGAAATCGGAGACCACCAGGACGTCTCGCCACATCTGGACGAAGGCGCGCAGTCTGGCCAAGGCGCCTTCGCGATCGTCCACGGAGGCGATTGCCGCGACGATGACCTTGCCCGCGGTGCGGGTGGCCTCCTCGACCAGTTCGCGTTTCCCGCCGGGGAAGTTCTGGTAGATCGACCGCCGGGCCGTCTTGCTCCGCTCGACCAGCTCGGTCATCCCCGTCCCGGCGACACCCTTGCGCCGCATCAGGTCGATCACCCCGGCGATGAGCCGATCACGCGGTCGAACCGTCATCACACCATCCTTCTCCTCGTCCGGACCAATGTCGCTTCCCTCGGCTGTGTCATGTCCCACCACTTGCAGTAGAACGATCATGCTACTACCGTCCACGGCCATGAACACGATCGATAGGTCTTCGCACGATTTCGACGCGATCGTGGTGGGTTCCGGAATGGGCGGTATGGTCGCCGCCGCGTATCTCGCCGCGGGCGGCAAACGCACGCTGGTGCTCGAGTCCTACGACGTGATCGGCGGCTGCACCCACGTGTTCCGGCGCGCGGGCAAATGGGAGTTCGACGTCGGCGTGCACTATCTGGGCGATTGCGGGCCCGACGGACAGATCCCCCGCATCCTGCGCGGCGTCGGCCTGGACAAGAAGATCGAATTCCTCCCGCTGGATCGCGACGGCTTCGACACCATCGTCTTTCCCGACCTGACCTTGAAGATCCCGGCGGGCTGGGACAACTACCAGGCCAATCTCATCGAGGCATTTCCCGACGAAGCGCGCGCGATCCGCAAGGTGGTCGCGATTCTGCGGCGCATCGGTGGCAGTATCGACCATTCCCGAACGCCCGCTTCGCTGTTCGACAATGCCCGCTTCGTCGTCGCCGCGGGGACCGCCGCGCTGTGGGCGATGCGGCCACTGACCCGGCTGCTCACCGCGCATCGGCTCAGTCCGCGACTGCAGGCGGCACTCGCGGTACAGTACGGCACCTATGCCAGCCCGCCGCATCGGACGCCGGTCATGGTGCACGCCTTCATGCTGCAGAACTTCCTGAGCGACGGCGCGTGGTTTCCCAAGGGCGGCGGGCAGGTGCTGTCGGCACGCCTGGGCGAGGTGGTCGTCGCACACGGCGGGCAAATCCGTACGCGGGCCGCGGTTCGGCGGATTCTCGTGGAGGACAAACGGGTTGCCGGTGTCGAACTGGCCGACGGCACCCGCCTGCGCGCACCGGTGGTCGTATCCAATGCCGATATCAAGAAGACCTATCGCGAGCTGGTCGGCCGCGAGCATCTGAGTGCGTTGACCGCGCTGCGCGTGGACCGATTCCGGATGTCGCAACCGTTCTTCAACTGCTATCTGGGCGTGGACCTGGATTTGAGCGAGCGCATCCCCAACACCAATTTCTATTCGGTGCCGACCTCCGAGGATGTCACGACGCTGTTCGAGGATCTGGCCGAGAACAAGCACGGCTGGACCGTCGATGAGCGCCTCGAACAGGCTCGGCGGCGACTGCCCGCCTACGTCAGCGTGACCACGATCAAGGATCCGGACAATCCGCACGGCGCACCCGCCGGATGTTCGGTGCTCGAGGTCATGACGCTCGTGCCGCCCGAGCCGGAATTCTTCGGCCTGCGCGCCTGGCCGGAGCCCGGCGACGACAGCTATCGCACCGACCCGGAATACCTGCGCCGCAAGGAGGCGCTCACCGACATCATGATTCGCCGTGTCGCGGAGGTGATTCCGGGGATCCAGGAGCACATCGTCTGGCGCGAGGCCGCCACCCCGCTCACCCAGCACCGCTACACCCACGCCACCGACGGCACGCCCTATGGCCTGGAGCTGTCCATCTCCCAGTTCGGCCCACTGCGTCCGGGCGTGCGGACCGAGATCACCGGCCTGTATCTGTGCGGCGCCTCGCTGGCATGGGGTCCGGCGGTCGAGGGCGCGATGCTGTCGGGTCTGCATGCCGCGGGGGCGGTGCTCGGACGCGACCTGGATCGCGAGATACGTTCCGGCACAGTGCTCGGGCACGGACATGACCAGGGCGACGATCCGGCTGATTGGGAGCCATTGACCGCGGCCAAGGCGGTCGCCGTGCGAACTCGCCGCGGGTAGACGGAACGGCTGAGTCTCATCCCGACCGATCCGGCGTACGAGCGCTACCGCGGCGTGAGCCGGACCACCGGATATTCCCGATCCGATTTCTCCTGGTACTTCCCGTACCGAGGCTGGTCGGAAGCGATGTGCTGCCACGCGTTTTCGCGGTCCTCGCCCTCCAATAACCGCGGCGTGACCGGGATACGGCCTCGGCCCGGGAGTTCGATCGCGGCCCGGTCGGGGTGGGCCATCAGGTTGGCGTACCAGTCCGGGTTGCGTTTGCCGCCGCCGGAGGCCACCAGCAGCCAGGTGTCCTCGCCATCGGAGAACCAGGTCACCGGCGTCTCGCGGGGCTCGCCGGTGCGGCGGCCCACCGTTTGCAGGATCAGTAGATCCATACCCAGGTGTTTGCCGCCCTTGCGTCGAATCCGCGCAACCGTACGGGCATTCAGCTTTCGCTGAATCCACAGCGACCACGCCCCGGGACCCTTGCGATCCTGTGCCATTTCCACCCTCCAGTCCTACCCCCGGACAACGGAATGAACTTTTCCGGCTCCGAGGGTATCCGCAGCGCTCACGCTGATCAGGGAGCATGGTCATTCCCCCGTTCCGGCGAGGCGGAACCAGCCCGAGGCGTCGCAACCGATCAGGCCTGCCAATTCCAGGGCGGGCAGAACCGACCGAACGGTGAGCAGCGGTAGGCCCGATTGCACTGCCAGCTCGGTCGGTTGGCGGGAACCGATCTTGGGCAGGGCCGCGTAGACCAGGGCGTGATCGCCGTCGAGATTCTCCCCGGCGGGCTGGGAGGTGGGCAGCGACAGACGCAGCGGGCCCGCCTCGTCGAGGACCTCCTCGGCACGGGTGACCAGCAGGGCCTCTCCCTCGCGGATCATGCGATGGCAGCCCACCGAGGAGGGCGAGCTGACCGGGCCCGGGATGGCCAGCGCCGGACGGCCCAGGCGGCGGGCCCATTTCACGGTGTTGCGGGCGCCGCTGCGCAGGCCCGCCTCGACCACGAGAACGGCGTCGGCGAGTGCGGCCACCAGGCGGTTGCGGGCCAGGAAGTGATGTTTGTGGGCAGCGGCACCCGGCGGGTATTCGCTGATCACCAAGCCGGTTTCGGCGATCTCGGTGAGTAGCCGATCATGCTGTGCGGGATAGGGACGGTCCACTCCGCAGGCCAGTACGGCGATGGTGGGACCACCGGTGGCGAGGGCGGTTCGGTGGGCGGCACCGTCGATGCCGAAGGCCGCGCCGGACACGATCGTCCAGCCGCGTGCCACCAGATCGCTGACGATCTCGCCGGTCACCCGCTCGCCATATCCGCTGCTGCATCGCGCGCCGACCACGGCAAGGGCCTGTTCGGTCGAAGCGACCAGCGACAGCGGCCCGCGCGCCCACAGCACCAGCGGCACCGCCGCATCGGCATCCCGTCCTGGATCGAGCTGACTCAGTCCGAGCATCCGCCACGCGGGCCATTCCGGGTCGTCGGGGGTGACCACGCGCCCGCCCAGGCGGGTGATCATATCGAGATCCTTTTCCGCGCAATAGGTTCCGCGCCTGCGCTCGGTGGGTCCGCGCAGCGACTGCGGCAGTTCGCATTCCCGCACCGCCCGCGCCGCCTCCACCACCCCCACCTGCTCGATCAGCGCCGACAGCGCCGCACACGGCCCCGCCACCACCCCCGACAGATACACCCACGCCAGTCGCCGCTCATCCGCGTCGAGTAGCACAACATCCTCGACCCGGCCGAACACCTCGCCCGCGTGCCGATCACCATCGATACTCATCCGCTCCCCCTCTGCCCGCATCGAATTGATCCCGCGACCGGTCCGACCGCCGCCCCCATGCCGTCGCCCCGTCGCAGGCGGCCAATCCCGCAATCCGCACACGGCCAGCGCGCCACAGCAGGGTCAGAACCTCTTCCACGCGCTTCACAGCGCACCCCGCTGGCGGAAGTTCAACGCCTGCATGACGTCCTGGGTGGTGGGCAGGTCACCCGCGCGAAGGTCGCAAATGGTCCAGGCGACTCTGATCGCCCTGTCCGCCGCGCGGGCCGACATTCGGCCCTGGCGCAGCGCCGTTTCCACCGGGGCCAGGGCTTCGCGCGGGAGGCGGAAGCGCTGGCGCAGGACGTGGCCGGGGACCTCGGCATTGGTGGACCAGCCGTAGTCCTGCCAGCGTCGGGCCGCCGCGGCGCGGGCGAGGGTGACTCGGGTGCGGACGGTTTCGCTGTTCTCCGCGTCGGCGGCGGCGAAGGCGCCCGCGGCCTGGCCGTGCATCTGAACCCAGATATCTATGCGATCCATCAGGGGGCCGGACAGCTTGCCCAGATAGCGTCGCCGGGCAAGCGGTGCGCAGATGCAGTCGACATCGCGAGCGGGCGCGCAGGGGCAGGGGTTGGCGGCCAAGATGAGTTGAAATCGGGCCGGGTAGCGGGCGACGCCGTCGCGGCGGGCGATGCGAACCTCGCCCTCCTCCAGAGGAGTTCGCAGCGCCTCGAGGACCTTGGCGCCGATTTCGGCGCATTCGTCGAGGAACAGCACACCCCGATGCGCCCGGCTCACCGCGCCGGGACGGGCCGAACCCGACCCGCCGCCGACGATGGCGCTGACCGAGGTCGAATGATGCGGGGCGACGAAGGGGGCGGCGGTGATCAGCGGATGGTCGTTGGGCAGGGTGCCCGCCACCGAATGGATCGCGGTCACCTCCAGCGCCTCGCGCTCGGTCAGCGGCGGCAGCAGACCCGGGAGGCGTTGTGCCAGCATGGTTTTGCCGATGCCGGGCGGACCGGTGAGCAGCAGGTGGTGTCCGCCCGCGGCCGCCACCTCGAGCGCCCAGCGCGCCTCGTCCTGGCCGACCACCTCGTTGAGGTCGCCGCAGGTGCGCTCGACCTGCGGCAACAAGCGGTCGGGACAGCGCAATTCGCCGTCGCCGCGCAGCCAGTCGAGCAGGGCGCGCAGTGTATCGGCGCCCAGCACCCGGATGCCGTCGACCAAACCGGCCTCGGTCAAACACGATTCGGGCACCACCGCCGTCGTGCGGCCCGCCTCCCGCGCGGCCAGCACCGCGGGCAGGATTCCGCGCACCCGCCGGACCCGGCCGTCGAGGGCGAGTTCGCCGAGCAGGACCGTGCCGGTGAGCCGTTCGGAGGGAATCGCGTCGCCCGCGTCCAGCACCGCGACGGCCAGCGCGATGTCGTACACGCTGCCGACCTTGGGCAGCGTCGCCGGGGACAGGGCGAGGATCACCCGGCCGTCCGGCCACTTCTCACCGGAATTGCTCACCGCCGCACGGACTCTGTCGCGCGACTCCTGCAGTGTGGTGTCGGGCAGGCCGACCAGATGCACCGACGGCAGGCCCTGCCCGATATCGGCCTCGATCTCGACCAGCTGTCCCTCCACGCCGGTCACCGCCACCGAATACGCCCGTCCGAGAGCCATCAGAACACCGCCTCGAGATGTTCGATGACCGGTCGTCTCCCGGGCAGCAGCAGGACCGACACCACGTCGAATCGGATGCGCACCCACGGCCCGGGATGCGCCTCGAGCCAGAGCACGGCCAGGCGTCTGATCCGTCGCTGCTTGGTCCGGGTGACCGCCTCCGCGGGCCGCCCGAACGACAGCCCCGTCCGGGTCTTGACCTCGACGAACGCGGTCACCGCCGCATCGCGGGCGATCAGATCCAGTTCACCGTAGCGGCAGCGCCAATTCCGATCGACGATCCGCATGCCCGCGGCACGGAGATAACGCGCCGCGAGTTCCTCACCGTGTGCGCCCAGCGCCAGCTTGTCTGCCACTCGCCCAGCATGGCTGGAGGCGGCGTCTGGGCCGACGAGCCGACCTGGGAAAACAGATGAGCTGTGGACAACGGAAAAGCTGTGGAGAAACCGGGGTCACTCCGGCAGACGCAGGTCCGGTTTCTCCAGCTCCTCGATGTTCACGTCCTTGAACGTGATGACGCGCACGTGTTTGACGAAGCGGGCCGGGCGATACATGTCCCACACCCAGGCGTCGGACATGCGCACCTCGAAATACACCTCACCGTCGGCGTTCTGCGGGCGCAGTTCGACGGAATTGGCGAGATAGAAGCGGCGCTCGGTCTCCACCACGTACGAGAACTGACCGACGATGTCTTTGTACTCGCGATACAGCGAGAGCTCCATCTCGGTTTCGTATTTCTCGAGGTCCTCGGCACTCATCGGGTGGAACGTCCTCCTTCTGGCCACTTCTGCGGGGTATTGACATCATCTCGCATGCGCGGCATCGGCAGCCACTCGCGTCCCATCCGGCATGTCCGGTTCCATCTCCACCGGGTCCATCACATCGGTCAGCCGGACGTTTCGCCAGGAGCGGCGGTGTTCACTACTGGGGCCGAGCTCTTTGAGCGCGGCCATGTGGTCGGGCGTGTTGTAGCCCTTGTGTGCGGCGAATCCATAACCGGGCAGCCGTCGATCCATCTCGACCATCAGGTGGTCGCGGGTCACCTTCGCCAGAATGCTCGCCGCGGCGATACACGCCGCCGTCGCGTCACCGCCGATCACCGGCAGCGACGGTACCGGAATGCCGGGCACCCGGAAGCCGTCGGTCAGCACATAGCCGGGTTCGGCGTCCAAACCCATGACCGCGCGGCGCATTCCCTCGATATTGGCGACGTGGATGCCGATCCGATCGATCTCCCAGGCCGGCACGACCACCACCTGCCACGCCAGCGCCCGGCGCTTGATCACCGGAAACAGCCGCTCCCGGGTGGCCTCGGTCAGCTTCTTGGAGTCGTCGAGTTCGGCCAGCGAATCGTAGGCCTTGGGTGCGAGCAGACAGGCCGCCACCACGAGCGGACCCGCGCAGCAACCACGCCCGGCCTCGTCGACGCCCGCGACCGGGCCCAGACCACCGCGGATCAGCGCCGCCTCGAGCGTGCGCAGGCCACCGGCCTTGCGCATCACCACGCGCGGGGGCCAGTCCCCACTGCGCACAGCGATCGGCCGAATCCTCTTGTCGCCCTTACCATTCCGAGCGACGCGCTGTTGATTGCGCCCCACTGCACCCACCATTCGATTATGCGTGGCCGACTGCGTTCACCTGCGCGCGAGCCCGCTACTGCGGGTTCTGCGCACGCACGGGTCCGATCCGGCTCGGCGGCCAGATCTTGAACACGGCCTTGCCACGTACATCGTCCACCGGCACCGTGCCCTGGTATTGGTCATCCATGTGGGCGCGCGAGTCCGCGGAACGGTTTCGGTTGTCGCCCATCACCCACAGATGTCCGGCGGGCACTCTGACCAGCGGGAACTCGCGACCCTGCGCGGCCGAGGAGGCATAGGGCAGACCCGGGACATAGGGGTAGAGGTAGCGGGCGTACGGCTCATCGATCGGCTTGCCGTCGACCAGGACGCGACCCTGGGCGTCACAGCACTGCACGGTCTGACCGCCGGTCGCGATAACCCGTTTGACCAGGTCGTTCTCATCCGGCGGGACGAGGCCGAAGAAGGAGAAGAAGTTCTGGATGCCGCGCACCACGGTATTGCTGGACCGGTTGGAGTGGTAGGTCCGGTTCCACGAATCGGTGGGTCCGACGAAGACCACCACATCACCGGGCTTGGGATCGCCGAAGTCGTAGCTCAACTTCTCGACGTAGATGCGATCGCCGGTGCAGCCGGTGCAGCCGTGCAGGGTCGGTTCCATCGATTCCGACGGAATGACATAGGGGCGGCCGATGAAATTCACGACCAGCGCCGCGATCACGGCGGCGATGACGATCAGGATCGGAAGTTCCTGCCAGAACGGGCGATTCTTCTTCTTGCTCTTGTCGCCGCGTATGCGCCGCCGCCTCGGCGAGGGGTCGCCCGCGCGTTCGTCGCCTGGTTCCGGCACCGTCACCGACTCACTCTCCTCTGCCACGCCGAACAGACTAGCCCAGCGCACCCGGGGCGGGCGTGCCACAGCCTGAGGGTATTCCATGAATGCCAAACAAAAGACCCCCGGGTGAACCGGGGGTCTTTCGGTCGAGTCTGCCGCTCAGCGCTTTTCCTTGATCTTGGCGGCCTTGCCGCGCAGATCGCGCAGGTAGTACAGCTTGGCCCGGCGGACATCGCCGCGGGTCACGACATCGATGTGGTCGATGTTCGGGCTGTGCACCGGGAAGGTGCGCTCGACGCCGACACCGAAGGAGACCTTGCGGACCGTGAAGGTCTCGCGGATGCCGCCACCCTGACGCCGGATGACGACGCCCTTGAAGACCTGGATGCGCTCCTTGTTACCTTCGATGACCTTCACGTGCACGTTGATGGTGTCACCCGGCCGGAAGTCGGGGACATCGGTGCGCAGCGACGATTCGTCGACGAAGTCGAGGGTGTTCATTTCCGTCCTTTTGGAAGTTCGCGTGAACAGAGGAACCTGGCGGCTACAGCTCGGACCGGTTCGTGCTCCGGATATGGGCGGTGCGCCGGGCCGCGGGGCCCAGGGCAACCCGATTATTGTGCCAGATCGCGCGACCGCACCGTTAATCGGGGCCGACCCACGCTCACGACCTCGAATTCGCGGCCGTGATCGCCGCCGAAACCTCGATCATGAAGGGCGGATAGTCGACGGTATCGGTGAACACCTCGAGCAGCACCAGCCGGTCGCGGGCGGCCGCGGCGGCGTTCAGGCTATCGCGCAGCTCGGCTATCGTGCGGGCCCGCAGCACCGTGACCGTGTCCGGATCGGCGCCGAAGGCGTGCGGTAGGGCATCCCAGCGCCAGGCCACGATGTCGTTGTAGGGGGCGCGCTCGCCGTGGATCGCGCGTTCGACGGCGTAGCCGTTGTTGTTGACCAGCACGATCACCCCGGGCACCCGTTCGCGGATCCAGACGCCGAGTTCCTGCACGGTCAGTTGCGCGGCGCCGTCGCCGATCACCAGTACGGGTCTGCGGTCCGGGCAGGCCAGTCCGGCGCCCAGGGCGGCGGGCAGGGTGTAGCCGATCGAACCCCACAGCGGCTGGCCGAGGAAGGTGATGCCCGCGGGCATGCGCTGGGTGGCCAGTCCGAAGAAGGCCGTGCCCTGATCGGCGACCACGATGTTGTTGTCGCCCAGGGCATCCGCGACCAGCGGCCACAGCGCGGCCTGGGTCAGCGGGCCGTCGGCGGGTGGCTGTCGGCCCGCGGGCTCGGCGTGTTCGGGCGGCTCGACGGGCGCGAATTCGGCCGCGATCTCGGTGAGAATCTCCAGCGCCGTCGGTAGCGACAGCGGGGCGTAGGCGTCGACACCGCCGATAACCGTCCGATCCGCGCCGATATCGATCGTGCGGCGAGGATCCACACGATGACTGAAGCCCGCGGTGGTCGTGTCGGTGAACTGGACGCCGACGGTCACCAGCCGCTCGGCCTCCTCCACCGCGTCGCGGACGGCCGGCTCGGAGGCCGCGCCGGAGTAGACGCCCAGGAAGTTGGCCGCGGATTCGTCGACGAGGGTCTTGCCCCAGGCCAGCGTGGCATGCGGCAGATTCGCACCGGTCACGAGCTTGCGCAGTCGCTCGGTCGCGCCGACCCGGTCGACGAACACGTCGGCCAGCACGGTCACCTGCTTGCCGCCGAGGAATTCCCGTGCCGCCCGCTCGAAGGCCGCGCGAGCGCCGGGACTGGAGAAGTCGGACGGTGGGTCCAGCGGCGCGCTCGGCGGGGCGACCTCGACCTGGGCCACATCGGTGGCGAGCATGATGTAGCCGGGCCGCCGATGCACCCGCACCGCGCGCAGTACGCGATCGATCTCGGCGCAGGCGTCGGCCGCGCCGAGATCGGCCTGCGCGCAGGTGATTTCGGTGGCGATCCGGCGGAAATGGTGGAAATCGCCGTCGCCGAGGGTGTGGTGGACCACGCGGTGGTGCGCCTGGATGTCCTTGGCGGGCACGCCGACGATATGAACCACGGGCACGCGCTCGGCGTAACTGCCCGCGATCGCGTTCGTCGCGCTCAGCTCGCCGACGCCGTAGGTGGTCACCACCGCGCCGATGCCCCGCAGTCGGGCGTAGCCGTCGGCGGCGTATCCGGCGTTGAGCTCATTGGCGCCGCCGACCCAGCGCACGCCGTCGTGAGCGACGACGTGATCGAGAAAGCGGAGGTTGAAATCGCCTGGTACGCCGAAGATCTCGGTGACGCCGAGTTCATGCAACCGATCGAGCAGATAATCCCCGACTACATAGGTCATTCTTCCACAGTGGCAGCCCTATGGAGTACCAGCAACGTGTCGGCTACCACGGTTTGGATGCGGTGGAGCGGGGGCAGGCACCACGGTCCTGGCCAATTCCTCCTCGGCCGCGCGGCGAATGTGCGCTACGTCCGGTTTGCCCGCTATCAGGTCCTGGACGAAAATCTTGGCGCGAATCACAGGTCGGCGATAGCGGCGTTCGCGGCGGATCGCGCGCTGCATGAGCCGGTACCGGCCCGCGTAGCGCCAGCGCGCCCAGGGCGCTCCCGGGCGACTGAGCCGCAGCGCGCCAACAATCAGCAACGGCAGGAAGAACATTCCGAACAACCCGGTCCAGATCTTGCCCTTCGCAATGACGATCGCGGCCAGTACGAGATTCACCACGGCGAAGACGGTGACGGCCGAACGTCCCGCCACGCTTGTGTCGTGCCGGATGTCGTTGATGTCCAGCAGCCACAGCGGATGGAAGCCGAGTAGCAGCAGTCCCGTCACCGCGAGCGCGACGAATACCGCGTCGACCGAGGTGCGACCCTGCTCCTCCCAGTACACATCACGCAGGTAGTAGATGAGCGCGAACTCGTCGAGCACCAGCGCCGCGCCCACGCCGAAGGCCGCGGCCAGCGCGCTGACCGTTCCGACGCCGCTCTGATACATCGTGACCATCCCGATCCCCGACAGCAACACCAGCACCACGCCGAACACCATGTGGTGGATATGCACATTCCCGGCCCGCAGATTGCCCGGCCACCAGCGCACCTGCTTGCGAATCAACCGCACGCTCAGCCGAATCAACAAGAACCCCACGATGAATCCGAGCAGAAAGCACATCAGCGGCAGTCGCCCCGTGCCGATCACGGAATCGTCGAGCCACCGTCGAAAGTCCGCCATATGCCAGTCGTCTCCGCCTGTCCGGTCTCGGGATCGGTCCGCCTGCCACATTGTGCAGCAAAGATCCGACCATCCGCCGAACCTCGGTGGTCGATCAGATGTCGGAGGACGCGCCCGATCTCACCGGAGTGCCACATAGGTGACACGACGATCGGCCGCCCGGGAAGCCGGGGCGGCCGATCGAGTGCGTCTGTCTAGCGGCCGAAGCCCGCGCGACGCAGCGCGTCGGCCATCGAACCGGTGGGTTCGGGGGCATTGCGGCGCTGGTTGCCGCCGCGGTTCTGGTTGCCGCGGTTCTGGCCCTGACCCTGGCCGCGTTGGCGCTGATTGCCGCCACCGCCGCGGTTCTGGCCCTGACCGCGGCCCTCACCCTTATCGGGCTTACCGCCCGCGCCGGGCTCGTCGTCCAGGCGCAGGGACAGGCCGATGCGCTGGCGGGCGACGTCGACCTCCAAGACCTTGACCTTCACCACATCACCGGACTTCACGACCTCACGGGGATCGCGAACGAAGTTGTGGGACATGGCCGAGACGTGGACCAGGCCGTCCTGGTGGACGCCGATGTCGACGAAGGCGCCGAAGGCCGCGACATTGGTGACCACACCCTCAAGCACCATGCCGGGCTTCAGGTCGGCGACCTTCTCGATGCCCGCGGCGAATTCGGCGGTCTTGAATTCGGGGCGCGGGTCACGGCCGGGCTTCTCGAGCTCGGCGATGATATCGGTGACGGTCGGGACACCGAACTTCTCGTCGGTGAACTTCTCCGGGCGCAGCGAGCGCAGCACCGAGGTGTTGCCGATGAGTTCGAGGACGCCGCGGCCGGTGTCGTCGAGAATGCGGCGGACCACCGGATAGGCCTCGGGGTGTACCGACGAGGTGTCCAGCGGATCGTCACCGCCGCGGATGCGCAGGAAGCCCGCGCACTGCTCGAAGGCCTTCGGTCCCAGACGCGGCACGCTCAGCAGGGCGGTGCGGCTCTGGAACGGGCCGTTCTGGTCGCGGTGGGCCACAATCGATTCCGCGACCGCGGACGAGATGCCCGAGACGCGGGACAGCAGCGGCACCGAGGCGGTGTTCACATCGACGCCGACCGCGTTCACCGCGTCCTCCACGACCGCGCCCAGCGAACGAGCCAACAGCGTCTCGGACACGTCGTGCTGGTACTGGCCGACACCGATCGACTTGGGATCGATCTTCACCAGTTCGGCCAGCGGATCCTGCAGGCGGCGGGCGATCGAGACCGCGCCGCGCAGCGAGACGTCCATATCCGGTAGTTCGGCCGAGGCGTAGGCCGAGGCCGAGTACACCGACGCGCCCGCCTCCGAGACCACGATCTTGGTCGGCTTGTTCTCCGGGATGCGCGAGATCAGCTCGGCCGCAAGGGCATCGGTCTCGCGCGAGGCGGTGCCGTTGCCGATGGCGATGAGCTCGACATTGAACCGGGCGACCAGCGCACCCAGTACGGCCAGCGACTTCTCGGTCTGGCCCTGCGGCTTGTGCGGGTAGATGACCTCGGTGGCGACGGCCTTTCCGGTGCCGTCGACTACGGCGACCTTGACGCCGGTGCGGTAGCCCGGATCCAGGCCCATGGTGGTGCGGGTGCCCGCGGGCGCGGCCAGCAGCAGATCGCGCAGATTGGCGGCGAAGACGTCGACGGCGTCCTTCTCCGCGGACTGACGCAGCCGCATGCGGACATCGATGCCGAGGCTCACCTGCAGCTTGGTGCGCCAGGCCCAGCGCACGGTGTCCAGCAGCCAGGTGTCGGCGGCGCGACCCTGATCGGCGATACCGAATTTCAGTGCGATGCGGCCCTCGTAGATGGTGCGCTCGCCCGCCTCGGGCTCCTCGGTATCGGGCTCGAGGTGCAGGGTGAGGATCTCCTCCTTCTCACCGCGCAGCAGGGCGAGGATGCGATGGGAGGGCAGTTTGCTGAAGGGTTCGTTGAATTCGAAGTAGTCGGAGAACTTCGCACCGGCCTCCTCCTTGCCGGCGCGAACCCGCGAGGAGATCTGACCGCGGTTCCACATCAGCTCACGCAGTTCGCCGACCAGATCGGCGTCCTCGGCGAAGCGTTCCACCAGGATCGCGCGGGCGCCGTCGAGCTGTTCGGCGTTGTACTGGGCCGGATCGGTGGTCGGATCGCCCAGCAGCGCGTCGGCGACGGGCTCGTGTCCGGCCTCGCGGGCGATCTGGGCCTTGGTGCGGCGCTTGGGCTTGTAGGGCAGGTAGATGTCCTCGAGCCGGGCCTTGGTCTCGGCGAGCATGATCTGCTGCTCCAGCGCGGCATCCAATTTGCCCTGGCCGCGGATGGATTCGAGGATCGATCCCCGGCGCTCGTCCAGTTCGCGCAGGTAGTGCAGGCGCTCCTCCAGCTGCCGCAGCTGCGCGTCGTCGAGTCCGCCGGTGACCTCCTTGCGGTACCGAGCGATGAACGGCACGGTCGAGCCGCCGTCGAGCAGTTCCACGGCGGCGCGGACCTGTTCGTCGCGCACGTTCAGCTCGTCGGCGATGCGACGGCCGACGCTGGCGAGGCGGACGGTTCCGGCGGGCTGCGCGGAATCAGCGGCTGCGGTGCTGACGGGTTCGGAGGCTGTCGTCACGCGGGAAGACACTACAGGGACTGTTCCGCCTCTCCGCGTTTCAGGCCATACAAGTGGGTGCCGCGACCGTTGGTCACAGGTCTTACGCAACTGCGTGGTTCAGCTCGGGACGTACCCGGCGAGTTACCCATGTCCTCACGAAATCAGTTGTTCAGCAACACTCTTCGGGATCACTGTGGCGGAAGCAGGTCCGGACGGCGCTGTCGAGTGCGCTCCAACGACTGCTCACGCCGCCAGTCGTCGACCTTGGCGTGATTGCCCGACAGCAGGATTTCCGGGACGTCCAGACCGCGCCAGGTGACCGGGCGGGTATAGGACGGGCCCTCGAGCAGGCCGTCGGAGAACGAATCCTGTTGGTGGGATTGCTGATTGCCCAATACGCCCGGAATGAGGCGAACGACCGCTTCGGCGATCACCAGGACCGCGGCCTCACCGCCGATCAGGACGTAGTCGCCGATGCTGACCTCTTCGACGCGTACGCGGCGGGCGGCGTCGTCGAACACGCGCTGATCGATGCCCTCGTAACGGCCGCAGGCGAAGACCAGGTGTTTTTCCGCGGACCAGCGCTCGGCGGTGGCCTGGGTGAACGGCACGCCCGCGGGGGTCGGGACGACCAGCAGCGCGTCGTCGGGGCACACCTCGTCGAGCGCGTCGCCCCAGACGGTCGGTTTCATGACCATGCCGGGACCACCGCCGTAGGGCGCGTCGTCGACGGCCTGGTGGACGTCGTGGGTCCAGCGGCGCAGATTGTGCACGTCCAGTTCGACGATGCCCTTATCGATCGCCTTGCCCAGCAAAGCCGTTCGCAGCGGTTCGAGGTATTCGGGGAAGATCGTGATCACATCGATCCGCAGGGCGGAGTCGGTGCCCATCGTTCACTCCTCGTCGAGCAGGCCCTCGGGCGGATCGATGACGATCAGGCCCTCGGCGATCGATACGGTCGGCACGATCGCGGTCACGAACGGAATCAGGATTTCGCGGCCGTTGTCGGCGGCGCGCACCGAAAGCAGTTCGCCCGCGGCCGAATGCAGGACCTCGGTGACCTCGCCGACCACGGCGCCGTCACCGAGTTTCACCGTGAGGCCCTCGAGTTCGTGGTCGTAGTACTCGTCCGGATCCTGCGATGGCGGCAGATCGGCGGTGTCGACCAGAAAGACGGTGCCCCGCAGCGCATCCGCGGCGCCACGATCGGCGACGCCGTCCAGGCGTACGAGGAGTCGGCCCGAATGCTCCCGAGCCGACTCCACCGTGTACTGCTGTGTCGCCGTCGAGCGGGGCGCGCGCCCGCGCAGGACGGTGCCGGGCGCGAACCTCAGTTCGGGCTCGTCGGTGCGCACCTCGACCACGAGTTCGCCCCGCACACCATGGGATTTGGCGACCCGCCCGACAACCAGTTCCATCTACTGATCGGTGTCGACCACGTCGACCCGGATGCCCCGGCCGCCGATGCCGGCGACGAGGGTGCGCAGCGCGGTCGCGGTACGGCCGCCACGACCGATCACCTTGCCCAGATCGTCCGGGTGCACGTGCACCTCGACGGTGCGCCCGCGCCGGCTGGTGATCAGCTCGACGCGGACGTCATCGGGATTGGCGACGATGCCGCGAACCAGGTGCTCAACCGCATCGGCGACGACGGCTGTCATTACTCCGCAGCCTCGGTCTCGGCCGCAGCCTCGTCGGCCTTCTTGGCGGCCTTCTTCTTCGGGGTGACGGCCTCGGTGACCGGCTCGTTGTCGGCGGCGGCCAGCGCGGCGTTGAACAGGTCCAGCTTGGACGGCTTGGCGGCCTTCACCTTCAGGGTGCCCTCGGCGCCCGGCAGGCCCTTGAACTTCTGCCAGTCGCCGGTGATCTCCAGCAGACGCTTGACCGGCTCGGTCGGCTGCGCGCCGACGCCCAGCCAGTACTGCACGCGCTCGGAGTCGACCTCGATCAGCGAGGGCTCCTCCTTGGGGTGGTACTTGCCGATGCTCTCGATGGCCCGGCCGTCGCGACGGGTCCGCGCGTCCTGGATGACGATGCGGTACTGCGGGTTGCGGATCTTGCCGAGCCGGGTGAGCTTGATCTTGACAGCCATGTGCTGTTGATGCCTTTCAATGGTTTGGTCACGGTCGCAATTCAGCGACTCACACGGGGTGTGGGCCCGGTTTTGCGTCAGGTGCTGTGACCGCCGCGCGGTACGGAACCGGAGACGGGCTGACACCGTCCTCGACGAGGACGATCTGCCATTCTGCCAGATGGGAGGGCAGCCGATGAAATCGGGGCCGAATCAGTTCAGGTCCGCTGTCGGCACCTCGACCTTTACCGGAGCTGGAGGCATGACCACCTCACCAGCTTCGGCATAGACCTCCTGCCGATAGACGGTTTGACCGAGCCGGTACCCCCAGAACTTGGCGGGTTGACCCTCCGGCAGCTCGACAATCCAGAGATATGGGATACGCGCGCCCGCATAGGCGGCCACTTTGGTATCGCGCTCCGCTCGCGTGTTGCCCGGCGACCAAACCTCCACCGCTAGAACCACATTGTCGGGTTCAAAGCTGGTGTGGTCGACATCTACGTCCACAACGACAATGTCGGGAATGACCCCGGTCCGGAACGCTGTGTTCAGTCGAACACCGACTCCGGGAAGTACATGTAGATCATCGCGACCGGCATCCATCAACGCATCGTCCAGACAACGCGAAAGTCGGAAGGTGGCATGCTGATGCGAGCCCGTAGGCGGCGGTGTCATGTAGAGGTGCCCCAGGATGAGCTCGAGTCGAGAACCATCGGCAGGCTGATCTTCGGCCAGCCAGTCTTCCACAGTCGTGGGGCCCAGGGGATGAATCGTCGAAACCTCGGCGCTCATGGTCATGATCACGTCCGCTCGCGTCGGTAGTGAAGGCGCTGTTCCTCTAACAGACCCCATTCTGACATGGCTGATCACAATCAACTCAAAGCCGTGTGTTACGCCGCAGTGGCCGAAACCGCCCTCGTCGGCATCCACGGCCCGCCCCACCACATGCGCCAGCCGAGGGAACGGATCGTGACGTCGTGCGCAGGCGATTCGGTGAGGACCCGATGGTATTCGCGGGCTCGGGAGATGTCGGCGATCAGCAGTCGCCCGCCCGGGCGCAGGACGCGTAGGGCCTCGCTGATGGCGGTGGCGCGCGCCTGGGGCGATTTGATGTTGTGGATGGCCAGGCTCGAGACGACTGTGTCGAAGCTGTCGTCGGGGAATGGGAGGGCGGTCATATCGCCGGTGTGGAGTTCGACGCGGTCGGCCAGACCCTCGGCGGTGGCGTTGGCCTGGGTGGCTTGCCGGGCGTTGCCGGACTGATCTGCCGAGCGCCACAGGTCCACGCCGACCGCCTTGCCGTGCGGGAGGCGGCGGGCGGCGGCGAGCAGGACCGCGCCGCGGCCGCAGCCCATGTCGAGCAGGTGTTCGTCGCCGTGTAGGGACAACTCGTCGAGCAGGTCGTCCCAGACGGCGAATTTGCCGCGACGGGTGGCGTAGAGGTAGACGGCGAACTGGACGCCCATGACGAGGCCCAAGGCGAGGAAGAACCAGCCGACCGCGGCGTCGAAGGCGGGGCCGAGGATGACCGCCAGCAGCAGGTACAGCAGGGTGAATCCGCCGAGGACCAGCAGGACCGGAGGCGCGTCCACGCCGTAGTCGCCGCGCCGCTCCCCCGTCGAGATCGAACTCATGGCCGCACCTCTCCTCGATGAGCCGTGCCGTCGGATTCTATCGGCTGCCCGCGCGGCGCACACGACCATGAATCCCGGGGCGGCTCAACGATGTCCGGTCACCGGGTCGCGACGCGGATAGACCCGTCCGCGCAGTACGACGAACGCGGGCGCGTCGAGCACATTTCGTCCGGTGCGCGGATCCCGCTCATACACAACGAAATCCGCCGGTGCGCCCGCCTCGATACCGGGTCGCCCCAGCCACTCCCGCGCGCGCCACGACGCCGCGGCCAGCGCCTCGTGCCGCGACAGCCCGGCCCCGGCCAGGGCCTCGATCTCATCGGCGATGCGGCCGTGGCGGATGGAGCCGCCCGCATCGGTGCCGGTGTAGATCGGTACCCCGGCCGCATGCGCCGCGGCGACCGTCTCGCGCACTCGAGCGTGCAGATCGCGCATATGGGCCGCGTAGACGGGGAATTTCGTAGCGCTGTCGGCGATTTCGGGGAAGGTGTCGATATTGATCAGCGTGGGCACGAGCGCGGTGCCGTGATGGACCATCATCTCGATGGTCTCGTCGGTCAGGCCGGTGCCGTGCTCGAGGCAGTCGATTCCGGCCTCGATCAATCCGGGCAGCGCGTCCTCGCCGAAGACGTGCGCGGTGACCCGGGCGCCCTCGCGATGGGCGGCGTCGATGGCCTCCTTCAGCACCGCGTCGCTCCACAGCGGGCGCAGATCACCGGCGGATCGATCGATCCAGTCGCCGACGATCTTCACCCAGCCGTCGCCCGCCCGCGCCTGTTCGGCGACGATCTGCGGTAGGTCGCGTTCGTCGTCGAGTTCGATACCGAGTTCGCGGATATAGCGCTTGGGCCGGGCGATGTGGCGGCCCGCGCGAATGATCTTCGGCAGATCCGCGCGCTCATCGATGAAGCGGGTATCGATCGGCGAACCCGCGTCCCGCAGCAGCAGCGCCCCGGCGTCGCGCTCGATCTCGGCCTGCGCGAGCGCGCCCTCGCGGTCCTCGTGCCCACCGCCGTATCGGATTCCGACATGGCAGTGGGCATCGACCAGTCCGGGCACGATCCAGCCCGCGCCGCACAGGGTTTCGGCATCGCGCACGGGCTCGAACGAGATCACCCCGTCGCACACCCACAGGTCGCGGACCTCATCGCCCGGCAGGATTACGCCCCGCAGATGCAGTCGCATGATCACAACCTACTGCGGGGGCGCGCCTAGTTCTTCGGGAATTTGAGCTTGGAGAGATCGATACCCTCGAGCCCGGGCGGCAGTTCGTTGAGGCCCGCGGGCATATCCGACAGGTCCGGGAAACCCGCGGGCGTACCGCCGGGCATCGCCGGCATTCCGGGCATACCCGGGAAGCCGCCGCGCATCTTCGGCTGCGTCGGACCGCGTCCGCCCTTCTTGCCCTTCTTGCCCTTCTTGTTCTTGCCGCCGCGACCGCCGGGCAGGCCCATTTGCCGACCCATCATCGCCATCATCTTCTTGGCTTCGAAGAACCGGTCGACCAGCTGATTGACCTCCGAGACCGTCACGCCCGAACCGTTGGCGATGCGCAGACGGCGCGAGGCGTTGATGATTTTCGGATTGTCGCGCTCGGCCGGGGTCATACCGCGGATGATGGCCTGCACCCGGTCCAGCTGCTTGTCGTCGACCGCGGCCAAGGCATCCTTCATCTGCCCGGCACCGGGCAGCATGCCGAGCAGATTGCCGATCGGGCCCATCTTGCGGATGGCGAGCATCTGCTCGAGGAAGTCCTCGAGGGTCATCTCCCCCGAGCCGATCTTGCGTGCGGCCTCCTCGGCCTGCTTCTGGTCGTAGACCTGTTCGGCCTGCTCGATCAGGGTGAGCAGATCGCCCATGCCGAGGATGCGGCTGGACATGCGGTCCGGGTGGAAGACGTCGAAGTCCTCGAGCTTCTCACCGGTGGAGGCGAACAGGATCGGCACGCCGGTGACCTCGCGCACGCTCAGCGCGGCGCCGCCGCGGGCGTCGCCGTCGAGCTTGGTGAGCACCACGCCGGTGAAGCCGACGCCGTCGCGGAAGGCCTCGGCGGTGGTGACCGCGTCCTGACCGATCATGGCGTCGAGGACGAACAGCGTCTCGTCCGGCTGCACGGCATCGCGGATGCCCGCGGCCTGGCGCATGAGCTCCTCGTCGATGCCGAGACGACCGGCGGTGTCGACGATGACCACGTCGTACTGCTTCTGGCGGGCCTCCTCGACGCCCGCCTGCGCCACGTTGACCGGGTCGGCCGCCGTGACACCGAGCGGGTTCTCGCCGCCGCCGACCGAGGTGCCCGGATGCGGTGCGAACACCGGCACACCGGCCCGCTCGCCGACCACCTGCAGCTGGGTGACCGCGCCGGGGCGCTGCAGGTCACAGGCCACCAGCAGCGGCGTATGTCCTTGGTCCTTCAGCCATTTCGCGAGCTTTCCGGCCAGGGTGGTCTTACCCGCGCCCTGCAGACCGGCGAGTATGACGACCGTGGGCGGATTCTTGGCGAACCGCAGTCGCCGGGTCTCACCGCCGAGGATGCCGATGAGCTCCTCGTTGACGATCTTGACGACCTGCTGGGCCGGGTTGAGGGCCGCCGACACCTCGGAGCCCTTGGCGCGCTCCTTGATTCGCGCGATGAAATGACGCACCACCGGCAGTGCGACGTCGGCCTCGAGCAGGGCGAGTCGAATTTCCCGTGCGGTCGCGTCGATATCGGCCGGTGACAGGCGTCCTTTCCCGCGCAGATCCTGCAGGACACCGGTCAACCGGTCGGACAGGGATTCGAACACCGATCGCGCTCCTGGTTTCTCGAGGGGATGTCACTCGATATACCAGGGTACGGGGCCTAGTCGAGCGCTCGCCGCCGAGGCCGTGGGGTCTGGCGAATATCGTGGTTCTCCGAAGCCACCATGCCGACCGCCTCGCGCGCGGTCAGGCCCAGCTCCAGGGCCATGGCATCCAAGCTCGACCACACCGCCTCGCTGAGCTCCTCCCGATCGGCGACGGTCGAGGCGATGGTCATGGCCGTGACCGCCTGCCGTCCCGACAGCGTCCGTCCGGGCAACCAGGACACCACCCAGCGATCGCCACCGACGCAGCGCGCGATGTGCTGGGTCAGATCGCTGGTCATGATCGACGAGGACACCACTTCGATGGCCACCGATCCCGCTCCCCTCACGCTCGACCAGCACTGCGAAGCTCGGACGAACCTGATATTAGAGTGGACTCCAGCGTCCGCGGCACAAGTTGCGGCAGGCCACATGCAACGATCTGGTTAACCGGCAAACGACAGGTTTGCCAGCAACAATCGCTCGGGGCTACCGCTCAGTAATTCGATTCGTTCCCCGCCCGGATGTCCGTTTCCGTCGGTTTCTTCGGCTCGGGATGCGGAACCACCGCCAGCAGCGCAGCCTCGATGTCGGCCCGGCGCGCCGGGGTGTCGGTCGCACCGAAATCCAGGCAGAACGAGTCGACCACGGCCGCGCCCATGGTGATCACCTTGGCCCAGCGGACGTCGGCGCCGGCATGGGCCAGCGTAGCCGCCAGCCTGCTGAGCAGTCCCACCCGGTCCTCGGCGCGCAATTCCAGCAGCACCTGACCCGGAATCGTGGTGTCGCTCCACTTGATTCGCGGGGCGGCCTGCGCGTACGGACTGGGTCGCCGCCCGGCCTCGCGCTCGCGCTTGGCCAGTACGCCCGCCACATCCAGATCGCCGTTGACCGCCCGGATGAGTTCCTGGCGCAGCAGACCCGCATCGGGCGGATCGCCGAATTTCGGTGTGACGACGAAGGTATCGATCGCCGACTCCCCCGCCCCGCCCAACGAGGCCGACAGCACCCGCAGCGAATGCAACGCCAGGACGCCGGCCGCGTCCGACAGCAGGCCGGGCGTATCGGGGGCGATGACCGTGACGACATGGCTGTAGCGCCCCTCGCCGGGCCGCAGCTCCACATGCACCCCGCCCGCCTTGGCCTTGTCCAGCAGTTCCGGCTCGATCGGATCCGGTTGCGGCAGTTGCTCACCCGCCATGGTCAGGCGGCAGCGGCGGACCAGTTCCCCGATCAGCGACGCCTTCCAATCGCCCCAGACGCCGGGTCCGGTGGCCAGCGAATCGGCCTCGGCCAGCGTATGCAGCAGATCCAGCAGTTGGGCATCGCCGTCGAGTGCGTCGACGACCATGCGCACGGTCTCCGGATCGGCCAGATCGCGGCGGGTCGCGGTGTCGGGCAGCAGCAGATGATGACGCACGATCGCGCTGAGGGTGTGCACATCCGAGGGCCACAGGCCCAGCCGACGGCCGATCTGGGTGGCCAGTTCCGCGCCCACGACGCTGTGATCCTCGACGCGTCCCTTGCCGATATCGTGCAGTAGCGCGCCCAGCAGCAGCAGGTCCGGGCGCGCCACCCGGGTGATCAGGCCGCTGGCGTAGGCGACGGTCTCCACCAGATGCCGGTCCACGGTCCAGGTGTGCATCGGATCGCGGGGCGGCAGATCGCGGACCGCGCCCCATTCCGGAAAGAGCCTGCCCCACAGTCCGGTTCGATCCAGCGCCTCCACCGCGTCGATGGCGCCGCGCCCCACGCCGAGCAGTACCAGCAGATCGTTGAGCGCCTCGCGCGGCCACGGCTCGCGCAGTTCGGGTGCGTCCTCGGAGAGGCGGTTGAGCGTGGTCGCGGCCATCGGCAAACCCGTCTGCGCCGAGGCCGAGGCGACTCGCAGGATCAGGCCGGGATCCTTCGCCGGGCGCGCGTCGCGGGCCAGCACGACCTCACCGGCGTGTTCGACCACGCCCTCGTCGAGCGGCCTGCGCACCGGCACGCGACGCAGCCGGGCCAGCCCCCGACGCGGCAGTGCGTTGGCGGCCGTGCGCAATCCGACGTCGACCGAATAGCCGACCGTGCGCGCGGCATCGCTGAGGGTGCGGGCCAGATCGAAGCGGTCGCCGATGCGCAGGGCCGCGCCGATCTCGTCGGCGTCCTGGGCGCGCAGCTGATCGCGGGCGCGTCCGGCCACGCGATGCAGTTCGGTGCGCACGTCGAGCAGTCGCCGCCGGGCCTGTTTCATCCCGCCGCCCGGTACATCCGGTCCGAGGCCGGGCATCGCGTCGGTCAGCTGGGCTATGGCCAGGGCGTCGAGCAGTTGGATATCGCGCAGTCCGCCGCGGCCGTATTTGAGATCGGGTTCGGCGCGATGGGCGATCTCTCCGCTGCGCCGCCAGCGCGTCTCGGCCTGTTCCACCAATTCGCCGAAGCGTGAACGGATTCCGGTACGCCACTCGCGGCGCACGCCGCCGATGAGCAGGTTGCTCAGCTCGGCGTCACCCACGATGTGACGGGCCTCGAGCATGCCGAGTCCGGCGGTGAGATCACCGGAGGCGACCCGCAGCGCCTGTGGCACCGTGCGCACGCTGTGATCGAGTTTGATGTGCGCGTCCCACAGCGGGTACCACAGTTTGTCGGCGACCTCGGCGACCCGCTCGGCGTCGATATCGTCGTGCAGCAGCATCAGATCCAGATCCGAATAGGGCAGCATCTCCCGACGCCCCAGGCCGCCGACCGCGACGACCGCGAAGCCGCTGTCGCCGGTGATGCCCAGTTCGGCGCCCTTCGTGGTGAGCCACAATTCGTACAGATCAACCAGCGCCTGCCGCAGCGCCTCGGCATCCAACCGCGGATGGCGGATATCGCCGCCCGTCAGCAGCTGGTCACGCGCCCGCACCAGATCCTTTGCGCCACCCGGCGATTCATCCTTCGACTGCTGCTTGCCCACAACCCACCACCCATGAAATGCGGGCGGCCCCGCCCGTCCGGAATCCGGTAGGGGCGGGGCCGCCGCTCGTCTGTTCCCTTACAGAGCGTCGGCGCCGCGTTCGCCGGTGCGCACCCGGATCACCGAATCGACGGGGGTGACCCAGACCTTGCCGTCACCGATCTTGCCGGTGCGCGCGGCCTCGACGATGACCTCGACGACCTTGTCCACCGAGGCATCGTCCACGACGACCTCGACACGAACCTTGGGTACGAAATCGACCGAGTACTCCGCGCCGCGATAGACCTCGGTGTGGCCCTTCTGCCGCCCGTAGCCCTGAACCTCGCTGACCGTCATTCCCAGCACACCCGCCTGCTCGAGACCAGACTTGACGTCCTCGAGCGTAAACGGTTTGACGATTGCAGTAATGAGTTTCATTTTCGTCATGCCTCCTTGACGGCGGTACGTGCCGTGCCACCCACAGCAGCGAAATCGTATGCCGTTTCAGCATGCTCCGATTCGTCCATACCCTCGAACTCCTCTTCCTCCGACGGACGCAGGCCGATGGTGTATTTGATGACGTAAGCGATGATCAACGACACGATGAAGGAGAAGGCCAGCACGGTGAACGCGCCCACGGCCTGCTTGCCCAGCTGGTCGAAGCCACCGCCGTAGAACAGGCCCTTGGCCCCGCCCAGAGCCGCCGAAGCGCCGCTTTCCGGGGCGAGCAGCAGGCCGACCATGAGGGTGCCGACGATGCCGCCGACCAGATGGACGCCGACCACGTCGAGCGAATCGTCGAAGCCGAGCTTGAATTTCAGCCCCACCGCCAGCGCGCACAGCGCACCGGCCACCACGCCGATCAGCAACGCGCCCAGCACGTTCACCGACGAGCACGACGGGGTGATAGCGACCAGGCCCGCCACGATGCCCGAGGCCGCGCCCAGGCTGGTCGGCTTGCCGTCGCGGAACTTCTCCACCACCAGCCAGCCCAGCATGGCGGCGGCGGTCGCGAAAGTGGTGGTGAGGAATGTCGAACCGGCCAAGCCGTTGGAGCTCACCGCGGACCCGGCGTTGAATCCGAACCAGCCGAACCACAGCAGACCCGCGCCGAGCATCACGAACGGCAGATTGTGCGGGCGCATCGCGGTCTTCGGCCAGCCCTTGCGCCGACCCAGCACCAGACACAGCGCGAGACCCGCGGCGCCGGCGTTGATATGCACCGCGGTGCCACCGGCGAAGTCGATGGCCTGCAGCTTGTTGGCGATCCAGCCGCCGGAGTGCACCACATTGCCCGCGGCGTCCTTGACATCGAAGTCGAACACCCAGTGCGCCACCGGGAAGTACACGATCGTCACCCAGACCGCGGCGAAGATCAGCCAGGCGCGGAATTTGAGGCGGTCGGCGACCGCACCCGAGATGAGGGCCACCGTGATGATGGCGAACATCAGCTGGAAGGCCACGAAGACCGTCATCGGAATCGTGCCCGCCAGCGGAATGTCGGTTCCGGAGACGGCCGCGGCGCCGGTGGCGGGATCGGCCGCGGCCGATTTCACGCCGTTACCGCCGATCAGCCCCTTCAGCCCGAAGAACTGACCGGGGTTGCCGACGACACCGAACTTGTTGTCGCCGAAGGCCTCCGAGAATCCGTAGATTGCCCACAGCACGCCCACGACGCCCATCGCGGAGATGGACATCATGATCATGTTGAGCACGTTCTTCGACCGCACCATGCCGCCGTAGAAGAACGCCAATCCCGGTGTCATCAGCAAGACGAGCGCCGAGCTCGCCAGCATCCATGCGGTATCACCGGTGTCCGGGACACCGACCAAGGGATACGCCACCTTGTTCCTCCTCATCTCGGGCCCGCCCAGAACTACGGCGACGAGCCTGCACAGAAGGTTCGCTAGTCGGTGTTTCATCCGTGCCGCTGCGGTGTTTCACCTGCGTGAACGGATCGACTGCTGGTGTTGCGTATATGTTTCACCGCTCTCACGAGCGGTTTGTACTTCTCGGTGAGAATACTGTCCGAATGCGGGAAATGCCCTGATTACCGCGATCAGCCGAGCAGCGCGTCGACGAACGCGCCCGGTTCGAACGGGGCCAGATCGTCGGCGCCCTCGCCCAGACCGACCAGTTTCACCGGGACGCCGAGCTCGTGCTGAACCTGGAAGACGATGCCGCCCTTGGCGGTTCCGTCGAGTTTGGTCAGCACCACGCCGGTGATGTCGACGACCTCGGCGAACACCCGGGCCTGGGTGAGGCCGTTCTGCCCCACGGTCGCGTCGAGGACCAGCAGCACCTCGTCCACGGCGGCCTTCTTCTCCACCACGCGCTTGACCTTGCCCAACTCGTCCATGAGGCCGGTCTTGGTGTGCAGGCGGCCCGCGGTATCGATGAGCACGGCGTCGACGCCGTTGGTGATGCCGGTGCTCACGGCGTCGAAGGCGACCGAGGCCGGATCCGCGCCCTCCCGACCGCGCACGGTCTCCGCGCCGACCCGTTCGCCCCAGGTCTGCAACTGATCAGCGGCCGCGGCGCGGAAGGTGTCGGCCGCGCCCAGCAGCACGCGGCGGCCGTCGGCGACCAGCACGCGGGCCAATTTGCCCGTGGTCGTGGTCTTCCCGGTGCCATTGACGCCCACGACCAGCAGGATCGACGGATGATCGTCGTGCGGCAGCGCCCGGATGGCCCGGTTCATCTCCGGCCGCAACGCCTCGATCAGCACATCGCGCAGCACCTGGCGGGCCTGCTCGGGAGTGCGGACCGTGCGGGCGGCCAACTCCTCGCGTAGTCGTTCGACGATCGCGGTGGTACTGGCCGTGCCGAGATCGGCCATGACGAGGGTGTCCTCGATCTCCTCCCAGGAGTCCTCGTCCAGATCGCCGCCGCCCAGCAGGCCGAGCAGGCTCTTGCCGACGGCGTTCTGCGAACGGGCCAGCCGCCCGCGCAGACGCACGAGTCGCCCGCTGGTCGGCTCGATCTCCTCGACCGGGGTTGCGGGAGCGGCGGTTTCGGCCGGTTCGACGACCGCCGGGGTTTCGGCGACGGGCTGTTCGGGCTGCTCCTCGGGAGCGGTCTCCTCGACGGGCACGGCCTCGGCGACCGGGGTCTCCTCGACATCCGCCTCGGGCAGCCGGACATCGGTGATGGTCCGGCGCGCGGAGTCCCGCGGAATCGCCGCGTCGTCACCGATATGCGGCTGCCCCTCGTCGTCGGTCCGCTCGAGGGTGACCGGCTGGCCGCCCTGACTGAAGTTGAATCCGCCGGATGCCGTATATCCACCGGACCGATCGGCCAGCTCCTTGTCGGGAGCGGCCGGAGTCAGTGTGACCCGGCGGCGTTTGTACAGGACGAATCCGGACACGAGCGCCACCACCAGCACGGCGGCGATCGCGGCGATCAGAATCCAAGCTTGCGCAGTCACGGCCCCATCCTGTCAGAACCACCCGAAGTGGTCTGCGGCACGCCGGGCCGCATGTTCGTCAGCCGAGACGGCCGAAGTTGTCCGCCTCCGACGCGTCGGGCTCGGTGGTCAGGAACGCCTCGAGCATCTCCTCGGCCACCGTCGGGGAGGTCAGGCGCAGGCCCAGGGCCAGCACATTGGCGTCGTTCCATTTGCGGGCGCCCTCGGCGGTGGCGCGGTCGGTGCACAGGGCCGCCCGCACGCCCGCGACCTTGTTGGCCGCGATCGAGACGCCGGTTCCGGTCCAGCAGCACACCACCCCGCGCTCGGCCTCGCCACCGGCGACGGCGGCACCGACCCCGTGGCCGACTTCGGGCCAGGCTATATCCTCGCCGACGATGACCACTTCATGCCCGCGATCACTCAGCCACCGCCGGATATGGCGGGTCAGATCGGTCGATTCGTCGGTCCCGAACGCAATCCGCATGGCTACGAGCGTAGTTTTCCCGCCGTCTGCACACCACGCTGCCGGAAGGCGCGGCGAATCCAACACAGAGACAATAGGATCGGCGACGTGACCGATCGAAATGTGCTTGGGGGACCGCTGGAGGAGTGTGGCACCGATCCTCTCACCGGCTTCTATCGGGACGGATGCTGCAGCACCGGCCCGGAAGACCTGGGCAGCCACACGGTGTGCACGGTCGTGACCCAGGAGTTCCTGGAGCACCAGAAGTCGATCGGGAATGATCTGATCACACCGCGTCCGGAGAACAACTTTCCCGGTCTGCAGCCCGGCGACCGGTGGTGTGTGGTGGCCGTGCGCTGGTTACACGCCCATGAGGACGGGGTCGCCGCCCCGGTGGTGCTCGCCGCGACCCATGAGAACGCGCTCGAGGTGATTCCGATGGAGACGTTGCGCAAATACGCCGTGGACGTGCCCGACGACGTCAGCGATCTGCTCTGATCCGTATGCCTTTGATCAGGGGTGCAGACGACGTAGATAGTCGTGGTACAGCACCACGAATCCGTCCCCGTCGAAGTCGATCTGCGCCTGATAGTCCCCGGAGATGAAGCGGACGGTCCCGTCGCCGTTGGCCTGATACCGCTGCGGTGCGAGGTAGGCAGCGGTGGCGGGTACGGTGACGAACCTCCCGGCGAAAAGCGTGCCGGGAGGACAAGGGAATTCATGCACGCGTGGTAGGGAGGGAGGGAGCCCGCAAGCGATGTGCCATCTTCTTACTCAATTTTTCCGGCATGCTTTTCGCCGGAAACCGTCCAGTTCGTGACGCACGGGGCCGTCACCCGCGTCGACGGTCAGCGTCGAACCCTCGAGCCACCAACGCAATTCGTAGACGAGCCCGATCTGGGTGCCGTGCGCGCGCTCCGCGCTCTCGACACGCACGATCTCCATACGCCGCTCATCGATCCCCTCCCATACGAAAGTCCGCACGACGTGCAGCCTAACGAGATTCCGCTTCTTCGGCGGCGCGTCGACGCCGGTGCGCCTTCTGGCGGCAGGCCGCCGAACAGTAGCGAGCGGGGCGGCCCGCGCCCGAATGCCGCAGCGGCGCAGCGCAGATCGGGCAGCGCGGGGCCGTAACGTAACTCACAGTTGTTTCGTTACGATCGATACGAGACTTCGGCGCTTTCGTCACATCCCGCATCGCCGCCAACATCAGCGCCGCGGGCCTGCACAGCCGCTCGCTCTCGCCCGAAACCCGCTGCATGGCAACGCAGCCGGTGAAGATCGTGAGTACATCGGCGACGGTGAGGTCGGCCCGCACGCCACCCGCGCACTGCGCCGCGACCAGCAGCGATTCCACCGCGCGATGAAACCGCTCCCCCGCACCGCGCAGCAGCGCACGCGGCCAGCCGTCATCGGATTCGACCACATCGCACAGCGCCTTGTTGTTCGGCGTTCGCGTGACGACGGCCGCGCAGAAATCCAGGAACGCCGCCGTCGGATCCGGTGCGCCCCGGTACGCCAGCGCCAGGGCGGTGAGCCGGTCGACCCGTTGCTGGACAACGGCTTCCAGCAGGTCCAGCTTGTTCGGGAAATGCCGGTGTACGGTGCCCGCGCCGACACCGGCGCGCCGGGCGATCTCGGCCAGTGACACCTCGATGCCCCGCTCGGCGAATGCCGCCTGCGCGGCGGACAGGACGGCGGCTCGATTGCGACGCGCGTCGGCGCGCTCGCCCTCGGGTACTGCGGTCATTTCGTTACGGAATCCCTTGTCGCTGCTGGCCGATCGGACGACTTCGCTGCTATCGTCCGATTACCGGGCTGTTCGACCCGGATTCTGTCGCCGACGTCGCCGAAATCGCCGCCCGCGCGTTCGCCGATCCGAACCGATTCCACGGCCGCACACTGGAATTGGCGGGCGACGCCCATACGATGCCCGAGGCCGCCGCGATCATCGCACGGGCCACCGGCCATCCGATCCGCTACGAGGAGATCGGCGAGGCGGAGGCCGCGACCCGGGGCAAGGAGATCGCGTCGGTCTGGCGGCAGAGCCGCGGTGGCCGGGGCTGGCACGCCGATATCGAGGCCCTGCGCGTCATCCATCCGGAAATGCGCACCCTCGAGACCTGGCTCGCCGAAACCGGTGCGGCGCGGCTGAAGCCGTTGCTCGCCGATTGACACGATTCGGACACCGGACCCGTCCGGGGACCACCGCGCCGTCGAATCACGAACGTCGCTCCGGCACCGCGCCGGAGCGACGCCCGCGGTGATTCCGGACGGAATGGACATTTGACCACCAGCGGGTAGGGTAAGCCTGCCGCGTAGCGGCCCGTGTAAGACGAACACCCGTGGGAGTGGTTGGCCCGATGTCCGAAATCTCCGATACCCCACCGCTGCTACCGGATTGGGCCAGCGACGATATCGACCCGACCGTGCCGAGTATCGCTCGCATCTACGATTACGCACTGGGTGGCTCGCATAATTTCAAGATCGATCGCGAACTGGCCGAACTGGGTCGCAGCCAATGGCCGCACAGCCTGCGCTCGGCCTGGACCAACCGGGCCTTCCTGCGCCGCGCGGTCAGCTACTGCGCCGAACACGGCATCAGCCAATTCCTGGATGTCGGCTCGGGCATTCCCACGGCGGGCAATGTGCACGAGATCCTGGCCGACCTCGAGGTCGACGCCCGCGTGGTCTACACCGATATCGATCCGGTCGCGGTCGTCATGAGCCGCCGGATCCTCGCCGATATCCCATGGGCCACCGCCATTCGCGGCGATGCCCGCGATCTGGACGCCCTGGCCGCCGAACCCGAGGTGCACCGGCTACTGGACTTCGATCGTCCGGTCGCACTGCTGCTCGTGGCGCTGCTGCACTACATCCCGGACTCCGCCGACCCGCATGCGATGATCGCCACCCTGCGAGATCGGCTCGCCCCGGGCAGCGTACTGGTGATCTCACATATGACCAGCGCCGATTGGCCCGCACAGGAACTCGCCGACATGGTCGAGATGAGTAAGCAGACGCCCACTCCGCTGATCATGCGCACCCTCGACGAAATCGCCGCACTGTTCGACGGTTTCGATGTCGTCGAACCCGGCCTGGTGCGGGTTCCGCTCTGGCGGCCCGATCACGGCGAGGAGACCACCGCGACCTACTTCGACACGGTCGGCGCGATCGGCGTGAAAAAGGGGTGACACGCCGCAGTTTCGGTGTGTCAGCAAATATTTAGCACCAATCGCTGAATAATCGGCGAATGGCGCCGACTCAGCTGTCCCGCAGATCGATGCTCGCGTTGGCGGCGAGTCTACCGTTGAGTGGTATGACATCCGGACGCGCTGCGGCCACCGATACGCCGATGCGGTACACGATGACCGCGTTCACCAACAACAGCCAGACCGACATGTATGTCTACGAGTCGACCGACGCGACGAATTTCTCGCTGCTGAAGGCGGTCGCCTACCGGCCGCCCTATGCCGATCCTGCCTCGACTCCACCGACCGCCCCGACGGACAAGAAGGGTTTGTGCCGGGACCCCAGCGTCTTTCGCTTCATCGACGGCGCGTACTACCTGACCTATACGACGGGCTGGGACGGCGACACCATCGGATTCGCACGCAGCGTCAACCGCGTCGACTGGGATTTCCTGTACGAGTTCCGTATTCCGATTGCCGGGATTCAGCACACGTGGGCGCCGGAGTGGTTCATCGACGGCCGGGGCGGGGTGAACGTGCTGGTAACGCTCAATACCGGTCCGGGTTTCCAACCGCACATCCTGACCGCGGTCGACTCGACGCTCCAACCGTGGCGACCCACACCGCTGCTCGGACTCTCCCCCGCACCGGACATGCTCGGCTACATCGACACCACCATCAAGATCTGGCAGAACCGCTACTACGCCTTCGTCAAGAACGAATCCACCAAACTCATCGAGCTGGCCGTGGCCGACTCCCCGGTGGGCCCGTATCAGCTGATTCGGACCGGGGACTGGGCAGGCTGGGGCTCTCCTCGTGAAGGTCAATGCGTCATCCAGCTGCCCGACGGGCGCTGGCGCATCTATATGGACGCCTACAACCTGGACAATCCCGAGCTCGGCGCGTACCACTACAGCGACAGCGTGACCGACGACCTCACGGGTCGATGGACGGACGCCGCTGAACTGCCGGGGTTGTCGGGAATCGTCCGACACTGCACCGTTCTGCCGGAACCGTTGACGCCCTAACTCGGCGCCGCCCCGACCAGGTTCTCCCCGCGCAGCCGCTGCGAGATGACCTGGGTGATGCCGTCGCCGCGCATGCTCACGCCGTAGAGCGCGTCGGCGATCTCCATGGTCGGCTTCTGGTGCGTGATGACGATCAGCTGCGACTTCTCCCGCAGCTGTTCGAACAGGCCGATGAGCCGGCGCAGGTTGGTGTCGTCCAGCGCCGCCTCGACCTCGTCCATGACGTAGAACGGTGAGGGGCGGGCGCGGAAGATCGACACCAGCAGGGCGACGGCCGTGAGCGACTTCTCGCCGCCGGACAGCAGCGACAGCCGCTTGACCTTCTTGCCCGGCGGGCGCGCCTCGACCTCGACGCCGGTGGTGAGCATATCGGCGGGATCGGTCAGCAGCAGCCGCCCCTCGCCGCCCGGGAACAGTTTGGCGAACACCCCGACGAATTCGCGCGAGACGTCCTCGTAGGCCTCGGTGAACACCTGCAGGATGCGCGCATCCACCTCGGCGACCACGTCGAGCAGGTCCTGACGGGCCTTGCGGACGTCCTCGAGCTGAGTGGACAGGAAGGTGTAGCGCTCCTCGAGGGCCGCGAACTCCTCGAGCGCAAGGGGATTCACCTTGCCGAGGGTGGTCAGATCCTTCTCGGCGCGCTTGGCACGGCGCTGCTGGGTGGCGCGATCGTAGGGCATCGGCTGCGGCTCGCTGACCTGGTCGCCGCGATCGCGGGCCTGTTCGTATTCCTGAATCTCCAACGCCGAGGGCGGCATCGGCACATCCGGGCCGTATTCGGCGATGAGATCGTCGAGCGCGATGCCGAACTGCTCGCTGATGTTGTGTTCGAGCTGTTCGATGCGCAGCGCCGCCTCCGCGCGGGCCACCTCGTCGCGGTGTACGGCATCGGTGAGCTGGGTCAGCTGGGCGGTCAATGCGCGGCTGCGCTCCTTGGTCTGATCGACCTGGGCGGCGCATTCGGTGCGGCGGCGAACCAGCTCGTCACGGCGGGCCGCGGCCTCGCCGACCACGACCTGCAGTTCGGCGGCGATGCGTTCGGCCGAATCCGCCACCACCGCGGCCACTTCCGCGGCCCGGCGGCGCGCGGCCTGCGCGCGT
>NZ_BDBS01000016.1 GCF_001613105.1 Nocardia pseudobrasiliensis NBRC 108224 | reverse complement strand
GCCGCCTCGACCGGCTCCGGCCGCCGCCGCGCCCGATCGGCCGGCGACGAATCCCGCGAACGGCAGGGCCGAGGGCGCCAAGGAGGCGCCCCGCTTCACGCGCCCTAGCCAGGCGCGGGCGGCCGCGCCGGGAGAGGGAGCCGCTCGTGGCACGGGATCGGGCTTGTCGGACGCGGATTCGGAGGCGCGGACCGCGCCGCCGGACGACGATATCCCGCTACCGGACGGACCGGATCTTCCGGACGATCCTGGACCGGACGGCTACTCACCGGTAGGTTATGGGGGTGTCCCACCTGCGTCTACGCCGGAGGAGGAGCGGGAGATGCTCGCGGAGTCCGCGCGCCCGGTCCCGCCGGGCGACCGCCAAGACCCCGATGAGGTGGCCTTGGAGCTGCTCCGAACTGAGCTGGGCGCCACACGTCTGGACGGTTGACAGCCACCTCCCCGACAGCGTTAAGTTAACCGGAGTTCGCATCCGGCGGTACACTGTCCGCAAGGATCCCGGCGCACTTCGGGCCGGGATGCCGTCGGTGTCGGAGCGACGAGGTTCTATGGTGATGCCCGGGTCCCCGGGCTGTCTCCAGGGCACTCGAAGGCCGATGCCTGCCGATGTTTGTACAGCGTTATGCGGTGCGAGCGACGGGCCGCTAACTGAACACACACGGTCGGTCTCGCACGGGCCGGTCGGCGAGGTTATCTGCGGCGGTACCGCCCACAACGGTGTCGGCGCACCCCAAGGAAGGAAAACTCCGATATGACCACAGAGGCCTACATTTACGAGGCCATCCGCACTCCGCGCGGCCGCAACAAGAAGGGCACGCTGCATTCGGTCAAGCCGATCGATCTGACCACCGGCCTGGTCAAGGAGCTGCGCAACCGCTTCCCGAACCTCGACGAGGAGCGCATCTCGGACGTGGTCCTGGGCGTGGTGTCGCCGGTCGGCGATCAGGGCGCCGATATCGCCCGCACCACCGTGCTGACCTCCGGGCTGCCCGACACCGTCGGCGGCACCCAGATCAACCGGTTCTGCGCGTCCGGCCTGGAGGCCGTCAACCTGGCCGCCCAGAAGGTCCGCTCGGGCTTCGAGGATCTCGTGATCGCCGGCGGCGTGGAGGCCATGTCGCGCGTGCCGATGGGCTCCGACGGTGGCGCCATGTTCATGGACCCGTGGACCAGCTACGAGAACTACATTGTGCCGCAGGGCATTTCGGCCGACCTGATCGCGACGATCGAGGGCTTCTCCCGCGACGACGTCGACGCCTACGCCGTGCGTTCGCAGGAGCGCGCCGCGGCCGCGTGGACCGGCGGCTACTTCGCCAAGTCGGTCGTGCCGGTCACCGACATCAACGGCCTGACCATCCTGGATCGCGACGAGCACATGCGTCCGGGCACCACCGCCGAGGACCTCGCCAAGCTGAACCCCTCCTTCACCGCCATCGGTGAGATGGGCGGCTTCGACGCGGTGGCGCTGCAGAAGTATCACTTCGTGGAGAAGATCAACCACGTCCACCACGGCGGCAACAGCTCGGGCATCGTCGACGGCGCCGCGCTGGTCCTGGTTGGCAACGAGGAGGCCGGTAAGGCTTCCGGCCTGACCCCGCGCGCCCGCATCGTCTCCACCGGTATCTCCGGCGCGGACGCCACCATCATGCTGACCGGCCCGACGCCGGCCGCGCACAAGGCGCTCGCCAAGGCGGGTCTGTCGGTCGACGACATCGACCTGTTCGAGATCAACGAGGCGTTCGCGTCGGTCGTCCTGAAGTTCCAGAAGGATCTGAACATCCCGGACGAGAAGCTGAACGTCAACGGCGGCGCCATCGCCATGGGCCACCCGCTGGGCGCCACCGGCGCGATGATCACCGGCACCATGGTCGACGAGCTGGAGCGCCGCAACGCCCGCTACGCCCTGGTGACCCTGTGCATCGGCGGCGGCATGGGTGTCGCGACCATCATCGAGCGCGTCTGACGCGGCCGGAAACTTCCAGGGAGACAACGAAGTTATGACCGACAACGTGACTACCAGCGACAACATGATTGCGTGGGACAAGGACGCCGACGGCATCGTCGTACTGACGATGGACGACCCGAACCAGGGCGCCAACACCATGAACGACCTCTACAAGAAGTCGATGACGGCCACCGTCGATCGACTGGAGGCCGAGAAGGACGACATCACCGGCGTCGTCATCACCTCCGCGAAGAAGACCTTCTTCGCCGGCGGTGACCTGAAGAACATGATGAAGATCGGCCCGGCCGACGCCCAGATCCTGATGGACGAGCTCAACGAGATCAAGGGCGCGCTGCGTCGCCTCGAGCAGCTCGGCAAGCCGGTCGTCTCGGCCATCAACGGCGCCGCGCTCGGCGGCGGTCTCGAGATCACCCTCGCGACCCACTACCGCATCGCGGCCGACGTCAAGGGCCTCAAGATCGGCCTGCCCGAGGTCAAGCTGGGCCTGCTGCCCGCCGGCGGCGGCGTGACCCGCACCGTGCGCATGTTCGGCATCCAGAACGCCCTCATGCAGATCCTGCTGCAGGGCAACGAGTTCAACGCCACCAAGGCCCAGCAGATCGGCCTGGTCAACGAGGTCGTCGGCTCGATCGAGGAGCTGGTCCCGGCCGCCAAGGCGTGGATCAAGGCCAACCCGGACAAGGGCGTGCAGCCCTGGGACGTCAAGGGCTACAAGATTCCGGGCGGCACCCCCTCCACCCCGGCCCTGGCCGCCAACCTCCCGGCCTTCCCCGCGAACCTGCGCAAGCAGCTCAAGGGCGCCAATATGCCGGCTCCGAAGAACATCATGGCCGCCGCGATCGAGGGCGCGCAGGTCGATTTCGACAACGCCTCGCTGATCGAGTCGCGCTACTTCGTGAACCTGCTGACCGGCCCGGTCGCGAAGAACATGATCCAGGCGTTCTTCTTCGACCTGCAGTCGATCAACAACGGCGGTTCGCGTCCGAAGGACGTGCCCAAGCGCGAGATCAAGAAGGTCGGCGTGCTGGGCGCGGGCATGATGGGCGCGGGTATCGCCTACGTGACCGCCAAGGCGGGCATCGAGGTCGTGCTCAAGGACGTCAGCATCGAGAACGCCGAGAAGGGCAAGGACTACTCGGTCAAGCTCGAGGAGAAGGCCCTCTCCCGCGGTAAGACCACCGAGGAGAAGTCCAAGGCGCTGCTGGACCGCATCCACCCGACCGCCGATCCGGCCGATTTCAAGGGCGTGGACTTCGTCATCGAGGCCGTGTTCGAGAACCCGGAGCTCAAGGCCAAGGTCTTCGCGGAGATCGAGGATGTCGTCGACGCCGACGCGCTGCTCGGCTCGAACACCTCGACCCTGCCGATCACCCTGCTGGCCAACGGTGTGAAGCGCCAAGAGGACTTCATCGGCATCCACTTCTTCTCCCCGGTCGACAAGATGCCGCTGGTGGAGATCATCAAGGGCGAGAAGACCTCCGACGAGGCCCTGGCCCGGGTGTACGACTACACCCTCGCGATCCGCAAGACCCCGATCGTGGTCAACGACTCGCGCGGCTTCTACACCTCGCGCGTCATCGGCAAGTTCATCAACGAGGCCATCAAGATGCTGGCCGAGGGCGTGGACCCGCAGACCATCGAGCAGGCCGGTCTGCAGGCGGGCTACCCGGCGGCGCCGCTGAAGCTGTCGGACGAGCTGAACTTCACCACCATGCAGAAGATCTACAAGGAGACCGCCGAGGCCCTCGTGGCCGCGGGCGGCGAGATCGATGCGGCGTCGCAGGCCACCGCGGACATCCTCGACAAGCTGGTGGGCGAGTTCGACCGCAAGGGCAAGGCGGGCGGCGCCGGCTTCTACGACTACGTCGACGGCAAGGCCGCCGGCCTGTGGTCGGAGCTGCGCTCGCTGTTCAACACCTCGACGGAACTGCCCGCGGGCGTCACCCTGCAGGATCTGAAGGACCGCATGCTGTTCGCCGAGGCCATCGAGACGCAGAAGTGTTTCGACGAGGGCGTGCTGACCACGACAGCCGACGCCAACATCGGCTCGATCTTCGGCATCGGCTTCCCGGCCTGGACCGGCGGCACCCACCAGTTCATCGTCGGCTACCCGGGCGGCCAGGCGGCTTTCGTGGCCCGTGCCGACGAGCTGGCGGCCAAGTTCGGCCCGCGTTTCGAGGTTCCGGCCTCGCTGCGTAAGTAAGGGTCCGTGACACTCCGGCCCGGACCACGAACTTCGTGGTCCGGGCCGTATTGTGTGCGAAGCACTTTCGTGCGGACCGGTCGGTCCACACGCGCCCTGACCGGAATTCCATACGCGTGACTTCCGACCGCGCTACGTTGGAGTAAGCGCGGAACGTTCGAGGTGGTGCCATGAATCCACACACGGGCAAGGTCCGCAGCACCGAGACAGAGGCCGAATCGAATACCCAGCGTCATCTGCCCATCGGCACCGCCGATGAGCTCGAGGCGATGGGACTGTTCGATGCGGAGGAGATCGGACGCGGCGGCTTCGGGGTCGTCTATCGCTGTGCCCAGCGAGCGCTGGATCGTGTCGTCGCGGTGAAGGTGCTGTCCTCGGAGATCGACGAGGAGAGCCGCGAACGGTTCCTGCGCGAGGAACATGCCATGGGCCGGTTGTCCGGCCATCCCAATATCGTCGACATCCTGCAGGTCGATGTCACCGCCAGTGGGCTGCCGTTCATCGTCATGCCCTATGCCGCGCACGGCTCGCTGGAACGGCTCATTCGCGAACACGGCCCGCTGACCTGGTCGGATACCGTGCGGGTCGGCGTGAAGCTGGCCGGCGCGATCGAGAGCGCCCACCGCGCGCATGTACTGCATCGCGATGTGAAACCGGCCAATGTCCTGCTCAGCCGCTACGGCGAACCGCAGCTGACCGACTTCGGCATCGCCCGCATCCCGGGTGGATTTCGCACCTCCACCAGCATGATCACCGGTTCACCCGCCTTCACCGCGCCCGAGGTGCTCAAGGGCGACGATCCGACCGAACGCTCCGATGTCTACGGTCTCGGCGCCACGCTGTTCGCACTGCTCACCGGGCATGCCGCCTTCGAACGGCGCTCGGGGGAGAAGATCGTGGCGCAATTCCTGCGCATCACCACCCAGCCGATTCCGGACCTGCGCGAGCTGGACTTCCCCGCCGATGTCGCCGAGGTCATCGAACGGGCGATGTCCCCCGAACCCGACGACCGCCCGGGCTCGGCCTACGAACTGGGCGAGCTGCTGCGCTTGGTCCAGCAGGCGCACGGCCAGATGCCCGACGAGATGGCGCTGCTGGACGCCGGGATCGAGGCGGAGGACACCGGCAACGGCACCGGTATCGCCGCGCCCCTGAGCAATTCGTCGCTGCGCACCCGGTCCTCGATGATGAGCGGTCCGCGCTCGACCCTGTCGCTGCGCCCACCGACCGAGGTCGTGCCGTCGCCGTCGACCCTGCCGCCCACACCGACCACGAAATTCCGCCCGCCCACCCCGGCCCGCGAGCCGGTGCTGCGGCCGCGGCTGCTCGAGGTGCTGCGCGCGGGCGGACGCAGGCGGCTCGCGGTGATCCACGGTCCGGCCGGATTCGGGAAAAGTACCGTGGCCGCGCAGTGGCGCAACGAGCTGACCGATCGCGCGATCGCGGTGGCCTGGATCGGCATCGATCACGACGACGACAACGAGGTCTGGTTTCTGGCCCATCTGGTGCAGGCCATCCGGCGGGTTTGCCCGGATATCGGCGCCGGGCTCGAACAGGTGCTCGAGGAGCGGCCGCCCGAGGCGGTCTCCTATGCGATCTCCGCGCTGATCGATGAGATCCACGCGAGTGCGCGAGCGATCGTGGTGGTGGTCGAGGACTGGCATCGGGTCACCGACGCCGGGGCGCATCGGGTCATGGATGCGTTGCTGGACAACGGATGTCACCATCTGCGTTTCGTCATCACCACCCGCGAGCAGTCCGGGCTGCCGCTGAGCCGGTTGCGAGTGCGCGACGAACTGGTCGAGATCGACTGCAACGCCCTGCGGCTCACTGCGGCGGAGACCCGGGAAATTCTGGTGGAGCACAACGGATTCGCGCTCACCGAGCAGCAGATCGAGCAGATCCACAGCGCCACCGACGGCTGGCCCGCGGCCATTCAGCTGGTGAGCCTGTCGCTGCGGGCGGGCGGGAACGACACCGTGCAGCCCGATCGGCTGATCGCGCAGCTGTCCGGTGGTAATCAGGTGATCCGAGAGTATCTGTCGGAGAACGTACTCGACACCCTCGAACCGCGGCTGCTGGAATTCCTGATGGCGATCTCGGTGACGGAGAAGGTGAGCGGGCCGCTCGCCGCGGCCCTGAGCGGTGAGGCCGAGGCCGAACAACTGCTCGAACAGGCCGAGCAGCGGGAACTGTTCATCAGCCGGGTGTCCTACGATCCGGAGTGGTTCCGGATCCAGCCGATGTTCGCCGAACAACTGCGGGCGCGACTCGAACGCGTCCACCCTGGCAGGCTGAAAAGCCAGCACCGCAAGGCTTCTCGCTGGTACGCCGAACATCAGCTACTGCGCAAATCGGTCGATCACGCGCTGCAGGCCACCGACCTGAAGCTGGCGCTGGATCTGGTCGAGAGCGGGGGCATGGACCTCATCGACACCTCCAAGCTGGCCACGCTGCTCGGCACGGTATCGAAACTGCCTGTGCAGCAGGTGGCTTCGCGTTCGAAGCTGCTGATGGCCTTGGCGCGCGCCAATATCAACCTGCAGCAGTCGGGCGCGGCGCGCACCGCACTGGGTCGGTTGTCGAACATGCTGGCGCGCAGCGAGCCGACCGATGCCGACGCCATGGTGCAGCGCTGTCAGGCCGCGGTGCTGGCCGCGGCCGATCAGGTGGCGCGCGATCGCACCGACGGTGTGCTGGAACGGGTTTCGGACTGTCTGCAGCGGGCCGACGAGTTGCCCGCCTGGACGGTCTCGGCGGCGGCGAATCTGACCTCGTTCGTGCGGTTGTGTGATTTCGACTTCGACGGTGCGCGCGGGATGCAGGAGTGGGCGGCGAAGTATCACGCGCGTTCCAAGGATCCGCTGGGCGTGGTGTTCGGCTTACTCGGCAAGGGCGCGGCGGCCTACGAACAGCTCGATATCGACACGGCCACCGAATGTTTCGAGCGGGCGTGGCAGACCGCCCGGGAGCGTTCCGGCCCGCGCTCGCACGCGGTGCGGGTGGCGGCGGCGCTGCTGGGCGAGGTGACCTATCGCCGCGGCGATCTGGACGCCGCCGAGCGGCTGCTCGATCAGAGCCATCAGCTGGTTGCCCGGGTCGGCCCGGTCGACTTCATGGTCACCACCTTCGTGATCGGCGCGCGAGTCAAGGCGGTACGCGGCGATCTGGAGACCGCCGCCGCCCGCTTGGACGAGGGCGCGCGAATAGCCGCCGACCGCAAGCTGTCCCGCCTCGGCGCCCACATCCGCGCCGAACGCCTGCGCCTGGGCCTACCCGGCGACATCTTCCCCACCATGAACGAACCGGCCCAGCGCTCCATGCGCCACGCCACCGGCGCTGTAGCCCTGGCCGCCGAAGCCGAGGAACTCGCCACCATCCGAGCCCTCCTGTCCCGCCACCGCGGCCTGGACACCTACATAGGCGACGACCTGGCCCCCCTCGGCGCCGACGACTCCGCCGTCAAACGCTCCCGCGCCCTACACGGCCGCATGGTCGAACAACACCGCCCCCGAGCCGAACTCGACACCGCCCTCCTCCTGGCCGAATGCCTCTCCGCCGCAGGCTGGACCGGCGAATCCATCGGCACCCTGACCCCGGTGGTGATCCACTGCGCCGAATTAGGCTGGACCAGACCCCTATTGGACGCCGGCCCAGGCGTCCTGGCAATCCTGCGCACCCTACGCGACGAGTTACCGTTCGGCGCAGGCCAACCCGACGGTCCGCAGATACCACGAGACTTCCTGGTGAATCTGCTGGCATGATATCCCGCACACCGTGTCGAGACGGCTATCAAAGGACCAGGTCGCTGGGATCGGTATTGGCGCCGCACAACACGACGCAAACGTTTTCGCCGACCCCGGGTGAGTAGGCGGGAGCCTCGCCGGTGATCGCCGCCAACGCGGCAGCCGCGCCCGCCTCTACCACGATGCGGTAATTCTCCCAGAGGGCTCGACGGGTACGAATGATCTCGGAATCGTCGACGAGAACCGACTGCACGTCGAAGACTTTGGCGGCGGTCAGGGCCATTTGCGAAACACGGCGTGCTCCCAGTGAGTCTGCCGCGACGGAATCAATATCGACATCGACCAGTGCGTCGGATTCGACCGCGGCGTGCAACGCTCGACAGTGTCGTGGTTCCACAGCGACGGTCCGGATCCCATACTGAGCCGCGGCCGTCGCGACGCCGGTGAACAAGCCGCCGCCGCCCACCGCAACGATGACGGTGTCCAATCTCGGTATCGCGGTACGGATTTCCTCGAGCAGCGTGCCTGCCCCGGCAGCAATGAGCGGATGGTCATATGCGTGCGAGAGCAAGGCGCCGGTGTCGGCCGCGAACTCGACGCAGGCCGCCGCGGCATCCGCATACTGTGTGCCCACCTGCCGCACATCCGCACCGAGCGCGCGAAGCTTGGCGACCTTGACGCCAGGTGCGTTATCGGGAACGAACACTGTCGTCGGTATTCCGACATGCGTTGTAGACCAGGCGCATGCGACACCGGCATTGCCGCCGCTGGCGATCGTCACTCCCTTGGCGGGTAGGGTGCTCGCCGCCTTATGGGACATGACGAAATTCGCCGCTCCCCGTGCTTTGAAAGTGCCTGTGTACTGCAGATATTCATGGGCGATCCAAATTCGAGAGGGGGCGCGGTCCTGCGAGCTTCCGGGTCGGAGACAGAATTCCGAAACCGTGACAGGGCGGATAAATCTCGCGATACGGTCGGTGGCAGCCTCGATCTCGGCGTAGGCGAGTTGATACACGGTATGTTCTCCTTCGACGGGCGAATGAACCCGACCGGTTGGCCACCTTGGACGGTCGGGTGTGTCGGCGGGATCGGATGTCGTGACGCTTCTTGTGCAAGAACGCGACAGATCATAAGCGTGGGTCGCGCCATGGTGACCAGTACACCGAGACGAGGGGGCTTATGTCACGAATTCGACCGTCTCGGTCGCGGTCCGCCCCGGTGTCACCCGGAATAAATTACGCTGTGAACCGAACAGCAGGCGTTGTTGGCTGCGTCACCGCCGGCTGATGTTCATCGTTAATGGAGAGGTCACGAGTCGTGGAGCCGCGCGACAGGTTCGAGATCATTGGGGCGCCACCCCGGTCAATCATCCTAGGACGGGACGAATTCATCGATGAGGCCATGGCCACCCTTACGGGGAGACCGTGTCCTCATGGGATTCTCATCCACGGCTCGGCCGGGTGCGGGAAGACTCAGATCGCACTGGAGATCGGTCGCCGGTATCCGCGAGAAGATATCAAACGGCGAATCTATATAGATCTGCGTGGATTTGCGGTCGGACAAACCGAATTGTCGGCGACCGATATAATTCGGAATGCCCTGATATCGAGTGGATTCTTGGCATCGGATATACCGGCCATCTGGTCTGATCTGATAAGTCTCTGGTCGCGGAAGGTCTCTCGCGAGCGCTTTCTTTTGATCATAGACAATGTTACGAGTCGGGGTCAGATCGAGGAGATCATGACATATGGATCCCTCTTGACGATTATCGCGACATCGCGGCGACTGATCGATTTTCACTATCAGATTGCGCATCTCAGGGTTCCTGATCTCGGCACTACCGCTTCGGCGGAAATTGCACGATCCCTGTTGAGTGGATCGGAGGTGACGACAGATGAGATCGCCAGGATTTCCGCTCTGGCGCGCGGTAATGCTTTCTTGCTCACTCGGATCACGGCCCGGGTCGTCAGGAGAAATCATATGTCGATCACTGAAAATCTCGACGAGCTCGAATCGTATTGCCCTTCCATTGGCAATGAATTGGGTATGCATCAGTTGCTCGATGCCACACTCTCTGCCCTGGACTCGGTGACGGCCGAGATATATGAAATGCTTACCGTCGGGAATATTGCGAACGTTACCTACCGTGCGATGGAGGCGGCAACCGGTCGCCATCTGTCCGAATGTCGCAGGTGCCTACTCATACTGGAGGATTACCACCTCGTCGAGCCGGTGAATTCCGCCACCTATGCGCTCCATGACTTGGTTCGAGAACACTCCAAATCCCGACTCGTCCACAAGCTGGCGCGGTCGGACAGATGTCGGGCCGCTGTGGCAATCGGAAAGGAATTGTGTGCGTCGCTGGATGGATTTGCATCGACCGGGCGGCCGGATCTGCACAGCAGAAACTCCTCGGTATGCCTGGATGATCTGCTCAATGTCATCGAGTCGATTCTTGCCGAAAATTCGAAAGAGGGATTGGTATCCCTGATCGATGTGGCATGCCGACATGCGGTCAAGCTCGGGCAGTCCGAACGGATCCTGCATATTGTTGCGGCGGTGTGGCGGATGACGAGAGTCGATTGCAATTTTTCCGACAAGCTCCGTGTGGCGGATTCCTTTGCGCTGGTTGCATGGGAAACGGGTATGTTCGAAACGGCGGTCGACGTGTGTAGGGAAATATTTTCCGATGCTGGTGAACTCTCGGATTCGGATGCCGAAAGTTATATTTCGCTACGACTGAAGCTTGCCTTTACCTACGAGCGGATAGGGCAGTACCCGAACGGCCTGCGTGAGATAGATATTGCGGTGGAAATGTGCCGAAGTGCGGAGCAGTTGTCCTCGTGTCATCGAATCCGCGGTGCGCTGCAGTGGCGGCAGGCGATGTATCAGGATGCGCTTCGAAGCTTTTGGAGGGCACGACAGGTTGCGCGGGGATGCGCGGCGCTGGGTTTGATGCCGAATATTCTGAACAATATCGGATTCACCTACCACAAGCTCGGAAATCAGTCTTTGGCGAAACGGTTTCTTGAGGCGGCGGCAGGGCTTTCGATGGAGCAGGGAAACCGATCATGTTATCTCACTGCGATTGTCAATTACGGATTCTGCCAGATCGCCGAAGGTGCCGCTGATACCGCCTGTGAGACGGCGAGATATGCCCGTTCGGTTGCTGGGGAATCAAACAGGTACGAATATGCGAGGGCGCTGTGGGTCGAGGGACGAGCGATGCGTGCGCTCGGAAATCCGGAATGGACGGGGATAATGGGAGAAGCGCTGACACTATTTGAGCTACAGCGGGCCGTGGAACGATCCGAGGTCCGTCGGGAAATCGAGAAAATTGGTGGTGTGCAGATATGTTAGATAACTTCTGTAGTCAACTCGCCAGGCGGTACGAGGGCGAAACGGTGCGATACCCGGCCGGTGGGAAAAGGGTGACCGCCGTGATTGTCAGGCACTCCGATATTCCGACGCCGCCCATTGCCGAGCTCCTCGACATGCTATCCTTCGCCTCAGGATTTCGCGGATCGGTGCAGGCGCCTGGTGCGGTTACCTTGGGGCCCACGCTGAATCAGATTCGCTATCACACCGAGCAGCCGGAAGATTACTACAGCGAGGCAGTTCGGAGGGTTGAAGAAGTCTATTCCAAATACCCGTTTTTTACTACGCTGCGGCAGCGGTTCGGTGCGCTGATCGATCGCCTCTTCGGCGAGGTGGTCGCCCCCTTGGTCTATCGCCGGAAACCAGCAGCCTGGAATACGATACGAAGGATTGAAATGGGGGCAGCCGCGCATTGGGACAATCTGAATATGGAGTGGCCTTCGGGACAGTTTCCGCATCTTTCTGGCCAGCTGGCTCTGAATTATTTCCTGGCCTCCCCCGCATACGGCGGCGAGGCGGTAATATACGATGCGAAATGTATCGAGTCAGCGGATTTAAATATCACCGAGTCACGGCACCCGGCGCTTGCGATCAAGCCCCGCATCGGGGATCTGCTGATCTTCGACAGCTGCGCGATGCATGCTGTTAATCCGGTAGTAGTCGGACACCGGGTAGCGATGTCCTGTTTTGTAGGAAAAACAGACGATGGGATGGTGAAATGGTCTTGAACGATGCGGATGCGCATGATGGTCCATCCTGGATACGTATACAGGATGCGATCGATCTGATCGCGCCGCCAGGTCGAGAGGTGGTTCGTGAAAATATTCGGGCTGCGGAGCTGATATACGCTTCCAAAATTCCTCCCGAAGCTGTATCGGGAGAGGGGTTCATCGCCTGGTCGGGTGCCGATCCATGCGGCGCGACGACGACTCTGGTGGTCGAGGGCAAATCGGGGGAGAACAGAACGTTGGCGGTGTGTGTGTTCCCGGTTGGCGCCCGCCTCGACTTCAACCGGCGTGTAAAGAAGATCTTGTCGAGCAAGTCTGTTCGGATGGCCGATCGCGTTGTCGTACAGACCTCCAGCGGAATGGAATTCGGCAGTATCGGGCCCGTTGGAATTCCCTCGGATTGGAAGCTGCTCGTAGATGATTCGCTCATGGGCAGGGAGGATATTTACGCTGGAAGCGGACTTGTGATGAGCAAGCTGAAGTTCCCGCCGGAGGTTTTGGAGATGATCAGACCGGACGTGATCATCGAACCGATATGCGCGTCGGCCTGATTGCCGCGTCGGAGTCGGCTTCCGGATTGTGGTGGGCGCCCGTTCTCGGCGGCGCGGGTGTCGTCGTCGGAGTGTTCCTCAAGGCCGCTTTCGACGCGGTAGCCGTTCGCTCGTCTGTGCGCACCAACAAAGACAGGGAGCGTGCCGCGCAACGGCTCGCGGTCTTCAGTCAATTCCTGGCATCCTGTGAGCAGGTGGCGACTTTGACCGAAATGGTGAGCGATGTCGAATCACGGTTGGACGATGCGGTCAGTGCGACGGAGCGCGTGCATTTGACGACAAGCTTCGACGCACTGGTGATGAAGGTGGAAGCGGCTGAGCTGGAGTTGGAGAAGGCGCTGGCCGCGGTGCGGTTGGTAGCACCGGATGAGATCTCGGAACCTGCTCGGGAGGTGGTTCGATCGCTCTGCCCAACCAGGCAGTCGCGCTCCATCATTCCCCCGCAGATCGTCGATTCCATGCGCAAGTTGATTTGGTGAGAAGGTCTTGGTAAGCCCGCTCGCCTGACAACGCCTCCGGCCCCGGTCGACAAATCGACCGGGGCCGGACGCGTAATCGCTCGGCCTACACCAGCTTCGCGAAGAATTCGCGGATGTCGGTGGCCAGTAGGTCGGGGACCTCGTAGGCCGACCAGTGGCCGCCTTCGGGGTACTCGTTCCACTGGATGATGTTGGCGTGGTCGCGGTCGGCGAATTTGCGCGGGGGCTTGTAGTCGTAGCCGAAGGAGGCGAGGCCGATCGGGACCGTGGTGGGGGTGGAAGCGTGTGTGCCGTGGGCGTTTTCGTAGTAGAAGCGGGCCGAGGAGGCGGAGGTGTTGGTGAACCAGTAGATGGCGACGTTGGTGAGGAAGTCGTCGGGGTCGAGGGTGCCCATCAGCTGGGCGTTCCAGGTGAGTTGGCCGGAGGGGGAGTCGGACAGGCCCTGGGCGATGGTTTGGGGCTGGGCCCGCTGGGAGAAGTCGTGGATCGAATGCTCCAAAAACTTCTGGCCGAACTGGATGAACGCCAGATCCTGCTCGCTGAGGCCGTCGAATTCGCCGGGCTCGCCCTTGGGGAAGGAGAAGATCTGGGTGACGTGCACGCCGATCACGTTTTCCGGTGCGAGGCGGCCCATTTCGGGTGAGATGATCGCACCGCCGTCGTTGCCGTGCACGCCGTAGCGTTCATAACCGAGCCGCCGCATCAGCTCGACCAGGGCCGCTGCCATCCGCTCGGGCGTCCAGCCGATGTCCTGGGTCGGTCCCGAGAACGCGAAGCCGGGGTAGGACGGGATGACCAGGTGGAACTGGTCGGTCAGCCGATCGACCAACTTCAGGCCCTCGACGAACGAACTGGGCCAGCCGTGGGTCAGCATCAGCGGCGTCGCCTCGGGGTTGGCCGAGCGCACATGCACGAAATGAATGGTCTGCCCGTCGATCTCGGTGACGAAGTGCGGGTAGGCGTTGAGCTTCTCCTCCACCGCGCGCCAGTCGAATTCGTCGCGCCACCGCTCGAGCATCGGCCGCACGAACGACTGTGGCACACCGTATTCCCAGCCCGCGGGCACCGGAATCCCGAGATCCACCTTGCCCGCGACGCACTCGGCGGGAAGTTCGGCGGCGAAGCGGGTGTGCGCCAGGCGGTAGTTCAGATCATCCAGATCGGCCTGCGAAACCTCGATGCGGAACGGGCGGATGTCGGACATGAGATGCTCCTTGCTCTCCGAAGCGGAATGCTTCGTTCTGTTCACACTGTAACAGAACGAAGCATTCCGTTCCAAGTACTTTTCGCAAATCGGCCTCTACCTGCGCGAACGTGCGGTAGCGTTGCCGGTACTTGGGGGGATTGCATGCGGATCGGGCTGTTCACCGACACCTACCATCCGGCGACGAACGGGATCGTGTACGCCGTCGACATCACGCGTCGGCAACTGCGCAGGATGGGACACGACGTATACGTCTTCTGCCCCAAGGTCGTCGGCGAGGAGATGGAGTACGACCCGCGGGTCGTCCGGTTCCGCAGTGTGGCCAGTGGGCTTTTCGAGGACAGCCGTGTCTCGCTGTTCCGGCCGTCGGCGGCCTCGGAGTTGGTCCGCGGCCTGGACCTCGACGTCATCCATTTCTTCACCCCGGCACAGCTCGGCCTGCTGGCCGTTCACACCGCTCGAACGACCGGCGCGGTACTGATCGGGCACCACTGCACAGATATCTCTCGGGTCGTCGAGCACTACCGGCACACGCTGCCCGTCCTGCTGAGTCTGGCGCTCGCTCTGCAGTTCGCGATCGAGACCACGCGACTGGACCTGGCGACCCTCGCGACCGTGCTCCGCCCTCGAAGCGATATCGGCGACTGGTGTCGTATCGCCGCCGAGAACTCGCTGGCCATGCTGTACAGCCGCTGCGACGCGGTCGTCGCGGTCTCGCGCAAGAGCAGAGATCAGCTCGAATCCTGGCGCGGCACATACGATTACCGTGTCGTCGCACTGCCGACCGGTGTGGACCCGCTGCCGTCTCCGTCGCCGGAGGAGATCGCCCGATTTCGATCGCAGTGGAACCTGGCCGACGACGAGGAGATCATCGTCAATGTCGGGCGCATGGGCGCGGAGAAGAACCTACCGCTGTTGATCGCGGCCCTGAGGATCGTTCTGGAGGCGCGACCGAGGGCGAGGTTGATGTATGTCGGCGGCTTCGACTTCCTGAACGCGCTGAAAGAGCTTGCCGCACAATCCGGAGTGGGTCACCGGATCACCTTCACCGGCTGTCTTCCCCGCAACCGATTGGGCGTGGTCTACGCGGTCGCCGACGTACTGGCCTTCCCCTCGATGACCGACACCCAAGGTTTGGTGCTCAACGAGGCGGCGAACGCCGGTCTGCCGATCGTCCTGATCGACGAGTCGGTGACCGAGATCGTGCGACACGGCGTGAACGGTGTGGTGACGCCCAATTCGGCAACCGGCTTCGCAGCCGGAATCATCGAGCTGCTCGCCGACCGCGGCCGAGCCGACGACTTCGGAGCCGCCGGTCGCCGCATCGCCCGCGAATTCGGCGAATACGGCCAGACCCGCAAGCTGGAACTGCTCTACCGGCAGGAGATCGCGAAGCGCCGCCGAAGCCGTTCACTTCGGTAGTGGACAGATCCCGGTCGAGCGGGGCTCACTTGCACGCCGACGAATAGTCATGACTTTCGGCCACGTCCGCTCCGGCGCTCATGGTCAATACGGCGCCTTGAACATAAGCCGCGCGCGGCGATACGAGGAACCGCACGGCCTCCGCGATCGCGCCGGGTTCACCGCCGCCATGCAGGTCCACGGAATTGATCCGCACACCCCGCGGGCCGTACTCTCCCGCCAGCAACCGGAACACCTCGGTGATCAAGCGATCCACCGCGACCGAATCAGCAAGATCCACCACAACATCCACCGCGCGACCCCCGACCCACTCGATCAATTGCCGAGTCTCCCGCACGCTCGCGCCGTCGCGCCCACACACCACCACCGAATACCCGTCCTCGGCCAGCCGCAAGGCGATCTCACGACCGACTCCCCCCGCCGAGCCGACGACCATCGCCCAGGAACCCCGGCAGCGACCACCCTGTGTTTCTCGAATCATCTGTCGTCTCTTCTCAACTGGCGGGGATCGGTTCACGACGGCGCTCGCCTCGGTCGCAGGCCACGGAGACCGCATTCCGGATTCGGCCGGGGCATAGTATTTCCGGATGAGATTTCCGGCGAGCCTGGCCACCCTGCGAGCGTTGGAAGCCGCAGAGCGGTTGTGCAGCTACTCGATGGCGGCTCAGGAACTCTTCATCACTCACAGTGCTGTGAGTCATCAGGTCCGTCAGTTGGAAGCGATGGTCGGCACGCCGCTGTTCATCCGCTCGGGCAATCACATGCGTCCGACCGCAGTCTGTCGGCAGCTGGCTGCCAGCGTGCGCCGCAGTCTGCGCGATATCGACATGGCACTGGAGCTGGCGAGCACCGCGCACGACAGCACGGAGCTGCCGCTCTCGTTGAGCGTGATGACGGATTTCGCCGATTCCTGGCTGATCCGGCATCTGGCCGAATTCACCGATTCGCGACCGGGAGTTCGTATCTCTCTGCATCGGCATACGGATATTTCGCTGCCGGACCCGGCGTCGGTCGATATAGGCATCTGGCATCGCCCAACCGAGTTGCGTGGATTCCGATCGGTGCGCCTGCCCGGCGACACAGTTATCGCCGTGTGCAGTCCTGAACTCCTGTCGCGCTGTCCGTCTCTGACTATCGAGACATTGCCGGAGGCGCCGCTACTGCGGTTCGGAACCAGGTCGTGGCGCGAATTCTTCGAGGCCGTCGGCATCGTCCACGCCGAGCCGTCGGCGAATGTGACCTTCACTGATGCCGGTGGCCTGCTCAGCGCGGCCCTGGCCGGCCAGGGTGTCGCCATGATCCGGAAGATGATCGCGACCGTATCTGGAGACAGGTCGGCTGATGCAGATCGGTGACGTCGAAATTCCTGCGCATCTCGGCTATTTCGTCAGCTGGCAAGAGGATCACCCGCGGGTGTCCGGCATCACGTCGTTCGTCGATTGGCTGTGCACGCGGCTTCGCGGGTGATCCGGATGGTTCTTCAGGCGCGGGGCCGGTGATCGTAGAAGGTGACATCCTCGCCCTCGCGCAGATCGAGCACCTCGCAGCCGGTGTCGGTGACCGCGACCACGTGCTCCCAGTAGGTCGTCAGCGAGCCATCCGCCGACACCGCGGACCGTGTGGAGTTCTGCAGCCGAACGCCTTCTCCGTTTCCCGCGCAGATGAACGGTTCCACGGTGATGACCATGCCCTTCTCCAGGACGCGCCCGGCATTGCGCGGGTCGTCGTAGTACGGAATCAGCCAGCCGTCCGCGTGAATCCGACCGATCGAGTGTCCGGTCGCGCTCGCTACCCGCAGCATCGAGAAGCCATAGGATTCGACATACGCCTGAACCTGTTTCGCGATGGTCTGCAGCTCCGCGCCGGGACGAACGAGACTGATCCCCAGGCACATCGCCTGATATCCCACTGCGTTGAGCAATCGAGCCTGGGCGGAGGTCTCATCGCCGACGATCCACATCCGCTGCGTATCGCCGCACCAGCCGTCCTTCTTCAAACTGACATCGACTCCGAACAAATCTCCCTTCCGCAACGGAATCTCGCTCGGCTCTCCGCTGAATGCCACCTCATTGTGTGCGATGGATACGGCCGCATACTCGCTGGAGTCGTAACCGGACAGATCCTCCCGGTCGATTTCGGCACCATACTTGTTGACGATCAGGTCGTGCGCAATATCGTTGATCTGTATCGAGGTCACGCCCGGTTCGATATGTGGTGTCAACTCTTCCAGCACCCGCGCCGAAATCCCTCCCGCCACACGCAACATGGCGATCTCGTCGGGCGTCTTGACCGAAATGGCGTTGTAATCTACCCCGTGTCCCATGACGAACCTCCAGCAGAAATCTTGCGGTAGCCGAAATTCGGCTGTCCGACCCGATGTCGGAACCGTAATCATTATTTCCAGCTGAAAGGCGAGTTGGCCAACGAGAAGTATTCGACCGGGATGTGAGTCGGTTTCACAACCTGTCGGCGATTCGGAGGACGACACCTCGACAAAGAGCGAGGGCGGTCCTGAACCTACCGGTCAGGACCGCCCTCTGTAGTAGCGGGGACAGGATTTGAACCTGCGACCTCTGGGTTATGAGCTAACCGAACACCGTCCCACCGTTGGCATCACATGCCATAGCACCCTGTTAGCGCAGTTCAACAGAATTTCTATCGTCCCAGATGTCCTCCTGGTCCCGCCGCGGCTGATGGTTCCCATACTGTCGTGATGCCAAATTTGATGCCAAATCCCAGGCGCTGACCAGCGATTTCATCGCCGATCAGCGACCGTGGACGACAACGACAGCTTCTCCGACACCGGCCACTCAGTGCCAGAAACATTCACGACGACATAGGGTCAGCTATCGCCATCGTTCGTAGCTGCGCGGCCCAGCTTCATCGCAGGACACGGATCACCCCTGCGCCCTGCCCGGCGGGTGTGTCGCCGACAGCTCACAGCGCGACCCCAGCAGAAAGCTGCAATACACGCCGTTGCACGCCTTTGCTGGTTCGAGCCGCCCCGGGGGCATGTACGACATCTACACAACCTGTTTCTGCCGTGTGGGCGGCTGTCGGTTGTGGTGTTCACAATGGTGATCTTTTCGGCTTCGTAGGCGATGTCGGGAATGTGGTCGGCGGGCAGTGTGATGGTGTTGGTCACCTGGTCGCGGTCGTCGTGCAACCGGATGGCGAGCTGGGCGATCTCGAATAGTTTGCGTAGCAACGGTTCCGGCGCGGCGGGGAGGTTGAGCGCCAGGTAGGGCAGGGCGTCGAGTAGTGCGGTGTCGGCGGCGCCGGGGCGATGCGGTTCGGTGTCGTCGTCGGCGTCGAGCGTGGCGATGACCGACAACGCGGCGGTCTTCTCGGCGTCGAGGTCGTTGTAGGTGCCACGCATTCCCTGCACGAAGGGGTCGTCGGGGTCACCGTCTTGGCCTCGCCGCAGGATCGAGTTCTGCTGGCGTTGGGACAACAGGCTTCTCGATCGCGAGCGCGGCGGCATTCGATGCCGCCGCGACGCTCGTGCAGGTCGCGAAGTCGGCGAGCGACCAGCTGGTCAGATGCCATCCGGAACACGCGACGCACTCGTTAAACCACTGCTCCCGCCGCTGGTCCGCGGGACGGCCAGCTTGGACCAATTGCGGATCTTGCCGGTCGTGCATCGCGTGGCTGGGAGCGAAGGCAGCGGTTTCCGGAGGTCGCGGCCGTGATGCGCGGTCAGCTCGGGGTGGCAGCCATGCCGGCAGTGTCCGCGATGCTGGCCTGTGATGCGAAGGGGGGCGCTTGCTCATATCCGGCGTCCCGGAGAGGAGGAATTGAGGCGGCGGCGCTGGCGGACCGCCTGATGCAGCAACAGCAGCATAGGCGTGAACGTAGATAGCATATGTCAACAATTATTTAGCATCTAGGGCTGTGAATTTGCGTACACATCTCTCGATGTGTACGGTCGTGGAAATGAGCTTCGACGAACCCGACGCATTGACAGCGGCCGCCATCGCGCGGCTGGCTGGCGTCGGCCGCGCCGCGGTTTCGAACTGGCGCAAGCGCTACCCGGACTTCCCGCAGCCAAATGGCGGAACCTCAGCCAGCCCGACGTTCTCCCGCGCCGAAGTCGAGGCTTGGCTGGCCGCAACCGGGAAGGCCGAGCAACTTGCGACGGCCGGTCGCACCGATACCGGCACCCACCTCCTCGATGCCCCGGAACCTGAGACCATCGACGAAACGCGACTGTCCCCGGAACAACTCTTGGCCAGGGTCATCGCGTCACTGCTGCCTCGCGCGACAGCCGCGGAAAAACTCGTGAACACCGGAGATCTCGACGTACCCGTCGTCATCGACCCGGCGCATGGTTCAGGCGCCTTTTTGGAGGCTGTCGCCGACAGGTTCGGCGACCGGATCCAGGCGGTCGGTCGGAGCCCTCTCGGCGTCGCCGCCGGTGCGGTCTGCGTCCCGCCGCTTGACCCGCCGAAACGGGCATCTGAGCGGTTGGACGCTGGGACAAGCTGGGAGTTCGGCGAGCCCACCGGTCGCGATAGCGAGCTGGCCTGGGTGCAGCAGTGCTATGCCTACCTGCGTCCGCGTGGCGTCGCCGTTGTCGTCGTCTCCGCCCGGACCTGCTTCCATGCCTCGGGTCAGCAAATTCGCGCCGCCCTGGTCCGCTCCGGTGTACTGCGTGACGTGATCGCGCTGCCGAAGGGCATGGGACCTTCGCCGGACACCGAGATCTGTCTCTGGGTGCTTCGCCGCCCCTACGGCACGCCCGATTACGCCCCTGTACGCATGGTCAACCTGTCCTGGGTCGTCGACCCGCGCGATTTGCCGTACCAGTACGCGGCGTGGCAGCAGCTCTTCACTGACGCCTCGCCGGAAATTTCCCGGTCGGTCGCGCGTGTGGAGTTGCTCGACGGCGACACGAATCTGCTTCCGTCGCGTCATGTTGTGGCCAGAGTTGAGGCCGACGCCGAGGACATCGCCAGCGTGACCCGGCGTCTACAGGCCCTCTACGCGCAGGTTGGGCAGGGCCTTCCCCGATTCGCCGATCCCGACTCTCCACCCCGGCACTCCACGGTGACCATCGCCGAACTGGAACGAGTCGGCGCGCTCACCATCCGCACGCGGGAAACCACCCCGCGCGCCGGTGACGTGCTCATCCGGACCCTCGGTCGAGCTCCGATCGTCGCCACCGGTTCCTCATCGGACGAGGCAGGCGTGTCCCAGGTCATCGAGGTCGACCTGGCTCGGATGGACCCGTATTTCGTCGCGATCTTCCTTCGGGCCGATGCCAATACGCTGCCCACATCCAATACAATCGGCGTCCTCAGCCGCGACGATCTGCGGCGCTGCCGCCTTCCTCGACTGCCGCCGGTGGAGCAGCGCCGCTACGGCGCGGCGTTTCGGCAGCTATTGGAGCTGCGTGACGCGCTCTCCGCGCTCGCTGCGGTGAGCGCGAACGTGATCGACCAGACCCTCCATGCCCTGACTATCGGCGCTTTGGCTCCAAAATCGTTACCTATCAACAAAACTGACAACATCAACTCGAACCGAAGGTGACACGAGGCATGACCTCAGGACCCACACACCAGAAGATGGCGAACGACATCTGGTCCGTCGCCGACCTGCTGCGCGGCGACTACAAGCGCCACGAGTATGGACAGGTGATCCTGCCGTTCACGGTGCTGCGCCGGCTCGACGCGGTAATGGCCTCCACCCGTGAGGCCGTCCGTGAACGTGACGTGAAACTGGAGGCGAGCGGCGTCCAGAACAAGGAGAAGGTGCTGGAGCGAACGGCGAAGCTGCCGTTCTTCAACGTCTCTCAGCAGGACTTCGGCACCATCGCGTCCGATTCGACGAGCGTGGCGAAAAACCTGCGCGACTACATCAAGGGCTTCTCCCCGAACGTGCGCAAGCTCCTCGAGCGGTTCGACTTCGACAACCAGATCACTAAGCTGGCGAGCGCGAAACTGCTGTATCAGGTGATCGGCCGGTTCGCGGCGATGAAGGACCTCGACAAGCTCGACAGCCATGACATGGGCTACGTCTTCGAGCATCTGATCCGGCTGTTCGCGGAAGCCTCCAACGAGACCGCCGGTGAGCACTTCACTCCGCGTGAAGTCATCAAGCTGATGGTGAACTTGCTCATCGCCCCCGACGCGGACACCGTCGCCGGTGAGGGCCAAGTCATCAATATCCTCGACCCTGCCTGCGGCACCGGCGGCATGCTCACCGCCGCCGAGGAACACATCAAGGCGATCAATCCCAAGGCCGAGGTATACCTGTACGGCCAGGAGATCAACCCCGACGCGTGGGCCACCTGCCAGTCGGAAATGCTGATCCGCAGCCAGCCCGGCGAGGTCGTGTTCGGCAACTCGTTCAGCGAAGACGGCTTCAAGGACCGGAAGTTCGACTACATGCTGTCCAACCCGCCGTTCGGCGTGGAATGGAAGAAGGTCAAGGACTTCGTCGAAGCCGAAGCCGAACTCGGCTTCGCAGGCCGCTTTGGCGCGGGCACCCCCCGCATCAACGACGGCTCGTTCCTGTTCCTGCAGAACATGATCGACAAGATGGAACCGGTCGAAGGCAAGGGCTCCCGCCTCGCGATCGTCTTCAACGGCTCCCCGCTGTTCACCGGCGCCGCCGGATCCGGTGAATCCTGTATCCGCCAGTGGATCCTGGACAACGATCTCCTGGAGGGCATCGTCGCGCTACCGGACCAGTTGTTCTACAACACCGGCATCTCCACCTACTTCTGGGTGCTGTCCAACCGCAAGTCGAAGCGCTTGCGCAACAAGGTGATCCTGCTCGACGCCCGCGACCAGTGGGAGAAGATGCGCAAGTCGTTGGGCGACAAGCGCAAACAAATCAGCGACGCCCAAATTGACCACATAACGAAGATGTACGTCACCGCCGTCGACATTGCCGCCGACTCGGAGCACCCGGACCACACCAAGGTGAAGATCTTCGGTACCCGCGACTTCGGGTACACCCATATCACCGTCGAGCGCCCGCTGAAGCAGCGCTTCGAAATCACCGAAGACACCCTCGCCGCACTCGAAGACGCGAAGCCGCTGGCGAAGTGGGCCGACCGCGACGACCTGGTCGCTGCCCTGCGTGGGCTGACCGGCTCGGTGTGGTGGACGAAGAACGAAGCAGCCAACGCCATGAAAGCCGCCGTCAAGGCTGCTGACGCGACCTGGCCGAGTACCGCTGCGTTGCAGAAGGGTTTGTGGGCCGCGGTGTCGATCTCCGACCCCGACGGCGAGGTGCAGACGGCGAAGGACGGCTCGGTCCTGCCGGACCCCGACCTGCGCGACTACGAGAACATCCCGCTGGACGAGGACATTGACGAGTACTTCGCCCGCGAAGTGACGCCGCATGTTCCGGATGCGTGGATCGACCGCGACAAGGACAAGGTCGGGTACGAGATCCCGTTCACGCGGCACTTCTACGTCTACACCCCGCCGCGGCCGCTGGCGGAGATCGACGCGGAACTGCGGGAGCTGGAGGAGCAGATTCAGAAGCTGCTGGGGGAGGTGACGCGGTGAGACTGAAGGACGTTGCGCACATCAACCGATTTGCGCTACCGGAGTCGACCGACCCTGGTTACGAATTCAGGTATGTTGACGTATCGGCGGTAAATGAGCTGGGTGACATCACTATTCCAAGAGAACCTGTCCGCTTTGAATCCGCCCCTTCACGTGCGCGTCGGTACGCCCCGAACGGCGGAACTATCGTTTCGACGGTACGCACCTATTTACGTGCCATCGCCAAAATTCCCCATACTGACGAGCCGCTTATTTTTTCGACAGGATTCGCGGTACTTGAGGCTAAAGAGTTGGCAGATGACCGGTTTCTCTCATACGTTTGCCGGTCAGACCCGTTCGTCAGCGAGGTGGTCGCGCGTTCGGTTGGTGTGAGCTATCCGGCTATCAACCCCGGCGACCTTGGCGACGTAGACGTACTGTTGCCTCCGCTCGACGAGCAGCGCCGCATCGCCGACTTCCTCGACGCCGAAACCTCGCACATCAGCGCACTGATTTCAATTATGGCGAAGCAGGACGAGTTACTGGCGCATAAACGTTTGCGGCTGCTTGATCGGGTGTCTGTGGACTCGGCTGACGCTGCTCGTCTCCGGCTCGGCTACATGTGCGAACTGATAACGAGCGGTTCGCGCGGATGGGGAGGCTACGTATCTGAAAAGGGAGCCGTATTCTTTCGTAGTGCCAACCTGTACTCAGAACGAGTCGAACCGAAACTCGACGATTTAGCGTTTGTCGACCTTCCTCAGTCAGCGGCACAAGAGGCGAACCGCTCACGAATCGGCCCAACAGACGTGCTGGTGGGTATCACTGGAGCCAACGCCGGCTGGGTCGCTCTGTCGAACCAGGTGACGACCGGAGGCTACGTAAGCCAGCACGTCGGCTTGATCAGGCCGGACAAGAGCCGAATCGACAGTGAATGGCTTGCCTATCTGTTGGCGTCACCATCCGTTCAGAGCAGGCTGATGGGCAACCAATACGGTGGAACCAAGACGCAATTGTCGCTACCGGATCTCCGGGATTTGCCCGTGCCGGTAATCTCGATTGAGGAGCAGGCTGCGCTGGCCAAATCGGCACAGGCCGACTTGGCTGCGGTTGACAGCCAGCGAGATCTGCGTCAAAAGCAACTTAAGCTGCTCTCCGAACGCCGTCAGGCTCTGATCACCGCGGCCGTCACCGGCCAGATCGACGTCACCACTGCCCGCCGCTTCACCCCGTCCGAAAGCGTGTCCGTATGACCCCTGGCGCTCACACCGAGCTGGCATTCGAACAGCGTGTTGAGGCGGAGCTTCTCGACCGTGGATGGTCCCGTGCGCAGGGAACGTTCGACGTCGAGCTCGGCATAGACACCGGCGAGATGTTCCGGCTCATCGGTGCCACGCAAGGCGATACGTGGAACAAGCTTGTCGACCGTGCGGGTGATGCGAACACCGCGCAGCGGGAGTTCGCGCGCTTGGTTGCGGCCGAGATTGACGCGCGGGGCGTGTTGGATGTTCTGCGGCAGGGGGTGCGCACCAAGGGCATCTTGATCAACCTCGCATATTTCCGGCCGGGGCACACCCTCGCTGCGGATGCGTTGCGCGAGTATCGCCGGAACGTGCTGACGGTCGCTCGGCAGCTGCATTACAGCAAGCGTCATCCGGACAAGTCGTTGGACATGGCGTTGTTCGTCAACGGGCTGCCTGTGGCGACGGCGGAGCTGAAGAACCCGAACACGGGCCAGAACGCTGACCATGCCATCGCGCAGTACCGGGATGACCGCGATCCGAAGGAGCCGTTCTTCGCGAAGCGCACCCTGGTGCATTTCGCGGTGGATCCCGATCGGGTGTTCGTCGCTACGCAGTTGCAGGGCAAGGACACTCGGTTCCTGCCGTTCAACATCGGGTCCAACGGGCCGGGTGTGTCCGGCGGTGCCGGGAATCCGCCGGTGGAGCTGGGTTCGGGGACCTATGCGGTTGCCTATCTCTGGGAGCAGATCTGGGATTTCGAGAACTGGCTCGAGCTGTTGCAGCGGTTCATTCACATCAAGGTGCCGGATCGCAAGGGCGTCAAGGCCAATCCGCACACCGATCCGCGGATCTTCCCGCGCTACCACCAGTGGGACGCGGTGCAGAAGATGGTCGCCGACGCGCGGGACAATGGTGCGGGGCATAACTACCTGATTCAGCATTCGGCAGGCTCGGGCAAGTCGAATACTATTGCGTGGCTTGCGCATCGGCTGTCGAATCTGTTCGACGCGGCGAATCAGCTGGTGTTCCAAAAGGTTATCGTGATCACCGACCGTGTCGTGTTGGACCGGCAATTGCAGAAGACGATCTTCCAGTTCGATCACACGCCGGGCGTGGTGAAGAAGATCGACGAGGATTCGACGCAATTGGCGGCGGCACTCGGGGACAGCACGTCGAAGATCATCATCTCGACGCTGCAGATGTATCCGTTCGTGCTGGGGAAGATCGCCGACATGGATCTCGCCGCCCTGCGGTACGCGGTCATCATCGACGAGGCCCACTCATCGCAGGGCGGCGAATCGGCGATCCGGCTCAAGCAGGCGCTGGGTGCCAACGCGGTGCCCCGTGAGGAGGACGAGGACGACGCGGAGTACATGACGCGGGTGCGGGGCAAGCAGCCGAATCTGTCGTACTTCGCGTTCACCGCCACGCCGAAGTCGCCGACGCTGAAGCTGTTCGGGCGGTTCGCCCCTGACCGGGTGCATCCACGTACCGGCGAGCAGGGCATGTACGTGCCGTTCCATATCTACTCGATGCGGCAGGCGATCGACGAGGGCTACATCCTCGATGTGCTGGCCAACTACATTACCTACGACACGAAGTGGCGGCTGAACAACGTCGCCGTGGACCAACAGGAGTCGGGCCTGGGGAACCCAGAGGTCGACAAGGCGAAGGCGAAGGCCAAGCTTGTTCGTCTGGCCGAACTGCACCCGACGGCGGTGGATCAGCGGGCCAGGCATATCGTCGACGATTTCCGGGAGCACGTTGCAGGGAAGCTCGGCGGCCGGGCGAAGGCGATGGTGGTCACGCCCAGCCGCATGCATGCACACGATCTTTACCAGGCGATGCGCCGGTACATCGAGCTGCGCGGATTCACCGACTGCGGAACGCTGATCGCATTCTCGGGGCAGTTGGAGATAGAAGAAGGGCTCGAAGTCAGCGAGGCCCAACTCAACGGATTCCCGGAGAGTCAACTCCCCGACAAGTTCGGCTACGTCAAGGCCGACGATCCGCAGGCAGCAGCGCGCAACCAGAACGAATATCGCCTGCTCGTGGTCGCGGAGAAATATCAGACCGGCTTCGACCAGCCGCTACTGTGCGGCATGTATGTGGACAAGCCGCTGACCGGTGTCACCGCGGTGCAGACCTTGTCGCGGCTCAACCGGATTCACCCGTTGAAATCCCAGGACGACATCCACATCCTCGACTTCGTCAACGACGCCGAGGACATCAAGAAGTCATTCGCGGACTGGTTCGAGGCCACCATCACCGAGCCGCCGCAGCCGGACATGCTCTACACAAAGCAGCGTGAGGTGATGGAGTTCGGCGTGCTCGTCGCGTCGGAGATGGACGCGTTCGTGACTTTGCTCAAGGCCGCGTCGCCGGGCCGCATGTCGGATCCCGCCGAAAGCAAGCTGCACGCCGACCTGCACGAAGCGCTCAAGCCGGCGCTTGATCGTTTCGTCAACCTGGAGACCGACGACGAGCGGGAAGGCTTCCGCGCGGCGTTGAAGAACTTCGTGCGCGCCTACAATCTGCTCGCGCAGATCGTCGACTGGCCGGACGCTGAGCTGGAACGTCTGTACCAGTTCGGTCGGATTCTCTTGATTCGGCTGCCTGGCAGGCCTTCCACCTCTGTCGACATCGGCGACGCCGACTTGAGCCACTACCGGCTCGAATTCACGGGGCGGCACAACGTGTCGCTGGCACCGGTCGGCGACCGCGACGTTCGAGGCCACGCCGCCGATGGCGGCGGTTACAAGGAGCCGGATGTCATCCCCCTGTCGGAGATCATCGACGAGCTCAACCAGCGATTCGGTCTTGATCTGGGCACCAGCGATGAAATCCTGGTGAACCAGCAGGTAGCCGGACTTGTCGAGGACGTTGGCATGCAGCAGATCGGTCTCATGAACGACGAGGCTCGTTTCGCCCAGGTCGCGAGCGACCGGCTCGACGACATCGTGGCCGAGAACGCCGAGCGCAACACCGAGTTCATGAAGTTGTACTTCGACAACGACGAGTTCCAGCAGGCGATCAAACAAGCCGCCGCGAAGCGGGCGTACCGCATCATCAATGCGCCGGCCCGCGACGAGGCCCTCGCGCGGTTGCGTGCGGAGATGGACCGCGCCACCGTGGATCGCATGCGGGAAGAATGAAACCGAACCGGGGGTAGATTGCGATGACGGACGAACTGGTGGCAGGCAAGCGGCTGCTGGCGGGCCGCTACCGGATTGACGGGCTGCTGGGCAGCGGCGGCATGAGCGAGGTGTTCTACGGATGGGACGAGCGGCTTGATCGCAAAGTGGCGATCAAGCTACTCAAACCGCCGTCCGGGCCGGTGCCGTCGGGACCGGTCAGTCCGGAAGCTGTGGAAATCCTCGAGGCTTTGGAACGGGATCGGAAGCGGTTCGTGCGGGAAATCCGCACCACCGCACGGCTGGAACTGACGGGAACACCGGCCGTTTATGACACCGGGGTCGAGACGCGGGCCGACGGCACCACCCAGTTGTGGCTGGTCATGCAGCTGCTTCGTGGCAAGACACTGCAGACGTTGCTCGACCACACCGACTTCGTGGACAGTCAGCCGAGCATCGCATGGGCCGCGTCCATCGCGGCCCAGATTGCGGCGGTGTTGTCCGAGGTGCACCAGGTCGACATCGTGCATCGGGATATCAAGCCCGCCAACGTGATGATCGTCGACGGCGGGCTGGTCAAGCTTCTGGATTTCGGCATCGCGATCCTGCACGGCAGCGGGGCGTTGCCGCGGCTCACACAGATCGACCGCACCGTGGGAACGCCGCCGTATATGTCGCCGGAGCAGTGGCTCGGTCAGGTGGTGACATCCGCCTCGGACATCTACTCGCTCGGCTGCCTGCTATTCGAGCTCCTGACGGGAGACCTCCCGTTCCTGGGCGTCGACGGGGCCGTGCGATCGCAACATCTGCAGTCCAGTGCGCCGTCCGTGCGTTCGCGCCGCCCCGAAATACCGCCGGACCTGGATGTCCTCGTGACAGCGATGCTCGATAAAGACGCAACGAAGCGGCCCTCCGCGCTGACGGTATACGGCACGCTGCTGCCATTTGCCATGGTCGCCGACGATGGCCGAGCCGGAAGCCAGGACCCCGACCCCACAGGCCCATTTCGACGCCCGCTGGTGAACTCGATCGCTGTAGCGGCGTCAACCGATAGCGGTGCGGAGCTCACTGACGACGAGGTGCATCAGCTGTGGGACGACATTGATCTGGCATTGAAGGAGGACCGTCCCTCCGAAGCGGTCAGCTTGCTGGAAGACAGTATCGCGCGCGCGGGTCACGACCCCGCATTGGCGCTAATGCTACGGAAGGAGTTGGCCGCGGCCCTGTACGTCTGCGGTGAATTCGGTCGAGCAGCGGCGCTGTTCGACGAAGTCGGAGAACAGTACCGCAGACTTCGTCCGCCTTCCGATCCCGATGTTCTCAGCTGTGCCCTTCAAGCGGGCCACGCCTATGCCCAGATCGGCAAAGCCGAGAAGGCCCTGCCACAGCTGCTTTTCTTCGTTCACAATGCCGCAGCGGGGGATGGCGACCAGCTCCATGTGGTGCTCGAAACGCGGTTCGTCATCGCCCAGCTGCGCGCCGCGACCGGGCGTGTCGACGAGGCTCTGGGTGACTTCGATGCGTTGCGACCTGATCTGGTCAGCGCCTTCGGCGCAGCGTCAACGCACGTGCGCAACCTTGACAAGCAAGCCAAACGACTCCGACAGGCGAAAAACGGGACATGGTGAAGGAAGCCTGAATCATGCTCGCCAAAATGGAGATTCGAGGCTGCAAAACCTCCTCGACGTACGCGTCGAGCCCCCTGCTTGGACCGCCAGCGCAAACGGCATGCGGAAGCCCGACGAGCTGGCCGACGCCGACCTGGACGTAGTCCATGTGCACCAGGCGTATCTCGGCCGGGAGCACCGGATCGGTCTCGACATCCTCCTCGACGGCAAACCGGCCACCGCCGACCCCCGTCGGACCATATCCATCTTCTGCATGCCATCGTCGGAGATCTGCACACCCACCGCTTCATAACAGGCGAAACAAGGACGGCCGCAGCAGCTTCCTTCACCGATCGGGAGCTGATCGACCTGTGCGCCCTCACCGGCGCCTACCGCACCCAGCACCCACTAACCCGAGCTGCGCCCAACCCCGAACCTCGGCCGCGGAGACAGCAATGACCGAACGTCCCACACCTTGATTGATGCGCTCGATCGTCTGATCGTTCGCTGGGACCTGCTTCGCAGTCGGCGCGCCGGCTCGTCGCCCAGCCACCATGTGGTGGAGTCACCGTGTACCTGAGTCCACTGGAGTCAGCTGCTACGACGACCGCCGATGAACCCGCCGAGTTATCGGCATGTCGGCGGAAATTCGCAGCTCACAGCGAGTGGGATTCGTTGAAGATGCTGTACGAGCCCCACCACAGATTCGAACCGGCACAACAGCTTCGCCCGGCACCCCGCCATAAGCCATGCGATCACAGGGTATGCAACCCAACGATCACAGTCCCATTCGTCCCATGTTGTCCGCTGGAAATCACCTGGTAGACCTATATTTCACCGTATTTCCGAGGCTGACCGAGATGACCGTTTCGGCGTGATGCCAACGGCGCTGCCATCAACCTCGACAAAGGTTGAAGGCCGTCCTGAAACCTGTTGGTCAGGACGGCCTTTCCTAGTAGCGGGGACAGGATTTGAACCTGCGACCTCTGGGTTATGAGCCCAGCGAGCTACCGAGCTGCTCCACCCCGCGTCGTACGGACCACTCTACGGGGTCGTGAAAAGGGGTCTCGACGCGGGGTCGGTTTTGTTGTGGCTCAGGCCTTCCACCAGGGGCGCAGCGGGACCGTCCACTCCTCGTTCGGGCCCAGGCGCATGCCTAGGACCTGGTGGAGCTGAACGACGTTGCGCTGGAATCCGAGTCGGCAGCCGGCCATGTACAGGCCCCAGACCTTGGCCGTGCCCTCGCCGACCTCCTCGACGCAGGCATCCCAGTTGGCGACCAGGTTCTTGCACCACTCGTGCAGGGTCAGGGCGTAGTGCGGGCGCAGGTTCTCCTCGTGGACGACCTCGAGGCCGACGTTCTGGATGTCGGAAATGATTCGGCCCGAACCGATCAGCTCGCCGTCTGGGAACACGTAGCGGTCGATGAAGTCACCGGCCTTGGTGGTGCGGGTGTTGTCCGGGCGGGTGATGGTGTGGTTGAGGAACAGGCCGCCGTCGCGCAGCTTGCTCTGGATGAAGCCGAAGTAGAAGGGGTAGTTGTGCACTCCGATGTGCTCGGTCAGACCGATCGAGGACACCGCGTCGAAGCCGGATTCGGGGACATCGCGGTAGTCGGAGTGCCGTAGCTCGGCCAGCTCGGCCAGACCCTCCTCCTCGATCTTGGCCTGGCCCCACTCGGCCTGTTCCTTCGACAGCGTCGCGCCGATCACCTTGACCCCGCGCCGGGCCGCGTAGCGCACCATGCCGCCCCAGCCGGAACCGATATCGAGCAGCCGGTCGCCCGCCTTCAGATTGAGCTTGTCGAAGACCAAGCGGTACTTGTTCTCCTGCGCCTGCTCGAGGGTCCAGTCCTCGTCCTCGTAACAGGCACAGGTGTAGGTCATCGACGGACCGAGGACGTACTCGTAGAAGGTGTTGGAGACGTCGTAGTGGTGGTGGATCGCCTCGGCGTCGCGGGCCTTGGAATGCCGCAGGCCCTCCAAGGCAATGCGACGCCAGCGCGGCAGCGTCTCCTGCGGCGGCGGCGCGATCGGCTTGAGCGCCTCCCAGCCGAGCGAGCGCGCGATGGTGACCAGCGCCAGCGCCGAGGGGCGATGGAACTTCAGATCGCTCATCGCCTTCAGAATGTCGTAGGGGTCACCGGGGTGCACCCCCTCGGCGGTCATATCGCCGGAGATGTAGGCCCGGGCCATGCCGAGATCGCCCGGTGCGGTGGCGATGTAGTTGATGCCGCGCGGAGTCTTGATGTCCAGCTTGAACTTCGAGTCCTCCGGGCCGGTGCTCGAGCCGTCGTAGGCGGAGAATCGAATCGGCACCTCGCCGTCGACGAGCGTCTCGAAGATCTCGGCAATGCTGAGTTTGGTTCCCAGCTCCGCGAATACGTCGGAGCGATCCTTGAACGTGGTCACTTGCGTTGCACCGCCTTCGAATACAAATCCAGCAAACGATGATCGGGGTCGTATCGTTTCTTCAGTTCGGGATAGACGTCGCCGCCGTAGAGCCGGGCGAATTCATCCTCGTCGTAGTACGCATCGGAGTACAGCGATTTGTGGCCGTCCAGCTCGCTGACCTTGCGTTCGATGGCGCGGTTGGCCGCGCCCTCCGGTTGGCCGGCTACGGTCGGAACCGCCGACCAGAAACCGACATTCACGTAGGTGCGGCCGGGTTCCAGCGGATACAGCGGCCAGGGGCGTTCGGTACTGTCGTCGCGCAGTCGCAGCGGGCACAGCCACAGCGGTTCGATCGGGATCTCGCGCAGGAACCAGCGCAGGAAATCCGCGGTGCGTTCGAGGGGCACCTCGATGTCCTGCACCACTCGTTCGCGCGGCGGATTACCCTTGCGGGCCTCGATCCGGTCGGCGATATCGTACTTGTGATCCAGCGCGATGAGCTTCCAATAGAAGCTGGAGCGCCGATACGGTTTCGGCCAGAATCGGCGGATCTTCGGATTCTGCGTACCGAAAGCCCGTGAGCACCAGAACCAGTCGGTGTCCCAGCGCCACAGATAGTCGTGAATCGTCAGCCGGTCGCGCTTGGGTTCGGGCGAATCGTGCTGAATGGACCGGTAGTAGACGTCCATTCCGGTGTAGTCGCTGACCGGGCCGGGCTCATCGGTCTGACGACCCAGGATCAGATAGCTCTCCTCGGCGGTGAATACGACACCGTCGAGATAGTCGACCCGTTCACCCGCGTGGGAGCGGTCGGCGATGATCCGCGCCATCGCGGTCTCGAGTTCGCCCAGATCGTGGAATCGCACATGTCGCAGCGCCACATAGGGCGGCACCGATTCCAGCTCGATCTTCAGCCGCGTCGAATAGCCGAGCGTGCCATAGGAATTGGGGAAGCCGCGGAGCAGGTCCGCGTGCTCACCGTCGCGGGTGGCGGTGATGATCTCGCCCGCACCGGTCAGCACGTCGATCTCCAGGACCGATTCGTGCGGCAGGCCGTTGCGGAACGAGGACGACTCGATTCCGAGGCCGGTGACGGCGCCGCCGAGGGTGATGGTCTTCAGCTGCGGCACCACCAGCGGGGCGAGCCCGTACGGCAGTGTCGCGGCGACCAGATCCTCATAGGTGGTCATCCCCGCGACATCGGCGGTCTTGGCCTGCGGATCCACCGCGATGACCTTCGTCAGGCCCGAGACGTCCAGGCCCGGCGCGGTGTTCTTCGCGCGGGCGCGGAACAGATTCGAGGTCTTCTTGGCCAGCCGGACATTGGCCTCGCGCGGAATCGCGCGATAGCTGGCCAACAGTCGGTCCACCCCCGCCCGGTGCGCGGCAAAACCTGATTCGTGTGCGGCCGGTGCGCGTCCGGCCTTCCCCAACAGACTCACTGCCACCCCCTGACGCTATCTCGCACCGTTTGCGGGGGCCACCGTGAGGGTGCCTACGGGCCGGATTCTTCACCCATATGTTGCATAGCGTTCCGATAGCCCGGCAGCTTCTCTCACCCGGAGATGAATCTCCAGGTCAAGTCGACGTTTTCGGTCGGAACGAGACGGCCGTGCCACACCTGTGGAAACGGCGCAGGACCGACCGTGTGTCGGGTACATGCACCCGGCCGGGGTTTTGGGAGTGTTGTCACCTTCCGCATGGGAATATGCGCGTGCGGGATTTTGCTGAAAGGTTATTCGGGCTACTCGGCCAGTCGCTTGCCGAACCAGTGTTGCGAGTAGGGGCTCCGGTTGTAGGACTCGATCTCGGTATAACCCAGGCGGGTGTACAGCGTCCGCGCCTCGACCAGATCGGTGCGGGTATCGAGCACCATGCGACGCGCTCCCAATTCGCGTGCCGCCTCCTCGGCGGCGGCCACCAGCAGGGCCGCGCCACCGCGGCGTCGCATCGCCTCGATGACGAACAACCGCTTCAATTCCGCGGTATCCGCGTCGAGCAGTCGCACCCCGGCCATTCCGCCGACCTGGCCCGCGCGGCGCGCGATGAGCAACAAGCCGTCCGGCGGAACGAAATCCGTGCCGGGATCGGCCGCCACCTCGCGTTCGAGTTCGTCCGGATCGGTGCGCCGCCCCTCGTACAGCAGATACCAGCGATCGCTGACCTCGGTGTAGTAGGCGCGCCACAGGGTTCGGGCGGTGGGCGAATGGGGGAGTTCCGGCGTGATGGTCCATTCCCGGCTCATCGATCCCCCCGTGTGATTCCGGCGACGCTGGTGATCCGACTCCCCGAGATCGCGGCGTAGCATAGCCCGGCGGCAGGGTAGGTGGACAGCGCCGATTCAACCAAGGAGCTCACAGTGGGACAGGTCAACGCCTCCAGTTCGGTCGTCGTTCCGGCGGATTCGCAGCGCGCGCTCGAGGCGATCGCCGATTACGAGACCGTGCGGCCGCGCATCCTCACCTCGAACTATCACGATTACAAGGTGCTCGAGGGTGGCAAGGGGGCGGGTACGGTCGCCGAGTGGACGCTGCAGGCCACCCAGAAGCGGTCCCGCAACGTGCACGCGGTGGTGTCGGTCTCGGATTCGATGGTTACCGAACGGGATTCGAATTCGACGATGGTGACGACTTGGACGGTTACGCCGTCGGGCACCGGCGCGCTGGTGACGGTGCGCACCAGCTGGAAGGGCGCGGGCGGCGTGGCCGGATTCTTCGAGGGCATCTTCGCGCCGTTGGGGCTGAAGAAGATTCAGGCCGAGATGCTCGAGAAGTTGAAGGGCGAGCTCTCCTGAGCCGTATCTCCTAACCCTGGGCGATATCGAACAGATTGCCCTCCGGATCGGCGAGGGTGGCCCACCGCAGGCCGTATTCGTCGAAATCGCCGATCCGCTCGGCGCCCAGGGCGATCGCCCGCTCGATCTGTTCGTGCCAGTCGGGGGCGGACAGATCGAGATGGACGACATTCTTGCCCGGGGTCTTGTCCGGCACCGCGATGAACATGAGTGTGGGCGCGGGGCCGCCGCGGCCGATGGTGGCGAAGTACTGATTGCCGTCGGGATCGACGGGCCTGTCCAGCAGCTGGGACCAGAATTCGGCCAGTACGGTCGCGTTGTCGCAGTCGAAGGTGATGTTGCTGAGGGTGAGTGCCATTGTCTTCCTTGCCTTTCTAGAGCCGGCCGATCGGCCAGCAGACCTCGGTGCGGTAGGTGGTCTCGTCACCGGATTCGGCCGGACTGACGAGGTAGGTCTCGCGGATCGGTTCGAACAGGGCCGAATCGTGTTCGGCCACATGGCTTCCCAGCGCACCGTAGGTGCGATCGAAATCGTCGAACGGGCCCGTGTGTACGGCGATGGCGAAGCGGCGGGCCGGGAGTTCGGTCACCGCGTCGGAATCGAAGGCGGTCCGGTCGGCAGGGGTGATCGGGACGTACGCCACGACCTCGCCGATATCGTCTTCGAAGAATTCGGTCGAATAGGTGGCCCCGCCCGGTCCGGCGGGGACGATGCCTCGCGCACCGAGCGTGCCGTACAGCGACGGAAACGCGGTCCCGCACCATTCGCCGCAGTCCACCCGGGCCACCCGCGTGCGTAAGGCCAGGGCGGAAAAGGCCAGGACGGAACGGTATTCGACCTGGATGGGAGCGGCGGGTAGCAGTAGCGCCCGCAGCGACGCGACGATGTCGCGGGTGCGCAGCAGCTGCTGCTCCATCCGTTCCAGATGTCCGCGCAGCGCGGCATCGCGGGCGGCCTGATCGGGTGCGGCCAGTACCGCCCTGATCTCGGGCAGCGGCATATCCAGTTCGCGGAGGCGGCGAATGAGATGCGCCTGCGCGACCTGGTCCGTCCCATAGCGCCGGTACCCCGAGACCGGATCCACCGCCGCGGGGGCCAGTAGCTCGACCTCGTGGTAGTACCGCAGGGTCTTCACGCTCAGACATGTGAGCCGAGCGAACTCACCGATGGAGACTGTCGCGGTCATGCCATCGAGAAAACACCCTCCGGTAATGGGAGGGTCAAGCGACGTGGCCTAGCGGGTGAGTACGAAGGTCAGCAGCTGTGGGGTTTGCAGGACGCCGCGCCAGTAGGAGTAGCCGAACCAGACGCCCGGGGCGATTTCGCGGACCTCGTCCCAGATCGGGGACAGGATCGAGGGGGCGTAGTCGAAGGCCCAGGCCGGGCGGCCGTCCATGCGGGACGGGGCGACGTAGACATTGGCGGGGAAGCCCTCGATGCCCGCGGCGGTGACGCGGTTCATCAGGCGGCCGCCGTTCGGGCCGGTGTAGAAGTTCTTGCCGATCCAGAACGGTGGCGCGATCGCCTGCACGATCGGCGGGCGCGTCACCCATCCGTTGGTCACGCCGGTGGGCACGCTGCCGCGGGGTGAGTTGCGGAAGATCTGATCCTGTTGTTCCGGTGTGCATCTGCCGCGCAGCGAGTCGACCGTCGCGGCGGGGTTGTAGTCGTAGATCACACAGCCGCCCCCGTGATCGACATCGGCTCTGGCGGTTGGTGTTTGGATCGCCGCGGGCGCCACGGCGAGCAGCGTCGCCAGACCGGCGGGCGCTACCAGGCGCAGCAGGGATTTACGGAAAAGGTCACGGTCTACACGCATTACTGCCTCCACCGGGATCGCCCGACCCGCTTTTGATGGTAGGTCGCTATGACCGGGCCGATAGGGTGGTAGACCCAACCGTGACTACGCTGGTACGTAACCACTTCCCCCGAGAGAGGACAGGCCGTGCAGCCAGGTGGAGATTTCGACATGGGAGCGTTGCTCCAGCAGGCCCAGCAGATGCAGCAGGCGGTGCTCGAGGCGCAGGAGCAGATCGCGGCCGCCGAGGTGCCGGGTGAAGCGGGCGGCGGCCTGGTGAAGGTGACCATCCGTGCCACCGGTGAGGTGCTCTCGCTGCAGATCGATCCGAAGGTCGTCGATCCCGAGGATGTGGAGACGCTGCAGGATCTGATCGTCGGCGCGCTCAACAATGCGATGACCAAGGCGCAGGAGCTGGCCGCGGAGAAGTTCGGCCCGCTGGCCGGTGGCGGCGGCATCCCCGGCCTGCCGGGTCTCGGATAGAGGACGGAGCATTTGTACGAGGGTCCGGTTCAGGATCTGATCGACGAATTGGGCAAGCTGCCCGGCGTCGGTCCGAAAAGCGCCCAGCGCATCGCCTTTCATCTGCTGTCGGTGGAGCCGCCCGAGATCGATCGGCTCCAGTCGGCGCTGCAGAAGGTGCGCGACGGGGTGCGGTTCTGCGCGGTCTGCGGCACGGTCTCCGATGGTGAGCTGTGCCGTATCTGCGCGGACCCGCGACGTGATCGCACCATGATCTGCGTCGTCGAGGAACCCAAGGATGTGCAGGCCATCGAGCGCACCCGCGAATTCCGCGGGCGCTATCACGTGCTCGGCGGTGCGCTGGATCCGCTGTCGGGCGTGGGCCCCGATCAGTTGCGCATTCGGGAGTTGCTGGCGCGCATCGGAAATCAGGTCGATGGCGTGGACGTGACCGAGGTCATCATCGCCACCGATCCCAATACCGAGGGCGAGGCCACGGCCACCTATCTGGTTCGAATGCTGCGCGACTTCCCGGGGCTGTCGGTGACCCGCCTGGCCTCGGGTCTGCCCATGGGTGGCGATCTGGAGTTCGCCGACGAGTTGACGCTGGGCCGGGCCCTCTCGGGGCGGCGGGTTCTCTGAGCCGGGAGAAATAGGGCTGGGCTCGGCTCGCGGAAGCGGTTACTCTCCGCCTGATGAGCCTCGCGTTTCTGCTGACAACCCTGGTCATCGTCGCCACTCCCGGCACCGGCGCGCTGTACACCCTGGCGGCCGGACTGAATCGAGGCACGCGGGCCAGTCTCGTCGCCGCCTTCGGCTGCACACTGGGCATCGTGCCGCATATGATCGCCGCCGTCACCGGCCTTGCGGCACTGTTGAATACGAGTGCCGTCGCGTTCCAGACATTGAAGTATCTGGGCGTGGCCTATCTGCTCTATATGGCGTGGGCCACGTTCCGCGACAAGGGAAGTCTCGCTGTCGAGGACGAAAAGCCCGGCGCCGCTCCGTCATCGCTGCGGGTGATCGTCTCCGCGATTCTGGTGAATGTGCTCAATCCGAAGTTGACCATCTTCTTCTTCGCGTTCCTGCCGCAGTTCGTCAGCACCACCGAGCCGAACGCCATGGCGCGCATGCTGGAACTGAGCGGGGTCTTCATGGCCGTCACCTTCGTGGTGTTCGCCGCCTACGGCGCGTTCGCGGCGGCGGTCCGCACCCACGTCATCGACCGTCCGGCCATCACCATCTGGACGCGCCGCGTATTCGGCGCGTCCTTCCTCGCCCTGGCCGGTCGGCTGGCCGTCACCGATCAGTAGCGATCAGAATTCGACCGGTTGCCAGTCCTGTGCGTCGAAGCGGGCGCGATCGCCGGTGGCCCAGTCCCAGATCAGCTCGGCCACCACGTTCGCGTCCGCGGTATACGTGCCGAAGTGGCGGTCGGGGGAGCCGTCGCGGTATTCGACGGTGTAGCGGCCCGCGTCGTCGCGGTAGGTCTGGATGTAGTGGTGCGGTTCGCGTTCGGCGATCAGATAGGGATTCGGCGCGTCGAGGGCCGGAATCCACAGGTCGAGCAGGGGGCGGGTGAGATACGGGAATTCCCCCGCCCCGCCGTGGGTGACCGCGAGCGGGATGTGCCCGGCCGGATCGATCAGCCAGGCCAGCTGCGGATCGTAGACGGCGTAGCCGCGCGGGGTGGCGAGTTCGAACAGCAGGGCGCGCAGATGTCCGATGGCGTCGTAATCGCTCGAAACATGCAGCACCGCACCGGTATCCATACCGCCCACCGGCGCGTCGGCCAGGAAGGCGTCCTGTTCGGGTAGGGCGTCGTTGCGGCGGTTGAGCTCGGCCGCGACGGCCGCCACCGGCTCCGCCTCGGGCAGGCCCAGCTGGCCGGTCAGATACGCGTCCACCTCGGCGGGTGTCGACGCGACGCCGGAGGGCAGCAGAACCTGGTCGTAACTCACCCGGCCAGGCTACGCGGCCCCGTAACCGTCTCGGTGACCGCGCACCCGCAGCCACCGGCCACGTCGAAGCAGTCGATGACGAAGGTGTGCCGGGCACGGTCGGAATCGAGGCAGTCCGGTTCGGTGCATTCCACCGACCGATCGGTGTGCACGATCAGGGTGCCGTGGCATTGATCGATGAGCATGAGACCTCCTGTGCGAACGTCCCCTTCGGTCATACCACCGCGGGCCGACAGGCTCGAGATCTCCGCCGCGTGTCGCGGTCGTGAAACTTTCCGCGTTCCAGAATGGAATCACACCTGCCGGTTCGCCGAAATCGGTCTGGAGCCGTTGTCCGCTGTCCGGCCGCGATCGTAAGGTCGGGCCGAGGGGTGATCGCGTTGTCCCGTCGGGGCCGAACAGCTTTGGAGGACAGGATGACTGGCGAGTTCTACAGCTGGATTGTCATGCGGACCGACCCGGCCGGATCGGAACGCGTTCTGGAGACGGGCGAGGGGCGATTCGATACCCCCGAACCCCTCACCGGGCGCGTCTGCCAGGACTTCATCCAGGTGGGCACGGCCGTCTTCGACCGGGTGTGCGGGGAGCTGGTCGAGGAACAGCACGCGGCGGTACTGGATGCGCGGATCGAGGGAACCGCGGATCCGGAACCCGAGGCGCTGCGGGCCACGATCGTGGTGCGCGACGAGGCGGGCGTCGAGCGGATGAGTTCGGCGGCCGAACTGCGCTATCGCGAGATCGACCACAAGGAGGTCGAGGAGTATCGAAAAGAGCTGGCGCTCTGGGAGAAACGCGAGAAACAGCGGCGCGAACGCTGTCTGCGCGCCATCGCCGCCGCCGGCCGGGCGATGCCGAAGGAGGGTGAGGAACCGCGACTCGAGGTGGCCGATCCCCGATTGCGCGGGCTGGTGCTCAATCTGCGGGTCGAGGCCGATACCGTCCGCGAGGAGGTCCCCGATCTCGACCACTGCCGCGAACAGCTGATGGTCGCCGAGAACACCGTGGCCGCAGCGCTTTCCGCGGAACGGTCGGCGCGGGCGAAGGGCGACCTGGCCGAGGCCGTACACGCCCGCGCCTACGTCGAACGCTGGACCCCGCGAATCGCCCGCTGGGCCAGCTACATCGAGTTGACCACCGAGGCCTACGCCGATGCCGCCTCGGTCGACGCCCTCGCCGACCGGCTCAGCCTCGTACATCTGTCGGCGGGGGAGAACTAATCGGCCAACTCCACGGCCAGCCGCTCCTTGACGATCGTGAGCACGCGGGCGGCCACCGCGCGGTCCTCGGCGGAGACGGCCTCGTAGGCGCGGGTGACGATTGCCCCGGTTTCGGTGCGGATCCGGCCGACCAGCGTCGCACCCGCCTCGGTGGCCTCGAGACGATCGCCGGGCAGTTCGCGCAGCAGTCCGGCGGTGAGCAGGGCTGTCACGGCGGCGGCGACCGCGGTGGGATCCCACTGCGTCATGGTCGCGACGCGGGCGATGTGGGCCGAGCGTTCGATGGGTCCGGTCAGGGCTTGGTTGAGGGTGATCCACTGCTTCTCGTCGAGTGTGGTGCCGGACAAAGCCCTGGCCAGGACCGCGGTGTGATGCTTTTCGACCTGGCCGATGATCGCGGGGTTGAGGGTGGGGGTGGACATCTGCCGACTCCTTCTGGGTGCGTGGCTTGCCGTTGAATTCTGACACTGAGTTCCATTTGTGCGCAAGTGTCAATTGAGTCTGAGTGTGGATAGGTATCGAGGATCGGATACGATGTCGGTATGCCGATGGATGAGCGCGCGCTGCCCCTGCGAGAGCGCAAGCGGCTGCGCACCCGCCGCGCCCTAGCCGACGCGGCGCTGCGGCTGTTCTCGGAGAAGGGTTACGACGCAACGACATTGGACGAACTGGTGGATGAGGCTGAGGTCTCGCGCAGTACGTTCTTCCGCGCCTTCGCCACCAAGGAGGCCGTGGCGATCGAGGCCGAGACCGAGCTGTGGTCGAAATACCTTGTGGCACTGGGAGATCGGCAGCTGTCCGGATCGGTGCTCGGCGAACTGCGCGATGCCCTCGCCGAAACCGTCGCCGCCTTGGACGCCGACTGGGACCGGCGCTATCTCGCCACTCGGCGGTTGGTGCTGACCGCCCCCGCCCTGCTGGCCCAGGTGGAGTACCACCGCTCCGGCGTTCAGAAGGACATTGTCGCGGCGCTCTCGGACAAGCTCGCACTCGAGGCCGATGATCTGCGGCTGCACATCCTCGCCGAATTGGCGATCACCGCATGGAGTGTCGCGGGTCGCGCGTGGGTGCACGCCGACGGGAAGGGCGGGCGCAAAAATCTGACCACCCGGTTGCGCGCCGCCTTCGCCGCGATCGAACCGAGTCTGTCCCTCGCGGCGGGCTAGGGCTCGGAACGCTTACGGGCGTCATAGGTTTCGCGAGCCGCGGCCACCTCGGTCAGATGCGGGGACCAATCGGCCAGCGCGGCGAACAGCGGTGCGAGACTGCGGCCCAGTTCGCTGATCTCGTAGACGACCCGCGGCGGCACCTCGGCGTAATAGGTGCGGGTGAGCAGGCCGTCACGTTCGAGCTGGCGCAGTCGCTCGGTGAGGACCTTCGGGGTGATCGTCGCGATCCGGCGCTGCAACTCGACGAAGCGCTGCGGGCCGTATTCGTGCAGGGACCACATGATCGGCGTGGTCCAGCGACTGAACACCACATCGACCACGGGCGCGATCGGGCAGGCGGTTTCGGGAGTGGCGTCGGCGGCCGCCCGCCAGTTCGATGTGTCGCTCCTCACAATCCCGATACTTTCCTGTAGGTACCTACTATCTCACCGATAGTAGCGTCTTCCTCATTCGAAATGTCAACTCGGAGAAGGAGAACGACCATGATTGTGGTGACCGGAGCGACGGGCAACGTCGGGCGGGCGCTGGTGCGGGAGCTGGTCGACGCGGGGGAACGGGTGACGGCCGTATCCCGCTCGCTGGGCGCGGGTGATGTTCCGGACGGGGTGACGCGTCACCGAGCCGATCTCGCCCGTCCGGCCGAACTCGCCGCCGCGCTGACGGGGGCGACGGCGCTGTTCCTGCTGACCTCGGGTGAATATCTCGGTGCGGGTGGCGATCTCGCCAAGGTGCTGAAAATGGCTCGGGACAAGGGGATTCGTCGCGTCGTTCTGCTGTCCTCGCAGGGTGTCGGCACGGGGCGGCACCCCGCGGATCTGGAGGAGGCCGTCGCGGCTTCGGGACTGCCCTGGACGCTGTTGCGCCCGGCCGGATTCGCCTCGAACGCACTGCAGTGGGCCGAATCCGTTCGCGCGCAACGATTCATCGCCGCGCCGTTCGCGGATGTCGCGCTGCCCGTTGTCGACCCGGCCGATATCGCCGCCGTCGCGGCGAGGGTGCTGCGCGAGGCGGGACACGCGGGCCGCACCTATGTGCTGACCGGCCCCGAACCGATCTCGCCGCGCGCACAGGCCGAGGCCATCGGGGCCGCGATCGGTGAGCCGGTGCGTTTCGCCGAACTGTCCCGTGCCGAGGCCCGGGCGGCCATGGTTCGCTTCATGCCCGCGCCCGTCGTCGAGCACACCCTCGGCATCCTCGGTGAACCCACGCCCGCCGAACTGCGGGTCGAGCCCGCGGTGGCCGAGGTGCTCGGTCGTCCCGCGCGGAGTTTCGCGGAATGGGCCGAGCGCAATGCGGCGGCGTTCAAGTAACCACCCGGTCGCGGGTGGTATCAACTGGTTGTGTAATCTCTCAAACGTCAGTTGAAATCAGTCGTGAAAGGCGTCATGACCGGGCAGATCGGCGAGACCGACCCGCGAATAACCCTCGGGGTGCTCGCGCAGCTGGTCGAACCGCTCGCGCGGGCCCTGCGCGCCGAGGTCGTGGTCCACGATCTGACGCATCTGCCGGATTCGGTGTATGCCATCGCGGGCGGGCTGACCGGGCGCGGTGTGGGCGCACCCGCGACCGATCTGCTGCTGCGCCATATGAGCGAGGGAGCGAGCGGGAATCTGCTCGACTATCCGACCGAACTGCCGCACAACCGCCGCGGCCGATCCAGCACCATCATCGTCCGATCACCGGACGGGACGCCGGTGGCCGCCCTGTGCCTGAATATCGATGTCACCGATCTCGTCGAGGCGCATCGACTGCTCGGCACGCTGCTGGGCGGCGCGGAGCCGATCGCGAGCCCGCGCGAGACGTTCCCGCGCAGCGTGGGCGAGCTGACCGAACGCATGATCGCCGAGGCCGTCGCCGATACCGGGGTGCCGGTGGATCTGATGAAGAAACAGCACAAGATCCAGGTCGTGGCGCGGCTGCGCGAGCAGGGCGTCTTCGCGGTCAAGGACGCGATCGAGACCGTGGCCGAGGCGATCGGCGTCACCCGATTCACCATCTACAACTACCTCAACGAGCTCGAGGGCGAGGAGAGCGCATGACCGCCGCCGACGCGATCGACACCATGGTCGACATCAATCGGTACGACCCGGACTATCGGCAGTGGCTGGCCCAGGCCATCGCCAAGGTGCGCGCCGACGCGCGGCGCTCCTCGGATACCCATCTGCTGCGCGTGCCGGTGCCGTCGGTCGCGGGGGTGGATCTGTATCTGAAGGACGAATCCACCCATCCCACCGGCTCGTTGAAGCATCGGCTGGCCCGCTCGCTGTTCCTGCACGCGCTGTGCAGCGGCTGGATACGGCCCGATCGCCCGGTGATCGAGGCGTCCAGCGGTTCGACCGCGGTGTCGGAGGCGTACTTCGCGCGGCTGATCGGGGTGCCGTTCATCGCGGTGATGGCCCGCAGCACCAGCCGGGAGAAGGTGCGCCTGATCGAATTCCAGGGCGGCCGATGTCATTTCGTCGACAACGCCATCGAGGTGTACGACGTGGCCGCCCATCTGGCGCGCGAGACCGGCGGGCACTACATGGACCAGTTCACCTTCGCCGAGCGCGCGACGGACTGGCGCGGCAACAACAATATCGCCGAGTCGATCTTCGACCAGCTCGCCGAGGAACCGCATCCGGATCCGGCGTGGATCGTGGCGACCGCGGGCACCGGCGGCACCTCGGCGACCATCGCGCGCTATATCCGCTACACCGGCCGCGCGACCGGCATCTGCGTTGCAGACCCGGACAATTCGGCGTTCTTCCCGAGCTGGCGCGACGGCGATGCCGAGGTCACCACCGAAATCTGTTCGCGTATCGAGGGAATCGGCCGCCAGCGCGTCGAGCCGAGCTTCGTATCCTCGGCCATCGACCGGATGATCCACGTTCCCGACGCGGCGGCCATCGCGGCGGTCCATGTCCTCGAGCGGCTGATCGGCCGAAAAGCGGGCGCCTCCACCGGAACCGGGCTGTGGGCGGCCTTCCACATCATGTCCGAAATGGCGGCCGCGGGCCGCGACGGCAGCGTGGTCGGACTGCTGTGCGATCCGGGTGATCGCTATACCGACAAATACTACTCGGCGGAATGGCTCGCGGCACAGCGCATCGATATCGAGCCCTATGCCGCGCGCCTGCGTGGATTCCTCGAATCGGGGCGGCTCAGCTAGTCAGCAGTCGCACCACCGCGATCGTGCCGACGATCACGATGACGCCGCGTAATGCGTTGGGAGGCAGGCGTCGTCCCACGGTCGCGCCGAGCTGGCCGCCGATGATCGAGCCGACCGCGATCAGTCCGGCCGCCTGCCACGACACATGGGCGACGCAGATGAAGATCGCCGCCGAGACCGTATTGGCCAGCAGCGCAAGGTAATTCTTCACGCCGTTGAGCCGCTGCAGATCCTCGTGCACGAACACCCCGAGCAGGCCCATCAGCAGAACGCCCTGCGCCGCACCGAAATACCCGCCGTAGACGCCGGTGCCGAGGACGGCCAGCCACAGCAGCAGACCGCCGTGTGCGGGTGCGTCGCCGCCGTTCTGTTCGCGCCGCTGCCTGACCCAGCGCGACAACCGCGGCTGTACGACCACGAGTACCAGCGCCGCGATGATCAGCACCGGCACGATCGCCTTGAACGCACCGGGCGGCAGCGTCAGCAGCAGGATCGCGCCCGTGACGGCGCCGATGAGGGTGGCACTGCCCAGTCGCAGCAGTCGGGCCCGCTGGCCCGCGAGTTCGCGCCGATATCCCCACACGCCGCTCACACCGCCGGGTACCAATCCGATCGTGTTCGAGACATTGGCGGTCACGGGCGGATAACCGAGTGCCAGTAGTACCGGGAAGGTGATCAGCGTTCCCGAGCCGACGATCGTGTTGATGGCGCCGGCGGCAATGCCCGCACCGAAGACCGCCAGCTGTTCTATCCAGGTCACGACCAGACCGTATAGGTGGGACGAATGGGTGTCGTGTCCACCTGTCTTTCCAGGCTCGGTCTCGGGGCTGTAAACTCTGATCATCATGCAGCGGGCACTCCTCCTCGGCCGCCGCGACGGGGTCTGATACGGACCGGCTCCCGTCGCGGGGTTCAGCTGTGCCGGTCGATCCACCTTCGGGAAATCCACCCCAGCCCACATCACGGAGAACATCGCATGTCACCCGCTGACGCCTTCGTATCCGCCGCGCGCACGATCACCGCGCCCTCCAAGCCGGCGCCCGCCGACCAGCCCGCGTGGAACCAGCAGAAGAACTCGTCGATGCCGACCTTCCGGTACCGGCCGTTCGCGGAAGAGGTCGAGCCGATCGACCTGCCCGACCGCACCTGGCCGAACAAGGTCATCGACCGGGCCCCGGCGTGGTGCGCGGTCGACCTGCGCGACGGCAATCAGGCCCTGATCGATCCGATGAGCCCCGCCCGCAAGCGCCGCATGTTCGATCTGCTGGTGCGGATGGGCTACAAGGAGATCGAGGTCGGCTTCCCCTCGGCCAGCCAGACCGATTTCGACTTCGTCCGCGAGATCATCGAGGACGGCGCGATTCCGGACGATGTCACCATCCAGGTGCTGACCCAGTGCCGTCCCGAGCTGATCGAGCGCACCTTCCTGGCCTGTCAGGGCGCGCCGAATGTGATCGTCCACTTCTACAATTCGACCTCGATCCTGCAGCGGCGCGTGGTCTTCCGCGCCGACCGCGACGCGGTGAAGAAGATCGCCACCGATGCCGCGCGGCTGTGCCTGGAGGTCGAGCAGCGCTATCCCGACACCCACTGGCGCTACGAGTACAGCCCGGAGTCCTATACCGGCACCGAGCTGGACTACGCCCGTGAGGTGTGCGACGCGGTCAGCGAGATCATCGCGCCGACCCCGGACCGGCCGCTGATCATCAATCTGCCCGCCACGGTCGAGATGGCCACGCCCAATGTCTACGCCGATTCGATCGAATGGATGAGTCGCAATCTGGCGCGGCGCGATTCGATCGTGCTGTCGCTGCATCCGCACAACGACCGCGGCACCGCGGTGGCCGCCGCGGAGCTGGGCTATCAGGCCGGGGCCGATCGCATCGAGGGCTGCCTGTTCGGCAACGGCGAGCGCACCGGCAATGTCTGCCTGGTGACGCTGGGGATGAATCTGTTCTCCCGCGGCGTCGATCCGCAGATCGACTTCTCCGATATCGACGAGATCCGCCGGACCGTGGAGTACTGCAACCAGCTGCCGGTGCACGAGCGGCATCCCTACGGCGGCGATCTGGTCTACACCGCGTTCTCGGGCAGCCATCAGGACGCCATCAACAAGGGTCTGGACGCGATGAAAGCCGCTGCGGACGCCACGGATTCGGATGTCGACGACATCACCTGGGAGGTGCCGTACCTGCCGATCGATCCGAAGGATGTGGGCCGCACCTACGAGGCGGTCATCCGGGTGAATTCGCAGTCGGGCAAGGGCGGCGTCGCCTACATCATGAAGACCGATCACGGGCTGGCGCTGCCGCGGCGGCTGCAGATCGAGTTCTCCCAGGCGGTGCAGCGCATCACCGACGGCGAGGGCGGCGAGGTCACGCCGAAGGCGATGTGGGACGTATTCGCCGAGGAGTACCTGAATCCGATCGACCCGCTGGAGCGCATTCGCCAGAAGGTCACCGCGGCCGAAACCGACGGCGGCACCGACCATATCGACGTGGTGGTGAAAGTCGACGGAATCGAGCAGGAGATCTCCGGCGAGGGCAACGGCCCGCTCGCGGCCTTCGTGGACGCGCTGTCGACCATCGGCACCGACGTCCGCGTCCTGGACTACTCCGAGCACGCCATGTCCTCCGGCGACGACGCCCAGGCCGCGGCCTACGTCGAATGCGCCATCGGCGACAAGGTGACCTGGGGCGTCGGCATAGCGACCTCCATCACCACCGCTTCTCTGCGCGCGGTCGTCTCGGCGGTGAACCGAGCCCACCGCGCCCGCTGACCGCCCAGCCGGGCTCCCGGCCCCCGCTGTCGAGCCCGGCCCACGCCCAACCCTCGAGCCGGGCTCCGTATCTCTGCTGCGGAGCCCGTTTCTCCCCTCGGCAGTGGAGCCCAGCTCCTCGGTCTTTGCTGTCGGGCGCAGCTCCTCGGTCGCCGTTGGCGGGTCGGGCTTCTCGGTCCCCTGCTGTCGGGTCGGGCTTCTCGGTTCCTGCTGTCGGGTCGGGCTTCTCGGTTCCTGCTGTCGAGTCGGGCCCTCGGTCCCCGCTTCCGAGCGCTGTTCCTCGTATGTCCTCGCCGTCGAGCGCGGCTGCTCATATTTCCCTGTCGTCGGCCGCCGGGCCGGCGGCAGGGCACGGGGAGATCACTTGTGGATCACATGTGGATAAGTGTGTGGTGCAAGGGGGATGGACCTCGTCGGCGAGGACACGGGTAATCGGACAGCGTGCTAGCTTGGAGCTGCATTAGCGCCGAGCTCTCTGCTCGAACCTCGAGCAGATGGGGGAAACGTGACGACTGACGACAACTCGACCCAACCACCCTGGTTGCAGAACAACCACGGGGTGGACGTGGCCGCCGAGAAGGACGACTCGACCTCGAAGCCGGCGCATGACGATTCGGCCGACGACGCCGCGGCGAAGGCCGCCGACGACGCCGCCGATCGGGAGGCTCCCGAGGAGGGTGAACCGGCCGCGTCCGGAATCTTCCCGCCCGTGCCGGATTCCTTCGAGCAGACGAACTTCCAGCCGGGGCCGCAGTTCGGGCAGGAACAGTTCGACCCGTTCGCGCCGCCGCAGCCAGGCTTCGCGCCCGGTCCGTTCGCCGGACCCGGGGGCCCGAATCCGGGCTTCCCGCCGACCGGCAACTTCCCGACTCCGGACCAGCCGGGACCGTACGGTCCGCCCGGCGGCCCGATGGGTTTCGCCGGTCCCGGCGACCCGAACGGTTTCGCGCCCGGGCCGGGTGACCCCAACGCCTACGCGCCCGGTGGTCCGGGCGATCCGCGCGGTTACGGCCAGGGTGACCCCGGCTTCGCGCCCGGTGGCCCGGGTGACCCGAACGGTTTCGCGCCCGGTGGCCCCGGTGACCCGAACGCGTTCCCCGGTGATCCCAACGGTTTCGCGCCCGGCCCAGGCGATCCCAATGCCTTCCCCCCGCCGGGCTACGGCGAGATGCGGCAGGAGACGCCCTACGGCGAGATCCGGCAGGAGATCGGTCCGGACGGCATGGTCCGCAGGGTCTTTCCCGAGGACGGTGGCCAGCCCGCGCCGCCGCCCGGTCCGGAGCAGCAGTCCGGCGGCGAGCAGTACAGCTGGGCCCCGCCGCCGCTGCCGCCCACGCCGCAGCCGCAGCAGATGTACTCCCAGCCCCCGCTGCCGCCGGGCCCGAACGGTCCGACCGGCCCGAGCTGGCATCAGCCCGGACCGCAGGGCGCGCCGAATCAGCCTCCGCCGCCGCAGTATTCGGGCTTCCAGCCGCAGCATGTCGCACAGCCGGGCCAGCCCGCGCATTCGGTCAACGATCTGAACCTGCTCAAGCGGGCCCGCAAGGCGCCGCGCAGCGGATGGCGTCGGGCCGTGCACAAGGTGACCGGCGGTGCGATCAATCCCGGCGAATCGTCCGCGGATGTCGTCCACCGCGAACTGGTCGAGCGGGTGAATCAGCCCGTGCGCGGCGACTACCGGATCGCGATCCTGTCGCTCAAGGGCGGCGTCGGAAAGACCACGACCACAGTCGGTCTGGGCTCGACGTTCGCCTCGCTGCGCGGCGACCGCGTGATCGCCATCGACGCCAACCCCGACCTCGGGACGCTGGCGCACCGGGTGCCGCGCCAGACCCGATCGACGGTGCGAAATCTGCTGGAGGATCAGCACATCAGCCGCTACTCGGACGTGCGGGCGCATACCTCGCAGTCGCCGAGCCGACTGGAAGTGCTTGCCAGCGAACAGGATCCGGCCGTATCGGAGGCGTTCAGCGAGGAGGACTACCGCCGCGCGATCGCCATCCTGCAGCAGTTCTACAACATCATCCTGACCGACTGCGGTACCGGACTGATGCATTCGGCCATGAAGGGCGTGCTGGATATGGCCAGCTCGCTCATCCTGGTGACCTCACCGGCCATCGATGGCGCGCGCAGCGCCTCGGCCACGCTGGACTGGCTCGAGCATCACAACTACAGCAAGCTCGTCGAGCGAACCGTGGTGGTGGTCAACGCCTCTCGGCGCGGCGCGTCCACGGTCGACCTGGATCAGCTGCGCAAGCTGTTCCTCGACCGCACCCGCGCCGTCCAGGTCGTCCCCTTCGACGACCACCTCGCCGAGGGCGCGGAGATCGATCTGGACCTGGTGGGCAAGCCCACCCGCAACGCCCTGTTGGAACTGGCCGCGATGGTCGCCGACGATTTCGGCTACCACGTCCCGCAGCCCCCGTTCCCCAGCCCGCAGAACCGTTATCCGGGCGGCCATCAAGGTGGCCAGTACCCGGGTAATCCGTACTGAGGTCCGGCGAAAAGCACGCCGGGACAACGCAGAACGAGCATGTGACGTTCTTCTGGTCCCGGCGTGCCATGTCCCTTTCCCTGCACGCCCCTTGTCCCGGCACGGCTTTCTTCCTTGTCCGGGCATGCTTTCGCCCTCGGTCCGGTATGGCTTTCCTCCTTATCCCGGCATGCTTTTTGCCGGGACCTTCCCGGCCGCCGACTCGAACGCGCGTAGTACCGCCGAGATGGCCGGGCGGGTCGCTGCGTGGGGGCGGGAGGCCAGTTCGTAGAGGCGGGCCGCGCGCACGCCCGCCAGGCGCAGGACGACCAGGTCGGGGTGGCGGACCGAGTAGCGGGGCATGAGGGCCACGCCGTAGCCCGAGGCGACCAGCTCCTCGATGACATTGAAATCGTTGAGGCGCTGGGCTATTCGGGGCTGGACCCCGGTGACCGTGGCGATCGAGCGCAGCACGTCGTCGACGGGGAAGCCGCCGCGGACGCTGAGCCAGGTCTCGTCGGCGAGTTCGCCGGGGACGACCGCGCCCTGGCGGGCCAGCCGGTGGTCGGGGGAGACCACGACGTCGATCGGTTCGCGCATGAGGATGCGCGAGGTCACCCGCGGGCCGGTCAGCGCGGGCGCCCGCTCGTCGCGATGGGTCAGTACGACGTCGTAGTCGGCGAGCAGCCGCGGCACCTCGGTCGGTGGCACATCCTCGTCGCGGGCCACCATCTCCACACCGCTGCCCGCCAATTCGGCCAGTACGTGCGCCAGCAGCAGCGCGGCCCCGGACGGGAACAGCGCCACCCGCACCTGCCCGCGCGGCGAACCGCGATACAGCGCCATCTCCCCGACCGCCCGATCCATCGCGGCCAGCACCTCGTCGGCCCGCACCACCAGCGCGCGCCCGGCATCGGTGAGCCGCACCCGCCGCCCGTCGGGTTCGAGCAGCGCCACCCCGGCCTCGCGGGCCAGCACCTTGAGTTGCTGGGAAACCGCCGAGGGGGTCATCGACAGCGCCTCGGCCACCGCCGCGACGGTCTTGCGATCGGCCAGTTCGCGCAGCACCCGCAGACGTTCCACGGCCATGAACCCGCCACCGCCGCTTTGCGTTTCGTGCCCGTCCTCGCGCATGCTCGTATCGACTCCCCTGCTCCGCTGTCCGTCCGGTCCGATGATTCGCGGCGTCGTTGCAGCAGATCTCTTCAGTTCTACTACATTATTGATCCATATTTATTCAATAGTGCTAATTAGTTGCGGACATCATCATTGGTCTCGTGAGTTACCGTGATCGTCTGCTCGGACTGGCCGTCGTCGTGCTGTGGGGACTGAACTTCCTCGCGCTGCACGTGGGCTTGGAGCACTTCCCGCCCTTCTTCTTCGCGGGGCTGCGGTTCGCGGTGCTCGCGATTCCGGTGGTCCTGCTGGTGCCGCGGCCGCAGGTGCCGCTGCGCTGGCTGCTGCTGTACGGCGCGGGCTTCGGGATCGCGCAGTTCGCCTTCCTGTTCACCGCCATGCGGGCGGGTATGCCGACCGGGCTGGCCTCGCTGGTGCTGCAGAGTTCGGCGCCGTTCACGGTGGTCCTGGGTGCGGTGCTGCTGCGCGAAAGGTTGCGTCCGACACAGTTTCTGGGGCTGGGCGTCGCGGTGCTCGGCATGGTGGTGATCGGCTGGGATCGGGCCCAGCACGCCACCGTGGTGCCGGTGCTGCTGACGCTGGCGGCCGGATTCGGCTGGGCCTTCGGCAATATCGGCTCGCGGCTGGCCGCGGCGGGCACTGCCGGACAGCGGGTGGATCCGCTGCATTTGACGCTGTGGATGGCCGTGGTGCCGCCGGTACCGATGTTCGCGCTGTCGGCGCTCGTGGAGGGGCCGGACACCGGCTGGCGCGCGTTGATCGAGTCGTTCACGCCCGGTGGCTGGCCCGCCCTGGCCGCCCTCGGCTACACCGCGGTGCTGGCCACGCTGGTGGGCTCGGGTTTGTGGACCTATCTGATGAGCCGCTATCCGGCCGGTGCGGTCGCGCCGCTGTCGCTGCTGGTTCCGATCGTGGGCATCGGCGCGGCCTGGGCCTTCCTGCACGAGCGGCCGACCCCGCTGTCGCTGGTGGGCGCGGCCGTCGTAATCGCCGGTGCGTTCGCGGCGACCTCCGCGCGGCGACCGAGTCCGGTGGTCGACGCGAATGCTGTCGTGGTGAGCGCGGCGGAGCCTGCACTCAGCAAATAGCCGCGACAACGAGCGCGCGGGCCGGATTTTCACACCCGACCCGCGCGCGTCCGGGATTCACCGCCTACAGTTAGCCGCGGCGTGGAGGTCCCGAAAGATGGCAGATCAGCAATCGGTCGTTTCGCGGAGAACGGTACTTCGCGGAGCGGTGGCGGCAGGCGTGATGACCGCGGGTGCGTGGACGCTGCGCCCGGTGCGCGCGGCGGCCGATCCGCCTCGGCGCGTGGCGATCTTCGGCGGCGGGGTGGCGGGCCTCACAGCCGCCCATGAGCTGGCCGAACGCGGTTTCGACATCACCGTCTACGAGCGGCGCGCGCTCGGCGGCAAGGCCCGCAGCATTCCGGTCCCGGGATCGGGTCGCGACGGGCGCCCGGACCTACCGGGTGAGCACGGTTTCCGCTTCTTTCCGGGTTTCTACAAACACCTCCCGGATACCATGCGGCGAATTCCCTTCCAGGGCAATGCGAACGGCGTCTGGGACAATCTCGTACCGGCGGTTGAGGCGCGTTTCTCACGGGCCGGAAACGACGACATTCTGTTGCCCATGGGCCGCGCGGGCAAGCAGTGGTCGAATCCGGACGATTTCCGCCAGACCGTGGGTTCGGTGATCGCCACCTCGGCCAAGATGCCGATGAACGAGGCCCTGTACTTCGCCAATCGACTGCTGGTGTTCAACACCAGTTGTGACGCACGGCGTTTCGGCGAATGGGAGAATCTGGCCTGGCGCGATTTCGTCGGGGCCCGGGGCCGGTCGGGGGAGTTCCGGATCCTGATGTCGCGCACGCTGACCACATTGCTGGTCGCGGCCAAGGACGATCACGCCAGCACCCGCACCATCGGCAATATGGGCGAGCAGTTCCTCGGCAATCCACTGGAGATCGATAACGACGGCCCGCTGGACCGGCTGCTGAACGGGCCGACCACCGAGGCGTGGCTGGATCCGTGGGTGAATCGGTTGCGGCAGTTGGGCGTTCGTTTCGAGAACGCCGAATTGCAGGGACTGGATGTGAGCGGGCGTCGGATCTCCGGCGCGCGGATCTCGGGCGGTGACGGCGGCGCCCGAGCGGTGGACGCGGACTACTTCCTGCTGGCCGTGCCGATGGAGGTCGCGCGCGGCCTGTGGACGCCGGAAATCCTCGACGCGCGGCCGGAACTGGCGGCAATGGATCGGCTGGTGACCAACTGGATGACCGGAATCCAGTTCTACCTGCGCAGACCGAGCGCCATCGCGCGCGGCCACACCGCCTACGTCGATGCGCCGTGGTCGCTGACCTCCATCGCGCAGAACCAGTTCTGGTCGCGCACAAAGCTTTCCGGCTTCGGCGACGGTTCGGTGCAGGACTGCCTGTCGGTGGACGTCTCGGATTGGAACACCCCGGGCATCCTGTACGGCAAACCCGCCAAGGAGTGCACCCACGACGAGATCGCGCGGGAGGTGTGGGCGCAGCTGCAGGCCCATCTCGACGGTCCGGCCGCGCTGCACGACGAGGATCTGCACTCCTGGTTCCTGGATTCGGGCATCGGCTGGGACGCGGCGGGGCGGCGCAATACCAATGCCGATCCGCTGCTGATCAATACCGCCGGATCCTGGGCGGCCCGGCCCAAGGCGCACGGCGCGCTCGAAAACATGTTCCTCGCGGGCGATTACGTGCAGACGAATGTGGACCTGGCCACCATGGAGGGCGCCTGCGAATCCGCGCGCACAGCGGTCAACGCGCTGCTGGACGTGGCGGGATCGAATGCCGAACGCTGCCGCCTGTTCTCCCTGTACCGCGCGCCCCAGCTGGAGCCGATGCGGCAGCTGGACGCGAACCGGTTCGCGGCCGGACAGCCGAACATGTTCGACGGTCCGGTCTAGAAATACCTGGCCGGACGGGACAGTTCGCGGTTCGATCGAGGTATGAACGAGATCACCACCGCGGCTCAATTGCGCGAACTGCTCGGCGAAGTCGGCGAGCGGGCCGCCAACAAGGAACGCGTCGTGCTGCACCCGCGCGACCGCGAATGGATCGCGACCTCACCGTTCGTGGTGCTGGCCACCAGCGATGCCGAGGGCAATTGCGATGCCTCGCCCAAGGGCGATCCGGCGGGCTTCGTGCGGGTGCTCGACGATCGGACCATCGCCATCCCGGAGCGTCCGGGTAACCGCCGCGCCGACGGCTATCTCAACATCCTGTCCAATCCCCATGTCGGCGTGATCTTCCTCATTCCGGGGCGCAACGAGACCCTGCGGGTCAACGGCCGGGCCCGCCTGGTTCGGGACGCGCCGTATTTCGACGACATGATCGTCAAGGGCCACCGGCCGATTCTGGCCGTCGAGGTGGCTGTCGAGCAGATCTTCTTCCACTGCGCCAAGGCTTTTCTGCGCAGCAGCCTGTGGCGGCCCGAGGGCTGGCCGCAGGACGATCTGCCGCCGGTGGCGCAGTTGACCAAGGAGGTGCACGCGAATATCACCGAGACGGTGGAACAGCTCGAGGCGCACTACGCGCCGGAGAACTACGTCAAATCCCTCTATTGAACCGCAGCACATAAACTCGCCGTCGTGGCAGACATCTCGGTGCGTGGGCGGCTGGCGCTGCGGGCGGCGGCGGCCGCGTCGTGGGCGTCGCAGAAGGCGGGGCGCGGTAAGGGGTCGATGATCGGGGGATTGATCGCGCTGCGCATCGATCCGACGGTCATGACCCAGCTCGGGCGCGGCCGTCGGACCGTGCTGGTGACCGGAACCAACGGCAAATCCACCACCACCCGCATGACGACCGCGGCGCTGAGCACGCTCGGCCCGGTGGCCACCCAGGCCGACGGCGCGAATATGGACGCGGGTATCGTCGCCGCGCTGAGCGCGCACCGGTCCGCGTCGCTGGCCGCGATCGAGGTCGACGAACTACATCTGCCGCATGTGACCGACGCGCTGAATCCGGCCGCGGTGGTTCTGCTGAATCTGAGCCGCGATCAGCTCGACCGGGTCGGCGAGATCAATATGATCGAGCGCAAACTGCGCGCCGGTATGGCCCGGCATCCCGATACCGTTCTCATCGCCAACTGCGACGACGTCCTGATCACCTCGATCGCCTACGACCATCCCAATGTGGTCTGGGTCGCGGCCGGCAGCGGCTGGGCGGTGGATGCCACCAGCTGTCCGCGCAGCGGTGAGCCGATCGTCTGGGAGGGTACGCACTGGCGCAGCACGGGTGCGGATTTCCACCGCCCCGAACCGGACTGGTGGGTCGACGAGGAATTCCTCTACGGGCCCGACGGGGTGAAACTGCCGCTGCACCTTGCCCTTCCGGGGCGTGCCAATCGCGGTAACGCGGCGCAGGCGGTCGCGGCGGCGGTCGCGCTCGGGGCCACGCCGGAGAGTGCCGCCGAAGGCGCGGCCACCGTGAACGAGATCGCCGGGCGCTATCGCACCGTGCGGGTCGGCGAGCACACCGCGCGTCTGCTGCTGGCCAAGAATCCGGCGGGCTGGCAGGAGGCGCTGTCGATGATCGACCCGGCCGCAACGGGTTTGGTGATCGCCGTGAACGGCCAGGTGCCCGACGGCGAGGATCTGTCGTGGCTGTGGGACGTGCGCTTCGAACATTTCGAGGGCACCCAGGTGGTCGCCGCGGGGGAGCGGGCCACCGATCTCGCGGTGCGGCTGACCTATGCCGGGGTCGAGCACACCACCGTCGCGAATCCCCTGCGCGCCATCGCCTCCTGCCCGCCCGGCCGGGTCGAGGTCCTGGCCAACTACACCGCGTTCCGCGACCTCAATCGCGATCTGGAGGCAAACCGATGACGGATTCGACCGTGCGGATCGGACTGGTCCTGCCGGATGTCATGGGCACCTACGGCGACGGCGGCAATGCGGTTGTGCTGCGGCAGCGGCTGCGCATGCGCGGCTACGCTGCCGAGATCGTCGAAATCAGCCTGAACGATCCGGTGCCCGACTCACTGGACATCTACACCCTCGGCGGCGCGGAGGATTCCGCGCAGCGCCTGGCCACCCGGCATCTGCAGCGGTATCCGGGCCTGCAGCAGGCCGCCGCGAAAGGCGTGCCGGTACTGGCGATCTGCGCGGCCATCCAGGTACTCGGCAACTGGTACGAGACCTCCTCCGGCGAACGAGTCGACGGCGTGGGCCTGTTCGACGTCACCACCTCCCCGCAGGCCAAGCGCGCGATCGGCGAGGTTGCCACAACCCCCCTGCTCCCCGGCCTCACCGAGCCGCTCACCGGCTTCGAAAACCACCGCGGCGGAACGAAACTCGGCGGCGACGCCAAACCCCTGGCGCGAGTCACCCGAGGCGTCGGCAACGGCGTCGGCGACGCCCTCGAGGGCGTGATCCAGGGCTCGGTGATCGGCACCTACATGCACGGCCCGGCCCTGGCCCGCAACCCCGAACTGGCCGACCATCTCTTGCGCCGCGCCCTCGGCGTGGACGAGCTGGAGCCCCTGCTCCTACCAGAGGTCGACCAACTCCGCAGGGAACGTTTGCGGGCCTGACGGTAGCGATCTCGCCTTATAGCGAAAAGCTATTCGTGAGATGCTTAAGTCCTGGTCATTCTGTTGAGGCACCCGGTGTCGGCCCGGTAATCTCGCGCGCGGTCATGCGTGGATGAGGGAGGTGGCCGGGTGCGCAGACGCGCCTTTCTGAAGGCTGCCGGAGCGGCGGCGCTGTTGGGCGCGGCGGGCACCGGGTATCGGGCAGGGTCCGCCGTGGCCGAACCGGTGTGGAACGAGCTGTTCAAGCAGTGGGTGCCGGAGATCTTTGCGCCGCTGCCGGATCCGCCCGAACATACCGAGGCCATTGTCATCGGGTCGGGATTCGGGGCCGCGGTGACCGCGCTGCGGCTGGCCGAGGCGGGTGTGTCGAATACCGTGCTCGAGCGCGGGTCGCGCTGGCCCAACGATCCGTGGCGGGAGATCTTCACCGGTGACGTCCTGCCCGACGGGCGCGGGTTCTGGCATCGGACCAGCTTCACCGGAATCACCAAGGTCGCCATGCACTTCGCCGATTTCGGCGGCGTACTCGACGTGACCGAGCTGCCGGGTATCGATGTCTGGCACGCGGCGGCCGTGGGCGGCGGTTCGGTGGTGTTCACGGGTGTGATGGTCGCGCCGACGCGCCGATTCTTCGACGAGGTCTTCCGCGGCACAGTCGAATTCGACGAGCTGGACCGCGTCTACTTCCCGCGGGTGCGGCAGATGCTGCGGCTGAGCACGATGCCGGGAGATATATACGCCTCCTCGCCGTTCACACACTCGCGCATGTGGGACGAGCAGGTGCGCAAGGCGGGTTACGAACCGCAGCCCAGCGATTCGATCTTCAATTGGGATGTGCTGCGCGCGGAACTGGCCGGTGCGTCCAAAGCCTCGGCCACCACCGGATTCAGCAATCTGGGCAACTCCAACGGCGCGAAGTTCGATCTGAACCAGAACTATCTGAAGTACGCCCAGGACACCGGCCGCTCGGCGGTGTTCCCGGGCCATCGCGTCGACACGATCGCCCAGGACGCCAACGGCCGCTACGTGGTCGGCGTGACCAAACTCGATCCCACCGGAGCGGTTCTGGCGACCCGAACCCTCACCTGCGACAAGCTGTTCCTCGGCGCCGGTTCGGTCGGCACCTCCGAACTGCTGGTGCGCGCGCAGGCCACCGGCGCGCTGCCGCATCTGAACGAATATGTCGGCGACGGCTGGGGCACCAACGGCGATGTGGTGCTCGGCCGCGGCGAGAGCCGATTGGTCGGCCTCGGCCAGGGCGTGGCCAGCGCCAGCCGCATCCACGACGAATCCGGTATGCCGCTGACGCTCGAGAGCTGGTACCTGCCGGGTATGCCGACCGAGACCGGCGGGGTCGGCTCGCTCGGTCTGGCGCTCGATCCGACCCGGGCCCGCTTCACCTACGACCGGGCCCGCAATGCCGCGACGCTGAACTGGCCGCGCAGGGCGCAGGAGGATGTGCTCGCCGCCTGCCGCGCGGTCGATCACCGCATCGCCGAACGGGCCGGCGCCCTACTGGATTACAGCGCGCTGGGCTACGACGCCAACGCGCTGTTCACCGCGCATCCGCTGGGCGGTGCGGTGATCGGGCGGGCCACCGACAACTATGGGCGCGTGGTCGGCCATCCGGGTCTGTACGTCGTCGACGGCGCGGGGATTCCGGGCAGCACCGGCACGGTCAATCCATCGCTCACCATCGCCGCGCTCGCCGAGCGAAATATCGAGGCGATCATCCGCGCGGGACGCTGACGGCGAATTCCGATTACCCTCGGCGTGATCGTTCGAGGGTGAAAGGGATGTCGTGGCCCAGTACCGCAGCGTGGCGGCGCAGGACGTCGAGGAGTACCCGCGCAAGCCGCCGGCCTTGTGGACCGAATTCGTGATGCTCGCGCTGGCCGTTGCCTCGGTGGCGCTGCTGGTGTGGATCACCTTCTTCCGGGTCTCCCCGGCCACCGAGCGCGGCATCGTCATCGCGGACTATTCGATCTGCGCGATCTTCGCCGCCGAATTCCTGTGGCGCTGGCGACGGGCGGACTGGTCGTGGATGTTTCCGTTCGTCTACTGGTACGAGGTGCTGGGCATGGTCCCGGTCACCAGCCCGTTCTTCCGCGGGTTCCGATTGCTGCGGATCGTGGTGATCGCGGTGCGACTGGCCCGTGCGGCCGATCGCGCCTTCGGCGACCGGGTGACCGCGGCGCTGGTGAACCGATTCGTGGGCACGGTCGTGGAGGCGGTGAAGCGGCCGGTGACCATCGCGGTGATGGACGAGGTCGCGCAGGTGATGCGCACCGGCCACTACACCCGCAATATCGCCGCGGCGCTCGAGGAGAACCGCGACGAACTCGACGCCATGATCGTCGAATTGATCAAGAACGATCCGCAGATCGGCCGCGTGCGCTATCTACCGTTCCATGAGGACGTCATCCGCGGCATCGCCAACACCAGCTTCCGCATCCTGTTCCAGGCCCTGTCCGATCCGCGCATCGACGAACTCATCGGAGATGTGCTGCGGGAGAATGTGAATCAGATGCGGATCGCGGTGCGCGAGGGCACAGTGGTCCCGGAGACCGTGGACCACAAGAATATTTCCTAGGTATTCCCGGCATGCTCTGCCCCGTGGCGGATCTCCTCACGCGGTTGGGCATACCGGATCACCTCCCACACGATCAGCACCGCCAGCAGGCCGCACAGCAGCCCCAGCGAGGCCATGGCGGGCAGATGCGAGGCCACCGGAATCAACGCGATCAGGACCACGGCCGTGAGCACCCGCGGCCACAGCACCACTCCCGTTGCGTAGTGCCGGAATCCGACCAGCGCGAGCAGATACATCACCGGGCCGCCGTACAGCGCGTACAGCGGAATCCCGTGCAGCGCGTCGCTCAGGGTGTGACCGGCCGCGCCGCCCAGATAATTCTCCACCTTCTTGAGCCCGAGCGACAGCGCGATGATGCCGACGACCATCGGGAAATGCCAGAATGTATAGCAGTTTCGCGCGATCTGAATACGCCGTGCGCCGTGCGCCTGCTCCATGGCCCGCTCCACCACGGCCGCGCCCACATCGAAGTACGCCCACCACAGCAGTCCGGAAACCGCCAGCGCCAGCAGCGATCCCACGGTGATCGGCCAGGAGATCGGCAATCCCGCCACGCCGACGCCGATCGAGACGATGGATTCGCCCAGCGCCACGATCACGATCAGACCGTGCCGTTCGGCGAAGTGGCGCACCGAGTTCAGCCGCCACTCGTTACCCGCGAACAGCGTCCAGGTCATATCTCCCGCGATGGCGGCGACCCACAGTAGGATTTGCGTGGTGCCATGGCTCATCGCCGCGACGATCAACAGCAGCGTGCCGATGGTGATCGAGCCGAATGACCATCGCGTGACCTGCCTCCGCAGTTGCTCGTCTTCGGCACTGGCACACCAGAACACGTACACGTGCACCAGGCGGATCACCAGATATCCGATCGCGAACACCAGCGGCCCGTACCAGCCGCCGGGCAAGTCGTGAAAAGCTTCCGGAATCGCGAGCGCCATGATCAGCGCCCCGCCCATGGCCGCGAACATCGCCACCCGGGCGATACCCTCGTCGGCCTTGATTACATTGCCCAGCCAGGCATAGGCGATCCACAGCCACCACATGACCCCCAGCACGAGCAGTGCCCGCAGCATATTCACCGCGGTGGTCTCGTGCGCGGCCAAATCGGTGACCTGAGTGAAGGCGAATACCAACACCAGGTCGAAGAACAGTTCGAGCTGGGTCACCGAGGCGTTCTCGGAAACAGCCTGTAGTCGTGAACGTCTGCCACCCGTCATGGGGACATCGTGGCAGGGCTTCAGCTCACTTCGTAGTTTTCGAAGCGGAATTTCTCGATGAATTCGATCAAGTTCTGGACGGCTTCGTCATTGACCCGGTTCAGGGTTCGCTTCATCAGCAGCCCCGGAACCGGGATCGGTAAGTACACCTCGGTGTGATACCAGACCTCGGTGCCCTCCGCGATCTCCTCGATCTCGAACCAGCCCTTACCGCCGCCGCCGGCGCCGCTCTCGACGACCTCCCAGGCGATTCGATCGGGGCCGCAGTCGTATTCGAGCACCTGGCGGTCGGAGTTGTTCATCGGGGTCACCGTGGCGTATACACGCTTGGGGCGGCCGTAGTCGTCTCGGGTCGCAACGCGCACATCTTTGTGCCACGGTGACCATTCCGGGGTCCGGTCCACCGCGAGCAACGCTTCCATGACCTGCTCGGGATGGACCTCGACAACGAATCGATGGTCGGTCTTCGTGCGCATGTCTCGTCCTCCACCCCCCGGTTTGGTACGCCCGATTGTCTCCAGGGTCACAGCGCACGTCAACTGTGTGGCCTCTTTCACACGTGTCGTTCGGCCGTCCAGTTCCTGCGAGTTGTGCAGGCTGCCCGGCCTGTTCGGCTCCCGGCTGTGCGTATCCGGTATCGCCTCAGTGCGGGCGGACGACGCAGTCCGGACCCGGGAAGACGAGGCTTTCGCGCCCGTCACCGAACCGGACGAGGTAGGGCGGGGACCCGTCCGCGCCCCGGACCTCGATAATCTCGCCGGTCTGTTCCGGCATCCCTACCGCTCGACCGTGGACCAGGATTCGATCTCCGACATTCGCGCGCATGGTCGAATTATCATCCGGAAGTGACTTGTCTCACAAGGTCGTTCGTTTCGTATCACCCGCGGAGGAACGACAGCCGAACCTTGCGTTCCGGGTTGTCCACATTGAGGTCCACCATCGCCACCGATTGCCAGGTGCCCAGGGCCATCTCGCCGTCGAGCACCGGCACCGTCGCATAGGGGGCGATGAGGGCGGGCATGACATGGCTGCGTCCGTGCCCGCGCGAACCGTGCGCGTGTTTCCAGCGATCGTCGGCGGGCAGTAGATCGCCCAGGGCGGCCAGCAGATCGTCGTCACTGCTCGCGCCGAGTTCGATCAGGGCCACGCCCGCCGTCGCATGCGGTACGAAGATGTGCAGCAGCCCGTCGCGTCCGGCCGCGACCTCGTTCAGGAATTCGGCGCATCGACCGGTGATGTCGTGCACGACCTCGCTGCGCCCGGTCTTCACCTCGACAACCGTGCTCTCCATGACCCGTCCTTCCGATTCAATCCGCCGCGCGTATCGCGGCGGCCACTCGCTGGGATGTCTCGTGCAGGCGATCGAAAACATCGAGCAGTAGTTCCAGCTGTTCGGTGGTGTAGCCGGTCATGAGCTTGCCGAATTCGCGGGCCAGTGGTTCGTAATGCCGCGCGATCTCGGGCAGCCGATCCTCCGCGGCGGTGATGATCACCCGGCGGCGGTCGAGACTGTCGTGCTCGCGTCGAACGAATTTCGCGGCCAGCAGCCGGTCGATCATCCGCGTCACCGCGCCGGTGGTCAGGCCCGTGCGGGCGGCGAGTTCGCCCGCCGTGGCCGGACCGCTCAGACGCAGCAGATTCAAACAGCGCAGGTCGGTCACGTGCAGGCCCACCCTGTCGGCGATTGCCTGATGCAACATCACCGCGTCGGTCGCATTGCGCTGCGCGGCCAGGGTCAGTCGCTCGCCCAGCTCCGCCTTCCTCGTCACCTTGACAGCATAACCTTGTCCGAGCAGTATCTTACTCAATCAACTATTTCTTCGATCAGTTGATGCACTGCTCAGGGAACTGGAGTTCGCCATGACCACCCAGCAACTCGCCGACGAGGCGGCCATCCGCGCGCTGTTCGACGGACTGAATCAGGCGTGGGCCGACGGCGATGCGCACGCCTTCGCGTCCTACTTCTCCGACGACGCCGACTATGTGACCTTCTTCGGTCCGCACTACCGCGGCCGCGCCGATATCGAGGCGATGCACCGGCCGGTGTTCGAGAAGTGGCAGAAGGGCTCGCATCTCGACGGCGAGATCACCTCGCTGCGTTTTCTCACCCCGGATGTCGCGCTGGTTCACGGCAAGGGTGCGGTGGTGAAGGGGCGTAAGCGGCGCAATCGCTTCAACACCAAGGTCAATCTGTTCGTGGCCGTGCGTCATGACGACCGGTGGCGCTTCGCGGCCTTCCACAACACCAAGCGGAACTGGTTGCTGACGGCGGTGACCACCCGCCGGGATCCCAAACCTTTCGATAGCGAGGATCACAGTCGGAGGTAGGCGGATAATCCGTGGACATCGATCGGTACGCTTGGGTGCTGGTAACAGCAAGCTAGTCGATCTTTTGGAGGACCCTGTCGTGGCTCTCGTCGTTCAGAAGTACGGAGGATCCTCGCTCGAATCCGCCGAGCGTATCCGTCGCGTCGCTGAACGGATCGTGGAGACGAAGAAGCAGGGGCACGAAGTGGTCGTCGTGTGCTCGGCAATGGGCGATACGACCGACGAACTGCTGGATCTGGCCCAGCAGGTGGCCCCCGCTCCGCCCGCACGCGAGCTGGACATGCTCCTCACCGCGGGCGAGCGCATCTCGAATGCGCTGGTCGCCATGGCCATTCATTCCCTGGGCGCGGAGGCGCGCTCGTTCACCGGCTCGCAGGCCGGCGTGATCACCACCGAGGCGCACGGTAACGCCCGCATCATCGACGTGACGCCCTCGCGCGTCCGCCAGGCCCTCGACGAGGGTGTGATCGTGCTGGTCGCCGGTTTCCAGGGCGTCTCGCAGGACAGCAAGAACGTGACCACGCTGGGCCGCGGCGGCTCCGACACCACCGCGGTCGCGTTGGCCGCCGCGCTCGAGGCCGACGTCTGCGAGATCTACACCGATGTGGACGGCGTGTTCACCGCCGACCCGCGGATCGTCCCGGATGCGCAGAAGCTCGACCAGGTCTCCTTCGAGGAGATGCTCGAGATGGCGGCCTGCGGATCGAAAGTGCTCATGCTGCGCTGCGTCGAGTACGCGCGCCGATACAACGTGCCCGTCCATGTGCGCTCCTCGTACGGGGACCGCAACGGCACCTACGTCTATGGATCGATGGAGGACATCCCCTTGGAGAAAGCAATCCTCACCGGCGTCGCGCACGACCGCAGCGAGGCCAAGGTGACCGTGGTGGGCCTGCCGGATACGCCGGGCTACGCGGCCAAGGTGTTCCGGGCCATCGCCGATGCCGAGATCAATATCGACATGGTGCTGCAGAACATCTCCAAGGTGGAGACCGGCAAGACCGACATCACCTTCACCCTGCCCAAGACCGACGGTCCCAAGGCGGTGGAGTTCCTGACCAAGCGTCAGGACGAGATCGGCTTCTCGCAGGTGCTGTTCGACGACCACATCGGCAAGGTGTCGCTGGTGGGCGCGGGTATGAAGAGTCATCCCGGCGTCACCGCGACCTTCTGTGAGGCGCTGGCCAAGGCGAGTATCAACATCGACCTGATCTCTACCTCCGAGATCCGGATCTCGGTGCTGGTCAAGGACACCGAACTGGACGAGGCGGTGCAGGTGCTGCACAAGGCCTTCGACCTGGGCGGCGACGAGGTGGCGGTTGTGCACGCCGGATCGGGGATCTGAGTCGTGGGCGTACGTGTAGGAGTCGTGGGCGCGACCGGACAGGTCGGCGCCGTCATGCGGAAACTGCTGGAGGAGCGCAACTTCCCGGCCGACGAGGTGCGGTTCTTCGCCTCCTCGCGGTCCGCGGGGAAGACGCTGCCGTGGCGCGGCGGCGAGGTTGTGGTGGAGGATGCCGAGACCGCCGATCCGAGCGGATTGGATATCGCGCTGTTCTCCGCCGGGGCCACCATGTCGCGCGTGCAGGCGCCGCGCTTCGCGGCCGCGGGCGTGACCGTGATCGACAACTCCTCGGCGTTCCGCAAGGACCCCGAGGTGCCGCTGGTCGTCTCCGAGGTGAATCCGGAGCAGACCCGCAATCTGGTCAAGGGCATCATCGCCAACCCCAACTGCACGACCATGGCCGCCATGCCGGTGCTCAAGCCACTGCACGACGAGGCCGGGCTGCGCCGGTTGATCGTGTCCAGCTACCAGGCGGTCTCGGGCAGCGGCCTGGCCGGTGTCGAGGAGCTGGCCGGTCAGATCCGCGCGGTGGCCCCCGATATGGAGAAGTTGACCCACGACGGATCCGCGGCCGCGTTCCCCGCCCCCAACAAGTACGTCGCGCCGATCGCCTTCAATGTGCTGCCGCTGGCCGGTTCGCTGGTCGACGACGGCTCCGGCGAGACCGACGAGGATCAGAAGCTGCGCAACGAGAGTCGCAAGATCCTCGGCCTGCCGGAGCTGCTGGTGAGCGGCACCTGCGTGCGCGTGCCGGTCTTCACCGGTCACTCGCTGTCGGTGAACGCCGAATTCGACCGGCCGCTGTCGGTCGAGCGGGCGCGGCAGCTGCTCGCGGACGCTCCCGGCGTGAAGCTGAGCGATGTCCCCACCCCCCTGGCCGCCGCGGGTATCGACGAATCGCTCGTCGGCCGCATCCGCCAGGATCCGGGCGTTCCCGAGGGACGTGGTCTGGCGCTGTTCATCTCGGGTGACAACCTGCGAAAGGGCGCGGCGCTCAATACGATTCAGATCGCCGAGGTCCTGCTGCGGGGCTGAGGTAGTACGACCGCTCGAGAGGCCGTCCGATCCCGTTGGATCGGACGGCCTCTCGCGTCAGCGAGGGCGTAGGCCGTCGAACACTATGGTGAAGCTGCGGCGGCGTTGCTCGTCGGTGGTGGTGGGGGTGTGGGTGGCCAGGAAGGTGCCCTTGAGCGCACGCATCAGATCGTCGAGGTCGATATCGGCGCGGACCGCTCCGGCCTGCTGGGCGCGATGCAGCAGGGCCGCGACCGAACCGTGCATTTCCGTTAGGGGAGTGGACAATTCGATCGGATGCTCGTTGCCGATGGCCTCGGCGAGATCGCGTTTGACCGCACCCTCCTCGACCATGTGATCGAGGAAGGCGAAGAAGGCCGCGCCCGGGTCCGCGGCGGCGGTCAGCTCACGGGCGCGTGCGGTCATACGCTCGATATTGTCCACGATGGCGGCGTGGAACAGCGCCTCCTTGGTGGGAAAATGCCGATACACCGTACCCGGGCCGACGCCCGCGCGCCGCGCGATCTCGTCGAGGGGAACCGAAATACCTTCGGCGGCAAAGGCTTCCCGGGCCGCCATGAGGACACGCTCGCGATTGCGGCGGGCATCGGCGCGCAGGGGACGTCCTTCGGTCACGGCGCGAGTCTACCGAGCCGGGGCATTGACAAGCGGGGCGACCGTTCCGAATGATAAGCGGGGTATTGGTTCCGTTTATCGAAAGCGAGATCGTCATGACCGACACTCCCGTACGAACCCCGCGTGAGCTGGTCGAAGAGATGTTCAACGGATTGGCCGCACGCGACAGCGACGCCTTCGCCTCGTGGCTGGCGCCGGATGCGGTCTTCGAAATGCCCTTCACCCTCGAGGGGACCCCCGAGCGGGTCGAGGGCCGCGAGGCCATTCGGGACCACCTGGCGCAGCGCCGGGCGGCGACGACCGGAATCGAGGTGCACGGCATACATCCCCAGGTGTACGAGACCGCCGATCCGGAACTGCTGTTCGTCGAGAACGAGGTCGATATGACCCTGCCGGGTGAGCCCCGTGCACGAATTCGCACCTCCGTCAACGTGGTTCGCGTGCGCGACGGCAAGGTGGTGCTGTTCCGCGACTATATGAACGCCGCCGTGCTGGCCCGCCTCGTGCGCTGATTCAGCGAATGCCGGGCGTTCGCGGATCGGTGCCCAGACACACCACGATATAGCAGCCCGGCGGCGTGTCGGTGAACGGCGCCGCGAGCGGAGTCTTCAAGCAGGACAGCACATTACAGCCCGGATACGCGGCCGGCCCGAGGCCGAAGATGGCCTCGATGATCTCGGGATCGATATAGTCGCGCGGATCGATCTCGATCGGCTGTTCGGAATAGGGACCCGGATCGGAGACCGGTGGCTGCCGCATGGCGGCCACCAACCGTCGGAAGAACTCCCAGGACAGCTCGTCGGTGGTCTGCAGCAGTCCGCGCAGCCCCTTCACCGAGTGGTTGCCGAACGCGCCGGTCCACACCACCTCGAGATCCCATTCGGGAATGACGAAGACGTTCTGCAGGCCGAGCCCGGACATCAGATACGAATCGCGCGGCAGGAAGGCGGGCATCTCCACACAACCCGCCCCGACCCAGAACAAATACCCGTAGCAGGGATTGGTCGCCGAGGGACGGCTGGCCATTCGCAGATAGTCGCTCGACACGACCTGCTGTTCGCCCCAGCGGCCGTCGTCGCCGAGCAGTAGGGCCAGTCGAGACAGATCGTTGGGCGGAATCATGAGATGGGCGTAGCCATAGGTATGCCCGGATCGGTCGCGGGCCCAGTAGTAATCGCCTTTCTCGATACCCAGCGGATCGAACAGCTCCCGCTGGGCGAAGCGCTGGAACGGCTCGCCGACCGCCAGCTCCACGACATAGGTCAGCAGATCGACATTGCGCTGGCTGTAGGTGAATTCGGTGCCGGGCGGCGTATCGAAGGGCACCCCGAGCGCCTGCACCGCGCTGTTCGGATCGATCGGGACGATCGCGGTCAGACCCTCGGTCACCGCACCGACCCGCAATCCGGAGGATTCGGTGAGCAGATTCTCCACGGTGATGGCTCGGTGGCGGGCGTCGCCGAGGCCCGGTGGCAGATAGCGGTCGATGGGCGCGGACAGGTCGAGTAGGCCACGGTCCCAGGCGATTCCGGCGACCAGTGAGACGACGCTTTTGGTCACGCTCCAGACGTTCCACGCGATATTGCCGGATCTGGCATTGGTCGGCCCCTCGCCGACCAGGCAGTTGTGCCGGAACACCCGCACATTGAACCGATTGCGCTGCGCGGCGAAGTCGAGGGCCGCGGCCAGCCGATCGGCGTCGAAGCCGACCGCTTCTGGGGCCGCGCGCTCGAGCTCGCGCTCGGCGGTGACCGCGCACCGCGTCGGCTCGGTCGTGCGCGCGTGCGCGGGTTCGGCCGCGACCCCGCACGCCACCAAGGCGACGACGGACATGCCGGAGACCCACCCGAGGATGCGGCGCATGAGAGCAGGCTAACCCGGCCCGACCGGGAAACTCCCCAACACGCCAGGCCCCCAACGAAATGCGCGAACGCCGCCAGGTCGAACCTGGCGGCGTCGATCCGGGCGCGGAGGCAATGGGGCTCCGCCGCCCGGGGGCCGCCGACGCCCAACAAGCGCCTCTCGGCGAGTGGTCGCTCGAAGCGACAAAGGGTGAGGCCCGGGGCTGTCCCGACGTCGGCAGTCCGGTTCAACAGGGCGGGGTGGGGATCTATTCCACGGGTCTTTTCTTGACTTATTCCAAAAAAGGGGCAAACTGGGGTTCATGCACACCGACGCCTTCGACCCGCGGCAGCGACTGCGCGCGGCCGGACTGCGGGTCACCGCCCCGCGGGTGGCAGTGCTGGATGTGGTTGCGGCCCAACCGCATTCGGATGCCGACCGGGTGGCCGCCGCGGTGCGGGGCAGACTGGGCTCGGTATCCACCCAGGCCGTGTACGACGTACTGCGGGCCTGTGTGAACGCCGGACTGCTGCGCCGGATCGAACCGGCCGGTTCCGCCGCGCTGTACGAGGCGCGGACCGGTGACAACCATCACCACCTGGTGTGCAGGAACTGCGGCACGGTCGTGGACGTGGACTGTGCCGTGGGACATGCTCCCTGTCTCGATCCGTCGGACGCGCACGGTTTCGCGATCGACGAGGCCGAGGTCGTCTATTGGGGCATGTGCCCGGATTGCCTCGGTAGCAGCGCCATTCCGTCCACCTGACCGGACGGACCATCTCATCTCGACCCGGGGGCAGCCCATACCCCGGGGGAAGTCGTCGACCCTCGAGGAGGCCATTCATGACCAAGCCGACCACCACCAACACCGGTACGCCGGTCGCCAGCGACAACGAGTCGCTGACCGCGGGCACCGAGGGCCCGATCCTGCTGCACGACCACTACCTGATCGAGAAGCTCGCCCAGTTCAACCGGGAGCGCGTGCCGGAGCGGATCGTGCATGCCAAGGGTGCGGGCGCGTACGGCGAACTCGTCGTGACCAACGACGTCAGCCGCTTCACCAAGGCCAAGCTGTTCCAGCCGGGTGCGCGGACCGAATCGCTGGTGCGCTTCTCCACGGTCGCCGGCGAGCAGGGTAGCCCCGACACCTGGCGCGATCCGCGCGGCTTCGCGGTGAAGTTCTACACCGAGGACGGCAACTACGACCTCGTCGGCAACAACACCCCGGTATTCTTCATCAAGGATCCGATCAAATTCCCCGACTTCATCCGCTCGCAGAAGCGTCTGCCGGGCAACGGACTTCGCGATCACAATATGCAGTGGGACTTCTGGACGCTGCGCCCCGAGTCCGCGCATCAGGTGACCTGGCTCATGGGCGATCGGGGCATCCCGAAGACCTACCGGCATATGAACGGCTACGGCTCGCACACCTATCAGTGGATCAACGCCGCCGGTGAGCGCTTCTGGGTGAAGTACCACTTCCGCACCGATCAGGGCCAGCAGTTCCTGACCCAGGCCGAGGCCGACCGGATCGCGGGCGAGGACGCCGATTTCCACCGCCGCGATCTGTGGGATGCCATCGAGCGCGGCGACCACCCGAGCTGGACCGTCCACGTCCAGGTCATGCCGGTGGACGAGGCCGCGAGCTACCGATTCAACCCGTTCGACCTGACCAAGGTGTGGTCCAAGAAGGATTACCCGCTGATCGAGGTCGGCCGCTGGACCCTGAACCGCAATCCGCGCAACTACTTCGTCGAGATCGAACAGGCCGCGTTCGAACCGTCGAATGTGGTTCCGGGCATCGGCTTCTCGCCGGACAAGATGCTGCTGGGTCGTGTATTCGCCTACGCCGACGCGCATCGCTACCGCATCGGCGCCAACTACGCCCAGCTGCCCCCGAACCGCCCACGCGCCGCGGAGGTGAACACCTATTCCAAGGAGGGCGCGATGCGATACGAGTTCAACGCGCCCGAGGTTCCCGTCTACGCCCCCAACTCCTACGGCGGCCCGCACGCCGATCCGTCCCAGGCCCCCGACGAGGCCACCTGGAACAACTTCGAACCGGAGATGGTGCGCGCGGGCTACATCCAGCACCGCGAGGACAGCGACTGGGCCCAGCCCGGCACGCTCGTGCGCGATGTCCTCAACGACGAGCAGCGTGAGCGTCTGGTGAACAACGTCGTCGGCCACGTGCTGGGCGGCGTGCGGGAACCGGTGCTCAGCCGTGTCTTCGAATACTGGAAGAACGTTGACCAGGAGATCGGCAAGCGCATCGAGGAGGGCGTCCGCGCCGGACTCGACGGTGGCAAGTAGGCCGCAATGACGAAGGCCCGCACCGGATTCCGGTGCGGGCCTCATTGGTTTCGCCGGATCAGTCGGCGCGGCGGTGGGCCGCCAGGCCGTCGAGGATCAGGGCGAGTTCGAATTCGAAGTCGGCGTCGCGGTCGCGGACCGCGGTTCCGGCGTCGTGTGCGGCGTAGCGCTTGTGGGTGCGCGGGTAGGGGCTCGAGGCCGAGCGGCCCGCGGACATCAGGCGCTGCATCCACTCCTGTTCGTCGAGGCCGCTGCGCGCGATGGTGGTGATCATGGCGGCCTCGGTGGAGGTGGAGCCGATGATGAAGCCGAGGATCGTATCGGTGGCGCGATCGGCGAGTTCCTCGTCGAATCCGGAGGTCTCGAGAATGGTCAGCAGACCCTCCGACAGGCGCATCATATTCGGGCCGAGATAGCTCAGCCCGGCGGTGCTCAGCACGCCGGTGATCCAGGTGTGCCGCAGCAGTCCGGCCCGGATGTCCAGGCCCAGGCGCAACAGGGCCGAACGCCAATCCGGCGCGGGGGCGTCGGAAATGGTGATCTCGCCGAGCACCTCATCGATGATCAGCTCGAGCAGTTCGTCCTTGTTGGCGACATGGGTGTAGAGCGAGGTCGCCCCGGCATTGAGCTTGGTGCCGAGTCGGCGCATGCTCAGCGCCTCGAAACCCTCCGAGTCCAGCAGGTCGATCGCCTCGGCGACGATCTGCTCCCGGCTCAGCGCCGGGGTATCGCGCCGGGGGCGTTGCGGTCGGGTCCAGACCGACGGAATCTCCTGCGCCTTCGCGACCATCGCGGTCACTCCTCTCCTGTCCAGGCCAGCATAATGGCCGTCGCACACTGTTCGCCCGCGCGAACGATGTGCGGGCCGGAGAGGTATTCGTCGCTGTCAGAGCATGCCCCACCAGTACAGCAGGCAGGCCAATACGAAGACGACCACGGTTTCCATCGTCGCTCCCAATCTCCTTGGCGCACTTGTCACCATCATTCCTCGAGATGACCGGTCACGCCGGAGAGCATGATCACAACGTGGCAACGGGCGATGGATCGGACGCGCCCGCCACCCCTCGTAGACGGGCATCGTCCGGATAGGAACAGGATGCCCGTTCGGACTTGCCGAGGGCTTAAGGAGCGCTTGCAGTCATTCGACGATGACGACAACGAGATGCCGCGGGCCCTGGCCGGCGGGCACCGGGACGAGTTCGTCGTCGGGTGCGGCGGCCGGTCCGCGGAACCAGGTGATGGGTCGCCGGGAGTCGAGCTTGTCCAGGACGTCGGGCAGGGCCGGTTCGATCTGCGCGGCGCGGACCACGCAGATATGGCAGCCGGGGGCCAGCATCGACGCCCGGCCCTGACCCGGACCGCCGTCCAGCACCACGGTCGCCGGTTCGACGACCGCGCCCGCGCAGCCGGTCACCACGGCATCGGGCGTCTCGGCGGCGGCCAGGAGATGGTCGGACACGATGCGATGTCCGTCGGATTCGGCCCAGGCGCTGAGCCATTCCGATCGCAGGCCCTCGGGCACGGCGACCGAGCCGACGTCGTGGGTGGTCAGCGCCTCGGTGACGGCGTCGGGGATCGTCTCCTCCGAGACCCGGACAACCTGGGCGCCGTCGTTCTTGATCCGCTCGGCGAACATCTCGACCAGTTCGGCGCGCTCGGCCGGGTCCAGTTCGGTGGCGGCTCGGCGATGCCGGCCGATCGTGACGGTGCGCTCGTCGTCGGGAAGGGCCTTGAGGGCATCGCGTACCCGCCTCAGCATCTCCTCGCGCCCCACGAAAACCTCCAGATCGAGCCTGATCGGCACGGTCCATTCGGTGCCGACCACCGAACCAGAGTAACGGGAGGAACCGGACGGGCGGGTCAGCGGCCCGCGGTGCGGATATTGCGCAGGAATTCGGCGTTGGTCTGGGTGCCGCGCAATCCGGTCAGCAATAGTTCGACGGCCTGGCGCGGTTCGCGCCCGGCCAGTGTGCGGCGCATGGATTCGACGGCGGCCAGTTCCGCGGGGTCCAGCAGCAACTCGTCGCGCCGGGTGCTGGAACGGTTGATGTCCACGGCCGGGAAGATGCGGCTGTCGGCGATCTGGCGATCGAGTTTGAGTTCGGCGTTGCCGGTGCCCTTGTACTCCTCGAAGATCACCGAATCGGCGACAGAACCGGTTTCGACCAGGACGGTGGCGACGATGGTGAGCGATCCGCCGCCCTCGATATTGCGGGCCGCGCCGAGGAACTTCTTCGGCGGGGCCAGCGCGGCGGCGTCCACGCCGCCGGACAGAATGCGACCCGAGGCCGGGGCGGCCAGGTTGTAGGCGCGGGCCAGGCGGGTCAGCGAATCGAGCAATACCACCACGTCGCGGCCCATTTCGACCAGGCGCTTGGCATGTTCGATGGCCAGTTCGGCGACCGCGACGTGTTCGCGCGGCGGGCGGTCGAAGGTGGCGGCGGCGATATCGGCCGGGACGGCGCGGGCGAGGTCGGTGACCTCCTCGGGGCGTTCGCCGACCAGGACCAGCATGAGCTGACATTCCGGGTGGTTCTTGGCGATGCCGTGCGCGATCGACTGCAGCACAGAGGTTTTGCCCGCCTTGGGCGGTGCGACGATCAGCGCGCGTTGACCCTTGCCTAGCGGCATCGCCAGATCGGTGATGCGCGTGGTCATTTCGTGCTGTTCGGTTTCCAATCGCAGTCGATCGTTCGGATAGATCGGGACGAGATCGGCGAAATGCGGTCGCTTACGGGCCTGTTCGGGCGGCAGGCCGTTGACGGTGTCGATCCGGACCAGCGGGGCGAACTTCACGCCCTCCCGTTTGGCTCCGGCCGCGCCGGTCACGGCATCGCCTGGGCGCAGGCCGTATTCGCGCACCAGGCGCGGCGGCACATGCGCGTCGCGCGGTCCGGGCAGATAGCCGTCGGTCCGCAGCGTCGCGTGGTTGTCGGAGATCTCGAGTATGCCGGTGACGGCCGTCTCCGCACCGGCCTTGCCTTGAATTGTCTTGTCTTGCATGATGTTTCCCCCTCCGGGAAAAGTTGTGGGTACGGCGAACGGCCGTGACCGCGGCATACGCGCCGCGAATGGGGATCCGGTCGAACCGGCAACGCACTGCTGCTACCCGAACACCGGGATGAAGACCTCGTGGGCGGGACCTGGTCCACCTGCGTCCACAAGTCGAAGAACGCTGCCAACGTTAGCGTCATACCCGTCAACATGCAATCCCCCGCATTTGTTCCCGGCGAAGGGCGTGCCGGGAACAAATGCGGGGGAAATAAGAGGGGGCGTGCCGGGACGTCCTCCCATCGGGGGCGGGACTACCCGGTCGTGATCAGCTCGGCCGCCTTCTCGCCGATCATGTAGCAGGGCGCGTTGGTATTGCCGCCGGTGATGCTCGGCATGATCGAGGCGTCGGCTACGCGGAGGTTTTCGATGCCGCGGACGCGGAGTTGCGGGTCGACGACGGCTCGTTCGTCGACGCCCATGCGGCACGTGCCGACCGGGTGGTATACCGAGTGGACGCGGTTGGGCAGTTCGCGGCGCAGGGCGGTTTCGTCGCGCAGGGCGGGACCGGGGGTGAATTCCTCGGTGACGTCGCCCGCGACCGAGGAGTGCGACATGATCTCGCGGATCATGCGGATGCCCTCGACGAGGAATTCGGTATCGGCCGGATCGGACAGGTAGCCCGGATCGATCAGCGGGGAATCGTACGGATCGGCCGAGGCCAAGCGCAGTTCACCGCGGCTCTTGGGATAGATGAGCGTCGGGAAGATGGTGAAACCGGCCCGTCGGTCCACGAGATGCAGTTTGTCCTCGTCCTGGTTGGGCACCGGATAGTTCCACGGCAGGGTGTGGATCTGCATATCCGGAATATCCTGCGCGAACGAGGTTTTCACGAAGCCGACGGCCTCGAAGACGGTGCGCCCGAACCACGAGCTGCCCGGCCGAGCCAGCTCGCGTACGAGCCCGGCCGCGAAATGCGAAGGGATACCGCGATGTACGGCCTTCTTCGACAGGAAGGTCATCGGCACGAACAGGTGGTCGTGCAGGTTCTGCCCCACCGGCAGATCGGTCTGGACATCGATCCCGAGCTCGCGCAGCTGACTCGCCGGACCCACACCCGACAGCATCAGCAACTGCGCCGAACCGATCACACCGGCCGACACCACGACCTCCTTGGCCGCGCGGATGATTCGCCGCCCGGACTTCTCGATCACCTCGACCCCGGTCGCGCGCCCGTTGTCGATCACCACCCGCGCGGCGTGCGCGCCGGTCAGCACCTTCAGCCCGGAATCGGGCCGATTGGTAATGAAACCGCGAGACGAGCTGTAGCGCAGACCGTCCCGCACGCTCTGCTGGAAAATGCTGATGCCCTCCTGGGATTCGCCGTTGTAGTCGGCGATCTTGGGCACCCCCAGACTTGCCGCGGCGGCCTCCATGAACTCCTGGGCGATCGGCGTGAGCTCGCGCTGGCGGGTGACCTCGATCGGTCCGCCGGCGCCGCGCAAGTCGCTGGCCCCGCCCTCCCAGTTCTCCAGTCGCTTGTAGGCGGGCAGGATGTCCTCATAGCCCCAGCCCGTGCAGCCCTCGGCGGCCCAGGAGTCGAAATTGGCCCGGTTGCCGCGCACGAAAAGCATGCCGTTGACCGAGGACGAGCCGCCGAGCACCTTGCCGCGGGTCATCGGAATCAGCCGATTGTTGGCATGTTTCTGCGGTGTGGAGAACTGCTTCCAGGTCACGCGCTTCTTCAGCTGCGGGACCGTATGCACCATCGTGATCATGCCGGGCACGGTCACCAGTCGAGTGTCGTCCTTGCGCCCCGCCTCGATCAGAATGACGCTCGCGCCGTGTTCGACGAGCCGTCCCGCGACGGTGGCACCGGCGCTGCCCGCGCCCACGACGATGTAATCGGCCTCGCTGGTGTCCGCGATGCGGTCGGTCATATTCGCTTACCTCATCTTCGAAGTGGTCCCGGACACACTGTAGAACAAGTTCTAATCTGGGTGAAGATGTGAACGCCGCTTCTTGTTCGACATGGCGCTCCGAGCTGCGAGACCATCAGTAGAACCCGTTACAGTTCGGTCGTAGTTCGTCGTTTCGCACAACCGATCCGACGCGCCGGGTCGTCCTATGATCGGCCCGTGAGCATTCGCGACATTCCCGTACGGACCCTCTCCGACGAATCGACCACCCTCGGCGATCTGGCCGGGGACAAGGCGGTGCTGGTGGTCAACGTGGCCTCCAAGTGCGGCCTGACCCCGCAGTACACCGGCCTGGTGGAACTGCAGCGGACCTACGGACCGCGCGGCTTCAGCGTGGTCGGCGTGCCCTGCAATCAGTTCATGGGCCAGGAACCCGGCACGGCCGAGGAGATCCAGCAGTTCTGCTCGACCACCTATGGCGTGGACTTTCCGCTGCTGGAGAAGGTCGAGGTGAACGGCGACGGCCGTCACCCGCTGTACCAGGAGCTGGTGCAGACCGCCGACGCCGAGGGCGAGGCGGGCGATATCCAGTGGAACTTCGAGAAGTTCCTCGTCGACCGGGACGGCAAGGTGGTCGGCCGATTCCGCCCGCGCACCGAACCGAGCGATCCGGCCGTGGTGTCGGCCATCGAATCGGTGCTGTAGTCACCGAGATCTCTTGCGATAGCGGACCGCGCACGGCTGCCGCAGCTGCACCACCATCTTGGAGTGGTCGTTGCGGTAGCTGTCCGCGGGCTGGGCCATCTCGAATTCCCAGTCCCGCAACAGAATCGAGAAGATGGCTTTGAGCTGCATGAGCGCGAAGGCCGCGCCGACGCAGCGATGGCGGCCCGCGCCGAACGGGATCCAGGTCCAGCGATTGAGCAGATCCTGCTGATTCGGATCCAGATAGCGCGTGGGGTCGAACCGATCCGGATCCGGGAAGTCGGCGGCTATGCGATTGGATACCGCGGGAGTGGCCGCCACGAGATCGCCCGAGTCGATGCGATTTCCGCACACCTCGTAATCGCCGCGGGCCACCCGCATCAGGATGATCAGCGGCGGATGCAGTCGCAACGCCTCCTTGATCACCGCCTCCAGTCGCGGAATCTGCCGCAGCGCATGGAAACTCACGTCCTGCCCGTCGGCGTAGAGCTCCTCCAGCTCGGCGGCCACGCCCGCGAGCGTCTCGGGGTGGCGCAGTAATTCGATGACCGTCCACGCCGCGGTGCCCGAGGTGGTGTGGTGTCCGGCGAACATCATCGAGATGAAGATGCCGGTGATCTCGCTCGCCGAGAAACGCGGGACGCCGCGCTCGTCGCGGATGGACACCAGGACGTCGAGCATGTCCCGATCCGCCTTGCCCGCAGGAGGATTCGCGATGCGCCGATCCATGATCTCCTGCACCAGCCGCACCAGCTCCGCGCGGGCCTCGTCGCGGCGGCGGAAGCTCTCGATCGGCGCGTAGGGGTCGACGTAACACAGTGCGTCGGTACCGCGTTCGAGTTCGTGGTACAGCCGCGCGAAGCGCTCGTCGAGTTCCTCGCGGAATTTCACACCGATCAGACAGGCCGAGGAGGTGTAGATGGTCAGTTCGGCGAAGAACTCCAGCAGATCGATCTCACCCGCGTCGCCCCAGCGGTCGAGCATCCGATCCACCTCGCGCGCAATGGTTTCCGCGTGCCCCCGCATACGATCGCCGCGCAGCGCCTGATTGTGCAGCATCTCCTTGCGCCGCTCGGGGCTGGCATCGAACACCACGCCCTCACCGAAGATCGGTTTCATGAACGGATAGGCCGCGCTCTGATCCAACTCCTCGTCGGTGGCGCGGAAGAAGAATTCGTTGGCCTCGGCCCCGGTCAGCAGGATCACGTCGCGGTCGGCGAGCCGGAACGCGCCGACATCACCGCATTCGGCGCGGACCCGGCGCATGAGGGCAATGGGATCGGTGCGGAACTCCTGCAGGTGACCGAGTTCTGCCTCGCCGCCGGAGACCTGTCGCGGCCTGACCAGTGCCATCGGAAATCCTTCCGCAGTACCGTGTCCGAGCTAGCTGGACACATGTCTGGACGGTACTACCGAAATAAGTTCGAAGCAAGGGAGAAGAATCAATCCCGCAAAACTTGTAACGCCGACTTTTCGAGGCGATCCGCGATTTCGGCATAGGACGCATAGCCGACGCCCGCGCGTACCAGCGCGCCCGCGTAGAGCAATTCCAGTGTTTCCACGATCTCGAGATCGGCATCGGGCCCGAGCGCCTCGATCAAACGGCGGCGAATCTCCGCGCCGATGCGGGTGCGCAGATGGGCGACATCGGGATCGGTGCCCAGTAGTGCGCTGGTCACCGCCCCGGCGAGGGCCGATTCGTCGGCGACCAGCATGGCGATCTGACGCAGTACGGCCAGCACTCGCACGGTCGGATCGGCGGATTCGGTCGCGGGCGGGGTGGTCGCGGCCAGCCGTCGCCAGAAGACCTCGGCGACCAGGTGTTCCTTCGAAGAGAAATAGGTGTAGGCGGTGGCCGTGCCGACGCCCGCCGCCGCGGCGACCATGCGCACGGTCAATCCCGCGAAACCCTCGCGCGCCAGCACCTCCAGCGCGGCCCGGGTGAGGCGGTCGACGGTGTCGGCCTGCTTCTCGGTGAGGCGGCGACGCGTGGCCTCCAAATTCACCGCCGCGGGTTCGCTGGAAATGGGATCGGACACGTGTCTGGATGCTACTATCTCATGGCCTCGAAGGCAATGGGAAAGGTTATTGATTGTGACTCGCGCCGATTCGATCATTTCCGAGGATACGGCCAGATTGTTCGGGATCGCCGAGCGCGCTACCGGCTTCATGCCGCCGGACGAGGGACGAGCGCTGTACGAGGCGGCGCTGCGCTACGGCGGCCGGGGAACAATTCTGGAAATCGGTACCTATTGTGGAAAGTCGGCGATCTATCTGGGCGCGGCCGCGCGGCAGTCCGGGGCCACGGTCTACACCGTCGACCATCACCGCGGTTCCGAGGAACATCAACCGGGGTGGGAGTATCACGACACCACCCTGGTCGACCCCGAAACCGGGGTGTTCGACACCGTGGCCGCCTTCCGTCGCTCGATCGTCCGAGCCGGGCTCACCGATACCGTCGTCGGAATCGTCGGGGCCTCTACTCAATTCGCCCGCGTCTGGCGCACTCCGATCCAGCTGCTGTTCATCGACGGCGGCCACACCGAGGAGGCGGCCCAGCGCGATTACGACAACTGGGCGCACTGGGTGGCCGCCGGGGGAGCGCTGGCGATTCACGATGTTTTCCCCGATCCTCGCGACGGCGGGCGCGCGCCCTACAACATCTATCGGAAGGCGCTGGACAGCAACAACTTCCGCGAGGTGTCGGTCGTTGGTTCGCTGCGCGTACTGGAACGCCCGGCTGGATGCGGCGGCGTCACGCCGTAACGCAGTCGCACAGCAGGTCGGTGGCGATGACGGCCGTCGCGGCCTGATCCCGGAAGATCCCGTTACCGCCGGAGGTCCGTGACAGCGCGTCGGCGGCGAGGATCATGGCCGCGCCGGTCCAGGTGGTGCGCTCCTCGGGCCAGCGTTTACCGTCGGCGAAAACCAGTCCGGTCCAATAGGAGCCGTCGTCCTCGCGCAGATGCTGCATGGCCGCCAGCAGCCGCCGCGCCCGCCCGGAATCACCCGCGGCGTCCAGCGTCAGCGCCAGTTCGCAGGTCTCCGCCCCGGTCACCCACGGCCGGTCGTCGACGCAGCGGATACCGATCTCGCCGACCACGAAATCGCGCCAGCGGGAGGCTATTCGGCGTTCGGCGTCGCGGCCGCGATACGCCCCGCACAGCACCGGGTAGTACCAGTCCATGGAGTAGCGGTCCTTGGCCGCGAACGCCTCGGGATGATGACGGACGGCATGTCCCAGGCGCAGCGCGGCGACCTCCCATTCCGGTTGCGGCTCACCGAGCCACTCCGCGAGCGCCAGCGCGCACCGAATGCTGTGGAACATACTCGAACATCCGGTGAGCAGGGCCTCTGGTAGCACGCCGGAAGCGGTTCGCAACCAGTGGATTTCACCGCCTCGCCCCTGTAGCGACACCACATAGTCGATCGCGGCCCGCACGCTCGGCCACAGCTCGGCCGCGAACGACCGATCCCCGGTACAGCACACGTAATGCCAGACTCCGGTCGCGAGGTAGGCGCAGAAATTTGTATCCGCGTCGGTGTTCTCGACGGCGCCGGCGCGAAACTGCAGGGGCCAGGATCCGTCCGCGCGCTGGGTGCGGGCCGACCACTCATAGGCCGCTCGCGCCTCGGTCAGCAAACCGGTGGCGGTGAGCGCCATCGCCGATTCCACATGATCCCAGGGATCGGTGTGCCCGCCGATGAACCACGGAATCGCGCCGTCGGATTCCTGTGCGGCCGCGATGGATTCCGCCGTGCGCAGACACTGTTTGCCGGTGACGATGCCCGGAAGGGACGGCAGGTCAGATCGCCGCACCGCGCACCGCCGGTTTGGTGAAATACAGCGCGACGCTCTTGCCGATGACGGGATTGAGCGCCGATTCGGCGAGCCGGGTGATCCGCGGGGCCGACATCATGTCCCACACCAGCATCCGGTGGTAACCGCGCACCGCGACATGTTCGGAATCGTCCACGCCCACCAGGCATTTCAACCACCAGTACGGCGAATGCAGGGCGTGGGCGTGCGCGCTGTGCACGAAACGCAGCCTTCGCGCGGTGATCTTGGCGCGCAATTCGTCGGCGCGGTAGATGCGCACATGCCCGCCCTCGTTGGCGTGATACGCGTCCGACAGCGCCCAGCAGATCCGCTCGGGCAGCCAGCGCGGCACCGTGACCACCAGGGCCCCACCGGGTTTGAGTACCCGGACCAGTTCGGCGATGGCTCGCTCGTCGTCGGGTATGTGCTCGAGGATCTCCGAGGCGATGACCACGTCGAATTCCCCGGCGTCGAACGGCAGGGCCAGCGCATCGCCCTGGACCGTCTCGGCCCGGGCGTGCCCGGGAGCCTCGCCGGTTTCGGCCATCGCGCCGAACATGACCTTCACATCGGCCAGATCGGCGGCGTTCTGATCGAAGGCGACGATATCCGCGCCGCGCCGATAGGCCTCGAAACTGTGGCGGCCCTGTCCGCAGCCCACATCGATGACGCGGGTACCGGGCCGGATGCCCAGCCGGTCGAAATCGACGGTCAGCATGCGTTCGCCTCCTCGTTGTGTCGTCCCGAAGTGCGGGCGGCGGCCCGCTCGTAGACCGAAACCGTCTGCGCCGCAACGGCGGGCCAGCTGTAGACCGCGACCGCGCGATCGCGACCGGCCGCGCCGAGCGCGTGCCGTCGCCGCGGCGCGTCCAGCAGACCGCCGATGGCCGCGGTCAATTCGCCGATATCGCCGGGTTCGACCAGTTCGGCGCAGTCGCCGACCACCTCCGGCAGCGCCCCGGCCCGGCTCGCGACCAGCGGCGTACCGCTGGCCAGCGCCTCCACGGCCGGTAGCGAAAAGCCCTCGTACATCGAGGGAATACAGGCCAGGTCCGCCGAGGCCAGCAGTTCGGCCAGCTCGAGATCCGCCAGCCCGCCCGCGACGGTGACGATATCGGACAGGCCGAGTTCGGCGATCAGCTTCTCCGTCGGCCCGTTCGGCTCCAACCGCGCGACCAGCCGCAACTCGACCTCGTGCGTGGTGCGCAGCCGCGCCAGGGCCCGCAGCAGATGTCCGATGCCCTTGAGTGGTTTGTCGGCACTGGCCACGGCCACGATGCGGCCGGGCACGCGTCCTCCGCGCGGCCGGAACAATTCGGTGTCCACACCCAGCGGCACCACGCGCAGCTGTTCGGCGGCCACGCCGAAATCGGCGGCGATATCGGCGGCCGAGGAGGAGGACACGGTGATCAGATCGGGGATGCGCCGCGCCACCTTGCGCTGCATGCCCAGAAATCCGTACCAGCGGTGCACGAACGGTTTACGACGCCACGGCGCGGCCGCCAGATCGAGCGCGCGGTCGCGAGTGATCGGATGATGGATCGTCGCGACCAGCGGCAGTCGCGCCGCGATATCGAGCAGACCGTAGCCGAGGCACTGATTGTCGTGCACCACATCGAATTCGGCGGTGCGGGAACGCAACAGCCGCGCGGCGCGCAGGCTGAAGGTGCGCGGTTCGGGGAATCCGGCCGTCCACATGGTGCCGAGCTCGAGCAGATCGATCCGGTCGCGGATCTCGCTCGGGCGCGGTGTGCGGAACGGATCGTCGTCGCGGTACAGGTCCAGACTCGGCACCTCGGTCAGCCGCACGCGAGGGTCGAGCAGCTCCGGATACGGTTGGCCGGACAGCACTTCCACCTCGTGACCGAGTTCGACCAATCCGCGACTGAGGTGACGGACGTAGACCCCCTGTCCGCCACAGTGGGTTTTGCTGCGGTAGGACAGCAGGGCGATGCGCACGTCGCGATCTCACTCTCCGCCGGTCAGGCCCAGTTTGGCCGCGAGCCGGTCCAGATAGGCCAGCACCTCGGGCTCGGACTTGTCCGGCAGGCCGTAGAGCGCGTCGGTGACACCGGCGGCCTCCCATTCGGCCAGTCGCGCGGCATCGGGTTTACCGTCCAGCGCGACCACCCGCGGTGCGCCGGTACGACCCTCGGCACGCCAGATCTCGGCGAGCAGTCCGAGGCGCTTCAACAACAGATCGTTCTCGTAGGGCGTGGTGATCCAGCCGTCGGTATGCCGGGCGATCCAGCGGAAACCCTGTTCGGTTCCGGCGGTTCCGATGAGCACGGGCACCTCGGCCTGCACCGGTTTCGGCCACGCCCAGCTCGGTCCGAAGTTCACGAACTGACCGGCGTAGCTGGCCTCCTCCAGGGTCCACAGCGCGCGCATGGCCTCGAGGTATTCGCGCAGCGCGGTGCGCCGCTTGCCGCCCGGGATGCCGTGATCGGCGAGTTCGTCGGTGTTCCAACCGAATCCGGCCCCGATGGTGACCCGGCCGCCCGACAGATGGTCCAGGGTGGCGATCGTCTTGGCGAGGGTGATCGGATCGTGTTCGGTGGGAAGGGCTACCGCCGTAGCCAATTCGATGCGTTCGGTCACTGCCGCGGCGGTCGAGAGCGCCACCCACGGATCGAGGGTGCGCATATAGCGGTCGTCGGGCAGGCTGGCATCACCGGTCACCGGATGGGCCGCTTCCCGTTTCACCGGGATGTGGGTGTGCTCGGGCACGTAGAACGAGGCGAAGCCGCGCTCCTCGGCGGCCCGGGCGGCCGCGGCGGGGGTGATGCCGCGGTCGCTGGTGAACAGGACGATGCCGAATCGCATGGGCCCGTATTCCCTTCAATCCTGTCGGGCCGCGGCGACACCCGCGCGGCGTCCGTAGAAACTGCCGTCACCGAGGGACGCGCCGCTGGCGTAACCGCCGGCGCAGATGCCGGAGGTGCAGCGGCCCGCGGCGTAGAGGCCGGGAATCGGCTCGCCGGATACGTGCAGCACTCGCGAATCGAGATCGGTCTTCAGGCCGCCGAGGGTGAAACCGCCGGTGTGGTTGCACAGATCGAACGCGGCCAGCGGGGTGCCGATCGGCTTGACCCATTCCGGCTTCTTGCCCAGCAGCGGGTCCACGCCCTCGGCCGCATGCCGGTTGTAGAGCTCGACCGTGCTCACCAATGTGCCCGCTGGCAAACCGATTTCGTCCTCCACCTCGGCGACGGTCTCGCCGACCGAGGCGGGCGGTTGCTGGCGGAAGAAGTGCACGGTGCTGGTGGTGGCGTTGGCGGCCTCGAGGGCCTGCTCATCGATGATGAGATACGCCTTGTTGTCCTGATCGTTGAGCGTGGCCTGTCCGATCCGGCCGCCGTAGGTGTCCTCGGGGATGTAGCGCTGCCCGAGACCGTTGACCAGGATGCCGCGCGCGACCATCTGCGGATCGGCGAAGAACGCGACCTCGGCGGCGTCCATATGCGCCAGCTGCGCGCCCAGGGCCTGCGCGACCCGGATCCCGATGCCGTCGTGCTCCTCGATCGAGGCCACCGGGCGGTTGATCAGACGCGGGGCGTAGGTCTCGACCATCTGCTGGTTGTAGGCGAAGCTGCCGGTGGCCAGCACGACGCCGCGGCGGGCGCGGATATGCACCGGTTTGCCGTAGCGCTTCGCGGCGACGCCGACGACGCGATCGGTGTCGTCGACGATCAGGCGTTGGATGCGAATGTCGTATTCGGCTCGCACACCGAGGGATTCGGCGGTATCGGTGAGCGGCTTCATCAGCATGTAGCCGCCGCCCTTCTCACCGGTGACCTTGTTCTGCATCTGCGGCAGATGTCCGCGCGGGGCCGGGGTGGCGATGGTGTTGAGCGGTGCGGAGTTCTCGCCGCCGGAATACATCAGGCCCTGATCGGCGGGCGGCTCCCAGCCCGGCTCGCCCCAGAACTCCTCCTTGAACGGCACGCCCTGGGCCACCAGCCAGTGATAGTGCTCGACACTGCCCTGGCAGTAGTCGTGGATCTTGGCCCGATCCGCGCCCGGGCCGAGCGCGGCGAGCAGGAACTTCTCCATATTCTCGGGGGTGTCCTCGAAGCCGAGCGCCTTCTGCAGCGGGGTGCCGCCGCCGAGATAGATGAATCCGCCCGACATCGCGGCCGCGCCGCCCCACCCGCCGGTGCGCTCGAGGACCAGTACCTCGGCGCCGGCGCGGGCCGCCTCGATGGCCGCCGCGGCGCCCGCGACGCCGTATCCGGCGATCACCACGTCGGCCTCGAAATCCCAGCCGGTGACGGCGTCCGCCCGAAGCGGACGCACCGTGGTGGTTTCGGTCATGATCCGTTGCTCCTCTTCTTGGCCTGTGCCACAACCTTTCCCACCACGCCGTCGAATTTCGTGCCGGCGGGCCAGCCGATGTAGTGGCACAGGAACAGCGCGATCTCGCGCAGTTGGTCCTCGGTCAGTTCCTCGTTGTGCAGGGCCGCGCCGATCTGGATCTCGGCGATGTCGAACAATCCCTGCGCGGACAACGCGCCGAGCAGCAGCAGGCGGCGGTCGCGAATGGACAGGCCGGGCCGCGACCAGATGTCGGCGAACAGGTGGTCGGCGGTGACGGCGAAATGCTCGCCCGGACCGTCGCTGAACTCCCAGCCGTAGACCTCGCTCATCTTGGCCAGGCCGCGCCGTCTGCGTTCGGTGGTCATGGTCGCTCCTTCGCGATCGCGCCCGCCCCGACACCGAGGCCCGCGCCGAGTCCGCCGAGAGCCATTCGGGCCAGAGGCAATTCGAGTCCGAGCCGCTCGCCGAGCGCGAGGGCCAGCGACAGATCCTTCTCACCGAGATCGCGGACATGGGACAGGATCGGCAGCCAGAAATCGCCGGACTCGATCGGTGCGGTGGTGTCGCGCAGCATGATCGCGCCCGGGCCGCCGGTGATCGCGTCGGAATGGCGAACCACCTTGCCCAGCACGGTGATATCCAGTCCGGAGGCCTCGGCCAGGCGCTGCGCCTCGGCGGCCGCGGTGAAGCTGACGAAATGCAATAGATTGCGGGCCAGCTTCATTCGAGTACCATCGCCGACCGTACCGGCATGCACGATGAGATCGGCGAAGTGCCCGAACGGTTCGCGCACCCGCTCGAAGGCTGTCGCGCTGCCGCCGACCATCACCGCCAGTGCGCCGCGCTGTGCGGCGGGCGCGCCGCCGCTGATCGGGGCATCGACGAATTCCACGCCCGCCGAGGCGCATTCGGCGGCCACCGCCACGGCCGTCTCGTCGCTGATGGTCGAATGCACCGCGACGACCGTACCCGGCTTCGCCGCCGACAGGATCTCCCCGACCACCGCCCGCACCTGCGCGTCGTCGACGACGGCCACGGAGACGACGCTCGCGCGCTCGGCGACCCGGGCGGCCGAATCCACCGATTCGGCCCCGGCCGCGACGAACGGACCGAGCACCTCCGGTCGGGTATCACACACCACCAGCCCGCCGGGCCAGGTGAGCAATCGCTCGGCCATGGGCGCGCCCATACTGCCCAGTCCGATGAATCCGACTGTCCCGGCACTCATGAGCGGAAGATCTGTCCGCCGTCGACATTGAGAATATGCCCGGTCACCCAACTCGCCTCGTCGGAGAGCAGATACAGGCACGCGCCGACCAGATCGCCGGGAGTTCCCATGCGTTTCAAAGGAAGTCGTGCGACCATATCCTCGACGATGCCGCCGGGAGTGACGGTTTTGGTGGCCTCGGTATCGATCGGCCCGGGGGCGATGGCGTTGACGCGGATGCCCGAACCGCCGAGTTCGTGGGCCAACTGCTGGGTGAGGCCGTTGATTCCGGCCTTGGCCAGGCCGTAGAACCCCGAGTACAGCCAGGCCGCGGTGGAGGACTGATTGACGATCGAGCCGCCGCCCTTGGTCATGGTCGGCCAGACCGCGCGGGTCATATTGAGCGCGCCGTCGAGATTGACGCTCATGAACTTCTTGTAGTAGTCCCACGGCACGGTCAGCAGCAGATCGAGTTTCATCTCGCCGTAGATGGCGGCGTTGTTGACCAGATGATCGATCCCGCCGAATTGCTCGACGGTGAATTCGACCAGGGCCGTGGCGGATTCGGGGTCGGCCACGTCGACCCGATGGAAGGCGGCGGTTCCGCCGTCCGCGGCGATCTGTTTCGCGACCTGTTCGCCCTTGTCCGAATTCAGGTCGGCGACTACGACTTTCGCCCCCTCGGCCGCCAACGCCCGGGCATAGGCCGCGCCGATCCCCTGGGCGGCGCCGGTGACGATCGCCGATCGTCCGGTGAAGCGTGCCATGGCGGAACTCCTATTCGGCCGTCGCGATCAGCTTGGTTTCGGTGTATTCCTCGAATCCGGCCACGCCGAGCTCGCGCCCGACCCCGGACTGCTTGTAGCCGCCGAACGGCGCGTCGGCCGCGTACCAGATGCCGCCGTTGACGCTGAGCGTGCCGGTGCGCACCCCGCGCGCCACCCGCCGGATGCGCTCGGGATCGGTACCCCACACCGCGCCGGACAGACCGTAGGGCGAATCATTGGCCAGCCGCACGGCCTCGGCGTCGCCGTCGTAGGGGATCACCACCAGCACCGGGCCGAAGATCTCCTCGCGGGCCACGGTCGAGGTGTTGGGCAGATCGGCGATCAGCGTCGGCTCGACATAGAAGCCGCCCGCACGCCGCGGCCGACCGCCGCCGACGACGATCCGGCCGCCCTCGGCGCGCGCGATATCGAGATAGCGCTCGATCCGCGCGCGCTGACGCTCGGAAATGACCGGGCCGCAGATGGTTCCGGATTTGTTCGGATCGCCGGGCACGATGCCCGCCATGGTCCCCGCGGCGGCGGTGACGGCCTGTTCGTAGGCGGCGTGCGGAACCAGCAGCCGGGTCGTGAGCGCGCAGCCCTGCCCGGCGTGGACGCAGACCGAGAACGCGGCGTAGCGGGCCGCGGCGACGATATCGGCATCGTCGAGCACGATGAACGCCGACTTGCCGCCGAGTTCGAGGAAAACCTTCTTCAAAGATGCCGCGGCCCCGGCCATTACGTTGCGCCCGGTGGCGGTGGATCCGGTGAACGAGATCATGTCCACCCGCGGATCGGTCACCAGTTGGCTGCCCAACCCGTGATCGTCGGAGGTCACGATATTCACCACGCCCGCCGGAATATCGGTCTCCTCGGCGATGACCTTGCCCACCAGGGCCGCGCACCACGGGGTGTCGGGCGCGGGTTTGAGCACGACCGTATTGCCCGCGGCCAGGGCGGGGCCGAGTTTGGCGAAGTTGATCTGATGCGGGAAGTTCCACGGGGTGATGGCCCCGACCACGCCGATCGGCTCCCGGCGCAGGATGCGGCCGGATTTGATGCCCATGGGCGTCGCGGTGCCGAGATCGGTTTCCCAGCGGTAGGTTTCGGCCAGATCGGCGAAGTAGCCGAGATCGCCGATCGGCGCCTCCAGCTGAGGTCCGCTGGTGAGCATGCGGGGCGCGCCCGCCTCGGCGATGGTGATCTCGCGCAGCTCCTCGAGGTGCCCGCGCAGCGCGTCGCGCAACTGCCGCAGGCAATTCGCGCGGACGGTCGGTTCGGCGGCCCATCCGGTCTCGTCGAAGGCGGTGCGCGCGGCGGCGACGGCCGCGTCCATATCCGCGGCATCGGCATTGGCGGCCGAGCCGAGCGCCTCGCCGGTCGCCGGATTCATCGTGGTGAAGACGCCCGCGCCGCCCGGCGTCAGTTTCCCGCCGATCAACAGCGGTGAGCCCGCGGTCGTGACGAGCCTGCTCATCGGTAGCTCCCATGCTGTCCGGACACGTGTACGGACTATATGTAGAGCCCGGGTAAAGGCGCAATAACTTGTTTCAATTTTTGCCTTGAATCCTCGTTCTTTCGGGGATTTTGCCCGAAGGGCTATCGGGGCTGGGGCGGTGGTGGTACCGTCCAGACACATGTCCAGCTCGGTGTCTTCCGGAACGGAATCCGGCAGGCTGAACTCGTTCTCATTCGACCCGTACGATTACGGCTTCCACGACGACCCGTATCCCGTCTACGAGCGGCTGCGCGCCGAGGCTCCGCTGTACCACAATCCGGAGCTGGGATTCTGGGCGCTGTCGCGGCATACCGATGTGACGGCCGGGTTCCGAGACAGTGCCCGGCTGTCCAGTGCGAACGGGGTTTCGCTGGATCCCGCAGCCTGGGGGCCGCGCGCGCACCGAACCATGTCCTTCCTGGCCATGGACGATCCGCGGCATCTGCGGTTGCGGCAGTTGGTGTTTCGGGGGTTCACGCCGCGACGGGTCACCGAGATGTCCGATCGCATAGCGGCATCGACCCGCCAGTATCTGGAACCCGCACTGGCCCAGGGGAGATTCGATTGGATCGAGGAGCTGGCCGGGCGGCTGCCGATGGATGTCATCTCCGAGCTGATGGGCGTGCCCGAGGCGGACCGGGCCGAGATCAGGCGGTTGGCCGATCTGGTCGTACACCGCGAGGACGGCGTCCTCGATGTGCCGGTCGCCGCGATGGACGCCTCGCTGCGACTGATCGGCTACTACGCGGATATGATCGCCCAGCGCCGTCGCGCTCGCACCGCCGATCTCACCTCCGCGCTGCTGGACGCGGAATCCGACGGCGACCGGCTGTCCGACGACGAGATCCTCGGCTTCCTGTTCCTCATGGTGATCGCGGGCAATGAGACCACCACGAAACTGCTTGGCAATGCCCTGTATTGGGCCGCGATCAATCCCGCGCAGTACGCGAAGGCGGCCGCCGACCCCGATCTGATCGCCGACTGGGTCGAGGAGACGCTGCGCTACGACACCTCGACCCAGATCCTGGCCCGCACCGCCGCGGTGGACATCGAGCTGCACGGCGGCACGATTCCGGCGGGGGACAAGGTGCTGCTGCTGGTCGGCTCGGCCAATCGCGACGAGGCGGTATTCGCCCGACCGCAGATCTACGACATCGAGCGCACCGACAAGGGCGGACTGGTGAGTTTCGGTCGCGGTGTGCACTTCTGCCTGGGCGCGCATCTGGCCCGGCTGGAGGCGTCGATCGCCCTGCGGGAGTTCACCTCTCGCGTGCGGTCCTATGAGGTCGACACCGACGGTATCGAGCGCGTGCACTCCACCAATGTGCGCGGCTTCGCCCGGCTGCCCATTGCGGTGGAGGTGCGTTGATGTCGAAATTCCCCGCGCATCCCGATCGCAGGCCCGCTCTGATCGCCGGGGCGTCCTCCGGTATCGGCGCGGCCACGGCACAGGCGCTCGCGGCGGCCGGACATCCCGTGGCGCTGGGCGCGCGCCGGGTGGGGATCTGCGAGTCGCTGGCGGAGAAGATCCGGGCCGACGGGGGCGAGGCATTCGCGGGGCGGCTGGATGTGGGCGACAGCGCGTCGGTCGAGGAATTCGTGACCGCCGCCGAATCCGCGCTCGGGCCGCTGGAAATCGTCGTATCCGGTGCGGGCGACCTGGAATTCGGCACGGTCTGGGAGATGGATCCGGGCCGATTCCTGAACCAGATCGACGTGCATCTGCTGGGTGCGCAGCGGCTCGCGCACCGGATCCTGCCGTCGATGATCGAGCGCCGCCGCGGTGATTTCGTGGTGATCGGCTCGGACTGCGCCGACCGCCCGCGGCCCGGTACGGGCGCCTACAACGCCGCCAAGATCGGCGTGGAAGCTCTGGCCCGGCAGTTGCGAATGGAGTTGGAGGGCACCGGCGTTCGCGCCTCGGTGGTACGCCCCGGGCAGACGCTGACCGGAATGGGTATGACCGCCACGCCGGAGGTGATCGGTCCGCTGCTCGACAACTGGGCGCGCTGGGGCTTCGCCCGGCATCCGCATTTCCTGCGCGCCGACGATATCGCCGCCGCGGTGCTCGCGGTGGTGTCGACGCCGCGCGGTGCGCATCTGGTGCTGGTCGAGGTGCAGCCCGAAGCGCCACTGGAAGGGGAATGACAATGCGTGTAGTCGTGGACGAGCAACTGTGTCAGGGACATGCCGTCTGTCAGGACGAGGCACCGGCACTGTTCGAGGTGCCCAGACACGGGACGGTGCGAATTCTGCGCGCCGAACCCGGCGACGATCTGGACGCGGCGCGGGCCGCGATCCGCTACTGCCCCACCCAGGCCCTGTCTCTCGTGGAGGATCAGTCGTGACCGATCGCGACGAACTCGACGAGATGGTGCGGCGCTGGGTCGAGGCGAACAAAACCTGTGAGGCCCAGGGCGATTGGCGTCCGCTGGCCGCGATGTACACCGAGGACGCCACCTACGGCTGGAACTACGGTCCGGCCCAGGAGTTCATGGCCGTGGGGCGCGCGGAGATTCGCGAACTTGCCCTCGGACAGGAGATGTCCGGACTCGAGGGCTGGACCTATCCGTATCAGGAATTCGTCGTCGACGATCGCGCCGGCAGCGTGATCGGCTTCTGGAAACAGATCGGTTCCGCGACCCGCCCCGACGGCCGCCCCTACAGTCCGGCGGGTATCGGCGGCAGCTGGTTCCGCTATGGCGGCGACCTCCAATGGTCCTGGCAGCGCGACTTTTTCGACTTCGGCAATGTATCGGCGCTGTTCGCGGAGATGATCGCCGCCGACGCACTCACCCCGGGTATGCGCAAACGCATCGAGCGGTCCATATCCGGCGAACCGCTGCCGGGCTGGTACCGCCTCGGTGAATCACCCGTTCCGATGTGGTGATCGTCGTGTCCAGTCGCTTCGCCGAGCTGACCCGGGCCGAGCTGGCGGTGCTCGTTCCGGAACTGCTGCTGTGCGGACATCTCATCGATCGCTCCGGAATGGCGCAGTCGATCGCGGCCTTCGGGCGCGAGGGTATGACCGCGATCGCCATCGAGGAGTGGCAGCTGGCCAGCCCGGTGTACACCCGGCGCATGCGCGCGGCCCTGAACATTCCCGGTGACGGCGTGGCGACCATCTTCAAAGGCTTGCAGCTCGATATCGGAGCGCCGCCGCAGTTCATGGATTTCCGCTTCCGCGTGGACGATCACGATCATGGCGAATTCCGGCTCGACCACTGTGGCGCACTGGCCGATGTGGAGCCGATGGGGGAGGACTTCGTGGTGGCGATGTGCCACACCATCGAGGATCCGACCTTCGACGCGACCGCGCTGGCCACCAATCCGCATGCCCGGGTGCGTCCTGTCCATCGCCCGCCCCGCCGCCCCGCCGATCGCACACCCGTCTGCGCGTGGACCGTGGTCATCGATCCCGCACACACGCCGCCGCAACCACCCGAACATGCCGCGCGTATCGCCGAAACCCATGCCGCGCGAATCGAACTCGATCCGATCGATCCGGCGGATGCGGGGCTGTCCGACTATGCCGGGCCGCTGCTGAGCGATCTGTGCTTCGCGGATTTCTCGAAATCTGCGCTCGTGCGCCTCGCCGACGAGGTATGCCTGCAACAGCATCTGCTCACCCTCGGCTTCCTGATCGCTCTCGGCGCGCGGACCGACGCCGGCCGGGCGACCGCGATCGCCCGCAAGCAGTTCATCGGCATCGCGGGGCTGACCGCGCAGCGGGTGCGCGCCGCGTTGCGACTCGGCGACGGGCCGCGGGATCTGGCCCGGGTGCTGCGGTTGCATCCGGCGTGGAATCCCCTGTCGTACAGCGCGATCGATGTCGCGGTGAAGGGGGACGCCGTGGTGTTGCGACTGCCTCGCGACTGTCCCGGGGTGGCCGACGGCGGCTGGCCCGCGCTGATCGATGCCGAGCATCCGGAACCGCTGAACGCCATCGTGCAGGGCGTCGATCCGCACCGTTATGCGCGGGTGCGGGCGGTGGACGAGGGCGGGATCGTCTTCGAAATCCTCAGGGCCCCTGCACCTTTCCCGCAGGCGTCCGAGGTCATCATCACCCGCCTCAGCACCGGCGCGGATTTCGCCTTCGGCGTTCGCCGATCGCTGCCGCTGACCGTCGTGTAGATCCCAGGAGCCGACCATGTCGAACAATTTCGCCGACCTGTTCGAGCACGCCGTCGATGCCATGCCCGAGCGGCTCGCCATTGTCGAGGGCGAGCGAAGGATGACCTTCCGGCAGTTGGATACTCGGGCCGACGCGCTGGCCGGGCATCTGGCCGCGGCCGGATTCGGCGCGGGCTCGCATATCGGTTTTCAGATGCACAACGGCATAGAGACCATGGAAACGCTGATCGCCTGCTTCAAGCTGCGGGCGGTGCCGATCAATGTGAACTATCGCTACGGCGTCGAGGAGTTGCGCTACGTCTACGACAATGCCGATCTCACGGCGGTGATCCATCACCGACGCTACGGTCCCGCGGTGGATCGGGTTCGCGCGGCGGTGCCGTCGGTGCGGTACGCGATGGTGGTCGAGGACGGGACCGATGAACGGTGCGACGGTTCCGTGCCGTATGAGACCGCTGTCGAAAGTGGCTGTGCGCAAAGGTATTCGGGCCAGCGTAGTGCCGACGATCTTTTCATGATGTACACCGGCGGCACCACCGGCCTGCCCAAGGGCGTCATGTGGCGGCAGGAGGATATGTGGCGGGTGCTCGGGGGCGGGATCGACTTCTACACCGGTGAGCCGGTGGCCGATGAGTATCAGCAGTCCCGCATCGGCGCGCAGACCCCGCCGAGTCGCTGGTTCGTCCTGCCGCCGCTCATCCACGCCGCCGCCATGATGCCGACCTTCACCGCGCTCTGGTCGGGCCAAACCGTGCTGTTCGAGCCGAAATTCGAGCCTGCCCGGATCTGGCGGGCCGTGGCGCGGGAGAGGGCGAATATTCTGGTCATCACCGGCGACGCCATGGCCCGGCCGCTGCTGGACGCGTACCGGGAGCGCCCGGCGGACGCGTCGTCGCTGGTGGCCATCGGCTCCGGTGCGGCGCTGCTGTCCCAGTCGGTGAAGAACGAACTGCTGGAACTGTTTCCGGGAGTCGTCCTCACCGATTCGATCGGATCCTCCGAAACCGGTTTCGGCGGCATCGGATTCGCGTCCAAGGATGACGATGTCACGCGGGGGCCGCGGGTCGCGACCGGGCGCGGCGCGGTGGTCGTGGACGACGACGGCCGTCCCGTGGGGCCCGGCGAGCAGGGCTGGATCGCCAAGACCGGATCGGTGCCGCTGGGATACTACAAGGATCAGGCCCGGTCCGATCGGCTGTTTCGTACCGTCGACGGGGTTCGGATGGTGGTGACCGATGATCGGGCGCGGGTGGAGCCGGACGGATCGGTCACGCTGCTGGGCCGAGGCGATATGGTCGTCAATACCGGTGGGGAGAAGGTTTTCACCGAAGAGGTCGAGGCCGTGGTCAAGGCGTACGCGGGGGTGTACGACGCGATCGTGATCGGCGTGGCGCACGAGCGCTGGGGGCAGCAGGTCGCGGCGATCGTCTCCGGAAACGATTCGGGTTCGGTGGATTTCGCCGATCTGGAACGGCATGTGCGCGCGCATCTGGCCGGATACAAACTGCCGCGGCGGATCTGGGTGGCCGAACGGGTCGGGCGGACGCCCAGCGGTAAACCCGACTATCGCTGGGCGCGGGCCTATGTCGCGGACCGCGAGCCCGACCATCGAGTGAGCTGAGCTGGGCGGACGGGGTTCCCGGTGAACGGGACCCGTCCAGAAAATCGTAGGTGAAGAAACGAGAACGTGTTCTACTTGGGAGGTGTCGGCGGTGCATGCTGTGCTCGGGGAAAAGGTTCGGATGCCGGTGGAGATCCGGCGTGCGGATGCCTGTTCGGCGATGTTCGCCGTCGACGCGGCGGCGGCGCGACGGCTGCTGGCGGACAGGGGGTTGGAGCCGGTGCAATTGGCCGGCCGCGCCATATGCTCGATGGCGTTCGTCCGCTATGTCGACGGTGATCTCGGCCCATACCACGAGTTCGCCTTCGCGCTGCTGGCCCGACGTCCCGGCCACGGGGTCGGTGCGTACATCCATTGGCTGCCGGTGAATCAGAGTTTCACCTGTGCGGCCGGTCGGCAGATCTGGGGATTTCCCAAGGAGCTGGCCGATATTCGGATCACCCGGGCGGGCCTCGGGCATCGATGCGAGGTGCGGCTCGAGGATCGGCTGGTGGTTGCCCTGCGGGTCGGGGCCGGCATACCGCTGCCATCCGGACTCGGCGGCGCGTCCGTCGACGCCTATACGAGTCTCGAGGGCGTCCTGCGCCGCACACCCTGGGTGATGAACCCCGGGGCCGTGCGCGGCCGCCCGGGCGGGGCCCGGATCCAACTCGGCGACCATCCGGTGGCCGACGAGATGCGTGCGCTCGGCCTGCCGGGTCGTGCGCTGTTCAGTACTCGAATCGGCCTGCTGCGCATGAGATTCGAGGACGCTCAGGAGGTTTCATGACCAAGACAGCACTGGTGACCGGCGCGGCCAGCGGTATGGGTCGCATCGCCGCGCAGCGGCTGGCCGCCGCGGGCTACCGCGTCGCCGCGGTGGATCTGAACGAGACCGGCTTGGCCGAAACCGCCAGGCGCTCACCGAATATGCGGACCTATGCCTGCGACGTCTCCGATACCGCCGCGGTGCGGGCGGTCGTGGAGAAGGTACGCGGCGAGCTGGGGCCGATCGAGCACCTGGTGCATTCCGCTGGTTACGCGCGCGTGGGATCGGCTCTGTCGCAAGATGTTTCGGAGATGCAGCGGCTGATCAACACCAATTACATCGGTACGGTCAATCTGTGCCAGGCCGTCATACCGGCCATGCGCGATGCCGGATCCGGCACGGTGGTGCTGTTCGCCTCGATGGCGGGCTGGTTCGCCTCGCCCGGCCTGGCCGCCTATGCCGCATCGAAATTCGCGGTGGTCGGCTATGTCGATTCGCTGGCCCAGGAACTCCTCGGCTCCAATGTGCGACTGCTGTGCGTCTGCCCGCCGCATGTGGAAACCCACTTCCTCGACGATATCCGCGCCTCGGATCCGCGCGTGCTGGCCGGGCGCAGCGGCATGTCGCCGGAGAAGGTCATCGATACCGTCGAGAAAACCCTCGCCAAGCGCAAGGTGCCGGTCTACGTCTTCCCCGGCGACGCACACGCCATGGTCCTGGCCCGCCGCTTCGCCCCCAACCTCTTCCGCCGCCTCATCGCCCGCATGGTCAAACCCGAGTTGTGAGGCGATCCCTGTCGTTCCGGCGAAAAGCGTGCCGGAACGACAGGGAAAGGAATGTTGGCCGCCGAGAATGGAATTGTTGGCCGCCGGAAATGGGATGTGGGCCGCCGGGAGCGGGACGGTGGGCCGCCGGGAACAGGACAGTGGGCCGCCGGGAGCGGGACTGCCAGCCGACGGGAGC
>NZ_BDBS01000015.1 GCF_001613105.1 Nocardia pseudobrasiliensis NBRC 108224 | reverse complement strand
GGGACTGCCAGCCGACGGGAGCGGGATTGTGGGCCACCGGGAACGGGACTGCCAGCCGACGGGAGCGGGATTGTCGGCCACCGGGAACGGGACTGCCAGCCGCCGGGAGCGGGATTGTCGGCCGACGGGACTGGACTTGTCGGCCGACAGGGGACGGGAGTGTTGGGCAGGGCCTCAGGGTCAGCGGCCCTTGAATTCCGGTTTGCGCTTTTCCGCGAAGGCGCGGGGGCCCTCCTTGGCGTCCTCGCTGCGGAAGACTGCCAGGCCGAGTTTGGCGTCGATCTTGAAGGCCTCCTCCTCGTGCAGGCCCTCGGTGTCGCGCATGGTTTGCAGGATCGCGCGGATGGCGAGGGGGCCGTTGGCATTGATCAGGTCGGCGATCTCGAGGGCCTTGTCCAGGGCGGTGCCGTCGGGGACCACGTGGCCGATCAGGCCGATGTCCTTGGCCTCGCGGGCGGTGATGTGGCGGCCGGTGAGCAGGATGTCGGCGGCGACGGTGTAGGGGATCTGGCGGGGCAGTCGCACGGCCGAACCGCCCATCGGGAACAGGCTCCAACGCGCCTCGGAGACACCGAATTTCGCGCTCTCGCCCGCCACCCGGATATCGGTGCCCTGCAGGATCTCGGTGCCGCCCGCGATGGCCGGACCCTCCACGGCGGCGATCAGCGGCTTGGTGAGGCGTCGGCCCTTGAGCAGGCCGGGCAGTCGGGTCGGGTCGAATCCGCCGCCCTCGCTCATGCTTTCGGCGTGGTTCCGCTTGGTCATGGCCTTGAGATCCGCACCGGCGCAGAACGCGCCGCCCGCGCCGGTGAGAATGCACGACCGGATCTCCGGATCGTTGTCGACGGTGTCCCAGGCCCCGACCATCAGCTCGAGCATCTCGCCGGTCAGCGCGTTGCGCGCGGCCGGGCGGTTCATGGTGACGATCAGCGTGGCGCCGCGTCGCTCGATCAGGGCGTGCGGTTCTGTATTGCTACTGGTTTCAGCGGCTGCCGACGTCATCGTCAACCCTCTCTGCTCGGAAATTACCTGCGCTTCGAGGACGAAGTTACCCGGCGACATTGTAGGAAACAATAACGTGTTCTAGTTTGGAATCTGGTGACCGCCGTCACGGGCGGCAAGTGGATGGAGAGATCGGCGATGGAGACAACCACGCAGGACGGCACGGCCACGCTGCCGCCGCGGATCACGAAGGCGCTCATCGATCGGCTGACCGGGATGGTGGCCGCGGGCGCCGCCGGCGAGAAGCGCGAACCCTACGAGATGATCGAGGTCTACACCGGCAAGGCGATCGGATCGCTGCCGCAGTCCTCACCGGAGGATGTCGTCGCGGCGGCCGCGAACGCGCGTGCGGCCCAGCGGGAATGGGCCTCCTGGCCGTTGAGTCGGCGGCTCGCGGTCTTCGAGAAGGCCCATGAGCTGCTACTGGCCGAGCACGAGACCATCGCCGAACTCATCCAGATCGGCAATGGCAAGACCCGCCGGATGGCCGTCGAGGAGTCCTGCGATGTGCCGATGGTCGTCAGCCACTATTTGAAGGTCGCCAAGCGGGTCCTGAAACCCGTGCGGCGCGGCGGACCGATGCCGATCATCACGACCTCGACCGAACAGCATCGGCCCAAGGGCGTGGTCGCGGTCATCTCGCCGTGGAACTTCCCGTACGCGATCTCGCTGTCGGATTCGGTGCCCGCCCTGATCGCGGGCAACGGCGTGGTGCTCAAGCCGGACAACAAGACCGCGCTGTGCGTGCTCTACGGCGTGGAACTGCTCTACAAGGCGGGTCTGCCGCGCGGACTGCTACAGGTGGTGTGCGGCGGTGGCCCCGATGTGGGCCCGACGATCATCGAAAACGTCGACTTCGTCATGTTCACCGGATCCACCGCCACCGGGCGGGTCATCGGCGAACTGGCCGGGCGCAATCTGATCGGTTGCAGCCTCGAGCTGGGCGGTAAGAATCCGATGATCGTGCTCGACGACGCCGACCTCGACGATGTGATCCCCAATGCGGTGTTCGCGGTATACGGCAACTCCGGCCAGGCGTGTATGCACATCGAGCGCATCTACGTGGCCGACCGGCTCTACGACGAATTCGTGCGCCGCTTCGTCGCGGCCGCGGAGGAACTCGGCGCGAAAGCCGGTGCGCGCTACGACTACACACCGGAATTCGGTTCGCTGGCCTCGGTCGATCATATGGAGAAGGTGGCCGCGCACGTCGAGGACGCCCGCGCCAAGGGTGCGACCGTGCACACCGGCGGTGTGCCCATGACCGATGTCGGCCCGGCCTTCTACGCGCCGACCGTGCTCACCGGCGTCACGGCGGACATGCTGCACGCGACCATGGAGACCTTCGGTCCGGTGGCGACGATCTACCGCTACTCCGATGAGCGGGACGTGATCCGCCAGGCCAATGCCACCACCTACGGCCTCAATGCCAGTGTGTGGAGTAAGGATTTGGCGCACGCGAGGCGGGTGGCCGACCGGATCGAGGCGGGCAATATCAATATCAACGACGGCTACGTCACCACGTACTCGTCCAAGGGCACGCCCTCGGGCGGGGTGAAGCAGTCCGGCGTCGGCGCGCGCCACGGCGACGCCGGACTGCTCAAGTACACCGACACCGTCAATGTCGGCGTGCAGAAGATCCAGGTCATGACGGCCCGGGCCAGACAGCCCTTCGACAAGCAGCTGCGTCAGACCCTCATGACCCTGCGGTTGATGCGCAAGCTGCGCATCCGCTGAGAGTTATCGCACCCCGATGGGTTTGCCGAAGAACGAGGCGAATGTCTCGCCGAAGGTCGACAGCAGCAGCTGAAAACCATTGGGGTCCAGGGCGAGCCAGCCCGCATCGGTCGTCGAACATCCGGCCGGTGCGGGTACGCCCTCGAGCCGATCGCGCAGCCACAGCAGCGCCGGGCCCGCGCCGGAGACTTCGGTGGCGACGTGCTCGCCGAAGTGCTCGCGGGTGTACCGCACCGTGCCACCGGCCCGGCAGTAGCCGTCGACGAGATCGTCGACCTGGCCCACCGGGATGATCTCGTCGGGATTGGCCTGCCAGATGTACATCGGCATATCCGGCACGACCTTGCCCATGCGGGTCTTGTCGAGTACGTCGCGAACCACCGGCACGTCCTTGGGGTCGCCCGGAGTATGCAGCATCCCTTTGAGATTCAGGAACGGCAGGAGCTCCGAGACGTACTGCACGCACCATCCGCTCTGTACGGTCGTGACCGCCTTGCCGAGCAGATCCATGTTCTGATCGATGAACTGCCCGAATTCGGGATATTCTCGCGCCACTCCCATGACCGCGGCGAGAATCAGGCCGGAGGTCAGCTGGCCGTTGGCGACATCGAGGGTCACGCCGAGATCCGCGGGCACGCCGCCCTCCGCCGCGCCGACGACATTCAATTCCGGTGCGTAACTTTGCTTCAGCTCTGCGGCGTGGCCGGTGGCGATCGCGCCACCCGAATACCCGTAGAGCCCGATCCGCGCGTCCGGGGTCACCCGCATGGGCTCGAAATCCCGTGCGGCGCGGATGCCGTCGAGGGTGATGCGCCCGGCCAGCGGTCCGGCCGCGTAGGCGTTGTTCGGACCCTCGTGATCGGGGATCACCACACCCCAGCCCTGCTGTAGCGCGCCCTGGGCGATGATGAATTCGGCGGGCGCGACGATCTGGCCGACGAACGGTCCGGCCGACAGATGCTGAACGGCATAGGAGGGTGCGCAGTATCCCGCGAGGGAGTCCTCGGCGATCTGCATCGAGACGAGCTTGTCCGGCGTCGATCCGCGCGGTTTCAATACCGTCGCCACGGCCGGGATGGGCTGATCGCGGCTGTCGTTGGAACGGTAGGACAGCTGCCAGGCGTCCACATTGAGCCCGATCAGGCTCGCATTGGCCACATTCACCTGCCGCGCGCGCAGGATTTGACCGGGCGCGGCGGCGGCGACCGCATCGGCGGGTGGATGGTAGAAGCCGGGATCCAGCTCCGGGGGCAACGGGATCGGGGCGACGGGCGCCACCGGCGCGGGCGGGTTTTCGGGCGCGGCGACGGCGATGGTGGTGGACGGCACGGCCAGGGCGGCGGCCGCCACGAGTACCAGCGCCGCTCGACGGGTGCGCCCCGTCCTCGGCTGGATCAACTCGGGCTCCTTCAATTATGTGAGACCACTTCGTCTCACATATCTCGGAACTATGGCACGCAGTGACCTGCATCGCAAGCAATCGCCGATACCAAGTGGTGTCACATTTAGTGGACCCGGATTTCTGCCAGCCGCGGGTTACGGTGGATTCGTGACAACCGTGGAGCGCCAATACGGGGGACGCACCGTCGCCGAACGCAAGGCCGAGCGGCGCGATCGCTTCCTGCGCGCGGCGACCCGGATCTTCGCCGAGCGCGGCTATCAGAATTGCTCACTCGCGGATGTGTGCGCCGCCGCCGGGTTGTCCAAGCGGCAGTTCTACGAGGAGTTCACCACTCGCGAGGATGTGCTGGTCGCCGCCTACGACCGGATTCAGGACGAGGCGGCCGCGGCGATCACCCGGGCGCTGGCCATGATCACCGCCGAGACCGATCCGCGCACCGCCGCCACGGTGATGATCTCGGCCTATCTGGAATCCTATGGCGCCGACCCGCATCGGGCGAAGCTGGCGTTCCTCGAGGTCGTGGGCGTGAGCGAGCGGATGGAACGGCATCGCCGCGAGCGCAGGCATATGTGGGCCACCGTGATCGAGCGCGTGGTGGTTCCGCTGGCCGGATCCGATATCCGTATTCGCGGCGCGCACGGGATGGCGGCCAGCGCCCTGATCGGCGCGGTCAACGGCCTTGCGCACGAATGGCTGCTCACCGATCCGCGCCCGCCGATGGGGGATCTGGTCGAACTGCTCGTCCCGATCGCGCTGGCGCTGATCGACTAGCGATCCGATCCGGCCAGCAGGAAATCGTCGAGGGAGTCGACCTCGCACCGCGCTGTGCCGGATTCGGCGAAGACGGCCTCGACCTCGTCGGGGTGGACTCGGCGGAAGCTGAAGCGCAGATCCTCCACTCCGGACGCGAGAGTGCGGGTGCGCCGGGTGGTTTCGCCGGAGGTGTAGACCACCGTGACCGTCACCGGACCCGGGGTCTTCAGATGATGTAGCCGCACGGTCACTCCGCGCCCTGTGCTCGCGCCGTCCCAGACACTCGGCATCGCACAGGCCGCGGTGCCCGCCCGCAGGGTCGGCAGCGCCGCGGCCGGTTGATGCGGGCGCTCGGTGGAGGCATTGTGCGCCGATACCGCGAAGGCCGCCGCCGTCGCCGGAATCGTGAGCAGTACGGCCACCGCGAGAACGACGCGGAGCAGACGGCGAAACATGGCTTCTCCCTTGTTTATTGAATGGCGAGCGTGGTTTCGATGAGGTCGTGGCCGAGTTCGGGGTGGATGGCATCGGTGGCGGGCAGGCGCGGCGGATGGAACCAGCTCTCGTCGGCCTCCGGATGCGGTCCGGTCAGGCCGACGCGACCCTGGCCGTAGCGGGTGACGATGGCGGCCGGTTCGCCGGTGGGATAGGTGGCCAATTGCTGTAGCGCTGTGCCGGAACGGATTCGGAAGGTCGGCCCGTCCTGGAAGTACAGTTTGCGTCGTTGGCCACGCCAGGTCACCGGGACGATCGCGTCGTCGGCGGTGGTGACGACCGCGTTCGCGGTGGCGATGTACTGCTCGGAATTCCCGGCCAGCAGCCGATATCCGGGGGCACCCGCGAGATATCCGCCCAGGCAGAAGCCGAGATAGACGCCCCCGCCGCGCACCCAGTCGCGCACGGTGTCGGCGTGTTTGCGCAGTCGAGGCCAGGCCGATTCCACATCACCGCCGCCGGGCTGGGCGAAAATCCGTGCTCGGGCCAGGTTTTCGACACTCAACTCCAGTTTCTCGCGCGGCCCGACGTATTCGACTCGCAGCCGTGTCGAGGTCGTGCGCAGCAGTGCCGCAACGGCTTCCGGGCATCCCGGGGTGGCGGCCGGTCCGCGGTACACCAGCGCCAGCGGCGGATTGTCGTGCAGCAGTTCGTAGGTGGCGAAGGCTCCCGCTCCCGCGGTCGTGGTGACCGCCGCGGCCGTGGCGATCAGAAAGGTGCGGCGGCGGATCATGTCGCGGCTCTCGTCCGGGTGGCCGCGCGGCGGGCCCGGCGTGCGATCGCGGTGACCAGCGATTCCAGCGGGCCGCGTCCGGCGGTGGCGGTCCAGGCCAGGCCGATCAGCAGCGCCGCGACCGTCTGCGCCGCGTAACTCGTTGTGCGGGAGTAATGATCGAATTCGCTGTTGATGAAGATCAGATGCAATGTGTAGAGCGTCAGGGTCATCCGCCCGGCCGCGGCGAGTGGCCGCAGCGCCCGGCGGACGAGGGCCGTTCGGGTGATCGCGAGCAGGACGCCCAGGACCGCGACCGACGAGCCGACGGTGGCGAGCAGATCCAGCGGGGTTCCGGTATGCGGCCCGGCCACCGCGAGCCACCACCAGGTGTCGTCGGGAACCGTGCCGTCCGCGCCGAATTCCAGCATCTGTTCGGTCTCGTCGAGGGTCAGCGCGCTCGCGGGCTGGGCGGCCAGGATGTGGTCGAGGCCGTGCTGGGCGTTCAGCAGGAAAGTCGACAGCGCGGGCGCGCCCCAGGCCGCTCCCGCGCCGAAGGCGATGAGCAGCAACATATTTCGCATACGACCGAGATCGAGCCTGCCGACGACCAGTCCGGCGCACAGATAGGCCAGCCACGGCAGGGCCGGAAATTCGCCCGTCACACAAAGTTCGGCGATCAACTGCCCCGGCCGCGTGACCAGATCGGTGAAGGCGAAATTGTCGCCGCTGGCATCGGGCAGCCGCCCCAGCAGTAGATGGGTGGCTACCGGAGCCCCGGCGACAATCCCCGCGCCCACCACTCCGACCGCCCAGGTCGGCAGCAGCACAAGCGGAATCGCGGCCACGAACAGCACGGCGTAGTACGGCAGAATGACCGTCGCCAGCTCCGGTTCGGTATAGCCGAGCGCGAGCCCGATCGCGCCCACGGCGAGCGCTCGCGCGGCCAGTCCCGCCGCATGCCCCGGCGCATCGGCGAGCCGAACCCGGCGACGACCGGTCAGCAGCGCCACCGAGACCCCGGCCAATACCGCGAACAGCGCCGAGGCGCGCCCGCCGAACAGGGCGAAACTCCAGGTCGGGTCGCCGTCGTCGGTGGCGTCCGGCAGGACGTGCACGGCCATCATGCCGATCAGGGCGAGGCCGCGCGCGGCGTCGACACCGATCAGGCGGGCCGTGGAAGCGGCTGTGCCGGAGGCTTTTTCGGTGGGCCGGGTGGGTGCGACGGCGGTGGTCATCGAGCCATCACCGCGTTCACCAGATCGTGGGCGAGATCGCGGCCGCAGGCCGGCAGCCGGTCGTTGCCGTGCGGAAACGGCAGTCCGGCATCGGCGAACCAGTCGGGCGTGGCCTCCGGATGCGGGCCGACCACCCCCACCCGACCCGCGCCGAACCCCGTCACCGCGGCCGCGATGGCGTCGTTCGGGTAGGTCGCCAGAACCGTTGTGCCGCGGTCTGTTTCGATCTCGAAATGCGGACCGTCCTGGAAGAACAGCCGCCGCGGTCGTCCGCGCCACACCACCTCGACCACGGCATTGTCCTCGGTGCGCACGGTGGCGCGCCGGGTGTCGATATAGCGGTCGGTATCGCCGGGCAGCAGTGCGAATCCCGGTGTGGCGCCGGCCAGATAGCCGCCGAGGCAGAAACCGAGATAGCGCCCGCCCGCACCCACGAAACCCCGGATCGCCTCGCGCTGATCGCGCAGGTGGCGGTAGGCCGCGTCGAGGGTGTCGCCGCCGGGCTGGGCGTAGAGCGTCGCGCGGGCGAGGGTGGCCTGCGACAGCGGCACTCGCTCGCGCGGTCCGGTGAAATGGATGTCGAAATCCCAATGGCTCGCGGCCAGCATGTCCGCGACGGCCTCGGGACAGCCCGGCAGGCTGGCGGGGCCGCGGTAGACCAGGGCCACCGGGCGCGAGAGTCGGGATTGCAGAGCGTATTTCATGGCGTCACTCCTCAGCCGACGACGGCCAATTGCGCGGGAATTCCGGCCCAGCGGGTATCGGCGGTGAGCTGTTCGCCCTTCATCAGCAGCGACAGCGAGTCCAGGACCACCCGATCGCCGACAACGGCGTCGTAGAGCACGATCGCGCGGGTGCCGACCGTGGCCCCGGGGCGGATGGTCACCGTCGACATCTTCATCACCCGGTCCTCGAACAGATGGGTCTGCAACGAGGCCTCCGGGCCCACCGCCGCGTCGTCACCGATGATCACCAGATCGAATTCGGTGAAGTAGGTGGTGCCGATCCAGGTGCGCCGCCCGATTTCCGCGCCGAACCAGCGCAGCAGCGGCGGCAGTAGTGGGGTTCCGATCAGCAGCGCCAGACAGGCCGGGACGGCGGCCGCCTCGTACAGGCCGGTCACGAATTCGCTCTTGCGCACGAACGGATCCCACAGTGGTTCCACCCGCGGGCCGTAGCGGCCGACCACCCCGCGTTTGACCGCCGCGCAGTAGCCCACGATCGCGACCGCGACGGCCCCGGCCACCAGCGGTGACACCAGTGCGGGTACGCCGATGTCGCGGCCGTGCGCCAGTATGGACAGCGACCACAGATACAGATAGAAGCCGGTGCCGAGAACGGTCGCGGGCAGGGTGGCGCGGAAGAATTCGATGGCCAGCCGATGCCTGATCTGCCGCGGTGTCGGTGCGTAGGTGGCCGTCTCCGGGAAGTCGCCCGAATCCTGGCGCACCGGAAGATGCATCGCCGGGGAACCGAGCCAAGAGGTCCCGTCGGGCACCCCGGTGCGCGGCGGCAGTGTGCCGACGCCGACCAGCGCGCCCGCGCCGACGGTCGCGCCCGCCGAGACGACCGCCGCGTTGCCGATGAACGAGCGTCGCCCGATCGTGGTGGGAGCGAAGGAGATCCAGCCGTGGCCGAAGGTCGCCGCGCCGACACTGGCCATATCGGCCACGAAGGTGCCCTCGGCGAGTTCGAGCAGATCCGGATCCAGATGCGCGGCGGTCGACACCTCCGAACCGCGCCCGATGCGCGCGCCGAGCAGGCGCAGCCACGGCACGGTGTAGAGCGTGGCGTAGAGCGAATTGGTGAATTCGAGGCTGTATTCGAACAGCTTGTCCGCCACCCACTTTCGCACGCCCAGCGCTGAGCGGGCCGGATGGATGCCCGTCGGCAGCTGCGGCAGCACCAGCCACTTACCGGCGGCCACCAGCGCGCAGACGGTGAGCACGAAGGCCGGACCGGCCAGCAGGGTGGAGATCAGGCCGATCAGCAGGTCGAAGCGCAGCAGCGCCCACCAGACGAATGCGGTGGCGGGCACGATCATCGCGATCGCGGCGACCTCGAGGATCAACGCCGCCGCCGCGATAATCGCCAGCTGCGGCCGCGTCCACGGCGCGCGGCTGGGCGGCGTGGCCAGAATCGCCTCGGCCGCATCCGAAAGCCGTTCGGTCGGGACCGCCGGGGATCCGGACCAGCGCTGTTCGGGCGGTACGGTCACACCCCGGCCGAGGGCCGACTGCTCGCCCAGCGCCGCCCGGGCCGACACCACTGATCCGGGATCGAGGACCGCGTGCGCGCCGACGAAGGCGTCGTAGCCGATCGCGATGGGCGCGACGACGACCCAGCCGTCCTCGATTCGCCAGGGCCACAGGGTGACTCCGTATCCGATGGATGCGCCGGGTCCGATATCGAGCAGATGCGGCAGGCTGATCGAGCCGCTGGCGATATGCGCGCCGCGCCCGATACGCGCGCCGAGCAGGCGCAGATACACATTCGCCAGCGGGGAGCCCGACAGCACCGGCAGCGGGCCGATCGTCAGCAGTAGATGCAGGGCCCAGATACGCAGATAGGTCGGGCCCCATAGTCGATAGCGGCCAGGCCGCACGCCCGCGACGAGGATGCGGCCCAACAGGATCGGCACCACCCAGCGCACATTCAGATAGGCGATGAGCAGGGCGAGCAGCAGCTGCGCGAGTACATCGAAGGAGACGTAGCCGTCGTTGACGGTGTAGACGTAGACCACCGGCAGGGTGATCACGAGCAGTAGTAGATACAGTGCGGCCAGCTGGGCGATACCCGCTCGGGCGACCGCGAAGCCGCTGTGCCGTAAGGGTTCCGGGCGTTCGAGCGATAGCGTGGGGGTCGCGTTCGTGGTGTGCGCGGCCAGTTCGCGAACGGTCGGGTACCGGTAGAGATCGCGCAGCGCGGCCTGCGGAATCGCCGCGCTCTCGCGCAGTCGCGATACGGTTCGCGCGGCCAACAGCGAATGTCCGCCGAGTTCGGTGAAGAAATCGGCTGTGACGGAGACTGTTTCGGGCGGCAGGCCCAGTGCCTCGGCCCAGATGTCGCGGACGCGTTCCTCGGCGGCATCGGCGGGTGCGACGACCGTGCCCGAGCCGACGAGGCGGTGGGTGGTCGGAGCGGGCAGCAGCCGACGGTCCACCTTGCCCGACGGCATGGTGGGCAGGGCGGGCAGTGTCTCGATATAGGAGGCGACCATGTAGGCGGGCAGGCGTTCTCGCATGCGTTCGTGCAGTCGCGCGCGCAGGTCGTCCGCTTCGACACTGGCTACGACGTAGGCGGCGAGTTCCGGTCCGTCGGCGCCGGGTGTGGTGGTGACCACTGCCTCGGCGATGTGCGGGTGGTCCATGAGGACGGATTCGATTTCGCCGAGGTCGATGCGGTGGCCGCGGATCTTGACCTCGGCATCGGCGCGGCCGAGGTATTCGAGTTCGCCGGTGGGGGTGTGGCGGCCGAGGTCGCCGGTGCGATAGAGCTTGCCGTCGGGTGTGCTGGGGTGGTCCAGGAAGCGGTCGGCGGTGAGGTCGGGGCGGCCGATGTAGCCGAGGGCGACTCCCGGTCCGCCGATGCAGATTTCGCCGACCTCGCCCGAGCCGACCTCGTTTCGGTCGTCGTCGAGCAGGACGATCGAGTAGGTGGGCAGGGGTCGGCCGATGGTGACGGGCTGGTGGGGGAGGAGTTCGCCGACCGTGGCGGTGACGGTGGCCTCGGTGGGGCCGTAGGTGTTGAGCATGCGGCGGCCGGGGCGGGCCCATCGTTCGACCAGATGGGCAGGGCAGGCTTCGCCGCCGACGAGGATGCTGCGGATGCCGGGCAACTCCCGCGGGATGGTGGCCAGCAGTGTGGGTACGCAGTACAGCACCGTCACCGCGGCGACCTCGAGGAAGTCGGCCAGCTCCGCGCCCAGCCGCCGCGAATCGGTCGGCCCCGCAACGAGAGTCGCGCCGCGCGCCCACGTCGGCCAGATCTCCTCGATGGAGAAGTCGAACGAGATCGTCATGCCCTGGTACACCCGATCGCCGGGGCGCACGTCGTAGACCTCGGGTACGACGCCGAGGAAGTTGCAGATGCTCGACTGCGCGATCAGCACACCCTTCGGGCGTCCGCTGGAACCGGATGTGTACATCACATACGCCACCGGATCGTCGGGCTCGTCCGGCGGTTCCGGGCGCACGGGCGAGGCGTCGGCGAGCGCATCGCTGTCCATGAGAACGATCGTCAGGTTCGAATCCGGCAGTGCGGGGGCCAGTTCGGTACAGGTCACCACGGCCTCGACCCCGGCATCGGCGACGATGTAGGCCACGCGGTCCGCCGGTGCGCCCGGATCGATCGGTACGAAGGCGGCCCCGGACTTGCCGATGCCGAGCAGTGCGACATAGGTGTGCGGCGAGCGCGGCAGCAGGATCGCCACCCGGGCGCCCGCTCCCACGCCGAGGCCGCGCAGCCGATGCGCCAGGCGATTGGCCCGGGAGTCCAATTCGGCGTAGGTCAGGCTCGTTCCGGCGCATTCCAGCGCGATCGCCTCGGGCGTGCGATCACAGCTGGCCTCGAACAGTCGATGCATTCGCTGCCCGCATGCCGATGATGATTGCGCCGTAGGGCGTTCCGCACCGAGCTCGATCACCAGGTCCTCCATCATGACGCGCGCCGACGACACCCGGTGACCCCATCGGCGCCGGGCCCGCGATTCCGGGCCGTACCGCACGTCCGCCTGCCCTGTCGGCGGAGGATTGTGTAATGCGTTGTGTTACAACGGATTACCGCACGGTGTGACGCATTTGTTACAGACGCTAACAGCAGCGGGGGGAAGCTACCACCCGGAATCATCGAATTAGAGTTATGGACATCCGGTCGAGCCGGGCCGGTAACCTGCGCTTCTTCGGGTGTTCGCAACGCGTTGCCCGATGTTGTCTCGGGTCAGCCCTCGGCGTCGTTCGCGGCCAAGGGATGAAAGGGCAGGATTTCGGCGAGGACGCGGTAACGCCGCTGCGGAATGTCGATCTCGATATCGGTGTCGGCCGGTTTGTAGACCTTCTGCGCGCAACCCACCGGCGGATACCGCCGGCCGCCTCGTAGTGGGCCCGCAGCAGTCCGGCGTCGACGAGCTTGTCGAGATGGAAGGCGGCCAGCTTGCGGGAGATGCCGACCTCGGCGGGCGCCTCGTCGCGGGTGACCGGTCGGCGCATCCGCCGGATGAACCAGTACATGCCGCGGCGCAGTTCGTCGTCCAGGGCCGCGACCGCGCCGATCGCCGAATCGCTGGTCATGCGACCCGCTGGCGCTGTCGATCGCGAGCATCGCGGCTCTGGCCGTCTCCGGTTATCGGCACCGACTCGATCCAATTCGTTCTCAGGAGACATCATGGGTATCGCGGCGTTGATCACCTGGCTGCTCACCGCGGCGGGTGGTTTCGTCCTACTAGGCATGTGGGTGGCGAAAGGCGCTGTGCGCGAGGACGGTTCGACCCGCCTGCCCGCGCCGGTCGTATTCGGGCACTTCCTGCTCGCCGCCGCCGGTCTGGTGATCTGGATCATCTGTCTGGTGGCCGATTCCACCGGTCACGGCGTCTTCGCGGTCGCCACGGTGGTGCTGGTCTTTCTGACCGCGCTCGGGGTGGGGGACCAGCGGGTCGGCTCGAGACCGAAAACAGTGGCCCCGACCGGATAAGGTCGGGGTTACTGTCGTATCAGGGAAGAGTGCAGATGAGATCCACTCGTGACCAGCGATCGTTCGTACCCGCGGCCGGATTCGGTTGGCTGACACCGATATACGAGCGGACGATGAGCATCCTGCAACCGAGCCGCCAGCAGCTCGTCGAGCGAGCGGACATCGCGCCGGGGATGACCGTTCTGGATTTCGGTTGCGGGCCCGGCCAGCTGGCATTGCTGGTCGCGCGGGTCGGTCCGGATGTTCGGGTCATCGGCGTGGACGTCGATCCCAGCATGCTGAAGATCGCCCGTCGCCGCATCGCCGCGGCCGGCGTGGATATCGAGATCCGTTCGGGGACACTGGAAGAACAGGACTTCCCCCCGAACTCCTTCGATCGGATCGTGTCCGGCTTCGTCCTGCACCACCTCACGACGCCGCAGAAGATCTCGACCCTGCGGACCATGTACGACCTGCTGCGCCCCGACGGGCAACTGCACATCGTCGATATCGGTCGGCCGCGCAATCTACTCGCCAAGCTCAGCGGCTATGCCAATCGCCTGTCGCACGGCCGCGGCGTCCTCGACGCGAACCTCGAGGGGCGCATTCCCGGGCTGCTGCGCGAGGCCGGTTTCCTCGATGTCGAGGAGAGCCCGTGCGCGCCCGCCCGGCTCGGTATGGCGTTCTGGCGAGCGCGGCGTTGAAAAGAGTAACGGCCCTCTGCCTGTTGACCAGGCGGAGGGCCGCTGTCGTGTCTCCACACACGAGTCGGGGTGACAGGATTTGAACCTGCGACCTCCTCGTCCCGAACGAGGCGCGCTACCAAGCTGCGCCACACCCCGTGGTTGAGCCTGTCGTAGCTTACAGCAGGGTCGGCTCAGACGTTAAATCGGCTGGTCATCGGTCCGGGAGCGGGCGGATGCTGGCGAGCACCTTCTTGGCGGTTTCCTTGTCGATCGACTTGGCCACGCCCGTGTCGGCGGCGATGGTCATCACGAAATTGCCGTTCTCGCTCGGGAAGGCGAAGGTGTAGACCGAGAACGATTTGGCGCAGCCGGGAGCGGGCGCGGTACCGCCGCCGGTGGTTTCGACGAAGGCGCCGTGCAGTTGCCCGTCCAGGGAGACGAGCTGTTCGGCCTTGCCCGGATTGGCGCCGGTGGCCGCGGGCCAGCCGACCTTGATCATGCGCATGCCGACATCGGCGGCCGCGGCGGCCGGATCGGCCTGCGGGGACAGCGTCAGGAAGGAACTCGTGCGCACCGAGCGCGGGCAGTAGTTGTCACCGTCGGTGGCTCGACCGGCGATCTCCACGGTGTCGGCGCCGCTGCCGAGGGTGGTGGTGGCGAGCGCGTCGACCTTCCAGTCCTTCGGAATGTCGTAGGCCGCGCCGCGATCGGGGACGAGCACGGTCTGATAGCCCGGGATCAGCGGGGCCGATGCGATGGCCGGGGTGGTCGCGGGCTTGGTGGTCGTCGGGCGCGCGGAGGTGGTGGGCGCGGGCGCGGCGTTCTGCCCGCTGGTCAGCGCGCTCACCATGGACGGTGTGGGCGCGGCCTGTGTCGCGGCGGTATCGGAGCTGTGCCGGGTGGACACCACCGCGACCGCACCGGCGACGGCGGCCAGGACGACCACCCCGACGCCCGCGAGCAGCCAGATCTTGCGGCCTCGGCTGGACGGGGGAGCCTCGGTGGGTGGCGGCGGCGGGGGGTTTCGTTTCTGTTGCGCCGCTGCGGGTTCGGGTGTCGCGCCGAGTTGCCAGGGCTGTTCCGGCTGGGGTCGGCGGGGTGGCTGGTTCTGCGGAAAGTGTTGCCGGTCGGGGTTGTTCGGTGGCCGACTGGTCGGAATCGCTTGGGTCACAGCCGAATCGAGACCGCGTGGTGGCGGCGTGACGTTGTTCATCGGGCGGGTGGCATCGTCGCGTCCGGAGGAGGCGAGCGATTGGAGGGCGCGGGTCGCGGCGTCACGATCCAGATTCGGGGCGGCCTCGCGCGGCGCGGCGGGTGTCGGCGCACTGCGGCCCGGAATCGGTTGCTGCGGTGGGGGACTCGCGGCAGGGCCGGGCCGCCGGGGCGGCTGCGGGGGCGGGTTCGTGCCGGGTCTGGCCAATTCCTGCCAGGCCGGGCGAGGTAGCGGCGGATCGGCGGGGCGCGGTGGTTCGGCGCGCGCGAACATCTCGGTCTTGGCCGTATCGGCGGGCGATTCGGCGCGATGGACCGCCTGCGTCGGCGCTATCTCCGGTGCGTCCGGCCCGGGCGGTCTGCGATGTATCTTCTCGGTCGCAGCCGCGTTGTCGGCCGACGGGTCGTTCGGCCGTCCTTCGAACCCACTGGTCACCCTCGTCCCCTACCTGACGTTCCAGCCCGGCGCGCAACCCTAGCGCGCGACGGCCTCCGATGCCGACAGCCCATGGCCGGTGTCGGCGGCGGGGCGTTTCGGCGGGGCGGCCACCAGGGTGAGCAGAGTAGCCTCCGGACGGCAGCAGAACCGGTAGGGGGCCCATGGTGAGGTGCCCAGGCCGGCCGAGACATGCAGCCGGGTGTGCGCGCCCCAGCGTGAGGGGCCCTTGACGCGGGAACGATCGATACCGCAGTTGGTGACGAGCGCGCCGAAGCCGGGCAGGCAGAGCTGCCCGCCGTGGGTGTGCCCGGCCAGCACCAGGTCGTAACCGTCGGTGGCGAATCGGTCCAGGATGCGCGGCTCGGGGGAGTGGGTGAGGCCGATGCTCAACTCCGCCAGCGGGTTCGGCGCACCGGCGATGGTGTCGTAGCGGTCGCGGTGCAGATGCGGATCGTCGACGCCCGCGGTCGCGATCTTGATTCCGGCCACCTCGAGATCGCGGCGGACATGGGTCAGATCCAGCCAGCCGCGTTCGTTGAAGGCCGCGCGCAGATCCTGCCAGGGCAGCGGCGCGCCGTGGACGCGCTTGTGGTTCTTCTTGAAGTACTTCAGCGGATTCTTCGGCACGGGCGCGAAGTAGTCGTTGCTGCCGAAGACGAACAGGCCCGGGCGCGACAGCAGACCCGACAGCGACTGCACCACCGCGGGCACCGCGCGCGGATGGGCGAGATTGTCGCCGGTGTTGACGACCAGATCGGGCTCGAGTCGCTCGAGTTCGCGCACCCACGCCTGTTTCAGCTTCTGCCCGGGTGTCATGTGCAGATCGCTCAGATGCAGGACCCGCAGGCTGGACGAACCCGGTTGCAGGACCGGGAGCGTCGCCTCGCGCAGGACGAAGGCATTGCGTTCGATCAGCGAGGCGTAGCCGATTCCGGCTGCTGCGGCTCCGACGGCCCCCAGCGCGGCTCGTCGGAGTGCGGGAGACGAGAGTTCGGGCATTCGCTCAGAATAGGCGACCGGTGTGACGTACGCCGAGTGCTGTTCCGCACAGGGACCCGGTACGGGACGCTACCGTGAGCCTCATGACGGAACTCAAAGCCAGGTTGCGTACCGATCTCACCGCCGCGATGAAGAGTAAGGACGCGCTGCGCACGGGCACGCTGCGCATGCTGCTGGCCGCCGTCCAGACCGCCGAGGTCTCCGGACCCGAGGCCCGCGAACTCAGCGACGCCGAGGTGATCGCCGTGCTGAGCAAGGAGGCCAAGAAGCGCAACGAGGCCGCCCTGGTCTTCGAACAGGCGGGCCGCGGCGAACTGGCCGCCAACGAGCGCGCCGAAGAAGAGATCATCGACGAATACCTACCCACCCCCCTCACCGACGCGGAGGTCGCCCACATAGCCGACACGGCCATCGCCGAAATCGCCGAGGAACTCGGCGAACGCCCCGGCATGCGCCAAATGGGCCAGGTCATGAAAACAGCCACCCGCCTGGCCGAAGGCCGCGCCGACGGCTCCCGCCTCTCCGCCGCCGTCAAGGCCCGCCTCTAACCGGCCGCCCGTCGGCCCCCGCCCTGGAACCGGCCCACCTCTGACCTCGGGTCGACCACACATCTGACCTCGGGTCGGCCCCAACTCTGTCCTCGAGTCGGCCACAACTCCGGCAGGGTTCGGCTTCGACTCCGTGGCATCGGGGTTCGGTTTCAGCTCCGCGGTATCGGGGTTCGGTTTCAGCTCCGCGGTATCCGGGTTCGGCCACAAATTTCCCCGGCATCCGGCCCCCAGGGCCGGATGCCGGGGTCTCCCCTACCGAGGAATAGGAATCGGAATCGGAATCGGCGGCAACCGCGGTGGCGGCGGCAGTCCCGGGAGACCCGGCGGCAGCTGGATCGGCCCCGGCGGCGGCGCTTCGCGCTGGGTCCCGTCGCTGACATTGACCGTGATCACCGAACCCGGGATCGCCGAGCCGTTCGGCGTGGTGCCGATGACGGTGCCCTTGGCGGGCGAGCCGGGCACGCTCACGATGGTGACCTGGAATCCCGCGCCGACCAGAGTCGACCGGGCCTCGGCCTCGGACATGCCCGTCACATCAGGAATCTGCGAGTTGTTCGCGCCGCGGACGTATTTGTCGTCCAGCGGCGGCAGGCTCGTCGGCGGGTAGTGGTCGAGCACCGGCCTGATGCCGGAGAACCAGCTGCGCGCCGGTTCGTTACCGCCGTAGAGATTTCCGTCGCCACAACTGCGCAGCGGGAACGAGCAGATCTCGCCGGGCGTCGGCGAGTCGCCGTAGATGTAGGCCGCACCCGCGAGCGAATTGGTGAAGCCCAGGAACGCCGAGGACCGATGCGATTCGGTGGTTCCGGTCTTCGCCGACACCGGCGCGTTCCACCCGGCCGCGCGCGCCGATCCGGCCGCGGTACCGCTGATCGCGTCCTGACTCAGCGCATTGGCCAGGGTGTTCGCCAGTCCGGGCTCCACGACCTGCTCACACGCCTGCTGGGTCAGCGGCACGGTCTTACCGCTGCGATCCACGACCTCCTTGATCGGATTCGGCGGGCACCATTTACCGCCCGAGGCCAGCGTCGCGGCGACATTGGACAGCTCCAGCGGATTGATCGCGAACGGGCCCAGGGTGAACGAGCCCAGATTCTGCTGTTTGACCATGTCGGCCAGGCTCTGGTTGCCGTGTCCGGAGGTATTGGGCTGGGTGTAGGACCGCATGCCCAACCGGATCGCCATATCCACGGTCGGGGTGACCCCGACATCCTGGATCAGCTTGACGAACGCGGTGTTCGGCGACTGCGCCAGCGCCTCGGTCACCGACATCGGCGATTTGTAGTTGCCCACGTTCTTCACGCAGTAGGTCTCCGCCGGACACCCCGGCGTCCCGCTGTTACCCATACCCTTCGCGGTGAAGAACGACGGAACATCCAGCTGGGCGTTGATGCCCAGGCCCTTCTCCATCGCCGCGGCCGTGGTGAATACCTTGAAAATCGAGCCCGCGCCGTCACCGACCAGCGAATACGGCTGCGGCTGCACCGTTTGATGCTGTCCCTGATCCAACCCGTAGTCGCGGCTCGAGGTCATCGCGACCAGCGGATGGGTGTCCTGCCCGGTGCCGACGATGCTCATCACCTCGGCGATATCGTCCAGGCGCGGATTGGTCACCGAGTTGACCGAGGCCTTGATCGAGTTCTGCACCGCGGGATCGAGATTGGTGCGGATCAGATAACCCCCCTTATCGATCTGATCCTTGCTGATCCCGGCGTTCTGCAGGTACTGAAGCGCGTAGTCGCAGAAGAAGCCGCGGTCGCCGGAGGAAATGCAGCCGCGCGGCAGGCCCTTCGGTTCGGGCAGTACGTCCAGCCCCCTCGCCTTCGCGGCGCGGAATTCCTCGGCGCGGCTGGGGATGTTCTGGATCATCGTGTCCAGCACGGTGTTCCGCCGCTCCAGCACGCCCTTCGGATTGGTGTAGGGGTTCAGCTTGGAGCTGGACTGCACCATGCCCGCGAGCATCGCGGCCTGCTGAACGCTCAGATCCTTGGCGTCCACGCCGAAGTAGGTCTGCGCGGCGTCCTGTACGCCGTAGGAGCCGTTGCCGAACGGGACCAGGTTCAGGTACCGGGTGAGGATCTCGTCCTTGCTGAGCTCCTTCTCGAGCGTCAGCGCCATGCGGATCTCGCGCAGCTTGCGCGCCGGCGTTGTCTCGATCGCGGCGCGGCGCTCGGCATCGGTCTTGGCCACGACCAACAGCTGGAAGTTCTTCACATACTGCTGATCGATGGTCGAACCGCCCTGCTGCACTTCGCCGCTGGAGGAGTTGCGCAGGAACGCGCGCAGGGTGCCCTGCCAGTCGACGCCGCCGTGTTCGGCGAAGCGCTTGTCCTCGATGGACACGATCGCCAGCTTCATATCGTTGGAGATCTTGTCGCTGGGCACCTCGAAGCGCCGCTGCTCGTAGAGCCAGGCGAACGGCGCACCGGTCGCGTCCACCATGGTCGACACCGCTGGCACGGTGCCCTCGACAAGTTCCGCGGAGACGTTGTCGACGGCATCGGCGGCCCGGTTGGACACGAACCCGAAACCGCCGGCGAGCGGGAACAGCAACCCGGCGATGAGCACGGCCGCCAGGACGCACGCACCCACCAGCCTCGCGAGCGTTTGTGAGATCGGCACGACCTAAAGCCTAAAGCAGTGTTTTCTTGCCTTCGCTTCGCTGCGGCGGGTTCGCGGCCCCTGAGTCTCGTCGTTCCGCGATCGAGACTCGCGCTTCGCGCATGCGCTTCGATCGCGGAACGACGAGACGGGCCGCGAACCGCTTCTCGTATCGGTCGCTGGGAGGGGCCTTTCGGCGCGTCGTGGCCACTTTCAACGGGCGTGTCGTCCGGTTGGTTCCCGACTGTCCGGTCCTGTCGGGGATTTGCAGGGACGGTCGTACCAAAAATTCCGGAGACGGTCTTGCGCAGGCGCCATACCTTTACCTAGATTGAGAACCCAGTGTGATAGAGCTAACACTCAAAGTGGAATGTGGTGCAGGACGCAGGTTGGGTTGGGTTGCTGCGACTGCACGCGATTCTGGAGCGCCGTTGACCCGGTGTTCGGACTGCAAAGGGGCACACCAAATGCACATGACTACCCCCATCGCTCGATTGGACGTGGAGCAGGCCGAAGCGAGAATCGCCTGGGTGTCCCAGGCCCGATGCAAGGAAGTGGATCCCGACCAGTTGTTCGTGCGCGGCGCCGCTCAGCGCAAGGCGGCGACCATTTGCCGGCACTGCCCGGTCTTGATGGAGTGTGGCGCGGACGCCCTCGACAATCGAGTGGAGTTCGGTGTGTGGGGTGGGATGACGGAGCGGCAGCGGCGTGCGCTGCTGAAGCAGCATCCGGAGGTGACGTCCTGGGCGGACTTCTTCCGTGCCCAGCGCCAGCAGAAGGTTGCGATGTAGGGGTTGGTGCGTCGACAACGGTCCGAGCCCGCCGGTGCGGGCTCGGACCGTTTCAGGGCTGGTTCGGGCCCGTCAGCTGAGCGCCGACCGCTCGCAGGGCGTCGAGATCCGACACCTCGAACGGCAGCGCGGTGACCGCCACGATCGGTACCCGCGGATGGGCGCCGGTGAATCGGTGCAGCAGATGCTGTTCTCGCTTGGCGGTGGCCGCCCGATGTGCGTGGATCCGCAGCACATCGGCGGCAAGACCGGTTGATTCGGCGGCGTCGGCCGCGGAGCCGTTGGGCGCGAGCCGATCCGCCGCGGCCAGCGCGTGCTCGGGCGAGAGCGCGCACAGCGCCGGATGGGTCCGATTGAGCACCAGTCCGGCCAGCGGCATGCGATCGGTCGACAGCCGGTCCACGAAGAACGACGCCTCGCGCAGCGCGTCCGGCTCCGCGGCCGCCACCACGAGGAAATGCGTACCCGGCCGCGACAGCATGGCGAAGGTGCGCTCGGCGCGATCCTGGAAGCCGCCGAACATCGACTCGAGCGACTGCAGGAACAGCGAGGCGTCCTTGAGCATCTGACCGCCCACGATCGTGGAGACCCCGCGCACCGCCAGGCTCATCGCACCGGTCACGAACCGCCCCACGCCGCGGCCGGGCGCCATGATCACGCGGATCATGCGGCCGTTGAGGAAGTTTCCCAGCCGCTTCGGCGCGTCGAGGAAATCCAGCGCATTGCGCGAGGGCGGGGTGTCGACGACGATCAGATCCCATTCGCGCCGCCCGGCCAGCTGGCCCAGCTTCTCCATCGCCATGTACTCCTGCGTCCCGCCGAAGGAGGAGGCCACGGTCTGATAGAAGGGGTTGGCGAAGATCTGCTCGGCCTTGTCCGGGGTGGTGTGCTCGAGCACCATCTCGTCGAAGGTGCGTCGCATATTGAGCATCATCGCGTACAGCTCGCCCTTGGCCTCGGGGCCCAATTGCACCCGCTGCGGGACATTGCCCAGATCGCTCACGCCGAGCGACTGCGCGAGCCGCCGGGCCGGGTCGATGGTGAGCACCACGACCTTGCGGCCCTGTTCGGCCGCCCGCAGCGCGATGGCCGCGGCCGTGGTGGTCTTGCCGACGCCGCCGGAACCGCAGCAGACCACGACCCGTGCGGTGGGATCGGCGATGATCCGCGAAATGTCAAGGGGCGTAACGGTAGGGGGTAGGAGGGAAGCAGGGGTGGGCATCAGCGGACTCCCTGCGCGCTCAGCTGTTCGGCCAATTCGTAGAGCCCGCCCAGATCCATCCCGTCGGGCAGGGCGGGCAGGTACAGGCGGCTGATGTCGATCTTGGCCAGTTCCGCGGAGCTGTCGTCCTGGGCCTGCAGCGTCGCCGAATGTTCCACCGCCTCCCGCAGCAGCCCCTGGAAGTCGCTGTCGGACAGTGTGATCCCGGCCTCGCGCAATCCGGCCCGCAGCGCCTCGGCGTCGAGCTCACCGGCCGCGGCGCGGGCGCGCAGCTCGGCGGGCAGATAGCCCTCGGCGGCCCGATTCACGATCACGGTGCCGACCCGGAAGTCCGAGCCGCTCAATTCCGCGACGGCATCGGCGGTTTCCTGTACCGGCAGTGCCTCGAGCAGGGTGACCAGGTGGACCACGGTCTGGTCGGAGTGCAGCAGGCTGGACACGCCCTCGGCCTGCGAGGCGATCGGGCCGCCCTTGGCGACCTCGGCCATGGCCTTGGTGACGTCGAGGAAACTCGCGATCCGGCCGGTCGGCGGCGCGTCGACGACCACCTCGTCGTAAACCGGCCTACCCGACGATTTATCCACGCGCACAGCGCATTCCTTGATCTTGCCGGTCAGGATGACATCGCGCAGACCCGGGGCGATCGTGGTGACGAATTCGATGGCGCCCATCCGTCGCATGGCCCGCCCGGCGAAGCCGAGGTTGTAGAACATGTCGAGGTATTCCAGGAAGGCGTGTTCGATATCGAGCGCCAGCGCCACCACCTCGCCCCCGCCGTCCGCGGTCGCGATCTTGGTTTCGGTGGGCGGCAGCGGCGGCCGGTCGAACAGCTGGGCGATCGACTGCCGCCCCTCGACCTCGACCAGCAGCACCCGGCGTCCGCCCGCCGCGAGGGCGAGCGCCAAAGCGGCCGACACCGTGGACTTTCCGGTTCCGCCCTTGCCTGACACGTAGTGCAGACGAGCCCGGTCGGCCCGTTCCGGCCATCCTCGTTTCAGCCCCGGTTCCGCCGAAACGGGCACTGCTGTCGGTACTCCCACGTTCGCGAGCCTATAACCCGTTATGAAAGCGTGGCCATAGACTCGGCCGACTGTTTGTTACGACACAGTCCGGTTCCGCAGGCGCGTGAGCTGCGCCGTCGGATTCCCACTACGCTCGGGCGCATGAGTGATGTGACCCTGTGGGAGTACGCGACCGTGCCGTTGCTGACCCATGCGACCAAAGCGATTCTGGACCAGTGGGGCGCCGACGGCTGGGAATTGGTTACCGTGCTGCCCGGCCCGACGGGCGAACAGCACGTCGCCTACCTGAAGCGGGTGAAGGGCTGATGAGCGATTCCACGCTGTGGCGCAAGAATCTGGAGCGGCTGGGCCTCGAGCTACCGTCGGTCGCCGCTCCGGCCGGCGCCTACATTCCCGCGATCCGCTCGGGTTCGCACGTCTACACCTCCGGCCAGCTGCCGTTCGTGAACGGTGAACTGTCGGCCACCGGCAAGGCCGGCGCCGAGGTGAGCCTCGAGGACGCCAAGGAGGCGGCCAAGCTGTGCGCGCTCAACGCGCTGGCCGCGGTCGACGCCCTCGTCGGTCTCGACAATGTCGTGCGGATCGTGAAGGTGGTCGGATTCGTCGCCTCCGCACCGGGTTTCAACGATCAGCCGCTGGTGATCAACGGCGCGTCGGAATTCCTGGGCGAGGTCTTCGGCGAGGCCGGCGTGCACGCCCGCTCGGCCGTCGGCGTATTCGAGTTGCCCAAGAACACCCCCGTCGAGGTGGAGCTCATCGCCGAAGTGCGGTAAGGCTATTCGCTGAATGGTTTGCGGCCCGGCTCGTTTCTGGACTGACGGAGCGGGGGAGCGGAGGAGGGAAGAAGCGAGCCTCAGGGGCCGCAAACCCGCGACGCCGAAGGCGGCGCAGAGGACACAGCGTTAGGAGCTTTATGAGCCTCACCCATCCGGCCTACGAGCAGGTGCGCCCGGTCACGGCGAGCGCGTCGGTGCTGCTGGCGAACAATCCGAATCAGATGACCCTGCAGGGCACCAATACCTGGCTCCTGCGCGCCCCGGATCGATCCGAGTACGTCGTGGTCGATCCGGGTCCGAAGGACAAGGCGCACAGCGAGGCCATCGCCCGGGCGACCGGCGGCGCGATCGCGCTGACCCTGATCACCCATCACCATCACGATCACACCGGCGGCATCGAGCGGCTGGTGAAGCTGACCGGAACCCCTGTCCGGTCCCATGATCCGAAATTTCTGCACGGCTCGGACGCGCCGCTGACCGACGGTGAGGTCATCGAGGCCGCGGGCCTGCGCATCACCGTGCTCGCCACACCGGGCCATACTCAGGATTCGGTGAGTTTCGTCCTCGACTCGGCGGGAGCGACGGGCCCGGAGGCGGCAGTTCGCGTAACCACGCAGGGACCCGCGGACGCCGTATCGGATGCAGCCCTGCTGACCGGTGACACCGTGCTCGGCAGCGGCACCACCGTATTGGAATCGCGTGACGGCGCGCTGGGGGACTATCTCGCCTCGCTGGACCGGCTCGCCGCGGTGGCTTCGAACCGAGCCCTGCTACCGGCGCACGGCCCCGATCACCCGGAAGCGAAGCCGGTGATCGACTACTACGTCCGCCACCGCCAGGAACGCCTGGAACAGGTGCGGGAAGCGCTGCGCGTACTCGGGCCGAATGCCCGTTCGCTGCAGATCGTCGCGCGGGTCTACGCCGACGTCGACAAACGCCTGTGGCCGGCCGCGCGCAGCTCGGTCAAGGCCCAACTGGCCTATCTGCGCAGCCGATCCGCCGACTGACAGCACAAATCACCCCGTCCGGCGGCCTCTCCCTGCAGAGGCCGCTCCGGATGACGGGGTGATCAGCGGGCCCGTCGGGCCAGACGCTCTGAATCGGTGATCAGCACGCTCTTACCCTCGAGACGCAGCCAGCCGCGGTGGGCGAAATCGGCCAGGGCCTTGTTCACGGTCTCGCGCGAGGCGCCGACCAGCTGGGCGATCTCCTCCTGCGTGAGGTCGTGGGTGACCCGCAGCGCGCCCGCCTCCTGAGTGCCGAACCGCTGCGCCAGCTGCAACAGCGCCTTGGCGACACGACCGGGGACGTCGGTGAAGATCAGATCGGCGAGGTTGTTGTTGGTACGGCGCAGCCGACGCGCCAGCACTCGCAGCAACTGCTCAGCGATCTCCGGGCGCTGGTCGATCCACGACTTGAGGGCGTCGCGGTTCATGGTCACCGCGCGGACCTCGGTGACGGTGGTGGCCGTCGAGGTGCGCGGGCCCGGATCGAAGATCGACAGCTCGCCGAACATATCCGAGGGACCCATGATGGTCAGCAGGTTCTCACGACCGTCGGGGGAGCGACGACCGATCTTCACCTTGCCTGATGTGATGATGTACAGCCGATCACCGGGCTCGCCCTCGTTGAAAATGACGTGACCGCGCGGGAAATCCACGGGCTCGAGCTGTTTGGCTAGAGCCGCCACCGCGGTGGGCTCTACGCCTTGGAAGATGCCTGCTCTGGCGAGGGCCTCGTCCACGAATGTGCTCCTTATGGGAATTGGCTCTGTCCTGGACCGAAGCGAGTCGGCCGACAGTGCAGTCTACTTGGCATACGGGCAGCGTAGTGACAGACACCACGTAACGTGCGCTTTGTGGAACGCTCGTGGTGCCGAATCGGTTCCCGTAGCCCAGCTCGGGGAGCCGGGCCGCTCAGCTCGCGGCGGCAACGTCCAGTTCGTCGCTGTTGGCGCGTCGGCGGCGATTGCGCGGCGCATGGGCCGGCACGCCGAGCTTGGCCAGCTCGTTGACCTCGGAGGCCTCACTGGCCCGATCGAGGTACTGCTGCACCTCTTCCTCCGGTTCGAGCAGTTTGCGTAGCCGATTTTCGACCCGTTCCATGAACAGCGCGAACAGCATCAGCACCACCGGGAAAAGCACCACAGCGAGTCCTTGCATACGGGTGAGTAAACACGGAGAAGGTCTCAGATGGAACACGGGGCTTGTTCACGGCCGCGCCCGCGTCGGTGTGGTTCCGTAAGGTGGACGCGTGCGTGAAACCGGATCCGCCGCCGCGAACGGGCACGAATCGCCCGCCGATATCCAACCCGTCGAGACCACCGCCGAACCCGCCCGCCGTCGTCGCGCGCCCGCCTCGCCGAAGTCGAAATTCGCCGGGGAGACCAGGCTGGGTCTGGTGCGGCGGGCGCGCCGGATGTATCGGACGCTGACCGAGGCGTTTCCGGACGCACACTGCGAGCTGGATTTCACCACCCCGCTCGAATTGGCCGTCGCCACAATTCTTTCCGCCCAGTGCACCGATGTCCGCGTGAATATGACCACACCGGCGCTGTTCGCCCGTTACCGCGACGCCAAGGGCTATGCCGAAGCCGATCGAGCCGAGCTCGAGGAGTACATCCGGCCGACCGGTTTCTATCGCAACAAGACCACCTCGCTCATCGGTCTGGGCCAGGCGCTGATGGACAAATACGACGGCGTGCTGCCGCACACCCTGGACGAGTTGGTGAAGCTGCCCGGTATCGGCCGCAAGACGGCCAATGTGATCCTGGGCAACGCCTTCGATGTGCCCGGAATCACTGTCGACACCCACTTCTCCCGGCTCGTGCAGCGCTGGCAGTGGACCACCGAGGACGATCCGGTGAAGATCGAGCACGCCGTGGGCGAGCTGATCGAGCGCAAGGAGTGGACGATGCTGTCGCACCGGGTGATCTTCCACGGTCGCCGGGTGTGCCATGCGCGTAAACCGGCCTGCGGCGCATGCCTGCTGGCCAAGGACTGCCCGGCCTTCGGCACGGGTCCGACCGATCCGGTCGCCGCGGCCGCGCTGATCAAGGGACCCGAGGCCGAGCATCTGCTCGAACTGGTGGGCCGGTGAGATCTTTTCCGGTCGCCTGGCGCTGGACGCTCGCGGCTCTGATCGTGATCGTCGCGCTGGCCGTGGCGATCTGGCCGCGCGGTACGCGCGATACGCCCCGCGACACCGCGCGGCCGACCTCCGCGCCGAGTGCGGCCGTCTCCCAGGACATGCGGGCCGCGGCCGCGCTGGCCGACTGTCCCCAGGCCGCACCCGGCGCCGTCGCGCGCGGGCCGCTGGCCGGAATCACCCTGAACTGCCTGGCGAACGGCCGCCCGGTCGAATTGGCCGCCGCCCTCGCCGGTCGCCCGGCCCTGCTGAATCTGTGGACCTACTGGTGCCCGCCGTGCGCGGAGGAATTGCCCGCGTTGCAGCGCTACGCCGCCCGGCCCGGCGCGGTCGCCGTGCTGACCGTGCACAGCGACCCCGACGAGGCCAAGGCGCTGGCCCGGCTGACCGATCTGGGCGTGCGGTTGCCCGGGGTCCAGGACGCCCGCGCCGAGGTGCGCAATGCGGCGGGAGCGCCTGCGGTGCAGCCGGTTTCGGTGCTGGTGCGGGCCGACGGCTCGATCGCCAAGGTGGTGGTGCGCCCGTTCCGCGACACCGACGACATCGCCGCGACCGTCGCCGCCGAATTGGGAGTCGCGGCGTGACCGAATCCGATCCGCGGCACGGCAAACCGCAGCCCCGGGGCGCGCGCGATCGCGCGGGCGACGATGATCGGAGGATGAGCAGTGGGATCGGAGGTTGCGTGTGCCGCGGTGCACGGCCTCGCGCCCGCGGCAGTTCGAGCGTGAGCGACGGGGCAGCAGGAGGCAGCGTGGACGACCGCGAGAGCCGGGAAAAGGCGAGCGTCGCACCGAGATTGGTGACCGACGCGATTCCCGAATGGCTACGTGGCGTGGCCGAGCACGAGCCGGCCGATCCGACCGGCACCAATCCGGTGCTCAATCGGCGGGCGATGAAGAAGGTCGTCAGCGCGGCGCTGCGCCCGCGGCAGGCGGCGGTTCTGGTGCTGTTCGGCGGATCCCCGGAATCCGATCAGGCCGCGCCGGGCGGATTACCGGCCGATGCCGATGTATTGCTGACCCAGCGCGCGGCCACGCTGCGACAGCATCGCGGGCAGGTGGCCTTCCCCGGCGGCGGTGTGGAGGCCGGGGACGACGGCCCGATCGATACCGCGCTGCGCGAGGCGTGGGAGGAGACCGGTCTGGAACGCGACGGCGTCGAGCCGATCGCGGTGCTGCCCAAGATCTTCGTGCCGCCGTCGCGCTTCGACGTGACACCGGTTGTCGCGTACTGGCGTAAGCCGGGCGAGGTCCGGGTGGTGAGCGAGACCGAGGCCGCGCGGGTGGTGCGGGTGCCGCTGGCGGATCTGATCGATCCGGCCAATCGGTTCGTGGTCCGACACCCGCTGGGATACATGGGTCCCGCGTTCGCGGTCGACGGCATGCTCGTATGGGGTTTCACGGCCGGCGTGCTCGCCGGTCTGCTGGCGGTGTCGGGATGGGAGCGGGAGTGGGATCACCACGATGTGCGTGATCTACAGACCTCGCTCGCGGCAGTGGGGATGACGTTATGAGTTCCTCGGCGTGGCTCGATCTCGGTGTCGTGATCATCGCGCTGCTCGCCGCCACCTCGGGGTGGCGGCAGGGCGCGGTCGCCTCGGCGCTGGCCTTCCTGGGTGTGGTGCTGGGCGCGGTCGCGGGCATTCTGATCGCGCCGCACATCCTGATCCACATCAGCGAGGGCAGAAAGCGCGTGCTGGTCGGCGTGGTGCTGATCGTGGCGCTGGTCATCATCGGCGAGGTCGCGGGCATGGTGCTCGGCCGTGCCGCGCGCAGCGGTATGCGGCATCCGTTCACCCGCAGTGTGGACAGTGTGGTCGGCGCGGCGCTGCAGTGCGTGGCGGTGTTGGTGACCGCGTGGCTGCTGGCGCTGCCGCTGGCCTCGTCCTCGCAGCCTTCGATCGCGGCCGCCGTCAACGGTTCTCGCGTCCTGACCGATGTCAATCAGGTGGCGCCCGACTGGTTGCGGCGGGTGCCCAACGAATTCTCCAAGCTGCTCAACACCTCCGGGCTGCCGGATGTCATCGGCCCGTTCGGCCGCGCGCCCATCGCGGCCGTGGAACCGCCGGATCCGACCGTGCTCGATTCGCCGGTGGCGCTGAATCTGCAGTACAGCGTGCTGCGCATTCGCGGTGTCGCGCCGAGTTGCCAACGGCAGCTGGAGGGTTCGGGCTTCGTGGTGGCGCCCGAGCGCATCATGACCAACGCGCATGTCGTCGCCGGTACCGCCTCGGTGCAGGTCGACACCACGCGCGGGGCGCTGGATGCCAGTGTGGTGCTGTTCGATCCGAACAAGGACATCGCGATTCTGAAGGTGCCGGGGCTCCAGGCGCCGGTCATTCCGCTGGCCCCGTCCGCGGCGAAGTCGAGCGAAAGCGCCATCGTGCTGGGCTATCCCGGCGGCGGTAAGTACACCGCGAGCGCCGCGCGCATCCGCGAGACGCTGAATCTGAGCGGTCCCAACATCTACAAGTCCGGGACCGTCACCCGCGAGGTCTACACGTTGCGCGGTCAGGTCCGCGCGGGCAATTCCGGTGGGCCGCTGGTGGATACGGAAGGTGAGGTGCTCGGCGTGGTCTTCGGCGCGGCGGTCACCGACGAGGACACCGGATATGTGCTGACCCTCAAGGAGGTTCAGACCGACCTCGACGCCGCCACCCGCTCGGAGACACCGGTGCCGACCGGGGAGTGCGTGCTCAGCTGAGTGGTTGCCGCCGGGCCCGCTGAGATGTCAACGGGCCCGGCGACAATCGGCTCACTGCTGCGCGATGGGCAGCAGCCCGCGTTCCTGGAAGACCTTCTTCGCCACGAAGGTGGCATTGAGCGCGCGCGGGAATCCGCAGTATCCGGCCGCGTGCAGGAACGCCTCGACGATCTGCTCCGGCGTGAGGCCGACATTGAGAGCGGCGTTGATATGTACCTCGAGCTGCGGCTCGGCCCCGCCCAGGGCGGTGAGCATGCCGAGGGTGACCAGCTGGCGATCGCGCGGGGGCAGCGCCGGACGCTGATAGATCTCACCGAAACCCCAGGCCACGATCTGGTGGCCGAGTTCGGGGGAGATATCCGACAGCGAGTCGATGACCCGCTGTCCGGCCTCGCCGTCGATGCGCCGCAGGACCTCGAGGCCCCGGTCGAACGCTTCCTGACGGGTGTCGGCGCTATCGCTCATCGTCGGTCCTTTCCTACCGCTTCCGCGGTGGTTGATCGTGGATACGAAGAGAACCGTAAAAGCTGGAGCGTGCTCCAAGTCAAATGGTCAGCCGAGCAGCTTGGCCAATTCGGCCGTGACGGCCTCGGGATTCTCCTGATGCGCGTAGTGACCGGCGTTCGCGATCGAGACCATGCGGCGATCCGGGCTGAGTTCGGGGTGTAGCCGGACGGTGCGATCGAGGATGTAGCGATCGGCCTCGCCGCGCAGCGCCAATACCGGCACCCGCACCGGTTCGCGCATCACCGACATGAAGCGGTGCCCGTCGGGCCGCCACTGACTGCGGAAGGCCCAGCGCTGATACTCCAGCGCACAGTGCGCCACCCCGGGAATGCGAATGGCCGAGCGCAGTCGCCGTGCGGTGTCGACGAATTCGGCGCTACCGCTCCAGCCCGCGCCGGCCCGCTGCCGCAGCAGCCGCTCCACCTCGAAGCCGTCACGCTTGGTCAGCAGCCGTTCGCCGGTGCGCGGGGGCTGATAGCGCAGGAAGTTCGGCAGCCAAGCCGACCGCTGGCGGCTGTCGCGCAGGACCGACTGTTTCAGCGAGATCGGATGCGGCGAACTCACCAGCGCGATCGAGCGGACCAGCCGCGGATGCAGCACCGCGGTCGCCCAGCACACCAGGCCGCCCTCGGCGTGACCCACCAGCGTCGCCTCGGTATGGCCCAGGGCTCGGATCAATCCGGCGACGTCACCGGCCAGGGTCCAGCCGTCGTAGCCGCGCGGCGGCTTGTCGGAGTCGCCGTAGCCGCGCAGATCGACAGCGACCGTGCGATATCCGGAGTCGGCGAGCGCGCTCAGCTGATGCCGCCACGACCACCAGAAATCGCCGAAGCCGTGTAGCAGCACCACCAGCGGGGCCTCGGCGAGTACAGCATCGGCCGGTGCGGCCTCGACGATATGGAATCGAATGCCGTTGGCATGCACGTCCTTATGCGTCCACGGTCCGTCGTAGCGGACGCTGGACGGATCGGGACCCGGAGAAGGCGACACGCGAGAAGCGTAGTGTGCGGCTCAGTCGGCGTGCGAGCCACCGACGTGCGGAATCACCGAGCGTGTCTCCTTGAGCGTCTCGATGGTCTTCTGCGGCGCCCGCAATTTGCGCACCTTCAGATAGCCGAGGAAGCCGAATCCGGCCACGGCCACGATCATCAGCCCGAACACGATCAGGAAGGCCGCCCAGCGCACCAACCACACATCGAGCAGCTCGGCGAGGAAGAAGAAGAAAAAGAAGCTGGAGAACAGCAGGATCGTCAGCGCGACGATGAAGTACACGCTGCCCTGCAGGCCCTTCTTGATCTCGCCGGTGACCTCGGTCTTGGCCAGCTCCACCTCGGCGCGAACCAGGGTCGACATCTGCTCCGCCGCATCGCGCACCAGATCGCCGATGCTCGCGCCCGCTGTGGTGTCGACCTCGGACAGCGGAATCGAGTTGATGGTCCGGTTGCGGCCCGTGTCCTGCCCGTTACCGCCCTGTGTGAAGCTCAATTGCTCGACCCTTCTCCATTCCCGGTGCTGCCCCGGCCTTCACTCGTCTCCGGCAGCCGCACGTGCGTCCCGCCGTGCCTGGTGTACGCGGCCCCGACGCAACAGTAGCGCCGAACCCAGTAGGGACGCCGTCATTGACGTCATCAACACGGCGGCTTTCGCCAGTTCGGCCGATGCGACGTCGTCGGTCAACGCCAGTTCTGCCACCAAGAGGCTAACGGTGAACCCGATCGCGCCCAGTACCGACAGGGCGAACATATCGCGCAGGGCCAATCCATCGGGCCGCCGAGCGAGTCCGGAGTGCACGGCCAACCAGCCGGAGCCGAAGATGCCGAGTGTCTTTCCGACGATCAGTCCGGCGATGATCGCCAGCGCCAGCCGGTCGGTCGCCAACTGACCCAATACCTTCGTGGACAACGGAACTCCGGAGGCGAACAGCGCGAACAGGGGTACGCACAGACCGGCCGAGACGGGTTGGAACAGATGCTCGAGTCGCGTCGCGGGAGCCTCGTCCTCGTCGGCATCGGGCCGGACCCGGGTCAGCAGCCCGCAGACCACCCCCGCGAGCGTCGGATGAATTCCGGCCTCGTGCAACGCGAACCAGGACAGCAGTGCCAACGGCACGTAGATCAGCGGGCTGCGCAGCCGAAGTCGTTGCGCCAGCGCCCATCCGGCGAAGCAGGCCGCCGCCGCCAACAGCCAGCCGACTGCGACGGTGGTGGTGAACAGCACGGCGATCAGCACGATGGCGATCAGATCGTCGACGACGGCGAGACTCAGCAGGAAGACCCGGGCGCTGGCCGGAATCCGAGATCCGGTGAGCGCGAGTACGGCCAGCGCGAAGGCGATATCGGTGGCGACCGGTATGGCCCAGCCCCGGTCCATCCCATCGATGCCGTGTCCGACCACGAGCGCGATCAGCGCGGGTACGACCACGCCACCGATCGCCGCGATGATCGGCAGCACGGCCTGCTTGCGGTCGGCGAGCTCACCCACCACCAGTTCCCGCTTGAGCTCGAGACCCGCCACGAAGAAGAAGATCGCCAGCAGCCCGTCCTTGGTCCAGTCCGCCAGGCTCAGGTCGAGACGCAGTCCCGGAACGGCGAGCCGGGTCTCGGCGAGCGCGATATAGCTGTCACCCCACGGAGAATTCACCCACAGCAGCGCGAGCGCGGCCGCGACCAAGAGCAGGACCCCACCGACGGTCTCGGTGCGAAGAAAACGGGCGAATTCGGAGCGCAGCGCAGCGATCACGGGCACCTTCCGGTCGGACGGACAGTTCACACACGCCGACCAGACTTCCCGGCACTCCTGACGAAATTTTAACGCCTGTCCGTTTTGCCGGAGTAAGCACCCCGAACCGAAATCCCCCTGGCGACCTTCCCCTGTTCCCCGCCGGACTCAGGCCGCCCCATTTTCCCGTCGTTCCGGCCCCCAGGCCGGAACGACGGGATCGCCTCACCAGTTGGCCTTCTTCTCCCGAATGGCCTCGAACACATTGGGATCCACCAGCGTCGAGGTATCCCCAAGCTCACGCCCCTCGGCCACATCGCGCAGCAGTCGCCGCATGATCTTCCCGGACCGGGTCTTGGGCAGTTCGGGCACGATGTGGATCTCGCGCGGGCGGGCGATCGGGCTGATCTCGCGCGACACTTCGGCCTTGAGCTCGTCGACCAGATCCTGACCGGTGTTCTTGGCCTCCCCGGTGAGAATCACGAAGGCGACGATGCCCTGTCCGGTGGTGGCGTCGCTGGCCCCGACGACCGCGGCCTCGGCCACTCCGTAGTGCCCCACCAGCGCCGACTCCACCTCGGCGGTCGAGATGCGGTGTCCGGACACGTTCATCACATCGTCCACCCGGCCCAGCACCCACAGGTCACCGCCCGCGTCGAGTTTGGCCCCGTCACCGGCGAAGTACCAGCCCTGCGCCTCGAACCGCTCCCAGTAGGTCGCCTTGTAGCGCTCGGAATCACCCCAGATGCCGCGCAGCATCGACGGCCAGGGCTGATCGAGGACGAGATAGCCGTTGGCCTCGGTGGCCCCGAGCGTGACCGGCTTACCCTCCTCGTCCACCACCTGCGCGGAGATGCCGGGCAGCGGCGCCATGGCGGCGCCGGGCTTGGCGGCGGTGACGCCGGGCAGCGGCGAGATCATGATCGCGCCGGTCTCGGTCTGCCACCAGGTGTCCACGATCGGAGTCTTGTTGGCGCCGATCACCTCCCGGTACCAGCGCCAGGCCTCCGGATTGATCGGCTCGCCCACCGAACCCAGCACCCGCAGCGAGGACAGATCGTGCGCCCGCGGAATCTCGCGGCCCCACTTCATGAACGTGCGGATCAGTGTCGGCGCGGTGTAATAGATTGTGACGCCGTACTTCTCGATGATCTGGAAGTGGCGATGCTCATCGGGCGAATTCGGGGTTCCTTCGTAGACCACCTGCGTGGCCCGGTTGGACAGCGGCCCGTACACGATGTAGCTGTGTCCGGTCACCCAGCCGATATCGGCGGTGCACCAGTACACGTCCTGACCCGGCTTGTGGTCGAAGACGTAGTGGTGGGTGTAGGACGCCTGGGTCAGATAGCCGCCCGAGGTGTGCAGGATGCCCTTGGGCTTACCGGTCGTGCCGGAGGTGTAGAGGATGTACAGCGGATGTTCGGCATCGAACGGCTGCGCCTCGTGTTCGGTGGACGCCCGGGCGACGGTCTCGTGCCACCACAGATCGCGGCCCTCGGTCCAGGGCACCTCGATATCGGTGCGGCGCACCACGAGTACGTGCTCGACGCTCGACGGCGTACCACCGTGTGCGTAGAGCGCCTCGTCGACGGCCTCCTTGAGCGGGGCCGCCTTACCGCGTCGCCACTGCCCGTCGGTGGTGACCACCAGCCGCGCCTCGGCATCGTCGACGCGCTGGCGCAGCGCGGTGGGGGAGAAGCCGGCGAACACCACCGAATGGGTCAGGCCCAGCCGGGCGCAGGCCAGCATGGCCACGATCGCCTCGGGGACCATCGGCATATAGATGGCAACCCGGTCACCCGCCTCGAGGCCCAGCTCGGTGAAGTAGTTGGCGGCCTGGCTGACCTCGGCCAGCAACTGGGCGTAGGTGATGTCGCGGGAATCGCCCGGCTCACCCTCCCAGTGGATCGCGACCTGATCGCCGAAACCGTCGACGACGTGGCGATCCACGCAGTTGTAGGCGACATTCAACTTGCCGTCGACGAACCAGCGCGCGAAGGGCGCGTCGTCCCAGTCCAGCACGCGGGTCCACGGTTGATGCCAATGCAACCGACCGGCCTGCTCCGCCCAGAAAGCCTCGCGATCGGCGGCGGCCCGGTCGTAGAGAGACGCATCGGCGTTGGCCGCGGCCGCGAATTCCGCGGTCGGCGGATAGGCATCCAGGTGATCAGCGGTGGTATCTGTCATCTCGTCTCTTCTTTCGCGTGCGATGGGGCCGGGGGTGACCGCGGCCACGTTCCGACAGTAACGGAGTGTGACCTGCACCGCGTCAGGGTGTCGCCGGGTCGTCCCACAGCCTGGCGCACTGTCCGTGACGGAACCGTGAAGCAGGCCGTCCTGCTATCCGGATTGCGCAACCTGCCCGCTGAACTACCGGCAATGAGTCGGCTATGTTGCCGAATTGCTAACAAGGGGAACAAAAACGGGTCGATCCGCTGACAACCGGGCTGGTTGTGGCTACTGTCCGTTTCACCCAAGGTGGATCGTCGGTGCCCACGGGCGGATCCCTGCGCGTACCGCCGCTCCTCCTGCCTTTCCAGAACCGGAGTAGTTGCGTTGAGATTCAAGACGATCACCGCGCTGAGCGCGGCAGCACTGTTGGCCACGAGCCTAGCGTTGACAGGCTGTTCCTCGAGCGGCGGCAATGATGCCGATATCGTCACGGTGAACGGTGGCGAACCCCAGCATCCACTGGTCCCCACCAACACCAACGAAAACATGGGCGGTCGGGTGGTCGACCGCCTGTTCGCGGGCCTGAAGTACTACGACGCCGACGGCAAGGCCTACAACGAGGTGGCCCAGTCGATCGAATCGACCGATCGACAGCACTACAAGATCACCCTCAAGGACTGGAAGTTCACCGACGGCACCCCGGTGACCGCGAAGTCGTTCGTCAACGCCTGGAACTACGGCGCGCTCGGCACCAACGGCCAGGTGCTGAACTGGGCCTTCACCCAGATCGCCGGATACGACGACGTCGCCGCGAATCCGCCCAAGGCGCAAACGATGTCGGGCCTGAAGGTGATCGACGACAAGACCTTCACCATCGATCTCAAATCCCCCTCGATCGACTTCGAACTGGAACTGGGCTACTCGCCGTTCTACCCGCTGCCGGACGCGGCCTACAAGGATATGCAGGCCTTCGGTGAGAATCCGGTCGGCAACGGCCCGTACAAGATGGCCGGCTCGGGCGCCTGGCAGCACAACGTGAAGATCGACCTCGTGCCGAGCGAGGACTACCACGGTGGCCGCCCGCCCAAGAACAAGGGCCTGCGGTTCGTGATGTACCAGTCCTACGACACCGCCTACGCGGACCTGCTCGCGGGCAACCTCGACGCGCTCGACATCATCCCCGACAGCCAATTGGGTTCCTACCAGAAGGATCTCGGCGATCGCGCGATGACCAAGCCGATCGCCTACAGCCAGCACATCGGCATCCAGCAGACTGTCCCGCACTTCGGCGGCGCCGAGGGTGTGCTGCGGCGCAAGGCGATCTCGATGGCGATCAACCGGGAACAGATCGCGCAGAACATCTTCCACGGCACCCGCGTGCCCAGCCAGGACTTCACCGCGTTCACCCTGCCAGGCTTCCGCAAGAATCTGCCCGGTTCCGAACTGCTGAAGTACAACCCGGACGAGGCCAAGAAGCTGTGGGCCCAGGCCGATGCCATGTCGCCGTGGTCGGGTCGCTACGAGATCGCCTACAACGCCGACGGCGGACATCAGGCGTGGGTCGAGGCGGTCGCCAACAGCGTGAAGAACACCTTCGGGGTCGACGCTGTCGGCGTGCCCTTCCCGACGTTCAAGACCATTCGCGACGCGATCCAGGGCAACACCATCGGCAAGGCCTTCCGCTACGGCTGGCAGGGCGACTACCCGTCGATGTTCGAATTCCTCACCTCGCTGTACCTGACCGGTTCGGGCACCAACAACACCCAGCACAACGACCCGGAATTCGACGGTCTGCTGGCGAAGGCGCAGGCTGCGGCGACTCCCGAGCAGGCCTATGACATTCTTGCCCAGGCCCAGGGGCTGCTGTTCCGGGACATGGCCGATATCCCGATCTTCGACTACAACGTCGCGGCCGGACGGTCGGACAAGGTCAAGAAGGCCGAGGTGACCTGGTCGGGTCTGTTCGACTTCGAGAACATCGAGAAGTAGCCGCCCCGCCGGGGGCCGTGCCAGGCGCGGCCCCCGCCTGACAGGAGTTGAAACATGGCTTGGTATGTCGTGCGGCGGCTGCTCCAGATGATTCCGGTCTTCCTCGGAGCCACGCTGCTCATCTACGCACTGGTCTTTCTGCTGCCCGGCGATCCCATCCGGGCGCTCGCGGGTGACAAGCCCATGACCCCGGCGGTGGAGGCCACGCTGCGGGCCCGCTACCACCTGGATCAGCCGTTCATCATCCAGTATCTGGAATATCTGAAGGGCATCCTCACCCTCGACTTCGGGACCTCGTTCTCGGGTCGGCCGGTGCGCGACGAACTGGCCCGCGCGTTCCCGATCACCTTCCGGCTCGCGGTCATGGCCGTGGCGATCGAGGGTGTGTTCGGTGTGCTGTTCGGTCTGGTCGCCGGTTTGCGCAAGGGCAAGCTGTTCGATTCGACGATGCTGGTGCTCAGCCTGATCATCATCGCCGTGCCGATCTTCGTGGTCGGCTTCCTCGCGCAGTACGTGCTGGGGATCAAATTGGAGATCGCGAAGGTGACCGTCGGCGGCAAGGCCGATTGGGGTGATCTGTTGTTGCCCGCCTTCGTGCTCGGGTCGCTGTCGTTCGCCTATGTGCTGCGACTGACCCGAAACTCGGTGGCGGAGAACATGAGCGCCGACTACGTGCGCACCGCCACCGCGAAGGGACTGAGTCGTCGGCGGGTGGTCGTGGTGCACATCCTGCGCAACTCGATGATTCCGGTGATCACCTTCCTCGGCACCGATCTCGGCGCGCTGATGGGCGGCGCGATCGTGACCGAGGGCATCTTCAACATTCCGGGTGTCGGCGGAACGCTGTATCAGGCCATCACCCGCGGCGAACCGCCCACGGTCGTGGCGTTCGTGACCGTGTTGATCATGGTGTTCCTGATCTCGAATCTGATCGTCGACCTGCTCTACGCCGCACTCGATCCGAGGATCCGCTATGCCTGACCAAACGACCGAAGTCCGGGATGCCCGGCCGGGCCAGGGGCATTTCGTCGCACCGCCCGACGAGGTGGAGGTGCTGGCCACCGACCGGCTCGACGAGACCACCTCGCCGAGCAGTGTGTGGCGCGATGCCTGGCGACAGTTGCGGCGCAATCCGATCTTCGTCATCGCCACGGTGCTGATCGCGTTCGTCCTGGTCGTCGTGGCCTGGCCGAGTCTGTTCACCGATCTGGATCCGCGTTACTGCAGCGGCGATTTCAGCATGCACGGCCCGGCCTCGGGTCATCCGTTCGGCTTCGACAAGCAGGGCTGTGACATCTTCGCGCGCACGCTCTACGGCGCGCGGGCGTCGGTGGCGACCGGTGTCGGCGCGACGCTGCTGTTCATCCTGATCGGCGGCACGCTCGGCGCGCTGTCGGGATACTATGGCGGACTGCTGGATTCGATCGTCTCGCGCATCGCGGAGATCTTCTACGCACTGCCGCTGATGCTCGCCGCCATCGTGGTGATGCAGCTGCTGGACTCGCGCACGATCTTCACCGTCATGCTCACGCTCGCCTCGTTCAGCTGGCCGCAGGCCGCGCGTATCGCCCGCAGTGCGGTGATCCAGGCCAAGAACAGCGAATACGTCACGGCGGCAAAGGCTCTGGGCGTTTCCCGGTTCCGGACCCTGATCCGGCACGTACTGCCCAACTCGGCCGGTCCGCTGATCGTGGTCAGCACGATCTCGCTGGGCGCGTTCATCGTGACCGAGGCGACGCTGTCCTATCTGGGCGTCGGCCTGTCCCGGACGATCGTGTCCTGGGGTGGCGATATCGCGGCCGATCAGAAGGAGATTCGCACCTCCGGCATCCTGTTCTATCCCGCTACGGCGTTGGCGCTCACCGTGCTCAGCTTCATCCTGCTGGGCGACGCGGTGCGCGACGCGTTGGATCCCAAGGCACGCAAGAGGTGAGTGAGATGGACCAGCCACTGCTCGAGGTCCGCGACCTCAATGTCAGCTTCACCTCCGACGGCCGGACGATTCCGGCGGTGCGTGGGGTGAATCTGTCGGTGTATCCGGGCCAGACCGTCGCCATCGTCGGCGAATCCGGCTCCGGTAAATCCACGACCGCGCACGCGATCATCGATCTGCTGCCCGGTTCCGGCAAGGTCACCGGCGGATCGATCGTCTTCGACGGCAAGGATCTGGCCACCGCGTCCAAGCGCGAGATCGTCGGCGTGCGTGGGCGCGGTATCGGCTTCGTTCCACAGGATCCGATGTCGAACCTCAACCCGGTGTGGAAGGTCGGCTTCCAGATCCGGGAAACCCTGGAGGCCAACAAGATCGCCAAGGGTTCGGAGGCCAAGCGCAAGGTGCCGGAGTTGCTCGCCGAGGCGGGCATGTCCGATGCCGAGCGCCGGGTCAACCAGTATCCGCACGAGTTCTCCGGCGGTATGCGCCAGCGCGCGCTGATCGCGATGGGACTGTCGTGCCGGCCCAAACTGCTGATCGCCGACGAGCCGACCTCCGCGCTCGATGTGACCGTGCAGCGCCAGATCCTCGACCATCTCGACGGGCTCACCGCCGAGCTGGGCACCGCGGTGCTGCTGATCACCCACGATCTGGGTCTGGCCGCCGAGCGCGCGGAACATCTGGTGGTGATGTACCGCGGCCGGGTCGTGGAATCCGGTCCGGCACTGCAGATTCTGCGCGAGCCGCAGCATCTGTACACCAAGAAGCTGGTGAACTCGGCGCCGTCGCTGGCGTCGCAGCGGCTGTCGTCGGTGCGCAAGCGGGCCGAGATTCGCGAGCAGGCCATCGAGGCGGCCGAGGAGCTGGCCGAGACCGATTCCGAATTCGCCAGTGCCCCCGACGATGTGGTGATCGTCGAGAATCTGACGAAGGTGTTCAAGATTCGCGGCAGCACGCCGTGGAAGTCGACCGAACTGGTCGCGGTGGACGATGTGTCGTTCCGGCTGCGCCGGGGTACCACGACGGCCATCGTCGGTGAATCGGGCTCCGGGAAATCGACTGTGGCACAGATGGTTCTGGGTCTGCTGGCCCCGACCTCCGGCAATGTCACATTCGACGGCCGTGCGGTGTCCGGACTGGATCGCAAGGCGGCCTTGGCGTTTCGCCGCCGGGTGCAGCCGGTGTTCCAGGACCCCTACGGTTCGCTGGACCCGATGTACTCGATCTACCGCACGATCGAGGAGCCGCTGCGCACCCACGGCATCGGCACCTCGAAGGAGCGTGAGGCCACGGTCCGCGACCTGCTGGACAAGGTGTCGCTGCCCGCATCGGTGATGCGCCGCTACCCCAACGAGCTGTCCGGCGGTCAGCGCCAGCGCGTGGCGATCGCCCGGGCCCTGGCCCTCTCGCCCGAGGTGGTGGTCTGCGACGAGGCCGTCTCGGCCCTGGACGTACTGGTCCAGGCCCAGATCCTCACCCTGCTCAACGAACTGCAGGCCGAACTGGGCCTGTCGTACCTGTTCATCACCCACGACCTCGCGGTGGTCCGCCAGATCGCCGACAACGTCGTGGTCATGCAGCAGGGCAAGATCGTAGAAGCGGCCACCACCACCGAGGTCTTCGACAACCCGGAGTCGGACTACACCCGCCGCCTGCTGGCCGCCATCCCCGGCCGAGACCTCTTGACAACGGCGTAACCCAACGCCGTAAACCCTTGCGGCCGTACCCATCCCGAACCGCGGTGTGATGAGGGCCGTCGGTTCCACCGGGCACGGCCGCAAGGGGCCGAAACCGAACACCGGGATACACCAGGGCCGCCGCACGCTTCTCGAAGCGTCCAGCGGCCCTGAACGCGTTTCACACCCACCACGGCCGCAGTCCCCGGTCTCCCAATGTGCTCATGCCGCCACCTGTCGCGCGTGCCGATCGCGCCGCCACCTGTCTTCCCGCTGCCCCGATGGCCGCGCAGCGGGCATCAGGCCCTCGAGTAGCGTGTGGGCTCGTGAGTGATGTGCTGCAACCCCTCGTCGAGCTGCCCGGCGTGCGCGAGGCGGCCGATCGGGCCCGCGACGCACTGGCCGAGGTGCACCGGCACAAGGCCAATCGGCGCGGCTGGCCCACCACGGCCGCCGAGGCCGCGGTACGGGCGGCCCGATCCTCGGCGGCCATCGACGGCGGCAGCACCGAATTACCTTCCGACGGCCAGGTGGCCGACCCCCTCCTCGCGGGCGCCCTGCGCGTCGGCCAGGCACTCGACGGCGACGCCCTGCGCAATCTGGTCGCGGTCTGGGACCGCGCCCCCCTGCAGGCCCTGGCCCGCCTGCACCTGCTCGCCGCCGCCGATCTGGTGACCGATCAGGAACAACTCGGTCGCCCCCGCAGCGCCCCCGGCGTCGCCGAACGCCTCGACCTGCTCGCCCAGACGATCCTGACCTCGAGCGCCCCCGCCCCGGTCCTGGCCGCCGTGGTCCACGGCGAACTACTGGCACTGCAACCCTTCGGCACCGCTGACGGCCTGGTGGCCCGGGCGGCCTCCCGTCTCGTTTCGGTGTCGAGCGGCCTCGACCCCCACAACCTCGGCGTACCCGAGGTCTTCTGGCTGCGTCGCCGCCAGGCCTATCTGGATGCCTCCGTAGGCTTCGGCGCGGGGACCCCCGAGGGTGTCGGCGGCTGGGTCATCCTGTGCAGCGGAGCGCTGGAAGACGGTGCGCGAGAAGCCCGTTCGATCGCGGACGCCGCGACCTAGTCCGCACATCGAAGCGGGCGGCGTAGTCGTTGTCGACCTCACCGCCCGCTAGCACGGACCGCCCGGTTACCAGGCGTGCTTATAGGGTTGTGTTCTGCGGCCTCGGCGATTCGCCGGCCCCGACGGTTCATCCCCGCAACTTGTGCGAGGCGCTCGCCATCGCTGATCGGTACTCGCAGGCCCACAACGCTTCTGCCCTTGTCGCGGCGCGCTCCGCGTGGGTGCCTGACGTCCGTGCTGGGAAGGTTGGGATGGGAGATCGGACCTTCTCTTCCGGCCTCGGTCTTGGCCTTCCGTCCTTCCGTGGCTCCATTGTTACTCTGTGAGGCGACTCACATCAAGGGTTGGGAAACATTCAATTAATCGGCGTGTCGCTCGGCGTTTCGTGGTTTTCTTGATAGTTGGGTGCCATGACCCGGCGGTCCCGCTCAGCGACGCCGGCGCAACAGCCGATAGCTGATCGCCCCCGCCAGCAGCGCACTCGCCCCCACCACCGCGGTGGCCGCCACGGTCGTCGACGAGGGTGCCGGAAGCCGGGCCCACAGCGACACCGGATTCGAGAACTCGAGTACCGGCCAGCCGCGAGATACGGCCTCCCGCCGCAGATTTCGATCGGGATTGACCGCCGTCGCATGCCCCACCGCCGACAGCATCGGCAGATCGGTGATCGAATCCGAATAGGCGTAACAGTGCGACAGGTCGTAACCCTCGCTCGCCGCCAACCGCTCGATCGCCTCGACCTTGCCGGGACCGTAGCAGTAGAACTCGACTTCGCCTGTGTACCTTCCGTTTTCGACCACCATACGAGTGGCCGCGGTATGCGTCGCGCCCAGCGCGGCGGCGATCGGCTGCACGATCTCCTCGCCGGAGGCCGATACGATCACCACATCGTGCCCGCGGATCTTGTGGTCGGCGATCAGATCGGCCGCCTCGGCGTAGATCAGGGGATCCACCAGCTCGTGTAGGGTCTCGGCGACGATCGACCGCACCTGGCTCACATCCCAGCCCGCGCACATTTTGGTCAGATGCTCACGCATCCGCTCCATCTGGTCGTGGTCGGCGCCGGAGAGCAGGAACAGGAAGTGGGCGTAGCTGCTCTCCAGTACCGTGCGGCGGTCGAGCAGGCCCTGGGCGAAGAACGGCTTGCTGAATACGAAGGCGCTCGACTTCGCGATGACCGTCTTGTCCAGGTCGAAAAAGGCGGCTGTGCGTGGGGGGCGCGTATTCGTCACGGCGTCCAGGATAGGTACCGGTGGCACAAAGTTCCCCGGCCGGTGGACTTGCGTTTCGGCCGGGGCGTGGGTGTAGTATTGCTGACACCTGGACACGGTCCAGGCGCGTTCAGCCCGACCCCCCGGGGCTGAACCCCGACGGCCCCAGCCTCCTCCCCCCCCCGGCTGGGGCCGTCCTCTATTTCCAGGGCTTTTCGCCGTTCTGCCTGTGCCGGTAGCCGTTACGCGGCGTTCTGAACTTGCCAACACCCCCCGAGTTATCCACATTCGGTCTTCACCCCCTGTTGCCGAGGTCCGACTCGAGCCACGCTGACCTGCATGAATTCCGTTGCAGCACTAGCACCCTCGGCCCTGGTCCTCATTGCCGACCACCGGCTGCGCGACGAAATCCGGCGCATCGCCGCCGCGGCCGACCGCCGCCTCGACGAACAGCGGCCGCCGGTCGGTCGGCACGCTTGGTTGGCCGCCGGATCGGTGATCCTGGACACATCCAGCGCCCGGCACTGCGTCGAGACCGGTTGCCCCCGCCGATCCGGGGCGATTCTCGTGACCGCGGGCGAGCCCGAACTGGCCGACTGGCAGGCGGCCGCCGCGGTCGGCAGCGATCGGGTGATTCCCCTGCCCGCGGCGGCCGATCGCCTCATCGAGGCCCTGGCCGACCATGTTCCGCGCGGATCCGGCGACGGCGCGGTGGTCGCACTCGTCGGCGTGGGTGGGGGAGCGGGCGCTTCGGTATTGGCCGCTGCCGTGGCCCTGACGGCCGCGGCCGAACGATTTCGAACCGAAACACTGCTGGTCGACGGAGATCCGCTGGGCGGCGGTCTGGACCTGTTGCTGGGCATCGAGAACGCGCCAGGGCTGCGCTGGCCGGACCTGGTCGTCGAGGACGGACGGGTTGCGGCCCGGGCCCTGCACGACGCGCTACCGGCGGTCGCGCCGCGGTTGAGCCTGCTGTCGTGCGGCCGGGTCGACGACGGGCCGCCCGAGCAGATCGGCGCGGCCGCGGCGAGGGCGGTGGTGTCGGCCGGTCGCGCGGCGGGAGAGCTGGTCGTCTGTGACGTTTCCGCCGCGCGCGGTCCGCACGTCGACGAAATGCTCGACAGCGCGGGTCTGGTCGTCCTCGTCGCACCCGCACGGTTACGCGCGGTGGCCGCGGCCCGGGCGGTCGCGGCATGGGTGCGCCCGCGAAATCCCAATCAGGCCTTGGTGGTTCGGGGCCCCGCGCCCGGCGGGCTGCGCGGCTCGGAGATCGCCGAGGCCCTGTCGCTACCCCTGCTGTCCGCCTTCCGTCCGCAACCCGCGCTGCCGTATCGGGTGGAACGCGCAGGTCTGACCGATCCACGCGGTCCCTTGCGCGGGGCCGCCGAAGCCGTCCTCGACGCCCTTCCGGAGGTAATTCGATGATCACGTCTTATCTGTTGTCCGACAACGGGTTACGCCGACCTTGCCGCAGGCTTGCTGCTGGAACCGCTGTGGTCGATGCGGTTGATCTTTCCGGCGATCGGCGAACTCGATCCTTGATTCGGGTACGCCGCGCCGACGCGGTTGCTCGGCCCGGAAATTCTGCCCCCAGCTACCCTGTCCTGCAGTCATTTTCGATGCCATCATCGGTGTGTCGGCGTCGTATTTCCGACTGGGATGAGTGTGAAGAATCCGGCAAATCGGGCCTCGTTGGTTTCGCCGATATCGAATCCGGGGCCGGACGATGAGCGCCTCGGGTCGCCGGCGTCCGCGGCACGGCGACAACCGATTCCGGCATATCCGGTGGGACGTGGTGACCCTCGACGCTGGCGGTGACATGCCGAATCGGCTGCGGGACATTGCCGTTGACCGTCGATCGGTTTTCCGCCCGGGCATAGGCGATCGGCGATGAGCGGCCTGGTGACCGCCGAACTGCTGGATCGAGTGCGCGAGCGGTTGGTCGCGGAGGCGGCGGATCCCGATCCTGCCCGGGTAGCGGCGGCCATTCGAGCCGAAGCGGGCGGCGTGCTCGGCGACACCGACCTGCTGCGGGCGTTACGGCTGCTGCAGACCGAGATGACCGGTGTCGGCGTCCTCGAACCGCTGCTGCACGACCCGCGAGTATCCGACGTACTCGTCACCGCCCCCGACGCGGTGTGGGTGGACCGCGGAAACGGACTGCGCCGCAGCCGGATCGCCTTTTCCGATGAGGCCGCGGTGCGCCGATTGGCGCAGCGGCTCGCATTGGCCGCCGGACGCAGACTCGACGATGCGCAGCCCTGGGTGGACGGCCGCCTCCCGGAAATCGAAGGCCTGCTAGGTGATTCGTTCGGCGTGCGGCTACACGCCGTTCTCGCGCCCATCGCGCACGGCGGAACATGCCTGTCGCTGCGAATACTCCGTCCCGCCGCCCAGAATCTCGACGCCCTGGCCGCGGGCGGCGCGGTCGTCCCCGAGGCGAAACGCCTGCTGGAAGCGATCATTCGCGCCCGCCTGGCATTCCTCGTCGTGGGCGGAACCGGAGCGGGCAAGACTACGCTGCTGTCGAGCCTGCTGGCGAAGGTCGATGCGCGCGAACGCATCGTCTGCGTCGAGGACGCCGCCGAGCTGGCGCCACCCCATCCCCACGTGGTCCGCCTCGTCGCCCGCACCGCGAATGTCGAGGGCATCGGCGCGGTAACCGTCCGCGATCTGGTCCGCCAGGCCCTGCGCATGCGCCCGGACCGCATAGTCATCGGAGAGGTCCGCGGCGCCGAGGTCGTCGACCTCCTCACCGCCCTCAACACCGGCCACGACGGCGGCGCGGGCACCGTCCACGCCAACTCCCCGCGCGAGGTCCCCGCTCGCCTGGAAGCCCTCGCGGCCCTGGGCGGTATGGACCGCCCGGCGCTGCACAGCCAACTGGCCGCCGCCATCCAGGTGGTTCTGCACATGCACCGCCACCCCGACGGCACCCGCAGCCTCCACGAAATTGGCATGGTCGTCCGTTCCGCCGACGGTCAGGTCCATATAGATCCCGCCTGGCACCACGACCCACACCCGACACCCGCGGCCCCGTTGCTGCACCGCCTCCTCGAGGAGCGACTGCGCCGATGAATCCATGTGCACACCTGTTCCCCTCGAAAGTTGCGGCGCTGTACACGCTTTCGGCGAGGCGGCGATGCCGACTGGCCTCGAATGAGCAGAAGCAATCACTCTCGCGACGGACGACGCGATGAGCGCGGTCCTGTTCTGCCTCGCGCTGGCGATGATCGCTCTGCCCGCTCGCACAGGCAGACGGCGGTTCGAGGCTCTGTTCGGAGGGCCGCGATCGACGCGAAAACCGCAGTCGGCCTGGATGGTTCGGGCCGCACTGTTGTGCGCGCTCGGCGCGACGGCCGTCTTGGGCCTCGGTGCACTGCTCGCAACGGCCATGGTCGGGGCGACCGTCGGAACACGATTGCGTCGCGGGCGGAAAGAACAGCGGCGCATCGCACAGTGTCGAGCACTGGCGGACGGCCTGGCAGTGGTGATCGGCGAACTCCGCGTCGGTGCCCACCCCGGTGCCGCGGCCGCCACCGCGGCCGAGGAATCCGACGGCACAGCGGCCCACGCCTTCGCCGCTTGCGCGGCCCGCTCCCGCCTCGGCGGCCGCCCCGCCGACGGCCTACGCGACCCGCACGCACCGATCGCCACGGAACTGGCCCGCATAGCCGAAGCCTGGCAGCTGGCCGACCAACACGGCCTGGCCCTGGCCGACCTCCTGACCACCGCCCGCGCAGACCTCCTCGCCCGCATACGTTTCCGCGACCGCACCCGAGCCGCCCTGGCAGGCCCCCGAGCCACCGCAACCATCCTGGCGGCCCTGCCCCTACTCGGCATCACCCTGGGCCACCTCATGGGCGCCTCCCCGCTATCCATCCTCCTCCACCCCGGCCCCGGCGCCCTCCTCCTCCCCCTGGGCACAGCCCTGGCGTGCACCGGCATCCTCTGGACCGACGCCCTGACCCGAAAGGCGTTGATATGACCCACCTCCCACCCCGACCCGGCACACCTACCGATCGCCGGAAAAGAGCGCGACCCCACAACCGCACAATCCCCAACCGAGCCGCCCAGGAGACCAAGAACCACACCTTCGCCCCCACCCAGGACACAAACAACACCACGACCGCACTACCGGCAGCCGAGACGCCTGAGACCCAAACCATCGACCGCGATAGGAGTGCAGACATGACTGCGTCTGCCCTGAAGGTAGCCGTGCCGCCTAGCACGCCGAGAAACTATGCCGCCGGTCGCGTTTGGGGCGGGCGCAACGGCGAAGGTACGAGCCGTGGCCGAGTTGCTCAGCGGGTCAGGAGCCGCGCGCTGCCTGTAGCCGAGCCGCCTATTGCGCCGAGAAACTATGTCGCGGGTCGTGTTTGGGGCGGGCGTGACAGCGAACGTGCTGGCTGTGATGGAGTTGCCCAGCGCGCGGCCGGGGTGTGGGCATGACTGCGACTGTGCTGCCTGTAGTCGGGTTTGCAAGTGCGCCGAGAAACTATGCCGCCGGACGAGGTTGGGGTGGGAACAACCGCAACCGTGCTCGCAACGACCGAGATGACCGGCGGGGCAGTAACTTTGATGTCGACCGCCGTCGTGACGGGGGCACGATTGCGCTGCCTGTAGTCGAGTTTCCAAGTGCGCCGAGAAACTGTGCCGTCGGTCGAGTTCGGGGTGGGCACGACCATGACTGTGCTGGCTGTGGCCGAGTTGTCCAGCGGGACAGGTACTGCACTGTGGGCAGGGGCCAGGGCGCGGACATGACTGCGGTTGTGCTGTCTGTGGTCGAGGTGTGGGCATGACTGCGACACCGTTGGCTGTTTTGCTGGTTGGCGCTGCGCTGTTGGTTGTGCCGGGGCGGCGGACTTCTGCGGAGCGGTTGCGAGCTGTGCTGGGTGGGCGCGAGCGTCCGCGGCGTCGGTCGGCGAATGCCGCAGCGGATCCGTTGGCCACCGCCTCGGCCTTCGATCTGTTGGCGGCATGTCTGCGGGCGGGTCTGCCGGTGGCCACGGCGGCTCGAGCTGTTGCCTGCGCCGCGGCCGATCCGCTGCGTACCGCACTGCGACAGGCGTCGGAACTGCTTGCCCTGGGCGCGGATCCGGCCGCGGCCTGGCAGCGCGCGGCTGACGAGGCCGACTCCGACGATCTGGTCGCCCTCGCTCGTCTGGTCCGCCGGTCCGCTCGTTCGGGTAGCGCGCTCGCGGGCGCGGTCGCGGAACTGGCCGAGCACTGCCGCGCTCGGGTCGAGGATGCGGCGACCGCGCGAGCCGAACGTGCCGGAGTGCTCATCGCGGGCCCGCTCGGGCTCTGCTTCCTGCCCGCCTTCCTCTGTTTGGGCATCGTGCCCGTCGTGCTCGGCCTGGCAGGCCGCCTCCTCGGCGGAGGCCTGCTGTGACCACATCCGGGAATCGGCGCGGATCCGCCGCGCCGATCCGACAGAAAGGAGAGACCGATGCGTACCACAGCGCGATCGACACTCTGGGAGCTGCGCAACCGGCTCCTACGCGCGGCGGTGGCCGACGACGGTATGTCGACGGTCGAATACGCCATAGGAACAGTCGCCGCGGCCGCCTTCGGCGCGGTCCTGTACACCGTGGTCACCGGCGACTCCATCGTCAGCGCCCTCACCGGGATCATCGACAAGGCCCTCAACACGTCGATGTGAGCCCACCGGACGGCGAGGCGGGTGCGGTCACGATCGAGGCCGCCATCGCCCTCACCACACTGATCGCGGTCGTCGTCCTATGCCTGGCGGCCCTTATGGCGGCGTCGGCGCAGATCCGCTGCGTCGACGCCGCCCGAGAGGCAGCCCGCTCCGGCGCACAGGGCGCCGACGCCCTCCGCGTGGCCCGCCGAATAGCTCCTCCGAGCGCAAGCCTCTCGATCCGCGACGAGAACGACCTCGTAATCGCCACCGCCACAGCCCGAGTGCCCCTGTTCCCCCTCCTGGTCCTGCACGCCGAGGCGGTAGCGGTACGCGAACCCGGAGTCCGAGAGTGAGCACCGGGACGGGCCACCGGGCTCTGCGAGCTATGGGCTCTGGGATGCGCGGATGGGTGGCGCGAGTGCGTTCCGGAAGGTGGGCCTGGGCTTCGCGAATGCTCGGTACGCGGTCCCGGCGAGGTGAAGAGGGTGGCGCCACCGTTCTGGCCTGCCTGGCCGTGGTCGCGCTGCTCGCCCTGACTCTGCTGACGGCTCAGCTCGGTGCTGTCGTCGCGGGGCGGCACCGGGCTCAGGCGGTGGCGGATTTGGGAGCGTTGGCTGCGGCGGGTGCGCTCGCGGATGGAGAGCGGGCGGGCTGCGTGAAGGCCGAGGAGATCGTTCGGCGCATGCGGGCCGCCTTGCTCGAATGCGACGTCGTGGGGTGGGACGTCACTCTGCGAGTGGAGACGAGTGTGGCGGCGGGCTTATTGGTAGTGCGTCCAGTTCAAGCGATGGCTCGCGCTGGGCCCGTCGATCCGAATGACTCGTGAATACCGAACGGTTGGTGTCGCGGTTGATAAACGTGATCGCCGACACAGTCTGTGCGTTCCTTCTGTGCGATATTGCCGAAACTCGCTACCGAGAATTGGACGACGGCTCAATTTTCAATTGATCTATGAAGCGTCATTCGAATTGAACCCGCAAGTCATGGTTATTCACAGGAGCAATGGGTCAGTTAATATGATCACATTCCTTTTTATTCATTCCGGGTGGCAGCGACCCGTGACCCGGCTCGCCACAGGTCGGTGCGGTTCGCGGTCGGTTCGCACCCGACCGCAACCGCCCGGCCTGGGTAGCGAAGCGATCTCACGATGATGACTCGGCCGTCACGGTTCGGATTCGCCGTCGTCACCGGCCCAGTCCGGGGGCAGATCGGCCAGCACCGCGCGCAGCAGCGCCGCCGCCCCGGCCTTGTCCAGCGGGTGATTGCCGTTGCCGCACTTGGGCGACTGTACACAGGACGGGCAGCCACCTGGGCATTCGCAGGATTCGACCACCGACAACGTAGCCGCCAGCCAGGTCCGCAACCGAGCGAAACCACGCTCGGCGAACCCGGCGCCGCCGGGGTGGCCGTCGTAGACGAACACCGTGGCCAGCCCGGTATCGGGATGCTCGGCGGTCGAGACCCCGCCGATATCCCACCGATCGCAGCTCGCGACCAGCGGCAACATGCCGATCGCGGCGTGTTCGGCCGCGTGCAGAGCACCCGGCACCCGCTTGGGATCGAGGCCCGCACGGGCCAGCAGCGTCGGGGTGACGGTGTAGAAGACCGCCCTGGTCGGCAGCGTCTGCTCGGGCAGGTCCAGTTCGATCAGGTCCAGGACCTCGCCGGTGGGCAGGGTGCGCAGATAACCGACGACCTGGCGGCTCACTCGCACCCTGGCCAGGGCCGCCGTGACCGCGCCGTGTGCCCGCTCGGTGGTCACCTCATCGATGGCGATCGAGGTGACCGCTCGCGCACTGGTGGTCCAGCCGGGCTGGTCGGCGTGGACGAAGGCCACCCCGCCCTCCAGATCCAGCTCGTCGACCACGTAGGACTCGCCTTGATGCAGGTGAACGGCGCCCTGATGCAGCGTGGCCGGAGCCCGGCCGGCATCGGCCGTACCCAGCAGCCGTCCGCTTTCCTCGTCGACGATCGCCAGCGGTGCGCCGATGCCCCCGCGCACGTCGACGGCGTCGTGGGGTGTGGTGGCGGCGGTGACGTACCAGCGGCCCGGTCCGCCGCCGCTGCTCCTGCGCCGGATCAGGCCCTGTTCGGCCAGGTCGGCGAGCAGTTCCTCGGCCTGGAGGTCGTGAGCCTCCTCATCGGTGAGCGGCTGCTCCAGGGCCGCGCACAGCAGATGCGGACCCAATACATAGGGATTGTGCGGATCGGTGATCGTCGCCTCGACCGGTCGGCCCAGCAGCGCCTGCGGGTGGTGGACCAGGTAGTTGTCCAGCGGATCGTCCCGGGCGACCAGGACGACCAGCGATCCCTGGGTACGCCGCCCGGCCCGTCCGGCCTGCTGCCAGAACGATGCGACCGTGCCCGGAAAACCGGCGATCACCACGGCATCCAGCCCGGCGATATCCACGCCCAGCTCGAGTGCGGTCGTGGTCGCCGCGCCGACCAGCGATCCGTCGGCCAGACCGGCCTCCAACTCGCGACGGTCCTCGGCCAGATATCCCGCCCGATAGGCCGCCACCCGTTCGGCGAGCTGCGGATCCACCTCGAACAACATGCGCCGGGTCTCCATCGCCACCAACTCCGCGGCCCGCCGCGACCGCACGAAAGTCAATGTCCGGGCACCCTCTGCGACCAGGTCGGTCATGATCCTCGACGCTTCGGCCGTGGCCGGTCGCCGCACCGGCGCACCGTTCTCCCCGACCGCGGCCAGCAGCGGTGGTTCCCACAGGGCGACGGTCCGCGCACCCTGTGGTGAGCCGTCCTCTGTGACCGCGACACAGGGCGCCCCGATCAGCCGGGATGCCGCCTCGGCCGGATCCGCCGTGGTGGCCGAGCACAGGATGAAGACCGGATCGGCGCCGTAATGCCTGGCCAGCCGGCGCAGCCGCCGCAGCACCAGCGCCACGTGCGAACCGAAAACCCCACGGTAGGCATGGCATTCGTCGACCACGACGTAGCGCAGCCGCCGCAATACCCGGGCCCAGCGCTGATGCGAACGCAGAATCCCCAGGTGCAGCATGTCCGGATTGGTGAAAACCCAGCGGGCATTGGCGCGCACCCACTGCCTGATCTCGGCGGGCGTATCGCCGTCGTAGGTGGCCGGATGTATGTCGCGCAGCGGTCCCTCGTGGGTCAGCGCGGCCGTGGCCCGCAGTTGATCGGCCCCTAATGCTTTGGTCGGCGATATATACAGCGCGGTCGCGCGGGGATCCTCGCGCAACGCCGTCAGCACCGGCAGCTGATAACCCAGCGACTTTCCCGAGGCCGTCCCGGTGCACACCACCACGTGCTGCCCGTCCGCGGCGAGCTCCGCGGTGCGAGTCTGATGCGACCACGGAAATTCGATGTCGCAATCCTGAAACGCCGTGACCACATCCGGCGATACCCAAGAAGGCCAGGTCGTGGGCTGTGCTGTGCGTGCCGGAAGTTCGGTGACATGGGTGAGGCGGGAGTCGCCACCCGGATGCTCGATAAGGACACGATTCAGCAACGATCGACCATAGCGGGGTTCCGCGCCTGGATGTATCCGCGTCTTCGGCTGGCTCGGATTCATCGGACTCGGACCGCGACACGCAGAGAATGTGTGAACGGTGTGTGTTGCGAGAGCCCTACCTGCCTTTTCACTACCGAGTAGCGACCTGTGTCACAGGCTGTTTCCCTGACGGACGCTCGGTTATCGAGAAGCAAACCTACTCCAAGTACGGATATGGGCATTGTGCGCCTCACCTGCGCATTCGCAAGATCATCTTTTTTGCAAATTGTCGGTAACTCGACTGTTGAATTCCCCGGAGACATGGTTAAGTGGTTCCTGGTCGCAAGCTTCTGTGTTCGAGGGAACGGATCCAAAGTCCAAACCATCAGCAGGATCGATGTTGCGAACGGTGTGCTTGATGCTTCCTGCAGGGGGAACAGAGTACAGCGGTCGGAACGGACCCGGTGGATGAACCAAAGTTGTCCGCCGTTCCGGTATGGAAAGAGAAGGAACAGAATGGCACAGGGAACTGTGAAGTGGTTCAACGCGGAGAAGGGGTTCGGCTTCATCGCGCCCGAGGACGGCTCCGCTGACGTCTTCGTCCACTACTCCGAGATCCAGGGGTCGGGCTTCCGCACCCTCGAGGAGAACCAGAAGGTCGAGTTCGAGGTTGGCCAGGGCACCAAGGGCCCGCAGGCCACCGGAGTTCGCGCCATCAGCTGAGCGCGTAACCAAGGTTCGATCGCTCGTCCCTCACCGCCCACCGCGGTGGGGGACGAGCTGTATCCGGGGCAGTACACTCGACCGGAAACGGGGCATTCCAACACGCCGTGCCGCAGGTGCGGTCCTACAACACGGTATAAACGTCTCTGGTGGGAGACATCTGTCTCCACCGCTTGCCCCAGCCGCGCGCTGCGTGCCAGGCGCCGCGCGGGTCGACAGGAAAGGTGTGTTCGCCGGTGGCAACACGAGACCGCGGTGCGGCGCCGAACTCCAAGGCAGCGCCCGACCAGGGGCGTCCCCTGCGTCGTCTCGTCATCGTCGAGTCACCGACGAAGGCCAAGAAGATCGCGCCGTATCTGGGGCGCGGTTACATCGTCGAGGCCTCGGTCGGCCATATTCGCGATCTTCCGCGTGGCGCCGCCGACGTGCCCGCCAAATACAAGGGCCAGTCCTGGGCCCGGTTGGGCGTCGACGTCGACAACGACTTCGAACCGATCTACGTGGTGAGCCCGGACAAGAAGGCCAAGGTCTCCGAGCTCAAGAATCTGCTCAAGGATGTCGACGAGCTCTATCTGGCCACCGACCCCGACCGCGAGGGCGAGGCCATCGCCTGGCATCTGCTGGAGACGCTCAAGCCCAAGGTCCCGGTCCGGCGCATGGTGTTCCATGAGATCACCGAGCCCGCGATCCAGGCGGCCGCGGCCGACACGCGCGATCTGGACAATGATCTGGTCGACGCGCAGGAGACCCGCCGCATTCTGGACCGGCTCTACGGCTACGAGGTCAGTCCCGTGCTGTGGAAGAAGGTCATGCCGAGGCTGTCGGCGGGCCGGGTGCAGTCGGTGGCCACGCGCATCATCGTGCAGCGCGAACGCGAGCGCATGGCGTTCCGGTCGGCCGAATACTGGGATATCGCAGCCAAATTCGATGCCGGCGGCGAGGGTGACGAGGCCAATCCGCGGCTGTTCGGCGCCCGGCTGATCACCGTCGACGGCTCGCGCGTCGCGGGCGGTCGGGATTTCGGTTCGGACGGGCAGCTCAAGACCAGCGGCGTCACCGTACTGGACGAGGGCTATGCCCGGCGGCTGGCCGAGGCGTTGGAGACCAGCGCTTTCCAGGTCACCTCGGTCGAATCCAAGCCCTACACGCGCCGACCGTACGCGCCGTTCATGACCTCCACACTGCAGCAGGAGGCCTCACGCAAGCTGCGGTTCAGCTCCGAGCGCACCATGCGGGTCGCGCAGCGGCTGTACGAGAACGGCTACATCACCTATATGCGTACCGACTCGACCACGCTGTCGGAGTCGGCTATCGCCGCGGCCCGGGCGCAGGCCACGCAGCTGTACGGTCCGCAGTTCGTCCATCCGACGCCGCGGCAGTACACCCGCAAGGTCAAGAACGCGCAGGAGGCGCACGAGGCGATCCGTCCGGCGGGCGACACCTTCGCCACGCCGGGCCAGTTGGCCTCGCGTCTGGAACAGGACGAATTCCGGCTCTACGAGCTGATCTGGCAGCGCACGGTCGCCTCGCAGATGGCCGACGCGCGCGGCACCACGCTGACGGTTCGGATCACCGGTACGGCCGGTACCGGCGAGGAATGCGTGTTCTCCGCATCCGGTCGCACGATCACCTTCGCCGGATTCCTCAAGGCCTATGTCGAGAGCGTCGACGAGGACAGCGGCAGCCAGTCCGACGACGCCGAATCACGGCTGCCCTCGCTGACCGAGGGACAGGGCGTCAGCGCGACCGAGCTCACCCCCGATGGGCACACCACCAATCCGCCGCCGCGCTACAACGAGGCGTCACTGATCAAGGCGTTGGAGGAGCTCGGGATCGGGCGTCCGTCCACCTATGCCTCGATCATCAAGACGATTCTCGACCGCGGCTACGTCTACAAGCGCGGTAACGCGCTGGTGCCGTCATGGGTGGCGTTCGCGGTGGTCGGCCTGCTCGAGGTGTACTTCGGCAGACTGGTGGACTTCGACTTCACCGCGGCGATGGAGGACGATCTCGACGCCATCGCCGGAGGCCGCGAACAGCGTGGAAACTGGCTGTCCTCCTTCTATTTCGGCGGCGAGCACGGCGCCGAGGGGTCGGTGGCGCGTTCGGGCGGGTTGAAGCGGATGGTCGGCGAGCGGCTCGACGATATCGACGCACGCGAGATCAACTCGATCAAGATGTTCACCGACGACGAGGGCCGCGATGTGGTGGTCCGCGTCGGCCGCTTCGGGCCCTATCTGGAGCGGATGGTCGTCAATCCCGATGACCCCGACGGCGATCCGATCTCGCAGCGGGCCAATCTGCCCGACGATCTGCCGCCCGACGAGCTCACTCCGGAGGTCGCCGAGAAGTTGTTCTCGACCCCGCAGGAGGGTCGTGAGCTCGGCGTCGATCCGGAGTCGGGACATCGAATCGTGGCCAAGGAGGGCCGGTTCGGGCCCTACGTCACCGAGATCCTGGCCGAGCCCGACGGTGACGGCGACGCCAAGAAGTCCGCGAAGAAGTCGGCCGCCAAACCGCGGACCGGTTCGCTGTTCAAGTCGATGGATCTGGCGACGATCAACCTCGACGATGCGCTCAAACTGCTCTCATTGCCGCGCGTGGTGGGTAAGGATCCCGCCAGCGGCGAGGAGATCACGGCCCAGAACGGCCGCTACGGACCGTATTTGAAGAAGGGCACCGACTCCCGTTCGCTGACGAACGAGGATCAGATCTTCACCGTCTCGCTGGAGGAGGCGCTGAAGATCTACGCCGAACCCAAGCGGCGTGGTCGTCAGGCATCGAGCGCAGCACCGCTGCGGGAGCTCGGCGCCGATCCGGCCACGGGTAAGCCGATGGTGATCAAGGACGGTCGCTTCGGTCCGTACGTCACCGACGGCGAGACCAATGCCAGCCTGCGCAAGGGCGATGAGGTGGAGTCGATCACCGACGAGCGGGCCGCGGAACTGCTGGCGGATCGGCGGGCGAAGGCGCCGGTGAAGAAGACGGCCAAGAAGGCCGCGAAGAAGACCGCCGCCAAGAAGACCACCGCGAAGAAGGCCGCCAAATCCGCGGAGAAGGCCCCGGCGAAGAAGGCGACCAAGAAGGCCGCCGCCAAGGCCTGATCGCGGAAATCGGTCGTTGTCCGTTTTCTGTCGGTGTCCTGCCGTAGCGTGTCCAGCCAACCGGGCACGCCCAGCGGAAGGATCTGCGATGACCGCACCCTCGACCGATCAGGAACGCGAGGATCTGATCGCCATGCTCGACAGTCAGCGCGAGCTGTTCCGGATCACGTTGCGCGGCATCGACGATGACCAGGCGCGCCAGCGCACCACCGTCAGCGAGCTCACCCTGGGTGGGCTACTACATCATCTGGTCAGCTGCGAGCGGCACTGGTACACGGTGCTCGTCGAGCGGGACGAGAACGCGAAACTCGATGTGTCCAAGTTCGATTCGGAATATCGGATGGGTCCGGAGGAGACCGTCGAGGGGCTGCTCAAGGAGTGGGAGACCGTCGCCGACGACACCGCTGCCCTGATTCGGTCCGTCGACGATCTCGATACCGTCATTCCCACCCCGACCTCGCCGTGGGTGCCCGAAAGGGTTTGGCAGACAGTGCGTTTCACGCTGCTGCACATCTTCCGGGAGATCTCCCATCACAGCGGTCACGCCGACATCATCCGCGAGGCGCTCGACGGCGCCAATTCCACCTATCAACGCGTCTCCTGACCGGACGGCCGCATCGGGCTGTCGGTGGCGGCCGCTAGGGTGTACGACGTGGCGGGTGTCTTCGATCGGCTGGTGGGCCAGGATGCGGTCGAGTCCGAGCTGACGGCCGCGGCCGTGGCAGCGCGCAGCGGTGTGTCGTCCTCGGCGATGACGCATTCGTGGCTGTTCACCGGGCCGCCCGGCTCCGGGCGTTCGGTGGCGGCTCTGTGTTTCGCGGCCGCGCTGCAGTGCACCGATTCGGGCACGCCCGGCTGCGGTCACTGTCACGCGTGCACCACCACCATGGCGGGCACCCACGGCGATGTGCGCCGGGTGATCCCCGAGGGTTTGAGTATCGGTACCAAGGAGATGCGCGAGATCGTTCAGGTCGCCGCCCGTCGTCCGAGTACCGGCCGCTGGCAGGTCGTGGTGATCGAGGATGCCGACCGATTGACCGAGGCCGCGGGCAATGTGCTGCTGAAGGTCGTCGAGGAGCCGCCGGAGCGAACGGTCTTCCTGCTGTGCGCACCGTCGGTCGATCCCGAGGACATCTCGGTGACGCTGCGATCGCGCTGCAGGCATATCCATCTGGTGACGCCGTCGGTCCCGGCCATCGCCCACGTGCTGCGCGAGCGCGACGGTCTCGACGCCGACACCGCGGCCTGGGCCGCGTCCGTGAGCGGCGGCCACGTCGGGCGCGCCCGACGGCTGGCCACCGACGAGGAGGCCCGGACTCGCCGCAAGCGCGCGCTGGCCCTGGTCGCCGCGACCGCCCGTCCGGCCGCCGCCTATGCGGCCGCCGATGAACTGGTGAAATCGGCCGAGGAGGAAGCCAAACAGGTCAGCGCCGCCCGCGACGAGCGCGAGCGCGAGGAGTTGGCCACCGCCCTGGGCGCGGGTGGCACCGGTAAGGGCACCGCGTCGGCGACCCGCGGTTCGGCGGGCGCGCTGAAAGATCTGGAGCGCCGCCAGAAATCCCGTGCCACCCGCACCGGCCGCGACTCCCTCGACCGCGCCCTCATCGATGTGGCCGGGCTCTACCGCGACGCCCTCGCGGTCCGTCTGGGCGCGGCCCGCACCACCCCCGCCACCGGCGTCCCCCTCACCCACCCCGACCTGCCCGACCAGATCCGAGAACTCGCCACCGACGTCAGGCCCGAGGGCCTGCTCCGCTCCATCGAGGCCGTCCTCGACTGCCGCGAGGCCCTCGACCTCAACGTCAAACCCCGTTTCGCGGTCGCCGCCATGGTCGCCGGCCTCATCGCCGCCCGCACCCGTTGACCCAGGTCACCCCGCCCTCACCGAACCGATTTTCCGGATCGGCCCCCGAGACGATAGACTCGCACCCGCCGCAAGGCACGCCGCCTTAGCTCAGTCGGTAGAGCGCTTCACTCGTAATGAAAAGGTCAGGAGTTCGATTCTCCTAGGCGGCTCCACAACTTTCCGGCTCTATGAGCCGATTTCGGTTCGGTGATGCTTCCCGGGGCCGAGCCTTCGACCCGCCCGCCGCAAAAGGTCCGGGCATTCATGGGCACAGGGCGTGGGGCAGGATTGTGTCCACCACGTCCGAGCGGGAGGTGGGGGTGCCGGTCAGGGTTATCGTTACGGCTCGGCTTTGGGGAGTGGCGCCTGCGATGGTGGTGAAGCCGTAGATGCCGCCGGTGTGGCCGGAAAAGGTTGTGTCGCAGGGGAGGGGCTTGGTGGTGAGGCCCAGGCCGTAGGGGAAGTCGGGGGCGTTTTCGAGGGGGATGGTGTCGAGCATTTCGTTCAGTTGGGTGGGTGGGATGACCTCGCCTGTGCGGAGTTCGGTGTAGAAGTGGTTGAGGTCGGGGCCGGTGGAGATGAGGGCGCCCGCGGACCAGGGGATCGAGGGTTCTATTCGGGTTACGTCGGTGATCTTGTCGGCGATGGTGGCGTAGCCGGTGGGGTGGGGGCCGTGGATGGTGTGGTCGCCCGGGGTGGGGAGGTAGGTGTCGGTCAGGTGCAGGGGTTTGAGGATTCGGCGGGTCAGTTGGTCGGAATAGGGTGTGGCCGTGACCTTTTCGATGAGCATGCCAGCCACGATGTAGTTGGTGTTGCTGTAGCGGGCGTGGGAGCCGGGGGCGAATTCGGCGGGGTGGCTCAGGGCGATCCGCATTTCCTCGTCGGGGGTCATGATGCGGTTGTCCTGGGCCGCTCGGTATTCGTCGATGCGTTCGTCGTCGGTGAGTTCGGGTAGGCCGCTCTGGTGACGGAGCAGGTGGCGGACGGTGATGGCGTGGCCGTCGATGCCGTCGCCGCGCAGCAGGCCGGGCAGGTAGGTCTCGATCGGTTCGTCCAGCCGGATTCGGCCCTCGCCCACCAATTGCAGTACCACCGCGCTGGTGAAGGTTTTGGTGATGCTGCCGACCCGGACCTGCTGGGGCGGGTCGGCGGGGATCGGGCGGCCGGTCGCCAGATCGGCGAATCCACCGGTGAGGGCCTGGTTTCGGCCGTGGTCGGTGACCGTCACCAGGACGCCGGTGGCGCCGGAGCGCAGTAGCGCGTCGATATCGGCGCGCAGCAGCGAGGTCTGCGCGGTCGAAATCGGCGGGGTCGGCGTCGCGTCGGCGCTCTCGCTCGAGGTGCAGCCCGCGAGCAGGGCGGCGGCGGACAGGGCTCCCACGAGCGGTGACAGACGCATGAGCCGACGCTAAAACCTCTGCGCCGCAGCCGCATCAGGGCTCGACCCGGAGTCGTCCCCGAGATGTCGTGAGCCGCGGGAGGTACGGCTGTCAGCCCTACGGCTGACGGCGGGTGGACAGTCGCCGGGCCAGCAGCATGCCGGGCCAGGTACCCACCGAGAATTCGGCGACTCGGGTGAAGCCGTAATTCTCGTAGACGCGCACCAGCTTTCCCTCGCCGCCCGCATAGCAGTCGACCCGCAGCAGATCGATACCGCGCTCGGCCGCCTCGGCCACGGCACGCTCGATCAGCAGGCCGCCGAGGCCGCGGCCGCTGTGCCGACGCGAGGTGAGCAGCAGGTTGAGATACAGCTCGGGTTCCTCGACGGCCGGGACGTAGTCCTGACAGGTCTCGCTGATCACCAATGCCCCGGCGATCGTCTCGGATTCGTCCACGAGTACGCGCAGACCCTCGGCGGCGTGCGCGCGAACGAAGGATTCGCGGCGCTCGTCACCGGTCCAGGGCGTGGCGCCCCACTGCTGGTTGTTGCCCATGGTGTTCATCCAGGCCACGGCCTCGTCGCCGAGGGCGAGCACCCCGGCCGCATCCTCGGTCGTGCCGACTCGTATTCGCATGAGCCCTCCCGTCGCGTCGAGCCTACCGGGCGGGCGAATCACGCTGCTGACGAGCGGTTTTCAGGATACGAGACCCCGTCCGGTCGTCAGCGGCAGATCCAGGGCGGTGAGCAGCCCCGGTTCGGCCTCGACCACGGCGGGGATCGCGCTGACCAGTCGGGCGGCGGTGCCGACGACGCCCGCGCGGGCGTGATCGCCGCCGCTGTAGAGCTGCAGATCGAGTTGATAGTCCGGCTCACCCTCGATTTCCACTCGGTAGCAACCCTTTCCGGCGGGTTGCGGCCAGTCGGGAGCCAGATCGGGATGTAGGCGGGTGACATGTTCCAGGGCGATGAGCTCACGGCCGGAACGCGTTCCGCTGATCCGGAAGCGCAGTGCGGCGGCGGTGCCCGCCTCGACCGTGCGGTCCGCGACCCGCAGGGCCTCGGGTGCGGGATGACGTTCGAACGTCTGTGTGACCGAATCCAATTCGACATCCAGCGCCGCGGCCAGCTGGCGGATCACGCTGCCCCAGGCCAGCGTCAGGACGCCGGGCTGCAGGAGCATGGGCAACTCGTCGAGCTTGCTGCCGAAGCCCATGATGTCGAACAGAACCTTGGGATTGTCGTAGGTGGAGTAGTCCATGATCTCCGAGCACACGATCCGATCGATGCGCTCGCTGCCACTGGTGAGCAGCAGCGGCAGCCAGTCGTTGGCCCAACCCGGATCGATGCCGTTGACCCACAGCGAGGCGCCGCCCTCGCGAGCGGCCTCGACGATCGGATCGATGGCCTCGGAAGGCAGTGTGCCGTAGGGATATTGGAGGAAGACCGGACTGCTGGAGACCACGTTGATACCGGCGCGCAGGAAGGTCTTCAGATCCTCGACCGCCTCCAACAGGCGGTCGTCGGCCATGGCCGTGTGCAGGATGCAGTCGGGGCGCAGTGCGATGAGCTCCTGCGCGTCGGTGGTGGCCAGGATGCCGGTGGGCTCGTCGAGTCCGGCCAGTTCGGCGGCGTCGCGGCCCGCCTTGTCGGGGCCGGAGACCCAGACACCGACCAGTTCCAGTTCGCGACGGGCGATGATGGAGCGCAGCGCCCAGCGCCCCACATTGCCTGTGCTCCACTGCACTACGCGATAGGTCATCGGATGCTCCTCACAGATCCGGAAGGCCCAGTTCGAGATTCGGGCTTTCGATACCGCCGTCGATTTCGAGCACCTTGCCCGTGAGGTAGCCGCCCGCGGGGGAGCACAGATAGACGATGCCCGCCGCGATCTCCCACGGCTCACCCAATCGGTGCAGCGGGGTGGCGGTCTCCATCTTCGCCTTGATCTCCGGCTGGCGGGCCACGACGTCGAGGGCCGAGGTGAGCACCGAGCCGACCGCGATCGCGTTGACGCGGATGCGGGGCGCGAGATCGGTTGCGGCCAAACGGGTCCAATGCGCGAGGGCGGCCTTGGCGGTGCCGTAGGCGAGGAAGCCGCGGCCGGGGGAGCGCCCCATCATCGAGGAGATGTTCACGACGCTGCCGCCGTCGCCGCGCAGCATATGCGGTACCGCCGCCCGGGTGAGGGCGTGTGCGGTCGAGACATTGAAGCGAAAGGCTTCCTCGAGGAATTCGGGTGTGGTGGTCAGGAACGTGTTGGGCATGGTGCCGCCGACATTGTTGACCACGATGTCGATGCGGCCCAGTTCGGCGGCGGCGCGCTCGGCGAAGGCGGTGACCGTGGACAGGTCGGACAGATCGCACGGCACGGTGACCGCGCGGCGGCCCAGTGCGCGAATCTTGCCCGCGACCTCGTCGAGTTGGGCCTCGGTGCGCGAGGCGATGGCCACATCGGCGCCCGCTTCGGCGAGGGCGAGCGCGGTGGCGGCCCCGATGCCGCGTCCGGCGCCGGTGACGATCGCGACGCGGCCGTCGAGGCGGAAGGTGTCGAGAATCATGGCGGGTGGTCCTCCTTCGGATGCCCGCGGCTGATGAAACGTCTTGGGAGCCCGGACCTTCGGTCGTGACGGGCATCACAAGCAGTGTTGAGAATATTCGCTTAACTGTCAAGGATTTGTACTCAAATCCCTGGTGAGGGGCTATTCTTTCGAATGTGGAAGCGATTACGGCTCGGGAGCGGCTGATCCTCGCGGCGGAACGGCTGATCGCCGAGCGCGGGGCGGCGGTGCCGCTGCGCGATATCGCCGCGGCCGCGGGGCAGCGCAATAATTCGGCTATTCAGTACCACTTCGGTTCGCGGGACGGACTCGTCGCCGCGGTGGTCGAATCGCGGATGGCGACCCTCGAGGTGCGACGGCTGGAACTGTTGGCCGAGCGACGCGGTGACGGGGTGCGCGAGCTGCTGGCGGCCCTGGTGATTCCGATGTTCGAGCTGAGCGCCCGGCACGGGATCGGGCACTACGCGCGGTTTCTCGAACAGATTCGTACCCATCCCTCGGTCACCGACGCGGCCAATCTCGACGACGACAGTCGGACCTCGGTGCGGGTGATCATGCGTGGACTCGATCGGGCGCTGCCCGAACTGGCCCCGCGATTGCGGATACGGCGATTGCGCACGCTGCCGACCGTGCTGTTCGCGTTGCTGGCCGATCACGAGCGCGCGGTGGAGGCCGGGGCCGACGATGCCGATGCCGGTGGCGAGATCGTGGACATGCTGGTGGGGGTGTTGACCGCGCCGGTGTCGGAATCGGTCGCGAGTCGGTGAGATATCGGGGACCATTCGCCCATGGCCTCCGATGCGATTCGCCTCGCCGCTCCGATTCCCGTGCTGCGCATCTTCGATGTGCCCAGGGCATATGAGTTCTACTGCGACTATTTGGGATTCACCGTGGATTGGGAGCATCGGTTCGCACCGGAGATGCCGCTGTATGCCCAGGCGTCGCGGTCGGAGGCGACGGTACATCTCAGTGAGCACCACGGCGACGGTACGCCCGGGACGGTGGTGTGGATCGCGGTCGGCGACGTCTACGCGTTGCAGGCCGAACTGGCGGCGAAGGATTACGGATACGCGCGGCCCGGTCCGCCCGAGGACGGCCCGGGCGGACCGGGTTTCGCGGTGGCCGATCCGTTCGGCAATACCTTGCGGTTCGCCCAGGCGGACTGATCTGGTCAACCCGCCGCATCGGCCGCTACCGTGGACGATTGTGAACACCGCGCATGTGCTGCCCGAGATCCGGCCGGGCTGGCGGGCACTCGGTCAGCCGTTTCTCGTGGCCGGGGCCGCGGCGGGTGTGGCGGCGGTGCTGCATTTCCGGGATCCGCATATCTCCGGGTCCTACGGCATCTGCCCGTTCTACGCGCTGACCGGTTGGTGGTGTCCCGGCTGCGGTGGTCTGCGGGCGATGCACAATCTCACCGAGGGGCGCATTCTCGACGCGGTACACAGCAATGCGCTGCTGTTGCCTTTGGTCGTGGGTTTTCTCGCGTGGTGGGGCGGTTGGGTATTGCACCGCTGGCGTGGACAGCCGGGCAGCGCGGTGACATTCACCCTGAGCCGTACCGGATTGGTGATCACACTGACGCTGCTCACCGCGTTCTCGGTGCTGCGCAATACGCCGTGGGGCGGTTGGCTCGCACCGGTATGACCCGATCCGGCGTGGCCGTGCGGGTCGATCGCGCCGAACTGGGCATGCTGGAACCATGAGTGATTCGTTGAAGGCGCGCGTGCGCGAGAAGATCCTGTGACAGCTGAACGAGGACGGCGCTCCGGATCCGGAGCAGGACGATACCCGGCAGGTTTCGGTCGAGAGCGATCTCGAGGCGCTGGACGCGGTGGCCGACGACGATCCGCTGATCGAGGAATTGGCGGAGCGGTATCTGGTTCCTTAGGGCGGTCCTGTTGTCCCGGCGAAAAGCGTGCCGGGACAACAGGAACAGGGCGTGGTGCCGGGACAACAGGAACAGGGAGTGGTGCCAGGGGCACAGGACCACGGGGTGGTGCCAGGGCAAGAGGACTACCGGGTGGTGCCAGGACAACAGGGCCACGGGGCGGTGGCGGGTCGGAAAGGCGCGAGGCCGGCGGTCCGAAGGGACGAAAGGGCTTCGGCGCCAGCGGGATTCGAGTTGTCCGGGCGAGATGCGGTTTTGGTTAGAAGGAGCAAGGGGTGGCGCCTTGGGGGGAGGTGGGGGTGAGGCCGGGGCGGGTTTCGGGGGAGGGGTTCCACTGGCCTTGGGTGTTGGTGTAGGTCCAGGTGGGGCCTTGGGTGGTGAGGGTGGCGATGGCATCGATGAGGCGGTCTACATCGGCGGTGGAGGTGCCGAGGCCGATGCTGGCTCGGAGGGCGCCGTCCACGCCGAGGCGGGCGAGGAGGGGGTGGGCGCAGAAGCGGCCGTCTCGGAGGCCGATGGCGTGTTCGGCGGAGAGGTAGGCGGCGACTCGCCCGGGTTCGAAACCGGCGAGGGTGAAGGCCACGATGCCGACGCTGTCGGTGCTGTCGGACCAGATGCGCAGGAAGTCCACGCCAGCAATGGCTTTCAGGCCCGCGCGCAGGCGGTCGGCGAGATGGCGCTCATGGTCGAGGACGGTTTGTTCGTCCAGGGATCCGAGGGCGTCGCAGGCCGCGGCGAGGGCGGCCACGCCGAGGACGTTGGGGGAGCCCGCCTCGTGACGCTGGGGGGCGCAGGCCCATTCGGTTTCGGTGGCGCTGACCTGTTTGACCGCGCCGCCGCCGGCGAGGTACGGCTCGGCGGCGTCGAGCCAGTCGCGGCGGCCGACCAGGACTCCGGCGCCGAAGGGCGCGTACAACTTGTGGCCGGAGAAGGCGAGATAGTCGATGCCGGTGGCGCGCAGGTCGATTCGCCGGTGCGGGGCCAGCTGCGCCGCGTCGACGAGGATGCGCGCACCGCACTGATGCGCGATGGAGGCCAGCCGCTCCAGCGGCAGCACCTCGCCGGTGACATTGGACGCACCCGTGATCGCCAGCAGCGCAGCGGGTTTCGCACACAGTTCGGCGACCACGCGGCGGATGGTCTCCTCCACGGTGTCGGCCGCGGGCACCACGCGGCGTCCGTGCCGGGTCCAGGGCAGGAAGTTGGCGTGATGTTCGATATCGAGCACCACGGTGTCGCCGGGCACGCAGGAGGCCAGCAGATTCAGCGAATCGGTGGTGTTGCGCGTGAAGACGACGACCTGATCGTCGGCGCAGTTCAGGAAGCGGGCCACCGAATCGCGGCTGGATTCGTAGCAGTCGGTGGAGACGCGCGAGGCGTATCCCGCGCCGCGATGAACGCTGGCGTAGAGCGGCAGCAGCTCGGTCACCCGATCGGTGACCTGCGCCAGGGCGGGGGCGCTGGCGGCGTAGTCGAAGTTGGCGTATTTGCGAGTTCCGCCCTGTACCAACGGAACTCGCAGATCACATCCGGAAACGCGGGCGAGCGGGGCGCAGGTCTGTTCGAGTACGGCGGTCATCGGGCAATCCCTTCGGATCAGGGACTCCGCAAGAATCGGTGATCGGAGTCCGCGCTTGCCGCGCCCGGTCGGGCTGCGGCCCGGTCGTCACCCGGAGCACCCCACCGCGGAGGAGGGTTGCCGACCAGCTAGCCGGGGCTTAGCGCTGGTACTCATGACCTGAGGCGAGATTGGCAGAGCCGGTGGGATCTTGTCAAGTGCGCCCCGCTCGGAAAATCCCTTGCCGCCCGCGCTGACCTGGACTTATATGAGCCGATGAGCGTATCGCTATTGCTCGGGTTCATCGGAGTGTGCGTGGTCCTGTCCCTCACACCGGGGCCGGATTCGTTCCTGGTGCTGCGGTACTCGGTGGTCGGGCGACGACCGGCGATCGCCTCGGCCATCGGATCGGCGGTCGGCGGGATCGGGTGGACGATCGTGGTCGCCGCGGGGGTCGCGGCGCTGCTCGAACAGTCGGCGACGGCCTATCGCGTGGTGAAGGTGATCGGCGGAATCTACCTGGTGTACTTGGGAATTCGGACGCTGATCGAACAGCGCCGGGCCCGGGTGGCCACGGCGGAGGACGCGCCGGTGCGGCGATCGGTGTCGATGCTCTCGGCGTTCACCGCGGGTTTGCTGTCGACCCTGCTCAATCCGAAGGTCGGATTGTTCTATCTGGCGGTGCTGCCGCAGTTCCTCATCGAGGCGACGTTCGTGAACACCCTGACCCTGGGCGCGATCGAATCATTCGTGGCCGCAATCGAAATGGTGCTGCTGGCACTGGCGGCCGCCCGGCTGGCCGGACTGTTGCGGCAGCAGCGGATTCGCGATCGGCTGGAGCGGATCAGCGCGGGAATCCTTGCGGCCCTTGGTATCGGGACCGTAGTCTCGGCGAGCTGAGTCACTCCAGTCCGGTCGGGCGGTGATAGGCGCCGTTGTAGTACAGCAGCGGCGCGGCGATCGGCTGGTCGTCGGTATTGTCGAACACGCGCGTGACCAGGCCGATCACCAGGGTGTGATCGCCGATCGGGATGAGCCGGAACACCGTCGCGCGGACCCACAGCGGGGTGCCGTGCAGTACCGGCTCGCCCGTGTCGAGGGTGGTCCACAGCGAATGGTCGGCGAAGCGTTCCTCGGCGGAGCGCGAAAACCGTTGGGCCAGATGCTGTTGATGTTCGCCGAGGAAGTGCACGACCACCGAATCGGCCGCGAGCATGGCCTCGATACTCGAGGAGGTGTGGGCGATATTGAACGAGATGAGCGGGGGTTCGGCCGACAGTGAGGCGAAGGAGGTGGCGGTGAAGCCGATCGGTTCGATCGCCGAACCCAGCGTGACGATCGTCACCCCGGCCGGATAGTGCCGCATCGCCGCACGGAACTGCGTCGCGGTGATGCCGCTCAGATCGTCGGGCGCCCGTAGTCGATCGCTCACAGCCTTAACCTACGTCCCCCGCGCCGATGATATTCCGATCGCCGGTCAATCCACATCGATCGCCAGGCCCGCGGTGATGCGGACGAGCTCGGGGAACGATGTGCGGAATACGGTGTTCGGATGTCCGGCGGCGGCCCAGAGCTCGCGATGGCCGGACAGTAGGTTGTCCACGTAGGTGGGCAGATTGGTGGGATGGCCCACCGGGGCGACACCGCCGATGGGCTGACCGGTCACCTCGCGCACCAGGGCCGCGGGGGCCCGGGTGAGGGTGCCGTCGAGCCGCTTACCGGTGTTCTCGATATCGACCTGATGGGCGCCGGAGACCAGAAGCAGTACCGGATCGTCGTCGAGCAGGAACACCAGCGATTTCGTGATCGCGCCCACCGCCACCCCGAGGGCCTGAGCGGCCTGTTCGGCGGTGTGGGTGGGCTCGGATTGGGTGACGATCACGCCGTGGTGTCCGCGCGCGATGAGCGTGTCCGAGACCCGGGATGCCACCGGGGGCAACGACCTGCGCATGGCACCAGGGTAGAGCCGAATTCGGGCTACTGTCGGGCGAATTCAGTATTCGGGGTAGCCTTCGGCCGGTCCCAGCAGGCCTTCGATGTGATCGTGCATGATGCGCGACAGTTCCTGTACCGTGCGGGCCGAAACTCGCTCGTGCACAAGGGAATCGAAAACCCGGTCCAGATCTGGTCCGGACAGGGCGAGCAATTCGCCGTCGACGGCCGCGATCAGCGCCTCTCGGGTGGGGTAGGGCCGGGCGTCGGCGATCTTCTCCGCCCAGGTCACCGCGCAGCAGCATTCGAACAGTGCGTGTATCGCGCGACTGCGCGGCAGTGTGTTGAAACGATCCAGGCCTAGGCCCTGGTGCATCAACATATGACCTCCGGCACCGCTGCTGACTGATGGCTGATTCATTCATGTTCCGCCGCCGATCGGGCCGGGAGCACTGCCTTCCTGGAGATTTAGCGCAGGATTTACAGGCCCCGCGGTCTTTCCTGACGGTATCGCTACGCTGGGCGAATGACCGAATGGAAGGCCTTCACAGTCGAGACCGGCGACCGAGTTGCCACGGTGACGCTGACCGGCCCGGGCAAGGGTAATGCCATGGGACCGGACTTCTGGCGCGAGCTGCCGCTGATCTTCGGCGAGCTGGACGCCGATCCCGAGGTGCGAGCCATCGTGCTGACCGGGGCGGGTAAACATTTCTCCTTCGGGCTGGATCTGCCCGCGATGAGCCCGCTGTTCGGTCCGCTGCTGGCCGATAAGGCCCTGGCCGCCCCGCGCACGGAATTCCTGCGTGACATCCGGCGGATGCAGGCCGCGGTGACCGCGGTCGCCGACTGCCGCAAGCCGGTGATCGCGGCGATCTCCGGCTGGTGCATCGGCGGTGGGCTGGATCTGATCGCGGCCGCCGACATCCGGCTGGCCAGCGCGGACGCCAAGTTCAGTCTGCGGGAGGCGAAGGTGGCGATCGTCGCCGATATCGGCTCGCTGCATCGGCTGCCGGGCATCATCGGCGAGGGGCATCTGCGCGAGCTCGCCTATACGGGCCGCGATATCGACGCCGCGCGGGCGGAGAAGATCGGTCTGGTCAATGACGTCTATGCCGATCAGCAGGCCGTCCTGGACGCGGCCGCCGCGCTGGCCCGCGAGATCGCGGACAATCCGCCGCTGGTCGTACAGGGTGTCAAGGATGTGCTGGATCAGCCCAAGGTGGCCCGGGTCGCCGACGGGCTGCGCTACGTGTCGGCGTGGAACGCGGCCTTCCTGCCGTCGGAGGATCTGACCGAGGCCATTCAGGCCGTTTTCGAGAAGCGGTCGCCGGAGTTCAAGGGACGTTAGCTCTAACACGACCGTCCGGTCTGTCGACGGTATCGGTGATCGGATAGCGTTTCCGAACAGAGAAATGACGCTTTTCGGACAGGACAGATGCTGAAGTTTGCCGTGCTCGGTGAGGTTCGTGCGTGGCACGGTGAGCATCCGTTGGACCTCGGTCCGAAACAGCGCCGGGCCGTACTCGCCGCGCTGCTGCTGCGCGGTGGGCGCTCGGCCACCCTGGGCGATCTCATCGCCGACGTCTGGGGTACGCGGCCGCCCGCGAGTGCGGTCGGGGCGGTTCGCAATCACGTGCTGCATCTGCGGCGTGTGCTGGAACCCGAGCGAGCTACGGGATCGTCACCCGCGGTGCTGGTCGGCTTCGCGGGCGGGTACGCGCTGCGGCTGCCGCCCGGTGCGGTGGATATCGAACTCGCGCAACGGTATGCGGCCGAGGCGGGGCGGGCGGGCGATACGGCGGCGGCGCGCGAACGACTACGGGAGGCGCTCGCACTGTGGGAGGGCACGCCCCTGGCCGGGCTGCCCGGCCCGCATGCCGAACGACTGCGCGCCCAGCTGACCGAGTTTCGGCTCACCCTGTTGGAACAGCGCCTCGCCGCCGATCTGCGATTGGGTCGGGCCGGTGAGATCGTCGCCGAGCTGCGGTCGCTGGTCGCGGAGCATCCGCTGCGCGAGCGGACGCGTGAGCTGCATATGACCGCGCTCTACTGCGCCGGGCGGCAGGCCGAGGCGCTGGAGGTGTTCGCCGAGACGCGGCGAATTCTGGTGGAGCGCTTGGGCATCGATCCGGGACAGCGGCTCACGGATCTGCAGCGGCGGATTCTGCGGGGCGAGCCGGTGGGGGACGGGCCGATGCTTCCGGGGGAGACGAGTACGGGGACAGCGGGTACGCCCGACGCCGCGATGGACGATGCCACGGGCGGCCCCGGAGTTCGGGGCGAGATCGAAATCCCTTCCAGCGCTGGGCTCGAGGCCGAGCGGCGTGGCGCGGCCGGTGCCGGAATCGCGATCGCCGCGCGTTCGTACGGCGCTGCCCCGGATCCGGGCAATGCCGATATGATGGTGGAAAGCCGTTCGGAGGCAGTGCCGTCGGAGGGTTGGGCGGCCGTGCTGGGCCCACGGGTTTCGGTGCGTCGCTCGGCCGTGCACACCGCCCCGCCCGCGCAATTGCCCGCCGACATCGCGGATTTCACCGGGCGCGAGGACGCGGTGCGCAGACTGGTGGATCGGTTGCGGGACGCGGGAGCCGCGGTGCCGGTCTGCGTCGTCACCGGAATGGGCGGGGTCGGTAAGAGCACGGTCGCGGTCCATGTGGCGCATCGGGTGCGGCACTGGTTTCCCGACGGGCAGTTGCATGTGGATCTGCACGGGTTCGAGCGGTCGGGCGGATGTTCGGCCGGGGATATTCTCGGCGGCTTCCTGCGGTCGCTCGGGATGCCGGAGGGGGAGATCGCGCCGACCTCCGAGCAGCGGGCCGCGCAGTTCCGTATCCGACTCGAGGGTCGGCGGGTGCTGATCGTCCTGGACAACGCGCGCGACGCCGATCAGGTGCTGCCGCTGATTCCGTCGACGCCCGGATCGGCCGTGCTGATCACCAGCCGGGCCGCGCCGCCGCAGCTGCCGGGGGTGCTCGCGGTTCGGCTCGACGAGATGGCCACCGTGGAGGCCCTGACCCTGTTGAGCCGTATCGTCGGCGCCGAACGGGTCGCGGCCGAGCCGACGGCCACCGCGACGGTCGTGCAGGCCTGCGGGCGATTACCGTTGGCGGTGCGCATCATCGGATCGCGACTGGCCTCACGACCGCGCTGGAGTATCGAGGCGATCGCCGAACGCCTGGCCGACGAGCGGCAGCGACTGGGACTGCTGCGCACCGGCGAACTGACCGTGGCGGCGGTGTTCCGGCTCGGCTACGACCAGCTGGAACCCGCGCAGGCCAGGGCATTTCGATTGCTGGCCGTGCCCGAGGCGGAGGATCTGCCGATCGCGGGTGTGGCCGCGATCCTCGAATGTGGTCATGCCGAGGCCGAATTGCTGTGCGAGTCGCTGGCCGATCTGAGTCTGCTCGACGCCGCCGCCATCGGTCGCTATCGCTATCACGATCTGCTGCGCCTGTTCGCTCGCGAGGTCGCGCCCGCCGACGACACCGGGGCCCTGGCGCGGCTGCTGGACTTCTACCTGGCCACCATGAAAAACGTGGTGCTGGTTTGCAATCCGGGAACACGGCTGCCCGAGCATCTGAAAGCCACGGTGGCCGTGGGTCTTTCGTTTCGCGACGGCGCGGACGCGCAATGCTGGCTCAATACCGAGCGGCTCAATCTGATCGCGCTGCTGCGCCAGGCCGCGCGGTCCGGCGGCGACGCGCTGGCGCTGTGCGCCGATCTGGCCTGGGCCATGGCCGAATTGATCGAATGCGGACCCAATGCCCAGGAACATGTCCGCGCGCTCGAGGAACTGCTCGAGGCGGCGCTGGCCGCGGGTGATCGGGGATTGGAATGCCGGGTGCGGGTGGCGCTGGGTTCGGTGCTGACCTACGCCCTGGCCCGCATGCGCGCCGGTCGCGACCATCAGCGCATCGCGCTGTCGCTGGGCACCGATACCCCGGATGCCGCCCGGCTCACCGCATTCGCCGCACAATTGCTGGCCGCCTCTACCCGCATGGGCGCCGAGATCGCCGCCTCCATGGCCCATGCCGAACGCGCCATCCGGCTCGCACGGCGGGCCGGGGACGCGGCCGTGGAGGCGGCCTGTCTGATCCACGCCGCCAAAACACTTTCGGACGGTGGACGTTTCGATGAAGCCGTCAGCCGCGCCGAACAGGGGTTGACGCTGGCCCGGAGCATCGGCAATCACGCCCTGACCGGCATGGCCACCCACGAACTCGGTGCGGCGCTTGCCTTCCGGGGCGAATACGGCCGCGCCGTCGAATTGTGTACGCGCGCGGTCGAATCGGCGCGGCTCAGCGGTTCCCGGTTGCATATGGGTTTCGCGCTGGCCCGGCTGGCCCAGGTGGGCATGCTGGCGGGACGGCTCGCGGACGCGGAATCGGTTGCCGCCGCAGCGGTCGAGGCCGTCACCGACGCGGCCGGACCGCTGCACCGGGCCCGGGTGCAGGTGCTGCACGGGGTGGTGCTGGCGGCGCTGGGGCGAGATGAGCAGGCGCGGGCGGCATTTCGCTCGGCCGCGGAGATCTTCGACGATCTGGACGATGCCCGGCTGGTGCACGAGCGGCTCGACGAGGCGTTCGAGGCGCCCGTGGTGGAGATCCTGCGGGCGCATCAGTTTTCCGTCAATTCCGCCTCATCGGCCGCTGCGACCTGCGCGGACGCCGACGAGACGGGGATGCGCGACCCGGTGCGCGGACACTAGCGTGGAATGGCGGAATTCGGCCGTTCCCAAGAACATTCGGCGGCCGGGTTCCGGGTGGCCGACCGTGGGGTCAGCGTCGTTCGGAGGGGTCGACGGTGACGTAGGGGTTCGGTCGGGTCGACCCGAGCGCTCGGTGGGAGCTCCGCAATCCGGAGCCCCCGCCGAGCGTTCGACGCGGCTCAGTGGCCGCCCTGCTCCTTCAGCCGGGCGAAGGCCTCCTCGACCAGGGTCTCGGCCTTGGCGCGATCGCCCCAGTTTTCGACCTTGACCCACTTGCCGGGCTCCAGATCCTTGTAGTGCTCGAAGAAGTGCTGGATGGCCTTGCGTTCGAATTCGCCGATATCCGAGACGTCCTGAATGTGGTTCCAGCGCTTGTCACCCGCGGGCACCGCCACGATCTTCTCGTCGCCGCCGGCCTCATCGCTCATGATCAGCACGCCCACCGGACGGGCCTCGACGATCACGCCCGGGTACACCGACTCCGGCAGCAGCACCAGGCAGTCCAGCGGGTCGCCGTCGGAACCGAGGCTGTTTTCGATGTAGCCGTAATCGGCGGGGTAGACCATCGGGGTGTAGAGGTAGCGGTCCAGCCGCACCCGGCCCGTCTCGTGGTCGACCTCGTACTTGTTGCGCTGACCCTTGGGGATCTCGATGGTGACGTCGAACTCCACGTCATCTCCTTCTTTGGTGCGGTTGCGGCTGCCGACTCGCCATCTCGTTCGGGGGAACGCCGGCGAGGTGAGGATAGTGTGGTCGGCGGGCGCGTGGGTGCGGCAGGGACGTCACACGGTGATCAGGGAGACAACGGTCAGGTGCTTGGTTCGAGCAACAGCAACATCGGTGAGCTGGCCGCACGGCGGCGCAGGCGCATTTGGACAGGTGTCGGCGCCGGTTTGGTCGTGGTGGTCGCCGCGGCGGCGGTGGTGCTGGTCACGGTGAAACCGTGGACCGAGGAATTCCGGCACGGCGGTTTGAAGATCGCCGCGCCGCCGGCGCCGGTCAAGCCGATCGCGCAGGTGGCCCCGGCCCCGCCGAGCGCGCCCGAACCCAGTCCGGCCGGACTCGCGGCGGCCCTGGGCCCGGCCGTGACGAATCCGGATCTGGGCGGTTTCTCCGGCTCGGTCACCGACGCCGAGACCGGGACCGTGCTGTGGAGCGCCGACCCGGACAAGCCCGTGATCCCGGCCTCGACGGCCAAGGTGCTCACCGCGGCCGCGGCGCTGCTGGTGCTGCCCGCCGAACAGCGGGTCGCCACTCGCGTTGTCGCGGGGGCGAATCCGAACGAATTGGTTCTGGTCGGCGGCGGCGATCCGACACTGACCGCGCAGGCCGAGGGTAAGGGCTACTACCCGAACGGCCCCCGGCTGTCGGATCTGGCGAACCAGATTCGCACCGCGAGCCACGGCATCGACACGATCGTGGTCGACACCTCGCTCTACACCGGCCCGGGCTGGCCCGCGGGCTGGGATCCGGTCGATATCGCGGGCGGCTCGTGGGCTCCGATCGAACCGGTGATGATCGACGGCGGCCGCCTCGATCCGCTGGTCGAATACTCTCCCCGCACCCCGACCCCCGCTCTGGACGCCGGTCGCCGCCTCGCGATGGATCTGGGCCTGGATCCGGCCAAGGTGCACGCGGGCCGCGCGCCCGCGGGCGCGGCCGAGATCGCCAGGGTGCAGTCGGCGCCGCTGCGGGATCGGCTGCGGGACATGATGGTTCATTCCGATGATGTGCTGGCCGAGTCGATCGGTCGGGAGATCGCGGCGGTCACCGGCGGCGAGCAGTCCTTCGCGGGCGCGGCCGCCGCCACCCGGACCGCGCTCGAGGTCGCCGGATTCGACACCACCGGCCTGACCCTGCTCGACAACAGCGGACTGTCCACCGACGATCGCATTCCGGCCCGCCTGCTGGACCGGGTGCTCACGGTGGCCGCGGCGCCGCAGCCGGGTGCGGTCGGCGAGCGCGCGGGCGGGACGCTCACCTCGGCGGTCAACTCGGGTGGATCGCTCGCCAGCGGCTCCCCGCTCGCCCCGCTGCTGGACTATCTGCCGGTCGCGGGCGGTTCGGGCTCGCTGGCCGGGCGATTCGTCACCCCGCGCGATCACGGTGGCGCGGGCTGGGTTCGGGCGAAAACCGGAACTCTGTCGGTATCGAGCGCGTTGGCAGGGTATGTGCTGGACAGTGATGGCCGCGTCCTGACGTTCGCGCTGATGTCGAACGACCGTCCGCCGGAGGCGAGCCGGCCGGCATTGGATGTCATCGCTGCCACGCTGCGCAATTGTGGATGCCGATGACGGGTGGATGAATATGAGCGGACCCGGTGACGAGGCGGCCGACAGCCGAGCCGAACGATCCGAACAGCTGGTGGTCGACGTCGCCAGCGGCCAACTGGTCCGCAAGGCGAAGCGTTCGGCGCTGGCCGGCGCGGTGGACTGGAATATGGCCGCCCGCACCGCGACCGCGCTGGTTCCGGCGGGCCCGCGGACCTCGCGCTATTCGGCCGAGCAGGTGGTCGCGGAATTGGCCTCGGCCTCGACGCGGGCCGAGGGGCCGGTGCGCGAGGTCAGTCTGCTCGCCGACGACGGCGCGGTGCCGGACGCTCGGATCGTGGACCGCCCGGGTTGGATTCGGGCGGCCGCGGATTCGATGGCACAGCTGACCGGTGAACCCGAGGGCGAGCGCGGATTCCTCGCGGGTAAGCCCGCCGGGATGCAGGCCGGTGCGATGCTGGCCTTCCTGGCCACCGCGATCCTCGGTCAGTACGACCCGTTCAGCGGGCGCGACGGCACCCTGCTGCTGGTCGCGCCGAATATCGTCGCGGTCGAACGAGCGCTCGGCGTGACGCCCGGCGACTTCCGGCTCTGGGTCTGCCTGCACGAGGTGACCCACCGGGTGCAGTTCTCCTCCGCGCCCTGGCTCGCGGACTACATGCGCGAGAACGTGGGCGTCCTCGGTGACGTCGGCGAGGAACCGCTCGCGGAAATGCTGCAGCGGTTGCTGGACGAGGTGCGCGAGCGGCGACGGGCCAAACCCGATGCCGACGATCCGGCCAACAACGGCGTGCTCGGCCTGCTGCGCGCCACCCAGGCCCCGCCGCAGCGTGAGGCGCTGGATCGGCTGCTCATGTTGGGCACGTTGCTCGAGGGTCATGCCGATCATGTGATGGACGCGGTCGGACCCGCGGTCGTGCCGTCGGTCGCGCAGATCCGCCGGGCCTTCGATCAGCGGCGGCAGCGTCCGGTGAATCCGGTGCAGCGGCTGCTGCGGGCGCTGCTCGGGGTGGACGCGAAGGTCGCGCAGTACGTGCGCGGCAAGGCATTCGTCGACGAGGTGGTCGATACGGTCGGCATGGAGCGGTTCAACACCGTCTGGTCGAATGCCCAGACGCTGCCGCGCACCGACGAGATCGGCAATCCGCAGCGCTGGGTCACCCGGGTGCTGGGCTGAGATGACGGGCCGGGCCCGGCCGCTTCCGGAAACCGCCGCGGCGCTGGATATGCGTCGCGCGGTGCGGGATTGGCTCGCGCGATTCGCACCCGAGGCTGTGGTGGCCGTCGGGCTGTCCGGCGGGGCCGATTCGCTGGCGCTCACCGCGGCCGCCGTCGCGGAGGCGGAGGTGGTCGACGCGCTGATCGTCGATCACAATCTGCAGCCCGGCTCCGATCGGGTCGCCGCGGCGGCCGCCGAGGGCGCCCTGGCACTGGGCTGTCGCTCCGCGCGGGTGCTTTCGGTCGAGGTGAGCGGTGCGGGCGGGCTCGAGGCCGCGGCCCGGCGGGCCCGCTACGCGGCACTCGACGATGCCCGCGACGGACGGCCGGTGCTGCTCGGCCACACCCTCGACGATCAGGCCGAAACCGTGCTGCTGGGCCTGGCCCGCGGCTCCGGACCGCGTTCGATCCAGGGCATGGCCGCCTTCGCCGAACCCTGGGGGCGACCGCTGCTGGGCGTGCGGCGGTCCGCGACCCGGGCACTGTGCGCCGAATTGGGTCTGTCGCCGCACGAGGATCCGCACAACAGCGCGCCGGAGTTCACCCGGGTGCGGCTGCGCACCGAGGCGCTGCCGCTGCTCGAGGAGATCCTGGGCGGCGGGGTCGCCGCCGCGCTGGCCCGCACGGCCGAGCAGCTGCGGGCCGACAATGCCGTACTCGACGAGCTTGCCGACAAGTTGCTGTCCGCTGCGGACGATGGTTCGGGGTTGTCGATCGAGACGCTCGCCACTGCGCCCGCCGCGCTGCGCCGCCGGGCGATTCGGGCGTGGTTGTTCGCGGGCGGGGCAAAGGCGTTGACCGACAAGCATTTACGCGCGGTCGATGCGCTGGTCACCGATTGGCACGGGCAGGGCGGCGTGGCCGTGGGTGGCGGTAAGCCGGGGACGAGGTTGGTTGCCGCGCGCGAACATGGCAGGCTGACGCTGGCGTTTGGCCGATAATGATCCCGGGTGTCCGCGCGGCATCCGGATTTCCCGCAAAGCGCCATGAGTGCCACGACATCATGAAGGGAAACCAGCGCACGTGTACGGGGACGACATTGCGTCGGTGCTGATCACCGAGGAGCAGATCGAGGCGAAGGTCGCCGAACTCGCCGAACTGATCGCCAAGCGTTACCCCCCTGATGCGCCCGAGGGTGATCTGCTGTTGGTGGCCGTGCTCAAGGGCGCGATCTTCTTCATGGCGGATCTGGCTCAGGCCCTGCAGATTCCGACCCAGATGGAGTTCATGGCCGTCTCCTCCTACGGCTCGTCGACCTCCTCCTCGGGTGTGGTGCGCATCCTGAAGGATCTCGACAAGGACATCGCCGGGCGCAATGTGCTGATCGTCGAGGACATCATCGACTCCGGCCTCACGCTGTCGTGGCTGAAGCGGAATCTGTCCAGCCGCAATCCGGCCTCGCTCGAGGTGGTGACACTGCTGCGCAAGCCCGACGCGTTACGCACCCACGTCGACGTGGCCCATGTCGGCTTCGACATCCCCAACGAATTCGTGGTCGGTTACGGCTTGGACTACGCCGAGCGCTACCGCGATCTGCCCTACATCGGCACGTTGAATCCGAAGGTCTACAGCAACGCGTAACCCGGTCGGCGTGTCTTTCCACGCCGCGCCGTTGGTGTGAGCAATTTCACTGTTTGGCCAAGTGCCCAGCGTGCCCGCTTCGGGCAAATGTTGCTGACAACCCCGGACGTACCGCGTCCGGGGTTTCGTGCTGGCCGATTCCGGCGAGGGTGGCCCTCGTTACTGCTGGTCGGCTGCCCTGATGACCGGTGTTCGCCGGGACAATCGAGGTTGGCCGCAAATTCGCCGAGGCCGGTGTGCCGCGGTTATGCAGAGGCCCTATGCTGTCACTAACAAACCTGATGGCTGTTTCCGTGCCTCAATCCCGACTCGAGGGACTGATACAGCTGGATTTCCAAGACCAATTCTGATAGCAAGGTGCTATGGATCCGCATTTGCGCGACTTGCGGTACTTCGTCGCCGTCGCTGAGGAACTGCACTTCACCAATGCCGCTCAGCGGCTGCACATCGCTCAACCGACGCTGTCGCGGCAGATCCGCCAGCTCGAGCGTCAGCTCGATGTGGTGCTGTTCGATCGCAATCAGCGCAGCGTCGCCCTCACCGTGGCCGGTAAGGAACTGCTCGAGGGCGCCCGCAAGATCCTGGAGCTGTGGGAGGTGACCAATGTCGCCCTGCAGGAAGCCGGTGAGGTGCTGCGCGTCGGTATCCAGAGCTCGATCGGGCGCGGCCTGATCGCCGATCTGGAGAGCGCCAGCGGGCACCGTCTCGCCCTGCACTCGGCGTCGTGGACCGACCCGTCCAGCGGCCTGGCCGGGCGGCAGGCCGATCTGGCGCTGATGTGGCTACCCGTCCCCGATGTCGGCCGCTACCGCTGGCAGGTGCTGCGCACCGAGCCGCGCTGGGCGCTGCTGCCGGAGAACCACGCCCTGGCCGAGCGCGAGACCGTCGACTTCGCCGATCTGCTCGACGAGCCGTTCATCGCCATGCCGTCGGAAGCCGGTGCGGCGCGCGACTTCTGGCTGGGCGTCGACGGCCGCGGCGGCCGGCAGCCCAAGATCGGCGGCGAGGCCGCGACCGCCGAGGAGCGGCTCGAGGCCGTCAGCCTCGGACTGGGCGTATGCCTGCTCGCCGAGAGCAATGTGCCGATGTATCGCTGGCCGGGCCTGACCGCCCGCGAGGTGACCGGTCTGGCCCCGTGCGAACTGGCCGTGGCCTGGCGCGCCGACGACGACCGTCCCACGATCCTCGACTTCGCCAACCGCGTGATGGCCGGTGGTTTCGGCTCGGCGCAGGACTGAGCGAACGGTCAGGCCGTACGCCGCCACGGCCGCGCGGCCTCCAGCTGGGCCGCCAGTCGCAGCAGCGTCGACTCGCTGCCCGGCGGCCCGGCCAGTTGCGCGGCCAGCGGCGTGCCGGTCCGCGCGTGCAGACCCATCGGCACGCTCACCGCGGGCCAGCCGACCAGATTCCACAGCGGGGTGAACGGCGCATAGCGCGCGCTGGCAAGCACATTCGGCAACCAGCCGCGGGCGTGCCAGGCCTTGGCGAGCGGCGGCGGCCCGGCCAGGGTCGGGGTGATCACGACATCGTGCTGTTCGAAGAAGTCCAGGAGCCGGGCCTCGACGCGATCGACCTGCCCGGGTCGAATCAGTCCGGCGCGCAACACCGCACGGCCCAGGGCCACATGTGTGCGGGTGCGCTTCTGTAGTCGTTCGGGGTGGGGCGTCACGGTCGCCTCGCGTGCGGCGTTGGCCAGCCAGCGCAGCAGGACCGCGGTGGCGCCGCCCGCATAGGGCAGCGTCGCGGAGGTGACGATATGCCCGGCCTCACCGGCCAGTTGAGCGGCCGTGCGGGCCGCGGCGGCCCACTGCTTGTCGACCATCAGCAGCGGTGACGGGGAGGCGAAGGCGAGTCCGACGCGCAGCTGCGCGGGCGGTTCGAGTTCGGCCAGCGCGGGGCGATCGGCCAGTACCGACAGCATCAGCGCGGCATCGGCGACGGTGGTGGCGAGTACGCCGTTCTCGGTCATTCCGCCCCAGGAGTCGACCCCGACCTGCGCGGGCACCACGCCGCGTCCGGGTTTGACGCCGAAGACGCCCGAGCAGGCGGCCGGGATGCGCACCGAGCCCAGCCCGTCGTTACCGTGCGCGACCGGAACCAGTCCGGCCCCGACCGCCGCACCCGATCCGCCGGAGGAGCCGCCCGCGCTGTAGCGAATATTCCACGCGGACCGCGTGATTCGCTCCGGCGTGTCGCTGACGCCCCACAGGCCGAATTCGGGCATTTCGGTGAGGCCGACGACGACCGCGCCCGCGGCGCGCAACCGCCGCACCACCGGATGGTCGGCTTCGGCCGGTCGATCGTCGCCCGCGAGGGATCCGGCGCGGGTCACCTCACCGGTCACATCGATATTGTTCTTCACCGCGATCGGCACGCCGGCCAGCGGCAGCGCCTCCAGATCGGCGCGTTCGGCCAGCGCCCGGCTCTCCGCGCGCGCGGCCTCGGCGCGAACCATGCTGAAGGCGTTGACCTTCGGATTCCCGAGGCGGATGCGCTCGAGGGCGGCGTCGACGATCTGCTCGGGGCGCACGGTGCCGTCCCGCACCGCCGCGGCGATCGCGGTGGCCGTGGTCGGCATGGCCGGTGCGTCGTTCGAGTCCATCGACACCTCCTGCGTGGCTCCGGTGGCGGTAGTCGATGTCGCGGCCGCTAGCGCGGTGCCCTCGTTCTGCATACTCGTAGCCCCCGTCGCATCATGCTCGAAATGGGTGTTTCGGTATCGATGCGCAAATTATCATTTCCGGCAGTGCTCGGGAATGATGGTCTCGGGGTGTGGCGGATTCTATCCGCTGTACCTCAGACCGACCAGTGTGGATTTCGGTCGCGATCCGGTCTTCCGTGATCCGGTGTGATCCGGGCGCAGCCCGGGTTCGTTAGGTGCGATATGAGCTACAGTTCCGACTCCGGCGGCGGGTTCGGGCGACCAACGGCGGGGACCGAATTCGGCACGGTGGCCGCGTTCGCAGCCGCCTGGGAGTCCGGCGCCCGGCCGCCCGAGATCGCCGACTACCTGCCCGACGCCGACGCCCTGCGCCTACACGCGCTGATCGAACTGATTCGGATCGATCTACGGCACCGCTGGCTGCGTCCGAACGCCGACCACGCGACTTCGCCCGCGCGAAAACGGCTGCGCGAATACTGCTCGGAATTCCCCGAGTTGGCCTCGGGCAGTATTCCGGCCGGTCTGGTGTACGAGGAGTTCGTGATCCGGCGACACAGTGGCGAACGGGTAGATCCGCGGGAGTGTCTGCGCGAATATCCCGATCAGTCGACGCAATTGCGGGAACTGCTCAACGCCGACGACGAGGATCAGAGCACCCGGCGCGCCGCCGCCGATGCCACGGCCACATTCGCGGCGACCGGCGAAGCCACCCGCACCACCACCGGACTGTCCGAAACCGTCGACACCGACGGACTGGACAACATTCGGGTGGGACAGTGCATCGACGATTTCGATCTGCTCACCGGACTCGGCAGCGGCGCCTTCGCGCGCGTGTTCCTGGCCCGGCAGCGCGCGCTGCAGCGACTGGTCGCGGTGAAGATCTCCGCCGATCGGGGTACCGAACCGCAGACCCTGGCACAGCTCGATCACGACTACATCGTGCGGGTCTTCGATCAGCGCCTGCTCGACGATCCGATCCTGGATTCGGGGGTCGATCTCGGCTCGCGTCGACTTCGCTTGCTGTACATGCAGTTTCTGCCCGGCGGCACGCTGCTGGGCGTGCTGCGCTGGGTGCGGGCCACCCCGGCCGCGCAGCGCAGCGGGCAGCTGCTGCTCGACGCGGTGGACGCGGCGATGGAGGAGAAGGGTGAGATCCGGCCGACCGATTCCAGCGTGCGCGCCGAACTCGCGACGCTGTCGTGGCCGGAGACCGTGGCCTGGCTCGGACGACGGCTGGCCGAGGCGCTGGCCTACGCCGATTCGCAGGGCGTACTGCATCGCGACGTCAAACCCGCCAATGTCCTGCTCACCGCCGAGGGCGTGCCGAAGCTGGCCGATTTCAACATCAGTTTCAGTCGCAATCTCGAGGGGACGAGTCCGGTCGCCTATTTTGGCGGCTCGCTGTCCTATATGTCGCCCGAACAGCTGGAGGCCTGCCATCCCGGCTATCGGCGGACGCCCGGGGATCTGGACACCCGCGCCGATATCTACTCTCTCGGTGTGGTGCTGTGGGAATTGCTCACCGGGGCAAAGCCTTTCGACGATACGACGGCCAGCGAACACGGCGACGTCACCACGCTGAAGGAGATGCTCGCCCAGCGGTGCGCCGGGGTGGATCCGGCCGCGCTGCAACGCATTCCCGCGAACTGTCCGGCGGCATTGCGCCGGGTGCTGCTGCGCTGTCTGGAACCCGAGCGCGAGAAGCGTTGGGCCGACGGGGCGGAACTGGCTCAGCAGTTCGAGCTGTGTCTCGACGAGCGGGCCCGTGATCTGGTGGATCCGCCGCCGCACAGCTGGCGTTTGCGACTGCGCCCGTGGCGGGTCCCGGTGCTGGCGCTGGCGATCGGGCTGCCGAATATCGCTGCCTCGCTGTACAACATCGAGCACAACCGGACCCTGATCATCGAGCGGCTCAGCGATCCGGCCCAGCACGCGTTCATGGCGGTGACCCTCGCGGTGAACGGCATCTTCTTCCCCATCGGAATCGCGGTGCTGGTGTATCTTGCGCGTCATCTGATCACCGTGCCGAGTGGCCTGCGCAGAGGGCGCGCCTACGATCCGGAGACCATCGCGCACGCGCGGGCGGATGCGCTGCTGATGGGGGATCGCACTGTGCTCGTGGTGTTTTCGCTGTGGGCGCTGTCGGCGCTCACCTTCCCGGTGGCCCTGCAGCTGACCACCGGCGAGGTCACCCTGCGCGTGCTGGTGCATTTTCTGTGGTCGCTGCTCGTCTGCGGCGCGATGGCGGTGGCCTATCCGTACTTCCTGGTCACCTTCTTCATGATGCGCAGCATCTATCCGATCTTCCTGCGCCAGGGCGATATCGGGGCCGCGGACGCGGCCCGGCTGCGGCGGCTGGATCGGCGGTGCACCGGATACCTGGCGGTGGCGGCGTCGGTACCGCTGCTCGCGGTGGCGGGTGTGACTTTTCTACCCGCCGCGGATATTCCGAGCGTGATCGTGGCCGTGCGGGTGCTGTGCGTGGGCGCGATCATCGCCTTTCTGATCGCCTATGTGCTGTTCCGCGCGCTCGAGGCCGATCTGCGCGCGCTGGGACGGGTGGTCGATCCCACCGCGACGCGCCGATGAACACCGCATCGGCGGCGACCATCGCGCGTTTCGCCGCCGACTGGCAGACCGCCCTGCGCGAGGGACGGCTCGAGCCCCCGAGGCTGGCGCACTATCTACCCGACGGGGTCGAGATGCGGCTGGCGGTGCTGGCCGAGCTGGTTCGTATCGATCAGCGCGAGCGTCGGCGGCGGCGTGCGGCGAGTCGCCGAATGTCGGAGTACGGCAAGGAGTTTCCGGATCTGCTGGGCTCCGAACGGTTCGTCGAGCTGGTGTGCGAGGAGTACGCGCTGCGCCGCCGCTACGAGGCGATCGGGCTGGCGGAGTTCTGCACCGAATATCCCGAGCAGGCCGATGAACTGCGGCGGCGATATCTCGATTCCGAGCAGCCCCGGCGGACGGGCGGCGTGCCGGGGCTACCGGATCGAATCGAGATCGGCATTAGGCTCGACGATTTCGATCTGCTCACCGAACTCGGCGGGCGCGCGCACGCGAAGGTCTTTCTCGCCCGGCAGCTTTCGATGCAGCGCCTGGTCGCCGTCCGGGTGGAGGCCGGTGACGAACACGATCCGCATCGGGTCGCCCAGCTGGATCATCAGTACATCGTGCGGGTCTTCGACCAGCGAGTGGTGGTCGAACCGGGCGGTGCGACGCTGCGCCTGCAGTACATGCAGTATCTGCCCGGCGGTACGGGCGACGAGCTGCTCTCGGCGCTCGGTTCGGCGACGCCGGACGGCGGCCGGGCGCTGCTGCGCTCGGTGGACGCGGCGATGGAGGCCCGGGGTGAGATCCGGCCCACCGATTCCAGCGTGCGGCGCGAGATCGCGGCGCTGTCCTGGCCGGAGACCGTGGCCTGGATCGGCCGTCGTTTGGCGACCGCGCTGGATTACGCGGACCACCAGGACATTTCGCACGGTGCGGTGAAACCGGCGAATGTACTGTTCACCGCGGAGGGCGTGCCGAAGCTGGCCGATTTCGGCTGCGATCCGCCGCTCGACATCGATCCGGAGGCGACGCCGTATCAGGCGCCCGAACACCTCGCCGCGCTGATCGATCCGGACGCGCCGGTGCCCGATACCCGCGCCGATCTCTATGCCCTGGGCGTGCTGCTGTGGGAAATGCTCACGGGCGCACGACCGTTCGACGAGCACGAAGGCGACAGCGCGGCGCCGCTCGCGGCGATGCGGCGCGACCGCCACGCCGGAATCGGTCCGCACGCACTGGATCGGTTGCCCGCGGATACCCCCGCGACGCTGCGTCGGGTGCTGCTGCGCTGTCTGGAACCGGATCCGTCGCGGCGCTGGCAGTCCGGCTCCGAATTGGCCGGGCAGCTGGAGCTGTGTCTGGACGAGCGGGCCCGCGATCTGGTGGATCCGCCGCCGGACAGTTGGCGGCATCGGGCGCGCCGGTGGCCGCTGATCATCGCGGCGCTGTGCGTCGGCGTGCCGAATCTACTGGCGAGTCTGTACAACATCCGGCTCAATCAGATCCTGATCGTCGACGGGCTGGACGCGGCCGATCAGCAGCGGTTCCAGACCGTGGCTGTGATCAACAACGCGATCGCCTTCCCGTTGGCGACGGTGGTGATGGTGTTGCTGTGCCGGCGCGCGCTGACCGCGGCGCGGCGGCTGGCCCGCGGGCGCGGCTATCCGCCGGAGGAGCTCGCGCGGGCGCGGCGGGAGACGCTGTCGATCGGGGATCGGCTGGTCTGGGTGCCGTTCGTGATGTGGCTGGTGGCGGGGGCGGCGTGGCCGCTCGGGCTGATGTCGACCGGGGTGGCGCTGCCCTCGCGGAATTTCGTGCAGTTCTACACCGCCCAGGTCGTCTGCGCGGCCATCGCGCTGGCGTATCCGTTCTTCCTCGCGACCGTATTCGCTGTGCGGTCGCTGTATCCCCAGTTGCTGGTGGCCGGGCCGGTCGGAACCGAGGACGGGCGGCAGCTGGCGCGGCTCGCTCGGCGCGGCAGCGGTTATCTGGCCGCGGCGGCGTCGGTACCACTGCTTGCGGTGGCCACCGCGACCTTCGTGCCCGACGGACAGCTGGCCCTGGTGATCGGGCCGGTGCGCACGCTGAGTGTCGGTGGCATCCTGGCATTCGTGCTGACCTACTGGCTGTTCCGGCTGCTGGAGGCCGATCTGCGGGCCTTGATCCGCGCGGTGCCGCGGGGTGTGCGATGAGCGAGCGGATCGTGAACCTGTCGCATGTGCACGATCCGGCCACGACGCCGCTGTATCCGGGCGATCCGCCCTTCACGCTCGAGACCGTGGCCGAGATCGGATCCGACGGTTACTACCTGCGGTACATCCGGCAGGGCGAGCACACCGGAACCCATTGGGGCGCACCGATTCATTTCGATCCCGACGGGCTGGCCGCCGATCAGCTGGATCCGGAGGATCTGATGCTGATCGCGGTCAGGATCGATATACGTGAGAAGTGTTCGCGGACTCGGGATTACGCGATCTCGGTGGCCGATCTCGAGGAGTGGGAGCGCGAGCACGGCCGCATTCCGAACGAGGCGGCCGTCATCGCGTGGACCGGATGGGACGCGCTGTGGGGTGGCCCGGAGTTTCTCGGTGTCGGTGAATTCGAGGGCCACCAACCGGGATTCGCGCCCGAGGCCGTGCGATGGCTGCTCGATACCGGTCGCCTCGGACGCCGCGGCGCGCTCGGGATCGACACCTTCGGGCCGGACCTGGGGATCGACGAGAGTTATACCGTGTCGCGGCTGCTGTATCGCGAACACCGGATCAGCCTGGAATGTCTGGCGAATCTGGCCGCCCTGCCCGCGGTCGGCGCGCGAGTGCTGATCGGCGGGCCGATCTATCGGGGCGGTTCGGGCGGCCCCGCGGGTGTCGTCGCGCTGGTGTCGTGAGAGCCGCTTCGGCGCAGGTAGGGTCGATGTGGTGGTCAGCGAGGATTCCGGAATTTCGATCGATGAGCTGGCGAGTCGGATCTGGGAGCGGGTGACCGGGCGCTCGCGGCGTTTCGTCCTGGGAATCGCGGGACCGCCCGGTGCGGGGAAGTCGACGCTGGCGGTCGCGCTGCGCGATGCGGTGAACGCCCGGGCCGGGGCCGGGGTGGCCGAGGTGGCCCCGATGGACGGATTTCACCTCACCAATGCCGAGCTGCGCGTGTCGGGTGCGCTGGCGCGCAAGGGCGAGCCGGATACCTTCGATGTCGCCGGATATCTCGACCGGCTGCGTTTATTGCGGGAAACCGTTCCCGGACAGCGGGTTTCGTGGCCGCTCTACGATCGGGTCCGGCACGAGCCGGTACCGGACGGGATAATCTTCGATCGGCAGTCGCTGGTCGTCACCGAGGGTAACTATCTGCTGCTCGACGATTACGGCGCGGCGGGATGGTCGGCGGTGCGGGAATGTCTCGACGCGGCCTGGTATCTGGACGCACCCGTCGAACAGCTGCGAGAACGGCTGCTGGAAAGGCATATTCGCGGCGGTAAGAGCGAGACCTTCGCGCGTGACAAGGTGGCGCGCAGCGATCTGATGAATGTGGCGCTGGTGGCCGAGACGCGCGAGCGGGCGGATCTGGTGCTGCGTTCGGTCGGGGTGAACTACCTGGTGGAGTGAATCACTCCGGGGCCCGCATCCAGGCCCGCGTGCCGAGGTATCCGCACGAGGCCGATGCCACCTCCGCCGCCTGCCGCAGGGCATCCGGGAACGACTGTCCCGCAACGTGATAGTGGCAGAACGCGCCGTGCAGCACATCGCCCGCACCCAGGGTATCGACCACCTCCGCGGCCGCGATCGGAATTTCGCCGCGTCCGTTCGGGGTGGCGTAGCGAATCGGCTTGTCGCCCTGGGTGATCGCCGCGTACTCGATTCCCTGAGCGCGCAGGTGGTCGAACAGATCGTCGGGCCCCACGCCGGGCGGGGTGAAGTTCGCCGAGCAGATGGCGATATCGGTCATGGGGAGCAGATCCGCGTGGATATCGCGCCAGCGCCCGGCGTCGAGGACCACCGGAACACCGGAAGCCTTGGCGGCCGTGGCGAATCCGACGGCCAGTTCCGGATAGTGGCCGTCGATCAGCAGAACTCGAGCATCGTTGAGCGGACCGAGCAGGCGCGGCTCGAAATGCGCGGAGATCTGGGAACCGTCCAGCGAGACGATGGTGCGGGTCGCGGCAGCTGTGGCCACCAGGGCCGAGGAAATCGGCGGGCGCTGCGCCCCGGTCGGTGTGACATCGACCGGGGCCACGCCGTATTCCTCGAGATCGTGCCGGATCATCTGCGCCAGTTGATGTTCCCCGAGCGCGGTCACCAGCGCGGGCGTGCGACCGGACAGGTGGGCGAAGGTGACCGAGGCGTTCGCCGCCGGACCGCCCGCGCCCAAGAACGCGTCACGCGCCTGGGTCTTGGAATCCTCGTCCGGATAGCGCTCCAGCGCGTATGCGATATCCAGCGTTGTCAGACCCACGAAAACCGCTGTCGCCATGGGTCCGACAGTAGCGACGGATCACTTCGGCTCGTTACGCACCCGCTGTTCGTAGGCCTTGCGAGCGCCCGAATCGACCTGATCGAGGAAGGCGTGCTGGGAGCCCAGGACGCGGCCGAGGGCATCGCCGACCGGTTCGGGCAGTAGGCCGACCACCTGGGACAGCAGGCCCGCAGCGAAGGTGACCCGCACCTTCGAACGCGGCTGCACCAGCAGTTTCGCGATGGCCTCGGCGATTTCCTCCGGCTCGGCCGGGCGCGGCAGCAGCCGGGGCGGATTCACACCCGAGATCAGCTCGGTCTTGGTCAGCGTCGGCAGGACCGAGGAGAACGAGACGCCGCTGCCGCGGTACTCCTCGCGCAGCGTATCGGTGAAGCCGAGGACGGCGTGTTTGGTGGCGTTGTAGGTGGCCAGGCCCGGGATGTGGGTCTCACCTGCCAGGGATGCGATATTGATGACGTGCCCGGTCCCGCGCGGCAGCATGCGCTGCAGCGCCAGCTTCGAGCCGAGAATGACGCCGTAGATGTTGATGTCGAGCATGCGGCGGGTCAGCGCGTCCGGTTCGTCGACGACCTTGCCGGTCGGCATGATTCCCGCATTGTTGACCAGTACATCGATCGGGCCGAGCTGCCGCTCCACCTCGTCGAGGAAATTCGCGAACGATTGCGCGTCGGTCACGTCGAGCGGGCCGTAGTACTCGAAATCCTGTGCGGTGCCGGATTCCTTGACCGCCGCCTCGTCCACATCGCCGATGGCGATCTTCGCACCGTATTTCCGCAATGCGGTGGCGGTGGCGAGCCCGATACCGCGGGCGCCGCCGGTGATCACCACGACCTTGCCGCGGATGATTCCGAAATCCGTCACTTGCCCTTACCTCCTACGGTGTTGATGACATCCAGCACGCCGATTCGGCGCATGCCCCGCGCGCCCGCCGCGCGCATGGCGGTCAGCGCCAGGCCGAGTTTCGTTGTGTTGTACGGGAACCAGAACAGTTCCTTCTGCTGCGTCGGCAGCATCGGCGCGGTGATCGCCTGGTGTCGGCAGTATTTGCGCACACCCTCCGCACCACCCCAGCGCGCGCCGAGGCCGGACTGCTGCCAACCGCCCATGGGCAGGGCGAAATTGAACATATTGGAGAAGACGTCGTTGATATTCACCGCGCCCGCGTTCAATTGCCGCGCGAGGCGTTCCCCGCGCGCCTTGTCGCCGGTCCAGATCGATGCGGACAGACCGTAGATCGAATCATTGGCCAGTGCCAGGGCCTCGATTTCGTCGGCCACCTTCATCACCGGTAGGGTGGGACCGAAGGTCTCCTCGGTCATACAGGTCATCCCGTGATCGACGTCGACCAGGACGGTCGGCTCGAAGAAGGTGCCGGTGCCGGTGGGCTTACCACCCGTCAGCGCCTTCGCGCCCTTGGCCAGTGCGTCCTCGACATGGCTGGCGACGATGTCGCGCTGCGCCTCGTTGGCCAAAGCGCCGACATCGTAACGGGATCGGCGGTCGTCCACGCCCTGGCGCAGACTGCGCACATGATCGGTCAGCTTGGTGACGAATTCGTCGTAGACCGGCGCCTCGACATAGACCCGCTCCACCGAGATGCAGACCTGCCCGGCGTTGAACAGCCCGCCGAACGCGATTCCGTATGCGGCGCGGTCGATATCGGCGTCGGCGAGCACGATGGCCGGATCCTTACCGCCCAATTCCAGGCTGTAGGGAATCAATCGCCTCGCGCACGCCTCGGCGATCGAACGGCCGGTGCGGGTGGAACCGGTGAACTGCACATAGTCCACGGTGTCGACCACGGCCGCGCCGGTCGCGCCGCCGCCGGTCATGACCGCGAGCACCGGCGGCGCGCCGATTTCGGCCCAGCCGCGGGCCAATTCGAGCGCCGAGAGCGGGGTCACCTCCGACGGTTTGAGCAGTACGGCCGCTCCGGCGGCGAGCGCGGGGAATACGTCGAGGGCGGGCATGGCCAGCGGGAAATTCCACGGCGTGATCACCCCGACCACCGGATACGGCCGGTAGGCGGTGGTCAATTTCTTGACCCGGGCCAGCGGGCTGTGCGGCGAAGGGTGTTCGTCGGCAAGGAATTTCGCGGCGCGGCGGGCGTAATAGCCGAGCAGATCGACTCCGAAACTCGGATCGATGAGCGCGTCCACCCGGGGCTTACCGGTTTCCGACTGCACCACATCGGCGAGGTGATCGGTGTTGTCGATCAGCCAGTCCTGCAGTTTCAGCAGCCAGACCTTCCGGCCCTCCGGCCCGATCGCCTCCCATTCCTGTTGGTACAGGCGCAGTTCCCGCACCTTGGCGGCGACCGCCTCGGCCGATTCGCTGGGCACCGTGCCCACCAGCTCACCGGTCGCGGGGTTGCGCACCTGGATCTCGGCATTCGTCACGATCTGTTCTTCCACCGGCGCGTCCTCGGGAGGTTGTGAAATGTTTCACTGAAATATGATCGTGACACAATCGTGCGGTGACTTCTTGGCCGTCACGGTCAATGATGAGGTGCGAATTTGTACTCGGAGAACAAATCGGGAGGCATAGCGATGACGGCCGCCGGTACCGATCCGTTGGTTCGGCAATGGATCGTCGATTTCGTCGCCGAGACATTGCGCACCGAAACCCTCGAGCAGATCGTGGACCGGCTCGACTCCGAGATCATCGGTCGGGTGCCCGAACTCGCCGACCGCGATATTCGCCGCGATCTGGCGGCCAGCACCCATGCGCACGCCCTGGTGATGCTCGGCGGACTGACCCAGGATCGCGCCGACTATCCGGTCCCGCAGCAGGCGCACGATTTCGCCCGCACGATCGCCCGGCGCGGCTATGACCTGCGGCTGCTGCTGCGGGTCTATCACCAGGGCCACGAGGCCGTGATGGCGTATATGACCGAGATCCTGGATCAGCGGCAACTGCCGCCCGATATCGAACGCACGGTGCTGATGCGGCTGTTCGACCGGTCGATTCGCTGGGTCAGCACCTCGGTCGAGGAGCTCACCGACACCTATATCGAGGAGCGCGAGCGCGGGCTGCGGGCGGCGTTGAATCAGCGCGCCGAACTCGTGCGCGCGCTGCTGGCCGGGACCGAGGTCGATATCGACCAGGCTTCGGCCCGGCTCGGATACCGGCTGACCGGACGGCATCTGGCCTGCGTGCTGTGGACCGACGAGTCGATGCCGCCCGGCGTCGGCGACAGCGAGATTCCGGGACTGCTGGATCGGGTGGTCGCGCGGGTGGCCGCGGCGCTCGGTGGCACAAGCGTGCTGACCGTGCCGTCCGGCGCGAGCGCGCTGTGGGCGTGGATCGCGGTGGAATCGCTGCCCGCGCGGCCGCCGATTCCGATCGAGGCACCGGTGCGGATCGCGCTGGGTACGCCCGCGACGGGTCTCGCCGGATTTCGCGACGGGCATCGCGAGGCGATCGCGGCCCGTCAGGTCGCCGAGCGTGCGGTCGGCGAGATCGGCCGGGTGCTGCACTATCCGGAGGTCGAGGTGGCCTATCTGGCCGGAGCCGACGAGGCGGCGATGCGAACGCTGATTCGGCGGGAGCTGGGGCCGCTGGCGGCGTCGGACGGCAATTCCGCGCGGCTACGCGAGACGCTGCACGCCTATCTGCGCTGTCATCGCAGTCCGGACGCGGCCGCGAAACGGCTCGGCGTGCACAAGAACACGGTGCGCTATCGCATTCAGCGCATCGAGGAACTACTGGGTCATCCGATCGAACAGCGCAGTCTTCGGCTCGAGATCGCGCTCGACTGCGCCGCGGTCTACGGCGTGCGGTAGCGGTCAGTCCGCCTTGGCCAGCCGGCGCAGCGGCGGTTCGGTCGACGGGGGTACCCGGCGGTCGGGCAGTTCGGCCAGCAGCGCCGTCGTCGCCGCCGCTACCGCGGCCACCGCCTTGTCGAAGGCCGGTTTGGTCGTGGAGGACAGGCCGGTCAGGCCACCGACCTTCCGCACGTATTGCTGTGCGGCCGCGTAGATTTCCTGATCGGTCGCGGGTGGTTCCAGCCCGCGCAGGACGGTGATGTTTCTACACATGGCGCAGAGATTAGCGCTCGGTTCCGGACCGCGACAGGGCAAGAATCCACAGATGTGAAAATTGTGCGTTGCGCGTCTCCGAGGGGATGGGCGACACCGATGCCCATCGATACGACACAATCGGTGCTATGGCCACCCGCGACGTGCCCACCATGACCACCTTCCCCTACGAGGAGCTGGACCGGCGCGAGGACGACCACTGGTCCGGCGCACAGGTCTCCGACGACGAATTGCGCGCGCTGTCGCTGGGGGCGTTCTACTCGGCGCGCTGGGACGCGTTCCACGATGCCCTGCTGCTCGGTCCCGAGCGCGAACATCCGCTCGGCGATCGCCGCGAGCTGGCCATCGACACGCTGACCGGCGCCTGGGGCATCACCGACGGCACCGAGGCGATGGCGTCGATGGAACAGCTGCTCGACGGTATGCACTCACCGCTCTACGCGCTGGTGCATCCGCTCGTGATGGCCGGAATCAATTCGCCCGAGCGGGATCGGTTCGGCGAGCGCGCGGACCGGCATCGGGCGTTCCTGCGCCAGGTCGGCTCGTTCCGCGGTATGGAGAATCCCGAGGCGCTGGTGCGCGACTACGACATCTGGTCGCAGGCCATCAAACTCGGCCTCACCGATCATCTGGTGCAGCCGCTGCCGGCCGACATCCAGGCGTGGGATCTGGCCCGGGTGGTGGCCGTGGCCCGGATGGCGTTCACCGCGGGCTACCTCGACGCCGATGTGGCGTGGGATTACGTCATGCGCGCCCTGCCCGCGGCCCAGCGTCGCTATCGCAACTGGCGGCAGTTCGGCGATTCCTATCTCACCGGCTGGACCTACTGGCAGGCCTGTGAGGATCTCGCCGAGCTGAAGTCCGGCGGGGTCGACCGCCGCCTGGAACTGGTCCGCCTGTGGATGCGGCCGACCAGCCCGTGGCGGCGGATCTCGTTGCAGCCCGCCGCCGACTAATCCGGTAGCGAGCGGAGGATGCCCCGGCCGTAGCGCTGGAACTGGGAATCGTCGACCATGCCCAGCGAATGCCGCTCGACCAGCAACTCCCACTCCGAATACAGCTGAGCGACACCCGGATCCGGCGGGGCCACGGCCCCGTCGGCGGATTCGCGCTGGATGGCGAAGGTCAGCGCGCCCACCACGCGCTCGGTATCGGCGCGATCGGTGCCGGTGAAGCGCAGGATCGTATTGCCGTCGCAGACCTCGACGCGGGATTCGCCCTCGTCGGTATCGGTCGACCGCGCCGACATGAGCGCCGCCACGGGCATCTCGTAGGCATAGCGCTCGCCCGCGCCGACCGAGACGAACAGCAGCCGCTCGGTGGTGACCGCGAGCAGACCCCGGCCCCGGCCCGCGGGCGGTTCGGCGCCGACCAGCGCGGTCTCCAACGCGAACTCCTCGGCGGTGACCAGCTGGTGCAGAGTGGTCACGGCCGAACGGGTTTCGCGCCGCGGCGCCATCCGGCGGACCGCCCGATCCACATCGGCTCGGGTCGGGCCGGTCTTCTCCCAGACGGGCGCGGGCGGATTCAGGTCGGGTACAGACATATCGATGCGCTGGGTGGCCAGGATCTGGGTGTTGATCCGCTCCACGATCACGGTGGCCGCCGGCACGTCGTGCTCGGCGATCAACACCGGTAGCGGAGTGCGGTCGGCCGGAATTCCGGTCAGCAACGACGTGGGATACCGGAGATAGATCTCGATGACGACGGCATCGTCGGTGCGACGGTTCAGCCGTACCTTGAGCAGGTCGGAGACCGGCACGTCGAGCACTCGCTCGCCTTCCGCGCCGGGTCTCAACACCTGCAGTCGACCGCCGCCGTGGCGCAGTATCGCTGTTGGTGTCCGTAACTCGACTATGTCCATACCCCCTGCACTCGGGCTGTGTCGTCGATCACAATGGAGCTTGCATGTCATCATTGTGACCACTTCGGTCCGACAGGAACGCACAAAGTTCTTGTCGGTTCGAGCACAGGCCGGGAACCACCGCTGTTCTCCGACCGTTTACTTGTCGAACTGCATAAGGTGCCGAACTGCGCGATGTATCGAGTAGACCGTACGCGGTAACGTGGCTTGTCCGCATCCGTTCGGTCGCACCCGGTCGGTCCGAACGCGGATGCGGCACCGCTCGATGCATCGTAGGCACGAACCGGAATTACCGGAAAGGACTGGCCCGCCGGCCGACGCTCTATGAACCGCAAGACAGTGTTTCGCAACCTGGCCATAGTCGCGGGCATCCTGCTCGGGATCTATCTGGTCAGCTATTTCAGCAACGACACGCGCGGCTGGAAGAACGTCGATACGTCGGTGGCGCTCGCCCAGCTGCAGGACAAGCCCAACGTCAAACAGGTTCAGATCGATGACAAGGAGCAGCAGCTCCGCATCACGCTGAACAAGGGCACCGACGCGACCGGTGGTCAGGCGCAGATCATCGCCAAGTACCCCGGTGGCAGCGAGGTCTCCGCGCAGATCCTCAAGGATGTGCAGGCCTCGAACGCGCCGTACAACACGACGGTCAAGCAGGACAGCTGGTTCACCCAGGTGCTGCTGTTCGTGCTGCCGATGGTCGTGCTGCTCGGCCTGTTCATCTTCGTCATGGCCCGTATGCAGGGCGGTGGTCGCGGCGGCATGATGGGCTTCGGCAAGTCCAAGGCCAAACAGCTGTCCAAGGACATGCCCAAGACCACCTTCGCCGATGTCGCGGGCGCCGACGAGGCGGTCGAGGAGCTCTACGAGATCAAGGACTTCCTGCAGAACCCGAGCCGCTATCAGGCGCTGGGCGCGAAGATCCCCAAGGGCGTGCTGCTCTACGGCCCGCCCGGTACGGGTAAGACGCTGCTCGCCCGGGCGGTCGCCGGTGAGGCGGGCGTGCCGTTCTTCACGATCTCCGGTTCGGACTTCGTCGAAATGTTCGTCGGCGTCGGCGCGTCGCGCGTGCGCGATCTGTTCGACCAGGCCAAGCAGAACAGTCCCTGCATCATCTTCGTCGACGAGATCGACGCGGTCGGCCGCCAGCGCGGCGCGGGCTTGGGCGGCGGTCACGACGAGCGCGAGCAGACCCTTAACCAGTTGCTGGTCGAGATGGACGGCTTCGGCGATCGCACCGGTGTGATCATCATCGCGGCCACCAACCGGCCCGACATCCTGGATCCGGCGCTGCTGCGCCCGGGCCGCTTCGATCGCCAGATCCCGGTGGGCAATCCGGATCTGGCCGGTCGTCGCGCGATCCTGCGGGTGCATTCGCAGGGCAAGCCGATCGCGCCCGATGCCGATCTGGATGGGCTGGCCAAGCGCACGGTCGGCATGTCCGGCGCGGATCTGGCCAACGTCATCAACGAGGCCGCCCTGCTCACCGCGCGTGAGCACGGCAATGTGATCACCGGCCCGGCGCTGGAGGAATCGGTCGATCGCGTCATCGGCGGCCCGCGGCGCAAGAGCCGGATCATCAGCGAGCACGAGAAGAAGATCACGGCCTATCACGAGGGCGGTCATACCCTGGCGGCCTGGGCGATGCCCGATATCGAGCCGGTCTACAAGGTCACCATCCTGGCCCGCGGTCGCACCGGCGGTCACGCCATGACCGTGCCCGAGGACGACAAGGGCCTGATGACGCGCTCGGAGATGATCGCCCGCCTGGTGATGGCGATGGGCGGCCGCGCGGCCGAGGAACTGGTGTTCCACGAGCCGACCACCGGCGCGTCCTCCGATATCGATCAGGCCACCAAGATCGCCCGCGCGATGGTCACCGAATACGGGATGAGCGCGCGCCTCGGCGCGGTGCGCTACGGGCAGGAGCAGGGCGATCCGTTCCTGGGCCGCTCGATGGGTATGAGTTCGGACTACTCGCACGAGGTCGCCCGCGAGATCGACGAGGAGGTGCGCAACCTCATCGAGGCCGCGCACACCGAGGCGTGGGCCATCCTCAACGACTACCGCGACGAACTCGACGCGCTGGCCACCGCGCTGCTGGAGCGGGAGACGTTGCACCGCAAGGATCTCGAGGAGGTCCTGGCCACGGTCGACAAGCGCCCGCGCATCACGGCGTTCAACGATTTCGGCGATCGCGTCCCCTCGGATCGCCCGCCGGTGAAAACCCCGCGCGAGCTGGCCGCCGAGCGCGGCGAGCCGTGGCCCGACGAGACTGCCACCCGCGCGGTGGAACGGCCCGCCGCACAGCCGGTTCCGGCCAACGGGTATCCGCCGGAGCCCGGCTATCAGCAGCAGCCCGCCTACGGCTATCCGCAGCCGAGCGGCTATCCGGCGCCGGGCAATACCGGCGGCTACCCGCGTCAGGGCGGCGGCGGCACCCACGGTTCGCGCCCCGATTACGGCGCCCCGGCCGGCTGGTCGGCGCCGGGCTGGCCGCCGCAGGAGGACACCCAATCCGGTCAGCCGGGTTACGGCGCGCCGAGTGGGCAACAGCAGCAAGGTGGCTGGGCGCCCGCGGGCGGTCAGCGCTACGGCCGCCCGGGTTGGAATCAGCCGGGCGAGGCGGATGGTCCCGCCTACGGATCGCCCAATGGTGAGGGCGAGAGCGGCGACTGGGACGGGCCGAAGGGTCGGCACTGACCGACCGGTGATTAGGCTCGACGGTCGAGGTGCCGAGAGGTAACCGGCACCGGCTGCGGCCGGTGCCGACCGGCGCTATGAACGCAGATTTTGGAGGTGTCCCCGAGTGTCGGCCAACAACCGTGTCGTCACAGAACCCGATATCGACGCTCAGGTCGCCATCGAGACGGGCCGCCCGTTCGACCAGGGACGCGCGGAGGCGGCGGTTCGGGAGCTGCTGCTCGCCGTCGGTGAGAATCCTGACCGCCCCGGGCTGCGCGATACCCCCGCCCGGGTCGCGCGCGCCTATCGCGAAATCTTCGCGGGCTTGTTCACCGAGCCCGATTCGGTGCTGAATACCACCTTCGACGAGGGGCATCAGGAATTGGTTCTGGTGCGCGATATTCCGATGTACTCGACCTGCGAGCATCACCTGGTGTCGTTCCACGGTGTCGCGCACGTCGGCTACATCCCGGGTACGCACGGCCGCGTGACCGGTCTGTCCAAACTGGCCCGGCTGGTCGATCTGTACGCCAAGCGCCCGCAGGTGCAGGAGCGGCTGACCAGCCAGATCGTCGACGCGGTCATGCGCAAGCTGGATCCGCGCGGCGCGATCGTGGTCATCGAGGCCGAACATCTGTGCATGGCGATGCGTGGTATCCGCAAACCCGGCGCGAGCACCACCACCTCGGCGGTGCGCGGAATCCTGCAGTCCAGCGCCTCCTCGCGTGCCGAGGCGCTCGATCTGATCCTGCGGAAGTGAGTGGGCGGGCGATGTCCGAACGACTCGTCACCCCGCGCGGCGGGCGTTCCTGTGTGGTGATGGGCGTGGTGAACGTCACCAGCGATTCGTTCTCCGACGGTGGCCGCTATCTGGATCCGGGCCTGGCCGTCGCGCACGGCCTCGAGCTGTACGAGGCCGGGGCCGACATCGTCGACGTGGGCGGTGAGTCGACCCGGCCCGGTGCGGTGCGAGTGGATCCGGAGGCCGAGGCCGCGCGGGTGGTTCCGGTGATTCGCGAGCTGGTCGCCGCGGGCGTGCCGACCAGCGTGGATACCATGCGCGCGGCGGTGGCCGAGGCCGCGATCTCGGCGGGTGTATCGGTGGTCAACGACGTCTCGGGCGGGCGCGCCGATCCCGATATGGTCAAAGTCGTTGCCGCGGCCGAGGTTCCGTGGATCCTCATGCACTGGCGCGCGAGCGCGGACTATCGCCACACCGGTCCGGCCGAACATTACGACGATGTCGTCACCGAGGTGCTCGACGAGTTGTCCATGCAGGTGGATCTGGCCATGGCCGCCGGGGTGCATCCCGATCGTCTGGTACTGGATCCCGGTCTGGGTTTCGCCAAGAACGCCGAGCACAATTGGGCGCTGCTCGCGGCGCTGCCCGAATTGGTCGCGCGCGGACTGCCGATCCTGATCGGCGCCTCGCGCAAACGTTTCCTGGGCGCGCTGCTGGCCGACGAGTCCGGCCCGCGTCCGCCCGACGGCCGCGAAACCGCCACCGCCACCATCTCCGCGCTGGTCGCGCGGCACGGCGCCTGGGGCGTGCGGGTGCACGATGTGCGCGCCTCGGTGGATGCCATCGCCGTCGCCGACGCCTGGCGGCGAGCCGAACGAGTTCGACAGGGAGCCGAGTGAGTACCGATCGCATCGAACTGCGCGGGCTGCGCGCCTACGGCCATCACGGCTGCTTCGATTTCGAGCGCCGCGACGGCCAGGAGTTCGTCGTCGACATCACCCTCTGGCTGGACTTCGCGAAAGCCGCGGCCTCCGACGATCTTTCGGCCACCGTCGACTACGGCGAACTGGCCGGGCGCGCGGTCGCCATCGTGCAGGGACCGCCGCGCAATCTCATCGAGACCGTTGTCTCCGAGATCGCCGACGAGGTCATGACCGATTCCCGGGTGAGCGCGGCCGAGGTGGTCGTGCACAAGCCGTCGGCCCCGATCCCGCACACCTTCGAGGATGTGCGAGTGGTCGCCACCCGTCGCCGCGAGGTGCGGGCGTGAGCCGCGCGGTCCTGTCGATCGGTTCCAATCTGGGCGATCGGCTCGCCCATCTGCGCGGGGTCGTCGACGCGTTCGCGCCGTATCTGGTCGCGGTGTCATCGGTGTACTCGACCGCGCCCTGGGGTGGGGTCCCGCAGCAGGACTATCTGAATGCCGTTGTGATCGTGGACGATCCGACCGCCGAGGCGCGGGACTGGCTGCTGCGCGGGCAGGCTCTCGAACAGGCCGCGGGTCGGGTGCGCGAGGTGCGCTGGGGCGCGCGAACGCTCGATGTCGACGTGATCCGATGCGTCGCCGGGCAGCGCGTGCTGCACAGCGGCGATCCCACGCTGACGCTGCCGCATCCTCAGGCGCACAATCGGGCCTTCGTGCTGATGCCGTGGCTCGAGGTGGAGCCCGAGGCGGTGTTGGAAGCCGACGGCCAGGAGTTGCCGGTGCGGGAATGGCTGGCGCGGTTGGACTCCGCCGAGGTCGAGGGCGTGCGACTGACCGAGCTCACCCTGCGAGCGGCCCGGTCATGAATGTCATGAAGCCGACGCGGGCGCTGGACCTGACCGCGAATGTGCTGGTTGCCGCCGTCGTGGCCTGGGTCGCCACCCGCTGGGCGTATTCGAGCTTCCCACCGATCACGGTGATCGCGGGCGCCTCGCTGTATCCGGTGGCCGCGTTGGAGGCCGTGCTGGCGTTCATGATTCGCACCCGCGTCCACGATGACCGCATCGGCGACGGGCCCAAACAGCTACATCCGATCACCGCGGCGCGGGCGGTCGCGCTGGCCAAGGCCTCGGCGCTGGTGGGCTCGCTGGCCGCGGGTGTCTGGCTGGGCTTTCTGATCTGGGTGTTCCCGCAGCGATCGGCGCTGCGCGCGGCCGCGGCGGACACGCCGGGCGCGATCGTCGGCCTGATCGCGGGACTGGCGTTGGTGGCCGCGGCGCTGTGGCTGGAGTATTGCTGTCGCGCTCCGAGTGAACCGCCCGATGAACCAGCAACCTCCTAGCAAGTTTTCTTCGCGGAATCACCGCCGCAGCTCCGAGCCGGAATCTGTCAACCGAGCTATCCTCGCGGACATGGTTTCACCCGCCCGTAGCAGTACTTCCCGTCGACGGCGGGAGGACGCGGGAAAGTTGGTCATCGGAGCGCTCATCCTGCTCGGACTGATTGCCAGCGTGTTTCTGATATTCAGCACCAGCTTGCAATTGATTCGGGTCGGACTGGTCGTCGCGCTGTGGGCCGCGGTGATCGGCGCGCTGGCCGCGACCCGCTATCGACGCGAGGCCGCGGTCGATCAGGCCAAGGCCCGTGACCTGCAGCGGGTGTACGAGCTGCAATTGGAGCGCGAGATCAGCGCGCGGCGCGAATACGAGCTGAGCGTCGAGGCGCGGGTGCGCCGGGAGGTGGGCGCCGACGCCACCGAATTGGCCGCGCTGCGCGGTGAGTTGGCCGTGTTGCGGGAAAGCCTGCAGCGGCTGTTCGACGGCGATCTGCCGAATCCGCGTCCGGCCCTGCACGCCGACGCGATCCGGATTCAGGAATTGCCCAGCGCCGATACGGCGAACGATAACTCGCGTGAAACCGATACCTGGGACGCCTGGAACGCGCCCGCGGTCCCGTTGAATGTCACACCGGTCTTCGATTCCGATCATCCCGAGCCGCCCGCCTTCGCCAGCCCCTACGACGATCCGGTCACCGCGGAGACCGCCGTGGTGTCGGCCGAACAGGTCGACGACGAACCGCCCACCCGCCCGGCCCCCGAGCGCCGCGCGTCGGTCGGCACCTCCGGCGCGCGGCGTCGCCGTCGCGCCGAGACCGAGGATGGCGAGGATCCAACCGGTCGGCGGCTGTCGGTCGCCGAGATCATGGCCAATCTGCGCTCCGAGCAGAGCGGTCGCTGAGGTGAATATCACCGGGCCCGGCTCTGTGCGCGGCGCGGCGCCCGCCCTATTCTCGACTCGGTAACGTCCGGTACCCGCACAGCGGGACTGGAACGACATCGAGAGGACAACGGTGACCTCGGATAATTCTGGGAGTGACCCTGCGCCTGCACGTTTGACGGTGGGAATCGTCTCGGCGGGACGCGTCGGATCGGCACTGGGCGCGGCGCTCGAACGCGCCGGGCACATCGTGTTCGGCGTCACCGCGATTTCCGATGCCTCGGTGCAGCGCGCCCGCACCCGGCTGCCGGATTCGCGGATCCTGCCCGCCGAGGAGGTGGCCGCGCGCAGCGAACTGCTGGTGCTCGCGGTGCCCGATAACGAATTGGCCGGGCTGGTCGGCGGTTTGGCGTCGGCGCGGGTAGTTCGGCCGGGCACGATCGTGCTGCACACCTCGGGCGCCAACGGCATCGGTGTACTGGCCCCGCTGACCGAGCGCGGCGCGCGCCCGCTGGCGGTGCATCCGGCCATGACCTTCACCGGCTACGACGAGGATGTCGCCCGGTTGGGCAATGCCTGTTTCGGCATCACCGCCGCCGACGAGGTCGGTTACGCCATCGCGCAATCGCTGGTGATCGAGATGGGCGGCGAGCCGGTCCGGGTGCCCGAGGACCATCGCACGCTGTATCACGCCGCGCTCGCGCACGGCAGCAATCATCTCGTCACGCTGATCGTGGACGCGGTCGCCGCACTGCGCGCCGCGCTCGCGGGTCCGGGTCTGCTCGGTCAGCAGTTGGTCGACGATCAGCCCAACGGCCTGGCCGAGCGCATGCTCGCCCCGCTGGCCTCGGCGGCGCTGGACAACGCGCTGCGTCGTGGCCAGGCCGCGCTGACCGGTCCGGTCGCGCGCGGCGATGTCGAGGCGGTCGCGGCGCATCTGAAGGCCCTGGCCGAAGTCGATTCCCAATTGGCCGCGGGCTATCGCGCACTGTCGCTGCGCTCGGCCGAGCGCGCCCGTACCAACCCCGCTCTGATCGAATTACTGGAGGGGCCCCACCTGATCGATCAGGCCCGTACGCGGCAGCGGAGCGTAACCGCGGAGGGCCCCGATCAGGTGGAGAAAGGAAACTGATGTCCGGTCCGAATGCTCGCCTGCAGGCGCTGCGCGGCTCGTATCGACCCGGGGAGCTGACGGTGCTGCACGATCCCGGCACGGTCACCACCGTGGTGAACGCGCTGCGCTCGGTCGGCCGCAAGGTCGGGTACGTGCCGACGATGGGCGCGCTGCACGAGGGGCATCTGGAACTGGTGCGCCGGGCCAAGCGGACCAATCAGGTCGTGGTCGTGTCGATCTTCGTCAATCCGCTGCAGTTCGGCGCGAACGAGGATTTCGACAAGTACCCCCGCACGCTGGACACCGATGTGGAACTGCTGCGGGCCGAAGGCGTGGAACTGGTCTTCGCACCGAGCGAGGCCGAGATGTATCCGGACGGGCGGCGCACCTCGGTGCATCCCGGACCGCTGGGCGACCAGCTCGACGGCGTGACCCGGCCGGGTCATTTCGCGGGCATGCTGACTGTGGTCGCCAAGCTGTTGCAGATCGTCCACCCGCACGAGGCGTTCTTCGGTGAGAAGGACTATCAGCAGCTGATCCTGATCCGGCAGATGGTGCGGGACTTGAACTTCGACGTCTCGATCGTTCCGGTCGCCACTGTCCGCGAGCACGACGGCTTGGCCATGTCCTCGCGCAATCGCTATCTCGATCCGGTGCAGCGCGAACTGGCGGCGGCGCTGTCGGCCGCCCTGGCCGCGGGTCGTCATGCCGCCGGACTCGGTCCCGACGGGGTGCTGCGGGCCGCGCGCGCGGTGCTCGACGCCAAGCCCGAGATCGAGGTCATCTATCTGGAATTGCGCGGGGCCGATCTGGGGGAGATTCCCGCCAGCGGCAATGCCCGCCTGCTCGTCGCCGCTCGCGTCGGCGCGACCCGGCTCATCGACAATATGGCCGTCACCGTCGGCGTTCCGATAGACGGCCACCCCACCACCCCCGACGCTGCCGCCACCCAGGCACTCTCGTAAGGAAGGCGACGACGATGTTGCGCACCATGATGAAATCCAAGATCCACCGCGCCACGGTCACGCACGCCGATCTGCACTATGTGGGTTCGGTGACCGTGGATCCGGATCTGATGGACGCCGCCGATCTGCTGGAGGGTGAGCAGGTCTGCATTGTCGACATCACCAACGGCGCCCGGCTCGAGACCTATGTGATCGCGGGTGAGCGCGGTTCGGGGGTCATCGGAATCAACGGCGCCGCAGCGCATCTCGTGCAGCCGGGCGATCTGGTGATCCTGATCGCCTACGCCATGATGGACGAGGCCGAGGTCCGGGAGTACCAGCCGCGCGTGGTGTTCGTCGACGAGCGCAATCGGCAGGTGGAGCTGGGCTCGGATCCGGCGCACGCCCCGGAGGGGTCGGGTCTGACCTCGCCGCGCAAGCTCACCTTCGCGTGAGCGGCGGGTCGCATCGATGCTGCTGACGATCGACGTCCGCAACACCAGCCTCGAGATCGGGCTGTTCTCCGGTAGCGGTTCGCACGCGAAACTGGTGAACACCTGGCGCATGCACACCAATCCGCTGCTGACCGCCGACGAATTCGCCATGCACGTACGGGGTTTGGTGGGCGATCAGCTGGATCAGGTGATCGGCGTCTCCGCGCTGTCGACCATGGCGCCGGTGCTGCGCGAACTGCGGACCATGATGACCAGGTACTGGGGCGATGTGCCGCATGTCCTGGTCGAACCCGGCGTGCGCACGGGAATCCCACTGCTGGTGGACAATCCGAAGGAGGTGGGCGCCGATCGAATCGTCAACTGCCTGGCCGCCTTCCACCGCTTCAACTCCCCGGCCATCGTCGTCGATTTCGGCCCCGCGGCCATCTGTGTCGACCTGGTCTCGGCCAAGGGCGAATTCCTCGGCGGCAGTATCGCCCCCGGCATGGAGGTGTCGACCGAGGCGCTGGTGGCCCGCACGGCCCTGCGCCGCGCGGAGTTGGCCCGCCCGCGCTCGGTGGTCGGCAAGAACAGCCTCGAATGCCTGCAATCCGGCGCGATCTTCGGCTTCGCCGGCCTGGTCGACGGCCTGATCGACCGCATCCGCGACGAATTCGACGCCTTCGCCGGCGATGACGTCGCCATCATCGCGACGGGCAGCAATGCCGCACTGATCGTCCCCGAATCGGAGACCATCGACCGCCTCGAGCCACACCTGACGTTGGAGGGGTTGCGGTTGGTGTACGAGCGGAACCAGCAGAGGAAGCGTTGAGGGTCGCGTAGGCCCGCCGTGCATCGCGCTGCGCTGCACGGCGGGAAAGAGGGGGCTCGCATTCCAAGTAGCCCACGCGACGCATCCATGTTCCTCACGCAACGCGTCCCATGTTCGCCATGCGCCGCGCCTCATGTTGCCCGCGCCCCGCGTCCCGTGTTGCCCGCGCGTCGCGCCTCATGTTTTCCACACGGCGCGTCCCATGTTCCCCCACGACGGAGTCGTGTGGGGAAGCCAACATGGGGCTTGTGTGGAAATCTCACGCTGCTAGACTTTCGGCCGTGTCGTTCCGTGTGAGCATCCAGGAGTGTTGTCGAGGCTGATTCGCCTCGACCGTTGTCGGGGCTTCAGGTTCCCCGGCCGTCCACTTCTTCTGGAGTTTCGCTCATGCGTTCCTCTGTCATCACCCCCGTACACAATTCCCTTGCCGCCGTGGCGTCCGGTCGGCTCGCGCCCGAGGTTGCCGAGCGGGCCGTGGCCTCCGCGCTGCCCACTCGGCTGCGGCCGGCCGATCTGCTGCGGCTGACCGATGAGGGCGCCGAGGACGTGCTGGCCGGTCGTTACGATCATCTGCTGCCCGCCGACGGGCGCTGGCCTACCGAGAGTCGTTGGGCCACACGGCTTTCCGCCGATGATGAGGTCGATGTGTGGCTGATCGGCTGGGTGCCCGACCAGTCCACCGAACTGCACGATCACGCCGGGTCGCTGGGCGCGTTGACCGTGCTGTCGGGGGCGCTGTCGGAGTATCGGTGGAACGGCCGGGAATTGCGCAACCGCACCCTGACCGCGGGCGACCAGGCCTCGTTCCCGCTCGGCTGGGTGCACGACGTCGTGCGCGCACCCGATGAATTCGCCGGTGCGTCGACGCCCGGCAACCCCACGCTGTCGGTGCACGCCTATTCACCCCCGCTCACCGCCATGTCCTATTACGAGGTCACCGGCCACGGCACGCTGCGCCGGACCAAGACCGTCCTCACTGATCAGCCGGAAGGCGATGCGAAATGACCCACCTGACGATCGATCGCATGCTGGAGAACGCCCGGGAACAGCTCCGGCGGATCTATGCCTTCGAATTGCCGCAGGCGATCGCACGCGGCGCCTTACTGGTCGATATTCGCCCGCAGGCCCAGCGCGTGAAAGAGGGCACACTGCCCGGCGCCCTGGTGATTGAGCGAAATGTCCTGGAATGGCGGTTGGACCCGACCAGTTCCGCGCGACTGGCCCTGGCCGCCGACCATGACGTGGAATGGATCGTGGTCTGCTCGGAGGGCTACACCTCCTCGCTCGCGGCGGCCGCGCTGCAACAGCTCGGTTTGCACCGCGCGACCGATCTGGTGGGCGGGTATCAGGCTTTGAAGGCGGCCGGACTGCTGTCGGTAGCCGCCGCCGCCCCGCACATCGCGCGCGAGGTCTTGGCGCTCGCGTCGCTGTAATTCCGCGGCGTTCGAGCAATTGTGACGAAACCGACAGAAGCTTTTTCGTTACCCCGAGCAAGTGGCCGGGCGGCCCGCAAAAGGATTTTCGCCGCACGATAGGGTAGTTCGATGTGAGCACCCCGAACACCCCGTCCTCCGGTGGCGCCGCGGCCGAACCCGCGACGCAAAGCCGTCCTGCCGCAGCGGAAGTCGATCTTCCCGAGCAGATGCGCATTCGCCGGGAGAAGCGGGAGCGGTTGCTCGAGCAGGGCGGCGAGGCTTACCCGGTGGTGGTGCCGCGCACGCACAGCCTCGTCGAAATTCGGGCCGCCTATCCGGACCTCGCGCCGGATACGCAGACCGGCCTGCAGGTCGGTGTCGCCGGTCGCGTCATATTCATGCGGAATACCGGCAAGCTGTGTTTCGCGACGCTGCAGGAGGGTGACGGCACCAAGCTGCAGGCAATGATCAGTCTCAACGGCGTCGGCGCGGACGCGCTGGCCGCCTGGAAGTCCGATGTCGATCTCGGCGACTTCGTATTCGTGCACGGCGAGGTGATCTCCTCGCGCACCGGCGAATTGAGCGTCATGGCCGATTCCTGGTCCATGGCCGCCAAGTCGCTGCGGCCGCTGCCGGTGGCGCACAAGGAGATGGGCGAAGAGGCGCGGGTGCGCCAGCGCTATGTCGATCTGATCGTGCGGCCCGAGGCTCGGGAAATGGCCCGCACGCGCGTCCAGGCGGTGCGCGCGCTGCGGAATGCCTTGGAGCGCAGGGGCTTCCTCGAGGTCGAGACCCCCATGCTGCAGACCCTGCACGGCGGCGCCGCGGCCCGGCCGTTCGTCACCCACTCCAATGCGCTCGATATGGATCTGTATCTGCGTATCGCACCGGAGCTGTTCCTCAAGCGCTGTGTGGTGGGCGGTATCGAGAAGGTCTTCGAGATCAACCGCAACTTCCGTAACGAGGGCGCCGACTCGACTCATTCACCCGAGTTCGCGATGTTGGAAACGTATGAGGCCTACGGCACCTACGACGATTCCGCGCGGATGATGCGGGAATTGATCCAGGAGGTGACCCAGGAGGTCTTCGGCACCCAGGTCGTGACGCTGGCCGACGGCACCGAATACGATCTCGGCGGCGAGTGGAACACCGTGGAGATGTACCCGTCGCTGTCGGACTCGTTGGGTGTGCAGGTGACCCCCGAAACCACCGTGCCGGAATTGCTGGCGCTGGCCGATCGAGTGGGTCTGGAAATTCCCCAGGACAAGGGCTACGGACACGGCAAACTGGTCGAGGAACTGTGGGAGCACGTCTACGGCGACAAGCTGTACGCGCCTACTTTCGTGCGCGACTTCCCGGTCGAGACCTCACCGCTGACCCGTCAGCATCGCAGCAAGCCCGGTGTCACCGAGAAGTGGGATCTGTACGTCCGCGGCTTCGAGTTGGCCACCGGCTATTCCGAACTCGTGGATCCGGTGATTCAACGCGAGCGCTTCATTGATCAGGCCAGATTGGCGGCCGCGGGTGACGACGAGGCGATGCGCCTGGACGAGGACTTCCTCGCCGCGATGGAACACGGCATGCCGCCGACAACCGGTACGGGTATGGGAATCGATCGCTTGCTGATGGCGTTGACGGGTCTGGGAATCCGGGAAACGATACTGTTCCCCATTGTGCGTCCGACTGCTCGCTGAGCGTCGGATTCAAAGCCGAAGCCCGTCTTGGAAATTTCGAAATTCGAGGTATTCTCGACTCGGGTATCGGCCTGGTATACGGGTCGCACGATTTCGAGAGGACGTTCATCTCATGGCAAAGAAGGTCACCGTTAGCCTGATCGACGATGTCGACGGTGAGTCCATCGCGGACGAGACCATCGAGTTTGCGATCGACGGTGTGTCGTACGAGATCGACCTGTCCGCGGCAAATGCGGCGAAGCTGCGGGATGGGTTGGAGCCCTGGGTTTCCAACGCGCGTCGGGTCAGTGGTCGGCGACGTAGCAAACCGGCCGGTGCGGGGGCGGGTACGCCCAAGAGCCGGGTCTCGATGGACCGTGAGCAGAGTGCCGCAATTCGGGAATGGGCGCGCCGGAAGGGACACAAGGTCTCCGCGCGTGGTCGTATCTCCGCCGACATTACCGAGGCGTACAACAAGGAAGTCGGCCGTAACAACTAAGCGACAACTCGGTTTGTCTTTTGAGCCGCTGCCGCCCGGAGGAAACGTGCACCGTCCGGGCGGCAGCGACTTTTTCATATCATTTCCGCATAACCGGTGAAAGTGCGGCTTTCCGGACGCGTGTGATGCGATCTTGCTTCGAGACGTCGAGGCGCGGCACCATGGAAACCGTGAGTGAGGGATCGGGACAGTGACGGGATTTCACGGATCGTTCCTGCGTTTCACCGACGACAGCGGCACGCGTCAGGAGCTGGTGCTCACCCCCGACCGTCAGCGCGTCACGATCGGGCGTTCACCGCAGGCCGACCTCGCGCTGTCCTGGGACGCCGAGGTGTCGCGGCTGCACGCGGCCGTGGAGTTCCTGACCGCGGGGTGGACCATCGTCGACGACGGGTTGTCGCGCAACGGTACCTTCGTCAACGGCGAGCGCGTGGTGGGGCGGCGTCGCCTCGCCGAGGGCGACCGGATTCGAATCGGTTCGCAGCTACTGTCTTTCCACGATTTCAGTGGCGTCGCCGACGATGCGACGCGCACCTCGGCCGGAATGTTTCCGACCCTGCGCTCGCTGACCGAGACCCAGCGCTCGGTGCTCGTCGCGCTGTGCCGGCCCTACAAGAACAACTCCGGATTCGCCACGCCCGCGTCGAATCAGCAGATCGCCGACGAGTTGTTCCTGAGCGTCGACGCCATCAAAACCCATCTGCGCACGCTGTTCTCGAAGTTCGGGGTCGAGGATCTGCCGCAGAACCAGAAGCGGGTGCGGCTGGCGAGTCTGGCGCTGCAGACCGGCATCGTCTCGGATCGCGATCTGTAGATTCCGCCCCGAATTGCAACGTGTTCTCGTAACCTTCCGGAACGGGTTTCATTTTCTGGAGGGCATATGCGGCGTCTACCGGGCTCGATGCTGATCATGGCGGTGCTGACCGCCCTGTGGGTGGGCGCCGCGGGATCCGCTCATGCCGAATATCCGGTCGTCTACAACTTCTTCGCCGGAATTCCGGGCGAGCTGACCGATCCCGGTGGCGCGCTGCCGGGTTCGAACGACTGGTCCTGTCGTCCCACCGCGGCCCATCCGAATCCGGTGGTGCTGCTGCACGGCACCGGCGGTGGCGCACAGACGAATTGGGGCGTGTACGTGCCGCTGCTGGCCAATGAGGGCTACTGCGTCTACGCGCTGACCTACGGCGCCTACGATCTGCCCTGGCCGATCTCGGCGATCGGCGGTATGCGCCCGATCGAGCAGAGCGCCGCGGAGGTGGCCGCGTTCGTGGCCCGGGTGCGCGCGGCGACCGGTGCGGCGAAGGTCGACTTCATCGCCCATTCGCAGGGCAATATCGTCGGCAATTACTACATCAAGCGCCTGGGCGGCGCGGCGGCGGTCGACAAATTCGTCGCGCTGGCGGCCCCGTGGCTGTCGACCTTCGGGCCGGTGCTGGATCCGGTGCGAACCTTCGCCCGGCAGCTGGGTGCCGAACCCGCGATCGATGGTCTGCTCAGTGCCGGATTGTGTGTGCCGTGCGGGCAGATGGCCGGACGATCCGCATTCATGAACGCGCTGCTCGCCGACGGCGTGTACGACCCGAATGTGACATATACGAATATCGAGACCCGCTACGACGAACTCGTCGTGCCCTATACCTCCGCGCTCGTCCCGGGCCCGCGCACCACCAATATCCTGGTTCAGGACGGCTGCCCGGCCGATCTGTCCGACCATGCCGCGATCGCGGGCAGCGAACGAGCGGCGATCTTCGCTCTCGACGCCCTCGATCCCGCGCATCCGCGGACGGTGCCGTGTCATCTGACACCGCCGCTCATCGGAGGTTAGGGGTCCGCGGTCGCGGGTAGCCAAGCGGAACGCACTCGTGACTCGACGCCGCCTTGGTCACCACGTGGTTCCGAGCGGGTGCCGCCGGACGCGTTTTCGGCCCCGGACCGGCGGGTTGTTCGCTCAGGGCGTATCGAGACGGAAACGAACCCGGCAACAACTGCGTTATGACTGAATGACGCGTGTGGTCGGAGGTCCCCAATAGGGTGGACGGACGACGGCCGTGACCCCCGGCAACTAGAGTGGAGTCGGGGGATGCAACCCCAGGGCTTCATGGCAGGCTGGCGCACAGTCGACTGGAAGCGCCGGAACGCCGTGGATAGCGGAGCAGGAAGTGAGGGAGCGATGTTCGAGAGGTTCACCGACCGCGCAAGGCGGGTCGTTGTCCTGGCTCAGGAAGAGGCCAGGATGCTCAACCACAACTACATCGGCACCGAGCACATCCTGCTGGGCCTGATCCACGAGGGCGAGGGTGTCGCGGCGAAATCCCTGGAGTCGCTGGGTATTTCGCTGGAGGGTGTGCGCAGCCAGGTCGAGGAGATCATCGGACAGGGTCAGCAGGCGCCGTCCGGCCACATCCCCTTCACCCCTCGGGCGAAGAAGGTGCTGGAACTGAGCCTGCGCGAGGCGCTGCAGCTCGGCCACAACTACATCGGCACCGAGCACATCCTGCTCGGCCTGATCCGCGAGGGTGAGGGCGTCGCGGCGCAGGTGCTGGTCAAGCTCGGCGCCGATCTGAATCGGGTGCGCCAGCAGGTCATTCAGCTGCTGTCCGGCTACAGCCAGGGCGGTAAGGAGGCCGTGGAGGCCGGTGGCCGCGAATCGGGCACCCCGTCCACGTCGCTGGTGCTCGACCAGTTCGGCCGCAACCTGACCCAGGCCGCCCTCGAGGGCAAGCTCGACCCGGTCATCGGCCGCTCGAAGGAGATCGAGCGGGTCATGCAGGTGCTGAGCCGCCGCACCAAGAACAACCCGGTGCTGATCGGCGAGCCCGGCGTCGGTAAGACGGCCGTCGTCGAGGGTCTGGCCCAGGCGATCGTCAACGGCGAGGTGCCCGAGACGCTGAAGGACAAGCAGCTCTACACCCTCGACCTGGGTTCGCTGGTCGCGGGCAGCCGCTACCGCGGTGATTTCGAGGAGCGCCTGAAGAAGGTGCTCAAGGAGATCAATACCCGCGGCGACATCATCCTGTTCATCGACGAGCTGCACACGCTGGTCGGTGCGGGCGCGGCCGAGGGCGCGATCGACGCGGCCTCGATCCTGAAGCCGAAGCTGGCCCGCGGTGAGCTGCAGACCATCGGCGCGACCACCCTCGACGAGTACCGCAAGTACATCGAGAAGGACGCCGCCCTCGAGCGCCGGTTCCAGCCGGTGCAGGTGGGTGAGCCGACCGTCGAGCACACCATCAACATCCTCAAGGGCCTGCGCGACCGGTACGAGGCGCATCACCGCGTTTCGATCACCGACTCCGCGCTGGTCGCGGCCGCGACGCTGGCCGATCGCTACATCAACGACCGGTTCCTGCCGGACAAGGCGATCGACCTGATCGACGAGGCCGGCGCCCGGATGCGTATCCGTCGCATGACCGCGCCGCCGGACCTGCGCGAATTCGACGACAAGATCGCCGACGCGCGCCGGGAGAAGGAATCGGCGATCGACGCGCAGGACTTCGAGAAGGCCGCGCGGCTGCGCGACAAGGAGAAGCAGCTCGTCGCCAAGCGGCAGGAGCGCGAGAAGCAGTGGCGCTCGGGTGATCTGGACGTCGTGGCCGAGGTCGACGACGAGCAGATCGCGGAGGTGCTGGCCAACTGGACCGGTATTCCGGTGTTCAAGCTCACCGAGGAGGAGACCACCCGTCTGCTCCGCATGGAGGACGAGCTGCACAAGCGGATCATCGGCCAGGAGGACGCGGTCAAGGCCGTGTCGAAGGCGATCCGCCGCACCCGCGCCGGCCTGAAGGATCCGAAGCGTCCGTCCGGCTCGTTCATCTTCGCCGGTCCGTCCGGTGTCGGTAAGACCGAGCTGTCCAAGGCGCTGGCGAACTTCCTGTTCGGCGACGACGACGCGCTCATCCAGATCGATATGGGCGAGTTCCACGACCGCTTCACCGCCTCGCGGCTGTTCGGCGCCCCTCCGGGCTACGTCGGCTACGAGGAGGGCGGCCAGCTCACCGAGAAGGTGCGCCGCAAGCCGTTCTCGGTCGTGCTGTTCGACGAGATCGAGAAGGCTCACCAGGAGATCTACAACACCCTGTTGCAGGTGCTGGAGGACGGCCGCCTGACCGACGGTCAGGGCCGGACCGTGGACTTCAAGAACACGGTGCTGATCTTCACCTCGAACCTCGGTACCTCGGACATCTCGAAGGCCGTGGGTCTGGGCTTCACCCAGTCCAACGCCGAGGGTTCGAACTACGAGCGGATGAAGCTCAAGGTCAACGACGAGCTGAAGAAGCACTTCCGCCCCGAGTTCCTCAACCGGATCGACGACGTCATCGTCTTCCACCAGCTCACCACCGAGCAGATCGTGGAGATGGTGGATCTGATGATCAACCGCGTCGGCAACCAGTTGCGGAACAAGGATATGGAGATGGAGCTGTCCGAGCAGGCCAAGTCCCTGTTGGCCAAGCGCGGCTTCGATCCGGTGCTGGGCGCCCGCCCGCTGCGCCGGACCATCCAGCGCGAGATCGAGGACCAGCTGTCGGAGAAGATCCTCTTCGGCGAGATCGGCCCCGGTCAGATCGTGCACGTGGATGTCGAGGGCTGGGACGGCGAAGGCGCCGGCGAGGACGCCAAGTTCACCTTCGTCGGCCGGGAGAAGCCGAAGAAGGCCGCCGACGACGACGAGGAGAAGCCGGTGGCGGCGCTCGCGGGCGAATCCGCGGCGTCCGGCGAGTAAGGACTCCACTCGAAAGCCCCACCTCCCGGGTTCGCCCGGGGAGTGGGGCTTTCGCGATGTCGAGAGGTGATACGGGTTGGCGTACCGATTCGCGGTCGAGCGCACCGACTACGGCGATCTCGCCAGTGGCGCGGTATTGCGTTCGGCGCCCGGATTGCCCGCCTTTCCGGTGCGGTTGGCGTCGGAGATCTTTCAGCGGGCCGTCGAGCTGCGCGGCGGCGAGCAGCGCGCGGTGGTGTGGGATCCGCTGTGCGGCGGTGGATATCTGCTGACGGTGCTCGCGATGCTGCATCGCGAGCGGATCGCCGGGTTGATCGCCTCCGATGTGGACGAGCGGGCGCTCGAGGTGGCGCGGGCGAATCTGGGGCTGCTCACCGCGGCCGGATTGGCCGCGCGCAGAGGTGAACTCGCGGATCTGGCGGATCGGTACGGGAAGGCCGCGCATCTCTCGGCGCTGGCGGCCGCCGATCGTCTCACCGGATCGGGCGGTGACCTGGTCGCGTCGCTGGGACGCGCGGATGTCTTCGACACCGCCGCCCTCCGGGCGCTGCTCGCTCCGATGCCGCCGGATGTCGTGGTGACCGATATCCCCTATGGCGAACAGGTTTCGTGGCAGGGCGGAGGCAAGGTCGAGGCATTGCTCGAATCGCTGGACTCGGTGCTGCCCGCCGATGCGATCGTCGCTGTTACCGGCCGGGGCCGCCGGATCGAATCGGGGCGATTCCGCCCGGCGCGATCGTTTCGGGTGGGCACTAGGGCCACGGCGCTGTTCCGGATCGCGGATCGAAACGGCGGCAGTTGAATTCGCCGATTTGATCTAATGTCTGACGGGTCCGCATGGGATACAGCGGTCGGGGCGCGTCGGCTCCGGCCCGGCAGGAAGGCTGGACGCGCTGAAGGTCACCGTTCGAAATGCCATGTTCCAGCAATGGGAGGCATTGCTCAGCAATCGCAACAAGCGACAGCGATCCGGCCGGTTCCTGATTCACGGAGTGCGGCCCATCACGCTGGCGATCGAGCACGAGTGGCCGCTGGACAGCCTGCTGCGCACCCAGCACAGGCCGCTGTCGGACTGGGCCGAGCAGATGGTGCGCCGCAGCGGTGCGCCGATTGTGGATGTGGCGCCGGAGCTGCTCGCCGAATTGGGGGAAAGGGATTCCGGACAGCCCGAATTGATCGCGGTCGGAATACTTCCGCCCGATGATGTGGACCGATTAGCGGCCGGGCCGGATTTTCTCGGCGTCGTGTTCGACCGGCCGGTGAGTCCGGGCAATGTCGGCACACTCATCCGGTCCGCCGACGCGTTCGGGGCCTCCGGCATCGTGGTGACCGGACATGCCGCCGATATCTTCGATCCGAAATCCGTTCGGGCCAGCACCGGTTCGCTGTTCACGGTGCCGGTGGTGCGGACGGGGTCTACCGATGAGGTGTTGCGCTGGGTGCGCGATCGTCGCGCGGACGGTATCGCGATCCGCGTCGTCGGAACCGATGAGCACGGGGCCAGCGATATCTCGGAATACGATCTGACCCAACCGATTCTGCTCGTCATCGGTAACGAGACGACGGGGATGAGCGCACGATGGCGCGCGGAGTGCGACGATATCGTGCGCATTCCCATCGGGGGTGGCGCCAGTTCGCTCAATGCCGCGAATGCCGGGACCGTGGTGCTGTACGAGGCCGCCCGCCAGCGCGGTTTCCGATATCGGTAGTTCAGCCGACCCGGTCGGCCACGTACTGCGCCCAGGTGCGCTTACCCGTTTCCGCGTGCACCAGATTGTCGCCGTCGCGATAGGCGCGACCGGCCTTGCCCGGGAACGGCATCGGCATCGTGAGCCGCCGCTTGCCCGTTGCCCGCAGATAGGTGCGCAGCATCGCGCCGAATTCGAGGATTTCGGGCCCCGCCAGATCCGGTACGCGGCCCCGCGGATCGCTCAACGTCAATTCGACCAGCCGCTGTCCCACCTCGGCGACCTCCACCGGCTGCAACCGCACCGCGCCCGGCACCGGCACCACCGGCGATTTCGTCAGTGCCGCAATGGCGGTGAACATCAGATCGTGGAATTGCGCCGCCCGCAGCGTCGTGAACGCGATCCCCGACTCCTCGACCGCCCGCTCGGCCGCTTCCTTGGCCCGGAAATACCCCAGCGGAATTCGTTCCGCCGCGGTCACTCCGATATAAACCAGATGTTCGACCCCACCCCGCCGCGCCGCCTCGACCAGATTCCGGGTGGCCACCTCATCGGTCTTGGCATCCCCGGCCAAATGCACAACGGTCTCCATGCCCGCGACCGCCGCGTCGATGCCCACCCCCGCCGTGAGATCCCCGCGCACATATTCGATCCCCGCGGCCGCCTCCCGCGCACTGCGGCTCAACACCCGGACATCCCGCCCGGCCGCCACCAGCCCCGGAACCACATGCCCACCCAGCGTCCCGGTCCCACCGGTAACCAAAATCCGCGCACCCATGACAACCTCCATCCGGTCCACACCGCCTATCCGGCGCTCTACCCGAATGACGAAACCCCGGCCCCGAATGTGACGCCCTGTGCCGGAGAGCACAATTCCCCCGAACCGTCGCACCGGCCCGGCGGGGCTTCCCCTCTCGGCCCCGCCGGGCGTCGTGTCAGCGCAAACGCTCCATGATCGGTGTGAAGGCATCCGCTATGTCGGAGGGGACTATTACCTCGTCGATGCCGTATTTCTCGTGGCGGTGTTCGAGGATGGCCGCGGCTTCGGCGGGGTCGGCGGGGAGGGCGGCCGCCGAGGATGCGGCTCGGAGGTTGTCGGCGGTGGGGATGTTCCAGGATCCGGGCCAGCGGGGCATGCGGTCGCCGATGGCCATCAGTTGGGTGGTGAAGGCGATCGGGCGGTCGGTGTTGTCGCGGGCCAGGGCGATCATTGTGGCGAGATCGTCCTCGGTGGCCTGCGGGCCCGCGGCCAGCGCGATGCGGTCGGCGATCTGGGCGGCCAGGGCGAGCATGCGGGGGCCGGAGGTGGCGATCATGATCGGCGGGGCAGGATCGACCTCGGCGCGGACCGCGGCCACGACCTCGGTGAGGTGGGCTCGTCGGCTCGCGGCCGAACCCCAGGGCTGGCCGAGTCGTTCGGCCTCGCTCGCGGCGTCGGGGCGGCCGATGCCTATGCCCAATTCGAAGCGGTCCTCGGAAAGCCGTTGCAGCGCGGCGGTTTCCCGCACGGTGGCGGCGGCCGTGCGCAGCGGCGCGGCGATCACGTTGGGGCGCAGCCGCAGCGTCTCGGTAACCGCGGCGGCGGCCGCGAACGCCGGGAAGGGCGACGGGGTGTTCAGGGTGTCCGGCATCAGCAGCGTGTGATAGCCCTGCTGTTCGGCGGTGCGGGCGGTCTCCGCCCAGGCGCGGCCGGAGAACGGGACGGTCATGAGTCCGAATCGGATGGACATGGCGGGCCTTTCGATGAAAACGGGTAGGGATCAGAAGCGCCGACGCGAGCGCCGCAGCACCTCGAGCCGGGTCAGATAGTCCTCTTCGCTGATCTCCCCGCGCGCAAACGACGAACGCAGCGTGCCGATTCCGCTATCCCGTCGGCAGCCCCGCCGGAAGACGAATCCGAGGCTGATCAACCCGATCCAGAACAGTACGGGGAAGATCCAGAAATACGGCCAGGGATGTCCGTAATCGCCGTGGTCGGCCAGTACCGAAACGGCCGTGGCGTACAGGTGAGTATTCATGTCTCCAGCCTGTTCCGGAGCGCGGCCCGGGGCATCGGTTTGCGGACGGTATCGCGCCTACGCCTCGAGACGTACGCCCCGGGCTACTGCCAGCCCGGCCGCACGAGCCCGGACTCGTAGGCCAGCACCACCAGCTGGGTGCGATCGCGGGCATTGAGCTTCAACAGGATTCGGCTGACATGGGTACGCGCGGTGGCCGGACTCAGGAACAGCCGCTCGGCGATCTCGGCATTGGTGAGCCCCTCCGCGACCAGGGCCATCACCTCACGCTCGCGATCGGTGAGTTCCGAGAGCGCCGAGGCGGGCGCGGGTTTCGCGCGCGAGGCGAATTCGGCGACCAGGCGGCGGGTCACGCTGGGGGACAACAGCGCATCGCCCGCGGCCACCACCCGCACCGCCTTCACCAGATCGGCCGGTTCGGTGTGCTTGACCAGGAAACCCGTTGCGCCCGAACGCATCGCCTCGAAGACGTACTCGTCCAGTTCGAAGGTGGTCAGCACCACCACCTTCACCTCACTCAGTTCGGCATCCCCGGCGATCTCGCGCGTGGCGCACAGACCGTCGAGCACCGGCATGCGAATATCCATCAGCACCACGTCCGGCCGCAGTTCCCGCGTCATCCGCACCGCCTGCTGTCCGTTGTCCGCCTCGCCCACCACCTCGATGCCGTCCTGTGCGTCCAGCAGGGCCGCGAAACCGGCCCGCACCAGGGCCTGATCGTCGGCGATCAGCACTCGAATCGTCATGAGACCTCTTGTCCGCCTTCGTCGTCCGCAGCGAGCGGCAACCGGGCGCTGACCCGGAAACCGCCGTCCTCGGCCCGGCCCGCGGTGACCTCGCCGTGCAGGGCGTGCGCCCGCTCGATCATGCCCGCGATGCCGTTGCCCCCGCCTGGGGATGGTTGTGGAGAATTCGCGGGCCGGTCGTTCTCGACGACCAGCCGCAGTTCGCCCGGCGCGTAGTCCACGGTGACCACCGCGCGGGCGCCGGGGGCGTGGCGGATCACATTGGTCAGCGACTCCTGCACGATGCGCGCGGCGGCCACGTCGACCAGCGCGGGCAGCCGAAGGATCGGACCGCGGATCTCGGTGTCGACGCTGATCCCGGCCGCACGCGCGGGGGCGAGCAGCGCGTCCAGATCGACGATGCCGACGGTCGGAGTCGTCGGCGCCGCAACGGTTTCCGCACCGGAGCGGATCGAACGCAGCAGGGTGTGCACCTCGCCGAGGGCATCGCGGCTGACCTGTTTGATGGCCGACAGCGCGGTCGCGGCCTGTTCGGGCTTGCGGTCGAGCAGTTCCAGCGCGACCGAGGACTGCACATTGATCAGCGACAGGCTGTGCGCCAGCACATCGTGCAGTTCGCGGGCGATCGCGAGCCGTTCCTCGGTCGCACGCTGTTCGCGCTGGGCCAGTTCGCGTTCGCGTTCGGCCTGTTCGTTGCGGTGCGCGGCCTCGGCGCGCTGTCGGCGGGCGGTGTGGATCTCGCGGCGCTGCCGGATGCCCTCGGCGGCGGCGAGCAGTACGCACAGCCAGGCCAGTACCCCGATCATCTGCCAGCCGTTGGTCGGATTGCCGCGCAGCGCGGGCAGCGGCCAGATCATCAGCAGATAGCCGACGGGTACGAACGGATATGTGCGCCAGCGGGATCCGCGCGTCGCGGCGGTGAGGAAGGCGATGATCAGTGAGATGAAGATCGGCCCGTAGCCGAATCCGGCGATCAGATAGGCGACCGTGGTCGCGAGCGCGCCGACGAATACGCTCAGCGGATACGCCCGCCGCACCACCAGCAGCAGCGGTCCGACCATCAACAGGCCGTAGCCGAGCGCGTCGAGCGGTCGCACGCCGGTCACGCCGTGCAGGGTCATCGCGTGATTGGCCATCCGCCCGGCGCCGAGCTGGACGCCGGCGACGACGAGCGCCACCAGCACATCGCGCCCACAGGGCCGTACGTTCGGACTCACTCTCGCACGGTAACGCCGTAGTCGCCGCGGCGGTATGTCGCCACGACGAATTACGCCGCGAGACGTATGTCCGATCGCGCCGGGCGGCCGATGTGTCCGACCGGGCCGGGGGCGGATTCTCGATGCATGAACGAAACCGTCGTGGTCACCGAGTCGCTGACCAAACGCTACGGCACCCATACCGCCGTCGACGCCGTCGCGATGACGGTGCGTGCCGGTGAGATCTACGGATTCCTCGGACCCAACGGTGCGGGTAAGACGACCACGCTGCGCATGCTGGTCGGACTGATCCGGCCGACCTCGGGGTCCGCGAAAGTGCTGGGTCGCCGTCCCGGCGATCCGCACACCCTGCGCCGCATGGGCGTGCTGATCGAGGGGCCCGGGTTCTATCCCTATCTGTCCGGTCGTGACAACCTGCGGGTGCTGGCCCGCTATCGCGCATGCGGGCCCGACGATGTGGCCGAGGCGCTGGATCGGGTGGCGCTCACCGATCGCGCCGAGGACAGGTTCAAGGCGTATTCGCTCGGTATGAAACAGCGTCTGGGGGTGGCCGCGGCCCTGCTCGGTCGCCCGGATCTGCTGATTCTCGACGAACCCACCAATGGGCTCGATCCGGCCGGAATGGCCGAGATGCGTGCGCTCATCACCGGTTTGGCCGCCGACGGGCACACCGTGGTGCTCTCGTCACACCTGCTCAGTGAGGTGCAGGAGATTTGTGACCGGGTCGGCGTCATCTCGCGGGGCCGCCTGCTCACCGAGGCCACGGTGAGCGAATTACGCGGTGCGGCAACGCTTTTCCTGCGGGCTGAACCGGTGGAGCTGGCATTCCCGGCGGTGCGCCGGGTAGTGGGCGATCGATCCGCGTTGCTGACCGCCGCCGGCATCAGAGTCGATGCCGGTGTGGCGACGGCGCCGAAGGTGGCGCGCGCTGTGGTCGAGGCCGGTGCGGATCTGCTGGAGCTGCGCACCGACGAGAAGTCTTTGGAAGAGGTCTTTTTCGAGATGACGAAATTGGAGGCGGCGTCATGAGTGACCTGTTGGCTTGTACGCGTGCGGAATTCGCACGGCTGGCGAAGTGGCCCGCGCTGTGGATTCTGATCGGCACGTGGCTGCTGTTGAATCTCACCTTCGCCTATCTGTTCAACTATCTGGCCTATTCGTCGGGTAGCGGTTCGCGAATGTCCAACGGGCTGCCCCGGGATCTGCTGTTGCAGCAGATGCTGCCCGCCGCGGTGCCGGAGGTGTTCACCCAGGGCATGGCCATGTTCGGGGGTGCGCTGATCCTGGTGCTCGGCGCGTTGGCGGTTGGTAGCGGCTACGGCTGGGGTACGTGGAAAACCGCTCTGGCCCAAGGGCCTTCGCGGGTGAGCGTCATCGGCGGGACGATCGTGGCGCTGGCGGTGATCGTGATCGGCCTGGTCTGTGCGGCCTTCGTGGTGGATACCGGGGTGGCCGCGGTGATCGCGATGGTGCAGCATCAATCCCTGGCGCTGCCGTCGATCGGCCGCACGCTGATCGGAATCCTCACGGGCACGGCGATTCTCGCCATGTGGACCCTGGCGGGCGCGCTCATCGGCGCCATCGCCCGCGGCCCCGCCCTGGCGGTCGGGCTCGGCCTGGTCTGGGTCCTGGTCGTGGAGAACCTCCTGCGCGGCGTCGCCGCCATCTTCTCCCCGATCCGCCCCCTCACCGACCACCTCCCCGGTACCGCCGCGGGCTCCCTGGCCAACGCCATGCGCACCATCAAGGGCGAAACCGCCACCCCCGGAGTAGTCGACATCCTCTCCCGCCCAGCCGCTTTCCTCTCCCTCACCCTCTATGTCACGGCCTTCGTCATCGCCACGCTCTGGCTGATCCGCAGCCGCGACATGGCCTGAGCTCCTCGCCCTGGTATCCGGCCTGACGGCCTGATACCAGGGAAATTGGGGCGGGCCCCAGCCCTTTTCCCCGTCGTCCGGCCATCAGGCCGGGCGGTCGCGTTATTTCAGGACCCCGTGGGCGAGGTGGTTCAGGGCGGCTTTGATTTGGTTGGGGGTCAGGCCCTTGGAGCGTTGCTGCACATAGACATCCGCTGATAGGGGGGCCAGGAGGATGTCGATGTGGGAGTCCGGGTGGGGGATTCGGGCGTCGGTGAGTAGGGCGCGGAGGTGGGCGTACCAGAAGCCGTAGGCGCCGGTTTCGAAGCGGACGCCGCCGGATTCTGCGCCCAGGGCCAGGTGGGAGTGGGTTTCCAGGAGGTCGACCATGGCGGCGTAGAAGGCTGCCAGGCGGTGGGCGGGGGTGGCGCCGGGGCCAAGGGGCGGTGGGCCGCTGAGGAGGCGGGCCTGTAGGTCGCGTTCGTGTTCGTCGAGGAGGGCGACCGCGATGGAGGCCACATCGGGGTAGCGGCGATAGAGGGTGCCGCGGCCGACTCCGGCGGCCTTGGCGATGTCGTCCATCGTCACCGAGCGCGGGGCGCGGGTGCGAAACAGCGTATCCGCGGCGGCGAGGACCTTGGCCCGGTTGCGTGCGGCATCGGCCCGCTCGCCGGATACCGGCACTGGATTCAGCAGGTCGGGGCGCTTGTCCATGCGCACCACTGTAATGCGTTCGGAGGAAGGTGGACAGTATGTCCACATTGGTTCTATGCTCATCATCAAGCGGACATGATGTCCACTTGATTGGAGATTCGGATATGCCCACCCTGCTGCATTTGGACGCCAGCGCCCGCCGCCACTCGATCAGCCGCGAACTCGGCGCGGCCTTCGCCGAGACCTGGTACGCCGAACATCCGGACGGCGAGCTCCGCTATCGCGATCTGGCGGCCGATCCCGTACCGTTCATCGGCGAGGGCTGGACCGAACTCTGCGATGCCGTACTGGCCTGCGCACGAACCGATCTGGACCGACTGCCCGACTTGGCGCGCACCGACGCCCAGCGCGCGGCGTGGTCGATCGTCGAACCCCTGCTCGCCGATCTGCGCGCCGCCGATGTCGTGCTCATCGCCACGCCCATGTACAACTACTCGATCCCGGCGAGTCTGAAGGCCTGGCTGGATCAGGTGACCTTCCCGCGAATGTCGCTGCCGGACAAGCGTTTCGTGGTCGCCTCGGCGCGCGGCGGATCCTACACCCCGGGCGCGCCCAAGGCCGCCTTCGACTATCAGGAGCGTTATCTGCGCGACTTCTTCGCGGGCCATTTCGCCGTCACCGACACGGTTTTCGTACACGCCGAACTGGCGAACTCCCGCACCGATCCGAACCTTGCCCACCTGCGCGAGGCCTATGCGAACTCCTACGCGCACGCCCTCGAGACCGCGCGGCGACTGGGAAAGGAATACTGAAATGGGCTGGCCGCTACTGGCTTTCGCGGGCCTGATCGAGATCGCCTGGTCGCAGAGCATCAAACCGACCCAGGGCTTCACCCGCCCGCTGCCCACCCTGCTGTGCTTCGTACTCGCCGCCGCCGCGGTGTATCTGCTCTCACTGGCCATGCAGACCCTGCCGGTCGGCACCGCCTACGCCGTATTCACCGGCATCGGCGCGATCGGCGCGATCGGGCTCGGCATCGTGGTGCAGAAGGATCCGCTCAGCGCCGGCCGGGTGCTGGCGCTGACCCTGATCCTCGGCGGCATCGTGCTGGCCCGGGTCACCAACCCGGAGTGAGGAAATCGAACGGGTGGGGCGGGCGCGGCGCGAGACGGTAGGTTCGATCGCGACGGCGACCTATTCCTACTGTGAAAGGACAGTGATGCCAACACGTACCGCGCGCACCGCTTGGACCGGCGGCCTGCAGGACGGATCCGGACAGGTCGAGCTGACCAGTTCCGGCGTCGGCAAATACGATGTGTCGTTCCCCAAGCGCAGCGCCGACAACGCCGACGGCGCCACCAGCCCCGAGGAGCTGATCGCGGCCGCGCATTCGTCCTGCTACGCGATGGCGCTGTCGGCGCAGATCGGCAATGCCGGGGGTACCGTGCAGAGTCTGGATGTGACCGCCGATGTGACCCTGGGTCCGGATCCCGCGGGCGGCTTCCGGATCAGCAAGATCAAGTTGACCGTCCGGGGCAAGGCCGACGGTATCGATGCCGCCGCGTTCCAGCAGGCCGCCGAGGGCGCCAAGGCCGGCTGCCCGGTCAGCAAGGCCCTGGCCGGTGTCGACGATATCGAGCTGGACGCCAGCTTCGAGGGCTGACGAATCGGCGACGGGGCGTCGGCGCGGTGCGTGACCAGCACCGCGCCGACGCCTGGTCCGGCCGTATCTCCCCGTCCGCCAAGGCCGTAGACCGCCGCGCGAATTCATGTGGAAGTAAGCCCGGTACGCTGCCCCTGTGGCGTCCGAAGCGCGACAAGTCTTCGGCGGTCGTACGCGGCTGCTGATCGGTATCGTCGCGGCCGTGGTCATCGCGCTGGTGGCCGCGCTCGTCGTGGTCGTACTGCGGTCGGGCGGCGGCCATCCGGCGCAGGCGCAGCCCTGTCCGGGCGACAGTATTGCCGGACAGGCGGAATGGGCGCCGCATTCGGATTCCTTTGCCGCGACCTATGATCGGCATCCGGTCGTGGGCAACGGCTATCTCGGCCTGCGGATCCCGCCCGCGGGGACGGGCTATGTCGAAACCGGCGAGCGTACCGGATGGCCGCTGTACACCCCGCGCTACGACGGCGCGTTCGTGGCCGGACTGTACGGCGCGCAACCGGATCTGGCCGACGGTCGCATGGTGGCCGCCGCCCTGCCCAACTGGTCCACCCTTCAGGTTGGGGTGGGTGACGAAACTTTCAGCCCCGCAACATCTCCCGATCAGGTCGCCGATTTCCGGCAGACCGAGTATCTGCGCTGTGGCCTGGTGCGCACGACGCTGACCTGGACCACGCGCGACGGCCGGGCCACCGATCTCGAGTACGACCTATTCACCGACCGCGCCGACCAACACGCCGCCGCGGTCCGTGTCACCCTCACCCCGCACTGGAGCGGGCAGGCCACCGTCACCGGTCTGCTCGATATGGCCGGGGCCCGTCGCCTGGACCAGGTTTCGCTCACCGACCCGGCGGCCGACACCCTCGACCTCGAATTCCGTACCAGGACAACCGATGTGGCGGGGCATGTGGTCTCGGTCCTGTCCGCGGGCGACGCGCAGGTGCGACGGCAGGACGCGGGTCAGCGGGTGAATCTGACCGTGGCCCCGGACAAGTCGTACGAGGTCACCAAGTACGTGGGTGTCGATACGAGTCTCACCGCGCCCGATCCGGCTCGCGCGGCCCGCGAGGCCGCCCAGCGGGCCGCCGAGCGCGGCTGGTCGGATCTGCTGGCCGAACAGGCGCGGCAGTGGCAGTCGCTGTGGGCCGCCGATATCGAGGTGCCGGGCAGGCCGGATATTCAGCGCTGGGTGCGTGGGGCGCTGTACTCGCTGTATTCGGCCTCCAATCCGCAACAGGACAACAGTATTTCGCCGACCGGACTCAGCAGCGACAACTATGCGGGGCTGGTGTTCTGGGACGCCGATATCTGGATGTATCCCGGGCTGTTGCAATTGGCGCCGAGCCTGGCCCGATCGGTGGTCGACTATCGCTTCAAGACCCTGCCCGCGGCGCGGGAGAATGCCCGGCGGCTCGGATTGCCCGGCGCGTTCTATCCGTGGACCAGTGCCGCCACCGGCGATCTGAATACCGATTGTCACAGTTGGTCACCGCCGCACTGCCTGACCCAGATTCATTTGCAGGGCGATATCGCACTGGCCGCCTGGCAGTACTACCTGGCCACCAAGGACCTCGGCTACCTGCGCGAGCGCGGCTGGCCGATATTGTCGGCGCTGGCCGAATTCTGGGCCGCGCGGGTCACCGCGAATCCCGACGGCAGCTATTCCATCCGCGATGTCGCGGGCCCGGACGAATACAGCAATGGCGTCGACGACGCCGTCTACACCAATGCCGTTGCGGCCGAGGCCCTGCGCGATGCCACCGCCGCGGCGGGTCTGATCGGGCAGCCCGCGCCGCCGCAGTGGAATGCGATCGCCGATCATCTGCGCATGCCCTTCGATTCGCTGCACGGTGTTTTCCTGCAGTACGAGGGTTATCGCGGATCGCAGATCAAACAGGCCGATACGGTGCTGCTGCAATATCCGCTGGAATGGCCCATGTCGCCGGATACGGCCGCGAAAACACTCGACTACTACGCCGAACGCACCGATCCCGACGGCCCGGCGATGACCGATTCCGTCCACGAGATCGACGCCGCCGCCAATGGCGAGCCGGGCTGTTCGGTCGGTACCTATCTGGATCGGTCCGCGCGGCCGTTCGCGCGCGAGCCGTTCGGCCAGTTCTCCGAGGCGCGTGGCAACAAGGCGGGCGCCAATGATCCGCTCGCGGGTTCGCCCGCCTTCGACTTCACCACGCTCGCGGGCGGATACGTGCAGGAATTCACCAACGGCCTACTGGGACTGCGGTTCCGGGCGGACCGGATCCAGTTGAATCCGCTGCTGCCGCCGCAATTGGCACAGGGCATCACCGTGCGCAAATTGCATTGGCAGGGACGGATTTTCGATATCGCGGTCGGGCCGGAACGGACCACCGTCACGCTGCGCTCCGGTGATCCGCTGCCGATCGACGCCGGATCGCAGACACGCCAACTGGATTCGGGTCGCTCGCTGGATCTGACCACCCGCCGTCCCGATCTGACCGAGACCGTCGACGCGGCCCGCTGCAAACCCGCCGCGGCCAGCAGCGAGCAGGCCGGGGACTACGCCGCGGCGGCCGTGGACGGCGATATCGCCACCAGTTGGCGGCCGGATGCGGCCCAGGCGGATCTGACCGTCGACCTCGGCTCCGAGACGACCCTGGCGCGGATCGCCCCGCGCTGGACCGAACCGGCCCCGGTCACGTCGTCGATCGCGGTATCCGCCGACGATCGCACCTGGTCGACGGTCGTGACCGCGCCGAACGGCGATCTGCTCGAACCGATCACCGCCCGCTATGTGCGCATCCACGTCGACGGCGGCGATCCGACCGCGCGGCCCGGAATTCGCGAGGTCGACATCGCCGCCAAGGGGCGCTGAACGAGTTAGTTCGCGGCCTTGCCGGTGACGTCCAGCACGACCTCGAATTCGAGCAGCGAAGCGCCCGTGGCTACCGGCTTACGCGCCTGACCCGCATGCGCCTCTTTGGCCGGGCCGTCCCGCCACGCCGCGAAGGATTCCTCCGAATCCCACTGCGTCACAACGAAGTACCGGTTCTCACCGGCCACCGGGCGCAGCAACTGAAAGCCGAGGAAGCCGGGGGAGTTCTCCACCGCGTGAGCGCGTGCGGCGAACCGCTTCTCCAGTTCGGGGCCCGCGCCCTCGGGGATCTCGATCGCATTGATCTTCACAACTGCCATGACCTCCAGGCTAGGCCAGCGAGCGGGCGCGGGTCGCGGACCACCCGTATCGTCGGGGGCGATGCTGTACGACGAGGGTGGCGCCGGGGTGCCGATACTGTTGCTGCACGGGCTGATGGGCAGCGCGCGGACCTGGCGTGACCACCTGCCGTGGCTGCGCGAACTGGGGCATGTGTTCACCTTCGACGCGGCGGGTCACGGGCGAGCGGCTCCGGAGGAGTTGAGCACCGAGGCGTTCGTGGCCGATCTGGCGACCGCGACCGCGGCGATCGCCGAACCCATGATCGTGATCGGCCACTCCATGGGTGGCCTGCACGGATGGGTATTCGCGGCCGAATATCCGGATCGGGTGCGGGGATTGGTCGTGGAGGATATGGCGCCGGATTTCCGTGGGCGCACCGCGCGCGATTGGGCGACCATGATCGCGGCGTGGCCGCAGCCGTTTCCCGACGCCGAGGCCGTACTGGATTTCTTCGGTCCGGTGGCGGGACGCTACTTCCTGAACTCCTTCACCGCGGGGCCCGACGGCTATCGCCTGCACGGTGAGGTCGAGACCTTCCGCGATATCTCCGAGGAGTGGGGCACCCGCGATTTCTGGCCGCAGTGGAACGAGGTGCGCGTGCCGGTGCTGCTGATCGAGGGGGAATACAGCATCACTCCGCCCGGTCAGATGCGGGAGATGGCCGCGGGGCATCCGAATGCGCGGCATGTGCTCGTCCACGAGGCCGGACATCTGATCCACGACGACCGGCCCGAGGTCTACCACGCGCACGTCGAGGGATTTCTGCGCGCGATCCGCGAGCACGCCATTTGACGGCAGCCGCCTTCAGTTCCGGGCGCGGCTCGTCGTATGCTCGCGGGACCAAGGTGGTCCCCGCGGACCATTGGCGAAGCTGAAGGGTGTCCCGATGATCGACTTCTCGTTGCCCGCCGACCTCGAGGCCGAGCGCGACCGGATCCGCCGGTTCGTCATCGACAAGATCGTTCCCTACGAGCGCGATCCGCGACTGACCTCGCACGGCCCCAACGACGAGCTGCGCCAGGAACTGGTCGAACTGGCCCGCGCCGAGAAACTGCTGACCATCCAGGCCCCCACCGAACTCGGCGGGCGCGGTCTCACCCATGTCGAACAGGCCGTGCTCTACGAGGCCGCGGGCTGGTCCACCCTCGGCCCGGTCGCCATGAACTGCGCCGCCCCCGACGAGGGCAATATGTTCCTGCTGTCCAAAGTCGCCAACGCCGAACAGATCGACCGCTATCTGATGCCCGTGATCACCGGTCGCCAGCGCTCGGTCTTCGCCATGACCGAACCCGACGGTGCGGGATCCGATCCCGATCAGCTCGCCACCACCGCGACCTTCGACGGCGAGAACTTCACGATCAACGGCCGCAAGTGGCTGATCACCGGTGCCGACGGCGCGAAGACCTGGATCATCATGGCCCGCCTGGCCGCCAATCCGCATCTGCCCGAAGGCCCCACGCTGTTCCTTACGGATGGCGACGTTCCCGGAATCGTCATCGAACGCACCATGAACACAATGGATCGCAACTACGTCGGCGGCCACGGCGTGGTCCGCTTCGACAATCTGACCCTGCCGCGCGAAGCGGTCCTCGGCGAAACCGGTCAGGCGCTGCGGTACGCGCAGCTGCGGCTGGCTCCGGCTCGGCTCACGCACTGCATGCGCTGGCTCGGCGCGGCCGAACGCGCGCAGAGCATTGCCGTGGAACACGCCCGCACCCGCACCGCCTTCGGCAAGACCATCGGCGAGCACGAGGGCGTGTCGTTCATGTTGGCGGACAACGAGATCGCGCTGCATCAGTGCCGACTGACCATCTGGCACGCCTGCTGGCTCATGGATCAGGGGCACAAGGCCCGGCACGAGAGTTCGATGGCGAAATCCTTCGTCTCCGAGGAGCTGTTCCAGGTCGCCGACCGCTGCGTGCAGGTCCTCGGCGGCATCGGCATCAGCGATGAGACCGTGGTCGAGATGATCTTCCGCGATATGCGCGCCTTCCGGCTGTACGACGGACCGACCGAAGTCCACAAATGGGCGATCGGCCGCAAGGTGTTGCGCCGATAGGCAGATCGCCCGTCTACGTCGGGTTCGGTTGCGGGATTGCGCCCGGCTGTGTTCTGCTCGTTCGCGTACCAGGGCACGACCCGCGCACAGAACTAGGATTTCGTCGCATGAGTTCGGAACTGCACGTCGATGTTTCCTCCGGAGTCGCCGTGCTGACGCTGCATCGTCCCGCGCAGCAGAATGCCTTCACCCCGACGATGGCCTCCGAACTGGGTGCGGCGCTGAGCCGCTGTGATACCGAGGACACCATCCACGCGGTGGTCGTCACGGGTACTCCGCCCGCGTTCTGCGCCGGCGCGGATCTGTCCGGCGTCGGGGACGTCACCGCCACCATCGACCCCGCGCCCTGGCGCATTCGCAAACCCGTGATCGCCGCGGTCAACGGGCATGCGGTCGGCCTCGGGCTGGCGCTCGCATTGCAGTGCGATCTGCGCTACCTGGCGCGCGATGCGGTCTACGGGCTCAACCAGGTTCGGCGGTCCGCGCTGGCCGACGGCTATGCGCACTGGCTGCTGCCCCGGCTGGCCGGAATGGCCACCGCCGCCGACATCCTGTTCACGGGACGCACCTTCGACGGCGACGAGGCCAAGGCAATGGGTCTGGCCAACGCCAGTCTCGATGCCGCCGAGGTGCTGCCGACCGCGCTGTCGGTCGCGCACGATATCGCCACCGGCTCCGCGCCGCTGCCGGTGGCGCTGTCCAAGCGGCTGCTGTGGGAGGGGCTCGGCATGGGCCCGGACTCGGTCGCGGCGCTGGAATCGCAGCTCAATACCTATGTCGCCGACAGCGTCGACGCGGGCGAGGGGATGGCCGCGCTACGCGACCGCCGTCAGCCGCGCTGGACCGGGCGCGTCAGCGCCGAATGGCCCGCCTGGGACGCGCCCGCCGACAAGGAGCGTCCGGGCCTGGACTGAGTCCGGATCAGCCGTGCCCTCCGATCAGGACCAGCAGGAACAGGATCGCCACGAGCACCATCAGAATCGTGCCGATGATGCCGAGGATGTAGCCCACCATGACCTGTGCCCGGCCGCCGTACGCGCCGCCGGAGTACTCGATCTGATCCAGCGCCCGCTTACCCATCGCCCACGCCACCGGACCCAGTGCGCCGCAACAAAATACGCTCAGGGCCCCGAGTAACAGCACGGTGGTGGCGTGCGGATGTTCGACCGGCTGGCCGATCGGCTCATCGGGGAAGTACTGGGGCGGGTAACTGGCCACCAGCCAAGTCTATGGGGGCTCGCGCCGCGAAAGCTCGCTGACGCGCTCGGTTTTCCGGGTCAGGCCCGGCGTTGGCGCGCGATATCCGCGAGTACGACACCCGCGGCTACCGACGCGTTGAGCGATTCGACCTCGCCCGCCATCGGAATGCTCAGGATGCTGTCGCAGGTCTCGCGAACCAGTCGCGACAGACCCTTGCCCTCGGATCCGACCACGACGACGGTCGGCGTGGTGGCCTCGAAATCGTCGAGCGAGGTGTCGCCGCCCGCGTCCAGGCCGACCACCTGCAGTCCGGCGTTGGCCCAATCCTTCAGTGTCCGAGTGAGATTGGTGGCCCGCGCGACCGGTAGCCGGGCGGCCGCACCGGCGCTGGTGCGCCAGGCCACCGCCGTCACGCTGGCGCTGCGGCGCTGCGGAATGACCACGCCGTGGCCGCCGAAGGCCGCCACCGAGCGGATCACCGCGCCCAGATTGCGTGGATCGGAGATATTGTCCAGCGCCACCAGCAGCGGGGGAGTGCCCGAGGCGAGCGCGGATTCGAGCAGATCCTGCGGATGCGCGTAGCGGTACGGCGGCACTTGCAGCGCGAGCCCCTGATGTAAACCGTTGGAGCTCATCCGATCCAGATCGGTGCGCGGCACCTCCAGGATCGAGATGCCGGTATCGGCCGCGATCTTGACGGCCTCGGTGAGCCGCTCGTCGTTCTCGGTGCCGTTGGCCACGTACAGCGCGGTCGCGGGGACCCCGGCGCGCAGGCATTCCACCACCGGGTTGCGACCGAGCACCAATTCGGGGCCGTCGTCGCCCTTGCGGGTGCTCGGACGGCCCGCGGGCCGCCGGGTGGTCTGCTGGGTGGCGGCGGCCTTCTTCGCCGCGGCCGCCCGCTTGGCCGCGGGATGGTACTTGCGCATCTCGGCGGGCGGGGTCGCGCCGCGACCCTCCAGCGAGCGTCGCCGCTGACCGCCCGATCCGACCGTCTGGCCCTTCTTGGTGCCGGACTTGCGGATCGCGCCGCGACGTTGTGAATTGCCTGCCATCAGTTGGCCTTTCCGCTCAGGCTCCACTCCGGGCCGTCCGGGGTGTCGGTGACTTCGACACCGGCCGCTATCAGCCGATCCCGGACCGCGTCGGCGGTCGCCCAGTCCTTGCTGCCGCGCGCCTGCTGCCGCAGCTCCAGTTCGGCCCGCACCAGGACGTCGAGCGCGTCGAGGGCCGCGGAGGAGTCCGCGGGGGCGGCCCAGTGCGGATCCAGCGGATCCACACCCAGAATGCCGAGCATCGCGCGCACCTGACCCGCCAGTTCCCGGGCGGTGTCGATGGCGCCGGATTCCAGCGCTTTGTTGCCCTCGTGCACCACGGCGTGAATCTCCGCCAGCGCCCTGGGAATTCCGAGATTGTCGTCGAGGGCCTCGGCGAACGCGTCGGTCCACTTGCCGATCGTGCTGTCGCCCGTACGCTCGGCGGCGCGGTGTACGAAGGCCTCGATCCGCTGATAGGTCTGGGCCGCGTCGCGCAGCGCCTGATCGGAGTACTCCAGCATCGAGCTGTAGTGCGCGCTGCCCAGATAGAACCGAAGTTCCACGGCCCGAACGTTTTTCAGCACATTGGGTACCGACAGGGTGTTGCCGAGCGATTTCGACATCTTCTCCCCGCCCAGGGTCACCCAGCCGTTGTGCAGCCAGTACCGGGCGAATCCGTCACCGGCGGCGCGGGACTGGGCGATTTCGTTCTCGTGGTGCGGGAACACCAGATCCATACCGCCGCAGTGGATGTCGAATTCGGGGCCGAGGTAGAACTCGGCCATCGCGGAGCATTCCAGATGCCAGCCGGGCCGCCCGGGACCCCACGGCGAGGGCCAGGTGGGCTCGCCGGGCTTGGCGGCCTTCCACAGCGTGAAATCGCGCGGATCCCGCTTACCCTCGCCCGCGTTCTCGCCCTGGTGCACATCGTCGAGCCGATGGCCGGACAACTTGCCGTAGTCGGGGTAGGAGCGCACATCGAAGTAGACGTTGCCGCACGAGGCGTAGGCGTGGCCGCGGTCGATGAGCCGCTGCATCATCTGGACCATCTGGGTGATGTGCCCGGTGGCGCGCGGTTCGGCCGAGGGCGGCAGTACGCCCAGCGCCTCGTAGGCGCGGTCGAAGGCGCGCTCGTGCGTCGCGGCCCACTCCCACCACGGGCGGCCCGCCGCGGCGGCCTTGTTGAGGATCTTGTCGTCGATATCGGTGACGTTGCGGACGAAGGCCACATCGGATCCGTTGGCGGTCAGCCAGCGTCGCAGCACGTCGAAGGCGACGCCGCTGCGCACATGTCCGATATGGGGTTCGCCCTGCACGGTGGCGCCACACAGATACACCGATACACGGCCGGGGACCAGAGGCGTGAAATCACGCAGGGTCCGCGTCTCGGTGTCGAACAGGCGCAGAGTCACGACCAGCCATCCTAGCTGTTGAGAATTTGCAGAGTACGAGGCGGTTTACTGCTGGCTACAACAGTGCAACAGCGCTGTCGCCACCGCCGCGATCCCCTCACCGCGTCCGGTCAGCCCCAGACCGTCGGTGGTCGTACCCGAAACCGAAACCGGTGCGTCGAGTAATTCTCCCAGGACCTGTTGGGCCTCGCCACGGCGTGGACCTATTTTGGGACGATTCCCGATCACCTGGACGGCGGCGTTCACGATGGTGAAACCGGCCTCGTCGAGCAGGCGGCGGACCTCTTTCAACATGGCCGCCCCGGACACGCCCTCCCATTCGGGGCGGCCGGTACCGAATACCGCGCCGACATCGCCGAGTCCGGCGGCCGACAGCAGCGCGTCGCAGAGCGCGTGCGCGGCCACATCGCCGTCGGAATGGCCCGCGCAGCCACTGTCGCCCTCGAACAGCAGACCGGCCATCCAGCAGGGACGGCCGGGTTCGACGGGATGGACGTCGCTGCCGATGCCGACGCGCATATCGGGTGCGGTCATCGCGCCACCGCCCGCGCCGCGGGGCGATCGGCGAGCAGCTCGTCGGCCAGGCGCAGATCGAGCGGGGTGGTGATCTTGAAAGCCATTGGATCGCCGGGGATCACGTGCACGCGCGCGCCGAGGCGTTCGACCAGTCCCGCGTCGTCGGTGGCGGGAAGGTCGAGCGCGTATGCCTCGCGCAGCAGCTGTGCCTCGAAACCCTGCGGGGTCTGGATCGCGCGCAGACCGCCGCGATCCGGGGTACCGGTCACCACACCGTGGGCGTCGACCGATTTGACGGTGTCGGTGACGGGCAGGCCGGGGACGACCGCCCGCTGTCCGGTGCGTAATGCGGCCACCACCCGCGCGATCAGCGACGGCGGCGTCAGGGCGCGGGCCGCGTCGTGCACGAGGATATGGGTGGCCTGCGGCGCGGCCGCGAGTCCGGCGCGCACGGAGTCGATGCGTTCGGCGCCGCCGGCGACCACGCTCACCGAGTTCCGGTCGGCGACCAGAGCTCCGGCTCGCTCGATCAACTCGGCGGGCACCATGATCACGATGTGGTCCACGACCCCGGACGCGATCAAACCGTCGACGGCGAGCGTGAGCATGGGGCTGCCGCCGATCGGGACGAAAGCCTTGGGCATCGACTCACCCAGGCGTACGCCCTGACCGGCGGCAGGCACCAGCGCCACGACACGACTTGCGTCGTGTGAATTGTTCACGGTCAGGAAGCCGCGGCGAGAACCTCGTCGAGCAGGGTCTCGGCCTTGACGTCGTCGGTGCCCTCGGCGAGCGCGAGCTCACCGACGAGGATCTGGCGAGCCTTGGCCAACATGCGCTTCTCGCCGGCGGACAGGCCGCGGTCCTGCTCCCGGCGCCACAGATCCCGCACGACCTCGGCCACCTTGTTCACATCGCCGGAGGCGAGCTTCTCGAGGTTGGCCTTGTAGCGGCGAGACCAGTTCGTCGGTTCTTCCGTATGCGGCGCGCGTAGCACCTGGAAGACGCGATCGAGACCTTCCTGTCCCACGACGTCGCGGACGCCGACGTATTCGGCGTTCTCGGCGGGAACCCGAACGGTGAGGTCACCCTGGGCGACCTTCAGGACCAGATACTCTTTCTGCACGCCCTTGATGGTGCGAGTCTCGATTGCTTCGATCAGCGCCGCTCCGTGGTGGGGGTAAACGACGGTGTCTCCGACCTTAAAAATCATGTGTCCCGTGCCCCTTTCGATGTTCACAGTTTAACATGCGACTCGGTAACGGCGCGATCAACGACGCAGGTCAGGGCCACAACGAGGCGGCGGCGGGGGTTGACAGAACGCCCACGGTGTGCATCCCGTTGTGCCAGAAGGAGTTACGGGTGAGCCCGCTTTCCGCGTACCGAATGGTACTGCGCGTCCGTAGTTGAGCGTACAAGTCCCCTACCCGACACGGGGGGCCGTGGGGCGACTACTACGCTCCCTACTACTACTCTCCATCGTGGAGTGAGCCGGTCGACATGGAGGACAAGCCCGTGACTGCCCTGAAAGCCACCACAGCGTCGAAGGCGCGCCGCCACGCCGTGACCGTCGCCGCGCTCGCCGCGGGCGCGGTGCTCGCGCTGTCGGGGTGCGGCGCCGGTCAGATCTCGCAGACCGCCCAACAGGTCGCGGCCGTGAACGGTAACAGCGCCAACGTCGGCCGGGTGGCGCTGCGCGATGTGCGCCTGCTGCTGCCGCAGTCGGAGGAGTACAACAACGCCAAGGGTGGTAAGGCCGTCCTCGCGTTCAGCGCGGTCAACGCCGGTTCGGCCAAGGCCGACGAGCTCACCAGCATCACCACCGATCTGGGCACGGTGAAGATCTCCCCGGCCAACCCGCAGCTGCCCCCGAATCAGACCCTGGTCGCGTCCGCGCCCAAGCCGGGCTCCCACCCGGCCGCGGCGACCAGCGCCCCGGCCGCCCCGACGAGTTCGGCCGCGCCGACCAGCTCGCCCGCCGCGTCCACCGCCGCCGCGTCGACGGCGTCGGCGAATCACGCCGAGAACCCGGAGTCGGGCGATCTGGCCGCGCAACCGCTGCTGGTGGAGATCACCGGCCTGACCAAGGACGTCAGCGCGGGCCTGACCTACCAGGTGACCTTCAACTTCAAGGACGCCGGCACGGTCGCGGTGAGCGTTCCGGTCGACGCGGGCCCGGATCTGCCCCGCAAGGAGGGCGAGAAGGCCGCAGAGCATTCCGGCCACTGAGTTCGCGCCGTTGCCCGGTCCTGTCGGACCCGCTCTCTAGGCTGCGCACGTGGCCAAGGTGAAATCGCAGTACCGCTGTTCCGCATGCGCGCACGAGGTCGCCAAATGGGTCGGCCGGTGCCCGGGCTGCGGTGAATGGGGTTCGATCGATGAGATGGCCGCCGCGCCCGCGGCGGCGTCGACCGGTCGCCGGGCCCTGCTGCCTTCCACCGCGGCGGCCCCGATCTCGGAGATCGACTCGAAGGTCAGCCGTGCCCGGTCGACCGGTGTGAGTGAACTCGATCGGGTGCTCGGCGGGGGCATCGTGCCCGGATCGGTGGTGCTGCTGTCCGGCGAGCCCGGCGTCGGCAAATCGACGCTGCTGCTCGAGGTCGCGCACCGGTGGGCGCGCGGGCGCGAGGAGCGCGCGCTGTACGTGACGGCCGAGGAGTCGGCCGGTCAGGTCCGGCTGCGCGCGGATCGCACCGGCGCGGTGCACGAAAGGGTCTATCTCGCGGCCGAATCCGATCTGTCGACCATTCTCGGCCATGTCGAGCAGGTGCGCCCCACGCTGCTGGTGGTGGACTCGGTGCAGACCATGCTGGCCGCCGATGTCGAGGGCGTGATCGGCGGCGTGACCCAGGTCCGCGCGGTGACGGCCGCGCTGACCTCGCTGGCCAAGGCGAGCGGGATCGCGGTGCTGCTGGTCGGCCACGTCACCAAGGACGGCCATCTGGCCGGACCGCGCACGCTGGAACATCTGGTGGACGTGGTGCTGCAGTTCGAGGGCGACAAACATTCCACGCTGCGTATGGTGCGCGGTATCAAGAACCGGTTCGGCAGCGCCGACGAGGTGGGCTGTTTCGAGATGCGCGACAACGGGATCGCGTGCGTGGAGGATCCGTCCGGGCTGTTCCTGCACCATCGCGCCGACACCGTGCCGGGTACGGCCGTGACCGTCGCGATGGACGGTAAGCGCCCGCTGCTGGGCGAGGTGCAGGGGCTGACCGTGGAGACCCAGGCGGCCATGCCGCGTCGGGCCGTCAGCGGTCTGGACAACAATCGGGTGTCGATGGTGCTGGCGGTGCTGCAGAGCCGCTGCGGGCTGTATCTGGGCAAATACGAGGTGTACGCGGCCACGGTCGGCGGGATGCGTTTGACCGAGCCGTCCGCGGATCTGGCCGTGGCCCTGGCCATCGCCAGCGCCGAGCGCGGTCGCCCGCTGCGGCCGGGGACGGTCATCCTCGGCGAGGTCGGACTGGCCGGTGAGGTTCGTCGCGTTGCCGGGGTCGGTCGTCGCCTCGCCGAGGCCGAGCGGCTAGGTTTCACCCAGGCGCTGGTGCCGCCGGGGGCCGAATGCTCCGGACTCGGTATCAAGGTGCACGAGGTGACGGATGTTCGTGCGGCGCTCGCGCTGACCGGTTTGTCGAAGCGCGGACAGGCACGTCTGGAGGCTGTCGAATGAATTGGGTCGCCAACCTGCTCGGCAAACCCGCGGTGAACCCGCTGCCCGAGGTCGCTCCCGCCCCCGCGCCCCGGCCGGAGATCGCGGCGAGTTCGCCCGCCCGGGATGTCGTGGCCCGGCTCGTACCCGGAACCGATCTGCGCGACGGGATCGATCGCATCCTGCGGGCGCGTACGGGCGCGCTGATCGTCCTGGGCTACGACGAGTCGATCGAGCAGATCTGCGACGGCGGCTTCGACCTGGATGTGGAATTCTCCCCGACCCGGCTGCGGGAACTGTCGAAAATGGACGGCGCGGTGGTGCTGTCCGGCGACGGCGGGCGCATTCGGCGCGCCAATGTCCACCTGGTCCCCGACCCGCTGGTGCCGACCACCGAAACGGGCACCCGGCACAAGGCCGCCGAGCGTACCGCGGCGCAGATCGGCTGCCCGGTGGTATCGGTGAGTCGGTCCACGGGCATCGTGACCGTCTACGCGCACGGCTCCCGGCATCTGATCCAACCCTCGGAAACCATTCTGGCGCGGGCCAATCAGGCCATGGCGACACTCGAGCGCTATCGGTCGCGCCTGGACGAGATGCTGCGGCAGCTGTCGGTGGTGGAGTTGGGCGATGTGGTCACCGTGCGCGACGTGCTGACCGTGGTGCACTGCCTCGAGTTGGTGCGTCGAGTGGCCCACGAGATCCGCTCCGATGTCGGCGAACTCGGTGTCGACGGCCGTCAGCTGGCCTTACAACTGGCCGAGGTGGTGGGCGATACCGACGATGTGCGTCGATTGATCGTGCGCGACTACGTCAGGCCGGTGTCACCGGGCGGGGTCGAGGAGGCGCTGGCCGACCGCGCCTTGGACGCGCTGGATCAGCTGCTCGAGGTGGAACTGCTGGAGTTGACGAATCTGGCCCAGCCGCTGGGCTTTCCGGCCGCCCTGGAGGCCCTGGACACCGCTACGGCCCCGCGCGGCTACCGACTGCTCGAGGAGATCCCGCGGGTGCCTCGTCAGCAGGCGCGCGGACTGGTCGCCGCCTTCGGGTCGCTCACGGCCCTGCTCGACGCCGACGTGGCCGATCTGGCGGCCGTGGAGGGTATCGACGACGATCTGGCGCGGCGAATCCACGAGGCGCTGGCGCGCCCGCACTGATTCAGGCGATATTGAACGGCTCCGGTGAGCTGCGCACCGAACCGAACTGCGCCACAACGGCATAGCCTCCCGGCGGCACCGGCACCCGCTCACCCGCGCAATTGGCCTGCGAGGTGGTTCCCGACCAGGTCAGGGTGAATTCCGCCTGCTGCCCGCCGCCCAGGGTGCGCAGATCGGCCGGACCGCCCTGATCGCAGTCGGTGCTCGACCATAATTTGCGCTGCCCGTCGAGGGACTGCACCCACACCTGTTGCAGCCCCGAACCCATATCCCGGGTACAGGACGCGGTGGAGATATTGGTGACCACGATATGGAACACCGGCTGCTCGCCCGATTTGTAATTGGGCTGGGCCACCGAGACCTTCACCGCCAGCGACTGATCCGGGCACGGCGCGGGCGAACCGCTGGCCGCCGCGTTCACCGAGGCGCTGGCCGAGACCGTCCCCGAGGCCGATGTTCCCGCGGCCGCCGTGCCCGAGGAGGTCGCCGCGGGCTTGGCGGCCGTGGATCCGGATGTCGAGGCCGCCGCGGCGCTGTCGTCCTTACCGCCCTTGTGCAGCAGGAAGAACGCCAGCGCGATCACCACCACGAGCGCGATCACCAGCGCTGCGATGGCGAGCAGGCGACGCCGCCAGTAGATCTCGGGAGGCAGTGGTCCAGTCGGTTCCAGCACGGCAACAACGGTAAGCGCCCGATCGAGCCGGTCCGGCTCAGGGGCACGGCGTGTCGACCGGCCTCAGGCCACTTCGCCGATGTTGCCCACCGCGCGATGCAGCTGCACCCTGCCGTCTTCGAGTTTGTATGTGACGCAGGCGATCGCGCATTCGCCGGTGGCCACCCGCTGGGAGATGATCATCGAACGCTGCATGAGCAGCCGCGCGGTCTCCACCACGTGCCGGGCCTCGAGCTCGTCGACCCCGGTGAGGCCCTCGCGCCGGCCGACCAGAATGGACGGGGTGACCCGTTCGACCACGCTGCGGATGAAGCCGCCGGGGACGTCACCGCCGTCGAGGGCGTCGATGGTGGCCCGCACCGCGCCGCAGCTGTCGTGGCCGAGCACGATGATCAGCGGTACGTGCAGGATCTCCACGCCGTATTCGATCGAGCCGAGCACCGAGGCGTCGATGACATGGCCCGCGGTGCGGACCACGAACATATCGCCGAGGCCCTGGTCGAAGATGATCTCCGCGGCCACCCGGGAGTCACCGCACCCGAACAGAATCGCTGAAGGCTGCTGGCCGCTCACGAGCTTGGCCCGGTCGGCGGCGCCCTGGCTAGGATGCTGCAGCGTGCCACTGACGAACCGCTCATTGCCCTCGCGGAGGGCCTTCCAGGCACTGATCGGGTTTGTTTGAGGCATGTGTCCCATTTTCCACACGGGCCGGGTTACCGGCGAGTCCGTCAAGTTACGACCGGGCAAATGATCCGTACCGGGGCGTGGTGAGTGTACGGAGCGAACCGGCATCGCGAGGGCAAATAGGAGAGGACGAATACGCGCGTGAGCATCGATTCCGATGCGCTGATCGACTGGTATGCCGAGACCGCTCGCGATCTGCCGTGGCGTCGGCCCGGGGTGAGCGCCTGGCAGATCCTGATGAGCGAGATCATGCTGCAGCAGACCCCGGTGGTCCGGGTCGAACCGATCTGGCGGGAGTGGGTGGCGCGCTGGCCGGTGCCCTCGGCGATGGCCGCGGCCGCACAGGGTGAGGTGCTGCGAGCGTGGGGCAAACTCGGCTATCCGCGCCGTGCGCTGCGCCTGCACGAATGCGCCCAGGTGCTGGCCGCCGAATACGGCGACCAGGTGCCCGCCGATGTCGACGTGCTGCTGGGACTGCCCGGTATCGGGGCCTATACCGCCCGCGCGGTGGCCTGCTTCGCCTACGGGCAGCGAGTTCCGGTGGTGGACACCAATGTTCGCCGGGTGGTCGCCCGCGCCGTACACGGCCGCGCGGACGCCGGTAATCCGGCCGCCCGCGATCTGCGCGAGACCGAGGCGCTGCTGCCGGGCAGCGTCCCGCGCGCCGCGCGCTTCTCCGCGGCCCTCATGGAATTGGGAGCGCTGATCTGCACGGCCCGCACTCCGGCCTGCGATCTGTGCCCGCTGCCGCGCTGCGCCTGGGTCAGCGCGGGCCGCCCGGCCTCGGACGTGGTCCGCCGCACTCAGAAATACGACGGCACCGACCGCCAGGCTCGCGGCCGCCTGCTCGACGTCCTGCGCGCGGCGGCGGGCCCGGTGGAACGTTTCGCCCTCGACCTGGCCTGGACCCGCGATCCGGGCCAGCGCGACCGCGCCCTGGATTCCCTGCTCACCGACGGCCTGATCGAGCAGACCTCGGACGGCCTGTTCGCCCTGGCGGGCGAGGGCGGGCACTGACCTCGCGCACCTCGGGAGTGCGGCGATCGATCAGGCGGGAACGGGAATCGGGCTCGGGCGACGTGTGCGCGTGCGGGCGCCGATGACGCGGCAGGCCAGATAGATGGCGAAGGACAGGGCGGTGACGAACGTCGATACCGGGACGCCGGGGGCCAGGGACAGCACGATGCCGCCGACGGCCGAGATCTCGGCGAAGACGACGGCCAGGATGGTCGCGCGCACCGGGTCGGCCGTGAGCTGGGCGGCCGCGGCGGCCGGCGTGATCAGCAGTGACAGCACCAGCAGCGCGCCGACGATCTGCACGCCGAAGGCGGCGGTGACGCCCAGCAGGACCGCGAAGATGATCGACAGAGCGCGTACCGGAACTCCGCGCGCCACAGCCACTTCCGGATCGGTGCTCGCGAACAGCAGCGGCCGGTAGATCAGCGCCAGCACCAGCAGGACGCCGATCGTGCACACGCCCAGTGAGGTCAGCCCGCTGCTGCCGACGCTGACCACCTGGCCGGTCAGCAGCGAGAACTTCGAGCCCGCCCGCGTCGGCCCGAGCCACAGGAACAGCACCGACAGTCCGAGCCCGAACGACAGCACCACCGCGATCGACGAATCCCGCTGTCGCGCACGCGCACCCAGCACGCCGAACAGCACCGCCGCCACCACCGATCCGGCGATGGCCCCGAACCCGACGCCCACCCCGGCCAGCAGCGCGGCCGCGGCCCCGGTCAGCGACAGCTCGCTGGTGCCGTGCACCGCGAACGACATCTGGCGGCTCACGATCAGCGGCCCGATCAGCCCGGACAGCAGGCCGAGCAGCGCCGCGGCCAGGACCGCCTGCTGAACGAAGTCGTAGGACAGCAGATTCACGGTGGTGTGGACGTCGAGCAGTTTGGTGAAAACATCGGCCAGCTTGTCGTTCACAGCGCGTCCTCCCCGGCTCCCACGACCACCAGACGCCCGCGTACCCGCAGCACATCGATCTGCGTGCGGTACAGCTCCGAGAGGACCTCCGAGGTCATCACCTCGTCCGGCGTGCCGATCCGGAACTTCCCGTCGACCAGATACAGCACCCGATCCACCAGCGGCAGTACGGGATTGATCTCGTGGGTCACGAACAGCACGGCCGTATCGTGAGCACGGCGGCGCGCGTCGATGAGTTCGGACACCAGTCGCTGATTGGCCAGATCCAGGCTCAGCAGCGGTTCGTCGCACAGCAGCACCCGGGGATCCCCGGCCAGTGCCTGCGCCACCCGCAGCCGCTGCTGTTCGCCGCCGGACAGCGCGTCCAGCGGCGCGTACGCGAACCGCTCGGCGCCGACCTGGGCGATGGCGTCGGATACCTTGCGCCGCCGCTCCTTTCGGCCACGCCAGCCCAGACCCCAGCAATGCCCGTCGACGCCGAGGCCGACCAGATCCACCCCGCGTAACTGCACGCCGGGCTCGAACGTCTTCTGCTGCGGAACATAGCCGATATGCGGATTGCCCAGGCGCGCGGGCGAACCCGCGATCTCGACGCTGCCCGCGCTGGGCGCGATCTGGCCGAGCAGCATGCGCATCAGCGAGGTCTTGCCCGAGCCGTTCGGGCCCAGTACGGCGACGAATTCACCGGGCGCGATCTCCAGATCCAGTCCCTCCCAGAGGGTCCGCTCGCCGAAGCTCAGGCGCGCCTCGCGCAGCCGGACCGCGGGCTCGACGGACGCGGGCGCACAATCCGGATCGAACGGGCAGTCCGGCGCGGTGTGGACGGATTCGAGGTCCGGGGTCACTGACACACCGGTTGCAACACGTTCGCTGGTATCGACGTTCCCGGACATCGCAGTTTCCCCTCGTCAGCCCAGGGCCTTGGCCAGCGCCTGGGCGTTGTCGATCTGCCACCGCAGGTAATCGGTATCCACCGGCAGGGTCTCGGTTACCTCGACCACCGCCACACCGGCCGCGCGCGCGACGGCAGCCAACTCCCGGGTGGCCTTGTCCTCGGTTTGCTTGTTGTAGACCAGCGCTCGGACCCGCTTGCCGCTCAACAGATCACGCACGGCCGCGACATCGGCGGGCGCTGGATCGGTGCCCTGTTCGATCGCCTCCTCGAAGGCGTGCGGCGTGCGGTCCTCGGCGTCGGCGGCGAGCAGCAGATAATGCGCGATCGGCTCGGTCTGCAGCACCGGAGATTTCGGATGTTCGGCGGCGATCCTCGCTGTCACCGCGGTGATCTCGGCCAGTTTCGCGCGGAACGCGCTCGCGCGGTCGGTGTATCCGCGGGCGTGGTCGGGATCGATCGCGCCCAGTTCGGCGGCGATCTTGTCGGCCACCGCGCCCACGGTGTTCACGTCATACCAGATGTGTTCGTTGTCATCGGATTTCGCCGCACCCGTGCGCAGGTCGAAGGCGTTCACGGTGGGCTTGCCGCGACCCTCGACGGCCTTCTCGGCGAATTCGTCGTAGTGGCCGCCGTTGACGATCACCAGCGCCGCGTCGCGCAGCTTGGCCGCGTCCGACGGATTGGTCTGGTACTCGTGCGGATCGTCGGTGGGCTTGCTGATGATGGATTCGACGGTCATATCCGGCCCGGCGACCGCGGCGGCGACACTGCCCCAGGCGCTGGTGGAGGCGACCACGGTATGCCCGCCCGACTCACCGGTCGAACCCCCGCACCCCGCAAGCGCCGCCGCGCTCGCGATCCCCAACGCCGCGGCGGCTGATCGAACGACATAACTTCTGGTCACGCGGGGTACTCCTGCACAGCACACTTAACGGAAACGATTTCCATTTAAATGTAGCGTACGTGTCCATGTCCAGTGGCATCGATTCGCCCGATTTGCCCTGTGGGGCTGGACACGGAACGGGCCCGCCCTCTGATCTCCCGGCGAAAAGCGTGCCGGGAGATCAGAGGGCGGGAAGTCAGAGGGCTGCCCGGCAGGCCGGAGGGCGGGAAATCGGGGGGTGGCCGGGAGGTCGGAACTTCAGGGAGGGCTGCCCGGCCAGTGTGGAGCCCGGGCGGGCAGCCGAATTCCCTACTGCACCAGCGCCGGAACGGGCTGGCTGAGCAGTTGCGCGCAGCGCAGCAGGCCGAGGTGGCTGTAGGCCTGGGGGTGGTTGCCCAGTGAGCGCTCGGCCACCGGGTCGTACTCCTCGCTCAGCAGTCCGGTCGGTCCGGCCACATCCACCAGCTGGGCGAACAGGGCCTCGGCGTCGGAGCGCTTGCCGATCAGCAGGTACGCCTCGACCAGCCAGGCCGCGCAGAGGTGGAAGCCGCCCTCACCGCCGGGCAGGCCGTCGTCGTGGTGGTACCGGTAGACGGTCGAACCGCTGCGCAGTTCGGCCTCGGTGGCCACGACGGTCGCGGCGAAGCGCGGATCGGACGGATCGATCAGGCCGCTGAGCCCGATGTGCAGGGTGGCCGCGTCCAGATCGGTGCCGTCGTAGGCCGCGGTGTAGGACTGGACCTCGTCGTTCCAGCCCTTGGTCTTGACCTCGTCGGCGATGGTGTCGCGCAGCTCGGCCCAGGCCGTGTCCACCCGGCGGTCGAATCGCTCCGCCAGCTTCAGCGCGCGATCGATGGTCAGCCAGCCCATCACCTTCGAGTACACGTGATGGCGCGGATTGCCGCGGATCTCCCAGATGCCGTGGTCCGGTTCGCGCCAGCGCCGCTGCACCGCGGAAACCATGGCGTGCACCAACTCCCAATCCCGATCCGGCAGGGCCTTGGCGGGATCGGAGATGCCCTTGTGCTCGCGGGCCTGTGCCAGGGCGGCGATCAGATCGACGATCGGACCGAACACGTCCAGCTGCACCTGCATATTCGCCGCGTTGCCCACGCGCACCGGCCGCGATCCGGCGTAGCCCGGCAGCGAATCGATGACCGCCTCGGGCGGCAGCGTCTCGCCGTAGAGGGTGTAGAGCGGATGCAACCGCTCCGGCCCGGCCAGCGTCTCCAGCACCCGGTGCACCCAGGCCAGGAACTCCTCGGCCTCCCCGAGGGAGCCGAGAGTCACCAGCGCGTGCGCGGTCAGCGAGGCGTCGCGCAGCCAGCAGTAGCGGTAGTCCCAGTTGCGCACGCCGCCGATGTCCTCCGGCAGCGAGGTGGTGGCCGCGGCCAGAATCGAACCCGAGGGCTGATGCACCAGACCGCGCAGGGTCAGCGCGGAGCGCTTCATCAGATCGGGTTTGAGCGGCGGCAGCTCGAGCGTCTCGGCCCAGTCCCGCCAGTACCGCTCGGCCTCGCGGCGGCGCTCGACCTCACCGACCATGGCCGGGGCCAGGTCCGAGGTGCCGCAGCGCATTTCGAGTACGACCGGACCGAGTGAGGGATCGATCACCGCGTGCGCGGAGTGATGGATACCCTCCTCGACGATCTCCCACCGCACCCCGGGCGAGCGCAGCACGATCGGATCATTGGTGCCATGCACGCGCAGGCCCGCGGCCTCCTGGTGGATGGTCACCGGCACCTGACCGAATTCCGGTCGCGGCGCGAAGGTCACCACCGCGCGCGCGTCACCGGTGATGACACGGGTCAGATCGGTGCGCTCGGGCGAGACGTCGTGCGGCAGATAGTCGACCACTTGCAAACTGGACCAGCGGGTTTCGACGGTCATGGTGCCGTCGACATAGCGCTGGGACAGTGGCAGGCCGGGCCGCTCGGGCGAGATGGTGAAATGTCCGGCGGCCGGACCGCCGAGTAGATGGGCGAATACCGCGGCCGAATCCGGCTCCGGATGGCAGAACCAGGTGACCGTACCGTCCGGTGTGACAAGGGCTTTGGTGCGCGGGCTGGCCAGCATGGTCAGCCGCTCGATTCGGGGGGCGGAGGCGCCGGCCAACCAGGTGCGCCGCTCCTCGAGCAGGAACGCCAGGGCCTTCGCCACCTCCTCGGTGCTGCCCACGCGATATCCGGCGAGGCTCTCGCCCTCGCCCACCTTGATTCCGACGTCCGGACCCGCCAGCCGGGCGAAGGCCTTCTCGTCGGTCACGTCGTCGCCGAAGAAGACCGCCGCGGACGCGCCCTCCTGATGGCGAATGAGGTCCAGCGCATCGCCCTTGTCGGTCTGGATGACCGCGAGTTCGATAACCGCCTTGCCCTCGGTGACCTGCACGCCGACCCAGCTGGCCGGGCCGAGGCGGGCCTGCTGCAATGCGCGCCTGCCCACTTCGGGCGCGGCGTTGCGCACATGCAGTGCGACGCTGGCGGGTTTGATCTCCACCGCGGCGCCCGGATTGTCCTGAGCGATGCCCGCGAGAGAGTTCTGCACTTCCTGCAGTAGCTGTTTGGCGTCGTTATCGATGGCGTGTACGAAGCCGACGTCGAATTCCGAACCGTGGCTTCCGATCAGCTGCACCTCGACCGGTAGCCGGGACAGCGCCGCGAGATCGCGCAACGCCCGGCCGGAGATGACGGCCGCCGTGGTGGCGGTGAGGCCGGCGAGGGCGCGCAGCGCGCTCACCGATTCCCTATGGGGATAGGCCTTCGTCGGGTCGGAGACGATGGGCGCGATCGTCCCGTCGTAGTCCGAGGCGACCAGTAGCCGCGGCATGCGGGCAACGGCCGCCAGGGCGCGGCGAAGTTCCTGTGGCAAATCCTGTGCGCTCACGCATCCAACCTAGTGATCGGAGGAGAAATGTCAGGGCGCGAGAAACTCTACTGGGTCAGGTTTGCTCGCATGTTCGCGCAGTGATACGAGACGTTTACGTACGCCTCGCCGTGCGCATCCCAGATTGTGCGGTCTCCTGCCGTACGTTAGCTGGTTTGCCACGCGGAACGGTGGGCAAACTTCTCAGGATTTATCGCCCAGCAGCAGGTCGACGGTCAGTTCGAGGCGCTCTGTGACATCGGTCGCGGAGGCCCGTCGGGTCAGCCACGCCACCAGGTTGGACAGCCACACATCACTGATGACGCGAGCGATGGCGAGATCGCGATCGGTCGGTTCGCCGTCCTCGATGGCACGGGCGAAGAAGCGGTCCATCACGCGTCCGACCCGGTCGACCTCGGCCGCGGCCGACGCGTCGGCGAACATGAACGCGCGCGTCATGGCCTCGGTCAGCAGCGGATCGCGCTGCATGGCGCGGGTCACCTGGGTGAGCAGCAGATGCATTCGTTCGCGGGGAGTTTGCCCGGCCACCGGTTTGCGTTTGCTCTCGAACTGTTCGAACTCGCGGGCCAGCGCCGAAACCAGCAGATGCACCTTCGACGGGAAATACCGGTAGAGCGTGCCGACGGCCACATCCGCGCGCTCGGCGACCGCACGCATCTGCACCGCGTCGTAGCCGCCCTTGGAGGCCAGGGCGAGGGTGGCGTCGAGGATCCGCTTGCGCCGCTCCCGCTGCGCGGCCGAGCTCAGCTCGTCCTCGCTGAGCGTGCTGACCGGCGTGGCCCGGGGGCGATTGCCGTTCGGCGCACCCGAGTCGGCTGCCTGCTCTCGGGAGGGACTGGCCATCGGTGAAAGTCCTTTCCTGCAAACGTCGTATCTGCGGCTGAGGTGCGTCGCTGCCCGGAGCGGGATCATCTCTTGACTTCCGCCCGGCTCGAATATTAGAACATGTTCTAGGTGTGGGAGTCACGCCGGAAAGGCGGTATGCAGTGTGAGCATCGCCACCACTGACGAGCATAAAGCCGTCCAGGAGTCGATGCGCGGATGGGCCGCGTCGATCCGACCGATTGCAACCATGCGCAACGGCGCGTCCGACCACTGGCGCTCGTACTGGCCGAGTCTGGTGGGCCTCGGCGTCTTCCGGGTGGCCGTGCCCGAGGCCGCCGGGGGTGCGGGCGGATCCGTGGGCGATCTGGCCGTCCTCATCGAACAGGCTGCCCACGATCTGGTCGGCGGACCGGTTCTGGCCACCGCCCTGGCGGGCCTGATCACCGGCGGAGCGCTCGACGAGGATACCCCGTGCGGTGTCGCGCTGGGTGAGCCGGTTGCGCTGAGCGCCAACGGGACCGAGTTGACCGGGGTCTGGGATACGGTGATCGGCGCGGCCGACGGCACCGCCGTGCTCTTGCCCGTGGCCGCCGGTCGCTGGTGTCTGTTGTCCGCGAATACCGCTGGGCTGCGCATCGATTCGCTGCCGCCGCTCGATGCGAGCACGCCCCTTGCCCGCGTCGAATGCGCCGGTGTCGCGATCGCGACCGAGCGACTGTTCGAAACCCCGTACGACGTCACCGATCTCACCGCGGCGCTGGTCGCCGCCGAGGCCGCGGGCATCGCCGGATGGTGTCTCGAGACCGCGACCGAATACGCCAAGGTGCGCGAGCAGTTCGGGCGCAAGATCGGTGAGTTCCAGGCCGTCAAGCACATCTGCGCCTGGATGCTGTGCCGCGCCGAGCTGATCCGCGCGGTCGCCGCCGATGCCGCCGCGGCCGTGGACACTCGCACCGACGAACTGCCGCTGGCCGCCGCCATCGCGATGACCATCGCCCTGGACGCGGCCGTGGAGACGGCCAAGGATTGCATCCAGGTGCTCGGCGGGATCGGCTTCACCTGGGAGCACGACGCGCATCTGTATCTGCGCCGGGCGGTGGCGCTGCGCCAGCTGCTCGGCGGATCCGCCCGCTGGCGGGCCCGGGTCGCGGAGTTGGTGCGCAGCGGTCGCCGCCGGACCGTCGGCGTGGATCTGGGCCTCGACGAGGGGCCGGGCGCGGCGGCCTGGGACGGGGTCGGCCTCGATGCCGCGAGCGCCGCGGAACTGGCGGCCGATCTCGCGCAGATCGCCGCGCTGCCGCCCGATCGGCAGCGAGACGCGTTGGTGGACACCGGATTGCTGGCGCCGCACTGGCCGCGTCCGTACGGTCGCGGCGCCGGTCCGATTCTGCGCACCCTCATCGACGAACAGGTGCGCCGCGCGGGAATCACGGTGCCCGACATACAGATCGGCAACTGGGCGGTGCCCACGCTGCTGCAGTACGGCACCCCCGAACAGATCGAGCGTTTCGTGGATCCGACACTGCGCGGCGAGACGATCTGGTGCCAGCTGTTCAGCGAACCCGACGCCGGATCGGATCTGGCGGCCTTGCGCACCACGGCCACCCGGGTCGAGGGCGGCTGGCGACTGCGCGGGCAGAAGGTCTGGACCTCGCTGACCAATGTGGCGAATTGGGCGATATGCCTGGCGCGCACCGACGGCTCGGCGCCCAAACACCGTGGCATCAGCTACTTCCTGGTGGATATGTCCAGCCCGGGAATCGAGGTGCGGCCACTGGTACAGATCACCGGTGAGGCGCGTTTTTCCGAGGTGTTCCTCGACGATGTCTTCGTACCCGAAGACGGTCTGGTCGGTGAATTGGGCGCCGGATGGAAAATCGCGCGCTCCACATTGTCCTCGGAACGAGTGGCAATGGGCGGAAGCGGTATCGGCGATGAACTCGAGCGTTTGATCGAAACGGCTCCGACACACGGTCCGGGCGCGGAATTGATCGCCGATCGCCTCGGCGCACTGGTATCGGACGCCGTGGCGGGACTACTGCTGGAAACCCGCGCCGCCCAGCGCATGCTGGCCGGAGTCGATCCGGGACCGCAAAGCAGCGTACGCAAACTGGTCGGTGTCCGACACCGTCAGCAGGTCGCCGAATTCGCCGTCGAACTCGCTGGTGTGGCGGGCGCTCAGGAATCGGATGTGGTGAAAGAATTCCTGCTGACACGCTGTTTGTCGATCGCGGGGGGTACCGAGCAGATCCTTTTGACCGTGGCCGGTGAACGGATTCTCGGACTCCCGCGCGAATCGCACAGCTGACACCACACCTCAACCGGGAGCATTGAATTGGATTTCGACTACGACGAGAGCCAGGACGCGGTCGCCGAGGTTGTCGTGAGTTTGCTGGAGCGCCACAGCGAGCGTGACGACGCGCTGTGGCCGGCGGTGGTGGACAGCGGGCTGCTATTGGTGGCGCTGCCGGAGCGATTCGGCGGTGACGGTATGGGCCTGCCCGAGGTGGCCGCCATGCTGACCGAATTCGCCACCGACGCCGCGCAGATCCCCGCGCTGGCGACACTGGGCTTCGGATTGCTGCCGCTGCTGGACGTCGCACCGGATGCCCTGGCGGATCAGATCTTTCCGGCCGTCGCCAAGGGCGCGGTGCTCACCGCGGCCCTGAGCGAACCGGGCGCGCCGTTCGCCGTGAAGCCGGAGACCGCCGCGGTCGCCGAGGGCGGTACCGTGCGCATCACCGGTCACAAGGTGGGCGTGCCCTATGCCGCGCAGGCTCGCTGGATACTGGTGCCGACGGATTCGGGTATCGCGGTGGTGCCGACCGAGACACCGGGCGTCACACTGCTGGAAACCCCGGCCTCGACCGGAATGCCGGAGTTCTCGGTACATCTGGAGGACGTCCGGATTCCGGCCGAGCAGCTGCTGCCCGGCGGTCCGGGCGAACTGCACCGGCTCGCGCTGGCCTCGATCGGCGCGGTCGCCGACGGTCTGGTCAAGGGTGCGCTCACCCTGACCGCGGAACATGTGCGCACCCGTCACCAATTCGGCCGTCCGCTGGCCGAATTCCAGGCCGTGGCACAGCAGATCGCCGATCTGTACGTCATCTCGCGCACCCTGCACGTGGCCGCGGCCTCGGCGAATTGGGCACTGGCCCAACCGGATCCGAGTCCGGAGCAACAGGAACGGATCGACGACGATCTGGACGTGCTGGCCTTCTCGGTGGCCTCGGAACTGCCCGCGGCCATGCAGAAATGCCATCACCTGCACGGCGGCATCGGGGTCGATATGACCCATCCGCTGCATCGCTACTACTCACAGGCCAAGGACATCGCCCGCTGGCTCGGCGGCGCGTCGTTCCGGCTGGATCGTTTGGGAGCTCGATGTTCATCGACCTGACCGTCGAGCAGCGCCGGCTGCGCGACGAATTGCGTTCCTATTTCGCCGATCTCGTCACTCCCGAGGAGGAGGCCGAGATGGCGGTCAACCGGCACGGCGACGCCTACCGCGCGGTGGTGCGCCGGATGGGTCGCGACGGCCGCCTCGGCGTCGGCTGGCCCGAGGAGTACGGCGGCCAGGGCTTCGGCCCGCTCGAACAACAGATCTTCTACAACGAGGCGGCGCGCGCGGATGTCCCGCTGCCCCTGGTGACGCTGATGACCGTCGGTCCGACCCTGCAGCAGTTCGGCACCGATACGCAGAAGCGAAAGTTCTTGCCCGCCATCCTCTCCGGCGATGTGCACTTCTCGATCGGCTACTCCGAACCGGAGGCCGGAACCGATCTCGCGGCCCTGCGCACCAGCGCTGTGCGCGATGCCAACGGTGATTGGATCGTCAACGGGCAGAAGGTTTTCACCACCGGCGCGCACGAGGCCGACTACATCTGGCTGGCCTGCCGCACCGGTTCGGTCGAATCGCGCCACCGCGGCATCACGATTCTCATCGTGGACACCTCCGATCCGGGTTATTCGTGGACCCCGATCATCACCTGCGACGGCGCGCACCACACCAATGCGACGTATTTCGACAACGTCCGCGTCCCGGCCGACATGCTCGTCGGCGAGGAGAACGGCGGCTGGAAGCTGATCACCACCCAGCTCAATCACGAGCGGATCAGCCTGGGCCCGTCGGGCAAGATCGAACAGCTCTACGACCGGGTGCGCGAATGGGCGCTGCGCCGAGGCGTACTCGGCGATCCGGACGTGCGCCGCTCGCTCGGGCGCATCCGGGCCATGGTGCGGCTCAACGAATTGCTGAACTGGCAGGTCGCGGCGAATGCCGATCACGCGGCCGAGGATCCCGCCGGTGTGATCGCCGATGCCTCGGCCACCAAGGTCTATTCGACCGAGGCGCTGCAGGAGGCCGGTCGGCTGGTCGAGGAGATCGTGGGCCGGCACGGCGATTACGCGGATCCGGCCACCGCGGAGCTGTTGGGCTGGCTGGACCGGCGCACCAAACAGAATCTGGTGGTCACCTTCGGCGGCGGCGTGAACGAGATCATGCGCGAGCTGATCGCCACCGCCGGACTGAAGCTGCCGCGCGTACCGAGATAGGAGTCTCCCGTGCCGGAAACCATGACAGCGGAGCAGATTCGCGCCGCGGGCGAGCGCGTCGAGGCGCTGGGGGAGTGCGCCCCGCGGGTGGCCCGCGATCCGGTGAACCAGCCGATGATCAACAACTGGGTCGAGGCCATCGGCGACCACAATCCGATCTACGTCGACGCCGAGGCCGCTCGCGCGGCCGGACATCCCGGTATCGTCGCCCCGCCCGCCATGGCCCAGGTGTGGACCATGCCGGGCCTGCACGGCGCGCGTCCGTCCGACGATCCGATGAACGCCGTCAACGATCTGCTCGACCAGGCCGGGTACACCTCGGTGGTGGCCACCAACTGCGAGCAGATCTATCACCGCTACCTCGAGCTCGGTGAGCGAGTGCAAGCCCGCACCCGGCTGCAGGATCTGGTCGGCCCCAAGCGCACCGCGCTCGGCGAGGGCTGGTTCGCGACCTACGTGCTGACCTGGTACGTCGGCGACGAGGCCGTTACCGAAATGCGTTTCCGCATGCTGAAATTCGCGCCCGGCACCGGGAAACCTGCCGAACCGCAAGAGGATCCGAGCAAGCGTGTGCGGCCCATCGTGTCGCGCGATACCGAATTCTTCTGGGAGGGCGCGAAACTCGGCGAGCTGCGCATTCAGCGACTGCCCGACGGCTCGCTGCGGCATCCGCCGATTCCGGCGCTGTGGCAGGACAGGTCGCAGGAGCCGGACTATGTGGTCGCGTCCGGTCGCGGCACGGTGTTCAGCTACGTCGTGCACCACGCCCCGAAGGTGCCCGGCCGGAAGCTGCCGTATGTGGTGGCGCTGGTCGAGTTGGAAGAGGGCGTGCGGGTGATGGGTGAGTTGCGCGGGGTCGAACCCGATGCCGTGCGCGTGGATCTGCCCGTCGAGGTGGCCTTCGAAAAGCTCGACGAGGACAATGTACTGCCGTATTGGAAGGTGATCGCATGACCGAGTCAGGGCCCGGAGGAGGCAGCTTGCGTAACCACGTAGGGCCCCTCGGTCGTGCGAAGGGAGGCGTAGCATGACCGCGACCCTGGCCGTCGAGGTCGGAACAACCCTGCCCGAGTTGGTGATTCATGCCGACCCCACCTTCGTGGTCTCGACCGCGCTGGCCACCAGGGACTTCCAGGACGTGCACCACGATCGCGACAAGGCGGTGGCGCGCGGTTCGAAGGACATCTTCGTCAACATCCTCACCGATATGGGTTTGGTGCAGCGGTTCGTCACCGACTGGGCCGGGCCGGGCGCGGTGGTGAAGTCCAATACCGTGCGCCTGGGCGTGCCGCTGTACGCCGGGGATACGCTGACGCTGACCGGGACCGTGACCGCGGTCGAGGGCGACGAAATTCAGCTCGAGGTGGTCGGGCGGGACAGTCTCGGTGAGCATATTCAGGCGAAAGTCGTTATCGCACTGCGTGCCTCGAGTGCGGGCGAGGTGTCGAAATGAGCGTCGCGCTGAGCGGCTCGGCCGCGATCGTCGGAATCGGCGCCACCGACTTCTCGAAGGATTCGGGCCGCAGTGAACTGCGGCTGGCCGCCGAGGCGGTCACCGCGGCCCTCGCCGACGCCGGGCTGCGGCCCGAGGATGTGACCGGGCTGACGACGTTCACCATGGATACCAACACCCAGGCCGCGGTGGCCCGGGCGGTCGGCATTCCGAATCTGACCTTCTTCAGCAATATTCCGTTCGGCGGCGGCGCGGCGTGCGCGACCGTGCAGCAGGCGGCGATGGCCGTGGCCACCGGAATCGCGGATGTGGTGGTGGCCTACCGCGGCTTCAACGAACGATCCGGACACCGCTTCGGCCAGTTCTCCACCCAATTGGCGACCGCCCCGACCTCCTCGGGCGTCGATGCGGCCTGGGGTTATCCGCAGGGGCTCGGCACGCCCGCGGCGCAGGTGGCCATGGTGGCCCGACGCTATATGCACGTCTACGGCGCGACCAGTGAGGATTTCGGCCGGGTGGCCGTGGCCGATCGCAAACACGCGGCGGTCAATCCGGCCGCGCACTTCTACGGCAAGCCGATCACACTGGAAGAACACCAGAACTCGCGCTGGATCGCCGAACCGCTGCATCTGCTGGACTGCTGCCAGGAGACCGACGGCGCGGTCGCGATCGTGGTCACCAGCGCCGAACGGGCCCGCGATCTGCGCCAGCCCGCCGCCGTGATCTCCGCCGCCGCCCAGGGCTCCGGAGCCGATCAGTACGTCATGACCAGCTACTACCGCGACGCCATGACCGGCCTCCCGGAAATGGGCCTGGTCGGCGAACAACTCTGGGCCCAAAGCGGTTTGCGCCCCGACGACATGCAGGCGGCCATCCTCTACGACCACTTCACCCCCTTCGTCCTCATGCAACTGGAGGAACTGGGCTTCTGCCCCCGCGGCGAGGCCCGCCACTTCATCGCCGACGGCGCCATCGAACTCGGCGGCCGCCTCCCCCTCAACACCCACGGCGGCCAACTCGGCGAGGCCTACATCCACGGCATGAACGGCATAGCCGAAGCGGTCCGCCTCATCCGCGGTGATTCGGTGAATCAGGTCGAGGGTCTACAAAACGTCGTAGTCACAGCAGGGACCGGTGTTCCGACCTCGGGCCTGGTGCTGAGCGTCGCTTAGTCCTTGTCGAACGGCAGGAGGGTGAACGAGCTCGCACCCCAGAGGGGTGCGAGCTGCCGGAAGTGCCGTTGATCGAGAGTCAGCAAGGTCGTGGTGTGATAACGATCGGCCAGTACGACATTCGATGCGTCGGCTATACCGATGTAGTCTTTGCCGCTGCCGAAGCGGCTCGCGATATCCATCGCGGTCGAGTGGTCCTCTGCGGTCCATTCGGGGAGTTCGTATGCGCCCGTTGCGACATCGCGTGAGAAATTCAACGCGGCTCGAGCGCCGAAGCGCGAGGAGAGCATGTAGTCGGCCTCTGCCACGATGAACGGCGATACGACCAGCAGGCGATCGTCATCGCGCAGTACTCGTGCGACGGCTTCGTGCTCGGGATGTGCCTCGTCGAATGCTGTGACGATGGCGCTCGTATCTACGACGAGTGCTGTCACTCGCCGAAGCCCCCCGCGAGTTGGTCGTCGATCTCCTCGGCGCTCAGCGGATGCTCGCTCCGATAGCCGCCGATCGTGGGCTTGGGGCGGGGAGCCTGTTCGTCCATGAGCTTGTCGATCTGCTGGGCCAGCGTCAGTCCGTGGGCCGCCGCCAGACGATGCAGCCTGTCACGCGTGGCCTTGGGAACCTTGATGGTCGTGGCGGTCATACCGATCAGTATACCGGGATTCGTCGGTGATCACAGACACTTTCCTGGTCTGTCGCCTCCGTTCTGCACTACCTCTGGATCCAGAGGATCGAGGAGGTCGTCATGAAACTGATCCTGGACGATCGGCAACAGGCGGCGGCGCGGCGATTGGCCGAGGTGGCGGGTCGGGTCGGCAGTCGGTGGCGGTCGCCGCGCGGGGTGTATCTGTATGGTCCGGCGGGGCGGGGAAAGACCATGCTGATGGACGAGTTCTTCGCTCGGACCGCCGTCGCGCGCAAGCGGCGCTGGCACTTTCACACCTTCTTCGCCGATCTGCACGCCCGGATCGCTGCGGCCGGATCCTTCGAGGCCGGGCTCGGGGCCGTGATCGGCGATGCCGCGCTGATCTGCTTCGACGAGTTCCACGTGCACGACATCGCCGACGCGATGCTCATCGCGCGGCTGCTGCGGCGCCTGTTCGACCGGCGCGTCACCGTCGTGGTCACCTCGAACTATGCGCCCGAGGGTCTGCTGCCGAATCCGCTGTGGCACGACCGCTTCGTGCCGACGATCGAGCGAATTCGCGCGCATATGGATGTGGTGGCGGTCGACGGAACTCGCGACTATCGCGAGGGCAAGGAACATTTGTCCGGATTCTCGGCGGGGCGTTACATCATCGGTCCGGCACCGTATGCGGGCGCGGTGGAAATTCCGGTCGGGCACAGTCGGATTCGCGCCCGCGCTGTGACCGCGGATGAGATAATTATCGATTTCGATCAGCTGTGCGGAAATATATTGTCGGCCGCCGACTTTCTGGAATTGTCGCGGCGGTTCCGGCGCTGGACGGTATGCGCGGTACCCCCGCTGCGCACGGTGCCGATGGACTGGGGCACCCGCTTCGTGAACCTGGTCGACATCCTCTACGACGCGGATTCGGAGCTGAACCTCTATGCCGGGACCAGCCGCGAGGAGCTCACCCGAGCGGTCGCGTCGGTGCGCGATCTGTACCGGACCGCGAGCCGATTACGGGAACTTGAGGTATGCGAAACGTATATGAATCTGATTGTGCCGCAAACGGATCGGTAGGAGTCGGTGATTGTGGACTTTCACAGGTGATTGCGGAATCAACCAGGGGGTGGCAGGTATGTCGTATCGGTGTTTCGATTTTCCCGCTGACGAACCGTCCGGCATGTAACGATGTGGCTGTTTACAGCAGTCGCGAGTTTCCTGGGAGAGTCCGGTGGGCCGGGTGGGCACGGCAATACCGCGCGCGATCGGTTCGATCGTGCTGCTGGCGCTGGCCGTAATCGCCCTGCGCGGATTCGTACCGGGAACCGGTGGGCCGCATGCCGTCTCGCCGCCGTCGGCGGTCAGCGTCGCGCTCATGCCCGTGCTGTCGCTGGTATCGGTGGTGATCCTGCTGGCCGGGGTGATCACCAGCAGGCACCGGCTGCCGCTGGCCATGCCCGCGCACGAACCGGCCCGCGACCGAACGCCCCGGCGGCTGCGCCGCACGGTGTCCGCGGTGTTGATCGCGCTGGCGCTGCTGGCCCTGTTCGCGGCCGTGGTCTGGGCGATTCACCTGATCGCGCCGGGTGATTCGACGACCCAGTCCCCGCCGCCCACCGCGGCCCCGACCGCGCCCGGCACCTCGCCGCCGCCACCGCCCAATCCGTTCTCCGGCACACCGCATCTCACCGATCGAGAGTTGGTGCTGGTCATCGGATCCGCCATCGCGCTGGTCGTCGTGGCCCTGGCCGGATTGGTGGTCGTGGCCCTGGGCACCCGCCGCCCCCCGACTCCCGAACCCGCCGTGCCCGCCCCCGCCGCGGTGGAGGCCCCGGTATCCCTGGCCGAGGTCGCCGAGATGGGCCTGGCCGCCATGACCGCCCCGGGCCAGGATGCGCGCGAGGCGATCATCTCCTGCTATGTGGCGATGGAACAGGGCCTGGCCCTGGCCCGCGAGGTCGCGCCGCTGATCTCCGATACGCCCTCGGAGGTGCTCGCCCGCGCCTTCGAACGCGGTGCGCTGCACGATGCCTCGGCGCGGGAGTTGGTGGCGCTGTTCGAGGAGGCCCGCTTCAGTCCACACGCCATGCTGGAGTGGCAGCGCATGCGGGCCGAGCAACTGCTGCGGATCGTGTTGAAGGATCTGCAGGGAGAGGTGGTCCGATGACCCGTGCGGTGATCGTCGGCGGCGCGATCGTGCTGATCGCGCTCATCGAGTTGGCGGCGCTGGACGGTCAGCGCGCGCTGATCCCGCTGCTGGTCGGCGTGCCGCTGGTCGGCGCGCTCGGCCTGCTGATCTGGACGCTGGTCGAACGCGGCCGCGCCGAGGGCCGAAGCGATCCGGCCGACAACGAGATCGACAACGGTCCCGCCGATATGCTGCGCCGCTGGCGGGCCCGGGCCCAGATGCTCGCCGAGCGGTCCGAGGGCACCCGCGCGGAATGGGACCGCCATCTACGCCCCCTGCTGGCCAAGGAATTCGAACTGTCCAGCGGCCACCGGATCGCCAAGAATCGCCGGGCCACCGAATCGGCCGGACTGATGCAGTTCGGCCCGGAGCTGTGGCGCTGGGTGGATCCGGCCAACTCGGCGTTGCGTGATCAGCAGACCCGCGCTCCCGGCCGCGCGGCTCTGGACGAGATCCTGCGCCGGCTCCAGTCGATGTGAAAAGGTTGCTACGAGTGTGAGTTCGAATATGACGACCCCGATGGACGCCGCCGTCAAGCGCACCGACGCGGTCCTGCGCGAAATCGCGCGGGTGGTGGTGGGCAAACGCGATGAGCTGCAACTGATCATGATCGCGGTGCTGGCGGGCGGTCATGTGCTGATCGAGGATCTACCGGGGCTCGGTAAAACGCTGATCGCCCGATCCTTCGCCGCCGCACTGGGTTTGCAGTTCACCCGGGTCCAGTTCACCCCGGATCTGCTGCCCGCGGATCTGATCGGCTCGACCATCTACGATATGAATTCCGGCCGCTTCAACTTCCGGCGCGGCCCGGTCTTCGCCAATATGCTCCTGGCCGACGAGATCAACCGCACCCCGCCCAAGACGCAGGCGGCCCTGCTGGAGGCGATGGCCGAGGGGCAGGTGAGCATCGATGGCGAAACGTTCCCGCTGCCACAGCCTTTCATCGTGCTGGCCACCGACAATCCGATCGAGTACGAGGGCACCTACCCGCTGCCCGAGGCCCAGCTGGATCGTTTCGCCCTGCAGTTGCGGTTGGGCTATCTGTCCGAGCAGGACGAGACGCAGATGATCCGCCGCCGCCTCGAACGCGGGTCGGTGCCGCCGCAGGTCGGTCAGGTGGTCGACGCCCAGGGGCTGCTGGAAATGCGACAGGCGGTCGAATTCGTCACCGTACATCCGGATGTCGTCACCTATGTGGTGGCGCTGGCCGGAGCTACGCGAGGTCATCCGCAGGTCGAGGTCGGCGCGAGCCCGCGCGCCGAGCTGGACCTGGTGCAGATGGCCCGCGCCCGTGCCCTGCTCATGGGGCGCGACTACGTGATCCCGGAAGATGTGAAGGCCCTGGCGATTCCGGCGATGGCCCACCGCATAACCCTGCGTCCGGAGATGTGGGTGCGCCGCATACGCGGCGAGGACGTGATCGCCGAACTGCTGCGCCGCCTGCCGGTGCCGCGCGCGACCGTGACATGAGACATCGCGATACCGCGTCGATCGCCGAGGCCGAATTGCGCTGGCGGCCCGCGGCTCTGGTGTTCATGCTGGCCGTCGCTGCCGCGCCCGCGCTCGCCCTGGCGGTGATCCTCGGCCGCTGGCAGCTGGTGATCTTCGCCGCGCCGATGCTCGGTGTGCTCGCCACGGCTCCGATCCAGCTCTCGCGCACCAGAATTCAGGTCGACGGCGCGGATGTGCTGCGCTGCTTCGAATCCGAGGAGGTGGTGCTCGGCGTCGCGGCCTTCGTCGAGGACGGGCACGCGCTGCTGCGCTGCACACCCGAACCGGTCGAGGGACTCGAGGTGCGGGTCGAGGAGGCGGTGGATTCCGGAGCCGCGCCCGCGGGGCTGCGGCTGGCGCTGTCGACCGGGCGCTGGGGCCGCTATCCGGTGACGATCCGGGTCACCGCGCTCAGTCCGGCCGGACTGGCGGTGGCCTCGGTATCGCTGCCAGCGGGGCGGGTGTACGTCTACCCGATCGCCGATCCGCAGCGAATGCGATTGCCGCGCACCGAACTTCCGGAGCGCATCGGCACGCACCTGACCCGGCGGCACGGGCCGGGCGTCGAATACGCCGATATTCGCGCCTACGCCCCGGGCGATCAGCTGCGCACGGTGAACTGGCCGGTCAGCGCTCGGCGGGGGCGGCTCTACGTCACCGAGCGGCTCACCAATCGAGCCGCGGATGTCGTTGTGCTGGTGGACACCTCGCTGCAGGCGCCGGGTCCGGCCTCGGAATCGCTGGAACTGTCGGTGCGCGGCGCGGCCCAGGTCGCGCAGTCGGCGCTGCAGGCCGGTGATCGCACGGCCGTGGTCTGCCTCGGACAGACTCCGCGCTGGCTGCGGCCCGATATCGGGCGGCGGCAGTTCTATCGCATCGTCGACACCGTGCTCGATGTGGGCGATGAGCACATCACCACCTCGGGCACACTGGCCCCGCACGCCGCGGTGCCGCTCGGCGCGATAGTGGTGGCGTTCTCCACGCTGCTCGACACCCAGTTCGCGCTGGCGCTGATCGATCTGCGCAAGCGGGGACATGTGGTGGTGGTCGTGGATGTCTTGCGCGGCACGCCTTTTCGCGAGGATCTCGATCCGATTCTGGCCCGCATGTGGCAGCTCGAGCGCACCGCCATGTACCGGGACATGGGTACGGTCGGCGTCGATATCGTGGGCTGGCCCGACGACGCCCGACTCGACCAGATCATGCGGCTGCTGCCCCAGCATCGCCGAGTGGTGCGGGTGCGCCGATGACCCGATTCCTCGCCGTGCTGTCCGGTCTGCTGCTCACCGCGGCCGTGGCGATCGTGCTGCCGTGGGCGGCGATACCCGCGCTGATCCTCGTGGTGGCGGGCTGGTGGTGGCGGATCGCCGCGGTGGGCGCGGTGCTGGTGGCGCTGGCCGCGGTGGCCTGGGACGACACCGGCGCCGCGGTGGCCGCCGCGACCGGCGTGGTCGCGACGACCTATCTGCTCAATACCGCGACCGTCCGCGCTCCGAAGGGTGTGGTTCCTACCACAGTGCCGTCTGTGGCGGGCGCGCTGATCGCGGCGGCCGCGGCTGCGGCGGCGAGCCTGGTTCCGATGCGTTTGGCCTGGTTACCGCTGGTTGCGCCGGTTCTGCTGATCCTGGTCTACGCGCTCGTGGTGCACGGAGTGGTACCCGAACGAATAGACCGGTCGGACGACCAGTAGGGTTGTGACGACTGGACGTAATACTACATTGTGTAGTATTCGGCGCATGTGGATTATCCCGGTTGTCGCCGTCGCCTGTTCCGTCGCCATCGCGATTCTGTTCGCGACCGGCTTCCCGGAGTGAATCGCCGCCTCTCGATCAGGAACTGAAGGTCAATCGCACATCGGCGAGTACGGGCGCGTGTTCGCGCTCGGGAACCGATGCGGCGATATGCACCTCACCCGTACCCAGCCACATCCGTGAGCGGATCGACTCGCCCGGATAGAGCACGCCCGCGAACCGCGCGCGAAAGCCGGTGACCCGGGCGGCATCCGAGCCGAGCACCGTATCCACGGCCGTCTTGCAGACGATTCCGTAGGTGCACAGCCCGTGCAGAATGGGATCGGGAAAGCCCGCGTCATGGGCGAATTCGGGATCCGAATGCAGCGGATTGCGGTCTCCGCACATGCGGTAGAGCAGCGCCTGCTGCGGCAGTGTCGGCGTGGTCACATCGAAATCCGGTGCGCGATCGGGCAATTCGGAGCGGGTGCTCGGCCCGCGCTCGCCGCCGAAACCGCCCTCGCCCTTGGCGAAGATCGACGAGCGGGCCGTCCACAGCGGCTGTCCGTCGGAGCCGGTGACCGCGGTCTCCTGCACGACCACCGCGGCCGAACCCTTGTCCCACAGCTCGCTGATCCGCCCGGTGCTCGACGCCTTGCCCTCGGCCGGGATCGGCCGATGCACCACAACCTCCTGACTGGCGTGTACGACCTTCGCCAGGTCGATCTCCACGCCGGGCATACTCACCCGCGGCGCCTCGGTCGCGCGCAGCGTGGCAGCGACGGTGGCGAAGGTCGGCAGCACCTGTGGCGAGCGGTCGTCGAGATAGCGCAGTTCGGCCGGGTCGGTCCAGCGCGCACCCGCGCCGAGGCCGAGGTGATACAGCTGCACATCCGACGGCGACCAGGCGAACTTCTGGCCCGGAAGCGTGGCTCCCAGTGCGATTTTCGGATCGATCGGCACAGTGTCCTCCTCAGTTGTCCGCGGCGCTGGACACCGGCTCGCGGCGCGCGCGCTCGACGATATCCAGTACGGCGAGATATCCGAATGTGATCGCGGGTCCGATGGTCGCGCCCGGACCGGCGTAGGTGTGGCCCATGACCGGGGCGGAGGTATTGCCCGCGGCGTAGAGGCCGTCGATGACCGATTCGTCCTCGCGCAGCACCCGCCCGGCCGTATCGGTGACCAGGCCGCCCTTGGTGCCCAGATCGCCGGGGAACATCTTGGCGGCGTAGTAGGGTCCCTGTACAAGTCCGGCCAGGCACGGATTCGGTTTGACCGTGGGATCGCCGTAGTAGCGGTCGTAGGCGCTGTCGCCGCGGCCGAAATCCTCGTCGACGCCGGTTTCGGCGAAGCCGTTGAAGCGCCGCACGGTGTCGGTCAGACTCTGTTCCGGCACACCGATTTTCGCGGCCAGTTCGGCCAGCGTCGGGGCCTGGACGATATTGTCGTTTTCCAGCCAGCGCTTCGGGAACCGTTGTCCCGGTTGCAAAGTGGCGAAGATGTAGCGGTTGCGGTAGCGCTGATCGAAGACCAGCCAGGCGGGTACGTGCTCGCCCGGGCCCGTGCCCTGGCCGAATTCGCCGCCGTACATCTTGTGTACGGCCTCGACATAGGGCAGGCATTCGTTGAAGAACCGCTTACCGTGCACGTCGACGATGAGTCCGCCCGGCAGATTGCGTTCGGCCAGGCAGAACCACGGGCGGCTGCCGCGGAAGACGGTCGGGCCCCACCAGGCGTCCTCCATGAAGGCAACGGCCGCACCGAGTTCCTGGCCCGCGCGGATGCCGTCGCCGGTATTGGCCTTCGCGCCGGTGGTCCATTCGGTGCCGATGGGTTCGCGCTGATACTTGTGCCGCATATCGGCGTTGTGCTCGAAGCCGCCCGCGCCGAGGATCACGCCGTAGCGGGCGCGGAAGGTGACCGGCTCGCCGTTCGAAGTGGCCTCGACGCCGACCACGCGGCCGTTCTCGACCACCAGGCCGGTCAGCGGAGTCTCCAGCAGCACAGGGACATTCGCGTCGAGCAGGCCCTTGCGCATACCCGCGATGATGGCCTGGCCCATACCCAGCAGATGTTTGCGGGTGGCCTTGGCCCAGTAGGTGCGCGCGCCGACCCGCAGCGCGCGCAACATGCCCTTGGGGTGGCGGCGAATCATGCTCAGACGGACGAAGTCGGCCTGGGTGGTCACGACGTTCAGCGGGGCCTTGGCGTAGGGGGGTTCCAGTTTGAACCGCTCCTCGCCGAGCACCATGGCGTCGAACGGTTTCGGCTCGCACGAGCGGCCCAGCGGTGCGCCGCCGGGCGCCTCCGGGTAGTAGTCGGGGTAACCGGGGACCCAGCGCAGTTTCAGCGCGCTGTGATCGAGGACGAAGCCCAGCGCCTCCGCGCCGCGATCGATATAGGTATCGATCCGCTCCTTGGGCACGGCGTCGCCGATGATGCTGTACAGGTAGGTGCGTGCCGCTTCCCGGTCATCGGGACGCCCCGACGCGAGCAGCGCCTTGTTGCCGGGGATCCATACGCCGCCGCCACTGCGCGCGGTCGACCCGCCGTAGTGCGCGGCCTTCTCCAGGATCACCACGCGCAGGCCGTGATGTGCGGCGGTGAGGGCGGCCGTCATTCCGGCGGCGCCACTGCCGACCACCACCACATCGTATTCCCGATCACTCATGTAGAACACGTTATAGAATCGGGCCAGGTTCGGTCTATATTGATCTGGCAGATGGGACTGCTGGAGCGAGAACTCGCAGGAAAACTCGTTACAGTTTCCCTGGCGGAAGGGAATGAGCGTGCTGTCGGATGCGGTACGGAGTGAACTGGCGGATCGGCTCGCGGCCGCCGAGCGGGACCGGGTGTCGATCGATCCGCTGGTCGTCGGGTATCCGGAGATCGATGTCGTCGACGCCTACGAGATCCAGCTGATCAATATTCGGCGTCGGGTCGAGGGCGGAGCGCGGATCGTCGGGCACAAGGTGGGCCTGTCGTCGAAGGCGATGCAGCAGATGATGGGGGTCGACGAGCCGGATTACGGACATCTGCTCGCCGAGATGCAGGTATTCGAGGACCAGCCGGTGCCCGCCTCGCGATATCTGTATCCGCGGGTGGAGGTGGAGGTCGGATTCGTCCTGGGGGCGGATCTGCCCGGCGAGGACTGCACCGAGGCCGATGTGCTGGCCGCGACCGTCGCCTACGCGCCCGCGATCGAGCTCATCGATACCCGCATCACGGACTGGAAGATCGCGCTCTGCGACACCATCGCCGACAACGCGTCCTCGGCGGGCTGGGTGCTCGGGCCCGAGCGGGTGCGCCCGGAGTTGTTGGATATCACCGGGATCGACGCTCGATTGACCCGCAATGGTGAGGTGGTCGCCGAGGGGCGCAGTGACGCGGTGCTCGGGGATCCGACGATCGCGGTGGCGTGGCTGGCGCGCAAGGTGGCCTCGTTCGGGGTGCGGTTGCGGGCCGGGGACATCGTGCTACCCGGTTCGTGTACGCGCGCGATCGATGCCCGGCCGGGTGACGCCTTCCATGCCGAGTTCACCGGGCTCGGTTCCGTCCGTTTGGAATTCAGCTGAGGAGCATCTGTGCCTGTCAACGGAAAGGTCGCGGCCGCCATTGTCGGCTCCGGCAATATCAGTACCGATCTGCTGTACAAGCTGCTGCGTTCGGACAAGATCGAACCGCGGTGGATGATCGGGATCGATCCGGCCAGTGAGGGTTTGAAGCGCGCGGCCGGGCTCGGGCTGGAGACCTCGCACGAGGGGGTGGACTGGCTGCTCGGGCAGTCCGAGCTGCCGGAGCTGATCTTCGAGGCGACCTCGGCCTATGTGCATCGCGACGCCGCGCCGCGCTACGCCGAGGCGGGGATTCGGGCGGTGGATCTGACGCCCGCGGCCGTCGGGCCCGCGGTGGTGCCGCCGGTGAATCTGGACGCGAATCTGGACGCGCCGAACGTCAATATGATCACCTGCGGTGGGCAGGCGACGATTCCGATCGTGGCGGCGGTCTCGCGCGTGGTCGAGGTGTCGTATGCCGAGATCGTCGCGTCGGTGTCCTCGGTGTCGGCCGGGCCGGGCACGCGGGCCAATATCGATGAGTTCACCAAGACCACCAGCCGGGGCGTGGAGACCATCGGCGGGGCGGCGCGGGGTAAGGCGATCATCATCCTGAATCCGGCCGAGCCGCCGATGATCATGCGCGACACCATCTTCTGCGCGATTCCCGACGATGCCGATACGGGCGCGATCGCGGAGTCGATCCATCGGATGGTCGCCGACATCCAGCAGTACGTGCCCGGGTACCGGCTGCTCAACGAGCCGCAGTTCGACGAGCCGAGCGTGGTTTCCGGTGGGCTGGCGCGGGTTTCGGTGTTCGTGGAGGTGGAGGGGGCCGGGGATTTCCTGCCGCCGTATGCCGGGAATCTCGACATCATGACCGCCGCCGCCACTCGGGTCGGCGAGGTCGTCGCCGATCAGATCGTCTCGGCCCGGGTATAGGAGGACCGAATATGCCGTACTCATCAGAAATCGACATCCGCGTCACCGACACCTCGCTGCGCGACGGATCCCATCACAAGCGTCATCAGTTCACCGCGACCGAGGTCCGCGATATCGTCGCCGCCCTCGACGGCGCGGGAGTGCCCGTGATCGAGGTGACCCACGGCGACGGTCTGGGCGGCTCCTCGTTCAACTACGGCTTCTCCAAAACCCCTGAGCAGGAACTGATCACGATCGCCGCGCGGACCGCGAAGCAGGCGAAGATCGCGGTGCTCATGCTGCCCGGCGTCGGGGTCAAGGAGGACATCAAGGTTTCCCAGGACAATGGGGCCTCGATCGTGCGTATCGCCACCCACTGCACCGAGGCCGACGTCTCCATCCAGCATTTCGGTCTGGCCCGCGAGCTCGGCCTGGAGACCGTTGGCTTCCTGATGATGTCGCACAGCCAGCCCCCCGAGGTGCTCGCCCGGCAGGCCCGCATCATGGCTGACGCGGGCTGTCAATGCGTCTACGTCGTCGACTCCGCCGGAGCCCTTGTCCTGGACCAGGTTTCGGACCGCGTGGCCGCGCTGGTCGCCGAACTCGGCGACGACGCCCAGGTGGGCTTTCACGGCCACGAGAACCTCGACCTCGGCAATGCCAACTCCATCTACGCCATCCGCGCCGGAGCCACCCAAATCGACGGCAGCGCACGTCGTTTCGGCGCGGGCGCGGGCAATACTCCCGTGGAGGCCCTAGTGGCGGTCTGCGACAAACTCGGCGTCAAGACCGGCATCGACTTCTACGCCATAGCCGACGCCGCCGAAGACGTGGTCCGCCCCGCCATGCCCACCGAATGCCTGCTCGACCGCCAAGCCCTCATGATGGGCTACGCCGGCGTCTACTCCAGCTTCCTCAAACACGCCGAACACCAAGCCGCCCGCTACCACGTCTCCGCCGCCGAAATGCTCGTCCGAGCGGGCAAACGCAAACTGGTGGGCGGGCAGGAAGACCAGCTCATCGATATCGCCCTGGAACTCCAGCGCGAGGTTTCGTCCTGACCGCGTCAGAGCGATACGACTTCCAGCATGCTCTCCAGGCCGCGGAAGTCTTTGGCGTTGCGGGTGTACAGCGGTAGACCTCGAGCTGATGCGATCGCTGCGATGAGGAGGTCGAAGCGTCGTGGTCGGGGGTTGCGGTTGGCTGCGATGGTCAGGGCCACGAGGGTTCCGTAGCGGGTTGCCGCCTCGTCGTCGAAGGGTAGGGCGTCGAATTCGACGATGGCGGTTCCCAGTTGCTCCGAGCGGGCCGCGCGCGTCGCGGGATCCTTGGCGGCGGCGATTCCCTGGTGCAGCTCCGCCAAGGTGATGGTCGTGATCTCCGGAAGCTTCGGGAGGGATTCGGGATCGAGGATGTCCAGGTCGAGATAGGCGCAGGTATCCAGCACGCCCGACGGGTGACGGTCGGTCACGAACGACCTGCCCAGGGATCATCGTCGCCGAGTCGGTCCTCGGTTCCGAAGAACTCGTCGGCCTCCGCGCGCATCTGCGCGTAGTCCACGCGGGGGAGCCTGCGGTGGCGCTGGACGAGTTCCTCGGCGGTGTGGCGACGCTTCTGCCTGACCGGACGCACCTCGGCGATCTCCACGCCGTTGCGGGTGACTCGAAATGTCTCTCCGGCTTCCACGGCGTCCATGACCGCCGCCGAGTTGTTGCGGAATTCCCGCTGGCTGATCACCTTCATACCACTAACGTAGCCCCGTGTAGCGCATTGTGCTACACGGGGGGCGTGATGCGGCGCAACCCCTCGGTGAGGTCCTCTGCGGTGGGGGCCGTGGCGGGGTCTATCAGGTGTTGGAGGGCCAGGCCCGTCAGGAGGGTTTGGTAGATCGCGCCCATTCGGCGGGTCGAATCGTTGGGCTGATCGGGGCCGTCGAGGAGGTGGGCCAGTCCGGTTTGGGCCTCGGGTTGGTTGGTGGCCAGGTGGGGGCGGAGGTCGGGGTTGGCGGCCGATTCGAAGGTTGCCGCCCAGACGGCTCGGTGGGTGGTGATGGACTCGATGATGGCTGTCCACTGGGCTGTGAAGTGCTGCAAGGGTTCTCGTGATGTGGAAGCGGTTTCGGCCAGGGCCCGCGACAGTTCCTCGCCCCATTCCCTGGTTGCCGCGGCCAGGGCCTCGTTCAGTAGCGCCTCCTTCGAGCCGAAGTGGTAGCCGATGGCGGCCATGCTCACCCCGGCGGTGGTGGCTATATCTCGCACGGTGGTGCGGGCGTAGCCCTTGGTCAGGAGACAGTGGCGAGCGCCGGCCAGTAGATCCTCGCGGTTTCCCATGGTGAACAGGGTAGCGCAAATGCCTTAGACAAAAGTATTGCGCAAATGCCTAAGACATTCGTACAGTTCTTGGCATGGCTGAGATGAAGAACCAGAACGTCCTGATCTCCGGTGCGAGCATCGCGGGGCCGGCCCTCGCCTTCTGGCTGAAGCGGTACGGATTCACCCCGACCGTTGTGGAAAAGGCCCCGGCGCTGCGCGAGGGCGGGCAGGCGATCGATGTGCTGGGCACCGCGACCGAGGTGGTGCGGCGGATGGGACTGCTCGAGCGCGTGCAGGAGTTCAGCACGGGTAAGCGCGGTACGTCCTACGTCGATGCCGACGGGCGGACGCGGGCCACCGTGAGCAGCGAGGTGTTCAACGGCGTGGGCGCCAACGGGGATACCGAGATTCAGCGCGGCGACCTGGCGCGGGTGCTCTACGAGGCGACCCGCGACGATGTCGAATACATCTTCGGCGATTCCATCGCCGAACTGTCCCAGGACGACAACGGCGTGCACGTCACCTTCGACCACGGCGCGCCACGCACCTTCGACCTGGTGATCGGCGCCGACGGCGTCCACTCCCACACGCGTGGACTGGTTTTCGGCCCCGAGTCGCGATTCGTCCGGCACATGGGCTACTACATCTCGATCTACACCATCCCGAACTTTTTGAACCTCGACCACTGGGAACAGGACTACAACACCCCGGGCAAGATCGCCGGAGCCTACAGTGCCCGCGAGAACACCGAAGCCAAGGCCATTTTCGCGTGGGCGAGCGATGAACTCGACTACGACTACCGCGATATCGCGGCCCAGAAGCGCATCGTCGCGCAGACGTACGCCGATCAGGGCTGGCAGGTCCCGCGATTGCTGTCGCATCTGGACGCCGCGCGGGACTTCTACTTCGACGCCATGGCCCAGATCCGGATGGACAGCTGGCATCGCGGCCGGGTGACGCTGGTCGGCGACGCCGGATATTGCGCCTCACCGCTGTCGGGCCAGGGCGCGGACCTGTCGCTGGTCGGCGCGTATGTGCTGGCGGGCGAATTGGCCGCCGCCGCAGGAGATCACGTCGTCGCCTTCGCTCGCTACGAGCGGGAGATGCGGCCCATGGTCGACGCCTGCCAGAAATTCGCCGAGGGCGTCGGCGCCTGGTACGCGCCGCCGAGCAACGCGATGATCCGCATCCGCAACCTGAATGTCCGTCTGCTGCCGTACCTTCCGTGGCGCGGCCTCATCGGCGGCGCGCCGCAGAAGGTCGCCCGTACGGTCGAGGCTCGCGACTACGCGGCCTAGAGCCAGGTGTCCTGGGTCGTGGTGGTGAGGAAATGCTCCAGGTCGGCGCGCCAGGGAGCGGGCGTGGTCTTGTCCGGCTCGATGGCGGTGTACTGACCGCGATAGAACAGCAGCGGCCTGCCGGAATCCGTGGACTCCGACAGGGCCGCCACCCGGCCGATCACGATGTAGTGATCGCCGCCGTCGACGACACTCGCCACAGTGCACTGGATCGTGGCCAGTGCGTCGTCGAGGAGTGGAAGTTTCAGATCCGAAGTGCGCCAGCCGATCTCGGCGAACTTATCGGGCTCGCGCGAGCCGAACCGCGCGCAGACCTCACGCTGTTCCTCGGCGAGCACATTCACGCAGAACCGCCCGGCCGCCTCGATCGCCGCCCAGGTGCGCGATTGTTTGGTCGGGCAGAACAGCACCATGGGCGGTTCCAGTGAGAGCGCGGCGAACGACTGACAGGCGAATCCGACCGGACCACCCTCGGAGTCGAGGGTGGTGATCACGGTGATGCCGGTGCAGAACTGCCCCAGCACATTACGGAACCGACGCGGATCGATCTCCGCGAAACCGTCCGTCGTCATCTCGTTCACCCCTGCCGGAATTGGATGCTGAAGTCGTGGCCCCACAGGCTGACCGCGGTGGATTCCCGCGCGATCCAGCTCTCGTCCTCGACTTCCAGTCCCTCGCAACCGAATTCGATATCGAATCCGCCGGGCGTCTTCATGTAGAACGACAGCATCTTGTCGTTGATGTGCCGCCCGAGGGTGGCCGACATCTTGACCTTCCGCCGCAGCGCGCGGTCCAGGCACAGTCCGACATCGTCGGAGTTCTCCACCTCGACCATCAGATGCACGATGCCGGTCGGATTGGGCAGCGGCAGGAATGCCAGCGCGTGATGACGCGGATTGCAGCCGTAGAACCGCAGCCAGGCGGGATCGCCGTCGGCCGGGCGGCCCACCATCTGCGGTGGCAGCCGCATCGAATCGCGCAGCCGGAAGCCGAGCACATCCTGATAGAACGCCTGGGCCGAGGCATCGTCGGTGCAGGTCAGCACGACATGCCCCAGACCCTGCTCCGCGGTGACGAACCGGTGCCCGTAGGGACTGACGAACCGCCGCGCGACGTACTGTGCCCCGTGGAAGGCCTCGAGCGTATTGCCGTCGGGATCCTCGAACCGGATCAGCGCCTCGACGCGGCGTTCGGCGGCCTCCTCCTTGGAACCCTCCTTGAACGCCACCCCCGCATCGGACAGCCGATCCCGAAGCCGTTGCAGCGCAGGGGAATCGGCGACCTCCCAGCCCGAAACCTGGAGCCGATCGGTCTCGCCCGGCACGATCACCAGCCGCGCGGGGAACTCGTCCATGCGCAGATACAGCGCATCCTTGTCGGGCCCGTCCCCCTCCATCATGCCGAGCACCTTCGTACCGTACTCGCGCCAGGCGGGGATGTCGGTGGCCTCGATGCGCATGTAGCCGAGCGCGCGAATACTCATGTCCTACTTCTCCTTCGGCGACAGAAAGTCGATCGCCAACCGGTTGAACTCGTCGAACTTCTCGAGCTGTGCCCAGTGCCCGCAACCACCGAACACATGCAACTGTGCGCGTGGAATGGTCTTGAGCGCAACCAGCGCACCGTCGAGCGGGTTCACCCGATCCTCGCGACCCCAGATGAGCAGTACCGGCTGCCGCAGCTTGTAGCCCTCACGCCAGAGCATGCCCTGCTCGAAGTCCGGTCCCGCGAACGATTTACCCATCGCGCGCATGGCGGCCAGCGACTCCGGCGTGGCGGCGTATCCGAACCGCTCCTCGATCAACTCCGGGGTGATCAGCGACTGATCGAACACCATGATCCGCAGGAAGGTCTCGATGTTCTCGCGGGTCGGATCGATATTGAAGCGTGACAGCGCCTTCACGCCCTCGGTCGGATCCGGCGCGAACAGATTCGTGCTCAGCCCGCCCGGCCCCATCAGGATCAGCTTGCCCGCCCGATCGGGATAGTCCAGCGCGAATCGCACGGTGGTCCCACCGCCGAGCGAATTGCCGAGCAGGTGAACGCGATCGGTGATCCGCAGGGAGTCGAGCAGATCCTTCAGCGCCGAGGAGCTGTGCACGAAGTACTGCGGATGGTCGGTCGGCTTGTCGGACAACCCGAATCCGGGTTGATCCACTGCCAGCACATGGAACTCGCGCGCCAGCACCGGGATGTTGCGGGCGAAGTTGGACCAGGAGGAGGCGCCGGGCCCGCCGCCGTGCAGCAGCACGATGGTCGGGCCGTTGCCGACACCCGCCTCGTGATAGTGCAGCCGCAGATCCGGCCGCACCTGGGCATAGCGAGAGGTGGATTCGAAGGTCAGCTCAGCTGTGGAAGTCATCGTCTACACCATCGTGTCGCCGACCGGCAGGCCGAATGCGTGTGTTCCGTACATGACATAGGCCCGCTCGGCGTCATTGGCGGCGTGTACGCGGCCCGCGTGCGCGTCGCGCCAGAACCGTTGCAGCGGAGTCCCATTGGCGAGCGCGGTCGCGCCCGAACTCTCGAACAGCCGGTCGATCGAGGCGATCGCTCGTCCGGTCGCCCGAACCTGATCGCGGCGCGCCCGCGCCCGCAGGTCGAACGGAATCTCGTTGCCCGCCACCAGATATGCGTACTCGTCGGCCACATTGCCCGCCAGCTGCCGCCACGCGGCGTCGATATCGCTGGCCGCCTCGGCGATGCGCACCTTGGCGAACGGGTCGTCCTTGGCCTTCTCGCCCGCGTAGGCCGCGCGAATGCGCTTGCCCTGGTGCTCGATATGCGCCGCCAGCGCGCCGTAGGCCATGCCGACGATGGGGGAGGAGATGGTGGTGGGGTGGATCGTGCCCCAGGGCATCTTGTACAGCGGATCCGTATTTTGTTCCAGCCCCGGCGATTTCAGCTCGTTCATCGTCTTGTAGGACAGGAACCGGTGGCGTGGCACGAAAACGTCCTTCACCACCAGCGTATTGGATCCGGTTCCGCGCAGGCCCACCACATTCCACACATCGTCGATGCGGTATTCCGAGCGCGGGATCAGGAAGCTGCCGAAGTCGACCGGCTTACCGTCCTTGATCACCGGGCCGCCGACGAAGGTCCAGTCGGCGTGATCGCACCCCGAGGACCAGTTCCATGCGCCGTTGACGAGATAGCCGTCGTCGGTCACCACGCCCGCGCCCATGGGCGCGTACGAGGATCCGATGCGGACCTCGGTGTCCTCGCCCCAAACCTCTTCCTGGGCCTTCTGATCGAACAGTGCGATGTGCCAGTTGTGGATGCCGATGATGCCCGCGACCCAGCCGGTCGAACCGCAGGCACTGGCGATCTTGCGAACCGAGTCGTAGAAGACGCCCGGATCGGCCGCGAGGCCGCCCCACTGGCGCGGCTGCACCAACCGGAAGAAGCCGGTGGCCTGCAGGGCCTTCATCGTCTCGTCGGGGATGCGGCGCAGATCTTCTGCTTCCTGTGCGCGCTCGCGCAGCATCGGCAACAGCGCATCGACCCGCTCCGTTACTTCTCGCGTCGTCATCTCGGGGGCTGCTCCTGCCTGGTCGATCGGACCGGGTACCTAGTCATACTGACACTGAGACTAGAACACGTTCCTATTCCTGTCGAGAACGGGTATCGGTCGTTGGGACCGAACGGCCTTTGCCTGGTAGTAGAGCCAATAGCTGGCGCCAGGTCGGAACTTTTTGTAACGTGTTCTAGTACTTCCAGAGGAGGGATCACAATGGCGGAAACCGCACCTGCGCGTGGCGGGAAGGTCCGGGAGATCGATGTCGGGGCCACGCCGACGCGGTACGCGCGGGGCTGGCATTGCCTGGGCCTGGCCGCCGCGTTCCGGGACGGCAAGCCGCACGCCGTACAGGCGTTCGGTACCAAGCTGGTCGTATGGGCCGACAGTGGGGGCCAGCTCAAAGTGCTCGATGCCTACTGCCGGCACCTCGGCGGCGATCTGAGCATGGGCGAGATCAAGGGCGATTCGGTCGCCTGTCCGTTCCATGACTGGCGCTGGGGTGGCAACGGCCGCTGCACCTCGATTCCCTACGCCCGTCGCGTGCCGCCGCTGGCGCGCACCCGGTCCTGGGCCACGTTGGAGCGCAACGGTCAGCTGTTCGTCTGGCACGACCACGAGGGCAACCCGCCGCCGGAGGATGTGACCATCCCCTACATCGAGGGCGCCTACACCGACGCGGACGGCAACAACACCGAGGAACTCAATCCCGGCTGGACCGAGTGGACCTGGAACTCGATGCTGATCGAGGGCGCCAACTGCCGCGAGATCATCGACAACGTGGTCGATATGGCGCACTTCTTCTACATCCACTTCGCGTATCCGACGTACTTCAAGAACGTCTTCGAGGGCCATATCGCCACCCAGTACCTGGAGACGAAGAACCGGCCCGATGTCGGCATGGGCACGCAATACGGTGAGACGCTGCTGAAGTCGGTCGCCGCGTACTACGGGCCCTCCTACATGATCAACCCGCTGCACAATTATTACGGCGGATTCGAGGTCAAGAGCGCCCTGATCAACTGCCACTACCCGGTGACCCAGGATTCGTTCGTGCTGCAGTGGGGCATCTCGCTGGAGAAGCCCAAGGGCATCGACGACGAGGCGTCGAAGAAGTTGGCGGCCAAGATGACCGAGGGCATCAGCGTCGGCTTCCTGCAGGATGTGGAGATCTGGAAGCACAAGTCCAAGATCGACAATCCGCTGCTGTGCGAGGAGGACGGCCCGGTCTATCAGCTGCGGCGCTGGTACGACCAGTTCTACGTCGACGTCGCCGAGGTGGATCCGAAGTCGGTGCAGCGCTTCGAATTCGAGGTCGACACCACCAAGGCCAACGAGGCGTGGGAGGCCGAGGTCGCGGAGAATCTGCGACGCAAGCGGGAGCAGGACGCCGCGCAGGAGGCGAACGCCTGATGACCAAATGGGCGAAGGCACCGGATTTCGCGGATCGTCCGGATCGGCTAGCGCAGGTGCGCGCCCAGACGGTCGTCGACAAGCGGCGCTATCTCGAGGACGGGATGACCCCGCTCTCCTGCGCCACCTGCGGCACCGGGGTACTGGTGCGCAAGGCCAGCTCACATCAGCAGTCGGTGCAGTGGACGGTCGATCCGGCCGTCCACTGCCCGATATTCAAGGAACTGGGCGGCGGCCCCGGCCGCCCGGAATCCTGTCCGAATCTCGAACGGACCATCGATCACGCGGTGAGCGAGGGCATGCTCACCGTCGACGATCGAGGCGAATCCGCCTCAGTCCATCCGGAAGTCGGCGAAGTCGAAGCCCGGTGAGACGATACAGCTGACCAGGACGTACTCGTCGGTGGCCGGGTGGGCCCACTGGCTCACTCCGCCGGGGACGACCGCCTGCAGCAGCTGACCGTGTTCCACGTCGGGGCCCAGGACGATCTCCTGGCCGCCGATGTTCAGGGCCAGCGGGCCGCCCCGGTGCCACAGCCACAGCTCGTCGGAGGCGACGGTATGCGGCGCGGACTTCTCACCCGGCATCAGCAGGAAGTGGATCGCGGTCGCGGACGAGCGAGGCCCGCTGTAGCCCTGCGGTTCGAATTCGACAGAACTGCGCCAGGTTTCGCGAAACCAGCCGCCTTCCGGATGCGGTTGCAGATCGAGCGCCGCCGCGAGTGCCGGCCGGTCGGACATGGGATCTCCTCGGGGTTGTCGCACTATTTCAGGCCGAGCTGGGCGGCCGTGATCTTCTCCATCATGGTTCTGGGCAGCAACCGTCGCAGCGCGAACGCCAGCGGGGCGCGGCTGCCGACGGCGACGAAGGATCGGGGCGAGTCGATCACCCGGATGAGGGTGCGGGCCACCTTCTCGGCCGAGATTCCCGCGGCCTCCTTATGCTTCAACGCCGCGAGCACCGCATCCAATTCCGCCTTGTAGGGGGAGTTCTCGTCGCTGTAGACATAGCGCCGGGTGGTGATGCCGGTATTGATGGAGCCGGGTTCGATTGTGGTGACCTCGATCCCGAACGGGGACACCTCGCGGCGCAGGGATTCGGCGAAGCCCTTGATCGCGGCTTTCGTTGCCACATAGGAGGATCGGTAGGCCACCGGGAAGCTGGCCAGCATGGAACCGACCATCACGATATGGCCGCGTCCGCGGGCCCGCATACCGGGCAGCAGCAGCTGCGCGAGCCGCACCGGGCCGAAGACATTGACCTGGAACAGCCTTTCGATCGCATCGATCGGCATCTCCTCGAGCGCCCCGGCCTGGCTCTCCCCGGCATTGTTGATCAGAATATCGATCTCGCCGAGTTCGGTCGCGAACGTTTCGATCGCCGCGGGATCGCTCATGTCCAGCGCCCGGTATTCCACGCCCGGCACCCGCGCGTCCGCGGCGATGGTCTCGGGTTTGCGGCTGGTGCCGATGACGCGGAAGCCGCGGGCGGCCAAGGCCGCGGCGGTCGCGGCGCCGATGCCGGAGGACGCGCCGGTGATCAGGACGTTTCGGTCGCTCATGGGTGCTCAGTCTAGGCGGGCCGGGCTGGCGGGAAATGAACGTCGAGCCGATCGGTCGGATGTCCAATTGGTGCCGATTATCGATGAATTTACATTCCGGTCCGGCCTGTTCAGTGGACTGAAAATCCGACCGTTCATTTGGTGTACTGCCTGGTAGGGGGACTGTGTGACCACGAAAAGCCCTCCAGGTGTCAAGAATTCGTATGGATTCCGTAGGGATTTCGTATTGATGCGTAATCCACATCACAACTTCCGTTTGGAAATTTCTGTTGTAGATTGGCCACACATCTTCAGATCGATCATTGGCATCGAAGCCAAAGTCTCCGGTAACCGTACCGATCGAATCACGCCATCTACGCCTCCGAGCTGCGGCCCTCGATCGTCCGGCACAGTGCAAATCTCGAAGGAGCGAAGATGGCAGCGGAAACGCAACCTGTCGCGGTAGTGGGTTTGGGCGGTTTGTTCCCCCAGGCCCGGAATGTGCGGGAATTCTGGTCGAACATCGTGGCGGCACGGGACTGCATCGAGTCCGTGCCGGAAAGTCATTGGCGGATCGGGGATCACTACGATCCCGACCCCAAGGCGCCCGACAAAACCTATTGCAAGGTAGGCGGATTCGTCCCGACGATCGATTTCGATCCGATGGAATTCGGCATACCGCCCACGGTGCTCGAGGTCACCGACACCGTGCAGCTGCTCAGTCTCACGGTGGCCAAGCAGACCTTCCTCGACGCGGGCGCGTTCGATTCGGACTGGTACGACGCCAGCCGGGCGGGCGTGGTCCTCGGCACCATCGGCGGCGCCGCGATCTCCGAGGGTTTCAACGCCCGGTTGGTCACCCCGCAGATCCGCGAGGCGGTCCTGGCCTGCGGACTCTCCGAGCGCGACGCCGCGGAGATCGTCGCGAAGTACAGCTCCGCGTTCGCGCCCTGGGAGGAGAACTCGTTCCCCGGCGCGCTCGGCAATGTGATCGCCGGTCGGATCGCGAACCGGTTCGATCTCGGCGGTACGAACTTCGTGGTGGATTCGGCGTGTGCGAGTTCGCTCACGGCGGTGCGGCTCGCGGTCGACGAACTGCTTTCGGGTCGGGCCGATTTCATGCTCACCGGCGGCGCCGAGTTCAAGAATACGATCTTCAACTATCTGTGCTTCTCCAAGACGCCCGCATTCTCGCGGGAGGGCCGGGTGCGGCCGTTCGACGAATCGGCGGACGGCACGCTGAGCGGTGAGGGAATCGGGATGCTGGCATTGAAGCGTCTCGACGATGCCGAACGTGACGGAAATAGGATCTATGCCGTTCTTCGCGCCATCGGTTCGTCGAGCGATGGACGTTTCAAGAGTATTTATGCCCCGCGCCGCGAGGGTCAGGTCAACGCATTGCATCGCGCCTATGCCGAGGCGGGTTTCGACGCCGATCAGGTCGGTCTGGTCGAATGTCACGGCACCGGAACCTCGGTCGGCGATGCCATCGAGGTGTCCGCGCTGCGCGAGGTATTCGAGGCGGCCGGATCCGGACCGCGTGCGGTGGCGCTCGGATCGGTGAAATCGCAGATCGGGCATACGAAAGCAGCCGCCGGTGTGGCGGGGATGATCAAGGCCGTCCTCGCGCTGCACGAGCGGGTGCTGCCGCCGACCATCAATGTCGATCGGCCGCACGGGAGTTTCGACGGGTCGCCGTTCTACGTGAATACCGCCGCCCGGCCGTGGATCCTCGATCCGAACCGGACGCGGCGGCGCGCGGCGGTCTCGGCCTTCGGATTCGGCGGTACCAACTTCCACTGCGTGCTCGAGGAATACGACGGCGCGACCGTGCCGGTGTCGCATGCGGTATCGGCCGTGTACGTCTGGCATGCGGCCACCGCCGCCGAACTGGTGCGACAGCTCGAATCCGGTGTCGGCGGCGGTGATCCGGCCGAGGCGGTCCCCGACGATCACGCACGATTGGCGATTGTCGCCTCGACCCCGGACGAGTTGGCCGCACTGGTGGCCAAGGCCGTCGAGCGTCTGCGGGCCGATACCGCGGCTGTCGAATTCACCGTCGACCGCGCGATCTTCTACCGCGGTCGTGCCCTTCGCGGGGGCAAGGTCGCGGCGCTGTTCGCCGGACAGGGCAGCCAGTACCCCGATATGGGTGCGCGGGCGGTGATGGCATTGCCGCCGCTGCGGCTCGAATTCGACACGGCGGCACTGGATTTCGCGGGTTCCGAGGCGCTCGGCGCGGTGGTCTTCCCGCCACCCGCCTTCGACGCCGCGCAGCGGGCCGAACAGGACGCGGCGCTGCGGCGCACCGAATACGCGCAACCGGCGATCGGCGCGCTGTCGGCCGGACAGTTCAAATATCTGACCGAACTCGGCTTCCGGGCCGACGGCGCGATGGGACACAGTTTCGGCGAACTCACCGCGCTGTGGGCGGCGGGCAGTCTGACCGATGCCGAATTCCGCCGTCTGGCCTGGGAGCGCGGGGCCGCGATGGCCGCCCGCCCGGCCGATAGTGCCGATCCGGGCGCGATGGTCGCCGTGGCCTGCGGTATCGATCGGGTGCGCGAACTGCTGGCCGGACATCCGGATGTGTACTTATGCAATATCAACGCCCCGGATCAGGTGGTGCTGGGCGGCGGTTCGGCCGCGGTATCGGCCTTCGCCGCGTCCTGCGCCGCGGTCGGTATCACGACCCGGGAACTGTCGGTTGCCACGGCCTTCCACACGCCCTATGTCGCGCACGCGGTCGAGTCCTTCCGGCGCGCGGTGGCCGAGGTGGAGATCCGGGAGCCGAGTATTCCGGTGTATCCCGATATGGCCACCGCTCAGTACGGGCCGGATGTGGTCGCGAACCGGGAGAGCCTGGTGCAGCAACTCATGTCGACGGTGTATTTCTCCGCGCGCATCGCGCAGATGTACGACCACGGCTTCCGCGTCTTCGTCGAATTCGGTCCGGGCACGGTGCTTTCCGGTCTGGTTCGCAAGATCCTGGCCGATCGCGACGATGTCGTGGTGCTCAGCGCCGACGGCGGCCGCGGCTCCGATTCCGACCGGGCGATCAAACAATTGGCGGCGCGGCTGCTCGTGCTGGGTATGCCCCTGACCGGAATCAACCGCTACACCGCGCCGCTGCCGCCCGAGCAGCAGGCCGGGCGGATGCGGATTCCGCTGAACGGCGCGAATTACATTCCGCCGAAACGGGTCGAGGAACACAACCGGCTGCTGCACAACGGCTATCGCGCGAGCGTGGTGGCGGCCAATGGATCACCGGCGGCCGAGCCCGCCGCCCTGCTGAACATTCAATCCACGATCCCCGTCCCGTCTCCGGCTGCCTGACGGAATCTCCCATCCCCCACCGTAATACACGAATGGAAACGATATGACCACCACGCTTGCTTCGACCAATGGCCTGTCCAACGGCAATTCCGCCAACGGTTCCGGCCGGTCGCCGGGTTCCGGCGCGCTCGACGACTATCTGGCGCTGCACCGGGAATTCCTCGCCTCGCAACTCGGCGTCGGCGAACGGCTGACGGCGCTGCTGTCGGCCGAGATCGAAAGCGGCAGTCCGCGCAAGGATGTCCTCGACAGCATCGGCGCGGTGGCCTGGCAGAGCGTCGCCCTCGGCCAGGCGCACGCCAATGCCAACAACGCGCTGAGCACCCTGGCGGGCGGGCCCGCGATCGTCACGCCGCCGATCGAACCGGCGACTCCCGCGGCCCCCGTACCCGCCGCGCCCGCTCCCGCCGCGAACACCGCGCAGCCCGCGCCCCTCGTGATCGAAACGCCCACGCCCGCACCGGCTCCGGTATCGCCGCCGCCCGCACCGGCGGCCGTGGCCCCC
>NZ_BDBS01000014.1 GCF_001613105.1 Nocardia pseudobrasiliensis NBRC 108224 | reverse complement strand
GCCTGCCCCCGCACCGGATCCGGCGCCACCGGCAGCGGCCCCGCAGCAGCCGCAGTCCGGGCAGCCCGGTGTCGCGGGCGGTCTGGCCATGCCGCCCACGCCGGGTTCGGGCGATCAGGACCACAAACCGCGCGACGGCCAGCTCGGCGTGACCGTGCCCGCGGCGGTCGGCGAGGAAATGGTCCCGGCCGCCGTCATCGGCGACTTCGGCGATGACACGATCTGATTCGGACGATCCGAACCGGGAGCAGAATCCGTTCGACCTCGGTCTGCCGATGCTGCGCACGCCCACCCGCAAGGGGGCCAAGCGTCGGCGCCAGGGTCGTCGGCAACCACCGCGCCCGCGTGACGAACCGGGTGGACCGACGCCCGAACCGCTTCCGATCGCGGACGATTCGCGTTACGAGGCCGACGACTGGGAGCGCTGGCTGGACCCGCCGCCGGTGGTGGGCGGCGAGAATCTCCCGCCGAATGTCGCCGAAGACGTTCGCACGCAACGCCGTTCGCCCGAGTACCGCGTCCCCGACGATCAGGTCGACCAGTCCGGCCTGATCCCGCAACTCATCGATCGATCCGGCGGCAATCCGGGCCCGCGCCTGCGCCATCCGCGCCGCCCGCGCCAGGAGAATCGCCGCGGCGACAAACTGGTGGCCGCGCTGATCATGATCGGCCTGGGCATCGTGGTCGTCGCTGTGGTGCTGACCGTCATCCACACCGGCAAACGCACTCACTCCGGCGCGCCCACGACTCAGGCTGTGCCCGCACGAGGTTCGACATCCCAGCCCTCGGCCGCCGCCCCCACCTCGGTCGTCCCCGCGGGTGCGATCGCCGCCGACGGCTGCGAACAGCGCCGCACCGCCGATGTGGTCTCCGGCACCGATCCCGGCGGCACGAGCAACGGCCCCGACACCATCCTCGCCTTCGAACGCGCCTACTACGTACAGCGTTCCGGCTTCGCCGCTCGCGCGGTGGTAGCCGACGACGCGAACGTCCCCCCGGCCGACCAGATCCAACGCGGCATCAACCAGATCCCGGT
>NZ_BDBS01000013.1 GCF_001613105.1 Nocardia pseudobrasiliensis NBRC 108224 | reverse complement strand
ATTCGGGTTCCGCGTTCGGCCGCTATCGCCGTGCCGAGCCTCACTGCTCCTCGATGAGTGTGCCGCGTTCGACCCGCCAGCGTCGGGTGGCGCGGACGGTATCCAGCATTCGGCGGTCGTGGGTGACCAGAAGCAGTGTGCCGGTGAAGGATTCGACGGCCTGTTCGAGTTGTTCGATGGCGGGCAGGTCGAGATGGTTGGTGGGTTCGTCGAGGACGAGCAGGTTCACCCCACGCGCCTGTAGCAGCGCTAGGGCCGCCCTGGTCCGCTCACCGGGGGAGAGGGAATCGTTGGCGCGCATCACATGTGGGCCGCGCAGCCCGAATTTGGCCAGTAGCGTGCGGACCTCGGCCTCGGTCCATTCGGGCACCTCGGCGCTGAAGGTGTCCGAGAGTGTGGCATCGCCGCGGAACAGCCCGCGCGCCTGATCCACCTCGCCCACCGCCACCCCGGAGCCGAGCGTCGCCGTCCCGGTCTCGGGCGCGATCCGGCCCAGCAGCAGCGCCAGCAGCGTGGACTTCCCGGATCCGTTGGCGCCGGTCACCACGATCCGATCACCCCAATCCACCTGTGCCGTAACAGGTCCCAGCGTGAAGTCGCCACGTGTCACACTCGCCCCGGCCACGGTCGCGACCACCGAACCGCTGCGCGGGGCCGCCGCGATCGACATGCGCAGCTCCCACTCCTTGCGCGGCTCCTCCACCATGTCGAGCCGTTCGATACGCCGCTGGGTCTGGCGCACCTTCGAGGCCTGCTTCTCGGTGGATTCGGCGCGCATCTTGCGACCGGCCTTGTCGGAGTCCACCTTTCGCGGATCGCGCGCCTTGCGCCGCGCGTTGCGCACGCCGTGCTCGAGCCAATTGCGCTGCATGACCATGCGATCCTCGAGCCCGGCCTTGGTATCGGCGTACTCCTCGTAGGCCTCGCGCGCATGGCGGCGCGCGATCTCCCGCTCCACCAGATACGCCTCGTACCCGCCGTCGTAACTGCCGACCTGCTGCTGCGCCAGATCCAACTCGAGAATCCGATTCACCGTGCGCGCCAAGAATTCCCGATCGTGACTGATGATCATCAACGGCGCCCGCACGCCCGCAACGAACTGTTCCAACCGCGCCAGCCCGTCCAGATCCAGATCATTGGTGGGCTCGTCGAGCAGCAGAATATCGAAGCGCGACAACAACACCGACGCCAGACCCGCCCGCGCCGCCTGCCCCCCGGACAGCCCGGTCATCGGGGTATCCAGACCGCCGGGCAGGCTCTCGACCAGGCCCAGTTCGGCGGCCACCTCCTCCGCGCGCTGCTCCAGATCCGCCCCGCCCAGCGCCAGCCAGCGCTCCAATGCGGGGGAGTAGTCGTCGGCGCCGCCGTCGGCCAGCCGCTCCGCCGCGGCATCCATGATCTGTTGTGCCGCAGCCACTCCCGTGCGCCGGGACAGGAATTGCAGGACGGTCTCGCCCGCGATCCGCTCCGGTTCCTGCGCCAGATAGCCGACCGTGGCATCGGGCGGGCTGAGGGTGATCTCCCCGGTCGGCGGATTCTGCTCGACGAGCATGCGCAACAGGGTCGATTTGCCCGCGCCGTTCACCCCGACCAGACCGATCACATCGCCGGGCGCCAGCACCAGATCGAGTTCGTCGAACAGGATGCGCTCGCCGTGTCCGGCCGAAAGCCCGCGTGCATGCAGAGTGGTCACACCGATCAGTGTGCCGGTTTCGGGGTTGCACCCTGAGTTCGGGCCGCTGGAAATCAGGGTGCCGATCGGTCCCGTGCCCGATGCGGCCCCCGGGCCTGTTCACGCAGAGTGGAGTCGTACCGATCGACAGAAGGAGAATTCGATGACCGCCCCCACCCGCCGCTTCACCCGCTCGCAGAACGACAAGTGGATCGCCGGCGTCTGCGGTGGAATCGCGCAGTACTTCGGCTGGAATGCCAATGTGGTGCGCCTGCTGTTCGTGCTGTCGTGCCTGCTGCCCGGCCCGCAGTTCGTCATCTACCTGATCCTGTGGCTGATCATCCCCAAGTACTGACGGCGATCCGGCTCGCCTCGGCGAGTTATCCACAGCAGTCGCGATACACGGCTGTGCGGAGGCACGGGAAGATGACAGGATGGACCGACATCCCGACGCATGTCCCGTGAGGAGCCGCACATGATCTCATCAGGCGATCTGCCGGGCCTCGAGCTCCCGAATGTCGACGCCCACTCCGACCTCGGGAACCTCGGCTCGGTGGAACTGCACGACCCGACCCAGGACCTGACCGGCGACGGCATCCCCGACACCGAAACCGTCCACGGCGACCACTCCCTCGAGGTCTGGACCGATATGGACCACGACGGCACCGCCGACCACGTCTCGATCGTCGACGACAACGGCGACTACGCGGCCTGGGAGTTCCACCACAATCCCGACGGCACCACGCAGTGGGTCCGCACGGACGAGGGGCATATCGGCAAGTAGGCCCGCGGGGAACCGGATCCGGTTCCGTCGCGTCCAAGCAGGTGAGGATCGATCGCATCCGAGCGATCGGATGGGTTGGTCGCATTTCGACCGGGTGCGGGAGATGGCATTCGATCGGGTGGGTCGGCTACCTCCGACCCGATGAGGAGCCTCGGATTCGGATGGATGCGGGGCGATCACATCGGGCCGTGCGAGATGGCCGTCCGATCGGTGCGGGATTGATTGCTTCCGGTCGTTTGGGCGGCTGGCTGCACCCGACTGGGCGAGAATCGGTGCATCCGGTCCTGTGGGGCGGTGGGAACCGATTCGGTGCGGGCCGGTCATATCACCGGTTGGGATGGACTCGACGAAGGGGAGTGCGAGGTGGCGGATTCGGTGCGGGTGGCGTCGGGCGGTGTGCTCGTCGATCCACAGGCCGTCCACGCTATCGCCAGTAGGCTGCGGACCTCGGCCACCACCCTCGGTGACAATGCGAAACTGGTGCGCGCCAATACCTTCGGCCCCGCTCAGGCAGGGACGCGCTACGCCGAACAGGGCCAGCGGATCCACGACGGCCTGGTCCGCATCGAATCCTGGCTGCTGCAGTGGCAGGAGGCCTCGGGCGCATTGGCCGAGGCGGTCGGCCAGACCGTCGTCGTCCTCGGGGAAACCGATGCCGAGGCCGCCCGAAAGGTCGCGAACACGTAATGGGCGCGGATGCGGACCTCGCACAATCCGGTGATGTCGACCACATCCTCGATGTGGGCGCGCCCGGCCTGCGATATTTCGAGCACTACCTGCCGCTGCTGGACGAGGCGACATCGACCTGCGGCACGACCTACCAGGACGTATGCGCGAAATACGACGCGCAGCGAAATATGAAACTCGCCGTACTCTCAACTGTCGCAGACGGCTTGAAAAAGGCTCTCGCAGCGGCCGATACCGAATGGGAAACCCACAACACCCAGGCCCGGACGTTGCCCTCGGTATGGCAGGGCGAGGCCGCCACGGCCGCCACCGAAATGATGCGCGGCCTGATCACCCGCTCGAACGAGGATCGCATCGCCGCGCGCAATGCCCTCGGCGCCATCGAAACCGCCATCCCCGCCCTGAAACTCATCATCGCGGGCAAAGCGAATGCCGTACGGGCCCTGTGGGACCGAACCGGCGGAAGGATCGACGGCAAAACCCCCGGCCAGATATACGACATCGTGCAGGGCGCCAAAAACAGTGGCATGGGCGCCAACCCATTCGACAGCGACCAACGTATCGACCATCTGAAGGCGATGTTCCCCGGCATCGACAAGGACGATATCCCGAACAAATGCTCGGAATGGCTGAAGGGCCCGTTCCAGCAGGACGTCAAAGACAAACTCGACATCTTCGAGCGCGCGTGCGCCAACTGTCATACCGGCGTCGAGGGTTTGTACAAGGTGATCACCGATGCGCTGGCGCAGGTGAGCGACGCGGCGTATCCGAAGGCCGAGGCGCAGAAGAGAAACGTGCCGCCGCAGCCAGGGCTCGGTCCGGGCCCAGGCCCAGCGACAACGACACCGCCCGAGACAACTCCCACGTCTCCCACCTCGGCGACCCCGTCCGCCACCCCGATTTCCAGCGGCCATGACGGCCTCGCCCAACCGCGCCAAGCTGGCTCCGCTCTGTCCGGTGTGCTGCAACAGGGAATGGACCAGGCAAGCCAGGCTCTCGGCGAAGCTGGCTCCGCTCTGTCCGGTGTGCTGCAACAGGGAATGGACCAGGCAAGCCAGGCTCTCGGCGAAGCTGGCTCCGCTCTGTCCGGTGTGCTGCAACAGGGAATGGACCAGACAAGTCAGGCCCTCGGCGAAGCTGGCTCCGCTCTGTCCGGCGTGCTGCAACAGGGAGCGGACCAAGTAAGCCAGGCATTGAGCCAAGCAGGGTCCGCCGTGCCCAGCGCGCTCCCACAGGAAGCCGGCCTGGGCCAAGCAGGCTCCGCCTTATCCGACGCGCTCCGACAGGGAGCCAACCAAGCAGGTCAGGCCCTGAGCCAAGCAGGCTCCGCCCTGCCCGACGCGCTCCAAGAGGCCGTAGACCAGGCAGCCCGAACCGGATCCACCCTCTCCGGCCTGGCTCACCAGACCGCCGACGCCGCAATGCAATCGATCGCCCCACTCGCCCCCACCGACGGCATACACGCCGAACTGGACGTCGCGGGCAATCACTTGCGCCTCGACGCGGACCCGACCGGAGAACTGCACCTGACAACATCCCGAGCAGACAACGACGCAACCACCTACACCCTGCGACTGGACGAACACGGCGTCCCGGTGATCATCGAGTCGAAACCTGCGGAGACAGAACATGATCCGTCCGACCCGTCGGATGCCGATCGAGAATCGCGTACCAGCGAAACACGAGCCGGGGGAGCTGAGGACATGTCGCCAGTGCCGGAAGATGGTGAAGAAAGGCGGTCCGAACCACCCTCCGGGACTGGGCCCGATCTGGCCGAGGCCGGCCCACTGTGACCGGCGGAAAGCGGTAGCGGCCAATGGATTACGCCGCTGAGATCGAGCGCATTCTTGCCGAGGGTCGTCGTCGCAACGCGCTGTTGCTCGATGAGATCGACGAGGTCAATCGTCAGACGGCCGAGCAGTGCCGTCGACTCGCCGAACAGTGGGAGACCGAAGCCGCTGAGCTGGCCGAACGCGAACGTCAGCAGGTTCAGACCCGGGAGGATCGTTTACGCGCCGCGGCCGGACCGGCCAGCATTCCGATCGACGACCAAGACGAGGACGAGTACTACCGCCGCAAGAGCTGGCTGGTCTGAACACCTTTGCGCTCAGCCGGAGGACAACCCTGCTGCCGATCGACCCGTCCTCCTACCCTCACCGAGATGACGACAGAACTCGGCACCCCGCTCAACGACATCACCGAGGCGACCGCGCGGGCGGTCGCACAGGATCCGGGCAATGCCGCGGTTCTGTTCCGGGCGTCCGGCACGCCCGAGGGAACGGTCGGCACGGTCGTCACCACGGGACGCCACATCGTTCGGGTCGACGAGCCGCCGACACTGGGCGGCGAGGACACCGCCGCGAATCCGGTCGAGGTCTACCTCGCCGCGCTGATCGCCTGCCAGACCGTCACCTACCGTTTCTGGGCCCAGCGACTCGGAATCGCGGTCGATGATCTGGCGATAGAGGCCGAGGGCGATCTGGACGTGCGCGGCTTCTTCGGCCTCGACGACTCGGTCCGCCCGGGCTTCCAGGCCGTGCGGGTGACCGTCCGAATCGACGGACCGGAATCCACCGACCGATACGCCGAACTGCACCGAGCCGTCGAAACCCACTGCCCCGTCCTGGATCTCACCACCGCCCCGACGCCGGTGGAATCCACGCTGATCACGACGGCGACCGCCGGGTAACCTGCCCTCGGTGAACACCGCTCCCTCCGCACCGCGGGCCCTGACCGAGTGGTTGCTCCGACCGCCGCGTCCAATTCTGACCGCGACGGTCCTGGCGATCACGGCCGCGACCGGTATCGCGCAGCTCATCCACCCGGCACTGTTCGACCAGTTCCGCCGGGACCCGGACGCGGTGGACGCCGGTGCGTGGTGGCGGTTGGGCACCGCGATGTTCTTCCAGGACGGTTGGGCCGCGGGCCTGATCTTCAATCTGCTGATCCTGCTCGCCTTCGGCGCGATCGCCGAACGGGTGCTGGGCCGATGGCGTTGGGCCGTGGTGTATTTCGGCTGCGGACTGTTCGGTCAGACGATGAGCTACCTGTGGTTGCGCTCGATCGGCGCGGGTAATTCGATGTGCGTGGCCGGGCTGATCGGCGCGCTCACCGTCACCGCCCTGCGCGCGCCCGATCGTTTCGGCCCCCGCCGCCCGGCTCGCCGAATCCTCTACGCGGTCCCGATTTTCGCCATTGTGGACACCATCTTCCGCGACAACCACGGCCTGCCTGTGCTGCTCGGCATGGCCCTCGGCTACCTGCTACTGCCGCGCGACTGATCAACCCCGCCTCGAGGGGCTCGCGCGCGGACCGCCGCACGATGAATACTCGAAAGAAGCCCGAGGCGGAGGTAGGTTCACGTCATGCCCAGCAGTGCGAGGTATTCGGTGATACTCGGAGCGGTCGCCTTGCTGTCGGCCGCCTGCGATGGAAACGGTCCCGGCTCGACCGGCTCCGCGCCCCCCGCGACCACCCCGGCGGCAGTCTCCGCGGCGCCGTCGACCACCTCGGCCGCCGCCACCGCCATGCCCACCGACGGCCCCGGACCCTGTGCCACAGGCCAACTTTCGGTGGTCCAGCAGGATCAGGGCGTCGGCGCGGGCCAGTACTACGCGGCCGTGGTCTTCACCAACACCTCCAACACCCCCTGCAACCTCACCGGCTACCCGGGCGTCTCCTACGTCACCGACGGCGGCGACCAATCCGGCAACGCCGCCGACCGCGCCCCCGGCACCGTCACCACGGTCACCATCCCCCCCGGCGCCAAGGCCAGCTCCCTACTCCACGACACCAACGGCATGGGCGGCTACGACCCCCAACAATGCCAACTCTCCCCAGCCGCCGGCCTCCGCGTCTACCCACCCGACCAGCGTGACTCCATCTTCGTCCCATGGAAAACCAACCACTGCGCAGGCCCGGACATCCACTCCTTCACCATCGGCCCGATCCAGCCGGGGGCTACACCGTCGCGGTGATCGGGTTGGGGGGCTTCAGGTCTCGGCGGCGGACGGCGGGGAAGAAGTAGTAATCCCAGTTGTCTGGTCCTTCGCCGTTGCTGAAGATGGCGAGCGGTAGAAAGAGATGAAACAGCCAGGCCGCGAGCAGTCTGCCGAACGCGGGAGTCTGCCCGGTGTCGGGACGGATGGCAACGAGGCCGAAGATCGCCTTGCCGATCGTGGTGTGGAAGATCGACTGGATTACCACGCGATCGACGAAGGACGCGCCGATCCAGACGCCCACGGCGAGAATGAGATTCACCTCGAGATGCCGCCAGTCACCCGCACGGATTGCGGTGATCGCAGAGGGGCTCGCGGCAAGGGCTGCCGCGATGCCGCAGGCGATATGAATCAGCATGTCCACGGCGAATGCCAAGGCGCGCCGAAGTTTTCGCGGCGAGGGAAATGCCGGATCGTCCAGACGTCCGTACCGGCCCGTCGAGCCTGGTGAGCCGGAACCGGGACCCTTCATCACGATTTTTCCGTTTTCCCGGTGCATTTCATAGCCGCGAGCGGCGGAGGAGAGCCGCGGATCGGATTCTCGATCGCGAAAGGTGAACCGAGGCGGCTGCCTGCCCTTGGAGTAGTACGCATAGCGCAGGTCGGCACCGCCAGGGCGGGAGACGATCCCGTATTTCGCGGGGTCTCCAGCGAACCAGATCTCCCGAGTCCTCTGATTCACCAGCTTCCCGACATCTTTCGGCCACGTGCTGAGAATGAGGGCCGAGACGGGTCGCCCCTGCGCATCCAGCAGTTCAACCCATTCATTACGTCCGGTGCTGACGTAGTTGATCGGCCACGCCGTCCACGGATGTCGTTTGAGCGCTTTTCGTCTGCGCCAACGAATCCGAGTACAGACACCGCCGAAGATCGTTCCGAGGACAAAGAAAACGGCTGCCAGATTCGCCGATATCCCCAGTGCCGCACCGGCTCCTTGCGAGCTGACGCGGTCTTGCAGATCGATCACAAACAGGCTGAGTGGCAGACAGGCCAATCCGGTCAGTAGTGCCAGCATCGGCCACGGCCGCTGTTTTCGAACCGCGGCTCGCGTCGCGGGATGACTTATCGCGGCCGCTGTGTTCTCAGATTCCATCGATCGGCCGTCTGAAGTCTCGGCGGCGGACGGCAGGGAAGAAGTAGTCCTCCGGATGGTCCGGCCCGATACTATCGCCGACGACAGCAATGGGCAGCCAGATATTCAGCAGCCAGGCAGCAAGCAATCTGCTGAAGGAAGGCGACAGTCCGGTATCCGGTCGCAGGACGATCAAGCCGAATACGGCCTTGCCGACGGTGGTATGGAAGATCGATTGGATAACGACACGGTCGATGAACGAGGCAGCGAGAAAGAATACCGAGATCGTAAGGCCGTTCACGGTAAGGTGTTGCCAATTAGTATGGCGAAAAGCGGCGGCGGAGAACTCCGGAGCGGTAACTACGGCTACGGCGACTCCGCAGCCGATATGGATCACCAGATCGAGCGCAAAGGCCAAGGTGCGTCGTAGTTTTCGCGGAGATGGATAGCGGGTGTCGCTGAGCCGCCCGTAGCGCGGCCGACCTTCAGTAGGTTCGTCAGGTTGCCTGGGTAGCGGTTCGGATTTGTAGGCATAGCGAAGATCGCCGCCACCCGGCCGGGAAATGATGCCATACCGCTGTGGATCTCCGGCGAACCAGATCTCTCGGGTCGTCTCGTTGGCGAGCTTTCCCATTTCCCACCGCCAGCTGCTCAGGATCAACGTCGACAGGGCCTCACCGTGCGGGGTCAGGAGCCGAATGTATTCATTGCCGTCAGGCCTTAGATATTGAATCGGGTAGGCAACCCACGGATATCGTCTTAAACTTCGGATTCTGCGTCGCCTGATCCAGACCGCTACTATTCCGATGACGCCGACGCAGAACATCAGCACTGCGGCAACCTTGATTGCTCCCGAAAGCTCTCGGAGAATCTGCGGATGACCAGGATCCGACCAGCTGATACCCGCGATGCAGAGCGGTAGGCTGGCGATACCGAGTGCCGTGACCACCCATGGCCATGCTGCACCTTTCTTCAGTGCCGCTCGGGTGGCATCCCAGGAAATAGCAGCGGCGGTCGGCGTGGTATTGATCTTATCGCTCATATGTCAAGCGTGGAGGTCGAAGGTGGAAGTTCCTGACGAAAAGTGATGGACCGGGCCATGTCTGCGATCATCTTGCGGAATTCCGGGCCAGCCTCAATTGCCGGAGTTGACAGCTCGATAGCAGCTAGCGCTGATCCGTCAGAGTAAGGAACTACCGCCTCCAGTTGATATGTTGAGGTGGTGGTCCCGGCATACGGCAATCCAGGAAGCTCCGGAGTTGGAAGTTCGGTCGTCTGCTCAGTGAACAGCACAGGTCTGCCATCCACCTCGAGCAGCTCGACTTGTCCTGTGCTCTCATCGGCCGAAACTCTGGACTCCACAAGATTCTTCAAAATCAATCTGGGATTAAGTTTCTCGCCACCGGTTTCGTACACGCACACGGTCAGGCATGATGTGACGACCGCACCGGATGACGACAGGAAGCGTCCGATACCGCAATATCGCGTATCGCGTTGTGCCAGCTGGGTGAGCAGCGCAGTCACGGCAGGAACGATGGCCTGAAATCCCGACTTCAAACTGGACGGTGGCAGTGTGTCGAACAGTGTGGCTGCGCGTCCGGTTTTTTGTTCGATATCGGACAGTGGCAGCTCCAAATAGCCGTCTGGGATCCAAATGTCAACTGCAGTGTCAGTCTTCATTTCCGAAAACGCTTCCTATCGCACTTCCGATTTTCTCCATTCCGAGGCCAGCCTTGGCTGACCGTGAAAAGAGCTCGATCCCAGACAGGGCCGTGCCTGGCTGCCATTTGCTGGCCTGGCTGAAATCTTGAAGCCAAACGGTGGCTTCTCCGGGAAGGGGAATACGGTTGAGTCCCTTCGATATCGCGGACGGAGCCTGGGCGCCCTCGGTGAACGCCTTCATTGCCGTGCCGAGCTCACCGACCTCTCGAAGAGAGTTGACACCCTTGTATGCACCGCCTACGCCCGGGATCATGGAAAGTGCATCGGTGCCGACGGTCATGCCGAGCTTTTTGGCGGCGTCGGTGTTGATTGTGTGATTGTCTATCAAGTCGGATGTCACATCGGTGAACGCTTGGCGCACTTCCGGATCCATCGCATCCAATGCCAGGGCTCCAGCACCGGACAGCAAGGCGATTGCCCCTAAGGCGAAATCGAATGGAGGCGGCGTCAGCAGTGCGAGTAATCCGGTGACCGCCGAGACGCCCGCGAGAATATCGTGAATCGCTTGTCGGTGATCGCTGATGAACTTCCCCACCCCCTTCACCGCGTCCACGATCGAATCCCAAATCCCCTTGTCCGGTGGGCTCGGGGCGAAATCTTTTGCGGCCGTGTCCAGTTCGGCGGCTATTTTGCGGGAGAGTTTGTCGTGTTCGCCGGCCAGGTCGTGGGCTCGTTGGAGGATGGAGTCGATTTGGCCTTGCCAGTGGGTGACGTTGGTGTTGGCGGTGCGGACGGCGTTGTTGGCGGCGTCGAGGCGGGATTGGGCGTTGGCCAGGGCGGTGGCGTCGGTGAATTGTTGATTGGCCAGGCCCAGGTCGGGGTTGGATTGGGCCTGTTGGAGGGCGGCTACGGCCTGGGCGTGTTGGCCGCGGGCCTCGGCGGCCTCGGTTTCCAGGCCTTTGGCCGTGTCTTGGAAGCCGACCAGGCCGGTGTTCCATTGGCCGAGGAGGTCGACGGCTCGTTCCAGGGAGTTCTGGGCGTAGCCGAGGTCCTGGGCGAGGGTGCTGTCGAAATGGCTGCGGAACGCGTCGCCGCCCTCGCCCTGCCAGACCTCGTCGTTGCTGTTGCGCAGGCGGGTCAGCAGGTCGTTGGTCTCCTTGACCGCGGTGGCGGCCGAATTGATCTTTCCGCTCAGAGCGGTGACGTCGTTCGGCGCGCCCGGCACCGGGTTGAATCCCAGATTGGGATAGGGGTTGTCGGTCATGCCTTCACCTCCGGGGCCGACGATTGCTGTGTGTTCAGAAGGATTGGACGGTGGCGAGGCGCGATCGGTTCCGTTCGATTGTCGATCACCATGTGTCGGGCTCGTCCTCCCGCAGGCGTCGGAGGGCGTGGTCGAACCAGGTGGTGAACATGGTCGTGAGGTCCGCGGGGGCGACGGGGCGCACGGTGAGGTGTTCGCGGGTGCGTAGCTGGAGATAGCGGCCGTCGTCGATGAGATCGACCCATTGGGCAGTCTGCCAGGGCTCGGCATCACCGTGCAGATAGCCCGCGGTCAGGATCGCGCCACCGCCGCCGTCGAGCGGACGCCGCGCCAACCGCTCGTAGCGTTCGCGGTCGTTGTTGCGGTGATGGTCGTCGGGACGGCGTTGCAGTTCGGCGATATGGAAGGTGTCCGGCTTGGACGTGCCCGGAGGGAAGGCGGGCAGGACGTGGGCCAGCCGGGGAGCCAGTTGTTCGGTGGGAAACAGGCGGCAGCGGATGCGATCGTGGACGCCATCGGCCGCGCTCTGGGTGAGCATGACCGCGTACTGCGGTGTGCGAGCGCCGACGACGCGGTATTCCCGCGGCGTCCCGCGACCGAAAGTCTTCGACTCGCCGAGTATTTCGACGCGTAGATCGGAGGCGCTCAAGGTGTGGAAGGCCAGCTGGATGCGCTCGAACTCCTCGGCGTCGTAGCGCCCGCGGACCGCCGCGCGATGGGCGGCGACCTCGTCGTTGGTGGGAAATCTGCTGGTATAGGCGATCGGCGAGGGGAAGCGGTCGTTCGCGTCGCTGTACCAGAGCACCGCGAAATCATCGGGCTCCCAAACCCATTCGAACATTCTTGTTCCAATCATGCGACGGCTGAGACGATTACTGATTCGGCGGCTCGGGATCGGCGTACTCGCCACCGATCACGCCGCCGGGAATCGTCTTGGGCGCGGGGCCGAGCAATTCCTCGGTGTTGTCCATATTCTTCAGCCAGTCCGGGGTGGTGTGGGCGCGCTCGTCGTCCTCGGATTTGCCTTTGCCGCCGCCCATTTCGGGCATGCCCATACCCGGCTGTCCCGCCGCGCCCGCGCGACCGGCCGCTGTCGGATTCGCCGCTGTCCCGGGCGTGGCGGCGCCTGGCATGCTGCTGCCCGGGGCGTTGGCGCCGACTCCGGAGGTACTGCCGCCCGGCAAACCGCCGAGACCGCCGCCCGGATAACCGCCCGAGCCGGATCCGCCGGTGCCGACGCCGGTGGGCTTGGTGGCCAGGGCGTTCGGGTCGGTGGGTGCGGCCGATCCCGAATCAGAGTTTGCCGCAGCGGGATTCGTAGCCGACTCGGTGGAGGAGGAGTCCTCGGGCGAGTTCTGCGTGGAATCCTTTTTGTTCGTGGTGTCGTCGGGGGATTTCGAGTCCTGCTTGTCTTTGTCCTTGTTGTCGACATCGCTGGGATTGTTCGGGGTGCCGCCGCCTCCGTCATCCTCGATTCCTTTGCCGATGGGGCGGTCGGAATCGGTTTTGTAGAGAGGGTTGGTCGGGCTGACCGGCTGTGGCAGGACGGGGATCTCGGCGTCGGCGGCCTTGAAATCGGCGAGGTAGTAGTTGCGCATCGCCGCGCGAGCGCGGTCGCGGGCGGCGTCGATCGACTTGCGCGAGCGCGGGCCCGAACCCCAACCGTCGGTATTCCAGAAATGCCAGCCCACCGTGTTGTTCGGCTCGTCGACATTGGATTTGGTGTTGTTGATGCCGGTCACCGCGGTCGAGACGGTTTGGGAGAGGGCCTGTAGTGCTGGGGTGAGGTCGAGGGCGCGTTGGGCGTAGTTGTTGATGGCCTCGCGGGAGGATTCGGCGGCGGGGCCGCTCCAGGCCGCGGCGCTCGAACGGCGAATGCGGGCGGCGAATTCGGTGACGTCGGAATCCCAGGTGGCGGCCATGCGCGCGTACTTGCCTGCGGCGTTGTCGCCCTCGGTGGTGTGCTGTGGGTTGAATGCTCGGTAGATGGCCCAGTGCTCGAGATGGTCGGGGTTTTCTCCCTGTCCGATCTGGGACGGTTCGTTCGAAATCGTCATCGCCACTTACCGTCCGCCTGCTGGATAGGTCCCTGTACCGGCCCAGGCGTGATCGGGCTCGGCGGCACATGGGCCATCAATTCGTTGTACTGAGCGGCGAACTGTTGGTCGGCCTCCATGTACTTCTGAGCGATCGTGCGATGCAGTTGTTGCAGGTCGTCGACTATTTGGTAGTGCTGTTCGAGAATGTCGAAGACATTGTTGGCAGAGTCCTTGCCAGGGTCGATGGCCGCCGCCTTCGTGCGGAAGCGACGAACCACGGTTTGGGCCGATGGCAGGATCTGCTGATCTTCCCCGAGGCCCCAGGACTTCTGAGTCGATATGTTCTGCGCGACTCGCTGCAAGCTTCGGATCGAATCCTTGAACGCCTGGCAGTCGCGCTCGATGTAGACGAATTCCTCGGCGTTCACCCGGATGTCGGAGCTGAAGCTCACCGTGAGGTTGCCGGAGTTCGCATCATTGATCAACTTTTCGAGCGGCCGAGGCTGTGGGCTGTTGTCGCCGGTCATATCGTCGGGCTCCTCCCCATGAGCTCGGGTTGCGCTGGATCGTTCGAATTACGCGGAGGCTGGAATCAGCGGGACCACCTTGCCCGCAAGGGTTTTGGCCAGCTCGCAGGTATCCATGGTCCCGGTCTTCCGGTTCGAGGCGGGATTGATCAGCGAGAATTCCACGCTGCCGCCCTTCAATTCCACATTGAGCAGACAGTCGCGGGTCTGCTTCGACGAATCCGGATCGTGGTAGGTCACGGCTTGACGCCCCGCGATAGTGAGTTCCTCGGCCAGTTGGAATGCCTTGTTGTCGCGCACCATCTGCACGGTGATGTTCGTGGTCCGGATGGAGACCGCGTACCCGTCCGACTGGACCCAGCCGCACCCACGCCACTGCGTTCCGCCGTTACCGTTCGAATCGGCGATGTCCTTGCTGTGCAACTGTTCCGAATCCAGTACCGATTGCGGAATGTCCGAACAGGGATCAAAGCCCTTCGGTGCGGGCGGAAGTGCTGTCGATGACGCCGACGGGGTCGGTTGTCCGCCACCATCCGGACCACAGCCCGTCGCAACCGCCACGATTCCGGTCACAAGAACCACACCGCGGACCAAGTTTGTTGCGCCGACCATCGCACCCTCTATGCCGGTTCTCAGCCGCCGCGAGGGTCGGACCGGCTCCCCGCCCCTGGCCGCTGACCGTACCGGCTCGGCCTCGAACGGTGCAATCGCCCCGCGGCCCCCCGCGCCCTACTTCCGCAACATCTGAACCACCTGCAACAGCTGCCGTTTCGACGGCGTCTGCGGCTCGGGTTCGGGAGTGGCCTCGGGATCGACGAATTCGGTGTGCGGGATCACGGCCTCGGGATCGGCGAAAGCCTTGTAGGTCTTGTCGCCGAGCACCTGGTGCATCAGATAGCCGACCAGCAGGCCGCGCGTGGTGCGGCCGGTTTTGGGCTCGTGCTTGCCCGCGCCGAATGCGGCCAAAGCGCGGCGGCCCTCGACGATGCCGTTGTGGGAGGCGTTGTCGACCGTGCGCAGAACCATCGGTCCGCCCCAGGCGGTGGCCAGGGCGATGGCATTGGAACCGACCGAGTCGATGTCCTCGGCGCCCGCGACGATGAGGGCGGGGCTGTCGATCTCGGGGGCCAGGGATTCCGTGGCGGGGGCGGTCGGGGCGGGGAACAGGGCGGCTACCGCGGCGACCTTGCGCTGGGCGGCGGCGATCACGGCCGCGCCCGCGCCCATGCCGTGTCCGGCCAGGACCAGACGGTCGGGGTGGACGCTGATCTTGCCCTCGCCCAACCGCACTCCGGTGCAGATGTCGAGGGTGGTGAGCAGATCGGTCGCCAAGTTCAGATGTGACGGAATCGGGCCGCGCTCGGTATCGGGGGCGACCGCCACGAAACCCCAGGACGCCAGGTGTTCCAGCAGCTTGCGATAGTTGCCGACGCCGGTCAGCCAGCCGTGACCGAAGGCGATCGCGGGCAGATTCAACCCCTGCTCGGGGGTGAACACCACGCCGGGCTGACCGGTGATGCCCAGATTGCCGCGCATGACCCGGTGCGGTCCCGGGCTGGACAGAGAGCCGAGGAGCGATTTCACAGACGCCGACACGACGTTGAACTTAGCCGATCGACGGCCCCTGAGCCGCTGCCCTTGCCTTCTCGGCTTTTCCGCTTTTCCGCATCGCCGCGTCGGTCCAGGTCCGAGGCGGACCGCGAACCGCCTCGGGGTCCGCTCCAGGTTGTCCGATTCGCGTGTCGTGCGGGTCCCAGTAGGCTGGTGACCCATGTGCGGAATCGTTGGGTACGTCGGTTACCGGGACGCGCTGGGCGTTGTCGTGGACGCGCTGCGCCGCATGGAGTACCGCGGCTACGACTCCGCCGGTGTGGCGATCCTCGACGGCACGGGCGGGATCGCGGTCGAGCGCAAGGCCGGGCGGCTGGCCAATCTGGAGGCCGAACTCGCCGAAACCGGTGTGGCCGCCTTCGCCGGGACCGCCGGTATGGGCCACACGCGCTGGGCCACGCACGGTGCGCCGACCGATCGCAACGCGCATCCGCATCGCGACGCCAGCGGCAAGGTCGCGGTTGTGCACAACGGCATCATCGAGAATTTCGCACCGCTGCGGCGCGAACTCGAGGATGCCGGGGTCGAATTGCGCAGCGATACCGATACCGAGGTCGCGGTGCATCTGGTGGCGAGCGCCTATGCCTCGGGTCCGACCGCGGGCGATTTCGTCGGCAGCGCGCTGGCGGTGCTGCGTCGCCTCGAGGGCGCGTTCACGCTGGTGTTCACGCATGCCGATCATCCGGGCACGATTGTCGCCGCGCGGCGCTCGACCCCGCTGGTGGTCGGTGTCGGCAAGGGCGAGATGTTCATCGCCTCGGATGTGACGGCCTTCATCGAGCACACCCGCGAGGCGGTCGAGCTGGGGCAGGACCAGGCGGTGGTGATCACCGCCGACAGCTATACGGTCACCGACTTCGACGGCAACTCCGGTGTGCCGATCCGGCCGTTCACCATCGACTGGGATCTGGCGGCCGCGGAGAAGGGCGGGCATGACTACTTCATGCTTAAGGAGATCGAGGAGCAGCCCACCGGCGTCGCCGATACGTTGATCGGGCATTTCGCCAATGGCCGGATCGTGCTGGACGAGCAGCGCCTGGCCGATCAGGAACTGCGCGAATTCGACAAGGTCTTCGTAGTCGCCTGTGGCAGTTCGTATCACGCGGGTCTGCTGGCCAAGTACGCGATCGAGCATTGGACGCGGCTGCCCGTCGAGGTGGAGCTGGCCAGCGAATTCCGTTACCGCGACCCGGTTCTCGACCGTTCGACGCTGGTGGTGGCGATCTCGCAGTCGGGTGAGACCGCCGACACGCTGGAGGCCGTGCGGCACGCCAAGGAGCAGAAGGCGCGCGTACTGGCCATCTGCAATACCAATGGCGCGCAGATTCCGCGCGAATCCGATGCGGTGCTCTACACCCGCACCGGTCCGGAGATCGGCGTGGCCTCCACGAAGGCGTTCCTGGCGCAGATCACCGCGAATTATCTTGTCGGACTTGCTCTTGCGCAGGCGCGCGGCACCAAGTATCCGGATGAGGTGGCTCGCGAATTCGCCGAGTTGGAGGCGATGCCCAAGCTGGTCGAGCGGGTGCTGGCGATCGCGCCGCAGGTGCGCGAGATCGCCCGGCAGTTCGCCCATCAGTCGACGGTGTTGTTCCTCGGCCGCCACGTCGGATATCCGGTGGCGCTCGAGGGTGCGCTCAAGCTCAAGGAACTGGCGTACATGCATGCCGAGGGTTTCGCCGCGGGCGAGCTCAAGCACGGCCCGATCGCGCTGATCGAGGAGGGCCTGCCGGTGATCGTGGTGATGCCCTCGCCGAAGGGACGCGCGGTGCTGCATTCCAAGCTGCTCAGCAATATTCGTGAAATCCAGGCGCGCGGCGCTCGCACGATCGTCATCGCGGAGGAGGGCGACGATACGGTGCGGCCGTTCGCCGACCACCTCATCGAGATCCCGGCGGCGTCGACGCTGTACCAGCCGCTGCTGTCGACGGTGCCGCTGCAGGTGTTCGCGGCCGAGGTGGCGCAGGCTCGGGGGTATGACATCGACAAGCCGCGCAACCTGGCGAAGTCCGTGACGGTGGAGTAAGGGCGAGGTTGGGTCAATTCCCCACCACCACAAGACCTTCGGTCGGGCTTTCGGTCTTCTCCCTGCGCTGCAACGCACCGGACAGTACCGCGAGCCCAACCGCGCTGCCGGACAAGGCGACTCCCACCCAGTTCGATGCCGTGTAGCCGAAGCCCGCGTCGATGACCAGGCCGCCGAGCCAGGCGGCGAGGGCGTTGCCGAGGTTGAAGGCGCCGATATTGAGGGCCGAGGCGAGGGTGGGGGCGGAGGCGGCGTAGTCGAGGACGCGCTTCTGCAGTGGTGGGACGGATGCGAAACCTGTTGCGCCGATGAGGATTACCGTGACCGCGGCGGCGAGCTTGCTGTGTGCGGTGACGGTGAACAGGGCCAGTACCGCGGCCAGTGAGCTCAGCGTGATGTACAGCATCGGCATCAGATGCCGGTCGGCGTAGCGGCCGCCCAGCAAGTTGCCGATCAGGAAGCCGACGCCGAACAGGGCCATGATCCAGGTGACCGAGCTTTCGGCGAATCCGGTGACATCGGTCATCATCGGCGCGAGGTAGGTCAGCGCCGCGAACACTCCGCCGAAGCCGAGGACCGTCATCGCCATCGCGAGCAGGACCTGCGGATTGCGCAGTACGGCCAATTCGTGCCGCAGCCGAGCGCCGGGCTGGGCGGGCTGATCGGGTACGAGCGCTGCGACTCCGGCGAAGGCGATCAGGCCGACAACCGCCACCAGCGCGAAGGCCGGTCGCCAGCCGAAATGCTGGCCCAGCAGCGTGCTCAGCGGCACGCCCGCGACCGCGGACAAGGTGAGTCCGGTGAACATCATCGCGATGGCCCCGGCCCGCCGATCCGGACCCACGAGACTTCCGGCGACGATCGAGCCGATCCCGAAGAACGCTCCGTGCGCCAGCGACGCGACGATGCGGCCGGACAGCATCAGGCCGAAATTCGGCGCGACGGAAGAGAGCGCGTTACCGCCGATGAGCAGGGCCAGGCTGATCAGCAGCATCTTTTTGCGCGAGACGCGGGTTCCGAGCCCGGTCATCACGGGCGCACCGGCCAGGACGCCGAGCGCGTAACCGCTGACCAGCCAGCCCGCGGTGGGGATCGAGACGCCGAAGGTGTCGGCGATTCCCGGAAGCAGGCCGACCACGATGAATTCGGTCGTGCCGATGGCGAATGCCCCGACGGTGAGGGCGAGCAGTGCGAGGGGCATGGATGAAGCCTCCACGAGACATGCGTACGAGTATTACGAGCGTCGACAATAATTGCAGACGCTCTATAAATGCAAGCGCCTTATATTTCGAGGGCTGGGTATCCTGAAGTCCGGACCCACGCAGGAGGAAGACATGACCGCGGATGCCGCGCTCACCGGCTTGGCCGACGGCTGGTACGCGCTGTCGGTGCTGCACGATCGGATCGAATCGCACATCGAACGCGCCCTACAGGGCGGTCACGGACTCAGCGTGCGGGAGTACTCGCTACTGGTGGTGCTGAGTCGTCAGCACGACGGGCCGGGCGGACATCTGCGGATGAATCAGGTGGCTGATTCGGTCGCGCTGAGTCAGAGCGCGACCACGCGGCTGGTGACCCGGCTCGAGGACCGCGGGCTGTTGCAGCGCTATCTGTGCCCCGATGATCGCCGCGGTATCTACACCGATGTCACGCCCGCGGGCATCGCCCTGCTCGGTGAGGCCCGTCCGACTCACGACGAGGCGCTGACGGCGGAATTGCGCCACGCCGCCGCGGATCCCGGTCTGGCGCCGCTGGTTTCGGCTGTCGAGGCTCTGAACACCTCCTCGTCGCGCCGGGTGCATTCGCCCGCCTGACCGGTCGTCATTGCACGGTGATCGTGCCCCGCATCTCCGGATGCAGCGGGCACAGGTAGCGGTAGGTTCCCGCGACGGTGAAGGTGTAGCTCCATTCGCCGTGATTGACGATCGGGCTGTTGATACCCATCGCGGCATCGCCGATGCCCTGGACCGCGTGCGGGAATCGATCGGTGAACTTCCAGGTCACGGTGTCGCCGACGCGGGCGGTCAGCGCCGCGGGGGAGAACTTCATATTGTCGACCTCGACGGTGAGCGTCGCGGGCGACGCGGCGGTGGGGCTCACCGCGGAGGAGGTCTCGGCGGCGGCGGTCGTCGTGGCGGGTTTGGAAGTCGTTGTCGCCGAACCACATCCGGCCATCGCCACTACCGCCGCCGCAGCGATCGCACCTCGTCCCAATTTGCCGCCCACCATGGCACCCACCCTAGTCGGCCACGGTAGCCGTTGGTTCGCCCGGATCAGCGCAGCGGTCGGAAGCGGATCGGGGACGTTCGGTGCCGGGAAGCGGCCGCCGCGGTCGGGTTCGGTGTAGCTCCCTATCTCGGATTCGGCACGGCTCGTCGACGGAGATACTCCAGGATGGTCGCCGCGGCGTCGTGGTGGGTGGCAAAGCCGGGCGGACCCGCGCCGATGTTGTGGGTCGATTGACGACAGTCGCACCCATGCGCGGGCCTTCGAGTCCGGTTGGGGGCGGTTCTCGAGCGCGGAGGTACTCTGCGAACTGTGCGCGGATATTTCACCGCCGACGAGGTGCGGGCGGCGGAGGCGGAACTGTTCGAGCGGGTCGCGGAGGGTGTGCCGATGCGGCGGGCGGCCTATGGGCTGGCGGAGGTCGTCGCGGGGGAGTTGCGGGAGCGGACCGGTGGGGTGGCCGGGCGGTCGGTGACGCTGCTGGTGGGGTCGGGGGACAATGGCGGGGACGCGTTGTGGGCCGGTTCGATGTTGCGGCGGCGCGGGGTCGCGGTGTCGGCGGTGCTGTTGTCGCCGGAGCGGGCGCATGCGGCCGGGCTGGCGGCGTTGCGGCGTCATGGCGGGCGGGTGCGGACGGATCTGGGGGAGCCGGATCTGGTGGTCGACGGGATCGTCGGTATCTCCGGGCGGGGCTCATTGCGGCCGCGTGCGGCGGAACTTGTTGCGGCGGTGCGGGTTCCGATTGTGGCCGCGGATCTGCCCAGTGGTGTCGACTCGGATACCGGGGCCGTGGACGGTCCGGCCGTGCGGGCCGATGTGACCGTCGCATTCGGCGCTTACAAGCCGGTGCACGCGCTGGCCGCGCCGTGGTGTGGGCGAATCGAGTTGGTGCCCATCGGGTTGCGGTTGCCCGAGCCGAATCTCGCTGCGTTGGAACCGATGTCGATCGGGGGGCAGTGGCCGGTGCCCGGTCCGCGCGATGACAAATACACCCAGGGCGTGGTCGGTATCTGCGCGGGTAGTGCGACCTATCCGGGCGCCGCGGTGCTGTGTACGGGTGGGGCGGTGGCGGCGACCTCGGGCATGGTGCGTTATGCCGGGACCGGCGCGGAGCAGGTGCTGGCGAATTTTCCGGAAGTCATTGCCGCCCAGTCGGTTTCCAAGACCGGGCGGGTGCAGTCCTGGGTGTTCGGTCCTGGTGCCGGTACCGATGATGCTGCCCGAGAACGGCTTTCGGAGATCTTGGCCACCGATCTGCCGGTGGTGATCGATGCCGACGGGCTGACCATGCTGGCCGCCGAGCCCGGCCTGGTCACCGCGCGGCGCGCCGCCACGATCCTCACCCCGCACGCCGGTGAATTCGCCCGGCTCACCGGCCATGAACCCGGCCCGGATCGAGTGTCCGCGGTACGCGAACTCGCCGAGGATTGGCGAGTCACCGTGCTGCTCAAGGGCCGCGCCACACTGATCGCCTCCCCCGGCCGCCCGGTTCTGGTCAACGAGGCGGGCGGCTCCTGGGCCGCCACCGCGGGCGCGGGCGATGTCCTCTCCGGCATCCTCGGCGCCCTACTGGCCGCGGGCAAAGACCCATCCTGGTCGGCCGCCGCCGCGGCCCGAGCCCACGCCCTCGCCGCCAACCTCGCGGCCCACTCCACTCCAGGCCCCGGCTCCCCGATCTCGGCCACCCCCCTCCTCCACCACATCCGCCCAGCCATCCAAACCCTCAGAGCCCTGGCCGAACCCGCCTGACCCCGCCGCCCGGCCTGGCGGCCGAGCGACAGGGAAGGAGGTGAAATACCCGCCGCGGTGATTTCAGGTGGCCTGGGTCCTCCGGGCCTCGGCGGAAACCTGCCCGCCCGGCCTGGCGGCCGAGCGGGCAGGGATGAAGTAGGTTGCCGCCGAAGCGAGTTGGAGTGGACCGAATCCTCCGAGCCTTGGCCGAAACTGGCCGACGCGGTAGCTGAGTGGTAGGGAACGAGGTGGAGTACCACCGGAGTGGGTTCGGCTGGATCGAATCCTTCGGGCCCTGGCTGAATTGCCCGGCCTGGCGGCAGGGAATGAGGTGGGTGCGGAAACTTGCCGCAGGAAGGATTCAGGCGGGCCGGGTTCTGTTGGGGGAGAAGGCCAGTCCGCCTCGTGAAGACCTTCTGTCGTCGGATTCGGTCAGTCGCCCTGGGCGGCCAGGGATACCTGTTCCCATTTGCGCCAGGTTTCCAGGCGGGATTCGTAGTCGGCGGTGGCGATTTTCAAGGGGGCCTCGCCGAGGAAGAGGCGGAGCGGGGGTTCGGGGGCGTCTACTACCGTCAGGATCGCGGAGCGGGTGGCGGTGGGTTCGCCTCGGCGGCCGGCGCTGCGGACTCGCTCGCGGGCCTCGCGGACGGAGTTGTAGGCGGGGTTTTCGGTGCTGTGGGCGGCTGAGGGGCCGGCCCAGTCGGTGCTGAAGCCGCCGGGTTCGATGAGGGTGACGTGGATGCCGAAAGCGGCTACCTCCTGGGACAGGCTCTGGGTGAAGCCTTCCAGGGCCCACTTGGAGCCGTGATAGGCGCCGAGGTTCGGGAATGCGCTGATTCCGCCGATGCTCGATACCTGGATGATGTGGCCGCTGCCCTGTGAGCGCAGGATCGGCAGCGCGGCCTGGGTGACCCACAGCGCGCCGAAGACATTCGTCTCGAACTGCGCGCGGACCTCCGCCTCCGTCAACTCCTCGATCATGCCGAATTGCCCGTAGCCCGCGTTGTTCACGACGACGTCCAGCCGACCGAAGTGTTCGGCGGCCCGGCGCACGGCGTCGAAATCGGCTGCGCGATCGGTCACATCCAGGCGCAGCGGCAGGAAGGTGTCGGGATACTCGGCGACCACATCGTCCACGGTGCTCAGATCGCGCGCGGTCCCGGCCACCCGGTCGCCGCGCTCCAGCGCCGCAAGCGTCCACTCCCGCCCGAACCCCCGCGACACGCCCGTGATGAACCAGACCTTGCTCATATGTCCCTCTTTCATATCGAGTGGATCCCACCGGCAACGCTACTCACCTGGAGTGCGCTCCAAGCAACCCCTCGAAGCCGGCGTCCGTAGAACCGCATATGACGCAGGTGGCAGGATCGGTAAGCGTGAGTAGTGCCGATCCACAGGTGGAAACCGTCGTAGACCTCAACGCCATCGCACACAACGTGCGAATTCTGCGTGAGTACGCCGGAGATGCCGCGGTGATGGCGGTGGTGAAGGCCGACGGTTACAACCACGGGGCCGTGCCGGTCGCCCGGGCGGCGCTGGCGGCGGGGGCGGCCGAGGTCGGGGTCACCAATATCGAGGAGGCGCTGGAACTGCGCGCCGCCGGAATCACCGCGCCGATTCTGAGCTGGCTCAACACCGGTGACGCCGATTACGCCGCCGCGGTCGCCGCCGATATCGAGATCGGCATCTCCTCGGCGGCGCAGCTGCGGACCGTCGAGCGGGCGGCCCGCGCGACCGGACATACCGCGACGGTGACACTCAAGGTCGACACCGGCATGAACCGCAACGGCGTCTCCCCGACCGAATATCCGGAGGTGCTCGAGCTGCTGCAGCGGCTGGTGTCCGAGCAGGTCGTGCGCTTCCGCGCGATCTTCTCCCATCTGGCCTGCGCCGATGAGCCGGGGCATCCGTCGATCGATATGCAGCGCGACCGATTCCTCGAGGCCATCGCCGCCGCCAAGCAGTACCACCTGCAGCCCGAACTCGTGCACCTGGCGAATTCGCCCGCGACACTGACCCGTCCGGACCTCGCCTTCGATATGGTCCGCCCGGGCATCGCCATGTACGGCCTCTCGCCGATGCCGCGCGTCTCCGACTACGGCCTGCGCCCGGCCATGACCTTCCGTGCGCGTGTGGTGCTGGTCAAAAATATCGCCGCGGGTGAGGGCGTCTCCTACGGCCACCGCTGGATCGCACCGCGCGATACCACCGTGGCCCTGATCCCCGCCGGATACGCCGACGGCGTGCCGCGGGCCCTGACCGGGCGCATCGAGGTACGCGTCGGCGAGCACATCTACCCGAGCGTCGGCACCATCTCCATGGATCAGCTGGTGATCGATCTCGGCGACAATCCCGCCGGGGTGCGCCAGGGCGATACGGCCGTGCTGTTCGGCCAGGACGATCCGCGGGCGCAGCAGTGGGCCGATCTGCTCGGCACGATCAGCTACGAGATCGTCTGTTCCCCCCGCGGCCGGGTCGTGCGACGCTATGTCGGAGATCCGGTACTAAGGGGAAGTGAATGAAAACCGAACAGCCGCAAGCTTTTCGGACAACTGTGCGGCGCGGCGGCATGGCCACCGCCGGGCTGCTGGGCACACTGGCCGGTGCGCACGCGCTGCGCCGGATCGGTGCGGCGGTGCGCTGGCCCGCCCGCCGCGACGAGCTGCGCGAGGAGGATTTCACGCTGCTCGACCGTGATCTCGCCCATACCGTCCTCGCCGAGGACGGGGTGCCCCTGGCGGTGCGCGAATACTCCGGCGGCAACCCGGTGGCCACGGTCGTATTCGTGCACGGCTTCTGTAACAGCATGGAGTCGTGGCATTTCCAGCGCCGGGATCTGGAGAAGCTCTGGGGCTCCACGGTGCGGATGCTGTTCTTCGATCTGCGCGGCCACGGCCGGTCGGGCGTGCCGGATACCGACAGCTGTACCGTGCCGCAGCTGGGGCGCGATCTGGCCGCGGTGATCCGGGAGTGCGCGCCGCGCGGTCCGATCATGCTGGTCGGACATTCCATGGGCGGTATGGCGATTCTGGCCGCCGCGGCGCAGTTCCCGAAACTGTTCGCCGATCGCGTGCGCGCCGTGGCCCTGCTGTCGACCGCGGCCGCCGAGGTCACCTCGGCGGGAGTGGCTCAGCTGCTGCGCAATCCGGCGATCGACGGATTCCGCGCGGCCGTGCTCGCCGCGCCCGCGCTGGCACAGGCGGGACGGGTCACCGCGCGGCAGATCATCACGCCGATCCTGCACGTCAGCTCGTTCCACGGCGATGTGAGCCCGACGCTGTCGCGATTCACCACCGCGATGATCGATCAGACCTCGGTCGCGACGATCGTGAAATTCCTGAAAGCACTGGAGCTGCACGACGAATCGGCCGCGCTGACCAGCCTCGAACCGCTGCCCGCGCTGGTGCTCGGGGGCGTACACGATCTGGTGATCCCGTTCCGCAACTCCCTGGCCCTGGCCCGGCGGCTGCCCGATGCCGATCTGGTCCGGGTAACCGATGCCGCGCACATGGTGCATCTGCAGTATCCGGAACTGGTCAACGCCGCCCTGGATCGACTGTTGGCCCGCAGCGGCGCCCTCGGCCGCGCCCGACGAAAGGCTCTGCATGGCTGAACAGCGGATGCTGCCCACGGTCGAGGACACCGAGAGCCTGGGTCGCGAACTCGCCGAGGAACTGCGCGCCGGTGACCTGGTCGTGCTGGACGGTCCCCTCGGCGCCGGTAAAACCGCCCTGACTCGCGGTATCGCGGCCGGACTCGGCGTACAGGGCCGGGTCAGCTCGCCGACCTTCATCATCGCCCGGCAACATCGCGCGGGCACGCATCCGGGCGCGGTCGG
>NZ_BDBS01000012.1 GCF_001613105.1 Nocardia pseudobrasiliensis NBRC 108224 | reverse complement strand
AGGCGATTCGGTCCCGTCGCGACGCCGTGACGGGGGTGCCGTCGGGCAGGTGACCAACCGGTATCGTAAAGACAATCATGCTTGTACTTGCTGTCGACACCGCGACACCTGCCGTTACAGCAGGACTGGTGGAACTGGAGCAGGCCGCCCTCCATACACTCGCCACCCGGGTGACAGTGGACGCGCGCGCACACAACGAAGTGCTCACCCCGCAGATCCTCGCCTGCCTGGAGACCGCCGGCCGCTCCCGGACCGAGCTCGATGCGGTCGTCGTCGGCATCGGTCCCGGCCCGTTCACCGGGCTGCGCGTCGGCATGGCCACCGCGGCCGCATTCGGTGACGCATTGGGTCTGCCCGTGCACGGGGTCTGCAGCCTGGACGCCATTGCCGCCGACGCGTGGCGCGAACCCGCCGACGAGGCCGCGGAACTGCTCGTGGTCACCGATGCCCGTCGCCGCGAGGTGTACTGGGCGCGCTATCGCCGCAGCGGCCGGGTGGACGGTCCCGGGGTGTGCAAGCCCGCCGATCTGGACTCCGGGGACGCCGGTGCGATCGCCGGATCCGCCTCGCACGTCGACTTTTTCGATCTGCCCGTGCTGCCGGTGGAGACGCCGTCCCCGGCCGGACTGGTCGGTTGCGCGGCCGCCGATCTGCTGGCCGGGGTCGCCCCCGCGCCCCTCGAACCGCTGTATCTGCGCCGTCCCGATGCGGTCGAGCGCACCTATCAGGCGGTGCGATGAACGGACAGATCCGGCCCGGCATCCATATCGAACCGATGGGTCCGGCCGATATCGCGCGCTGCGTGGAACTCGAGAAAGTGCTGTTCCCCGAGGATGATCCGTGGCCGGAGGTGGCCTTCACCTCCGAGCTGGCCGGTGCGCACAACCGCTATCTGGTCGCGCGCGACGACGAATCCGGCCGCATGCTCGGCTACGCGGGCGTCGCGCTGCTGGGCACGATGGAACATCCCGAGGCCGAGGTGCATACGATCGGCGTCGATCCGCAGTGCCATCGATCCGGCGTCGGCACGCTGCTGCTGCGCGCGCTGCTGGCCGAGGCGGGACGGCGCGGCGGGCCGGTGTTTCTGGAGGTGCGCACCGACAACGCGGCGGCCATCGCGCTCTATCAGAAGCACGGTTTTCACATCATCGGGTTGCGCAAGAACTACTACCAGCCCAGTGGCGCGGACGCGTTCACCATGCGTCGTCCGGCCATGAGCGGATTCCCGCGTCCGGATGCGGGCGTCGGGCAGGACACCGAGGTGCTGTCATGATCGTGCTGGGCATCGAGAGTTCGTGTGACGAAACCGGAGTCGGCATCGTGCGCCGCCACGACGACGGCTCCTGTGAACTGCTCGCCGACGAGGTCGCCTCGAGTGTGGACCAGCACGCGCGCTTCGGCGGCGTGGTGCCGGAGATCGCCTCGCGTGCGCATCTCGAGGCGATCGTGCCCGCGATGCGGCGCGCGCTGGCGACGGCGGACGTGCGCAAGCCCGATGCCGTGGCCGTCACCATCGGGCCGGGCCTGGCCGGTGCGCTGCTGGTCGGCGTGGCGGCCGCGAAAGCCTATGCGGCGGCGTGGGATGTCCCGCTGTACGCGCTGAATCATCTGGGCGGTCATGTCGCCGTCGACACCCTCGAGCACGGGCCGATGCCGCCGTGTGTGGCGCTGCTGGTGTCCGGCGGGCATACGCATCTGCTGCATGTCACCGATCTGGCTGAGCCGATCGTGGAATTGGGCAGCACCGTCGACGATGCGGCCGGTGAGGCGTTCGACAAGGTGGCGCGGCTGCTGGATCTCGGATTCCCCGGCGGTCCGGCGCTGGATGCCGCTGCGGCGCACGGTGATCCGCGGGCCATCGCCTTTCCGCGCGGTATGACCGGGCCGCGCGATCCGCGCTACGACTTCTCCTTCTCCGGTTTGAAGACCGCCGTCGCGCGCTATGTGGAGGGCGTGCGGCGCGAGGGCGGGGAGTTGCCGATTCCGGATATCGCGGCCTCGTTCCAGGAGGCGGTCGCCGATGTGCTCACCCTGAAGGCGATCCGCGCGGCCCAGGACGTCGGCGTCGACACGCTGGTCCTCGGCGGCGGCGCGACGGCGAATTCCCGTATCCGCTCGATGGCCGAACAGCGTTGCGCCGAGGCCGGTCTGACCCTGCGCGTGCCCAAACCCCGCCTGTGCACCGACAACGGCGTCATGATCGCCACCCTCGGCGCCCATGTGATCGCGGGCGGGGCCAAACCGTCGGCCCTCACCGTCGCCACCGATCCGGGCCTGTCCGTCTCGACCAGTCAGGTGCGCTGACCCCGCCTGTCCGACAATGCTTGCGTTGCAGGCGAATCGGCGTGCCGGATATGGTGGATTCATGATGTTCTCCCGAGGAAAGGGCGCTGTGCGCCCCCGCCGGTGATCCCCGGCGCGTGGCCGGTTTCCGACGATATCGATGACCGGACCGCGTCCGTCGAAAGCGCGCTGCTCGCGGCTTTTCCCGCACGCCTCGCCGAGGATGTCCGCACGGTCGCGCGGGCCCTGCCTCCGGCCTACCGACCGCCGTACACCCACTGCGACATCGTCCGGGTCGATCGTGAACGCCTCACGATTCCGCACCGGCTGCCTCTGCCCGAACCGAGTGATGATGCGGTCCGAGGTCTTTCCGCGACGCAGGCCAGGATCCTGCACTGCCTCTACAGCCGCCACGACGACGGATACGTCCGCCAACGCCATCTCCGGCGAATCCTGCCCGCCACCGATCCGTGGGTTGTTCCGTATGTAGTCGAGCTCGTCGGCGAATATGTGGTCGATATCGTGATCGACATCCGCCGGGGCCTCACCGACGTGGTCACGGTTCGAACCGCCCAGCACGAGGTCTACGGCCGCTTCGCCGCGACCGATTCCGCCTTCCTGCACGTGATCGGCCAGCGCGTCACGAGCTACTGGCATCGCTACTACCGCAACCGATACCCACGCCGCTACTACCCGGGCCGCGTGATCCTGGACGAACTCGATGAGGCCGCAGACGCGTACCGGGCGGCCTTGGACGAGGCCATCCGCTGCTACCGCAGTCGCCCGCGAGCCAGGGTTGGCGGGTAGCTGTCGGTAGGGCTCAGTCGGCGGAGCGGATGGGGTTCGTGCCCGAGGAGCCCGAGCTTGCACGCGGGACTATTTGTGGGCGAGTAGGGGTTTCGGGGCCCTGGGTGGCGGTGCCCACAAGGGGGCCGAGTAGGTGGGGGAGGTCCGGGAGGGGGATCTGGGGGAGATTGGGGTCCGGGCGCAGGGGCGGGCCCACTGTGGTTTGGGTGCGGCCGGGTGGGTTCGTCGCGGGTTGGGGGGTCGACGGTGGGGTGGTGGCGTCGGCAGGGCGGCGGCCGGGCTGGTTCGAACCCGTTGGGGCGGGAAGGGTTCCGGTCGGCGCCGAGGTGGGGGCCGGGGAGGTGCTCAGCTGGGCGGAATCGGTGGTGCCGACGGGGTTGACGTCGTGGTTGGCGGCGGGGACCAATTCCTTGACGCCGTATCCCACTACCAGGCCGACCACCACCACGGCCCCGGCGAGCGTGCCGATCAGTTTGGTGAAGGTGCTCGCGGTCGTGTCGTTGCCCAGTCCGATCGCCGGGAAGGGCGACGGCTGTGCCGAATCCGCGATCAGCGCCGCGCCCTTGGCGATCGCCGCCTCCGGTTCGGGCACGGTGTGCACCCGGACCTCGAGCAGCTGATCGAGGGCGGAGATCACCGCCGGAATATTCGCACCGCCGCCGATCACGGCGACCGCCTGCGGACGCTTCGGCGCGCGGGTGAACACGCCGGAGACGAACGCCGCGGCGTCGCGCAGCAGATCCGCGACCAGTTCCTCGAAGTCGGCGCGGGTCAGTTTGAGCGGTTGGCCCGCAACGTGATCGATGGTGACCGCGGGCGCGATGGACAGATGCTCCTTGGCCGCGCGGCTGCGGTTGATGAGCATGCCGCGGTTGGGTCGGGTGCCGCGCCGGGCGAAGTGGCAGTCCAGCAGGTGGTGGTAGATCAGCTCGTCGACGGCGCCGCCGCTGACGGACTGGGTGCGCTCGCAGCGCAGCACCGTATCGTCGGCCAGATCGGCCACGGTGACGCTCATACCCGACGCGCCGAGGTCGATGACGCCCACCGTGTCGTAGCGGTCCAGCAGCCCCGTATGGCGCAGGTAGGTAAGCGCGGCAGTGCTTTCCGGAATGAGCTGCACATCGCGGCGCTGGCGCCCGATGGCGGCGCGGATGGCCACCGCCTGCTCCCGGTCGCGATAGGCGACCGCGATCGCGCCCGGCGCACTGACGCCGGCGTCGGTGCGCGACATCGGGATTCCGCTGTGGGTGGGTACGGGATGCATGAAATCGCGGGGCATCTGGGTGGTCATCAGCTCGATCGAGGACACCACCAGGTCACCGAGATCGGAATGCGCCACGTCCGCGGTGACGACTCGGTAGTCGAAGCTCTGGGAGCCGTTCGACGCGGTGCCGACCAACGCCGAGCACACCACCTCGTTCCCGGCGGAGATGCCGAGGGATGTTCGCATGTTCACCTCCCTTCGAGCGGATGGTCACCGGGTCGCCGACCATCTCGAACGGACAGCACGAACCTCCGCGTGGTTGACGGGTGGCCCGAGCGGCGGGATCCGGAGATCACTTGCGGTCTTGCTCTCGTTCTCAGGCGTGCGTGGGGTGAAGCAGTTGTCAAATGCTCGGCGGACGACGTGAGGAAGCATCGGCGTGGGCACGGCGTCTGCGTCGGACGCAACATCACGGAGCCGTCGTCCATAGTGTCACAATCCGTTATCCGAACGTTACAGTTTTTTCGGATCGATTGCTACGTGCTGGCAGCGTGTCGCGTTTGTGCCATTTGCTTTCGGTGGACAGCGCCTCAACTGGTCGTACGCACATCTCGGGTCGGTAACTCGAAGGCAATCTTCAGCACTGCCCCGCCTTGAGCGCTGGCACTCTCCTGTATAGAGTGCTAGTGGCACTGGATGTTGCTCAGATGCCAGCTCGACCACTGAGCAGGGGTCCCGGCACCCGCGACGACGGGGCTGTGCACAGGGTCGACACCATGACCGAAACCGTGCGTCCGGGGAACGGCCCCGGACGCCGAATTCCCTGAAAGTGGAGGGCTCAACGTGGCGAGCGTGAACATCAAGCCGCTCGAGGACAAGATCCTCGTCCAGGCCAACGAGGCCGAGACGACGACCGCCTCCGGCCTGGTCATCCCCGACACGGCGAAGGAGAAGCCCCAGGAGGGCACCGTCATCGCCGTGGGACCGGGTCGCTGGGATGAGGACGGCGAGAAGCGCATTCCGCTGGATGTGAAGGAAGGCGACACCGTCATCTACAGCAAGTACGGCGGCACCGAGATCAAGTACAACGGCGAGGAGTACCTGATCCTGTCGGCTCGCGACCTGCTGGCCGTCGTCGACAAGTGACCGCGCGCAGCGCGATCGAGTCGTGACGAGCTGCCCCGGTGCCCCACGCGTAGGCATCGGGGCAGTTGTCGTTTCCCTCTGACATTCAAGGACCCAACACATGGCAAAGCAGATCGAGTTCGACGAGAAGGCTCGTCGGGCGATGGAGCGCGGCGTCGACAAGCTCGCCGACGCCGTGAAGGTCACCCTCGGCCCGCGTGGCCGGCATGTCGTGCTGGCCAAGGCTTTCGGCGGGCCGACGGTCACCAACGACGGTGTGACCATCGCTCGTGACATCGACCTCGAGGATCCGTTCGAGAACCTGGGCGCGCAGCTGGTCAAGAGCGTCGCCACCAAAACCAACGACGTCGCCGGCGACGGCACCACCACCGCGACCGTGCTGGCGCAGGCGCTGATCAAGGGCGGCCTGAAGAACATCGCCGCGGGCGCCAACCCGATCGCGCTGGGCCAGGGCATGAGCAAGGCCGCCGACGCGGTCTCGCAGGCGCTGCTGGCGGCCGCGAAGCCGGTCTCCGGCGAGCAGGCCATCGCGCAGGTGGCCACCGTGTCCTCGCGCGACGCCGAGATCGGCGAGATGGTCGGCAAGGCGCTGACGGTCGTCGGCAAGGACGGCGTGGTGACGGTGGAGGAGGCCTCCACCCTGCACACCGAGCTGGTCGTCACCGAGGGCGTGCAGTTCGACAAGGGTTACCTGTCGGCGTATTTCATGACCGACCCGGACAAGCAGGAGGCGGCGCTCGACGACGCGTACATCCTGCTGCACCGGGAGAAGATCTCCTCGCTGCCGGACTTCCTGCCGCTGCTGGAGAAGATCGCCGAATCCGGTAAGCCGGTGCTGATCATCGCCGAGGACATCGAGGGCGAGGCGCTGTCGACCCTGGTGGTCAACGCGATTCGCAAGACCCTCAAGGTGATCGCGGTGAAGGCGCCGTTCTTCGGTGACCGTCGCAAGGCGTTCCTGCAGGACCTGGCCGTCGTCACCGGCGGCACGGTGATCGAGCCCGATCTGGGCATCACCCTGCGCGAGGCGACCCTCGATCAGCTGGGCAGCGCCCGGCGCGTGGTCGTCGACAAGGACAACACCACGATCGTCGAGGGTGCCGGCACCCAGCAGGAGCTCGACGCCCGCATCGCGCAGCTGCGCGGCGAGATCGAGAACACCGACTCCGACTGGGACCGCGAGAAGCTCGAGGAGCGGCTGGCGAAGCTGTCGGGCGGCGTCGCGGTGATCCGCGTCGGCGCGGCCACCGAGACCGCGCTCAAGGAGCGTAAGTACCGCGTCGAGGATGCGGTCAGCGCGGCCAAGGCCGCGGTCGAGGAGGGCATCGTGCCCGGCGGCGGCACCGCGCTGGTGCAGGCCGCGGCCAAGCTGGCCGAGCTGCGTCAGTCGCTGACCGGCGATGTCGCGGTCGGTGTCGACGTGGTGCGCAAGGCGCTGGAGGCCCCGCTGTACTGGATCGCCAGCAATGCCGGCGTCGACGGCGCGGTCGTGGTCAGCAAGGTCTCCGAGGGCAAGGACGGCTTCAACGCCGCCACCCTGACCTACGGCGACCTGGTCACCGACGGCGTCGTGGACCCGGTCAAGGTCACCCGCTCGGCCGTGCTGAACGCGGTCTCGGTCGCCCGCATGGTGCTCACCACCGAGAGCGCCGTGGTCGACAAGCCCGCCGAGGACTCGGCTGGCGACGCCCACCACGGCCACTCGCACTGAGCCGTACCGAACGAACGGGCCGTTCACATCCTCGGATGTGAACGGCCCGTTGTACTTTCGACGCCCGCCCCGCCCGAGCGTCCCACCCTCTGCCCTAGGCAGAGGCGAGGCCCCTACCGGTCGTCATTCCCGTGTTCGTCGGCGGATTCCCCGTCGTCTCGGTCGGTGGGTGTTTTCGGCGTCTCGGTCGGTGGGTGTTTTCGGTGTCTCGGTTGGTGGATTCCTTCGGCGTCTCGGTTGGTGGATTCCTTCGGCGTCTCGGTTGGTGGATTCCCTCGGCGTCTCGGTTGGTGGATTCCCTCGGCGTCCCGGTTGGTGGATTCCTTCGGCGTCCCGGTTGGTGGATTCCCTCGGCGTCCCGGTCGGCGGATTCCCCCGTCGCCCCCGTTGGCGCGTTCCCCCTCCTCCCGTCGCCCAATTCCCCCATTTCCCTGTCGTTCGGCCGTCAGGCCGGGCGGCAGGGCCGCGCAGCGACTCTCGTAGGCCCCGTCGCCGTCTCTCTCGGCGCCGTTGGGTCTGTCGGGTCGGGCGGGATGTCAGTGGCTGGTCGCGGAGTTACCGCGATGGTTGCATGCGCAGTGGTGCGGGGCGCGGTCGGTCTGGTCTTCGGCAATCGCGGCGAGCAGTCGATCACGGAGTGTTGCGGGCGGTGGGGTCGCGGCGTCCGAGGCGAATTCGGCGAGCGCGTCCCTGGTCTGCTGCACTTCCTTGGTGAAGTCGGCGCGCAGTGCGGAATCTCCGCAGTCGAGTAACTCCTGCACCGCGCGCTGGTCCTCGTCGCCGATCGATCCGAGCGCGACCGTGTGCGCGAGATCGATCTGGCTTTCATTCATCTCACGTCACTCCCAAACTCTTCTTGAGTCGTGTCAATCCGTCGCGAATACGGGACTTAACAGTCGGTAACCCTACGCCCAAATATGCGGCAACCTCGGCATAGGTCCGGCCACCGAAGTAAGCCAGCGAGATTGCCTCCCGCTGGGTCTCGGTGAGCGTGGCCAGGCCCTCCAGCACAGCCTGCTGCTCGAGTCTCCGTCCTACCTCTTCGGTGACCTCGTCGAATTCGTTACCCAGACCGGTCGCTCCGTAAGCCACCTCGCGCAGCGCATGGGCCTGCTCGGCGCGGACGCGGTCGACCGCTCGGCGGTGCGCCAGCGTCATCAGCCAGGTAACCGCCGAACCCTTGGCGGGGTCGAAATTGGCTGCGGTACGCCAGATCTGGAGATAGACCTCCTGGGTCGTCTCCTCGGCATAGCCGGGATCATGTAGGACACGAAGGACCAAGCCGAATACCCGAGCGCTCGTACGGTCGTACAGCTCGGCGAAGGCTTGCTGGTCGCCTCGTCCGCACCGGGCTAGCAGTGCGGCGAGTTCGATGCTTTCGGCTGCGCGTGCCGTAACCGCAGAGTCCAGGCTCTCCCCGACTTGCCCCTGGAACGAGTCGCCCTCTGCAGCCGGCGGCCGCGTTGTCACAACGCTCCATTCTGTGTCATCGGCCACTACCGTAGCGTGCCGCTATGACCTCCTTTCTGCTGGGGTATCGGCAAACGCGCTGGTGCCCAGCATCTTTCGGACATATCCGGACACATGCGGCGGCGCGCGTACAAGACACGCCGTGACACGCCCGGAACCGAAAGCGGGGCAACAGGTGGGGAAGGCTTCTGGCCATCGCATCGCGGGCCGGATCGGCGGTGGCCGACCGACTCCGCGCGCCTCATCTGTGTTCCCCGGCCGGCAGTTCCAGTGGCCGGGTGTTTGCTAGGCATTCGGCGCGCCCGGGCTCTCGGATGGGCCGAGGGGGGTGACGAATTTCCGAACGGTCGCGACTGCGCAGTTCAGACTGCGATGCGACGCCGATTGCGGCGGGCGTGCATTTCCCGCTCGGTCTCCGACATGCCGCCCCAGATGCCGTACGGCTCACTGACCTTGAGCGCATGGCTGCGGCATTGCATCAGCACCGGGCAGGTCCGGCAGATCTCCTTGGCTCGCAGCTCGCGCTGGGCGCGGGCGCGGCCGCGCTCGCCGTCGGGATGGAAGAACACGGATGAGTCCACGCCGCGGCAGGAACCGCGCATCTGCCAGTCCCAGACGTCGGCGTTCGGACCGGGGAGATGGGTGGGCATGGGCATGTGAACTCCTTGTGGTGCGAGCTCGTCGGCGTCGTCGAGCGATGCTTTGTTAGCAACGGTCTGTCCGAACCACGGGCGCGGCAGATGGCATCCGCCGAGTTCGGGCTCGGACCGTTATCGTCGGAAGTCCGTCGATCGCAGTTCGTGGGCCCCCGAATTTCGAGCGGCGCCAACGACGGCGATGACGTACGTTAGGACGCACGACGAAATAGAGTCAATAGTTTCTCCGTCGGCGATCGAAATGTCGACGGGTCTCAGATTTAACCTACATGCTATTTACTTTCCGGCTGGTACTGGTGATACTGATCGGTTGGCCTGCATCGGTCGTATCCCGGCACGCCTGTCGGAGGGGTGTAAAACGGCAGCTCAGCATAGATTTTTCCACATAGAAGTGCCAACCGCGCATGCGGGTCGTGACGTTGTGCTATGTGCAACAAGCCACACTTCCGAGCAATCCGGAGGCGTCGGAGATGGCCGTACCGAGGCGACCAGGTTAATTATCCGAAAAGCATACGAATTCTTAAGATACGTGCTGAGTGATAGCCCACGTCAGATTTACGTGATGGAAACACCCGGATGGCTTTCGGGGGCTGATCGGTTGCCGGATGTTCGTGTGACCGCGCGGGCGCCATGGATAGAGTGCGGGCGGTGAAGGAGTTGTGTGCGCTGCCGGGCGGGTCGGCGGATCGGGGAAACGCGATGTTCGCCGATGCCGCCTTCGGGTCCCGGCCCGGTCTGCCTGCTGCCGAGTTGCCGCCTGTTGCGGACGATGTCGAGGCCTGGCTGCGGGCCGTTGTGCTGGGCGGTCAGGGCCGCTACGCGGCCGCGCGGACGCAGTTGCGACGGCTGCGCGGCGGCGTGCGCGAACCGGTGCTGCTCTCGCTGATCACCAGTACCGAGGCCTCGCTGCTGCGCCAACTGGGTTGGCATGCAAAGGCATCCGCGCTGGACGGCCGGGCCCTTGCCCTGGTGCTGCCGCAGCTGCGCCGGGCCGGTGGACACCCCGATCCCGCTCTCGCCGAGGCGGTTTGCGACGCGTTGACCGGACTCGCGGCCGACGCCCTCGGCACCGACCGGCCGACCCTCGCGAACCGGCTGCTGAAACGTTGCCAGCCAATTTTGGACGATTCGCCACAGCGCTGGCGTTCGCGGGTGCGCTGGCACTGGGTCGCGGCCGAGACCGCGCTCGCGACGCCCGGACGCGATCTCGTCGGCGCTCCGGCGGCGGCGCTGGCCGATACGGCCGTCGCGCTCGCCGACGCCGCCCCCTCGGTGCGGCATCGGGTCAAGTCCCGTCTACTGCTCGCCGCGGCCGCCGCGGGGGCCGGAGATCTCGATCGGTCCCGCGCCCTGGCCGAGGAAGTCGCCGAGCGGACTCGCGAACACCATCTGCTGCCGCTGGGATGGGCGTGCGCGATGTTGCGTTCCGGCGTGGCGCAGGGCTCCGCCGCCGTAGCGGCCACGGCCGAAGCCGCCCAGCTCGCGGCGGCTCTTGCCACGTACGGCGGGCTATTGCGTTCGGGGAACAGCGTTCTGGGCGGCCCCTGATCCCAGGTGTTGCCGAACGAGTGGATTGAAGCCGCTATTGTTGGACCCGTTCCGCCGGACCGGGCGGAAGCACCGGTCAACACCGACCGTGCCACTTGTAACGCCAGGAATATCTCTGACGATGACGCACACGGGCGAGGAGTTGGATGCCGCCGTCGCTGCCGCAGCGCAAGGCGACCGTTCGGCTCTAGCCCAGGTACTGGAGATCATCCGCCCGCTGGTAGTGCGCTACTGCCGCGCGCGGATCGGATCCGCGGAGCGTGGGCAGCTCTCCGCGGACGACGTTGCGCAGGAGGTCTGTTTGGCTGTGATGACCGCCCTGCCTCGTTATCAGGACCAGGGGCGGCCGTTCATGGCATTCGTGTACGGAATCGCTTCGCACAAGGTCGCCGACGCTCATCGCAACGCCGCCCGTAACAAGGCGGACGCTATGGCCGAAGTACCAGATGTCATATCCACCGACCAAGGGCCGGAGCAGCGCGCTCTCGAATCCGAAACCAGCCGGCAGATGAACTCTTTGCTGGCAACGCTTCCGGAGAAGCATCGAGAGATTCTGATCCTGCGTTTGGTCATGGGTCTGTCAGCAGAAGAAACAGCACTTGCCGTGGGCAGTACGGCCGGTGCTATACGAGTGGCCCAGCATCGGGCGCTCGCGAAACTGAAGTCACAAGTGGCGAGGGCAGGTGAAATGTATGGCTAGGGATGGCGAGCGCGGTCGGGGCGACTGGAAGGCGCGGCTTGGATCGCAGAACAGCGATCCCTATGCCGAGGCATCCGGTGACACCGGACCGGTCGATATTGCCGCGGTCCGCCGCGACGATTCGCTCATCGACGCCATCGCCGGCGACGGACCCGTAGCGACGGACAGTGCCGAGGAGTATCAGCTCGCGACTCTGCTCGCGAACTGGCGGGCCGAGATCGTCGAGGTCCCGATGCCGGCCGGACCGGAACTGGACACCATTGTCGCGGCGGTCAATCAGGAGATCGGGGCTCGGCAGGCGAGGGTTAACGCCGGCCGGGGCAGGCATTTGCGGCTGGTGCGTCCGATTATGGGCGCGGCGGCCGCGTTGGCCCTGATCGTCGGCGGTATGACGGCATTCTCGTACAACGCACAGCCGGGTGATCCGTTATGGCGGGTCAAAGAGGTGGTGTTCAGCCAGCAGGCGCAGACCACCATCGTCCAGCGTGCCGACGATGCTCTGCAGGAGGCGCAGACCGCCATCGCGCAGGGCAACCCCGAGAAGGCGAAAGAGGCGCTCGACAGCGCCAAGACGAATGCGACCCAGGTCAACGACCAGAATCGCAAGAGCGATCTGGAGAAGAAGCTCGGCGAGCTGCTCGCGCAGTTGCCGCCGGATTTGCAGAATCTGTTGACCACCACTCCGCACAGCCAGCCGACCGGCGCGATCACGCCGCCGACCAAGGATCAGACGGCTGGCAATACCGACAACAAACCCACCTACGATCCACGGAGTGCGACCACACCCGGCGAACCGACGGGTGGCAGCACCGAACCGAGTGTGCCCCCGACGCATTCGCAGCCACCGACGGGTGGACCGACCACGGCGGAACCGCCGACCACCGTGCCGGTGACACAGGAGCCGCCGTCGCATGAACCCACGGCGCCGACCACCATTGCCTCTCCGGGCACCGGTGGATCGGCGCCGAGTGCACCGGCCGGTCAGCCGACCGCGCCGGTGGTAGTCCCAACCTCGATCATCGTGCCGGGCGGGCTCATTCCGGGAATCAAATAGAACAGGAACGCGCCCGCCGAGATCCGAGGCGGGCGAAAAGCTCTACGCGCCAAACCGATCGCCGAAAGGCGGTCGGTTTCGTCGTATGGTCGATCAGGCGTCGAAGCCGTCGAACCCGTCGCCGTGCAGCGCCTCGTTCATCGACGCATCGGCATAACCGCGGCAGTAGTCCCACGTGACGTAGGCCTCGGGCTGCGGATCGTAGGCGGGTTCATGCGGACGCACCGTGCCGTCGACCAGAAGCTGAAGAAGGTTGGCGCGCAGCATGTCCCAATCGTGGTAATGATCCTGCCGACAATCCTCGCAGCTGACCACGAGTCCGCGAATGCCGCGGTGCGCCAGCAGCGCCTCGTAGACCGCGAGATCGGCGAGATCCTCTTCGACCGCTAGCCGCTCGTGAGGATCCAGCGGCTCCCCCGGCTCGATGGCATCGAGCGCGGCCGACGGGTCGGAGGGATCTCCGGCGAACGGATCCGGCGGCAGGCCAGGTGGTAGATGGTCACGCACAATCCCACGGTACGCAGAACCACCCCCTGTGCGCCAGCGCTGTTGGCATTTTGGCGCGCCTGTCGCAGCAATTCGGCCGGGTACTGGGGCACATCGGGCATTCGGCGTGTCGACAACATCTGGCAACCGGGCGCGTCGCCGTGTGAGTTCGGCTACAGCGAGGCGGCTGGCGAACTCGTCGGACCGGAGGTGGCGCACTGCGGATTACCTCGGGCCGATACCATGTGTGTCACAAGGCGCCGGGTATTGATCTTCGGCTCCACCAATCCGTCAGATATTCGCGATCCGGGCGTGATCCTCGGATCGTTGCTTTCGAGGTCCAGGAGGGGTCGATCCGATGAGTAGTCCCGTGATGGGCGAACAGGCCGTCCGCCCTCTTACGGGTGGTGACGATCCGAACAAGATCGCCATGCTCGGCCTCACGTTCGACGATGTGTTGTTGTTGCCGGCCGCTTCGGATCTCATCCCCAGCACGGTCGACACCTCGAGCCGACTGACCCGTGACATCCGGTTGCGCACCCCGCTGGTGAGCTCCGCGATGGATACGGTCACCGAGGCGCGCATGGCGATCGCGATGGCCCGTGCCGGTGGTATGGGTGTGCTGCACCGCAATCTGTCCGCGGCCGAACAGGCCTCGGCGGTGGAGACGGTGAAGCGGTCCGAGGCGGGCATGGTGACCAACCCGGTGACCTGCCGCCCGAACGACACCCTCGCCGAGGTCGACGCCATGTGCGCTCGCTACCGCATCTCCGGTCTGCCGGTGGTGGACGAGACGGGCGAACTGGTCGGCATCATCACCAACCGCGATATGCGCTTCGAGGTGGACACCAACCGCCGCGTGGCCGACGTCATGACCAAGGCCCCCCTGATCACCGCGCAGGAGGGCGTCACCGCCGAGGCAGCGCTGGGTCTGCTGCGCCGCCACAAGGTGGAGAAGCTGCCGATCGTCGACGGCAACGGGCGGCTGCGGGGACTCATTACGGTCAAGGACTTCGTCAAGACCGATCAGTATCCGAATGCCACCAAGGACCGCGACGGCCGCCTGCTGGTCGGCGCAGCGGTCGGCGTGGGCGAGGACTCCTGGTCGCGGGCGATGTCGCTGCGCGACGCCGGGGCCGATGTGCTCATCGTCGACACCGCGCACGGCCATCAGGTCCAGGTGCTGCAGATGGTTTCCAAGCTGAAAGCCGAAGTGGGCGACACCATTCAGGTCGTCGGCGGCAATGTGGCCACCCGCGCGGGCGCGGCCGCACTGGTCGAGGCCGGTGTGGACGCGGTGAAGGTCGGTGTGGGCCCGGGCTCGATCTGCACCACCCGCGTGGTCGCCGGTGTCGGCGCGCCGCAGATCACCGCGATCCTCGAGGCCGTCGCCGTATGTAATCCGGCCGGTGTGCCGGTCATCGCCGACGGTGGTGTGCAGTACTCCGGCGATCTGGCCAAGGCCATCGCGGCGGGCGCGTCCACGGTCATGCTGGGCTCGCTGCTGGCGGGCACCGCCGAATCGCCCGGCGATCTGATCCTGGTGAACGGCAAGCAGTTCAAGAGCTACCGCGGCATGGGCTCGCTGGGCGCCATGCAGGGTCGCGGCCAGGCCAAGTCCTACTCCAAGGACCGCTACTTCCAGGACGATGTCCTCGCCGAGGACAAGCTGGTGCCCGAGGGCATCGAGGGCCGGGTGCCGTTCCGCGGCCCGGTCAACCAGGTGATCCATCAGCTGGTCGGCGGCCTGCGCGCGGCCATGGGCTACACCGGCTCGCAGAACATCACAGATCTGCAGCGGGCGCAGTTCGTGCAGATCACGGCGGCGGGACTGAAGGAAAGCCACCCGCACGACATCACGATGACCGTCGAAGCGCCGAACTACACTACGCGCGGTTAGGTCTCGACGGTGCGTGCATGACCAGCCCCGTCCGCGGGCGTCCGCGGTGCCCCGGTGGCGCCGCGAACCCTGTAAGACGGGGCTGGCTCGTGTGCGGACGCGCCTCTAGCGTCGGCTCGGGCCGACCAGGGGCGCGGCGGCGCGGATGCCCGCCAGATGAAGGGCTCGCTGCCGCGAACGGTCGCATCAGCGCGGCCATCGAATAGAAGGAGAATTACCAGTGCGCGATATGGTCGAGATCGGCATGGGCCGGACCGCCCGGCGTACCTACGAATTGGACGATGTCGACATCGTTCCCTCTCGGCGGACACGCTCGTCCAAGCAGGTCTCGCTGGCCTGGCAGCTGGACGCCTATCGCTTCGACATCCCGCTGGTGACCCATCCGACCGATGCGCTGGTATCGCCGGAACTGGCCATCGAACTCGGCCGGCAGGGCGGACTGGGCGTCATCAACGGCGAGGGCCTGTGGGCCCGGCACGCCGATGTGTCCGCGCGCATCGATCGCCTGATCGAGGTCGCCGAGAAGGAGAGCGCCGAGGCCGCGGTCCAGGTGCTACAGGAGTTGCATTCCGCGCCGATGCAGCCGGATCTGCTGGCGGCCGCCGTCGCGCAGGTGCGCGCCGCCGGTGTCACGGTCGCGGTCCGGGTGAGCCCGCAGAACGCTCGCGCGCTTACGCCCGCCCTGGTGCAGGCCGGGGTTGATCTGCTGGTCGTGCACGGCACCATCATCTCGGCGGAGCACGTCGGCGACGGCGAGCCGCTGAATCTGAAGACCTTCATCGCCGAGCTGGACGTGCCCGTTGTGGCCGGTGGCGTCAGCGATCACCGCACGGCCCTGCACCTGATGCGCACGGGCGCGGCCGGTGTGATCGTCGGCTACGGCTCGACCCCGGGCGCGACCACCACCGGCGAGGTGCTCGGCATCGGCGTGCCGATGGCCACGGCGATCGCCGATGCCGCCGCCGCGCGCCGCGACTATCTCGACGAGACCGGCGGCCGCTACGTGCACGTCATCGCCGACGGCGATATCGTCTCCTCCGGCCAGCTGGCCAAGGCCATTGCCTGCGGCGCGGACGCTGCCATGGTGGGCGTGCCCTTGGCGATGGCTCAGGAGGCCCCCGGCCGCGGCTGGTACTGGCCCTCGGCGGCCGCGCATCCGTCGGTGCCGCGCGGCGCGGTCCTGCAGTTCGCGGAGGCCGACGAGCGCCCGACGCTGCACCAGGTGCTCTACGGCCCGTCCAGCGATCCGTGGGGTTCGGTGAATCTCGTTGGCGGCCTGCGCCGTTCGATGGCCAAGGCGGGATACTGCGAGCTCAAGGAGTTCCAGAAGGTCGGCCTGAGCGTTCGCGCGTAGTACTAACCGGTCTGGGTCATCACCAAGTCGCGGAGGAACTCTCGGATCGCGGCGTTGACCGGATCCGGATGGGTCAGGTTTACCGCCTGGTGTGCGCCCTCGATTTCGACGTAGCGCGAATTCGGCAGGCCGCGAGCGGTTTCCAGGGCATGGGTGCGGGCGATACCCGCGCCGGTGGGGTGGATCACCAGTGCGGGACAGGTGATCTCGGGCAGCCGGTCGAGGACCGAATCACGCCCGAGCAGGCAGCCGGCCGCGACCTCGAGGGCCATCGGATCGCGGGCCAGCCAGCGCTTGGTCCACATCGCGCGGTACCAGGCGTCGTCGCCGATCAACCACTGCGCCAGATGTTCCGCCAGCGCGTGGCGAATCGCGGGCTTGTGCCACATATCCAGGAAGCGGCGCGAATTCGCCAGTTCCTGTGGGGTCGGGGCGTGGGCCTCGGTGGCGATGAGGATCAGCGCCGAAACCCGCTCGGGCGCGAGCAGCGCGGTGCGCATGGCACTGAATCCACCCTGAGAGATGCCGCCGACCACGGCGCGTTCGACACCGAGCTGATCGAGTACGGTCAGGGCGTCACGGGCCGCGGTCCAGTAGGTGAACGGCAGACCCTCGTCGCGAGTGCGCCCGTGGCCGCGGGCATCCCAGGCGACGATGCGGAATTCCGGGGACAGGGCGGCGGTCTGGGACGCGAACATGGTTCGGTCCATGAAGAATTCGTGCCCGAGCAGCACTATCGGGCCGTCGCCGCCACTGTCCTCGTAATGGATCTCGGCATCGATCGCACGGGCGAATGGCACGAGCACGAGGATAGCTGGCTCGGCCCCCGCATACGGCCGGGTTGCGCGCGCGGATCGATCGGCCTGGAAGATCGTTATCCCGCGGGAGGCTGCTGCCGATTCGCCGAGCAGGGCCGTTGCGGCGCACGGAATTTCGCCGATGGGGGTGACCATGGCCGTACGGGGGGATACGCAGTCGGCGACTGATTTCGTGAGTACATCGGTAACTCGTCGGGTACGCCCGGCTGTCGGCGCAGGACCTGTGACCAAGTTGAGTAGCGCGTGACTAGTATGGCCTGAAACGCGGGGAGGCGGACCAGCTCCTTAGACTGTGCGCGTGGCAGAAACCCAGCGACCAGTTCTCGTCGTCGACTTCGGGGCGCAGTACGCGCAATTGATCGCGCGGCGGGTGCGCGAATCCAGTGTGTACTCCGAGGTTGTTCCGCACACCGCGACCGTCGAGGAGATCGCCGAGCGGCAACCGCTCGCGGTCATCCTGTCCGGCGGTCCGGCCAGTGTGTACGCCGAGGGAGCGCCACAGCTGGATGCGCGGCTGTTCGATCTGAACGTCCCGGTCTTCGGTATCTGCTACGGCTTCCAGGCCATGGCCCAGGCACTCGGCGGCACGGTCGCCCACACCGGCACCCGCGAATACGGCCGCACCGAACTGAGTATCGACGGCGGCGTCCTGCACGGCGGACTGCCGACCGTGCAGCCGGTCTGGATGAGCCACGGTGACGCGGTCACCGACGCCCCGGCCGGTTTCGAGGTCACCGGCACCACCGCGGGCGCCCCGGTCGCGGCGTTCGAGGATCGGGCGCGCAAACTCGCCGGTGTGCAGTACCACCCCGAGGTTCTGCACTCCCCGCACGGTCAGCAGGTGCTGAGCCGGTTCCTGCACGAGATGGCCGGGATCAAGGCCGCCTGGACCCCCGCCAATATCGCCGATGCGCTGGTCGAGCAGGTCCGCGAGCAGGTCGGTGACGGACACGCCATCTGCGGTCTGTCCGGCGGTGTGGACTCCGCGGTCGCCGCGGCGCTGGTGCAGCGGGCCATCGGGGACAAGCTGACCTGTGTCTTCGTCGATCACGGTCTGCTGCGCGCGGGGGAGCGCGAGCAGGTGCAGCGCGATTTCGTCGCCGCGACCGGCGCCAAACTGGTCACCGTCGACGCGGTGGACAAATTCCTCGGCGAGCTGAAGGGCGTCACCGATCCCGAGGAGAAGCGCAAGATCATCGGGCGCGAATTCATCCGCTCGTTCGAGGACGCGGTCTCCGAGGTGGTGAAAGAAAGCGGACAGGCTGTGTCCTCCGGTCGCTCCGCAGGCTCCGCTCCCGTGGTCGAATATCTGGTGCAGGGCACCCTCTACCCCGATGTGGTCGAATCCGGCGGCGGCACCGGCACCGCGAACATCAAGAGCCATCACAATGTCGGCGGTCTGCCCGAGGATCTCGAGTTCGAGCTGGTCGAGCCGCTGCGGCTGCTGTTCAAGGATGAGGTGCGCGCGGTCGGTCGCGAATTGGGCCTGCCCGAGGAAATCGTTGGGCGCCAGCCGTTCCCGGGGCCGGGTCTGGCCATCCGCATCGTCGGCGAGGTGACCCACGATCGACTCGACACGTTGCGTCAGGCCGATGCCATCGCGCGCGAGGAGCTCACCGCGGCCGGGCTGGACAAGCAGATCTGGCAGTGCCCGGTCGTCCTGCTGGCCGATGTGCGCAGCGTCGGTGTGCAGGGCGACGGCCGCACCTACGGTCATCCGATCGTGCTGCGCCCGGTTTCCAGCGAGGACGCCATGACCGCGGACTGGACCCGGCTGCCCTATGAGGTGCTCGAACGCATCTCGACCCGGATCACCAACGAGGTGGCGGAGATCAACCGGGTCGTCCTGGACGTGACGAGCAAGCCGCCGGGGACCATCGAGTGGGAGTGAGGGCGGTGGCCCTACCCCGCAACGGATTTCACTCACCCGCAAGGGCCGCGTAGTTTCGTGGGTCTCGGTGATTCAGACGACCGTGCCAGAGTGTGCGCCCGGAAGATTCACCGACGACTGTTGCGAGGTAGTTGACGATGAGGGATCCGAAGACGCCGAAAAGCCTGCTGGCCAAGCCCTTCGCGCTGGTGGCCGCGTTGGGTCTGGCCGCGCTCACCGCGCTGACCGTGCTGCTGGGCGGGACCGCGAGCACATCCGTCGCGCGGGCGGTGACGGCCACCGACCAGGTGCAATTGCGGGCCTGTTCGGTTCCCGACAATGCTCGGCACACGCTGGAACTGATCGATGCGGGGCAGTGGCCGCCGCACGACGGTTCCGGCACCAAGGGCGGCACCACCTGGCAGAACCGTGAGGGCAGGCTGCCGCGAACGGGCCCCGGCGGCAACACCATTCACTACCTGGAGTGGGACGTCAATCGCAAGCAGCCGGGCCATAACCGCGATGCCGAGCGAATCGTGACCGGTGACGATCATTCGGCCTGGTACACCGGAGATCACTACGGCAGCTTCTGCCGGATGCGCTGATACGACGAAGGGCTCGGATCCGATCGGATCCGAGCCCTTCCTCTGTTCCGGCTACTTCCTTTTCCGTCGCGGCGAGATCACCATCACCACGCCGACGAGGATGGCCGCACCGACCACGATCCAGCCGATCGGCACCGCGCTGTGCGCAGGCCACGCGGACGGGCCGATGAATGCCCATACGCTCACCAGCAGGCCCAGCACTCCCGCCAGCAGCAGCGAAAACGACGGTCCCCGACGGGTTTCGGACCGGTCACTCATGGATCACCTCCGCATTTCCGGCGTGGACGACGACATTGAGGGTCAGGGTGGGTCCGGTCGACGGCCCGGTGAAGGCCGGGGGACAGTCGACATTGCCCATCTTGGCGGTGCAGATGCTGTGCAGCCGCATATCCGCGGGTACCAGGACTCGGGCATCGCCCATCTTCACCGGTACGTTCACCGTCCGGTCCTCGGTCAGCTTCAGCGAGCGCAGATCCAGCGTCCCCGACCCCATGCCCACGCTGTAGGCGGGCAGCAGATCGGACACCGTGGTCGGCTTCCATTCGTGGTCGCCCATCGCGCCCCGATCGAATTGGACCGGGCCGACCAGCGAGGCCAGGATCACGAATCCCGCCAGCGGCGCGAGCACCACCATCAGCCCCCAGCCGCGGCGCAGGAACGCACCGAAGATCAGGCCGAAGCCGATCACCGCCAGCGCCACCGCGCCGATGCGGGCCGGAGTCATCCACTCCACTCCCGAGGCGGCCACCGCACCGGCCGCCGCGGCGGCGAGGACGGCCAGGCCGATCACGATCGGGGTCAGTCGCGAGCGCGGACGCCGGGGCGGCGGCGGTACGACCACCGGTCTGCCCGGACCTGGTTCGGGCAGATCCCAGGCCATCGGCGCGACGCCGAGCGGGTCCCAGCCGGGCGGGGTGGGTCCGACGCGATTCGGGTCGACGGTGGAGGTGATCCGCTGCGCCGCTGCGGGAGTGTCAGCGGGCGTCGATGCTTTTCCCAGCACCACCGTCGATTCGGTTGCCGAATTCGATTCGGTGACAGGCGCATCCAGGTTCGACCCGGATTCTTTGTGGACATCATCCCGACGCAGGACGGCGGTATCGGTATCCGTAGCGCCGTCGCGTGGAATCACCTCGGTCGGGGCTGACTGCGAAACCGTCTGCGTCGCAGCGTCCTTCGGTGAATCCGGTTCGTAGTGGTCGGGCAGTCTGGTGTACGGACCGTACTGACTCGTCGACCACGGCGAGCCGCCGGGGAAGGTCGTGCCCGGATATCCGGTCGCGGCGATGTCACCACCGAATTCACCATCGGACAGTCCGGCATAGCCCATCGGAGGCTCCGGCTGCCGCATGTACAGCAGCCACCATCCGGCCAGCATCAGCGCGAAGCTGATCACCCCGGTTCCGCCGAGTCCCGCCCCGACCGGACCCATCGTGCTGACCGCGATCGCCAATGCCACGATCAATACGATCGTCTTGGTGGGCGACTGCGTGGAATGGCCCTTGTTGAGCAGGCTCTCGGCCGGTGACACCTGATCGTCGGTCGCGGGCAGCATCAGCCAGGCCGCCAGATACAGCACGATGCCGGCCCCGCCGAACAGCGTCGACACCACGAACGCCACTCGAATCAGGACGGGATCGACCCCGTACCGCTGTCCGAATCCGGCCGCGACGCCGGCGAAGGGCCCCTGCCGCGGATGCCGCACGGGCCGAGTCCGCCACAGATGCTGCAGCTGTTCATTGAATCCGGTCCGACCGGTCCCCCCGGCCGACCCGCTCGCTCTCGTCATGTTCTCCATGGTGGCTGGTCAGCGGCTCCGGTTGCATCGGGGTTCACCCTGAATGGGAACCTGATTCATCTCTCGGCCGACGCACCGGACCCGCAATCGGTGTGGCGTCGACGGTAGTTCAGCGCGAACGTTGCACGCGTGTCTCGTCCCAGACCGGAGTGTCACTTCTGTACACGTTGCCATCGGAGCCGAAGATGAGGAAACTGTCGAATCCGCGTGCGAACCAACGGTCGTGGGTGACGGCGATGACAGTGCCCTCGAACTCGGCGATCCCCTGCTCGAGCGCCTCGGCGGAGTGCAGGTCCAGGTTGTCGGTAGGTTCGTCGAGCAGCAGCATCGTGACGCCCGACAATTCCAACAGCAGGATCTGCAAGCGAGCTTGCTGACCGCCGGACAGATCGTCGTACCGCTGCTCGGCGGCGCGAGCGAGCCCATACCGGTCCAGCACTCGGCCGGCGGCCTCGCGCCCCATGCCATCGCGGTGCTCGTTGCCGACGTGCAGGATCTCTATCAGGGTCTTGCCCGACAGGTCCGGTCGAGAATGAGTCTGCGCGAAATAACCGGGGCGCACCCGCGCACCGAGCGCCGCGGCACCCGAATGCGGCACTGTGGCGAGGTCCAGTTCCTGCACCGGGAGGTGGCCGATATCCGGATCCGTGCCGCCCGTCGCGAGCAACCGCAGGAAATGTGACTTGCCCGAGCCGTTGGAACCCAGTACCGCAATCCGATCGCCGTACCAGATCTCAGCGTCGAACGGCCGCATCAGGCCGGTGAGTTCGAGACGCGTGCACACCAGCGCACGCTTACCGGTTCGCCCGCCCCGCAATCGCACGGAAACGTTCTGCCGCAACGGAACCGCCTCGGGCGGCCCGGCCGCCTCGAACTTGGCCAATCTGGTCTGCGCAGCTTGATAGCGAGCCGCCATCCCGTCGTTGAACTTCGCCTTCTCACGCAGGCTCAACACCAGCGCACGCAAGCGGGCATGGTCCTCGTCCCAACGCCTGCGCAGTTCCGCCAACCGAGCATTGCGATCCGCACGCGCCTGCTCATAGTCGGCGAATCCGCCACCGTGTATCCAGGCGGTCGCTCCATTGACACCAGGCTCGAGCGTGACAATCCGGGTGGCCGCGTTCGCGATCAGTTCCCGGTCATGACTCACGAACAGCACGGATTTGTCGGATTCCGCGATTTTCCGTTCCAACCACTGCTTGCCTGGCACGTCCAGGTAGTTGTCGGGTTCGTCCAGCAACAGCAGCTCATCCGAGCCGGCGAACAGCGCCTCGAGGATCAGCCGCTTCTGCTCACCACCGCTGAGCGTGCGCACCGCCCGCCACTTGGCACGATCGAACTCGACCCCCAAGGCGGCCCGGGTCACACCATCCCAAAACGCTTCGAATTCATACCCACCGACATCCCCCCAGTCCGTCAGGGCGTGCGCGTAAGCGAGCTGCGCCGGTTCCTCGTCCTGCTCGATCAACGCGTTCTCGGCGGCATCGAGCGCGATAGCCGCCGCCCTGAGAGTGTCCGGCGCGACTGACAACAACAGGTCGCGCACCGTCGTCGACGCGTCGTGTACCTGACCGATGAACTGCCGCATGACCCCCAACGTGCCCGACCGCACCACGACGCCACCGTCGGCGGACCGGTCACCGGCGATGAGCTCGAGCAGTGTCGTCTTGCCTGTGCCGTTCGGACCGATCAACGCCGCCTTGACGCCCTCGCCGATTCGGAAACTCAACCCGTCCAACAGCTGTCGCCCATCCGGGAGGAAGTAGTCGAGGCCAGCGATATCTATGTGCGCCATAGTTTTTCAGATAACCTCACCGCCACCGGGCATCGCAACCTGGTTTTCGACCGCGGTCAACGCGTAGGAAGCTGGGAGCCCGCGCGTATCGCCGCGAAATTGATCGCAGGCGCGATGTCGTTGAAATTCGCGACTTTGCCACATTTTCCGAGTGCCGATCCTGCGTCGCGCGGCCGCCCCACACGGCCGCGTACAGGATGCGCGATTGTGATCGGGCGGTTGTGGAGTTCGAATTGGCGACCGTCGTATGTGATCCGATCACCCCGCACGCGTCATGGGCCTCTGCTGGGAGCGATTCGGTCTTCGTGCCCACGGAGGCCGCGGCTGAGCGATTGAATTCGTTCGGTGTCGACCGGAATCGACTCCATGTGATCGGTATGCCGGTTCGTCGAGCGTTCGCCGATGCCGCTGGGGCGGACCGTACGGCGGTCAGGCGACGACTGGGTATCGGCGCGTATCCGGCTGTCGTCGTTGTCGGAGGTGGTCTCGGCGCGGGACATCTACTGAGAACGGTCGATGCCGTCGGACGAGCAAGCGCCGGCGCGCACATCCTCGTGCTCACCGGTACGAATCGGAGGGCCTACCGGGAGCTCACTCGTCGGGCCGACCCGAACGTGCGGATCGAAAAATTCAGAGACGATATCAGCGATATCTACGCGGCCGCGGACCTGGTGATATCCAAGGCCGGTCCGTCCACGATTTTCGAGATAGCCGCCGTTGGTCGACCGCTTTTGCTCACTTACGAGGTGGGTCGGCAGGAGGCCGGGAATATCGCGTTGGCTCTGGAGCTCGACATCGCGAGCGCCCGTGTGGATTTCGAGAAACTCGCCGAGCGGATGGAGAGCGCTCTGGCCGGTCGAGCCCGGCCGAGAGTCGCTGATTCGAGCCCCGCGGCCCTGATCGCGCGATGGATATCGGTGAGCGCACCCTCGAAATAGGCCGGTGGCGCTGAGCCCTCAGGGCATGAATGGGGGTGATTCCCCATGGTCGGTTGTCGGTGGGGCGTGCCAGTATCGAAGGCATGTACCCGTCCATGCCCGCATTCGACGCGCGCGGTGTCGCCGCACCGGCGCCGACGGCCCCGCGATTGCTGCGGCGGTCCGGCGGGCGGGTCGTCGGAGGTGTCGCGGGCGGTATCGCCGATCATCTCGGGGTCGACGTGTTCAAGGTGCGGATGGCCTTTGTGCTGCTGTCCGCGCTGATCGGATCCGGGATCGTCGCCTACGGCCTGCTGTGGATCTTCACTCCCGCGGGCGGTGACGGGCCGCCGCCGTCGGCTTCGGAACGTCGGCAGGGCGTCGGGCTGATCCTGCTCGGTCTCGCGCTATCGGTCTCGCTGACCTGGGCCTTCAACGGGACGGCCGCCCGGGTGCTCGGGCCGATCATCGTCGTCGCGGTGGGCGCTGCCCTGGTGTGGCGCGAATTCGACGCCGAGGGGCCGAGATCGGTGCTCGGGCTGCCCGCCCGGCCGTCGGTGCTCACCTGGACCCGCATCGTGGCCGGGGCCACGCTGATCGTGGTCGGGCTCGGCGTGGTGGTGCTGGCCCGGATCAATCTGAGTTCGCTGGGTTCGGCGCTGATCGCGGTCGCGGTGACGCTGATCGGCGTGGGCCTGCTGACCGTGCCGCTGTGGTTGCGCATGATGCGAGCGCTCAATGCCGAACGTGCCGCCCGCATCCGCAACGAGGAGCGCGAGGAGATCGCTTCCCACCTGCACGATTCGGTTCTGCAGACGCTGGCGCTGATCCAGCGGCAGGCCGACGATCCGCAGGAGGTCACCCGGCTGGCCCGCAGCCAGGAGCGCGAACTGCGTAAATGGCTGTTCGAGGACACCATGCCCGCCCAGTCGAGTCTCGCCGCCGCACTGCGCACCATCGCGGGCGAGGTCGAGGACCAGCACGGCGTGAAGGTCACCCCCGTGACCGTCGGCGATGTGTCGATGGATCCGGGCGAGACCGGCTACGGCCTACCCAAGGAGCATTTCACCGCTCTACTCGGAGCGACCCGCGAGGCACTGGTGAACGCCGCCAAACACGCCGGTGTGCCGACCATCGACCTGTTCGCGGAGGTGGAGCCCCACCAGGTGAGCATCTTCGTCCGCGACCGCGGCGCCGGTTTCGACCCCTCCGCCGTCCCCGCCGACCGCCAGGGCCTGGCCAAATCCATCCACGCCCGCATCGAGCGACGGGGCGGCACGGTCGAGGTCAAGTCGACTCCCGGCCGCGGCACCGAGGTCCGGATCATCCTGCCGCGCAAGGATTCCGAGGGCCAAGAGGAGCAGGCGGGCGAATCGTGGGAGTCCGCCGGTGACGGAGACCAGCGCGACTCGCAACCGATAGGTTGATCAATCCATCCCGGCCGAACGGCCCATGATCCGGATGCCAGCGGACCGGCGTGTGGTGTGGTACCGATGATGAGGTGGGCGGTCTGCGTACCCGGCAGCGCTTCGGTTCGAGGTGAGGAGAACAGTGACTATCCGGGTCTTTCTGGTCGACGACCATGCCGTGTTCCGGTCCGGTGTGCGGGCCGAGCTGGGCCGCGAATCCGATATCGAGGTCGTGGGTGAGGCCGGTGGCGTGAGCGAGGCCATTGCCGGGATCAAGTCCGCCCGTCCGGATGTGGTGCTGCTCGATGTGCATATGCCCGACGGTGGCGGGGTCGCGGTGCTGCAGGGGATCGAGGACCATCTGGACGGTCAGGTTCCGGAGGAGGCGGTCGGCGTAACCACGCAGGGCCCCCGTTCCGGCGGCAGCAGGCAGAGCCCGGTCTGCCTGGCGCTCAGCGTGTCCGATGCGGCCGAGGATGTGATCGCGGTGATTCGCGCGGGCGCCCGCGGCTATGTCACCAAGACCATCTCGGGACCCGAACTGGCCGACGGCATTCGGCGCGTCTCGGGTGGCGACGCGGTTTTCAGCCCGCGCCTGGCGGGCTTCGTCCTCGACTCGTTCACCGGCCGCTCACCCGCCCCCGAGCCGCCCCTGGACCCCGAACTGGATTCGCTCACACCGCGCGAGCTCGAGGTCCTGCGGCTGCTGGCTCGCGGGTACACCTATCGGGAAATCGCGGAGTCCCTGTTCATCTCGGTGAAGACCGTGGAGACCCACGCCTCCAACGTTCTGCGCAAGACCCAGCAGTCCAATCGCAACGCCCTCACCCGCTGGGCCCATCGGCGCAGGATTGATTGAAGTTGATTCCGCCGCCGCGGGATCATGTTCTCTTCGTATGTGCCTGGGCCACGGCCTTCGGGTCACATTGCGGCGACGAGGATCACGATCAGAATCAACAGGCCGATCAGCAGACCCACCGCGATGGCCAAGGGCGCGGCGTTGGGACCGAGGCTGCCGATGGTGAAGCCGCTGTTGGACGACTTCTTCTGCGGCGCCGGGGCATTCGGCGAGGCGGCTCGTGGCGGGCGCGGCAGGGGTGTGGAATGCGGGCTGCGTAAGCCGCTGGCGGAGTTGCGGGCGGCCCAGGCCGGGATGGTGCCGTCCTCGGTGCGCACGGGTGCGCCGAGGATGTAGGGGCCGGTGCCGGGACCGAATACGGCGGTGAGGATTTCGTTGCGCGCCTCGGCCATACTCGGACGGCGCTGCGGGGCGGGCTCCATCATGTGCAGCAGCACCTCGGTCAGCGCACCGCTGCGGCTGGGCGGGATGATCTGCGCCATCGCGGCGCGTTCGACGATCACATTGTTGTCTTCGTGGAAACCGTACGGTGGCTGACCCTCCACCGCGGTGTAAAGCGTTGCGCCGAGGGAGAATACGTCGCTGGCGGTGGTCGGCCGATATCCGCGCGCCACCTCCGGCGGCAGATAGGCGGGCGTGCCGGTGATGGTGTCGTCCGCCTCGTCGGACGGATCCCCCGCGCCGCTCGAGATGCCGAAGTCGCTGAGCTTGACCTTGCCCACCTCGGCGCCGCGATCGGCCACCAGGATGTTGCCGGGCTTGATATCTCGATGCGTGATGCCCGCGGCATGCGCGGTCGCGAGTGCGTCGGCCACCTGCGCGCCGATCTGGGCGACCTCGATCGGCGGCAGCGCGTCGACCAGCGCGATCGCCTTGGCCACATTGCGCGACGGCAGATATTCCATCACCAGCCAGGGCTCACCCGCCTCGAGCACCACGTCGTAAACCGCGACGGCGTGCTCGTGCGACAGCTTCGCCGCGACCCGGCCCTCGTGAATGATCCGATTGCGGACCTCGTTGGCCTCTTGTTCGCTCAGTCCGGCCGTGGACAGCACCTGTTTGATGGCGACATCGCGATCGAGTAGCCGGTCGTGGGCCAGCCACACCGCGCCCATGCCGCCGCCGCCGAGCTTGGACTGCAGGCGATAACGTCCGGCGACCAGATAATCGGGGCCGACGATGGGGCGGGCGCGTTCAGTCACGGGCGCGAGGATAGCCGAAAACCATCCTGCCTGGCCTGCTTCGCAACCCGAGGTTTGCGCGCGTGGCGCTTGACGGGATCGGGGGGTGGGGTTCTACTGAGGATGAATCGAACGTATATTCGATCAGGATCGATAGCTGGATCGGTGCTGAGAACAGTCCATCGATGGGAGATTGGTGGTCGAAGATGGGTTCGCCCGATGCGGTGACGGCGGAGCGGCTGGCCGAGCTGCGCCGGCGCATGGCCGCGATTCCGGCTCGTGGCGCGGCGTCGGCGGGTCGGTTGCCCTCGGCCGCCGAGTTGCGCAGGGAGTCGTTGGCCGTACCGTCCGCGCTGGTGGAGCTGCTGCCCGAGGGTGGCCTGGCCAAGGGCTCGGTGGTGTCGTACTCGGGTGCGACATCGCTGCTGGCCGGTCTGTTGGCCGCGGTCACCGAAAGCGGGGGCCATGCCGCGGCGGTCGGCCTGCCGCGCCTGGGCCTGCTCGCGGCGGCCGAAATGGGCGCTCAATTGGGGAAACTGGCGTTCGTCCCCGACCCCGGCCCCGACCCCGTGGAGGTCGCCGCGGTGTTGCTCGATGGTTTGGACCTGGTCGTTCTCGGATTGGGTGGTCGATCGGTCCCAACCAGCCGCACCCGAGTCCTCGCCGCCCGCGCCCGCAGCAAGGGCGCCACCCTCGTCGTAACCGGCGGCGCCTGGACCGGCGCGACCCTGCGAATCGACACCCGCATAGCGGGCTACGAGGGCATGGGCCGCGGCCGAGGCCGCCTCCACACCATCCACCTCGACGTCTCCGTCCGCACCCGCTCCACCCCACCCCGCACCGGCCGCCTGACCCTGTGCCCCCACAACACCCAAACCAAATGGCAAGCCCCCCAACCCAACCCCGCCCCCTTGGAGACAGCCACCGATGTCGCCTCATAACCCACCGCACACCCCCCGAGCCCCAGGGTGACCCCTCCCGCCCCACCGAGGCCATTACTCTCCCCGGGCCCACTGACCCGCGATCCCCGCTTGCGCTTCGGAGCGGCGTCTCGTGATGCCCGTTTGTGGTGTGGGCTGTTGGTTCGCAATGCCCGCTTGGGGTTCGTGCTGTTGGTTCGCGGTTCTCGGTTGTGGTTTGGCGCGGCGTCTCGTGATGCCCGTTTGTGGTGTGGGCTGCTGGTTCGCAATGCCCGCTTGGGGTTCGTGCTGTCGGTTCGCGGTTCTCGGTTGTGGTTTGGAGTGTCTCGGGGAAGCTGTTTGTGGCTTGGGCTGCTGGGTCGTAGTGCCTGTTCGCGGGGTGGGCTGTCGGTTCGCGCTTTCCATTCGCGATTCGGATTGTCGGTGTGCGGTGCCGACTTTCGGCCCGGAGGGTTCCCCGTTTCCCGGCATTCGTCCGCCGGGAGTTATGGGTGGGGGGAGTTGTGAAGGGGCGGAAGCGGGTTTCGCGGGTGGTGGCGGTTTGGTGTCCGGATTGGCCTGCTGTGGCGGCGGCTGCGGTGGGGGATGTGCCTGCTACTCGGCCGGTGGTGGTTTTGCATGCGAATCGGGTGGTGGCTTGTTCGGCGGTGGCGCGGGGGGCCGGGGTGCGGCGTGGGCTGAAGCGGCGGGAAGCGCAGGCCCGGTGTCCGGATATGTATGTGGCGCAGTCGGATCCGGATCGGGATGCGCGGTTGTTCGAGCCGGTGGTGGCGGCGGTCGATGCGACCGTGCCGGGAGTGGAGGTGCTGCGGCCTGGGCTGTTGGTGTTGTCGGCGCGTGGGGCGGCTCGATTCTTCGGGTCGGAGGAGGCGGCGGCGGAGCGATTGGTCGATGCCGTCGCGGCGGTCGGGGTGGAATGCCAGGTGGGTATTGCCGACGAGTTGTCCACCGCGGTGATCGCAGCCCGGCGCGGGGTCATTGTCGAGACCGGCGCCGGTGCCCGATTTCTCGCGCCGTTGCCGGTCGCCGAACTCGCCCTCGAACCCAGCCTCGCCGCTCCCGAGCGCGAGGAACTGGTGGATCTGCTGCACCGCTTGGGTTTACGCCGCATAGGTGATTTCGCCGCCCTCGCCCCGACCGAGGTCGCCTCCCGCTTCGACGCCGATGCCATCCGCGCGCACCGATGCGCCCGAGCCGAACCCGAGCGCCCGCCCTCGACCCGCCCACCCGCCCCGGACCTGACCGTCGAATACCCCTGCGACCCGCCGATCGATCGCGTCGACGCCGCCGCCTTCGCGGGCCGCCTGCTGGCCACCCACCTGCACGACCGCCTGTCCGCCGCGGGCGTGGCCTGCACCCGCCTCGCGGTCGTCGCCGAAACCGCCGCGGGAGAACAACTCTCCCGAATCTGGCGCTGTGCCGACCCCCTCACCCCGGAGGGCACCGCCGACCGCATCCGCTGGCAACTGGACGGCTGGCTCACCCACCGCGCCCTGTCCGGAGCCGATCCCGACCCCGACGCCTCCTTCGGCCGAATCTACGGCCGCGCCGCCCCCGACGACGACCCACCACACATCGGCGAGAGACCTCAGCCGGGCACGACCCCCACCCCGCGCATCGGAAGCCCGCTCCGGCGAAATCCCAGCGGAGCGCAACCCGCCTCGGCCACAGCACCTTCCGCCCGTGAGACACGCCCGCTTTCCGCGGAGCAGGGCCGTATCGATGGCGAACAACAACGGCCGCAGCCGTCGCCGGATGGAGAGAACCGCCTCGAACCCCGCTCGCCCACAGCAACTTCCATACCGAACGGCAAACAACCTTCGAATCGCAGACGACCCCGCTCGGGCCATGGTCGTTCCGGTCCGTATGCCGCTGGCGGCTGGCCGAGTGCGCCCATTGTGCTGCTGCGGCTCGAGCCGGTCGAGGTGGTGGCGGCCGGGGCGTTGCAGCTCGGGTTGTGGGGTGGGGTCGGGGAGGAGGATGAGCGGGCTCGGCGGGCGCTGGTGCGGGTGCAGGGGTTGTTGGGTGGGGAGGCGGTGCGGGTGGGAGTGCTCAGTGGTGGGCGGGGGCCCGCCGAACGGGTCACGTTGGTGGCGCTCGGGGATGAGGCCGTGCCCGCGAGCGATCCCGAATCGCCTTGGCCGGGAAGGCTTCCGCAGCCCGCGCCCGCGGTGGTGCTGGTGAACCAGCCGGAGGTGACGTTGGAGGACGACGCCGGCGCGGGTGTCTGGATCACCGAACGCGGGCTGTTCACCGCGGAGCCCGCCCGGTTGCGCTGGGGCGGCAAACACTGGGCGGTGACCGCCTGGGCGGGACCCTGGCTGCTGGACGAGCGCTGGTGGTCCGGCGACCGCGCGGGTGATTACGCCATCCGCGCCCAGATCATGCTCGACGACCAATACCGCGTCCTGCTGCTGCTCGGTTATGACGACAGCTGGCATGTCGAAGGCCTCTACGAGTGACTCAGCCCCGCTTCGGCAACTCCTGGACGGCCCACTTGTTGCCGTCGGGATCGGCGAAGTAGGTGAACAACCCCCAGCCCTCGTCCTTCACCGGCGTGGCCTCGACACCCGCGGCCACGAGGTCGCGATAGGCCTGCTCGGCACTGGCGACCACCACCTGCATGCCCTCGACGCTGCCCGGCGCGGCCTGGGTGATGCCCGTTCCGATGCAGATCGAACAACCCGAACCGGGCGGGGTGAGCTGGACGAAACGCAAACCCTCGGTGGGGCTTTCGTCATAATCGGCATTGAAGCCGATGCTCGTGTAGAAGTCCTTGGCGCGGTCCACATCGGTGACCGGGATGGCGACGAGCTCGATTTTCCACTCCATGCCCGAAGCATCTCATCCGGCACCGACAAAAACGGCCGACGCTACTGCGGCAGCGTCCACACCAGCGCCATCGTGAACGGATGTCCGCGCAGGTGCGACCATTTGGGCTTGGCCGCCAACCACGCGTCGTCGACCACGGCCTCGGCCGCCTCGGCCAACCGCCAGCCCGCGCCCACACCGGCGTTCACATGCTCGCTGAACAGATGCAGATGGGTGCTGATCGCCAGCGACTCCCCGGACGCGTCGGTGTAATGCGTCGGCATACCGGTCACCATCATGAACTGCGGGTGATAGCAGACCGATACGAACGTCGCCCCCGGCGCGGCCACCCGGCGCGCCTCGTCGTAGAGCGGCCGCAGTTCGGGCAGATGCTCATCGATGAGTGAGCAGATCACCAGATCGTAGGCGCCGCTTGCCAATCCGGAATCGCGCACATCGCCCAGCGTGAGCGAGTCGTGCACGCCACGCTCGCGGGCCCGGGCCAGCATGCCCTCGCTCAGATCGACGCCGTCGATCCGGTCGATGCCCCGCCCGCGCAGCCACGCACCGGTGCGCCCGGTCCCGCATCCGAGATCGGCCGCGCGGCGAATTCGGCCCCAGTCGGGATGATGCAGCCGATCCAGCAGCGCCAGATCCATCTCGTCCATGACCGTCTGTTCATAGGTCGACGCCCACCCGTTGTATCCGGTGGCCACGTCGACGGTCCGGTAGTTGCGGCGGTCGAAATCGGCGAAGGTCGGCATGATCGCAGTATCGGGTGTCGAAGCATGCGAGGCCCAACCATTTTCACCGGTCCGTATCGGCGCGCTGGATGCATTGCCGCCGCGATCGACGATGAATTGGCATGCAGGTCGGTCACCCGAACACCCCGAGGCAGCCATACGCCTTCGCTATGGCGAGCGGCACAACCAGCGGCGTGGCCACCGCCGACCCCGTATCCTGGCTCATCGTGGAGTCGATCGTGAACCGGGTGCCGCTGGGCGGCGTGGAGATCGCGTATCGCGATTCCGGCCCGGCGATCCTCGACCATCCCCGATCCGATATTCCGGTCGTGCTGGTGCACGGCATGGGCGGCGACGGTCACACCTGGGACCGTTTCGCTCGCCGCCTGATCCGGATGGGCCGCCGGGTGATCATCCCCGATCTGCGCGGCCACGGTCGCAGCGCCCACACCGCCTCCTACCGCTTCGACGAGTTCGGCGCCGATGTGCTGCGGCTGTGCGATCACCTCGGGCTGACCGGGGTCGATCTGGTAGGCCACTCGCTGGGCGGTTACGCGGTCTCGTGCGTGGCGATCGAACGTCCGGAACTGGCCCGACGCCTGGTGATCGAGGAGTTGCCGCTGCCGCTGCGCTCCGGCGACGAACAGCTCACCCTGACCCGCCGCCTGCCCAGCCCGCCGGAACTGTGGCACGCCACCAGCAGTCTGATCCGGCATCCCCGGGCGGTGCTGGCCTTCGACCGGTCGATGACCCGGGTCGCGCTGGAACAGTTCCGCAAACCACATCCGGAATGGTGGGAGCGGCTCTCGGAGATCACCGCCCCGACCCTGATGCTGCGCGGCGGACCGGGCGGCATGGTCGATCCGGAGAAGTTGCTGGTGTTCCAGGCCAGCGTCGCCGACTGCCGGACCGAGGCCTTCACCTGCGGGCACAGCGTGCATCGCGACCGCTATCGCGAGTTCTCCACCGCCGTACTGCCTTTCCTGGGCCATTGAATATGCTCTGCTCCGCCGCCGCGGCCGATATCCCGTTGCCGGGCAGTGCGACCCGGGTTTCCGGCTGGCTGTGCGTCGAGCAACCGGGCGCGTGGGGCCGGGATGTGATCGGTGATGAGGTGCTGGGCGCCGAGATCACGGCCGAACTGGCTCCCCGGGTCAAGGCCGCGCGGGTCCGTCCGACTCTGATCCGCCGCCCCGGACGCAATGAATTCTCCGGCACGCGAACGGTTTACATCGCCAGCTCCCGCCCGCAGGGTTCCTGGTGCGAGCGATTCGAGATCACCGATCTGAAGCAACTTCTCGATCTGGATCTGCGTCTGCTCGACGGCCCGGCGCCGGGAATCGGTGCGCCGGTGGGCGATCCGCTGGTGCTGGTGTGCGCGCACGGTAAACGTGATCAGTGCTGCGCCCTGCTCGGCCGACCGATCGCCGCGCGCCTGGCGGCCGAGTACCCGGACCTCGTGTGGGAGTGCTCGCACACCGGCGGCCACCGGTTCGCCCCCGCGATGGTGCTATTGCCGTCCGGCCTGACCTACGGTCGCGTCGACGGTGGCGACGCGCTGGAAGCGGTGCTCGCCGCCGGTCGAAACACGATCTCTCTCAGCGGTTTTCGCGGTCGCAGCTGCTACACCCCGGTCGAGCAGGTGGCCGAGATCGCGGTCCGGGGACAGATCTCGGCCACCGCCGACGACCTCACGGTGACCACCGTGTCCGACGCCCTACCCACCGGCGACCCCGCGACCTTCGCGGGCGCGGCCACCGTCGCCCATCGCGACGGCCGCCGCTGGCTGGTCACGGCCCACACCGTCGCCTACGCTCCTCGCCAGGCCAGCTGCGGCGCGAAACCCAAACCGGCGACGGCAGTCGTCGCGGACGAAATCCGCGAAATCGCCTGAAGTTCCGGCGTTCTCGTTGCCTACCAGTGCGTCCCCGGCACCAGCCGCGCCGCACGACGAAGCGCCGTGCGGGTGACGCGACCGGCGGCGGAGGACTGCCTGCGCGGTTTCGGTTCCAGGACAGGGGTTTGCGGCTCGGGCAGCTCGTCCGAGGTGGTCTCGCCCTTGGCCGCGGGTGAGTCCGGCAGCGCCCGGTAGTAGCGGTGCAGGATCGAGTTCGTCAGGCGCGGGGCGAACATATGGCCGTATTCGGCGAGCGTGCCGATCGGGACATCGATCTGCTTCGGTCGCTCCGACAGCGCGCGAATGATGGTCGCCGCCGCCCACTCCGGTGATTCCGAGGGACCCTGATCGCCGCTGGGGGTGATCATCGGGGTGCGCACCAGCGGCATGTGGATGGTGGTGAAGGTGATGTTGTCGGCGAGCATCTCCGACGCCGTCACCTCGGTGAACTTGTCCAGCGCTGCCTTGCTGGCCAGATAGGCCGCGAATCGCGGGGTGGCGATCTGCACACCGGCGCTGGAGATGTTCACGATGTGACCGAACTTGCGCTCGCGCATTTGCGGAAGCAGCGCCAGCGTCATCCGGACCGCACCGAAGTAGTTGACCGCCATGGTCCGCTCGAAATCGTGCAGCCGGTCGGTGGATCGGTGCACGGCTCGGCGAATGGACCGCCCGGCATTGTTGACCAGCATGTCGACGTGGTCGTGTTCGTCGAGGATGGATTTGACGGTGTGCTCTACCGATTCGGAGTCGGTGACATCACACTGATAGGCGTAGGCCTGACCACCGGCGGCCCGGATCTCGTCGACGACGGCGGCCAGTTCGTCGGCCCGGCGGGCGAGTAGGAAGACCACCGCGCCCTTGTCCGCCACGGCGACCGCCGCGGCCCGGCCGATACCGGAGGAGGCGCCGGTGATGATGACGTGTTTGCCGGTCAGGTCCCGGCGGGCGCGTCGACGGGCCAGGTAACCGCCGGACTCGGGCGTGTCGGTCATCGCGCTACTCCCTTGTGGATCGTTGTGCCACGAACTTACTTCAAAGTAAGTTCCCGTGCCAATTCGACTGAATCACAGTCTGGCAACTCGTGTTCTCAAACCGATGTATCGAATGTATGTTCGATAAACATAAGAACCGATCGGTTTGCCGGAGGTGTGCATGGGTTGGGGTAGCGGCCCGCCGACCTGGTCGGAGCTGGAACGGGTGCTCTCCGGTCGCCCGGGTCGCGAGGAGCCGCCCGGCGACGGCGGCGACAGCCCGGGTTGGTCGCGCAAGCGCACTCCCTATCGAGCCGGTCCGCGACCGTCCAGCGGACCGTCGGTGCCCTATGCGGAACTGCACGCCCATTCGGCCTACAGCTTTCTCGACGGAGCGAGCCAGCCGGAGGATCTGGTCGAGGAGGCGGTGCGACTGGGTCTCGAGGCGCTCGCGCTCACCGATCACGACGGGTTCTACGGTGTGGTGCGCTTCGCGGAGGCGGCGCGGGAATGGGGACTGCCGACGGTATTCGGCGCGGAGTTGTCCCTGGCCGCGCCCTCCCCGTCGCGAAACGATCTCGCCCCCTCGCACTCTCGCGACTCCGAGCCGCGCACCGGCACGCCCGACCCCGAGGGCACGCATCTGCTGGTTCTCGCGCGCGGTGAGGAGGGCTATCGGCGGCTGTCGCGAGAGATCTCGGCCGCGCACATGGCGGCGGGTGAGAAGGGAATTCTGCGCTACGACCTGGACCGACTCACCGCCGCCGCGAACGGGGACTGGCAGATCCTCACCGGATGCCGCAAAGGCCCTGTGCGCCAAGCGCTTCGACAGGGCGATGCCGCGGCCGAGGCGGCGTTGCGCGAGCTGATGGAGCGCTTCGGCCGCGATCGGGTGACCGTGGAACTGACCCACCATGGCATTCCGGAGGACGACGAGCGCAATGCCCGCCTGCTCGCCCTGGCCGATCACGTGGGCCTGCCGGTGATCGCCACGACCGCGGCGCATTTCGCCGCGCCCCGGCATCGCCGCCGGGCCATGGCGCTGGCCGCGATCCGCGCGCGACGGAGCCTGGACGAGATGGACGGCTGGCTCGCCCCCGCCGGTGGCGCGCATCTGCGCGCGGGAGTGGAGATGGCCCGGTTGTTCGCGATGTGTCCGCGAGCGGTGACCAATGCCGCGACCCTGGCCCGGGAATGCGCCTTCGATCTGAAGCTGATCGCGCCGGAACTGCCGCCGTTCGAAATTCCGGACAATCACAACGAGGATTCCTGGCTACGTGAACTGGCCTACAAGGGGGCCGCCGACCGCTACGGCTCGCCGGAGCGAAATCCCAAGGCCTACCGGCAGATCGACCACGAGTTGCGTATCATCGCCGATCTGGGTTTCCCGGGCTATTTCCTGGTGGTGCACGATATCGTCAAGTTCTGCCGGGACAACGACATCCTGTGCCAGGGACGGGGCTCGGCCGCTAATTCCGCGGTCTGCTACGCCATCGGTATCACCAATGTCGATCCGGTGGACAACGATCTGCTGTTCGAACGCTTCCTGGCCCCCGAACGCGACGGTCCGCCCGATATCGACCTCGATATCGAATCCGATCGCCGCGAGGAGGCGATCCAGCACGTCTACACCAAATACGGTCGCGAATACGCCGCCCAGGTGGCCAATGTGATCACCTATCGCGGGAAGTCCGCGGTCCGCGATGCCGCCCGGGCACTGGGCTTTTCGCCGGGGCAGCAGGACGCGTGGAGTAAACAGGTGAGTCGCTGGACCGGAGTCTCGGGTGAGGCGCATACCGATATTCCGGAACGGGTGCTGAAACTGGCCGGTGAAATCGAAGGTCTGCCGAGGCATCTGGGCATTCATTCCGGCGGCATGGTGATCTGTGACCGGCCCATCGCCGATGTCTGCCCCGTGGAATGGGCCCGGATGCCCGGCCGCAGCGTGCTGCAGTGGGACAAGGACGATTGCGCCGCGGCGGGTTTGGTGAAATTCGATCTACTCGGCCTTGGCATGCTGTCGGCACTGCACTACATGATCGATCTGGTGCGCGAACACGTCGGGGAGACCGTCGAGCTGCACGAACTGGATCTGAAGGATGCCGCCGTCTACGAGATGTTGTCGCGGGCCGATTCGGTCGGGGTGTTCCAGGTGGAGTCGCGCGCGCAGATGGCGACGCTGCCGCGGCTACGGCCGCGCACGTTCTACGACCTGGTCGTGGAGGTGGCGCTGATTCGTCCCGGACCCATTCAGGGCGGTTCGGTGCATCCCTATATCCGTCGGCGCAACGGCGTCGAGGAGATCACCTTCGAACATGAGGCGCTGCGTAATTCGCTGAAGCGCACCCTGGGGGTGCCGCTGTTTCAGGAACAGCTCATGCAGATGGCCGTGGACGTCGCCGGATTCAGCGCGGCCGAGGCGGATCAATTGCGTCGGGCGATGGGTTCCAAGCGATCCACCGAGCGGATGGAGCGGCTGCGGGAGCGGTTCTACGCGGGTATGCGCGAATTGCACGGCATCACCGGCGAGATGGCCGATCGCATCTACGAGAAGGTGTACGCATTCGCGAATTTCGGCTTCCCGGAGAGTCATTCGCAGAGTTTCGCCTCGCTGGTGTTCTATTCGTCGTGGTTCAAGCTGTACCATCCGGCGGCGTTCTGCGCGGGCCTGCTCAATGCCCAGCCGATGGGATTCTATTCACCGCAGTCGCTGGTGGCCGACGCGCGCAGGCACGGGGTGGTGGTGCACGGTCCGGACGTCAATCGCAGCCTCGCCGCGGCCACCCTCGAACAGCGCGGCACCCAGGTGCGGCTCGGTCTGGCCGCGGTCCGGCACATCGGCGATGAACTGGCCGAAAAGATCGTCGCCGCAAGGGAATCCGGGCCCTTCACCTCGTTCCTCGATCTGACCGGGCGGGTGGAGCTGACGGTGCCGCAGGCCGAGGCGCTGGCCACCGCGGGCGCGCTCGCGGATCTCGGGCTGTCCCGGCGTCAGGCACTGTGGGCCGCCGGTGCGGCGGCGGGGGAGCGCGTCGATCGGCTGCCGGGCACGGGAGCCGCCACCGCGGCCCCGGCCCTACCCGGCATGGGCGAGCTGGAGCTGGCGGCCGCCGATGTCTGGGCCACGGGGGTGTCGCCGGGGAGCTATCCCACCGAATTCCTACGCCCGCACCTGGATTCGCTCGGTGTGATCCCGGCGGGGCGGCTTCGTTCGGTTGCCGATGGCACCAAGGTGCTGGTGGGCGGCGCGGTGACGCATCGGCAGCGGCCCGCCACCGCGGCCGGTGTCACCTTCATCAATCTGGAGGACGAGACCGGCATGGTCAATGTCGTCTGCTCGGTCGGACTGTGGCAGCGCTATCGCCGGATCGCCCAGAGCGCGCCCGCCCTGTTGATCCGCGGGCGCATCCAGAATGCCGAGGGTGTGGTCAGTGTGGTCGCCGAACATCTGCAGCGCATGGATCTGCGGATGGCGTCGAAATCCCGCGATTTCCGCTGACCTATCCGCCTCAGAAGTCGCCGGTGCCCCCGCCTCCGTCGAAACCGCCTCCGCCGCTGTCGGATCCGGTATCGCCGCCGCCGAAGTCGGCGTCACCGCCTCCGCCGCCCCATTCCTCGGGGGCCTGGCCGGGGTCCGCCTCGGGCGCGGGCTGGTCGAAGCCCTGGGCGTGCTCCTCCTCATGACCCATCCGGCCCAGCTCGTAGCCCAGCAGGCCGCCGCCCACCGCACCCGCCGCCGCGCCGAGTCCACCCGCCATGCCGGGGCTCATGCCGCGTCGGCCGCCGTAATTCGGGTCGTAGCCGGGATCGCCGCCGGGGCCATAGCCGCCCGGGCCGTAGCCGCCGGGCTGATTACCGCCGCCGGGGAAACCGCCACCGCCTCCGCCGCCGCGTCGTCGCCGCAGAAACGCCACCACCGCGAGCACGACCCCGGCGATGACCACGAGCGGGCACAGCACGCTCCACAGACTGAAGCCGTTGTTGTGATGGCTGGGTTTGGCCTGCGGCGCCGGATGGTTGGCCCGGCTCGGCGCCGGAGCGGCCTGATTGGCCGCCTGGGCAAGCGAATTCAGCGCGCCGATCGTCGCGGCGGTGTAGTCGCCGGAGCCGAAGCCGTTCTTGAACGCCGCGACGGCCGGGGAGGCGTCTTTGATGTGGGAGTTGGCTCCGGTGCGGATCGCCAGGTGTTTGGATTTGGTGTTGATCGCGACCACCACGTCGTTGGGCGCGGTGACATGCGACTGGGCCTCCTGGTCGAAGGCCGCGCTGTTGTCCGCGAGTCGTTCCGTGGTGAAGATCTGCACCGGATCCGGCACGGCATCGGCCGCATCCTTCACGCGCCCGGCATCGAGCACATGCGAATCGTCCTTGATGGTGACCGGCCCGGCCGCCGCGGGTCCGGCGGATATCAGCAGCAGCGCCGCCAACATTCCGAGCATTACCGCACCATGTCTGGCCATAGCGCACTCCCCGATCGTGCGAGGCTCCTGCCACCCCGCGCCATTCGCGAGACTACCGGCTGGTCGGAGCAGACCGAAGGGTTTGCTCGCGAGTCGAGCCGTTTACCAGGAACTTCTTCGCTAAAGGGTGCGGATCTTCGTTCGGCTACTGACAGCGCCGAGGTTGCCGGATACGGTGCTCGGGTCGCTTGGGGAACGATCGCTAGGGGGTTTCAATGACGAACAGATGTGTCATCGATACACAGGCGGTGCTGCGCTTCGGAAGCGTTGCGCGACAAGCCTTTCGAGATCTCGACCGCGTCGCGGCGCGATCGGTGGAAACCATCGCCCTGATCGCGGAATCGGTGCCGGACAGTCGCACGGTACCGGCCTGGTGCGAGACCGCCTGCGCGCTCGCGAATCTGGTGCAGCGCGGCGCCGAGCGGTTCGGCGGGCTGGCCGAGCATGTCGACCGCACCGCCATCGCCTTCGACCGCTCCGACCGCGCGGTCGCGACGGGGCTCGAACGATCGGCGGTGCGGATATGACCCCGCCGCGTTCGATACTCGCCAATTGGCGCGCCGCGTCGGCCGCCGAATCTCTGCGCGCGGAATTCGATCGGCACATCCAGGAGGTGGAGGCCCTGTCGGCCCGCGTACTCGACGAATGCCGGCGACTCGACGGCGACGGCTGGCAGGGCGCGGCCTACGATGCCGTGCTCGCCCACGTCGAGACCTCGCACAACCACAGCCGCCTGCTGTGCGCCCGCGCCGAGAAATTGCGCGACACCGGGGTGCGCGCCCTGTCGGATCTGCATCACACCGGCCTCGCGCTCCTGGATTACGTCGCCGACGCCGAGGCCGCCGGTTGCGTGGTCGCCGACGACTGGACCGTGACGGCCGACCCACAGTCGTTGGCCGCGGAATGGAACGAGGTGATCACCGAGGCCGTCGCGGCCGTCGCCAGGGCCGACGAATCCGGCCATCGGGCCATCAGGGCGGCCCTCGGTGAAATGGTCCATCCCGCGGCGTTTCTCACGCTTCCGGCGCTGCCCGTCGAAGGCGAGGGCGCGTTCGTCGCGGTCACGGCCGAACAACTCCTCGCCGTCATGCCCGAACTTCCGGTCGACCGGGCGCGGGAGTATCTGCCCGCGCTCAATGCCGCGATGCGGGAGGGCGAGATCGTCACTCCACTGCGGCAGGCCGCGTTCCTGGCGCAGATCGCCCACGAGAGCGGTGAATTGCGGTACTTCGAGGAATTGGGCGATGAGGAGTATTTCCGGCAGTACGACCCCGACGGGGCGAATCCGGGCGCAGGTAATACCGAACCCGGTGACGGCCCCCGCTATCACGGTCGAGGGCCCCTTCAGCTGACCGGGCGAGCCAACTATCGGGCCGCCGGTGCGGCGCTGGGCCTCGACCTCGAGGGCAGCCCCGAATTGGCGGCCGGTCCCGAGGTTGGGTTCCGAATTGCCCAGTGGTACTGGACCATTCGCGATATCAACACCCTCGCCGACGCCGGGGATTTCGTGGGTGTCACCCGCGCGGTCAATGGTGGCGAGCATGGTCTGGCCGCCCGCGAGACCTATTACCGCCGCGCCCTGGCGGTACTGGCATGAGCGGCAACGGTGTTCGGCCTCGATGTGTCCCGGCGGTGCTGGTCATGGTCGGATTGATCATCGCTTCCGGTTGTGCCGATGGGCTTTCGGGGCCGCCGACGGCGAAATCGGCGGTGGGAGTGCGGGGCGATGCCCTGACCGCGGCGGGCAGGCGGCCGTTCGTCTATCGCTCCCATGACGAGTTGGTGCTGGCCACGCCGGAGCGGATCCTCGCCCGGCAGCCCGGGGTTTACGCCGATTTCGGCTTCACTCGCGATAATTCGCGGGTCTTCGTCCTCGACGATGCGGGTGGACTGCGTTCGTTCGATGCGGCGGGCGGCGCGATGTCGTCCGCGCGAATCGACTGCCGATGCGAGCGGATCTTTCCGCTCGAGGGAACGACCGTCGGCTGGTGGCAGTCCGGCGGCTTCGCCCGGGCGGATCTGCGTGATCCGAAACAGGCTGTGCCCGTGGCGGTTGCGCTTCCGCCACCGCCCGAGTCGCTCGCACCCGGCAATGTGCTGTCCGCGCCGAGGCTGATCGCCGCGGACGCCACCGCGCTGATCATCGATCGGATCGAGGCCCCGTCCGGCGCGACCTGGGGTATCAATCACCTGTTCCTCGTCGATCCCGATACCGGCGCGGCGCGAGGACTGGGCCGAGTCGACGGCATCAATACCGCCCTGTCGCCCGGTGCGTTCCGAGCCGACGGGCGGGAGGTGGTGTTCGCCGGGTACTCCCGCGACGGAAAGTCCTGTGGTACTGGACATCTGGTGGTGGTGACGCTGCCCGAAGGTCGCATCGATCCCTTCGGACTGCCCGAGCTGTCCACCTGCTCCTCGGTGACGGATCTGCGCTGGGCCGGTGCCACCGCCACCGCGACCGGACTGCTGTGGGAGCCCGCCGCACCGGATCGGCTGACCGGCACGGCGGTGTGGACCCGCACCGGCGCGCAGTGGGATCGACGCGGTGATGCCGACACGCTGCGCTATGCCGCGCTCACCCCGCGGGCGGCGGTGCGAATTCAGCGCTCGGGGATGGATCGCGTCCATACCGTGCATTCGGGCGATCTCGTACTGTCGGTCGCCACCGAGATGCGGGTGCTGGCCCACGATATCGTCGATATCCGGCTGCCCTGGGCGCTGCCATGACGGCTACCCTGCGCATAGGCGTCGAGGTCAGGAGTAGCGCGTGTCGACCGTGGTCCGGGCGACCATCAAACCCAACAGCGGCAAGGGCCCGCTCGTCGAAACCCTCGACGACGGCACTCTGCGGTTGTACGTGCGCGCTCCCGCCGTGGAGGGTAAGGCCAACAGGGCCGCGATCGAACTGCTGGCCGCTCATTTCGGCGTCGCCAAGAGTCGTGTGCGCCTCACCGCCGGCGCGACGTCCCGATTCAAGCGTTTCGAGATCGACTGAATCCGACCCGAACTCAGCCCTCGGTCTCGGGCTGGGCCAGTCGCGCCCGCAGCCGGTCGTAGCCGAGCGTGGTCAGCACCCCGACCACGATCGCGAAAACCACGCCGACCCCGCACATCGCCAGCGCCCGGGTCAGTCCGGCCGCGGCGCGGGCATCCAGGTACAGGATCGAGCGAACGCCGAGGTAGACCTGATGCATGGGTTCGAATTCCGCCAGCGCCCCGTACAAAGGCGGTGTGGCCTCGATCGGCATGATGCCGCCGGAGGACGGCAGGCCGAGCGCGATGAAGATCAGCATATTGATCGGCATGCCCAGGTTGTTCAGCACCGGCAGTCGCAGCGCGGAGGCGACGGTCGCCACGACGGCCAGGTTGGCCAGCGCGGTCATACCCATCGCGAGCGCGGCGAAGACGCTGAAGCAGTACAGCGTCAGCCGATGTCCGATCGGCATCCCCAGCGCGGACGCGATGAGCTGATAGCTCCCCGCCATCGCCAGGGCCACCACCGCGATCAGCGCCCATTTGAAAAGCAGTGCGCGCCACGGCGAGATGGTCGGATCGCCCTGGGTGACGGTATCGACGCCGACATTGATCAACTGGCTGCCGGTGACGCCCGCGAATACCACCAGCAGGGTGTAGTAGAAGGCGGAGATCCCGTTGGCCGTGCCCTCGGGCAGCGCCGCGTATTGCGTCACGGCGACGTGCACGGGTTCGGCGAGTGTGACCAGGGCCGCGTCCGACATCGATACGCCACCGGTCCGCGCGCGTTCGGTCACTGTCGTGCCGAGTTCTCGATTGATGCCGTCGAGTACAGGGGTGATCAGCTGTGTGGTCAGGGTGACCGCGGTCGTGCCCGCGCGCGGATTGGTCTGCACCTCGATGCTCGGCGCTGTCGTGGGTCCCGGGCCCGGCTGGGTGAGGGCGGTCAGCCGGTCGCTGAAGTCCTCGGGGATCCAGATCGCCCCGTAGACATCGGCGAGCGACAGCTGCCGGTCGGCCTCGGCGGCGTCGGTGATCCGCAGCCGGACCTGATCGGGAGGAAACGCGGCGCGGACCCGCTCGGCGACCTCGTTGCCGTATTCGCCGCGATCGTTGTTCACCAGCACCAGCGGAAAGTCGTGCAGATTCCGCTGCGGATGCAGGATGCTGCCCAGATACGACAGCGCCAGCAGGCTCAGCAACCCCATCGCGATGACGAGCGGGACCGCCCACAGCTTGTGGTCCCAGCCGGAAGGAGCGTCTTCACCGTCCCCGTCGATCGTCGGCGTCACAGCGCGACGCTAACAGCACACCTTCGGCAATCTCCATTCGACATGCGGCGCGGGCGGTCACACCGCCCCGGGGAATCCCAACTGCCGCCACGCCTCGTACACCGCGACCGCCGCGGCGTTGGACAGATTCATCGACCGCCGCCCGGGCAGCATGGGAATGCGCAACTGATCGGTGACGCGCGGATCGATGAGCACCTCGTCCGGCAGGCCCGTGGGCTCCGGTCCGAACAGCAATACATCGCCCTTGCGGTAGGCGATATCGGTATTGCGCGTGGTCGCCCGCGCGGTGAAGGCGAATACTCGCTCGGGACGGATGGTTTCCCAAGCGGCCGAAAGGTTTTCGTGCACGGTCACCGAGGCCAGGTCGTGGTAGTCCAGTCCGGCGCGGCGCAGCTTCGGCTCCGACAGATCGAATCCCAGCGGCTCGATCAAATGCAGTTCGCACCCGGTCCCGGCCGCCAGCCGAATGGCATTACCCGTATTGGGTGGAATCCGAGGCTCGAAGAATACGACGTGCAGCACGGCTGTCAGTATCCCTCGCCCTATCGGACGGCCGGTCGCACGGGGCGTGTCGACCGACCGTCCGGACCGCTGTCACTCCTCCGGCAGTCCCAGGCCGTGGGCGAGGGTCGGCCAGGAGTTCTTGAACTCGTCCTGCCAGTAACCCCAGGAGTGGGTGCCCGCGCTGTAGTGAACGGTGGCGGGAATGTCCAGGGAGGCGAGCTTATCGGCCATGCGGTGGGTGCAGTAGCTGGTGGCGCTTTCGATGGTGCCGCCGACGAGGATCTGGTTCACCAGGCCGAGCGGGCCGAGTTGGTTGGTCTTGCCGTCGATTTGGGTTCGGCCGTCGCCGAGCTGTTCCTCGCGGCCTTCGATCGTGTCGTACTTGCCGGGGCGGCCGGTGCCCGAGGACAGGTACAGCTCGACTCCGCGCAGTTCCTCGGCGTGCACGTAGGGATCATTGGCCACCCATTCCGGCGATCCCGGCGGGCCCCACATATTCGTCGGATCGCCGCCACCCGCGGCGACCGCGGTGCGCACGAAGTAGGTGCCGGTCGGATCGCTGGTCTGGGCGCAGCCGCTGTAGGAGGCCGCCACCTTGTACAGGCCCGGCTTCGCAATGGGAAGGGCCAGAACGGAAGTGCCGGAGGTGGAGATACCCGCGATGCCGTTGACCCCGTTGGTGCCCAGCGCCGCATCCATCAGCGGGGGCAGCTCCTCGGTCAGATACGTCCGCCACTTGTTGCGGCCCAGGGTCGGATCGTCGTTGATCCAGTCGGTGTAGTAACTGGCCTTTCCGCCGATCGGCAGGATCAGATTCACATTCCGGTCCGAAAGGAACTGGCGAACATCGGTTTGCGCCTGCCAGGACGCGACGCTTTCACCGGCGTCCAAACCGCTCAGCAGATACAGGCTCGGTCGGGGTTGGGAGGTATCGCCGGGCCGCTGGATCTCCACGGGAAATGTCTTGTCCATGGCCGCCGAGTACACCTGCAGCCGGACGCTGTGATCGTCGATCTGTTCTCCGTCGACGATCCGGGATCCGTCATCCGCCACCGCTCCGGTGAATATCGAGTCCAGCACAGCGGTCGGTTCGGCGGTCGCGGCACCGGCGCCGAACGAGCTCAGAACTCCGAGGAGCAACCCGGTTACCACGCTGTTGCTCACCAGTCGAGTAGATCGAGAGATACGAGGGGATGCGCTGGCGGTCAGGGTCATGCGTCCCAGCTTTCAACATCGCAATTCCACCGGCAGGCAGCGACACGCCCCGGGCTCGGGCGATCCGGAAGATCAGGGGTCTTCTTTTTGCGATTACAACAATTGAGCAGCGGTTTCGGCTGCGCAGAGCTCTCCTGCGATTCCTGGGCAAAATGCGATGGGAAATCAAAGATTATGAGGAAACTTATCGGAAGAAAGGATCTAGACTGGTTTGTTATCTGGTTGATACTGAATCTAATCCTGTTTGTTTGCTGGCTAATAACTGAAATCAGAATCGGGTTGTTAAATTGGAGCTCGAAAGGATCCATCCGAACACGAGTTACCACGCCGCACGGGAGACGCCGCTCATCGGCGTATCGCGCACGGCGTCGGGGCCGGCCTCGAGGCGCAGTCCCCCCTGCCCGTGCGTCGGGGCCGGCCCGCACCAACGGTGAATTCCGAACGCGGGCACCGGGCCCGGGGAAATTGGGCTGCGGCTTTATAGCGTCCAGGGTGATGCGAGAATATCGGCGTGACCGAAGCGCCCGAGTCCCACGCCCATCAGCACGGCCCGATCGGACGATTCCTCCGGACCAATCTGCCCATACTCCTTGTGGCGGCGGTGCTGGTGGTCGCCGCGGTGTTCGTCGCCCAGGATCGCTGGCGGCGTGGCGCATTCGTGGTCGGCGGCGCGACCTTGCTGGCGGGCGCGTTGCGGTTGTGCCTGCCGACCCTGCGAGTCGGCCTGCTGGCAGTGCGCAGCAAGCCGTTCGATGTCGGTGCCTATACCGTCCTCGGGGGGAGCATCATCGCCCTGGCGATGACGATCAGCAGCCTGGGCGTCGCCTGAACCTCAGTTGCGCGCCTTGCGGGCGAGTTCCATCGTCTCAACGAGAAGCCTGCCCACGGCCTCGGTTTCGGTGAGGAATCCGTCGTGCCCGTCGCGCGAGTGGACCACCTCGAGCTCCTTGCAGCCGGGCAGCAGATCCGCCAACTCCTGTTGGGTGCGCAGCGGATACAGCCGATCGGAGTCGACGCCTCCGACGACGCAGGGCACCTCGGTGGCGGTCAGCGCGGCTTCGATACCGCCGCGCCCGCGACCGATGTCGTGGCGGTTCATGGCCTCGGTGAGCAGTACATAGGTGGCCGGGTCGAAGCGCTGAACCAGCTTCTGCGCCTGGTACTCCAGATAGCTCTGCACCGCGTAGCGGCCGCCGTCGCGGGGATCCTCGTCGCCCTGCGCGGAGTTCTCGAAGCGGTGGTCGAGTTCGAATTCGGTGCGATAGGTCAGGTGCGCGATGCGGCGCGCCAGGCCCATACCGGTGGTCGGTACGCGACCGGTGCCGTGGTAATCGCCGCCCTGCCAATCCGGATCGGCCTTGATCGCGGCGATCTGGGTGGTCTGGGTGCCGATCTGATCCGCGGTGGCCCGCGCCCCGACGGCCAGTACCAGTGCGGCGCCGACGCGCTGCGGATGGCCGACCATCCACTCCAGAACGCGCATACCGCCCATCGATCCGCCGACCACGGCCGCCAGGCGCTCGATGCCCAGCAGATCGAACAGCGCCACCTCGGCGGCGACCTGATCGCGGATGGAGATCTCGGGAAAGCGTGTGCCCCACGGGCGTCCGTCGGGCGCGATCGACGACGGGCCGGTGCTGCCCTTGCAGCCGCCCAACACATTGGTGGCGATGACACACCACTCGCCGGTGTCCAGCGCGGCCCCCGGGCCCACGATGCCGTCCCACCAACCGGGCAGCGGATGCAGTGCGTCCGGTGCGCCGACCACATGCGAATCGCCGGTCAGCGCGTGTTCGACCAGGACGACATTGTCCAGATTCGGCGACAGCTCACCCCAGCGCTGCACCGCCAGCTCGACATCCTGGATCACCGCGCCGTTCTCGAGGCGCAGGTCGCCGATGGCGACCGTCTCGAGGCGTCCGTTGGGTGGGGGCAGCAGTGCGGCCGCCGTGCTCGATTCGATACTCACGGTCACCGGGCCGCCGCCGTCCGAAGAGAACACACGGCTTCGATGGTAGCGACAGGTTTGTCGCCCTCGATTTGAAAGGCTCGGGGCGCGGTCGGGTTACTCATAGGCCTGCTCCAATGGGTCGCGCTTGCTCCCGACTCTCGGGAGCCCGGTCATCACCCGGAGCACCCCACCGCAACTGGAGGGTTGCCGACCAGCGAGCCGGGGCTTGGCGCTGGCACTCATGACCTGAAATGGATGGTAACCGATCGCCTCCGCGCGACGCGAACAGTGCCCCCTCGCTGAATGCGGCTGCGCTCAGCCGATCGCGGTGGTTTCGACGGCGTGATCGTCCGTGTTGCGCTCGGCGCGGCAGCCGCGCGTCAGCGGCAGGACGCAGCGCTGGACGAACTCCTCGAACGCGCCGCGCACCGCGCTGATGCTGGCGCGGGCCGACTCGACGGGTTCGCGTTCGGTGAGGGTGTTGTCGCATTCCATGCCGGTCCGCAGAATCGCGTGCCAGGTGCCCGCGATCAGGCGAACGGTCAGCGAATCCGGATCCGTGCCCAGGCGCTCGGCCAGGGTGTTGTGGATCGTGACGGTCTTGGTATCGGCGAGTTCCATGCTGCGGGCGCGAACGGTCGGGCTCGCGCGCACGATGCGCTGCATCTGCTGGAACCACTCGAAGGGCAGGGTCTGCCCGGCGATGCTCGCCTCGGTCACGGCCAGATACGTATCGAACAGGGCCTGCAGCTCATTGCCGGTGACGGGCTGATTGCGCAGCTCGTCACCGATGATCTGGCCGAAGTCCTGGAGGGGCGCGAGGACGATGTCCTCTTTCAACTCGAAGTAGCGGTTGACCGTGCGCGGGGAGACGTCCGCGGCGTCGGCGATCTGCTCGACGGTGGTCGCATCGAAGCCCTGCGCATCACACAGACGCAGCGCGACCTCGATGATCCGGCGTCGAGTCTGCTGCTTCTTGCGTTCCCGGAGGCCGGGCTGGGCTGGTGACTCGAGCATGCGTCCATCCTATCGCCATCGACGCCCATCGTGGCGAGACCAGCCAAATGTCGGACTGCGACATTTTTCCCTTGACGCCAAATGTCGTTCGATGTCAGGATTGCTGACAACGTTCCAATGACGCAACGGAACTGCTTCCTCCCCTTCAGGAGTCCCCTCATGACCGAAACCGGGACCGCAGAACTCGTTCCCTCCCGAACCTCGGCCGCGCGCAACGGCTCGGCCCGCTGGTGGGCCCTCGGCGTACTCGCATTGGCCCAGCTCATGGTGGTTCTGGATGCCACCATCGTCACGATCTCGCTGCCGTTCGCCCAGCGTGATCTCAATATCAGCGACGGCGACAAGCAGTGGATGCTGACCGCGTACACGTTGATCTTCGGCGGCCTGTTGCTGCTCGGTGGCCGGCTGGCCGACTATCTGGGTCGCCGCCGGATGTTCCTGGTGGGCCTGGTCGGCTTCGCCGGGGCATCGGCGCTGGCCGGGCTCGCCCAGAACGCGACCGAACTGTTCGCGGGGCGCGCGCTGCAGGGCGCGTTCGCGGCCGTATTGGCGCCGGCGGCGCTGTCGCTGGTGTCGATCACCTTCACCGAGGCGCGCGAAAGGGCAAGGGCCTTCGGCGTTTTCGCGGGCGTGTCCGCGGGCGGCGCGGCGATCGGCCTGATCGCGGGCGGTGCGCTCACCGAATACGCGGATTGGCGCTGGTGCCTGCTGGTCAATACGCCCGTCGCTTTGCTGGCCCTGATCGGCGCGCTGGTGTTCGTGATCAAGGATGTGCCCGCCCCGCGGACCGGCGGTTACGACGTGCCCGGCGCGGTGACGGTCACCCTCGGCCTGATCTCGGTGGTGTACGGCTTCAGCCGCGCGGCCGAGGACGGCTGGCTGGCCTCGACCACGCTGGCGCTGCTGATCGCCGGCGTCGCATTGCTGGCGGCCTTCGTCGCGATCGAGCGGCGCTCGGCGAATCCGCTACTGCCCCTGCATATTCCGGGTGAGATCAACCGTGGCGGCTCATATCTGGTGGCTTTGCTGATCCCGATCGCGATGTTCGCGATGTTCATCAACCTGAGCTACTACCTGCAGATCACCCTCGGCTACAGCTCGTTGAAGGCGGGCGTGGCGTTCCTGCCCTTCCCGATCGGCATCGTGATCTCCGCGGGCGTGGCCAGCGCGCTGCTGCCCCGGATCGGCCCGCGACCGCTGATGATCGCCGGCGCGGTGCTCGGCATCGCCGGGCTGCTCTACCTGGCTCAACTGAGCTACGGCGACAGCTTCGCCACCAGCGTGCTGCCCGCCATCGCGCTGATCGCCCTGGGTATGGGTGCGACCTTCGTATCCATGCAGACCACGGCCCTGCATCAGGTCGAGGCTGAGGATTCGGGCGTGGCCAGCGCCCTGCTCAATGCCGCCCAGCAGGTCGGCGGCGCGATCGGTACGGCCCTGCTGACCACGATCTCGGTGCAGGTCGCCAAGAGCTACGCCGAGAACAACCCGACCATCGACAATGTGATGGCCCGCGCCGCGATCCACAGCTACGACGTGGCCTTCTACATCGGCGCGGCGTTCTTCCTCGTCTCGATCGGCATCGTCGCCCTGATGATCCGCGACAAGCCGGAGAACCTGCTCGAAGGTGATGAGCACGCGGCCGTTATGGCGGTGTGAGCTCGGGTCCCTCGCCCCGGCCGCCAGGCCGGGGCGAGGGCGTTCCGTTCCTCACACCCCCCGCTGGAATCGGAAATCTGGTCGCGCGTTATTCATATTGATGCGGGGCTTGTCTCCGCGGAGGTGGCGATCTGTCAGCGGGACGTCCGCTGGAAGTGAGCCACGACCTACCAGTACGCTTGTCTTGTTAAGCACCCATAGTCCCGTGGACAACGCGGGGCGTATACGTTGTCTGTTGAACAGCTAGGGTCCGCTCACAAGCGTGTTCGCCTGGCCGTGCAATGGGAGCACCTTCCTAGGAGGACACGAAGATCCATGTCCAAGATCAAGGTTGAAGGGACCGTCGTCGAGCTTGACGGCGACGAGATGACCCGGATCATCTGGCAGTTCATCAAGGACAAGTTGGTCCACCCGTACCTCGATGTGAACCTCGAGTACTACGACCTCGGCATCGAGTACCGCGACAAGACCGATGACCAGGTCACGGTCGATGCCGCCAACGCCATCAAGAAGCACGGCGTCGGCGTCAAGTGCGCGACCATCACGCCGGACGAGGCCCGCGTGGAGGAGTTCGGCCTCAAGAAGATGTGGCGCTCGCCGAACGGCACTATTCGCAACATCCTCGGCGGCACGATCTTCCGCGCGCCGATCATCATCTCCAACGTCCCGCGTCTGGTTCCGGGCTGGACCAAGCCGATCATCATCGGCCGTCACGCCTTCGGCGACCAGTACCGCGCCACCGACTTCAAGGTGCATCAGGCGGGCACGGTCACGATCCAGTTCACGCCGGAGGACGGCAGCGAGCCGATCGTCCACGAGGTTGTGAAGATGCCCGAGGACGGCGGCGTCGTCATGGGCATGTACAACTTCAAGAAGTCCATCGAGGACTTCGCGCGGGCGTCGCTGAACTACGGTCTGCAGCAGAACTACCCGGTCTACATGTCGACCAAGAACACGATCCTGAAGGCCTACGACGGCATGTTCAAGGACACGTTCCAGGAGATCTACGAGACCGAGTTCAAGAACGAGTTCGATGCCGCGGGTCTCACCTACGAGCACCGGCTGATCGACGATATGGTCGCCTCCGCGCTCAAGTGGGAGGGCGGCTACGTCTGGGCCTGCAAGAATTACGACGGCGACGTGCAGTCCGACACCGTGGCGCAGGGCTTCGGCTCGCTGGGCCTGATGACCTCGGTGCTGCTCACCCCGGACGGCCGGACCTGTGAGGCCGAGGCCGCGCACGGCACCGTGACCCGGCACTTCCGTCAGCACCAGCAGGGCAAGCCCACCTCCACCAACCCGATCGCCTCGATCTTCGCGTGGACCCGTGGCCTCGCCCATCGCGGCAAGCTGGACAACACCCCCGAGGTCATCGGTTTCGCGCAGACCCTCGAGGATGTCGTCATCAAGACCGTCGAGGACGGCCAGATGACCAAGGACCTGGCGCTGCTGGTCGGCGGCGATCAGGGCTACCTGACCACCGAGGAGTTCCTCGGTGTGCTGGACGCGAACCTGGCGCGCGAACTGCGCTAGCCGCCACCGTTTTCCGGCGTGCTTTTTGCCGGAACTTCGTGCCAGGGCTGTGAGCGCGAAGCGAAGATATCCGGGCACCCGCCCCCACCGCATTCCGGTGGCCGCGGGTGCCCGAATTGCATTCCGGGGCAGTTGCTCCCGGGCCGCTGTCCGGTTGCGGACATTTGCGGATTCGGCCCGGATCCGCGCGTGGTGATCTGCGTGACAGCGCGGGCATTTCCGACAGTCGCGCAGTAAGTTGCTTTCAGATGAAATCAGTTGTCCGCCAAGGCTCTTGGTTGACGGTTGCACTCGACGCGAACCGGCCGGAGCGGGCGGTGAGTGAGATCACGTTTGTTTTGGCTTTAAAGGCCGCGATCTGCTGTGTTGCTCTTGGTCGTGGCCTCCGTAACCGCGCCCGTCGTGGCCTCCCCTTCTGTACCCGCCTTCCCGGCCGTCCACCAGCACGGCCATTCCGGCATCCCCGCGCGCACGAGTTGGCATATCCCCGCCATGCTCGCGTTGGCGCTCGGTGGTTTCGGCATCGGCACTACCGAATTCGTCACCATGGGTTTGCTGCCCAATATCGCTCATGCCCTGAATGTTTCCGAACCGACTGCCGGACATGCGGTCTCGGCGTATGCCCTCGGCGTGGTCGTGGGCGCGCCGGTCATCGCGGCGCTGTGTGCCCGGGTGCCGCGCAAGCGGCTGCTCATCGTGCTGATGGCGGCGTTCGCGCTGGGCAATGCCGCATCGGTGATCGCGCCGACATTCAATACGCTGTTGCTCGCGCGGTTCGTCTCCGGGCTGCCGCACGGCGCCTACTTCGGCGTCGCCTCGCTCGCGGCCGCGACACTCGCACCGGTGGGGCAGCGGGCGAAAGCGGTTGCTGCCGTTATGCTGGGGCTGAGCGCCGCCAACGTTGTCGGCGTTCCCGCCGCCACCTGGCTGGGTCAGCATCTCGGCTGGCGGGATGCCTATGTGGTCGTCGCGCTGATCGGATTGGCGACCGTCCTCGCGATCGCGAAATTCGTTCCCGAGCTCACCGGCGTGCGGGTGACCGATCCCCGCACCGAACTCGGCGCGTTGCGTCGCTCGCAGGTGATCCTGACGCTGCTGGTCGGCGCGATCGGCTTCGGCGGGATGTTCGCGGTGTACACCTACATCACCACCACCCTCACCGATGTGGCCGGCATGCCGGTGGGCTACGTGCCGATCGTGCTCGCGCTGTTCGGGCTGGGCATGATCGCGGGCAATATCATCGGCGGCGTAATGGCCGATCGCGGTGTCGATCTCGCGGTGTACGCGGCGATGATCTCGATGGTGATCGTGCTCGCCGCCTTCATCGCGGCCGCGCACAATCCGTTCACCGCCGCGATCGGAGCCTTTCTCGTCGGCGGAACCGGCGCCGCCCTGGCGCCCGGCCTGCAGACCCGGCTGATGGATGTCGCCCACGACGCCCAAACCCTCGCCGCCGCCCTGAACCACGCCGCCCTCAATATCGCGAACGCGGCGGGAGCCTGGCTGGGCGGAGTCGTCATTGCCGCGGGCCTCGGTTACACCGCCCCCGCAATGGTCGGCGTCGCCCTCGGTATCGGAGGCGTCCTTCTGTTCTCCCTGACCGTCTCCCTGACCCGGCGCGGTCGTGCCCACGCGCAACTCCACGAGACCAGCGAGCGCCTGGTTGTCGAGGCCGCCGAAGCGGTCGTGGTCCCGCGCCGCAACTCCCGCGCCGCCCTGAGCTCGGGCACGGCCCGCCTGTTCAACCGCTGCGTGACCCCGCAACGCCGTACTCGCTTCTCGCGTCGCTGAAGTGGACAGGCAACACGTAAAAGGGAAGTAGGGTTTCGTGGTGGTGAGGGGAGTGGGTGGAATTGATCATCCACTTCCGTGCAGATCTGAATGTAAGTGTAGAATCGCCGGAATGACCAGGTCCGTGGTGCCCAAGCCGCAGCGTCGCACGCAGGAGCAGCGCAGTAGTGAGATGCGGGTGCGGTTGTTGGATGCGACTATCGACTGTTTGGTGGAGTTCGGGTACGCGGGGACCACTACGCCGCGGGTGGCCGAGCGGGCGGGGGTGACTCGGGGGGCGCAGGTGCATCACTTCGGGTCGAAGAACGATCTGGTGGTGGCGGCGATCAGTCATCTGGCGCAGCGGCGTACCGAGGCGGCGATTCAGGAGCTCGGGCGGGTTCGGGGCGGGGACGATCCGATCGGCGTCGCGCTGGATTTCATGTGGGAGTTGCATCAGGGACCGCTGTTCATCGCGGCGATGGAGCTGTGGGTGGCGGGCCGGACCGATCCGGTGCTGGCCGCGGCGCTCGAGAAGGTCGAGCCGTTCGTCAACAACGCCGTGTTGATGGCGGTATCGCAGCTGGTCCCGGATGAGATGCAGCGCAAGGAGGTTCGCGACTTCGCCTATACGGCGATGGACACCCTGCGCGGAATCCTGGTGTCCAACTTCATCTCTCCCGATCCCGAACGCGCGCACCGTCGTTGGCGACGCGCCTCGGCCCATCTGCGTCGCGCGGCCGTGGCGGCCCTGCCGGGGCTCGGCCTGTCCGACTGAGCTTCGGTCGAACCCCTACAGCCCGTGGGCGTGGGCCACCGAATCCAGGAAGCTCCACAGATCGGCCCGCTGGTAGGAGTCGGGCGTTTCGTCGCCGCCCTGGAACGGGAACGGATGGGCCGCGTAGACCTGACCCGTATCCAGCGGCCCGAGGTGATCGCAGATGTCCGAGACATGGTCCGGCCGTAGGACGAAATCGGCGAACCGCGGTTCGGTGAGGACCTGATCGGCGAATTCCCAGACGCTCACGAAGGGCCCGTACCCGGTGGCGCCGGCGCGATAGGGATAGAGGATGGCGTAATCGCCGGTGTCCAGGTTCGCGAGAAACGCGTGCCCGAGGCTGGAATAGCCGACGACAGAATCGAAATGGGCGAAGTGGGGCGCCCAGCTGGGGATGGCCTCGGCGGTCGGTACGGGCTCTATCAGCCGGAAGCAATCGGAGGTCACCGGCCCATCCAACCAGGTCCCCGCCCCTTGGTTCCAATACACCGTACAACGCTGGATGTATGTAACGAATCAGCGACATGACCGGCCCATGGGCGGGGTATCCGAGCTCACTCTTGCAGGGTTACATACAGCTCTGTATGTTTGTTTTCGTCCGGTCGGAACCGACCACGGGCAATCCCGTCGCCGCCACGCGGCCGACGGCCAGATGTGAGGAGTTCGATGGCGAACAAGGTCTACGTCGTCGGCGTCGGCATGACGAAGTTCGAGAAGCCGGGGCGGCGCAAGAACGAGGACGGCAGCGACTGGGACTACCCGGATATGGCGCGGGAGTCGGGTACCAAGGCCCTCGCGGACGCTGGAATCTCCTATGACGAGGTGCAACAGGCCTTCGTCGGCTACGTCTACGGCGAGTCGACCTCGGGTCAGCGCGCGGTCTACGAGCTGGGTATGACCGGCGTCCCGGTGGTCAATGTCAACAACAACTGCTCCACCGGTTCCACCGCGCTCTACCTTGCGGCGCAGGCGGTTCGGGGCGGGCTGGCCGACTGCACGCTGGCGCTGGGCTTCGAGAAGATGAAGCCGGGCTCGCTGGAGGCGACCTACGACGATCGCGAACAGCCCATGGGCAAACACATCCTCGCCCTCGCGGAGATCTCCGAGGTGCTGTTCCCGGTGGCGCCGTGGATGTTCGGCGCGGCCGGTCGCGAACATATGAAGAAGTACGGCACCACCGCCGAGCACTTCGCCCGCATCGGGCTGAAGAATCACAAGCATTCGGTGAACAATCCGTACGCGCAGTTCCAGGACGAGTACTCCCTGCAGGAGATCCTGGACGCGCGGATGATCTACGACCCGCTGACCAAACTGCAGTGCTCGCCGACCTCCGACGGTTCGGGCGCGGTGATCCTCGCCAGCGAGGCCTTCGTCGATCGGCACAATCTCGCCGCGCAGGCGGTGGAGATCGTCGGCCAGGCGATGACCACCGATTACAAGTCCACCTTCGACGGCAGCGCGAAGAACATCGTCGGCTACGACATGACCGCCCAGGCGGCGCGCAAGGTGTACGAGCAGGCGGGACTGGGCGCGGACGACTTCCAGGTGATCGAGTTGCACGACTGCTTCTCGGCCAACGAACTGCTGACCTACGAGGCGCTGGGACTGTGCCCCGAGGGCGAGGCCGCCAAGCTCATCGACGACAACCAGACCACCTACGGCGGCAAGTGGGTGGTCAATCCCTCCGGCGGCCTGATCTCCAAGGGACATCCCCTGGGCGCAACGGGTTTGGCGCAGTGCTCGGAGCTGACCTGGCAGCTGCGCGGTCAGGCCGACAAGCGTCAGGTCGAGGGCGTCACCGCCGCGCTGCAGCACAACATCGGCCTGGGCGGTGCGGCCGTGGTGACGGCATACCAGCGCGCCGACCGCTGACTTTACGAAATATCAAGGGAGAGAACAGATGGGCCACATCGAGTACACCAAGAAGATGTCCGCGAACCCCGAGGCCCTGTGGGCTGTCGTCGGCAATCCCAACACCTGGGGTGAGTGGTTCTCCATTCACGAGCGCTGGATGGAGGAGCCGCCGAGCACGCTCGCGCAGGGCAACAAGCTGGTGGCCAAGGTCGTCATGCTGGGTATGGCCAACAAGTTCGAGTGGAATGTGGCCGCGGTCGAGGCGCCCACCAAGCTGACCCTCACCGCCAGCGGAATGGCCGGTGTGAAGGTCGAATTCACCTTCGAGATCACCCCCGCGGGCGACGGCAGCGAGCTGTCCGTCAAGGGCGATTTCGAGGGCGCGCTGATCAAGGGCGCGCTGGGCAAGGCCGTGGAGAAGGACGGGCTCAAGCAGCTGGAGAAGTCGCTGGACGCGTTGGACTCCCTGGCCGCGGCGTGAGCGTCAGGCCCGGAGGAGGCAGCTTGCGTAACCACGCAGGGCCCCGCGAACGCCGATTGGATACAGCATGAGCGAAACCACCTCTCGGGTGGTGGAATTCGACGATGCGGGACTGGGTGTCTGGAGTGACGAGGAGACCTTCGAGGTCACCCGGGACCGCATCGCCGAATATGCCGCCGCCACCAACGATCCCATCGCGGCCCATCGCGACGGCGAGGTCGCCTCGCCGATCTTCGCGATCGTGCCGGTCTTCGACGCCATGATGGTGCCCGTCATCGATGTGGCGCCGATGGATATCTTCGGTCGAGTGCTGCACGGCGAGCAGGACTTTCACTTCCACCGCCCGATTCGGCCGGGGGAGAAGCTGACCGCGCGGGCGCGCGCCGTCGGCTACACCGGACGCGATAACGGCAGCTCGATCACCATTCACATCGAAACCCGCGACGACGCGGGAGAACTGGTCAACGAGCAGTATCTGACCGCGTTCTTCCGCAATATCGACGCGGGCAAGATCGTCGGCGAGGCCGCGCCGGGTCACAAGTTCCCGGAGGAGTTGCGCGGCGTCGATCCGGTGGCCGAGGTGAGCCAGCACATCGATCACGACCAGACCTTCCGCTACGCCCCGGCCTCGGGCGATCCGGTGCCGCTGCATCTGGACGAGCAGGTCGCCAAGGACGCCGGACTGCCCGGCATCATCGCGCACGGACTGTGCACGATGGCCTTCGCGTCGTGGGCGGTGCTGACGACGGTCGGCGGTTCGGACGTCCATCGGCTGAAGCGTTTCGCGGTGCGATTCGCCAAGATGGTCTTCCCCGGTGACGACCTCACGACCCGCATCTGGCAGGTGAAGTCCGAAAACGGCTCCACCACATACGCATTCGAGACCTCGCGAGGTGAGGACGTCGTGCTCAGCGACGGCCTGGCCGAGATCGCGGACTGACAGAGGAGACAACAGATGGGCGCACTGGAAGGCAAGGTCGCCGTCATCACCGGCGCCGGGCGCGGGATCGGGCGCGAGCACGCGCTGCTGTTCGCCCGCGAGGGCGCGGCCGTGGTCGTCAACGATCTGGGCGGCGACAACACCGGTGAGGGCAACGACGCGGGCCCGGCGCAACAGGTCGTCGACGAGATCGTCGCCGCGGGCGGCCGGGCGGTCGCCAACACAGACAATGTCGCGCTGTGGGACGGCGCGAAGGGGCTGGTCGCTCAGGCGGTCTCGGAGTTCGGTTCGCTGGACATCGTCATCAACAATGCGGGCATCCTGCGCGACGGCTTCATCGCCGGACTCGAGGAACTGCAGTGGGACGCGGTCATCGCCGTGCACCTCAAGGGCCACTTCAATGTGCTGCGCCACGCCGCGGCGTATTGGAAGGAGCAGTCCAAGGCCGGTAATCAGCCCAATGCCGCGGTGGTGAACACGGCCTCGGCCTCGGGCACCACGGTTCCCAATGCCGGTCAGGCCAACTACGGCGCGGCCAAGGCCGGAATCGCCGCGCTCACCCTGGTGGCCGCCGACGAACTCGAGCGCTACGGTGTGCGGGTCAATGCCATCGCGCCGATCGCCCGCACCCGGCTCACCCTGGCCACGCCGGGGATGAGCGCGATCTTCGAGGCCGAGATTCCCGAGGGCGAATTCGATCCGTTCAGCCCGGCCAATATTTCGCCGCTGGTGGCCTACCTGGCCTCCGACAAATGCCCGATCACCGGCAAGGTGTTCGCGGTGCAGGGCGAGGCCATCTCGGAGTTGGCGGGCTGGCACGACGTGAAGACGATCGAGACCGACGGGCCGTGGTCCATCGACGATATTTCCGCTCGTCTGCCCTGAGTCGTGAAGGAGAACAACGATGTTCGAGTGGTCCGAGACCGATGAGCTGATCCGCGACGCGGTGCGCGGCTTCATCGAAAAAGAGGTGCGACCGAAGGTGGACGGCCTCGAGAGCGGGGAGCTGTCGCCCTATCCGGTGATCCGAAAGCTGTTCAGCGAGTTCGGTATCGACGCGATGGGCGCGGAGGCGGTCGGGAAACTGCTGGCCAAACAGCGCGCTCGCGAGTCCGGCGAGGCTCCCGCCGAGAAGAAGGAAAAGTCTTCGTCGGGCGGCGCGCCGTTCAGTGGTCAGGAATCGCTGATGGCGGTCCTGGTCGGCGAATTGTCCGGTGTCTGTATGGGTTTGGTCACCGCCATGGGCGTCAGCATCGGTCTCGGGGCCACCACCATCCTCTCGCGCGGCACGCTCGCGCAGAAGGAGCGGTGGCTCGAGGACATCGTGACCATGAAGAAGGTCGCGGCGTGGGCGATCACCGAACCCGATTCGGGCAGTGACGCTTTCGGCGGTATGAAGACCTACGTCAAGCGCGACGGCGACGACTACATCCTCAACGGGCAGAAGACCTTCATCACCAACGGCCCCTACGCCGATACGGTGATCGTCTACGCCAAGCTCGAGGAGGGCGAGGCCGATAAGCGCAACCGCAAGGTGCTGACCTTCGTGCTCGACAAGGGGATGGAGGGGTTCACCCAGGGCAAGCCGTTCAAGAAGATGGGCCTGCATTCCTCGCCCACCGGCGAGCTGTTCTTCGACAATGTCCGCCTCGGCAAGGATCGACTGCTCGGGGAGACCGAGGAGCACAAGGGTGGTGACGGCCGCGAGAGCGCGCGGTCCAGCTTCACCGCCGAGCGCATCGGCGTGGCCTTCATGGCGCTGGGCATCATCAACGAATGTCACCGGCTCTGTGTGGATTACGCGAAGAACCGCAAGCTGTGGGGCCAGGAGATCGGCCGTTTCCAGTTGGTGCAGCTCAAGCTCGCCAAGATGGAGATCGCCCGAATCAACGTCCAGAACATGGTCTTCAACGCCATCGAACGCGCCCGCGCGGGCAAACCGCCCACCCTGGCCGAAGCCTCGGCCATGAAGCTGTACTGCTCGGAGACCGCCACCGACGTCGCAATGGACGCCGTCCAACTATTCGGCGGCAACGGCTACATGACCGAATTCCGAGTAGAACAACTGGCCCGAGACGCCAAGTCCCTGATGATCTACGCGGGCAGCAACGAAATCCAGATAACCCACGTAGCCAAGGGCCTGCTGGGCAACTAGCACACCTGAAAGGTTCGCGGCCCGTCTCGTCGTTCAGCGGCCGAAGCGCATGCGCGAAGCGCGAGTCTCGGCCGCTGAACGACGAGACTCAGGGGCCGCGAACCCGCCGGAGCGAAGCGGAGGCCATTGAGCACAGCGCGAGGCTCGAGTGCTGAACGACGGGACTCAGGGCCGCAAACCCCGCCGGAGCGAAGCGGAGGCCAAAGATACGGCCGGCGGGTCGGGGTCGAGGGGTTTGCCCGGCCCGCCGGCCTATTCATACCGCGCGCAGGTGCGAGCGGCTGGCATAGACGTGTTCGGCTATCAGGGTGGCTATGCGGTCGGGCGCTTCCAGCATGGGGACGTGGCCTACGTCGTGCATGAGGATTCGGTCGGCGGATTCGGGGAGTTCGCGCAGGAAGCGTTCGGCGTAGGGGTGATTGGGGATCACCCGGTCGTATTCGCACATCAGCAGTCGCACGGGTGTCGGCAGGTCCGACAGGTTCGCCAGGGCCTCCCAGCGCAGCCCGCTGAGCAGCATGGGCACCATGGCCGGGCAGTTCAGGGCCGAGGTGATGGCCGCCTCCAACGAGCGCTGTGAGACCGTGCTCGCGTTCTTGGTGAGGAACAGCGAGGCGAATTTGCGGGCGGGCGCGCTGAATCGGACCGCGGGCGGAATGCGCTTGCCGACCTCGACCACCGGCAGCAGGCTCAGGAATTTCAATCCGACCCACAGCTGCATGAGCGACGGACTGGGCCAGCCCCCGGCCGGTGCGATCGCGGTCAGCGTTCGGGCGCGGCCGCGGCGGGCCAGTTCGAATCCGACCCAGGCGCCCAGCGAATTACCCGCGATATGACATGTGCGCCAATTCAATTCGTCCAGCTGATCCTCGATCTGATCGGCCAGCGCGTGCACATCGAGGTACCAGCCGTTCAGCTCGGGACCGCCCCAGTGTCCGCGGAACGCCGGGGCGAAGACCTCGCAGGTACCCGACAATCGAAAGGCCACCTGCTCCCAGCAGTGCGGCGACAGCATGAAACCGTGCAGTAGGAGCAGGGGATCGCCGGAGCCGGTGTGCAGGGCTGTCGTCGGCGTGAGTGGGGCGGTGCGAGACGTCATGGCCGTCACCCCTTCCTGGACCTCGATGTCCACAGGGAGTGTGTCTGAGCAGAATTGTACGGTCGGTTTGCGCCGGCGTGCCCGAATACGTCCAATATGTTGTGGTCGGGGTAATCGACCCGTAATTCCTTGCGGCGGATGTCATATCGAGGCCCGATCGAAGAGATTTCGTTGCGCCGGAGTGGCCGCGCCGGGGGATCTGGTCCCGGGACGGTACCGTCGGTGCGTGGCGCAAATCATCAGCACGATCAACGTCAACGGCATTCGGGCCGCCACCGGCAAGACCGGTAAGGGGATGCTCGAATGGCTGGCCGTCACCGAGGCCGACGTCATCTGCCTGCAGGAGACCCGGGCGACCGATGAGCAGACGCGTGCCGCGCTGGCCTCGGTGCTGGACAACGGGTGGTATCTGTCACATGCCGAACCGGGTTCGAAGGGCCGCGCGGGTGTCGGCATCCTGTCGCGCCGCGAGCCGCGCGCGGTGCGGGTCGGCTTCGGCAGCGCGGAATTCGACGGTATCGGCCGCTATATCGAGGCCGAATTCGACGAGGTGACCGTGGCCAGCGTGTATGTGCACACCGGCGAGGCCGATACGCCGATGCAGGACGAGAAGTACCGCTTCCTGGGCGAGCTCGGGGCGCATATGAAAGGGCAGGCCCGCGACTTCGTGATCTGCGGCGACTGGAATGTCGCGCATACCGAACTGGATATCAAGAACTGGAAGGGCAACGTCAAGAACGCCGGCTTCCTGCCCGGCGAGCGCGCCTGGATCGATGAGATGCTCGCCGCGGGTTACGTCGACGTCGTGCGCACGCTGCATCCGGGCGTACCCGGCCCCTACAGCTGGTGGTCCTATCGCGGCCGCGCCTACGACAACGACGCGGGCTGGCGCATCGACTACCACCTGGCTCGCGGCGAGATCGCGGGCCGCGCCAAACAGGCCGTGGTGGAGCGCGCCGCGGAATACGCGCTGCGCTGGTCGGACCACGCGCCGGTGACGGTGCAGTACCGATGAACCTGTCCGGCAAGCGGATCCGGGGCCTGCTCGCACTGGGTGGGCTGGCGATCGTGCTGGTGGTGGCGCTGCTGGCGTCGCGGGGGACATCGAATCACTCCTCGTCGGCGCAGGCGACGAGCGCCAGGCCCGCCGCGACGAGTACCACGGCCGCGGGGCCGAGCACCACCTCGCCCGCCGCGGCGCTCAGCAGTCGCGCGTCGGGGGTGCCCGATCGCGCCTTCGACACCCTGCGCGAGATCGATGCGGGCCGCTGGCCGGATTCGGCGAACGCGCCGGGCACCAAGGGCGGCGATCAGTGGATGAACCGCGGCGGCTCGCTGCCGAGAAGTGATTCCTCCGGCAAACAGATCTCCTATCAGGAGTGGGACGTCAATCCGAAGCGGCGCGGCCAGACCCGCGATGCCGAACGCATCGTCACCGGCAGCGACGGTTCGGCCTACTACACCGGCGACCATTACCAAACGTTCACCCGGATGCGCTGAGCTGGCAGCAGAATCGCGAACAGGAGGGTAGTGATGAGTTCTTCGATGACGCTGTCGCAGTTCCTGGCGGCCGGGCGGGTGACCGAGAGGGTGACGGCCGCACCGATTCTCGGCGTGGTCACCGCGGCGGACCGGGAGTTCAGCGGGGTGCGCTATCAGGCCCCGGAGGGCTATGTGGTGCGCGAACTGCGCGGCGCGAAAATGCGCACCCTCGCCGGTCTCTACGACGAATTCGCCGCGGCCTTCCAGTTCCCGTACTACTTCGGCGAGAACAAGGACGCCTTCGACGAATGCCTGCGCGACCTCGACGATTTCGTCGGCCGCGGCGACGGTTACGTGATCGTGGTCCGCGACGGGGAACAACTGCTCGCCGACGAACCCGGGCAGCACGACTGGTTCGTCAGCGCCATGCGTGACGGCGCGGACTACTGGGCCAAACGCGACACCGTCTACCGCGTGGTCCTGCAGGGCGACTCCCGGCTGCCGAACGCGGTCGCCGTCACGCTGTGAGATCGATCCAATAGCGGGAATTCGGCGGGCGGCCGCGGCCGCGAGCGGGACCATGGAGGCGTGAGACTGACCGTGACCGTGGATCACGATGTGGCCCTACTGCTCGAGGAGGCCGTGCGGCGGGAGCGACGGTCGAAGAAGCGGATCGTCAACGACGCCCTGCGCCGCGCGCTGGCGGGCGCGGAACCCGCCGAGCCCGCCGTCGAACCGGAGCGGCCCGTCCCCCTGGATCCACACACCGACGCACCCGCCCTCGTCCGCGCCGCCGACGAATCGGACGAGGAGGCGATAACCGTCGCGCTGGCACGGTATTTCGGCTTCGAACCGCCCGCGCCCCGGCTGTACGTGGTGAAGGGTTAGCGCAGCCGTCCGGCCAGATCCTCGCCCAGCAGCACGAATACGTCGGTGGTGTGGGCGATCAATTCCTCGCGGGTCATGGCGAGATCGCCGTGTAGCCAGCTGGTGAGGGCCTGGATCAGGCCGCCGACGAGGTAGGTCGCGCGGAAGGCGATGGCCGGATCGGTGCGTTCGGCGCCGAAGGCGTAGAAGTCGATGCCCTGGGCGGCAACGAGATTGGTGAACGAGCGGATCGTGTCCAGGGTGCGGGTGCGCAGTTCGGGGGTGGCGGCGCTGAGGATCAGGGCGACCCTGGCCTTGCGCGGGTCGTCGGTGAGCACCTCGATGCCCGCGCGGACCGCGGCGCGCGCGAAGCCGCGTGCGTCGGTGGGTGCGGTCGGTAGCGCCGCGATGATCGCCGTGGCCAATTCCTCGGCCACCCCGTCGAGCAGGGCGATGAGTACGGCATCGCGGCTGTCGAACTGCTCGTAGTAGTAGCGCTCGTTCAATCCCGCCTGGGCGCACAGCCCCGCGACGGTGAGTTTGTCCAGGCCCTGACTGCCGATGATCTCCAGCGCCGCCTCGAGCAGCGTGACTCTGCGCTGCGCGCGACGCTCCTCGGCCGATACGCCGCCATAGGTCCGCTGGGCCATCACCCGACCGATTGTATGGCCCGCGCAATCTGGCAGACCCTCTTGCCAGAATCGCGATTTTGGTGGACTCTATTGCCAGATGCTCGGTACAGGAGGCAACGATGCCCGGTTACTTTTCCGACGACTCGATGATTCGACGCGTCATGCGCAAGCGGGCCGTGGGCCTGACCTACGGACAGCGGGCGCTGGTGGTCGGCGCGGTGCATCCGCTGCTGTATGTCGGGACGGCCGAGAACACCGAACATCGGACCACCCCCTACACCCGGCTCGCGCTGACCGGGCGGCTGTTCGAGGCCGTCTTCCTGGGGACGAAGGAGGAGGCCGACCGGGCGCTGGCCTTCACGCACAAAAAGCACGCCAAGGTGCGCGGCGCGCTGCCCGAGGACGCGGGCGCGCGGCATCCGGCCGGATCGCGATATTCCGCGCACGATCCGCACCTGATGTTCATGACCATGGCCTTCACCTTCGATTCGGCCGAGGTCATGCACGATCTGCTGGTCCGCAGGCTCACCGCGGGCGAGCGCGAGGATCTCTATCAGGACTATGTGCGCTGGGCGGAGCTGTTCGGCATGCCGCGCAGCGCGGCGCCCGGTGACTATCGCGAATTCCGCCGGGACTTCGACGACTATCTGGCCTCGGACGAGCTGTTCCTCACCGACGAGGCCCGGTTGGTCGGCGGCTATCTGGCGGGCAAGCGGATTCCGAATCGGCTACCGATGCCGTTGCAGCAGGTCACCACGAGTGTCTACCTGCTGGTTCAGGGCAGTCTGCCGCCGCGGATCCGGGAGATGTACGGCATTCGCTGGGGTGTGCGCGAGGAACTGTCCTATCGCGGTCTGGCCCAGGCGGTGCGGACCGCCCACGTCGCCCCGCCACTGGCCCCCCGCGTGCTGCGCACCACGCTCGCGGGCCCGAGCTCCCCGGTCTACCGCCTGCTCAGCCGCCGCGAACACGATCTGGTCGCCTCCGGCCGCTCGAGTATGCCCGGGGTGGATCCGCTCAATTACGTTCAGCGCCACGCGGGCTGACCGCGTTCGGAGGTCGCGGGCCGGCGGGCGATCGGGGCGCGGGACATGGAAAGATCGAGGGTATGTCCAGTCCTGCTACATCCGGTGAGCGCAAGCAGCGGGTCCTGTCCGGGATCCAGCCGACCAGTGATTCCTTCCACCTCGGCAACTATCTGGGCGCGCTGCAGTATTGGGTGCAGCTGCAGGACGACTACGAGGCGCTGTACTTCATCCCGGATATGCACGCCATCACCGTCCCGCAGGACCCCAAGCAGCTGCGCAATCGCACCAAGCGGGCCGCCGCGCAGCTGTTGGCGCTGGGCATCGATCCGAAGCGTTCGACGCTGTTCGTGCAGAGTCAGGTACCCGAGCACGCCGAGCTGACCTGGGTGTTGCAGTGCATCACCGGCTTCGGTGAGGCCAGCCGGATGACGCAGTTCAAGGACAAGTCCGTCAAGCAGGGCGCCGACAATGCCACGGTCGGCCTGTTCACCTATCCGGTGCTGATGGCCGCCGACATCCTGCTCTACCGGCCGCAGCTGGTGCCGGTCGGCGAGGATCAGCGCCAGCATCTGGAGCTGACCCGAAATCTGGCGCAGCGGTTCAACACTCGCTTCAAGAAGACGTTCGTGGTCCCCGAGGCGCATATCGTCTCCGGCACCGCCAAGATCTACGATCTGCAGGATCCGACCTCGAAGATGAGCAAGTCGGCCGCCACCGACGCGGGCCTGCTCAATCTGCTCGACGATCCCAAGGCCTCGGCGAAGAAGATCCGCTCCGCGGTCACCGATACCGAGCGCGAGATCCGCTACGACCCGGAGACCAAGCCGGGCGTCAGCAATCTGCTGGTGATCCTGTCCTCGCTCACCGGAACCCCGATCGTGACGCTCGAAAGCGATTACGCCGGAAAGGGTTACGGCGACCTCAAGGGCGATGTGGCCGACGCGCTGGTCGAATTCGTCACGCCGCTGCAGGCCAAGGTCCAGGAATACCTGAACGACGAGGCCGAACTCGATCGCATCCTGGCCACGGGCGCCGAACGAGCCCGCGACATCGCGAGCAAGACCGTCGCCCAGGTCTACGAGCGGGTCGGCTTCCTCACCCGCTGAGCGTTTCCTCCCACGCCCGCCCGGGTATCGGTGAGATGACCGACGCGCTGGGCAAATCTGCCGCTGTCGGCCGGGTACAGGTGCGACAGTAAGGGAAGATCACCGCCGAGTGGGCTCCGGGAGGACGGGTGTTCGACAAGATCAGGGGGCGGATCGAACGCGAGGTGCAGGCGCGGCCGTGGCTGGATCACGCGATCCGCGCGGGTGGGCGCTATCAGCGTCAGCGCGGTGACTACTACGCCGCGGGTATTACGTATTTCACTGTGCTGTCGCTGTTTCCGTTGCTCATGGTCGGCTTCGCGGTGGCCGGGTTCGTGCTGTCGCGCAATCCCGATCTGCTGCGCGAGGTGCAGGACAAGATCGTCCAGAACATTCCCGGCTCACTGGGCGGCCAACTCAACGACCTGATCAAGCAGGCCATCTCCTCGCGCACCAGCGTGGGGCTGATCGGTTTGATCGGCGCGTTCTACGGTGGCCTCGGCTGGATCGCGAATCTGCGCGCGGCGCTGACCGAACAGTGGGAGCAGAAAGCGGCGCAGGGCAATTGGTTCACCACCAAGGTCTCGGATCTGATCGCGCTGGTCGGATTGGGTTTGGCGATGGTGGTATCGCTGGGGCTGTCGGCGTTGGCGGGCAGCGGGCTGGGGCTGAGCCTGTTGAAGCTGGTGCATCTGGAACACGCACCCGGCGTCGGAGTGGTGCTGACGCTGGTGTCGCTGCTGCTGGCGGTCATGGCGTCGTGGGCGGTATTCGTCTGGGTCATCGCCCGATTGCCGCGCGAACCGGTGACCATCGTGAGCGCGGTGAAGGCAGCGCTGATCGCGGCGATCGCCTTCGAGATCTGGAAGCAGATCGCCAGTTTCTATCTGAAGAAGGTCCTCACCAGTCCCGCGGGCGTCGCCTTCGGGCCGATCCTCGGTTTGATGGTGTTCGCCTACATCACCGCCCGCATCATTCTGTTCGCCACGGCGTGGGCGGCGACGGCTCGGGAGAACGAGCCCGAGGCGGAGATCGCACCGCCGCCCCCGGCGGTGATCGAGCCGCGGATGAGTGCGGGATTGTCGGCCGGTGCGGGCGCTGTGCTGTTCGGCGCGGGAGCCGCGGTGGCGGCGCTCGCGACGAGTTTCCGTCGCCGCGGCCATCCATGACCCGAGGGCTCTCGAATTACATCCGCACGGTCGCGAATATCCGCCTCGGCCAAAGGAGTTGATCGTTGATGACCGTTTCGAAAGTGGCGCTCGCGGTCGCGATGATCGTCACGGGCGCTGCGATGGTCGGCGCGGGCGACGCGTCCGCGCGCGATATCGGGTCGGGACGCGGCGATCGGCGGGCGAAGGTATACGAATGCGTTGATACCGCACTGGTATTCGACTACGTTCTCGGCGCTCGCTGTACCGCGCGCGGCGGAGCGCCGGAACAGGGTGTGGCCTACGGCGTCCGTGTGACCGACGCCGAGCGAGCCTTCGACTGTGACAGTGCGATCGCGGGGGATGTGAATGTGAAGCGGGAGGGAAAGGTGAAGACGCTGACCGGGTATCGGTGCCGCGAGACCGAGGAGTTCGCGCCCGAGTAATCGATCGGGAAAGTGCGTTACCGTTCTCGACGTCGATACAGCCGATGTCGGGGGTCGAGATGATCCGACGAGCCCGATCCGATTGCGCGCAGGCGACTTACGGTCAGTGAACGCGACGCGGATCAACTCCGTGACGCGCTGGTTGGCGGCAAGGTCACGCCTCACCCGTGATATCCGGCGCGTCCCGGTCGACCGATGCGGGAATGTCCAGTGCGACAGTATTTTTCGATGCCTAGTGGGCCTCGCGTGGTGAGCCGGACGATGGTTCGTTCGTCCCGCATGGCCTGCCCCGGCAGTGCAAGGTCATGGCCGGTGCCGTGAGAGCAATCGATGTGCCGGTGCCCGAGGTGTGCTGGCGCGAGCGCGACGAAATGCCGCTAGGGACAACCTTTTTCGTGAGGACCGTGGAACGGCTCGATTCCGGCCGCGTATCGATATCGAATACCGTTCCGGCGCAAAGCGTCCGGTCGCCGTCCGGTTCGCGATGACCGCGCCCGACGGCGAACCGCTGGCGGGCGGGGTGCGCGCCAGCGTCCACGTGTCCCTGCATATGGCTGCGGTTACCCGCCCGATCCGGAATGGCAGCACGGTCGCTGGATGGGCCGGGAAATCGCTAACTGATAATCAATCTTATCAATTAATGCTACGATCCAGCTATCTGATGGCAATCGATGCTGGGAGTGTCTGCATGTCGAAGAAGAACCTCTTGCTGGGGATAGTCTCCAGCTGTCTCGCGCTGGCCGCGCCTTCGGTGCTGACCGCATCCGCTCACGGCGCGCCGCCAGCCAATGGTCAGCAAGCGCAGGATGTCTGTATCGACTCGCTGCTTCGGACCATTCGGGCGATGCCCGAGGGCACGTATTTGGACACCACCATTCCGGGCTTGCCGCATTCGGGCCTGTCGCCCGGTGGCGGTCTCGCGCTGGGTACCGGAAGCGCCTTTCTGCTCCCGCACGAGTACAGCGTCGACTACTGGCTGCTCGGTTATCCCGAGGGTCCTCAGGATGCCGCCTACGCCGACGTCGCCGCTGCCTGGGACGGTCTCGGCTGGCCCATCACCGATTACCCGCCGGACGAGGTGGGCAGCGTGCGGCGGGCCGCCGAACTGCCCGACGGCTACCGGCTCGGCGCGCAACTGTCCATCGATGGCCGTCATATCAGCCTCGTGTGCAGTTCCAGTCGATATCCCGGCTGGGGTCCGCAACCGTCCCCGTCTCCGACTCACCTGGACCGCTGACCGCCGATGGGTTGTTACTAGCTATTTAGCTAATCTGCTAAATTGTCGGCATGGTCGAACTGGGAGCCGATGACGAGGCGAGCGTGTTCCGGGCGCTGGCGGATTCGACGCGTCGGCAGATCCTGGAGGATCTCCGCGAAGGTGATCTCACCGCGGGGGAGATCGCGAGTCGCTTTCCGATCAGCGGTCCCTCGGTCTCGCGGCATCTCGGCGTGCTCAAGGCGGCCGGGCTGGTTCGGGAGCGACGTGAGGCCAATCGGATCCACTACTCGCTGGTCGAGGAGCGGCTGGCGGTGTCCGTGGGCAGGTTCTTGAGCGCGGTCTGTCCGGATCAGGCCGTGCTCAGGCGCCGTCGGCGGCGAACTGAGGAACAGGGGGAGGACCAGTGAGGATGCCCGCGATGGCCAGCGTGGTCGAACGACGACTGCTGGTGAACTATCGAGTCGATCCGGCTGTGATCGCGCGACTACTGCCCGAGCGAATGCGGCCGCAGGTGCTCGACGGTTGGGCGGTCGCCGGAATCTGTCTGGTCCGGCTCGGGCACGTCCGGCCCGCCCGGTTGCCGGGATGGCTGGGGCTGCGCAGTGAGAATGCCGCGCATCGGATCGCCGTGGAATGGGATGGGCCGCAAGGCCGTTCGACCGGGGTCTACATTCCGCGCCGCGACAGCGGTTCGGTGGTCAATATTCTCGCGGGCGGCCGGGTGTTTCCCGGTGAGCATCAGCGGGCGTCGTTCGATGTGCGGGAGAGCGCCACGGACCTGCACGTGGCCTTCACAAGCCGTGACGACACGGTGAAGGTGAGCGTGGACGTCCGAACCACGCAGCGTTTCCGCGGCAGCGAGCTGTTCGCCGATCTGGCGACCGCCTCGGAATTCTTCCGGCTCGGCTCGGCGGGATTCTCCGCCACCCGCACCGAGAACCGGCTCGACGGGCTTGAATTGCGAACGGACGCATGGCGAGTCGAGCCGGTGGAAATGGGCGCGATCGAGTCCACCTTCTTCGACGACCGGACCCGATTCCCGCGTGGCAGTGCGGTTCTCGATTGCGCGCTGCTGATGCGGGACATGCCCGCGACCTGGAAGGCGCTCGCGCCGCTGCGGTAACGCGGCGTTCATATCCGCGACAGTTCGCTCCTTCACGATCAGCACGTTCCTGATTTCGATCGATAGGAGTGTGTATGACCGGCCGCATCACCCGGCGCGACGCCATCGTCGGGATGGGCTCCCTGGCAGGGGTTTTCGCCGCCGCGCCGTATGTCTCGTCGTCGATCGCGCAGGCCGCGCCCGGCGGGCGGGAGATCCGGGTGCTGACGATCAATATCTGGCAGGCGGGCGACAATATTCGCGGTGGTATCGATCTCGTCGCCGATCTGATCGTGTCCACCGACGCCTCGATCGTGACCCTGACCGAGGCTTTCCGCGGGGCCACCGACAAGGTGGCCGACGCTCTGCGGCGGCGCGGCCGCACCTACGCGAGCGCGCCCTCCGACGACACCGGGGTGCTGTCGATATTCCCGATCGAGTCGACCACGCGGCTGGACTGGATGACCCGCGCGCGGCTGACGATGGACGGCAAACTCTTCTCCGTCTACGCCGCGCATCTGGAATATCGTTGGTACGCGACCTATCTGCCGCGCGGTTACGGCCCGGGCAGTTCGGGCGACGAATTCGCGCAGTACGGCTGGAACAAGCTGCCCGACGGGCCGGTTACGGATCCGGCCGTCGTGCAACGGGTGAATACGTCCTCGGGCAGGCCGGATGCGATCAAGAGGTTCATCGACGACGCGCGGGCCGAGATGGCGGCCGGGCGCTCGGTCATCCTGGGCGGCGATTTCAACGAGCCCTCCGCGCTGGACTGGACCGCGGCGACGGCACAGCTGTTCGATCACCACGGTGTCGTGCTGCCGTGGGCGAGCACCGATCGGCTGCGACAGGCCGGTTTCGTCGACGCCTATCGGTCCCACTACCCGAATCCGGTAACCCACCCCGGATTCACTTGGCCCGCAAGCAACCCCGAGGCCCCTGTCAGCAAACTGACCTGGGCTCCGGAGGCCGACGAACGCGACCGGATCGACTACATCTTCACCAGTCCGGGCGCGGCACTGACGTTGAGTTCGGTCGGACTGGTCGGCCCGCGCGGCTCCATCGTGCGCAATCAGCGCGTCGATGAGAACACCCAGGACAATTTTGTCGCCAGTCCGCAGCGGTGGGTCACCGATCACAAGGCGGTGCTGGCGACTTATCGCCTGGCGTGACGACACCGCTCGCGCTTGCGTCGATCCAGGACATCGGTGGTGTCGAATAGGAATAGTTCCCCTCGGTACCGACCACTTTCATGGAGGCGCTCGTGAACATTGGTATTCGCGCATTGCTCTCGACAACAGTGATCGTCACGGCATGTTTGGCGGCGGCCGCGCCGGTCTACGCGGATGCCCCGTGGGATGGGAAATGCGAGGCCGGCGAGGTCGAAGCGAAGGGTGGCCAAGACAAGACGAAGGAACTGGTCATCCAGCACTGCCAGCGCGCATACAGTGCTGCCGCTCGTCTCAAACTGATCTCCGATGCCGGCGCTGCTCTTTCCGGCGCGGTCAATGCCGCCGCCGACGAGGCGAAGAAAGCCGCCGAAAACGCCTCGGCCAAGGCCGATGCCGCGTCGAAGGCCGCCGATGAGGCCGCGGAAAAGGCGGACGACGCGACAACCACGAAGGAAGCCGCCGGACTCGCCGCCAAGGCGGCCAACAGTGGCGGCGACGACGTGAAGGCGGCAGCCGACAAAGCCGCCGCTGCCGCCGGCGAGGCCGCCTCGAAACAGGCCGCCGCGAATAAGGCCCTCGACGCCTTGACCAAGGTCTTCGCCAAATCCGACAGCGCGGCGAAGGCGGCCGAGGACGCCGAGGCGGAACCCGACGATGTCGAGGTGGCCAACAAGGCCGCCACCGCCGAGAACGAGGCCGTCGCAGCGCTCGCGGAGGCCGTGGCGTCGCTGGGTGTCAAAGGTCTGGAGGTCGACACCACGAAGATCAAGCTGATATCGGCTTCGTCGGCCTAGGGCCGGCCGAGCCCGAGTCTGGGGGTCCATCGGATCACGACTCTGGCAGCAGATTTTCGCCGGAGTCGTACCGATGGGCGCACCGGGCGGCGGCACGTCAGGCTTGTTCGGGTCGAGGATGGTCCGCTCAGTGGTGCGCGATTCACCGTCGCGTCTCCGACCGGATGAGCGGCGTCGAGAAACGGACGACCTCGAGGCATCACACGTACATGGAACTGCTCTCGCCTGCGGGCTCGACCTTGACCCGGCGCTTGTATTCACTCAGGTACGCGGCTTTCCAGCGCGGCCAGTCGACATAGGCATCCCCGGCAGCGGCACGGTATCGCCGATACTGCGACTTCTTGGTTCGCCCCAGCGACTGCTGCGCCTCCCGAGCCGCCCGCCGAGCCTTCTGCAAGTCCAGCTTCAACTGCCAGGGGGTCAGTTGTACGGGCGGGTCGTTGAATACATTCGGCTTTCTACGCCACATCGGATCTCCCCCGACTCGTCGCCGATCCGAAATTCGCAACGAATCAAAGGGATTGTAGGTCGGGATCCGGCCGTCGAGCCAGGTCGGCGGGCGGCATCAGCTGCGCGGGACGGGAAAGCCGACCGTCATGGGCGGCGCAATGAGGCCCGCTAACTGTGCTCGGAATACGAGCGGGGATCTCGGGAATCGGTTTTCGTGGGTGAATTGCGCTGGGGCCGTGCGGGTCAGCGAATGGTCACCAGTCGGCGTTGCTCGAGACCGGCTGGGCCATCTGGGTGATCCGGTGGAGGAGGCGTTCTGTGGAGCAGGGCTCGATGTGTAGGTCGTTGTGCTGTTGGAAGTAGAGGTAGCGGCCGTCGTTTTCGAGGTCGATCCAGCTCAGGTATTGGGGTGGGTGGGGGCGGGTGGTGTTGACGGCCTGTTGGACCTCCAGGTGACCCACCGCGGCACGCGGGGATTTGAGAAGGCGGCGCATGCGGTCGGTGACGGATTCCTTCGAGCCCGTCCAGGATTCGAGGTCGAGGCGGATTCGGTCGAAGCTTTCGACCATGGCCGGGTGGCGGCCCGCGGCGACATTGCCGATGACGGCGACGAACACCTTCGGGACGATGGCCGGGGAACCGACCTCGATGACCACATTGCCGCCGACCTCGGCGGTCGGGCCCGGGCGCTGGACGAGGGTGACGCCGACGGTGGTGTCGATGGCGCCGTACGCGCGGATCGGTCGCTTACGGGTCCCGGTAACGCACAGGGACACAGCGGGATTCGACGCCACACGCAGCACGGCGGAAAGATCGGCGTCGCGGCCCGGGGGCAGGCGATGGCGTAATTGCTCGGCGAGCCGGTCGGCCTCGCTCTGCCATTCCGTCGACGAGTACAGGCTCAGCGGGAACGGATACCGATCCTTATCGGTTTCCTTCCACACGTGCATGAACTCGTCGGGAGTGAACTCCCACTTCACCGGCGTTGACCCTCACCATCGTCCGGACGAGTCTGCGCCGCGGGAATATCCGCACCGATGGCCTGCGGCGTGGTGCGCTCGCGAATCCCGAACAACTCCTCTTCCCGATCGATGATCAGGTAATCGGGAGTCTTGTGCTCGGAATCCTCCTCACCCTTGCCCTTACCACCGTGCGGCATCCCCATACCCGGCATCCCCGCCGCACCGGCAGCACCACCGCGACCCGCGAGAGCGGCTGCGGCAGCGGCATTTCCAGCGCCACCGAGACCAGGCATGCTCCGGCCGGGGGCATTCGCGCCACCACCACCGATGCCGCCGACGCCGCCGCTACCAATGCCGCCCAGACCTCCGGATGTTCCGCCGTGAGACCCCGAGCCGCTGCCGACGCCCGCGGGCGACGTGGAGGAATCCAGTCCCGCGGGTTTCGTGTCCGCTCCGCCGGTGGTACCGCTGGCGCTCGAAGATCCTTGGTTGCCACCGGAATTCGAGGAATCGGAGGAGTTGGGGGAGGTGCTGGGATCGGTCTGCTGGTTGTCGGTGTTGGCTTTGTCGTCGGGGTTGGTGGCTTTTTGGTCGGTGCCGTTGCTGGAGTTGGGGCTACCGGTGCCGGTACCTGTGCCTGTGCCCGTTCCGTTTCCATTGCCGTTTAGTCCGCCGGGTCCGCCTTCGCCAGGGGAGTCGACGGGGACGAAGGTCGGGACGTTTTGGCCAGCTGGCTGGTAGGTCGGGTTGTAGTTCATCTTCATGGCCGTAATGGCCTGCTGGCGTGCCTCTTCGGCGTCTCGTTGAGCGGCATTCCCGAGGGCCGGGTCTTCTGCCCCGACCAAAGGCCAGAGCGATGTGACCGGAGTTGTCAGCCCTTGATTGTGGGGCTTGCCCGGCGGGGGCACGCTGGCTCTCACGGCTTCGGCACCGTAGCCTGCGGCATGAATCCGCGCTCCCACTGTTTGCATGACCTCTTGCGCGTCGGTGCCCTGCTGGACGAACTTGCGCGCGGCGTCATTCGCGGCGTTGGCGAACTGGCCATGGAATCCGTCCGAAAGCTCTTTCTGGATGGACAAATTCAGCCCGAATAGTGCGCCACCGACCGCAGCGGAGATGTCGAGCCACTTCCTGGCGTTCCCGTGGATCGTATCCGGGTTCATACTCTGAACACTGTCGTAGATCGCCTGATGGGGGACGCTGTCCCAGTCTTCTAGATCTTTTATGTATGCCGGATCGGTTCCGTTGTTGTGAAGGCCGCGTTGAACAGCCTCCGCCCCCTGCTGACTCTTGGTTGCTTTCCCATTGTTGACTGCGGCTTCAGGGCTCACCGGTAGGACGAGCCCTAGGGCACCAAATGGGTTCGCGGGTGGGTTGTCACCGTTGGCCATCGTCAGTTGTCCTTCCCGATGGACGGCTCGATCGCGGTAGCGGTTTCGAGTACACCGTCGCATGGATTAAGGGATTCGCCGCGACCGTAGATGGTCAGAACCGGACCCACGTCTACGAAACCAACCTTCGTCCGCAGATGGATGTCGCAGCCGAACTTGATACCGGGGTCCCGGACCCACATCGCCTGTCGGCCATTGATTGTGATGGGTTCGCTCCATGCGCCGTTCTTCTTGAGGTCCTCGTCCCATGAAACGTTTCCAGAGAGAACCGACAAGTTGCGCAGCCTGGAGTCGAAGTGGCAGATCAGGAAGATCTGTTCGGCTATCTGATCCCCGCCACGCGCGCGGCTTTGTGGGTCGTAACCGGATTTGGCGATGGCATCGTCCGGGATCCAGGTGCACGGGTCGAACACGACCTCCGCGCGGCCAGGTTTGATGTACTTGCTGGGCTGAGGTGGGGGTTGGAGGCTCGATGCGGTCAGCGTCGGCCGAGCAGGCGTTGCAGATTGTGCGGATGTGCTCTGCTGAGACGGACCGGTTGTCGTGTTGGGATCGTGGCTGTTCTGCGTGGTGCACGCGGTTGCGGTGACCACCATTACGGCGATGGGCATGAGCCATCCGTGCCTAAGACGGGTCATCCCCGCTGCCCCGCCGAGCTTGCATTGATCGCCAGCGTGTTCATTGCGTCAGCCTCCGTGATCATGTCTCCGGCGCGGAGGTAGGCCGCGGCCATCTTGAGAGCAGCTTCCTGCATTCCGCCCAAGGCCTCGGTCAGTTCTGCGCCCTTGCCGCTGAATCCGTTCTGGAGGGCTACAGCAGACTGGAACGTGCCGAAGCCGTCCAGTTTTTGCAGATCAGCCGAGATTCGGTACTGCTTGTCCAGCGACTCCGCGAACCGTTGGAAGACGTCGGCGCACCGCTTCGCCGCGTCCTTCTCCATCTTGAACGTCCCCGCCACAGCCTGCTGGTACAGCGCGTTCGCGGTCGATTGGCCCACGTCCATCGGCCGTCCCTCCCTTCGTGCGCCCAGGTTCACTTACCTTACTGGACGCGTCGTTGGGCAGAACGGTTCCCTCGAACCGGCAGGATGGGAGTTGTCCTGGGGATTTGGGAGTGGGTGAGTAGTGGCACATATATGACCGATCGGTCGGGTTTATAGGTAGGGTGGTGGGACAGGCTTTCCGGTGGCGGAAGGGGATTCGTTATGTCTACGGTGTTTCCGCACTATCACGTCGGGATTGTTGTGGCGGATCTCGAGGCTGCCATGGCTGAATACAGTGAGCATTTGGGGGTAGAGTGGCGGCCGCCAGTTCCGGTGCAGTCGGATTTGCGGACCGAGGACGGTAGTCGGCTGTTCACGTCTCGGATGGTCTACTCCAGGCAGGGACCGCCGTATATGGAGCTTTTGGAGCGGCGGGCGGGGACGCCGTGGTCCGAGCCGGGGTTGCATCATCTCGGTTTGTGGACTCCGGATGTGGAGAGTGAATCCGAGCGGCTGACCGAGGCGGGATTGCCGCGCATTATTTCGGCGGCGGATCACTCCACCGGCGCGCCCTTCGTTTATCACCAGACCGCGGACGGTGTTCGGCTCGAGCTCATCGACATCGGCACCACCGGTCCCGGGGTGTTCACGTATCTCAGTGGGGCGCTTGATGATCTGTTGTCGGGGTAGGCGAGTGGTGCCATGGCGTTCGCCGATCAGTGCCAAAAATGAAAATCTTCCTGGGGTTATGCGTTGATTGAATGAATCTTCTTGATGGCGAGGACGGTTGGGGTTGCGGGGTGGTCTCCTTTCCGGGTCGAGATGAACGACCTGGGAGGGAGGCTGGCTCATGGCAGAGGACGAGCCGACGTTGGCGCGGCGGGAGCTCGGGAAGTATTTGAAGGATGGGCGAATGGCGCTGGGGCTGACGCTCGATCAGGCGGGAGCTGTGTTTCAGCGAAGTGCCAGTACGTTGCAGCGGATCGAGAAGGGAGTGGTGCTGAACCTTCGGGACGTCGATATCGAGGCGTTGTGTCGGATCTACGAGTTCGATGCGGAGAAGACAGCAGCGATGCTTGCGCTTGCGGCTCAAGGCAATGAGTTGAGTTGGTGGCGTGAGTACAGCGACATCTTGCCGCGGAGTTTCGAGTTCTTCGTCGGGCTGGAGGCGTCGGCGGATCGGATCATCACCTATGAGTCCGAGGTGATTCCGGGTCTGTTGCAGTCACCCGCGTATGCAAGTGCGTTGATCCACGCTGTCTTCCCCGATGATTCGGCCGACGAGCATGCCCGGCGGGTGCAGCTTCGGATGCGTCGGCAGGCCAGGATCAAACGCAAATACACACCAGTCAAGGTTGATGCCCTCTTGCGGGAATCCGTGCTGAGAGGGATGGTAGGCGGTCCGCGAGTGATGTCGGGAGCGCTCAAGCATCTGGCAGACATCGGGACCTTGCCGAATGTGAACTTGCAGATCGTGCCCTTCAGCGCTGGAACTCCGTTGGGCATACCGATCGTGCCGTTCGTCATCCTCGATTTCGGGAAGAACAGGAAGGGGCGGTTGATAGAGCCGCCCATCGTCTACGTGGAGCACCTCACGGGGGAGTTGTATCTTGCGAAATCAGAGGCCGTTGAGCGATACCATGACGCATACGAGAGCCTTCGGCGAAGCGCCCTTGATCCGGTCGCCAGCCGTGCTCTACTGCGGCAAATGGCGAGGGAGTACGGATCTTGAAGGTCGATCTATCTGACGCGAAGTGGTTCAAGAGCACCCGGAGCGGTGGCGACCGCAACTGTGTCGAGGTCGCCCACCTCCCCAACGCCCTTGTCGCGGTCCGCGATTCCAAATCCCCCACCACCCCCGCCCTCATCTTCGACTCGACTGACTGGTCGGCTTTTCTGGCCGCAACCACTAACGGCGAACTCGACCTCTGACCCGCCTCCATCCCCTACGCTACGAACGGCTGGACGACGAACTCGTGTGAACCGCAACGGAGGGCGGGTAATGGGCGAGGGTAATTCGATCTTGGCACGACGGCGTTTGGGGAAGCATCTGCGTGACGGCCGGTGGGAGGCGGGGCTGACATTGCAGCAGACCGGGGCCTCTATTCGGCGCAGTGCCAGTACCGTGCAGCGGTTGGAGAAGGGGCTGCCCGCGGGCGTGCCGGATTCGGTGATCCAGGCGCTGTGTCAGATCTTCGAATTCGATGCGGTCAAAACGGCCGAGATGCTGGCGTTGGTCGCGGAGAGCGACACGGTGAACTGGTGGTCGGAATATGAGGATCTGATCTCGCGGACCGTCGCGACCTTCATCGCGTTCGAGTCGGCGGCCAGCGAAATCACCAGCTATGAGGGTCAACTCGTGCCGGGGCTGTTGCAGACGCAGGCGTATGCGCTCACTCTCGTGCAGACCGCCTATCCGGACGAAAGCGCCGAAACGCATGCGCGGCGATTGCGATTGCGGAAGTTGCGGCAGGCCTGTCTGATTCGCGAGGACCGGCCGGTGCGGTTGAACGCCATCATCCACGAGTCGATCGTGCGGAGCTGGGTCGGCGGGCCGCAGACCATGGCGGAACAATGTAAACATCTGGCGGATATGAGCGCTCGCCCGAATATCACCCTGCGCATCCTGCCGTTCAGCGCAGGTTATCCGCTGGGCCGAGAGGACGGGCCCTTCACGATCCTGGATTTCGCCGCCGATGAGCACGGCCGTCCCACCGAGTGCCCCCTCGTGTATTTCGAGAACTTCACCCGCGAGCTGTATCTGACCGACCAGGACGCGATCCGCAAACAGTGGGAGTCCTACGCCACGCTGCGCCGGAACGCACTCGAGCCCGAGGCAAGTCGCGAGATGTTGCGCAAGGCATCGGAACAGTACGACCGGTAGTCACCGCCGGAACTGCTTCGGTCGCTGAGCGTTCGGAATGTCCGGATGCTGGTCGTACCACGTCCTGACTGCCATGACCGCGCGAATCTCAGATGGTCCCAGATAGTGACCGAGGGTTTTCACCACGACCATGGCCAACCAGCCGACGACGAACAACTGGCCGATCAGCAGAAGGCCTCCGGCCAGCGCTGATCCACCGAGGCCCGCAACTCCCAGGCCTAGTCCCGCCGCGGTGCCGGATGATCCGGGCCGGCTGGTCGACGATATCGCTGACTGTCCTGCCAACAACCGGCGTTCTTCCTGTCGCGCTCGAGTGATCGACCTGTATCCGAGGACGAAACTCCAGCAGACACCCGCGATTGCGGCGGCAAGCAACGTGATCCGGAATCCGCCTGTCGCCTTGCTGATGATCAGGACAAAGACTATACAGACGCCCCAGATGGGAAACGCGGACATCAAAAGGATGAAAAATGTGAGCCAGGCCCGCCGCAGCCGATAACTTAATCCTCTTGTGTACCAACTGGTTCCTAGAAACGGTAGCTTGGAAATCTCGAGGCCGGGGTGTGGTTCGATTACGGCGGCCATCAGAAAATCTTGTGCCACACGTTGGTTACCGCATGCGCGGCGCTTGATCCAAGGTCCAGGAGGTCGTCTCCGGTATTGGAAAACATGTTCGCAGTGCCGTATCTGAGCCCGCGCCACACGCCACGATCGTGAATGTCTTCGCTCCAGTGTTCGTGAAAACCTTCGTATACTGTGTCGCCTACACCGATGACGGCGAATCCCGCTGCGGCAGCTGTCGCCCATACCGGTGCGGAAATTCCAGCAGCTGCGACTCCTGCGGCGAGCCCCGCCCCCGCAGCCAACCCCGCCCCCGCCGCCGCGTAATCCTGCACCCTGGCCTTCGTCGAGTTCTGTCCTTTGTCGATATCATCCTGCGCCTGAAGCTCCGCCACCACGCCCGATGCCGCGATGTCCACTACGGGAATGTCCTTCAGGAAGTTCAGGCTTTTGGGCGCCAGTTTCGACAGCTCCGGGGCGAGTTTGTCCATATCCGCGAGTTTGGTGTTCAGCGCGTCGGACAGTGGTAGTTCGCCCTTGCCTGCCTCGGCCGCGGCGAGTTTGGTTTCGAGGTGGTACAGGTCGTTGACGGCTTGGATGTGGCCGAAGCGGGCAGGGTCATCGATCGGCATGGCCTTGCCGTCCAGGCGGTATTTGTCGAATGCGGTGCGCCAGTCCTGAGTTGCCTTCTCCAAGGTCGTCTGGGCGTCTTTGATCTTGTCGGGGAGTTCTTTACTCCACTGGGAGTTCTTCTCGTTCGGGACCGCGTACAGGCCGCGCAGATAGTCGGCGAGAGTGATGCGTTTGTCCCAGGTGAAGTCGCTGTCCTTGCCGTCGGGGCGGAGGGGATTGATGGCTTCGGAGATGGTTTTCGCGGCGTTGAGGCGAAAGCCCTGGGCCAGTTTGATCGCCGAGTTGTAGGTGTCGGTGTAGTCCTGCTGCGCCTGGCGGGCCTGTTTCGCCTCAGTGGAATCGGGATCGCCGGAGATGACCAGGGACAAGGGTTTTCCATCGTCGCCGATTCGAGCGCCGCGGGCTTTGGCCTCGTAGGCGGCGTTGTACAGGTCGGCTTCGATTTGCTGGAGGGTGTCGCCGAGGTCGCCGAGGGTCCGGCCGATGCCCGCGACCGTGGTGGCCAGGCCGCCCACTTGGATCGAGGTCGAGGTCCACGCTTTACGAAACGCGTCCGCCGCCTGGCCTTTCCAGCCCGCGTCGCCGACCACCTTTTCGACCTGGTTTCCGAGTGCGGTCACCACGGCCTCGGTGGATTCGGGCGCACTCTTCATTGCCGTTCCCATGGCCTGCAGGCCCCCGAGATCTCCGCCGATCCAACTCATTCCCGCCCCCGTTCAGTCCAGATTCTTGGTCAGATCGTCGTACAGCTTGCGGTTGTCGATGTCGTGGCGTTCATAGGAGTCGCGCGCGTAGGACAGCTTCTCCGCATGCGTTTGAATGGTACGGACCATCTGGTGATGCAGGATCTGCAGCAGGTCCGCCGCGCCCTTCATGGCCTCGTTCAGTGTGGCATCTCCGGAATCCACCGGTGCGGGTGAGAATTTCGGCACCAAACCCTCGTAGGTCTTCGCCTCGTCGTCGAAGGTTTTCGCCATCGTCTTCAGATCGTCGAGGACGACCTGGAACCAGTCGCTCACGGCCGGTACTCCTCCAATGCGTGCAGGCGTTCGGCGGTCCACTGCGGAGCGCATACTCGCTGCGATGGGTCGAGCACGATGGCGATGCCCGCGGTGCCGAGCAATGCCGGCAGTTCGGAAGACTGCGCCATTATCCACGGCTGATATCGGCCCAGGCGTTCGACGAGGCGTTCGACCGTGGAGAACACTATTGCCACCGGCGCACCCTTGACGTGTGAGCTGAGTTCGACGCAGATTCCCCGACCGTCGGCCCGCGGCCGGGCGGGGATTACCACCACAGGCGGCAGAGTTATTCCGATCCGAGTCGGCGATTTGACCGAAATGGGCGGATCCGGCTCGTCGTCGTAGTAATCATCCGGCGCGTCGTCGTAGAGCCCGTAGATATCCCTCGGCAAGATGCCCCCTCCTTCCCGGTCGCACTGTACTCCGAAATCTCGGCAGGAGGGGGCGGGGCGTTTATCGGTGGCGGGTGATCACCACGGGCTCGATCTCGGTGGGGACATTGGCGAAGGCGGAGACCGGGATGCCGAACGATGCGGCGAGGACCTCACGGGGCAGCGAGTTGAGGGTGGCGACGATGCCGATGTCGTCGTTGGGCTCGCCGGCGCCGGTATTGAAGGTGACCAGGACGTCCAAAGGCTTGTCGGCACTGGCATTTTCGAAGTAGTGGAAGTAACCCTGCGGGGCGAATACGAGATCGCCCTGTTCGGCTGTGAACGTGTCGTTGTGGTAGGCGCCGTCGCCATGGGTGCCCAGAATGGTCCACTTCGCGGTGCCCGAGATGATGTAGTTCAACTCCCACGCCGAGGGGTGCCAGTGCGGTTCGCGGATGCCGCCGCCGTCGAGGTGCACGAAGTACACCGAACCCTTCTGGCCTTGCAGCACAGGGAAATTGTCCTCGTTCGCGCCCTGCAGGTAGCCGCCGTCGAAGTTCGCCCCGTCCGCGGCCCTCAGTTTGAACAGATGCGACCTGTCGTTGAGATTGGTGTCGAGTGCGCCGTCCCTGCCGATTTCACTCGGCGCTCCCGGGCTGGCCGCCGCCGCTCCCACCAGGCCGCCGCCGAGCGCGGCCGCACCCACCGCGACGACACCGGTTCCGAGCAGGGCTCGGCGACCCATCGCGCCACTGTCGCTGTCCTGCTTCACATTCAAGTCTTCGGACATGCCGTCATCGCTTCCTGACGCACAAGAACGCCGGGTATTTAGTTAGCGCTTCTAAATTCAAGCTAACTCCGACGTACCCGTGCTGCCAGGTGACAAGAGTCATATGCGACGAGGGTTGCCGAGCCGCCAGATGACTTGCACAACAAGGCATTTCGTAACTTCTACATAATCGCCGACGCCGGGCGCAAAAAAGGCCCCCGGCGAGCCGATGCTCGCCGGGGGCGTTGCTTCGATCGGTGATTATCAGCGATTGGCGTGGCTGTGCTGGCCGCCCTTGACCTTGGCGTCGGTCGGCTGTGCCGCCGCGCCCTTCTTGCCCGCGGTCGAGGGGTCGGCGCTGTTCTTCTGGCCGAAGCTACCGGTGCTGGCCTGACCGCCCTTGCGGGCCTGCTCCTCCGTATCGGAGCGGTTACCGAACTGGCCGGGATTGTTCTGGTCCGCCATTAGTCTTGTGCTCCTCTCCGTTTTCGACTGGAGCCGTACAACCGGCTCGTTCAGCGGATGCCCGAGCAATCGTGTGTCAAACAAGGAGATTCGCGATTTCCGGCGAAACTCAGCGGCGAGACCGGCCCGTCAGCGACCATCCGGCGATCACCAGCGCGATGACCAGCACCAAGCCGCCGATGATCCCGATCGTGCCCCAGTTGCCGCGATGCGAATCGCTCGGCGGCGAGGCATCCGGAGTGTCGTGCGGGGGCGGAGAGGCAAGCGCCACACCGGTATTGGCGGACGTGCCGGTTTCGTCCGGTAGCGTGCCGACGCTCGCGTCGGCGGGCAGGGCGAAACCGTAGTCGAGCAGCCGGGCCGCCTGTTCCGGCGGACGGATCGGCAGCACATCGCCTTTCAGCAACGTCACGACCAAGCGGTGGCCGTTGCGTTCGGCGGCGGTCACGAAGGTTTGCCGGGCGTCATCCGTATAGCCGGTCTTGCCGCCCAGATCGCCGTCGTAGTCGAACAGCAGATGGTTGTCGTTGGCGATGGGGAAGCCGGGATGATCCTTGTCGTCGGGGTTGTTCGGATCGGCGGGATAGCCGGGGAAGTCGACCTGCTGGGTGTGCACGATTTCGGCGAAGGTGGGGATGGTCATCGCCTCGCGGAACAGGGTCGCCAGATCGTAGGCCGATACGCTCATGCCCGGTCCGTCCAGACCGGACGGGGTGGCGGCGCGAGTGTCCATGGCGTGCAGGCGTTTGGCGAGGTCGTTCATCTTGGCGACGGTGGCGTCCTCGCCGCCGAGCTGGGTCGCGATGGCATGCGCGGCGTCATTGCCCGAGCACATGAGCAGGGCCTGCATGAGCTGCTTGTTGGTGTAGCGGCCGCCGGGGCCGATGCCGACGCGGGTGCCGTCGGCATTGGCGTCGTCCTGGGTGCCGACGACGACCTTGTTCAGATCGAGGCTGCGCAGCGCGACCGTGGCCAGCAGGACCTTGATGGTCGAGGCGGGACGATAGCGGCCGTGCGGATCCTTGGCGGCCAGGACGCGGCCGGTATCCAGATCCGCGATCGCCCACGCGGTCGCCGAGATGTCGGCCGGAACGGGAGGAGCCTTGTCGGGCAGGACCACGCCGCAGTTGCCGAGTTTGCCGCCGCCGATCGGGGAGGCGGGGACCGGCAGTGGGGTGGGGCCGGCACGGCCGGGCTCGGGCGCCTCGGAGGTGTCGATCGGCGGGGGCGGGCTGGTCTTGTTCGGACAGGAGTCGGTGTTCGGGGTCGTGAACGGCGTCGTCGTGGGTGACGTGGGCGCCGCGACGGCCGCGGGAGACAGCGTCAGCGCCGACGCGCCGATGAGGCCGGCTGCCAGCGCGGCGGCCGCGAGAGATCTGGTGCGGCGATCACGCCGGGTCATGCGGGTGCTCATCGCTTTGGAGCTTAGGACGAAACGGATGCCAAGCCGAGTTGGGAGCGCGTGACACGTCACGTGTTGACAGTCACTACAAAATGAGAGTTACTATCAAAGAGTAGTTCATCCCATATGAATGACTGTCTCATGTAGTGACGGAAAGGAACGGGCTCATGACGGGTGACGAGGCCGTGGGGGCGGAGCACGCGGGCAAGGCGCGGTGGCTGGCGCTGGGCGCGCTCGCGGTAGCCATGCTGACGATCGGATTGGATACCACCGTGCTGGTGGTCGCGTTGCCGACCATGTCGGTCGATCTGCACGCGGATACCGGTGCGCTGCAATGGTTCACGACGGCTTATACCCTGGCGCTGGCCGGACTGGTGCTGCCCGCCGGTGCGCTGGGAGATCGGTACGGGCGCAAGAGATTTCTGCTGGGAGCGCTGGCACTGTTCGGAGTCGCGTCGGTCTGGTGTGCGGTAGCGGGTTCGGCCGGTGAGTTGATCGCCGCCCGGGCGCTGCTCGGTGTCGCGGCGGCGGTGATGATGCCGCTATCGATGTCCGTCCTGCCCGCGATGTTCCCGGACAAGGCGGAACGTCAACGCGCACTGACGATCTGGGTTATCAGTATGACTCTCGGCATGCCGCTCGGGCCGATCATCGGCGGCTGGTTGCTGCGGAACTTCTGGTGGGGGTCGGTATTCCTGATCAATGTTCCGCTGGTGGTCGTGGGGCTGCTGGCGGTGGCGGTGCTGGTGCCGGAGTCCCGCAGCGGCAGCGTCTTCCGGCTCGATCTGCCCGGCGCGATGCTGTCGGCGGGCGGAATGCTCGGATTCACTTACGGTTTCATTCGGATCGATTCGCAAGGTTGGGGTGATGCGCTCGCGTGGGGGACCATTGCCGCGGGTGCGGTCCTGTTGGGTGTGTTCGTATGGTGGCAGCGCCGGGCAACGCATCCGCTCGTGGATCTCGGTCTGTTCGCCAGTCACGGATTCTCCTGGGGTACGGCCTATTCCGTACTCGTGCAGTTCGCGATGTTCGGCATGTTCTTCACCGTGCCGCAGTACTTCCAGGCGGTGCTCGGCGCGGATTCACTCGGTAGCGGGTTGCGACTGCTGCCGTTGATCGCGGGGCTGGTCGTCGGCACCAGGGTGGCAGCCGAACTGACTGCCAAGGTCGGGCTGCGGGTCGTGCTCGTGGGCGGATTTCTGGTGCTCACGGTCAGCATGGTCATGGGTGCGCTGACCGAGGTGGGCGGCGGCTACGGCTATGCGGCCGTGTGGCTCACGCTGCTCGGCATCGGGATGGGATTCGTGATGCCCTCGGCGATGGGTATGGCGACGGGCGAGCTGACGGCCGACCGGGCTGGCTCGGGATCGGCTCTGCTGCAGGCGCTTCGGAACGCCGGCGGCACGATCGGGGTCGCGGTACTGGGAACAGTGCTGGCCACGCAGTACCGCTCGGAGCTGGGTGAGTTCGACCGAGCGCCGATCTCCGACGGGGTGAGCGCGGGGGTCGCGGTGGCTCACCAGCTCGGCGACGGGCGCATGCTGGGTCAGGTGCAGTCGGCATTCGTCGACGGGATGGGCGCGATGCTGTGGGTGTGCGCGGGAATCTGCCTGGTCGCGGCCGTGCTCGCGAGTATCTTCACGCGGGCCGCCACGCCGGGGGTGAAGCAGCCCGCGGATACGGGAGAATCGGTGCATGTCGGCTGATTCGAAGATGCCCGCGGGCTTACGCGAGCGGAAGAAGGAGCGCACTCGCCGCACGATTCGGACCGAGGCGATGCGGTTGTTCAAGCGGCAGGGCTATGCCGAGACGACCGTCGAACAGATCGCCGCGGCGGCCGACATTTCGCCGAGCACCTTCTTCCGCTACTTCCCGTCCAAGGAGCAGGTGGCGCTCACCGACGATATGGATCCGATCATGCTCCGCGCGATCGAGGATCAGCCGCTGGAACTGTCGCCGCTGGCGGCGTTCCGCAACGCGGTCACGCAGACCTTCGCGCAGCTGGATGCCGAGGATGTGGCGTTCGAGCAGGATCGTATGCAATTGATCTGGCGGGAGCCGGAACTGCGCGGTGTGATCGCCCAGGAGACCGAGCGGAATCTGCTGATGGTGTCCGAGATCGTCGCGCGCCGGGTGGGCCGCGAGCCCGACGACCTCGAGGTCCGGGCGTTCGCCGGCGCGCTGATCGGGGCGGCGATGACCGCCTTCGGCACGGGCGGACTCGATTTGGCGAAACTGGACCGGATCATGCGGTTCCTGGAGGCGGGAATGCCCATGTTCGCCACGACGGATCCGGAACGCCGCTGAGTCCGGCCGCACCCCGTCCCACCCTTCGCACCCCCTTCAACAGTGCGAGGAGCGGGATGGGGTGCGGCGCTCAGACGGGTCGATGGGCCGCCTGTTCGCGGGCGACGACGTCGTCGGTCATCGAGGCGAAGAAGCCGCCGACGACGTCCTCGATCTCGGCGATGGATTCCGCGCAGTACAGTACGGGCTGGTAGTGGGTGATGTCGTAGACCGCGGTGCCCATCTCGCGAATGTTCAACGGTCGCAACTGCGCTCCGCGGAACTCCTCGATCTCGCCGTAGGACGACAGCAGGCCCGCGCCGTAGCAGCGCACCTCGCCTTGTTCGCGAACCACGCCGAATTCCATGGAGAACCAGAACACATCGGCCAGGAACTTCAGGGCCGCATCGGTTTCCAGCCGGGCCACCGCCGCGCCGACCTCGGCGTAGATCGCGGCGAAACGCGGGCTGGCCAATTGGTTGGCGTGGCCGATGATTTCGTGGATGGAGTCGGGTTCGGGGGTGTACAGCGGGGCGGAGTGGTGGCGGATGTACTGGGTGGAGTGGAAGGTTCGGTCGGCGAAGGAGCCGAAGAACTGGCGCAGCGGCACCAGGCCCGCGGCGGGGACGTACTGGAATCCGCTGAGCGGCACCAGTTTCGCCGTCACCTCGTCGAGCTGCGGGATGTGATCGGTGGGCAGGCCGAGACGTTCCTCGCCCGCGAGTACCTCGGCGGAGGCGTATTTGAGGTGTTTGCGGGCGAGTTCGGCGGAGACGATTCGCCAGACTTCCTGTTCCTCATCGGTGTATTCGACATGCGGCAGCGGTTCACCGGGACGGTAGGACAGCGCCATGGCGGCGATCGCGTTGCGGCGCGAGCGATACACCTGGTCGTGCACGCCGGGGTGCTCGTCGCTCAGGTGCACCGTCACATCACCGTCGGTACCTTTGGTCACTGGCGAGTACAGCTGAGCTTCGTTGAACATGTCTCGATGCAAGCACTGCCAGGCGGATGAGACAAGAAACCGCTGTTTTGCTGTGCAGTTTGACTACCATTTACTTGGGGTTTGCGCAAACCGTCCGGACCGGTCGGCACCTGACAGCCTGTCCTCGTCGCGCCCTTTGTCTGTTTCATGCGTAATTAACCGACGTGTTGCTCTGGGTTCAGGGTCGGCGTGCACTATCCGGTCGGCTCGTATCGGTTCGGAAAAGTAGATTGGGTTTCGTATGTCTTTCGCCTCGTCCAGGTCTCGGTGGGTCCGGGCGGCCGCCCTGCCCGGTGCGGCCGCCGTCCTGATCGGGTTGGTGGTCGGCTGTAGTTCGGATTCCGACAAGGGTTCCAACGGTTCGCTGCTCACCCCGGGTGCGCAGGGCAAGCTGTCCGACAATGGCGGCGCGCGCCGCACCACGGGCGATCGCACTGCGGCGCTGCGTGATTCGATCAATGGCAAGCAGGCCAAGAATGTCATCCTGCTGATCGGCGATGGTATGGGCGACTCGGAGATCACCGTGGCGCGCAATGTGGCCGAGGGTGCGGGCGGCTATTTCAAGGGTATCGACGCGCTGCCGCTGACCGGCTCCTACACCCACTACTCGCTGGACAAGAAGACCGGAAAGCCGGACTACGTCACCGATTCCGCGGCCAGCGGCACGGCGTGGGCGACCGGAACCAAGTCCTACAACGGTGCGATCGGCGTGGACATCACCGGTGCGCCGCAGACGAACCTGATCGAGATCGCCAAGGCCAACGGCAAGGCCACGGGCAATGTGACCACCGCCGAGATCCAGGACGCGACTCCGGCCGTACTGGGCGCGCATGTCACCGACCGCAAATGCTATGGGCCGGAAGAGACTTCGGTGAAGTGCCCGACCAATGCGCTCGAGCAGGGCGGCCTCGGCTCGATCAGCGAGCAGCTGCTGAACACCCGCGCCGATGTGACGCTGGGCGGCGGTTCCAAGAGCTTCGATCAGAAGGCCACCGCGGGCGAGTTCAAGGACAAGACCCTGCTGGAGCAGGCGAAGTCGCGCGGCTACAACGTGGTCAACGATCGCGCCGGACTCGATGCGGTGGCCAAGGCCGATCAGAACGCGCCGGTGCTCGGCCTGTTCTCCCCGGGCAATATGCCGGTGCGCTGGACCGGTGAGTTGGCGGTGCGCGACGGGCTCACCAAGCCCGCGCAGACCTGCAAGGATACCAATCCCGAGCGGACGGCGAGTCTGCCGGATCTGGCGGGTATGACGCGCAAGGCGATCGATCTGCTCAAGGAGCGTAAGGACGGGTTCTTCTTGCAGGTCGAGGGCGCCTCGATCGATAAGCAGGACCACAATGCCAATCCGTGCGGTCAGATCGGTGAGACCGTCGATCTGGATCAGGCCGTGCAGGCCGCGCTGGAGTTCGCCAAGGCCGACGGCAACACCCTGGTGGTCGTGACCGCCGATCACGCCCACTCGAGCCAGATCGTTCCGCTGGACACCAAATCGCAGTCGCTGACCAGCAAGGTCATCACCAAGGACGGCGCGGAGATGGGTGTCTCCTACGGCAATGCCGAGCCGGGTGGTTCGCAGGAGCACACCGGAACTCAGCTGCGCGTGGCCGCCTACGGTCCGCGTGCGGCGAATGTGGTCGGCCTGACCGATCAGACCGATATGTTCTTCACCCTCAGCGATGCGCTGGGTCTGGACCGGGCCAAAAAGCAGGCCGCCGGTAAGTAAGTGGCGGAAGCAGGCCGCCGGTAAGTGGTTGGCGGATGCGGGCTGCTGGTAAGTGGTTGGCGGATGCGGGCTGCCGGTAGGTAATTCGCGCTCGCGCGGCTTGGGCCGCCTTCATCCGATGAGGGATGAAGGCGGCCTTCGTGTCAGACTGTGGGGGCTATGGGAACTACTCAGGGGGGACGAATGGTCTTCTGGCGCAATAGAACTGCGAATCGTGTTCGGAGATGGCCGATTGCGGGCGCGGTGGCGCTCGCGATTGTCGCGTGTGGCGGTCAGGCGGTGGCCGATTCCGGGCCGCTCGATCGCTATTATCAGCAGCCGATCGCATGGGAGTCGTGCGAAAGCTATTCCGGCGCGGACATGCTCGGTGGCGCGGGGTTCGAATGCGCGCGGGTGACGGTTCCGCTCGACTACGACCGGCCGGACGGGGATACCGCGCGGATCGCGATTTCGCGACACCGGGCGAGTGGGGCCCGGGTCGGTTCGCTGCTCACCAATCCCGGCGGTCCCGGCGTGCCGGGGCTCGCCCTGCCGATGATGCTGGCCAAGACTCCGCTCGCCGAACGTTTCGACCTGATCGGCATCGATGTACGGGGGCTCGGGGCATCCACCCCGACCGTGACATGCCGTACGCCCGAGGAACATCGGGCGCATCGAGAGGATCCGATCTGGGATCTGTCGCCCGCCGGAATCGCGGCCACCGAACAGCGGCATCGGGAGTACGTCGCCGATTGTGTCCGCCGAACCGGTGTGGATCTGTTGCGGCACATCGGTACCGCGGATGTCGCGCGAGACTTCGATGTGATTCGCGGCGCGCTCGGTGATGACAAGTTGACCTACTTCGGCGGCTCCTATGGTTCCCGGCTCGGATCGACCATCGCCGAGCTGTATCCGGATCGAGTGCGCGCCATGGTGTTGGACGCGCCGATCGATCCGACCGCGCCGATCCTCGATGAGGTGGCCGCTTCCGCGGGATTCCAACACGCCTTCGAGGCGTATGCCGCCGATTGTGCGAAATCACCCGATTGCCCGGTCGGGACCGATCCGGCGCGCGCGAGTGATTCGTTGCGGGAGTTGCTGACTCCGCTGCAGCGCCGGCCCGCGCCGACGGCGGACGGTCGGGGCCTCGGCTGGATGGGCGCGATGGGTGCGGTGATGAACTCGCTGTACTCGCCGCAGCTGTGGCCCGTGATCACGCGGGGTCTGACCGAGTTGCGTGGCGGCCACGGCGACACGCTGGCGCGGATGACCGATTTCATGGAGGGGATGGTGCAGCGAGATCTCCAGCGCGCGGTGCTCTGTGGCGAGGAGCCGCGGACCGACCGGGCCGCGGGTGTGGAGATCGATAGCCGGACCCGTTCTGTCGCACCGGCTTTCGATGACGGTCAGGCCACCGGACAGTTCCCGCTCGGGGTGTGCAACTTCTGGCCGTTCGAGCCCTTCGCACAACCGCACGTTCCCGATACGCACGGTCTGCCCAAAACCGTTGTCGTGGCCACCACCGGTGATCCGGTGACGCCGTATCAGGGCGGTCGTAATCTGGCCGGATATCTCGGCGCTGCGCTGATCACCTATCGGGGCACTCAGCACAGTGCCGCATTCCAAGGTGTGTCGTGTATTGATCAGCCGCTGGTTCGCTACCTCACGGATCTGGTGGTTCCGGCCGAGCTGAGTTGCGCGTAGCGGCATTGCTTGTAGGCTTCCGCCCGTTGTAGTTCGTCGGCGCGGTTGTTGGAGGCAGCCCCGCCGACTCGAGAATCGGGGGGCTTCCTCATGGTGCGTATCGGTATTTGGCTTGCGGTGCTCGGATTCGGGTCACTGCTGCTACAGCAGTTGGACATGCATTTCATCATTTTGGCCTGGGCCGATGAGATGCAGCCGTGGTTCGGGATCGTGTTGGGCGCGGCCGGGTTGTTGGTCGCGCTGGGTGGCGCTGTCGCGAGTAATACCGCGAAGGACGAAGTGTAGGTGACCGTGGCTGCCCTCATCGGCCGATGAGGGCAGCCACGGTGTCCACTATCGGAAAGTGGAGTTCGCCCAATCGAGAACGGCGGCTTGGTAATCCTTGGTGTTGGGCGCCAGATTCACCGAATGCCCAGACCCGGGGAGCACATAGGTCCGCAGGTGGGCCGCCGGGCTGAAGTAGAGCGCTTCCGCGGACTGCAACGTGGCGCTGTCGTGGCAAATCGCGAAATTCGTGCCGCAGGACATTTTGTCCAGGCTGCCGTCGACGAGCATGACCGGGACGTCGATGGAATTGGAAACCGCTGGGAGTGTGGAGGACAGGCCGTCGGGATATTCCGACAGCGAGAAGACATCCTTGGTCGCCTCATCGGTGGCGACGACCTGCGGGTCGTAGCCGGTGCCGAAGAAATCGGCGGCCCGGGTACCGGGTTGTGTTGTGAGATAACCCGGGTCGTAGCCCTTGCCCGCGAAATTCGGATCCTCCGCGGCCGGATGGTATGTCGCGATCACGCTGGAAACCTGGAGATAGTTCAGGTCGTGCGAGTATCCGGTGAGCAGCACACCGTCCACATCGTGAAAGGTGGTGGCCTCCAGCACGTCGATACCCGAACTCAGCGAATGCCCGGCGATGACGACCTTGCGGAACGGCTGATTACCCGAAACTCCCTGGCGCAGCGCCTGAACGATGCCGTGCAGGGCCGCGGTGGTCCCGGTCGCCGTCAGCGTCGCGCTCGGCGGCCGGGAGCTCGCACCGTCACCGAGCCGATCGACTACGAGCGTCGCGTAACCGCCCGCGTTCATGGCTTGCCGAAAATTGTAGGTGTCGGGCTGATACGGGAAATCCCAATAGGTGTGGTTGTAGTTGGAGCCCGCCATCAACACCATGACGGTGCCGGTCGGGTTCGTCGCCGGTAGACACAGCGTCGCGGCCATGGTGCCCTGCGGCACCGAAAACGATATCGGCTGACAGCCATTCGGCTGCGCGGGTTGATCGGCCGAACACACGCCCGGTACGAGCCAAAGCAATGCGGCGGTAAATGATGTGGCAAATGTACGTATCGAAATTCGCACGGTAGCGCTCCTCGTGATGCACGAGAACGATCATTTTCGGTTGACCGTTCAACGTGATTTGGAGGTTAGCGCTGTCTTGCGGATTGCAATGCTCGAATCGATGGGTGTGGATTCGAAATGGGGTGTGCCCCTAATGCAATGCGGGGGCGAGTTGGAAGACCGGACGGTATTGTTCCCTGAGGGGTGGGCGAAGTCTTCCGATGGCGAGTTCTCGCATTTCGAATTGCCCTGTGGGCGAATGAAGGTCGCGGTTGTCAGTCGATGCTGCCGCGTGGAGCGACCCAGACGGTAGGTTGTCTGGTCACCGAGGCGATGTGTTCGAAGTCCTCGTCATAATGAACGATTACCGCCCCGTAGAACTCCGCGACCGCAGCGGTCAGGAGGTCGACGGGACCGACGGCGCGTTGATGTCCCTTGCGCGCCAACAGTGTTTGCACTTCGCGAGCGCGTTCGGCGATCGTCTCGTTGAGTGGCAGGTTCTGGAATTGAGCCCGGCGGCTCTTGGCGACCTTCCGGAACTCGGCGAAGTTCGGGCACGAGTACCCCGCTTCCAGATCGATCGTGACACAGGTCGCGGCCGCCTTGTCGGTGACCAGGTCGACCACGACCTTCCGGACCGCGGGATTTTTGAAGCGCGCGGCGGCTGAAGTGTCCACCAGGTGCAGGCGCAGTGGCATACGTTCGATCATCGCCGGGCCTGCTTCATGACCTCCGGATCGGTGATATCGGAGCCCCACCCGAGACTGGTCGGGTAATCGCTGAGGATCTCCTCCACACGACGCCGCCGCTCGGCGACGAACCGCAACGCCGCATTCACGGTGTCCTTCTTGGTCGTCGTCCCGAGCTCCCTGGCCGCCAGCTCCAGAGCCTCGTCGTCCAGGTCGATCATCGTCTTCATGTTTAACACGGTATATCCGCCCCCTTACTGCTAGCAATACTGGTTGATGCAACCGCTATTCGATGCCGTCCGGTCTGTGGATGGGTGGGGGACGAACGAAAAGGCCGCCCTCATCCGAAGATGAAGGCGGCCTTCGGGTTTCGGCCTGGTCAGCGGGCGAACAGCAGGGCGCGCTTGACTTCCTGGATGGCCTTGGTGACCTCGATGCCTCGGGGGCAGGCGTCGGTGCAGTTGAAGGTGGTGCGGCAGCGCCAGACGCCCTCTACGTCGTTGAGGATGTCCAGGCGTTCGCGGGCGGCCTCGTCGCGGCTGTCGAAGATGAAGCGGTGGGCGTTGACGATGGCGGCGGGACCGAAGTAGCTGCCGTCGCTCCAGTACACCGGGCACGAGGTGGTGCAGCAGGCGCAGAGGATGCACTTGGTGGTGTCGTCGAAGCGGGCGCGGTCGGCCTGGGACTGGATGCGCTCGCGGGTGGGCTCGTTGCCGTGGGTGATGAGGTACGGCTTGACGGCCTTGAACGCGTCGAAGAACGGATCCATGTCCACCACGAGGTCCTTCTCCACGGGCAGGCCGCGGATCGGCTCGACGGTGACGGTCAGCGCCTTGTCGCCCTTGGGCAGCATGTCGCGCATCAGCACCTTGCACGCAAGCCGGTTCACGCCGTTGATGCGCATGGCGTCGGAACCGCAGACACCGTGGGCGCAGGAGCGGCGGAAGGTGAGCGTGCCGTCCAGATAGGACTTGATGTAGATGAGGACGTTGAGGAAGCGGTCGGTCGGCAGGACAGGCACCTGGAACGAATCCCAGTGCGCGCCTTGGCCGTCCTCGGGGTTGAATCGCGCGACCTTGACCGTGATCATGGTCGAGCCGTCGGGCACGGGAGCGGGCCGCGAGGGGGTGCTCGCTTCCTTGGTCTCTGCTACGGCAGTCATCAGTACTTACGCTCCATCGGCTCGTAACGGGTCTGCACCACCGGCTTGAAATCGAGCCGGATATCGGCGATCAGCTTCGCGTGCGCACCGGGCTCGACGTCCTTGTACGCCATGGTGTGGCGCATGAAGTTGACGTCGTCGCGGTCCGGGTAGTCCTCGCGGGCGTGGCCGCCACGCGATTCCTTGCGGTTGAGCGCGCCCACCACGGTGACCTCGGCCAGCTCCAGCAGGAAGCCGAGTTCGACGGCCTCGAGCAGATCGCTGTTGTAGCGACGACCCTTGTCCTGCACGGTGATGTGCTCGTAGCGCTCCTTGAGCGCGTGGATATCGGTGAGGGCCTGCTTGAGGGTCTCCTCGGTGCGGAACACCGCGGCGTTGGCGTCCATGGTCGCCTGCAGTTCGGTGCGGATATCGGCCACGCGCTCGTTGCCGTGATCGGACAGCAGGCTGGCCAGCCAGCCCTGCACGTACTCCGCGGGGGCCTCGGGCAATTCGACGAATTCGCTGCGCTGGGCGTACTCGGCGGCGGCGATGCCGGCGCGGCGGCCGAACACGTTGATGTCCAGCAGCGAGTTGGTGCCCAGACGGTTCGCGCCGTGCACCGACACGCACGCGCATTCGCCCGCGGCGTACAGGCCGGGGACCACATCGGTGTTGTTGCGCAGCACCTCGCCGCGGATGCGGGTCGGGATGCCGCCCATGACGTAGTGGCAGGTCGGCATGACCGGCACCGGCTCCTTCACCGGGTCCACGCCCAGGTAGGTGCGGGAGAACTCGGTGATGTCGGGCAGCTTCTCCTCGAGGACGTCCTCGCCGAGGTGGGTCACGTCGATGTAGACGTAATCCTTGTTCGGCCCGGCGCCGCGGCCCTCGAGGACCTCCTTGACCATCGAGCGGGCGACGATGTCGCGCGGCGCGAGGTCCTTGATGGTGGGGGCGTAGCGCTCCATGAACCGCTCGCCGGAGGCGTTGCGCAGAATGCCGCCCTCGCCTCGCACGGCCTCGGAGATCAGAATGCCCAGGCCCGCGAGGCCCGTCGGATGGAACTGGTGGAACTCCATGTCCTCCAGCGGAAGTCCCTTGCGGAACACGATCGCCATACCGTCGCCGGTCAGCGTGTGCGCGTTGGAGGTGGTCTTGTACATCCGGCCCGAACCGCCGGTGGCGAAGACGATCGACTTCGCGTGGAAGACGTGCAGTTCGCCGGTGGCCAGCTCGTAGGCGACCACACCGGTGGCGACGGGGCCGCGGTCGGTGTTGGTCATGACCAGGTCGAGCACGTAGTACTCGTTGTAGAACTCGACGTCGTGCTTGACGCAGTTCTGGTACAGCGTCTGCAGAATCATGTGGCCGGTGCGGTCGGCGGCATAACACGCACGGCGGACCGGGGCCTTGCCGTGGTCGCGGGTGTGGCCGCCGAACCGGCGCTGGTCGATCTTGCCCTCGGGCGTCCGGTTGAACGGCAGACCCATCTTCTCCAGGTCGAGCACGGCGTCGATGGCCTCCTTGGCCATGATCTCCGCGGCGTCCTGGTCGACGATGTAGTCGCCGCCCTTGACGGTGTCGAAGGTGTGCCACTCCCAGTTGTCCTCTTCGACATTGGCCAGCGCGGCGCACATACCGCCCTGGGCCGCGCCGGTGTGGGAGCGGGTCGGGTACAGCTTGGTCAGGACCGCGGTGCGGACCCGGGGGCCGGCCTCGATCGCCGCGCGCATCCCCGCGCCACCCGCGCCGACGATCACGACGTCGTAGCGGTGCTCCTGAACGGGACGGGATTCAGTCATCGGAGGGGGCCTGTTCCTAACTGATGTTGGGGTCGAAGGTGAAGATGACGTACGTGCCAACGCCCATGATCAAGATCATCGAGATGGCCAGCAGGGTCTTCAGCCAGAAGCGGGTCGCATCCTTGCGGGCGTAGTCGTCTATGACCGTGCGCAGGCCGTTGCCGCCGTGCAGCTGGGCCAGCCACAGCATGGTCAGATCCCACAGCTGCCAGAACGGGCTCGCCCAGCGGCCGGCGACGAAGCCGAAGTTCAGCCGCTTCACGCCACCGTCGAGCATCAGCATGATCGTCATGTGGCCCAAGACCAGGACGACCAGCAACAGGCCCGAGAAGCGCATGAACAGCCACGCGTACTTCTCGAAGTTGTTGCCGGAGGTGCGCCGGGGCGCGCGCGGGGCGTCGAGGCTGGCCGGGCGGTCGTAAGACTTGCCGAGGACAGGTGCGCTCATGCCTCCACCTCGCTGGCGCTCGGCTCCGGCATGACCGCACAGTGCGCTGTGTTAATGATTCGCTCGCTTCGCTCGCTCATGGATCAGTGCTCCGTCAGCAGGTAGAAGAACTGGCGTCCGACACCGACGCCCGCGACCAGGATCCAGATCGTGAGCACGATCCACAGCATCTGGCGCTGGTAGCGGGGGCCCTGGGACCAGAAGTCGACGAGGATGACCCGGATGCCGTTGAGCGCGTGGAACAGCACGCAGACCACGAGGCCCATCTCCATCAGGGCGACGAGCGGGTTCTTGTACGTCTCGATGGCGCGGTCGTAGGTGTCCGGGCTGACCCGCACCAGCGCGGTGTCGAGGACGTGCACGAAAAGGAAGAAGAAGATCGTGACGCCGGTGATCCGGTGCAGCGCCCAGGACCACATACCCGGGTCGCCGCGGTACAGGGTCTTCCGCTTCGGCTTGGCCGGAGCTTCGAGGGTGGTCGTCATAGAGTGCGGTGCCTCCAACGTCGTTGATGGACCCGGTCGCGGTTTTCGGGCGCGGGCGGGAGCCGTCGGACCTGGAAAACACCAGCTCGTGCCCGGAGCCAACACCCCGGAGGCTGTGGTCGACCCGCCGCCGGGAACCTGAACCGATCTGTCTGGAACTCTAATCCCCGGTGTTTCTCGGAACTAATTCGGCGTGCCGGGCGTTGGAGCACAATTCGGCTTAGTTAGGTTTGCCTAGCCTTCGAGATTGACGTGGGTATTTCGCCTTCTCTACCGTCGTGTTCGAGCCACTCGAGCGGAGGTCCGATATGTCGGAGATTGATTGGAATGTCCTGCGTGGCAAGGCATTTGAAGTTATGCAAAAAGCGTATGCACCGTACTCGCGGTTTCCGGTCGGCGCCGCCGCGCTCACCGTCGACGGGCGAATTGTGAGCGGCTGCAATGTGGAGAATGTCTCATATGGATTGGGCCTCTGCGCCGAATGCGTACTCGTCGGTAACTTGATCGCGTCCGGCGGCGGGCGGTTGCTGGCAGTTGTCGCGTGTGACTCTCGGGGTGAGACTCTGATGCCTTGCGGACGTTGTCGGCAGGTGCTCTATGAGCATGGAGGTGCGGATTTGCTTGTGGACCACCGGGATGGGGCGAAGCCGCTCGGAAGTTTGCTGCCGAGTGCCTTCGGGCCTGAAGATCTCGAGGCTGGGCAGCAGTAGGTGTGAACTTCGGCACCTATTACCGGTGACGCTGGGTTTCGGAGCGTCGACGGCCCGCGTAATTATGCGGGCCGTCGACGATATTTCGCGTTGATTCCCTAGTGGCCCAACGGGTTACGGGCCCGCGCAGCCGTTGGAACGCGCATCACGACTCGTCTTCGAAGGATGCGTCGATCTCTTCCTCGGTCGGCATGGTGACTTCCGGGATGTCGACCGGCGGGAGCCCCATGTGCTCCATGATGAGCGCCATGCCTCGACTGAGACCGTTCATCCCGACCGCAAGGCGCCGAGTGATCAATTCATGCCTGCGAACATCTCGGGTCAGCTTGTAGATCGAAGCACCGTGCACCTCTTCGATATCGGTGACACGTCCCTCGACCCTCGTTACCCGGCGTTCCAACTCCACGTATGTCATCAGGAGTAGTCCTCCTCGAGGGCGGCATCGATTTCGGCCTCGGTGGGTGGCGTGGCCACCGGGAGAGTGATCGGGTGCAGGTCGAGGCGCTCCATCATCAATGCGATGCCGTGGCCCAGCGTGTTGAGACCGCTGAACAACCGCTCCTGGCCGAGCTGCAGGGCTGTGACGTCTCGGCGAAGATGCAGGATCGAAGCACAGTGCACCTCTTCGATATCGGTGACACGTCCCTCCAGCTTGGTCACCCGGCGGTCCAGCTCTGGGTATGACATCTCATCCCCCTTCATCAGTTGTCTGGCAGCGAGGCTAGCTCAGCTCACAGCTGGCTACCGCGTGTCGATTCGGGACTCGCTGCAAGATCGACATCCGCACCCTTCACGGAAAGATCCGCACCCTTTGCGGGGCGGTCGGGAGGGTGGTCTGGGAGGCTGGGGGGATGGTTGGTGTGCATTCTGCGGTGTCGGTGATCACGACCAAGCGGGACGGGGAAGAGCTCGGCGACGATCAGATCGACTGGGTTGTCGATGCTTTCACCCGGGGGGAAGTCGCTGATTATCAGATGGCCGCGTTGGCTATGGCAATTCTGTGCCGGGGGATGAATCGGCGTGAGATCGCGCGGTGGACCCGGGCGATGATCGAGTCGGGACAGCGGATGGATTTCGGGGATCTGCCGCGGCCGACCGTGGACAAGCATTCGACCGGTGGGGTGGGGGACAAGATCACCTTGCCGCTGGCTCCGTTGGTCGCGGCGTGCGGGGTCGCGGTGCCGCAGCTGTCGGGGCGGGGGCTCGGACATACCGGGGGGACGTTGGACAAGCTGGAGTCCATTCCGGGGTGGAAGGCCGATGTCTCGGTGCCGCGGATGCGGGAGATGCTGGCGGATCCGGCGATCGGCGCGGTGGTGTGCGCGGCGGGTGCGGATCTGGCGCCCGCGGACAAGCGGCTCTACGCGCTGCGCGATGTGACCGGGACGGTGGAATCCATTCCGCTGATCGCGAGCTCCATCATGAGCAAGAAGATCGCCGAGGGCACCGCCGCGCTGGTGCTCGATGTCAAGGTCGGTAGCGGCGCGTTCATGAAGGATATCGACGACGCCCGCGAATTGGCCCGGACGATGGTCGAATTGGGGACCGACGCCGGGGTACGTACGGTCGCGTTGCTGACGGGGATGGATACGCCGCTCGGCCGGACCGCGGGCAATGCCCTCGAGGTCGCCGAATCGGTGGCGGTGCTGGCCGGTGGCGGTCCCGCCGATGTGGTCGAGCTGACCGTGGCCCTGGCTCGGGAGATGTTGGCGCAGGCCGGAATTCACGATATCGATCCCGCCGAAGCGCTGGCCGACGGCCGGGCGATGGACCACTGGCGCGCCATGATCGCCGCGCAGGGCGGCGATCCGGACGCGCCGCTGCCACGGGCCAAACAGATCGAGGTGGTCAAGGCCGAGCAGAGCGGCACCTTGACCCGGCTGGACGCCATGGGTGTCGGCCTGGCCGCCTGGCGCCTCGGAGCGGGCCGCGCCAAACAGGGTGATCCGGTGCAATTCGGCGCGGGCGTCGAAATGCACGCCAAGCCAGGCGATTCGGTGACCGCGGGGCAGCCCCTACTGACACTGCACACCAATACGCCCGAGGCCATTCCGGCGGCGTTGGAGGCGCTGCACGGTGCGTATGTCATCGGTTCCGAGCCGGGGACTGTGCCGCCGATTGTGCTGGAACGTATTGCCCTGTAGGGGACTCGGGCTCGGCCGGGACGGCCGGGAGGGGGCGCGAAGTCGGCCTGGCCGTGCTGGAACGTGTTGCGGCGGGAGCGATTCCGGTCCGCCGGTCGCGCTGTGGCGCGGGCGATCGGTCCGGTATGGGCGTTATTCGGGGGCCGGGCGGGTGTGATTTACGTGGCTGACCTTGTGGTTCGGCGTACCAGAGTTTAGCGTTCGGGCTCGGCGGTACTTGATGAAGGGAATTTTCCACATGGATTGGTTGAGCATCCTCAACACCGGGTCTTCGATCTTCGTGAACGCGACCGGTGGGATCAAGAATGTGATCGATATTCTGCACTCGCTCGGGCTGGCCTAGGCGAAATCCACTGGACGAGGGCGGCTCTGCGCGGGGCCGCCCTCGTCCATGTGCGGGTCGGGTAGGGGGCGGGTGGGCGACATTCCGGCAACGACATGCCCGCGAGAGTATGCACACAATCGAAGTCGGCTGCGGAACTCGACCGATGCGGATAGCGTCGGTACATGACTGGACCGATGCCTTTGACCCTTGCCTCGATCCGCCAGGCCCCGAAGGCCGTGCTGCACGACCATCTCGACGGCGGATTGCGGCCCGCTACCGTACTCGAGCTCGCCGAGCAGTGCGGTTACGACGAATTACCGGCACACGATGCCGAATCGCTGGGGCACTGGTTCCGCGATGCCGCCGACAGCGGCTCGCTCGAGCGCTATCTGGAAACCTTCGCCCACACCGTCGCGGTGATGCAGACCCCGGAAGGGTTGCGGCGGGTGGCCCGCGAATGCGCGGAGGATCTGGCCGCCGACGGCGTGGTGTACGCCGAGGTGCGCTTCGCCCCGGAGCAGCATTTGGAACGCGGCCTGTCCCTCGACGAGGTCGTCGAGCACACGCTGGCGGGCTTCCGCGAAGGTGAGGAGCTGGCGGCCGCGGCGGGTACGCCGATCCGGGTGATCTGCCTGCTGACCGCCATGCGGCATGCGGCTCGATCGCTCGAAATCGCGGAATTGACAGTGCGTTTCCGGGATCGCGGGGTCGGTGGATTCGATATCGCCGGCGCCGAGGCCGGTTATCCTCCCACCCGCCATCTGGACGCCTTCGAGTACATGCGGGCCAACCACGGCTTCTTCACCATCCACGCCGGGGAGGCGTTCGGGCTGCCGTCGATTCACGAGGCGCTGGCCTACTGCGGCTGTGATCGGCTCGGGCACGGGGTGCGGATCACCGACGACATCTTCGACTCCGATACCGAGCCGCGGCTGGGCCTGGTCGCGAATTATGTGCGGGACAAGCGGATTCCACTGGAGCTGTGTCCGTCGTCGAATGTGCAGACCGGTGCGGTGCCCTCGCTGGACAAGCATCCGTTCGATCTGCTGGCACGGCTGCGGTTCCGGGTGACGGTCAATACCGACAACCGGTTGATGAGCGATACCACCATGAGCCGCGAAATGCTCAAGCTGGTCGAGACTTTCGGCTACGGGTGGAGCGATCTGGAGCGGTTCACCATCAATGCGATGAAGTCGGCGTTCATTCCGTTTCCGGATCGGTTGCGGTTGATCGATGAGGTGATCAAGCCGGGGTATGCCGTGTTGATCGGGTGAGGGGGTCCCGTCATTCCGGCCTGGGGGCCGGAATGACGGGGCGCGCTGGAGTCGTGAGGGGAGTTCGCGAGCGCCTCGAGGACGGGAACCCGCCGGATCTTAGCGGCGGGAACCGTAGGGGGTCAAGCCTTTTCGAGACGGCTTTCGAAGGCGTGCTCGAGGGCCCGCCACTGTTCGGCCTCGGCGGTGAACGGCGGGCTGGGGGCCATGCGGCTGGGGTCGGGCTCGAGGAGGTAGGAGATGTACCAGCCCAGGGGGGTGGATTTGGCCAGGGCCTGCTCTACCGTGTCGTCGCCCGCGTAATCGGCTGCGTCGGTGAACAATTCGACGACCAGGTCCAGCTGTTCGATATCGACGGATTTGAAGCCCACGGCCAGATCGTCGGCCAGGCCGGGCAGGACGTAGACGTTCTCGTCCTCGACCTCGATCTCCAGCGAGCCGTCGACCGCTGCGGTCTGGACGTCGCCGTAGGTGCTCACCCGGGCCAGATCGTGTTCGTGATCGTCGGCCAGGTAGCGGGCCAGGGCGCGCTCGGAGGTGAAGACCGTGATCGAGCCCTCGGAGCCGAGGAATACCGGCTCGTCGTCGAGGTAGCAGCGCAGCGTGAAATAGGTGTCCGCGCTGGTGACGATTTTGATCGGGTCGATGCCGACCTCGTGCCAGAACGTCTCGTCCTCTTCGGCTTCCTCGTCTTCGTCCTCGTCCGCGTCGAGATCGACCTGCTCGATCTCGTCATCGGTGTCGGCCACATCCTCGGCGTCGACGATATTCTCTTCGGCCGCAAGCAGTTCCGCCTCCGCGACGGCCACCGCATCGGCATCCACCTCGGGGGTCTGCACCACCGAATCGATGGCGTCGACCACGCGGTCCCAGTCCTTGGCGATGGCCGCGCCGATCTGGTCCCACAGCTCCTCGCCCTCGCGCCCGTAGAAGGCGCTCACGCCCGCGGGTAACGCACCCAGTACGGGATGGGAGCCAAAGAACTTCGTCACCACCTCGAGTTCGCACACCTCGCCGATGGTGCGGACCATGTCGAGGGTCTCCTCGAGTTCGGCCACGGTATCCGGATCGGGATCGCCGGCGGCCAGTTCGGGCACGCCGACCAGATCGAAGACGTGCTGCTCCTCCGGCTCCAGTTCGGCGGCGCCCAAGCCGACGACGACCTTCCAGGACGGATGGTCCACGAGGTCGTTGTCATTGTTGGTGCGGATGAATGCGGCCAGCTCCGCGACCGACTCGAAACCGTACAGCGCGTCCTCGTGTCCGAGGAATGCCTCCCACTCGTCGTCACCGTCCCGCCAACGCGGAGCCCACAGTGTGACGAGGTCGCCGTCGGTCAGGCCGAGCTCGATCGGGACGATGTCTCCAGAAGCCATGACGGGAAGCCTATCGACCCTCGGCGTTCGGCACTATTCGGCCCGCCCCGCAACGCTTCCCGACTGTGGGGTCACGAACGTCGAGTTGAGCTCGGACACCACCTTCGAGCGTTGCTCGCCCGCGTCCTGGGCGGCCTGCTGGCAGGCCCAGATGATCGCCTGACCGACTTCGGCGGGAGGTCGGGAGGTAACCGTCTCCGACAGCGACAGCGCCACCAGGGCGCCGTTGCTGTCGACCTCGACGCTCACCGAACCGTCGTCGGTGGTGTGGCGGCCGCGTACCTGTTTGAGGCCGTACAGCGCGGCCTCGAGCGCCTCGAGCTTCTGGGTCGCCGCGGCGACCAGCGCGTCCATCTCCGAACTCATACCGGCCTCATCCAGCTCGTCGGTCCCGTGTCCTCGTCGTCCATGCGGTCCAGTTCGTCCACCGCGGCCTGGCGGGTGGGCAGGTCGAGCTTGTCCAGGATTTCCGCGGGCATGCCGGATTCGGCCAGCAGTTCGCGGCGGCGGGCCTTGGCGACGATCGTGGAGCGTTTGGTCAGGCGCAGGATCTCCGCGGCCAAAGCCTGTGCGCCGTAGCGGTATTCGCTGCGCTCGAACTTGACCTCGACGGGCATGCCCTGATCGGTCGCGCGCACGCTGATGGTGCCGGCGCGATTGGTGCTGGCGGCCACCGTGACGTTCGGGATCTGCTGCTGTGGCTGGTTCATGAGGTGGGCCTGTAGAAGCCGTGGAACGCCATACCCATGTTCTCCGTTCGAATCGGATCGATCTGTACCGGATCACCGGCCTCGACCATCTGTCCGTTACCGACCACCATCGCGACGTGGCCGTCCCAGATCGCCAGATCGCCGGGCATGAGATCGCCGGGGCTGACCGGAGTGGCGCCCGAGCTCTGGTCGGCGGCCAGACGCGGGAGATCGACTCCGGCCTCGCCATAGGCCCATTTGGTGAGGCCGCTGCAGTCCAGGCCCGCGCCGGGGGTGTTGCCGCCCCACACGTAGGGGGTGCCCACGGCGCTGATCGCGGATTTCACGGCGGTGGCGGCCTTCTCGTTGGGCGCTTCCACCTGGCTGCCGTCGGGCAGGGTGATCATGACGCCGCCGTGGCGGCCCGGTTTATCGCCGCCGGTCGTCGTGCCGGGAGTGGTGGAGGCGCCGCCGCCGGCGCTCGAATTGGGGCGCGACGGCATGGCCATGGAGGCCTTGCTCACCAGACCGTTGGCCATCGAACCGCCGCTGGACAGCAGGCTGCCGAACATCGATCCAGCCTGCTGGACACCGCTGATCACGGGCGCGGCCATCGAGGCCGGGGCCGTGGGCACGCCGGCGGCCGACGGGGTCGACGGCGGCGGCGTGAGTTCGGTCATCGACGCGGTGTGGGTGTCGAGTTCGGAACGGACGCGGCCGACCACGTTCAGGGCTTGGCCGAGATGGTCGATCGCCGAGCTCACCACGGTCGCGAGGCCGGGCGGGGTAGTGACCGCCGGGCCCAGCGCGGTGACCGAACTCACGAACGACTGCAGGATCGAATCCAGTTCCTTCTGGCCGGTCTGTACCGAGGCCGCGGCCTGGGTGACCACATCGGCGATCTCGACGCCGCGATCGGAGATGCTCGCCGCGGAGGTCTGGACCTTCAGCGCCTTGTCCATCGCGGCATCGCCGCCCTGGCCGTTCCAGACGCTGGTGAGCTGATTGATGCTGGCGCTGCCCGCCTGATGAATTCCGTCAAGGGTGGTCGACGCCTGCCGCAGCGCATCGGCCGGGCCGCCGCCGGGCAGCACGCCGGTTCCAAAGCTGGACAGCAGATCGATGATGGGCTGGGCGAGGGCGGTGAGATCGATGACGGGTGCGGTCACGCCGGACCTCCCTCGGTGGCGCGCACGGTCGCGGCGCTCTCGGCATCGGTGCCCGCGTAATCGGCCGCCATACCGGTGGCCGCGGCGCCGACAGTGCCGAGCACTGCTGACAATTCGCCGATGGAAGCCACATGACCGGCGTGGGCGGCCGCATAGGCGGCCATGAAATCGCCACCGACCAGACCCATGATCGGACCCAGCAGAATCGGATCCGCCCCCGCGGCTCCGGTCGCGGCGGCGACCATCTCACCGGCGAGGCCGTCGGCTGTCGCACCGTAGGCCGCGACGCCCTCGGTGTCGACCGAGATCTTGTGCATCAACATCCCCCATCGTGCTGGTCTCGTGGCAGATTACGTCATTCGAGTACTTCGACGCAGGCGTCGCGGTCTCGGTTCCGCCTCCTTGCCACGAATTCGCTCCCGGACGGACCTTGGAGCCACTCCCTTGCGGGCAAACCTTATCGTTCCCTCATGCGCACGCACATCGTGGACCATCCGCTCGCCGCCGCTCTGCTGACCACCATGCGGGACGCCCGCACACCCAATCCGACCTTTCGCGCGGCGCTGCGGGATCTCACCTGGATCCTGATCTACGAGGCCCTGCGCGAGGCGCCGGTGGCGTCCTTCGCGGTCGAGACGCCCGTGGCCGCCGCCGAGGGAACCCGGCTGGCGCAGCCGCCGCTGCTGGTTCCGGTGTTGCGCGCGGGGCTGGGCATGGTCGACGCCGCGAGTGCGCTGATCCCGGAGTCGCGCGTCGGATTCGTGGGCATCGCGCGCAACGAGGAGACCCATCAGCCGGTGCCGTACATGGAATCGCTGCCGGAGGATCTGTCGGGGCTGCCGGTGTTCGTACTCGATCCGATGCTCGCCACCGGCGGGTCGATGCGGCACACGCTGGAGTTGCTGGCCGCGCGCAAGGCCACCGACATCACCGCGGTATGCGTGGTGGCCGCGCCGGAGGGCGTTGCGGCGCTGGCGGATTCGGGCCTGCCCGTGCGGCTGGTCACCGCCGCGGTGGATGCGGGACTGAACGCCGACGCCTACATCGTGCCCGGTCTGGGCGATGCGGGCGATCGGCAGTTCGGTCCGCGCTAGAGCTTCTCGCAGTAGGCGCGCAGATCCGCGAGCCGCTGGGCCGCCGCCAGTTTCGCCTCCGGCAGCGCCTCGCGCGACGAAACCGGTTCGACCACTTCGAGATAACACTTGAGCTTCGGCTCGGTACCGGACGGGCGGATCACGATGCGCTGGCTCTCGCCCTCGAAAATCAGTGCGTCCGTGCGCATCCGGCCGCGCGCCTGGGACAGATCGGTGCAGGTGACCCGTTCGGCGGCGATGGTGTCGGGCGGGGTGTCGCGCAGGCGGGCGACCACCTCGGCGGCCGCGGCCTGATCGGTCAGCCGCAGCGATACCTGATCGCCCGCGTGCAGGCCGAATTCGAGGGCGTAGTCGTCGAGCAGATCGCGCGGGCCGCGGCCTCGCGCGCGCAGCCGGGCCACCAGATCCGCGGCGGCCACGGCGGCGGAGATACCGTCCTTGTCGCGCACGGTCGCCGGATCGACGCAGTGGCCGATGGCTTCCTCGTAGGCGTAGACCAGGCCCTCGCCCGCGCGGGCCAGCCATTTGAAACCGGTGAGGGTTTCGGCGTAGCGCGCGCCGCGGGCGGGGGCGAGCTTGCTCAGCAGCCGCGAGGACACGATGGTGGTGGCCGCCAGGGCGTCCGCGGGCGCGGTGCGCAGCACGTAATCGGCCAGCAGGACACCGGTTTCGTCGCCGCGCAGCATGCGCCAGCCCTCGGGGCCGGGCAATCCGATCGCGCATCGGTCGGCATCGGGATCCAGGGCGATGGCCAGGTCGGCGTCGATCCGGCGGGCCAGGGCGAGCAGTTTGTTCGCCGCGCCCGGCTCCTCGGGATTCGGGAAGGCGACGGTCGGGAAGTCCGGATCGGGGGCGAACTGGTCGATCACCACGTGCACATCGGTGAAGCCCGCGGCGTGCAGCGCCGTGACCGCGGGTTCGCCGCCGACGCCGTGCATGGCGGTCAGCGCGATGCGAAGCCCCTTGCGCGAGAAGGTCTCCTGGGTCTCGGGCGATCCGGAGGCGGCGGTCGGACCGCCGATCAGCTGCGGCAACGAGGCCACGCGGGCCAGATAGCGCCGCACGAGTTCCTCGCCCATCTCGTTGGTCGACGCGCCTTCGGGCAGGCCGAGAACGACCGGATCGGGGGCGGTGGGCAGCGGATCGGCGCGCGGAATCGGTTCGGCCGCGGCCTCGATGCACTGCTCGATCTCGCCGTCGGCGGGCGGGATCAGCTGCGAGCCGCCGTCGAGATAGACCTTGTAGCCGTTGTCGTTCGGCGGATTGTGCGAGGCGGTGATCTGGACTCCGGCCACCGCGCCGAGTTCGCGCACCGCGAAGGCCACGACCGGCGTGGGCAGCGGGCGTGGCAGCGACAGCACCGAGAAGCCCGCCGCGGCGAAGACCTCCGCGGTGGCCACGGCGAATTCGGCCGAGCCGTGCCGGGCGTCGCGGCCGACGATCACCAAACCGCCGCCCAGACAACGCATCCGCAGCCATTCGGACAATCCGGCCGTGGCGCGGGTGACCGTGGTGACGTTCATGCCGTCTGGCCCGTCCTGCAGCGGACCGCGCAGACCGGCCGTTCCGAAGCGCAACATGGTTCGGCCCTACAGGCGTTCCAGCACGCCGCGCAGCAGCTTGCCCAGCCGCGGTGCGGCGGCATGTCCCTCGGCCAGCACCTCGGCGTGCGACAGGTGCGCGCCCGTCACGCCCGCGGCGAGATTGGTGACCAGCGAGATGCCCAGGACGCGAGCCCCGGCCGCGCGGGCGGCGATGGCCTCGAGCACGGTCGACATGCCGACCAGATCCGCGCCCATGGTGCCGAGCATGCGGATCTCGGCGGGGGTTTCGTACTGCGGTCCGGTCAGGCCCGCGTAGACGCCCTCGGACAGGCCCGGGTCGACATCCTTTGCGACCTTGCGCAATTCGGGATCCCAGGCGTCGACGAGGTCGACGAAGGTGGCGCCGGTCAGCGGGGTGCGGCCGGTGAGGTTGATGTGGTCGCCGATCAGGACCGGTTCGCCGACGCGCAGGCCGGAGCGGATACCGCCCGCGGCATTGGTCAGCAGCACGATCTGCGCGCCCGCCGCGATGGCCGAGCGGACACCGTGCACGACCTGGGCCGGTTCGTAGCCCTCGTAGAGATGTTGGCGGCCCATCATCAGCAGTACCGGAGCATCGTTGACCTGCACCGAATGCACGGTGCCCTGATGACCCTGGGCCGTCGGCGCGCCGAAGCCGGGCAGCTGCGCCATCGGGATCGACGCGGTGGGGTTGCCGATTTCGGCGGCCGCCTCCTGCCAGCCCGATCCGAGCACCACCGCGATCCGGTGGTGCGACACTCCCGTATGTTCGGCGATCGCCTCGGCGGCCTGTTCGGCAAGCATGTGGCTCACGATAGTCGCGCCGGAGTGGGCACGCCCGCCGCAGGTGTCCGGGGCGCTAGGGGCGGGGTGGAGGCGCGCTGGAGCCGCATAGGGGCGCGAGCGCGGGCGGTGCGGGGCAGGATGGGGCCCGTGCGTGAACTCGTCGTGCTCGGAACAGCGAGCCAGGTGCCGACTCGCCAGCGCAATCACAACGGGTACCTGTTGCGTTGGGACACTGAGGGGCTGCTGTTCGATCCGGGGGAGGGGACGCAGCGGCAGATGCAGTTCGCGGGCGTGTCGGCGACCGGGATCACGCGAATCTGCTTGACGCACTTTCACGGTGACCACTGTCTGGGACTGCCGGGGGTGTTCGCGCGACTGAATTTGGATCAGGTGCCGCATCCGGTGGACGTCTGCTATCCGGGTTCGGGGCAGGTGTTCTTCGAGCGGCTGCGCGATGTGGTGCCGTACTTCTCGGGGCTGCGGGAGCGGCCGGTCGCCGCGGCGGGGCCGGTGCAGTTGCCGGACGCGCCGTTCACCGTGGAGGCCGTGGCGTTGTCGCATCGCATCGAGACCTTCGGATATCGGCTGACCGAACCGGACGGCCGTCGGATGCTGCCGGATCGCCTGGCCGCGTTGGGAATCGCCGGTCCGGACATCGGGCGATTACAGCGCGAGGGGTCGCTGCGGCTGCCGAACGGGCGGGCGGTGGGTGTGGAGGAGGTCTCGGCCGTGCGGCGCGGGCAGCGGTTCGCCTTCGTGATGGACACTCGAATGTGTTCGGGGGTGGAGGAATTGGCGCAGGATGCGGACATGCTCGTGATCGAGGCGACCTTCCTCGACGCCGATGCCGCCCTGGCGCACGAATTCGGTCATCTGACCGCCGCCGAGGCCGCGCGGGCCGCCGCGGCCGCGGGGGTGCGCACACTGGTGCTCACCCATTTCTCGCAACGCTACGGCGACCTCGAGGGCCATCGCGCGGAGGCGGCCAAATACTTCGACGGCGAGCTGGTCGTGGCCGAGGATCTGCAGCGCGTGCCGGTCCCTACTCGCCGGTAACATCTTCGTATATCCTCAGCGCATGCCGTATTTGGAACGTGACGGGGACGTATTCGTCCTCTATCTGGGCAACGAGGGCCAGACCGACAACGAGAACCGCTTCCATCCGGATTGGATCGATGCGGTCCACGGTCTGCTGGACGAGGTCGAGGCGTCGGAGGGTCCCGCGGCCCTGGTCACCGTGGCGACCGGCAAGTTCTACAGCAACGGTCTGGACACCGACTGGCTGTTCGCGAACTTCGAGCGCAACTGCTGGTATGTGGACCGGGTGCACACCCTCTACAGCAGGCTGCTGGCCTTCCCGATGGCCACCGTCGCCGCGCTCAACGGCCATGCCTTCGGCGCGGGCGCAATGCTGGCGACCTCGCACGACTTCCGTGTGATGCGCGCCGACCGCGGCTACTGGTGCCTGCCGGAGGTGCATCTGGGCATGCCGTTCACAGTCGCGATGAACGCCCTGGTTACCGGTCGGCTCACCAATCAGGTCGCGCTCGAGGCCATGACCACGGGCCGTCGTTACGGTGCCGACGACGCCATCGCCGCGGGGATCGTGGAGGCCAAGGCCGACGCCGACAAGGTGCTCGCGACGGCGATCGAGCGGGCCGCAGCGCTGGCCGGAAACCGCAAACCGAACCTTCCGGTCATCAAGAAAGCCCTGCACGGACGCACTCTCGAGGGTCTGGCGATCGAGACAACGCCGGAGAACCTGAAGTTCGCGCCCTGATAACCCGATAGGCGGCGCGGCGGCCGCAGTGCAACACTGTGTGCCATGCCACGCAGCGGCGAGGACCACACCCGGAACCGGTCGGCGGCGGTCGCTGCCGCCGACGCCGCCATCGGTTCTGCCACCGGCGAATTACTCGAACTGTCGCATTCGATCCACGCCGAGCCCGAACTCGCCTTCGCTGAGACACGCAGCGTGGCAAAGGCGCTCGCGCCGCTGCGGGCGCGGGGTTTCGAGATCCGCATGCCCGTGGCCGATCTGGACACCGCCTTCGTCGCCAGTTACGGCAGCGGCGAGTTGGTGGTGGGGATCTGTGCCGAATACGACGCGTTGCCCGAGATCGGGCATGCCTGTGGGCACAACATCATCGCCGCCGCCGCGGTGGGCGCGGCCCTCGGTCTGGCCGAGGTAGCCGATGCCTGCGGTCTGACCGTCAAGGTTTTCGGCACGCCGGCCGAGGAGAGCGGCGGCGGCAAGGTGTTGATGCTCGAGCGCGGCGTATTCGACGATGCGGCGATGGCGATGATGGTTCATCCGGGACCGGTCGACATCGTCAATGCCCGCTCGCTCGCCCTGGCCGATCTGTCGGTCCTGTTCCACGGCCGCGAGGCCCATGCCAGCGCCGCGCCCGAGGAGGGCCGCAACGCGGGTGACGCGATCACCGTTTCGCAAGTTGCTCTGGGATTGCTACGTCAACATCTACGCCCGGGTCAGCAACTGCACGGTATAGTCAACTCGGGCGGCGTAGCCCCCAACATAGTGCCCGGACGTGCGGAACTGCTGTATTACCTACGCGCAGTCGACTCCGCATCCCTCGACGATCTGATGCGACGAGCGTCGGCGTGTTTCGAGGCGGGAGCACTGGCGACCGGATGTACCCACGAAATCCGGACGCTCGCGCCGACATATACCGAGCTCACGGCCGATCCGGGATTACTGTGGGCATATCGCGAGCAGATCGTCGGCATGGGCCGCGTACCGCTCGCGCCGGAGGTGGAGGCGGTGCGGCCGCTCGGCAGCACCGATATGGGCAACGTCACCCACGTCATTCCGGGCATCCATCCGGTTATCGGAATCGATGCCGGGGGTGCGGTGACGCATCAGCCGGAGTTCGCGGCGGCGTGTGTGACGCCGTCAGCGGATCTGGCAGTGATTGATGGGGCTACGGCTTTGGCGCGTACCGCGATACAGATAGCGGGCGATCAACTTCATAGGGCCAGGTTGTTGGAGCTCAGGATTCAGCGACAGGAGGATATTCGGTGAGCACAAGCGGGGGTTGCGCCGCAGGAGTGGCGGACCCGGAGGAAGCGGCTACGTCGGAGGGTTCCGGAGGCTACGCCTCGACGGACCTCGCGCGACAGGCCGTCGATGCGTGGCTGAAAGAACATGCGGAGGATCTGATCGGCTGGCGTCGGCACATCCACGCCAACCCCGAACTGTCCCGCACCGAATTCGCCACGACCGAATTCCTCGAGAGCTGGCTGGTCAAGGCCGGTCTCGAACCGCGGAAGCTGCCCACCGGAACCGGCCTCATCTGTGATATCGGCCCCGGCGAACCGCGAATCGGCCTGCGCGCCGATATGGACGCGTTGCCGCTGCAGGAGTACACGGGTCTGCCGTTCGCCTCGACCGTGCCGGGCGTCTCGCACGCCTGCGGGCACGACGCGCACACCGCGGTGCTGCTCGGCACGGCCATGGCGCTGGCCGAGGCGCCCGAACTCCTGGTCGGCGTGCGGCTGGTGTTCCAGCACGCCGAGGAGGTCATGCCCGGCGGGGCGATCGACATGGTCGCGGCCGGGGCGATGGAGGGCGTGTCGCGGATGTTCGCGCTGCACTGCGATCCTCGTCTCGAGGTCGGGCGTGTCGGGGTGCGTGTCGGGGCCATCACCTCGGCCGCCGATACCGTCGAGCTGGTCCTGGATTCGCCCGGCGGGCACACCTCGCGGCCGCATCTGACCAGTGATCTGGTCTATGCGATCGGCACGGTCATCACGGGTCTGCCCGGCATGCTGAGCAGGCGTATCGATCCGCGGACCAGCACGGTCATGGTCTGGGGCGCGGTGTCGGCGGGTAAGGCTCCCAATGCGATTCCGCAGACCGGCATGCTGACCGGCACCGTGCGCACGGGCGATCACGCGACCTGGTCGCTGCTCGAGCCGATGGTCCGCGAGATCGTCGACGGGCTGCTCGCGCCGACCGGTGTGCGGTACCAGTTGAACTACAAGCGCGGCGTGCCGCCGGTGGTCAACGAGGAGCAGGCCACCCGCATGTTCGAGGACGCCATTCGTGGCCTGGGCCCGGACGCGCTCGCCGATACCCCGCAGTCCGGAGGTGGCGAGGACTTCTCCTGGTATCTGGAGGAGGTGCCGGGGGCGATGGCCCGCCTGGGCGTGTGGTCGGGGACCGGCCCGCAGCTGGATCTGCATCAGCCGACGTTCGATATCGACGAGCGGGCGCTGGCGGTGGGCGTGCGAGTGATGACGAATCTGGTGCTGCAAGCCCGATAGATTCGAAGGGCCCTCACGGACAGCGGGGGCCCCTTCTCGTCGCTTACATCGAGCCGAAGGTTCCCGGCCCGACATTGCGGCTGTTGCGGGTACGCAGCGCGTGCGTGTAATCGCCTGGCGCACCGGCCTTCTCGGCCGCGTCCGCGATCACGCCGAGATAGCGGGCCGAGGGTAGGCCGCCCTCGTAGGCGTCGAGTACGTACAGCCAGGCCAGGACCGGTTCGGTACCGGTACCGGGATTCGGGGTCACGCGTAGGCGGATCTTCTTGTGGATGCCGAAGTCCGAACCCTCCCACCGGTCGAGACTCATCTCGTCCTCGGCGGATACGTCGTAGAGCACGACGAATACGCGCTCGCCGGGTTCTTCGACCACGGTGGCCAGCGGGCCCTCCCAGCCGATGTCGTCTCCGGCGAAGGTCAGACGCCAACCCTCGAGCCATCCGGTTCCGTACACGGGTGAGTGCGGACAGCGCTTGAGCATCTGCTCGGGATCCATATTGGACCCATAGGCGGCGTATATCGGCACTCAGCAAGGGTATCGAATAGCCGGGCCGCTGTGTTCAACGGCGGCAGCTCGGCTCGACGGCGGCGGCGCGAATTCGGTCGGTTGCTCGCCCCCGGTTAGCTCGGGCGCGATGGCGATGCGGTCGAAAAGGTGCGGAGCTGGCCCGATAACGTTAAGAAGTACCGGAGATCCCGGTTGCACAGTTCGACAGCGGAGGGACACATGACCCGCATTGCGATCATCGGGGGAGGCCCCGCCGGCTACGAAGCGGCACTGGTGGCCTCCCAGCACGGAGCGACGGTCACGGTGATCGATCGCGACGGCATCGGTGGCGCGTGCGTGCTGTGGGACTGCGTGCCGTCCAAGACCTTCATCGCCTCCACCGGCGTGCGCACCGATCTGCGCCGCGCTCGCGATCTCGGCGTCACGTTGCATCCCGCGCAGGCGAAGGTGCGCCTGTCCGAGGTCAATTCCCGCGTGAAGATGCTCGCGCAGGCGCAGTCCTCCGATATCCGCTCCAAGCTGCAGGCCGCCGGGGTCGACATTCTCAACGGCCACGGCAAGCTGATCGATCAGATTCCGGGCCTGGCCACCCACCTGGTGCGGGCCACCCTCATCGATGGCACCGAACGGGTGCTCGAGGCCGATGTGGTGCTGATCGCCACCGGCGCCAACCCGCGCGTGCTGCCCGGCGCCGAGCCCGACGGTGAGCGAATCCTCAACTGGCGTCAGCTCTACGACCTCAAGGAACTGCCGGAAACCCTCGTGGTGGTCGGTTCCGGCGTCACCGGCGCGGAATTCGTCTCGGCCTATACCGAGATGGGCGTGAAGGTGAAGGTGGTCTCCAGCCGCGATCGCATCATGCCCGCCGAGGACGCCGACGCCGCCCTGGTGCTCGAGGACGCCCTGACCGAACGCGGTGTGGAACTGGTCAAGCAGGCCCGCGCGGATGCGGTCGAGCGGACCGCCGACGGCATCGTGGTGAAGCTGTCCGACGGCCGTGCGGTGACCGGATCGCATGTGCTGATGACGGTCGGCTCCACGCCCAATACCCAGGACCTCGGTCTCGAACGCATCGGAATCCAGCTCGACAAGGGCGGATATCTGCGGGTGGACCGGGTCTCGCGGACCACCGTGCCCGGAATCTACGCGGCCGGTGACTGTACCGGCGTGCTGCCGCTGGCCTCGGTGGCCGCCATGCAGGGCCGCATCGCGATGTATCACGCGCTGGGCGAGGGTGTGCAGCCGATCCGCCTCAAGACCGTCGCCTCGGCGGTGTTCACCCGGCCCGAGATCGCTACCGTCGGCGTGAGCCAGACCTCGATCGATAACGGCGAGGTGCCCGCCCGCACGGTCATGCTGCCGCTGAATACCAATCCGCGGGCCAAGATGTCGGGTCTGCGTCGCGGCTTCGTGAAGATCTTCTGCCGTCCCGCCACCGGTGTGGTGATCGGCGGCGTGGTGGTCGCGCCGATCGCCTCGGAGCTGATTCTGCCGATCGCGCTCGCGGTGCAGAACAATCTCACGGTCAACGATCTCGCGCAGACCTTCTCGGTCTATCCGTCACTGTCCGGATCGGTCACCGAGGCGGCCCGTCAGCTGATGCGTCACGATGATCTTGGATGACGCCTACCTGCGCTGATGCTGCCCCGAGTACTGGGGGCTTGACGAGCCGAGTCACACTGCGACGGTTGGTATTTACGTCTGTGTTGCCTGAATGTTGTTCGTGTGGTTCACTTCCGGCAGAGATGCGTGTGTTGGTCGGGTTGTAGATTTCACGTGTGCGGGGGGCTGTGTCATTCCCTTACCGGAAATCCGCGAACGGCCCTCGGGCCGCGGGCAGGGTGCGGACCGGGCATCCGATGAGGACAACTGGAGAGCGATCGACCTCCCCACCAGAGGTTTCGGTCGCACTCACGAAAGGGATTGACGAGCAGTGAAACATCGTAAGCCGAGTCGGGTGCAGCGAGCGATGGCCACGACGTCGTTGCCTCTGGCCACCGCGGCCGCCGTCGCGACCATCCTGTCCGCGCCGGCTAATGCCGCCCCGGGAGATCAGGCGCCGGTCCCCACCACTCCGGCCTCGCCGCAGGAGAACAGCGCCGCGCCGCAGGATCAGAACGCCCCGCAGACCAATCAGCAGGGCAATGCACAGCAGGGCAACCCGCAGCAGCAGGGTGCGCAGCAGGGCAATCAACAGCAGGCCGACCCGCAGCCGGGTAACAACTGCACGCCCACGCCGAACAACCCGTGCCAGCCCGCGCCGAATCAGCAGACCAATCCGCAACAGCAGCCGGGCACCTCGAATCCGCAGCAGCCCGGCACCACGCCGCAGCAGCCCGGTACCAGCCCGCAGCAGCCGGGCACCGGGCCGCAGCAGCCGGGTACGACCACGCCGCAGCAGCCGGGCACCAGCAACCAGAACGGCCCGCAGATGGCCGGGCCGCAGCAGCCGGGCGTCACCAACCCGCGCGTCGCGCCGCTGCCGGTGCCGGGACAGAACAGCGTCCCGAATCCGCCGCAGGCGACGACTCCGGATCAGACCAATCCGGGTCAGCAGCAGGAGCTCAAGCCGGGTCAGCAGCCGCAGGGTCAGACCACGCCCGCCCCGCAGCAGCAGGGCGGTAACAGCGACAACCTGACCGGCAACCAGGGCAGCCAGCAACAGCAGCGGTGGAACTCGCCGAGTCTGCAGCAGGCCCCCGCCGCGCCGGTCGTCACGATGACCGGTCCGCACACCGAGGTCGGCGCGAATATCGACGGCGGTGCGGTGCTGCCCGGTTTCGTGGCCAACACCCACCACTTCAGCAACCTCGACGGCTACGTCGGAACCATCGGTTACAACACGCCGACCGGTTCCGGCGACGCGGGCGCCTCGCTGGAATTCGTGGAGCCCAACCGGATCAAGGTCACCTACTACACCCACGCGACCGATCGCGAGGATGCGAAGTCGGAGACCTACATCGACACCACCCAGGCCAATGCGGCCAAGGCGGCCGTCGAGGGCTGGATCCGACAGCAGCCCGGTGGCGCCGCGGCACTGGATGCGGCCGCCCGAATTGGTAGGCTTCCGGAGGGCGAGATCGCTCCCGCGCAGCTGAATGTCGCAGGCGTAACCGGCCAGTTGGGCGGCGACGTTCAGTACTGACACGGACTGAGCAACAACGCGTGGGGCGGTCGCTGACCGCCCCACGCGTGTGTCATGGGGAAGGACGGGTGATGGGCTCCGCAGACGACGCGAAGCGTGACGAATCCGAGCGGCCGGATCCGGAGGCCCAGGATCAGGCCGGATCGGCATTCGGTCCGCCCGTGTCCGAATTCGGTCCGCCGGTAACGGGTTTCGGTCCGCCGGTGAAGGATTTTCCGCAGGCTCCGTCGGGCGGATCCGTCGGCTGGACGCCCGCCGATGTCCCGGAACGGCCGACGCTCGGCTGGCAACCGGCCGATACCCCGCTCGCGCCACCGGCTCCCGCGCCGCCGCCGCAGTATCGCGCGCCGGAACCCACTGTGCCGCCGCGCGTTCCGGAACCTCCCGTACAGCGCGCGCCCGCCTCGGAACCGGCCGACGAACGCGGACGGGATTCGGAGACCTGGTGGAAATCCACCTCCGACGGATATCCGCCCGTTCCGCCCAAACAGAGTCAGGCCCCGGCGCGGCCGTCGTCGGGTTCGATCTCGTCCGGATCCCTGTGGGACGACGACGAATTGGCGAAGAAGCTGGTCGCCCAGCGCCCCGCACCGACCGAACCGGAGACCGCGGAGCGCACCGAGCGCGGCCGGGGTCCGATCATCATCGGCGTGGCCGCCGCGCTCGCGGCGATCATCGCGATCGTGCTGGTGATCGTGTTCGTCAACCGCGGCAACGAGCCGGATGGCGGCGTCGTGGCGGGCCCGTCGTCGAATACGGTCACCTCGGCCATGAACTGCCCGGCGAGCAGTCAGAACGGCATCACCACCGGCAACGGCGCGGGCGACACCGATACCGGGGCGGGCGCGATCCTCGGCTTCCAGCACGCCTTCTATGTCGATCGCAACGGCGAGAAGGTGCGGACCTTCGTAGCGCCGGATACCGATCGGGTTCCGGCGGCGGGAGACATCCAGCAGGCCATCGATCAGAAGATTCCGCAGGGCACCCGGTTCTGCCTGCGCATCGAGCAGCTGGCAGCGGACCGGTTCACCACCGAGCTGACCGAGTTCCGCCCGGACGGCGGTAAGACGGTCTATCGCCAATTGGTGACCACGGTGAACCAGGGTGGAAAGAACCTGGTCTGGGGTATCGTCAGCATCTGAATTCTCAAATAATGGGATATTGATTTCAGATTCTGGTAGAGCTGTGCGACATTGGGCATATTGCCCGAGCTTCGGAGGTGTCCATGTCGCCACTCACCCCACCGCTGTCCCGCCGCCTGGACGGCCTGCAGAGCTCGGCGATTCGTGACCTCCTCAAGCTGACGGTACGACCGGACATCATCGGCCTGGCCGGTGGTCTACCCGACGAGCAGCTCATGCCGCGCGATCGGATCGCGCTGGCGGCGGAGTCGGCGCTGGCCGATCGCAGCCGTCTGCAGTACACCGAATCGGCGGGCTGGCGGCCGCTGCGCGAGGTGCTCACGGTGCGCGAGTCGGCGCGGCTCGGCCGGGATGTGCCGATCGAGGAGGTCTTCGTCACCCACGGTTCGCAGCAGGCGCTGTCGCTGCTGGCCGAGGTGCTGCTGGATCCCGGTGCGCTGGTGGTGGTCGAAGATCCCGCGTATGTCGGTGCGCTGCAGGTGTTCCGGGCCGCGCAGGCGCGCATCGTGGCGGTGCCGCTGGACGCCGAGGGAATGCGCGTCGATGTGCTCGCCGAACTGCTGGCGGGCGGCGAACGCCCGGCGGTGGTGCACACCGTCAGCAACTTCCACAATCCGCGCGGTGTGACCCTGAGCCCGGAGCGGCGTGCGGAATTGGCGAATCTGGCTCAGCGATACGGCTTCTGGGTGATCGAGGACGACCCGTACGGCGAACTCTGGTTCGAGGAGCCCTCGCCGCGACCCGTTGCGACCTACTCGCCCAACGTCATTCGCCTGTCCAGCTCCTCGAAGATCCTCGCGCCCACGCTGCGCACCGGCTGGATGGTCGCCCCCGACGCGGTGTGCCGTGCCGTCGAATTGCTGAAACAGGGTGCGGACCTGTGTGGTTCGGCGCTGACCCAGCAGATCACCGCGGAGCTGCTCGCCGAGACCGAATGGCTCGATGCCCATGTGGACAAGGTCCGCCGCGCCTACGGCGAACGGGCACAGGCGCTGGTCGGCGCGCTGCGCGAGCGTTTCGGTGATCGGGTGGTGAGTACGGATGCCACCGGCGGCATGTTCGTGTGGGTCGATTTCACCGACGGCACCGATACCGTGGACCTGCTGCCGCGGGCCCTCGAACACGGTGTGGCCTACGTCCCGGGCTCCGCGTTCGCGGTGGCCTCGGGCAATCGCGCGTCGATGCGGTTGTGTTTCACCACTTCCGACGCGGTGACGCTGGCCGAGGCGGTCGATCGCCTGGGTCGCGCCCTCGGCGACTGAGCGATCAGTCCGCCCAGTCGTAGGTGCGCTCGACGGCCTTGTTCCATTCCGCGTAGAGCTGCTCGCGCTCGGCGTCGGACATGGTCGGCTCCCAGGTCTTGTCCTCGGCCCAGTTGGCGCGGATCTCCTCGGTATCCGACCAGAAGTCGACGGCCAGACCCGCGGCGTAGGCCGCGCCGAGCGCGGTGGTCTCGGTGACGACCGGGCGGACGACGGGGACGTCGAGGATATCGGACTGGAACTGCATGAGCAGTTCGTTGCGGACCATGCCGCCGTCGACCTTTAGGGTGGTCAGTTCGAGGTCCAGCTGCTCCGATTCGGCGTCGGCGCGCATGGCGTCGGCGACCTCGCGGGTCTGGAATGCCGTGGCCTCCAATACCGCTCGCGCGATATGGCCCTTGTTGACGAATCGGGTGAGCCCGGCGATCACGCCGCGCGCGTCGGGCCGCCAGCGCGGGGCGAACAGGCCCGAGAACGCCGGGACGAAGTACGCGCCGCCGTTGTCGTCGACCGAACGGGCGAGCTCCTCGATATCGTCGGCCGAGGAGATGATCCCGAGATTGTCGCGCAGCCACTGCACCAGCGAGCCGGTCACCGCGATCGATCCCTCCAGGGCGTAGACAGCGTCCTGGTCGCCGATGCGATAGCAGACGGTGGTGAGCAGGCCGTGCCGGCTCGTGACCGGTGTGGTGCCGGTATTGAGCAGCATGAAATTACCTGTGCCGTAGGTGTTCTTGGCCTCGCCCGGCTTCAGGCAGGCCTGGCCGAAGGTGGCGGCCTGCTGATCGCCGAGGATGCCCGCGACCGGCACCCCGGCCAGCGGACCCGAGGAGACGTCCGCGTAGACCTCCGAGGAGCTGTGAATCCGCGGCAGCACCGACTCGGGCACGCCGAATTCCTCGCAGATCTGCGAATCCCATTGCAGCGTACGCAGATCCATCAGCATGGTGCGTGAGGCATTGGTGACGTCGGTGATGTGCTCACCGGTCAGATTCCACAGGATCCAGCTGTCGATGGTGCCGAAGCACAGTTCGCCCGCCTCGGCCCGCTCGCGCGCGCCGTCGACATTGTCGAGGATCCAGCGCAGCTTGGGTCCGGCGAAGTAGGTGCTCAGGGGCAGTCCGGTGCGTTCGGCGTAGCGGTTGGGGCCCTCCGAACCGGCCAGTTTGCGACACAGTTCCGCGGTTCGGGTGTCCTGCCAGACGATGGCGTTGTACACCGGTTCGCCGGTCGAACGGTCCCATACCACCGTCGTCTCGCGCTGATTGGTGACCCCGGCCGCGGCGATGTCGTCGGCGGTCAGATCGTTCTGCTCGAGCACCTCGGCGATCACCGATTCGGTATTGCGCCAAATGGTTTGGGGGTCGTGCTCCACCCAGCCGCGCTGCGGGAACAGCTGCTCGTGTTCGCGCTGGGCGACGCCGACGACGCGGCCGGAATGGTCGAAGACGATGCACCGGCTCGAGGTCGTTCCCTGATCGATGGCGGCCACATAGCGTCGCATTCGTGCAGGTTACTAAACCGGCGGCGTGGACTAGTGTTGATCTCGATTACTCTCGGGTAACGGGTGGTGGCGTGGGTCGGCGTCAGGCCGCGTTTCGCCTAGCCTGTACCCGAACAGCCAGGACGAGAGCTTTCACCGACGAGGCGGGCCCGCACCGCAGGGTGTGGGCGCCGCGGAGGAGTGAGGCGATGACGAAGACATCGGATCCGCGAGCGCGATCCTCGGGCGATCTGGGCCCCGAACAGCGGGCCGCGGCCTGGGAGCGGCTGGGTAAGGACCATTTCGACGTCGTGGTGATCGGCGGTGGCGTGGTCGGCGCCGGGATCGCCCTGGACGCGGCCACCCGCGGGCTGGAGGTCGCGCTGATCGAGGCGCGCGATCTCGCCTCGGGTACGTCGAGCCGGTCGTCGAAGATGTTCCACGGCGGTCTGCGCTACCTCGAACAGCTCGAATTCGGACTGGTCCAGGAGGCCTTGCGCGAGCGCGAGCTGAGCCTGACCTCGCTGGCCCCGCATCTGGTGCAGCCGTTGCGCTTTCTGTATCCGCTGACCCATCGCGCCTGGGAAAGGCCGTACACCGCCGCGGGCCTGTTCCTCTACGACACCATGGGCGGGAAGAAATCCGTTCCGGGACAGCATCATCTGACGCGTTCGGGTGCGCTGCGGTTGTTCCCTGGTCTGCGCCGCGACGCGCTGATCGGCGGAATCACCTACTACGACACGGTCGTCGACGACGCACGGCACACCATGACCCTGGCCCGCACCGCGGCGCATTACGGGGCGGTGGTGCGCACGTCCACGCAGGTGGTCGGATTCCTGCGGGAGGCCGATCGGGTGGTGGGGGTGAAGGTGCGCGACAGCGAGGACGGCCGCACCACCGAGGCGCGCGGACATGTGGTGATCAATGCGACCGGGGTGTGGACCGACGAGATCCAGGCGCTGTCGCAGCTGCGCGGCCGCTTTCACGTGCGGGCCTCCAAGGGCGTGCACATCGTGGTGCCGCGCGATCGCATCGCCAGCGATACCGGCCTGATCCTGCGCACGGCGACCTCGGTGCTGTTCGTCATCCCGTGGAAAAGCAACAACCACTGGCTCATCGGCACCACCGACACCGACTGGAATCTCGATCTGGCCCATCCGGCCGCGACCAAGGCCGATATCGACTATCTGCTCGATCAGGTGAACCGGGTACTGGTCACCCCGCTCACCCACGACGATATCCAGGGCGTGTACGCCGGGCTGCGGCCGTTGCTGGCGGGGGAGAGTGACGAGACCTCCAAGCTGTCGCGCGAACACGCCGTCGCGCGGATCGCGCCGGGGCTGGTGGCGATCGCGGGCGGTAAGTACACCACCTACCGGGTGATGGCCTACGACGCGGTCGACGTTGCGGCACAGGACATTCCGCAGCGGGTCTCGCCGTCGATCACCGAGAAGGTGCCGCTGCTGGGCGCGGACGGGTATTTCGCACTGCTCAACCAGACTCCGCATCTGGCCGAGACCTACGGCGTGCATCCGTACCGGATCGAGCATCTGCTCAATCGCTACGGTTCGATGCTCACCGACGTGCTCGATCTGGCGGCGGGCAAACCCGATCTGCTGCAACCGATTACCGAGGCGCCGAGCTATCTGAAGGTGGAGGCGGTCTACGCCGCGGCGGCCGAGGGCGCGCTGCATCTGGACGATATCCTGGCCCGGCGCACGCGCATCTCCATCGAGTACTCCCATCGTGGCGTCGACTGCGCCGAGGAGGTCGCGCGGTTGGTGGCGCCGGTGCTCGGCTGGGAGGATGCCGAGATCAAGCGCGAGGTGCAAACCTACAACGCCCGGGTGGACGCCGAAATCCGTTCGCAGACACAGCCGGACGATATATCCGCCGACGCGCTGCGGGCCGCCGCGCCGGAACCGCGGCCGGAGATTCTGGAGCCGGTGCCGGTCGAGAAGTGAAACCGGATTCGCCCGGCGGCTCGGGTCGCCGGGCGAATCACGGCGCTAATTCGACAGATACAGATACCAGAGGCCGTCATTGCCCTGGCGGCACTGGTAGTGCGTGTATTTGCCGTTGTCCCTGGCGAGTTCGACGCCCGGAGCATCGGTGTTGCAACCCGCCTCGGTGGCGTAGTTGCCCTCGACCTGGATTTCCTCCGCGGCGGCCAGACCAGCGCCGGCGGCGACGATTCCGAAGGTGACCGCACCGGAGACCACAATTGACTTGATCATTGTATTTCTCCTTCAACCGATTTCGGGAAATCGAATTACGGATCCACGCTAGCAAGGTGATAATTTCCCGAAAACGTGATCTGGGCTGCTGTGAAGGGTGGCGTGAATCCGGCGGAAACTGACTTCAGCGGATCTGTTGCCGTGCGGCTCGGGCGTGCACGGCGAGATTCTGCCCAATCGCTGAGAGGTTTCCTCTCCTTTATTTTCGCGTGGCCCGACTCCCCGCCGGGCCACGCGCCGACGGTCAGTCCTGCAGGTACAGGTACCACAGGCCGTCGTTGCCCTGGCGGCAGTCGTAGGAGACCCAGCGGTGGTTCTGCTCGAACGCGCCGTCGCGGCCGTCGGCGTCGCAGGCCGCCCAGGTGGCGTAATTGCCCTCGGCGGGAACTTCGGTCGCCTGGGCGGCGGTGGCGCCTATTCCGACGACGCTCAGGGTGAGCAGGCTCGCGGCGAGAATCTTCTTGGTCATGGCGCTCGGTCCTTTCGTGTGGGGCGCGTATCTCCGCGCTGCACAAAGGAAATCAAGCGCTCTATGAACGTTTCGTGACCGACGAATCGGGTGCGCCTTCAGCGCGGGCGGCCCAGGCGCCCAGCGAGTCCAGGTAGCGCAGTACCAGTTCGTCGGGACAGCGGTCCGGGTCGTCGAGGTGCAGGCGGGCCAGTTCCTCCATGGCGGCCAACAGGATTCGCTCGGTGGGACCGTCCGGGTCGACTGGGACGCCGGTGAAACGCGACAGGTGCCTGGCCCCGACGCGGCGGGCGTAGGCGCGACCGATCTCGATGCGTTCGCGCAGTTCCGGAGGTGCGCCCTCGGGCGGACGCAGGATGATGCGCCAACTGGCCGGGGCCGCGTGCAGATACGCGAGGATGCCGCGGCCGACATCGGCCAGACTCTCGGCAGCGTCCGGCCGGTCGACCGAGCGCATACCCGCGAAGGCGATGGCCGATTCACGGTCCAGCAGCGCGGTGATCAGGCCCGGCAGGTCGGTGAACTGCTGATAGACGACCGTACGGGTGACCTGGGCGGCCCGCGCGACCCGCTCGATGGTGACGGCGGTGAAGCCCTCGGCCGCGACGATATCCCGGGTGATGTCCAGCAACTGCTCCCGGCGCTGGGCCCCGGACATGCGGCGGCGGGTCGGCTGGGCGGTCACGGCGTCGACGGTAGCTCGAGCAGTAGGTCGACGGCGCGGGCCGCGCTTTGCACCGCACTTTCCATCGTGGCCGACCAGTCGGTGGCGGTCCAGTCGCCCGCCAGCGCGAGGCTCGGCACCGAGGTGCGTTGATCCGGTCGCAGGCCGTGCGTTCCGATGGTCTGGGAGAAGGTGGCGCGGGGCATCTTGACCACCTGTGCCGCAACGACTTTCGCGTCCCTGGCGGCCGGATAGTAGCGGCCCAGCAGGGCCATCTGCTCGGCGACGATCTCCTCGTTCGGTTTGTGGATCTGCTCGTAGGCGCCGCTGGTGGTGAGGCAGTAGAGCCAGGCGTGGTCGGTGTGGCGGGCGTGCATGCGCTGGCGGTCGAAGACCTCGTCGATGACGCCGGTGCCCCCGATGAGGGCCTCGAAGGCGTGGTCGGTGCCCAGCGGGCGGTCCAGGTACAGATTGGTGCTGACGATCGGGGTGTAGCTCAATTTGTCTGCGGCGGCGTAGATTTCGGCGTGTTCGGGGAGTTCGTCGAGCAGGCCGCCGATGGTGGAATTGGGTACCGCGCACACCACGGCGTCGGCGGGGACGATGCTGCCGTCGGCCAGGGCGACGCCGGTGACCGCGCCCTCGCGAATGTGGATGCGACGGGCCACGGTTCGATAGCGGACCTCGACGCCGCGTCGTTCGAACAGGCGCAGGGCGCCGGTGATGTAGAGGGTGTCCAGGTCGACTGTCGGGTAGCCGATGGTGACGGGGATGCGATGTTTCAGGCCCAGGCGCAGGCCGGTCGCCATCACATCGGCGAAGATCTTGGCCGATTCGCGCTGCACGGGTTCGGCCGCGATGCCAAGGGCCAGCCAGTCCCACAGCGCCTCGCGGGCGGTGTCGGGCATGCCGACGCGCTGGAACCACTGTTCGGTGGTGAGATCGGCGAGATCGGCGGGCTGACGCAGACATTGCCAGCCCAGCCGCACGGTCGCGCGGGCGGTGCGCAGGCGATCGAGGAGGCTCGCGTCCGGATGCGCGCCGAACAGGGTTTTGATCGCGCCCGGTCCGGTGGTCGACATGGTCGTCGAGCGGCCGTCGGGCCAGCGCAGGGTGGCTCGGTGCGGATAGGCGATATGTTCGCGGGTGCCGATGGTTTCGAGATAGCGGAACAGGTGGTGGTAACCGCTGGCGATGACGTGCTGACCGTTGTCCGGGATGTCGTGCACCGCGTCGGCGCGCATCGCGTGGGTGCGACCGCCGAGTCGCGCACGCCGTTCCAACAGGGTGACGCGCTTACCCGCCTCGGCCAGCCACACGGCCGCGGCCAGCCCGGCCAACCCGCCTCCGATGACGACATACCGGCGTGCATCCTGGCCCATACCGGCCTCCTCACATAACTTACAACTCGTAAGTTAAGCGAGATGCGGTGGTGCGTCAAGGGTTTCGACGAACGCGAATCAGTGCGGCGCGACCACGATCGTGGCGGGCGGCTGCACACTCGGCCGCGCCCGCTCCGCCGGATGCTGATGCAGCAGCACATAAACGAACAGGGCCGTCGCCGCAATGGAGAAGACTGCAATAAGCACTTGCGCGGCAATGCCGAAGGTGCGGCGCCGCGCCGACGTCACCATCGTCATCTGCCTGCTCCTATGTCGTGCACCGGGGTGGTCGACGGATGTGTCGGAATACGACAACCAAGCGTTAGCAATTGAGCGGCAAATTACACCGAAGAAACTTGTGAGCGGCGGTGGCGCGCCGGGCGGGAAGGCGAAACGAGCATGTGATTCCGCGTCACCCGATCGGTTCGGGCTGCTGCTGCACGTTCCGACGTCCCGGGAAGTGATGACGAGGGGCGGGACACGCGGGTGGTGTTGGCGGGCGGCCTCAGCCGGGCGGCGTCGGGTGGTGTGGCGTCAGGCGGTTTGGCGTCCGGCGGAGCGAGGCAGGTCGCGTTCGGCCCAGTCGGCCATGGCGGTGAGTACCGCGATTGGTTTCCACACCGATCGATCACGGTGTCGGGGATCACCCTCGATAACTCCATTGGTTCACTCGAGGTAACCGATTCCCCTGGGAACTATCGGGCTGGTCAGCCAGCCCGGCTGCCCGCGCGAACTCCGATGCTGCTGGATGCCGGAAACGGACTGCGCCGACTCGACTCCGCGCTCGCCGCGCCGCTAAACCTCGGGCAAGTGTTGGACCAGGCGCTCGTTCCGGCCTGGTCCGCCCGGCCTGGTATTCCTGCTGCGGGCAATTCCTATGTCTCCCATTCCGTTCGAGATCCTGCTGAGGCGCACTGCCGAATGCTTTGAGTAACGGCAATTTTCGCGCCCTTCGGACTCACGTGGCAGCCATCGATCGCTGACTCGGAATGCACCTGGTTGGTGGGCGTCGGATCCGAGAGTGGATTGCTGTCCCGTCGGGTTCTGCGGGGGTTCGCCGATTGCTGCGTGGACATGCGTGCGTTGTGGCTGTTCAGATCAGTCGGGGGCGGGCTGGCAGTGTGGGCAGAAGTAGATGCTGCGGTCGGCGCGGTCGAGGGATTCGTCGGCGACCATGCGGACGGTCAGGCCGTTGCCGCAGCGGCGGCAGGGCTGGTTGGCTCGGCCGTAGGCCAGGGGGCGGCGGGGTGGGTTGTGGGCGGCCTCGGTGAGGATTCGGTGGGCTTCGCCGATCAGGCCGAGCAGGTCGGGTACCGCGTGTACGGGTGTCGCCGGGTGGACGCGGTGCAGGTAGCAGGCTTCGCTGCGGTAGATGTTGCCGATGCCCGCGAGATTTCGCTGGTCGAGCAGGGCCAGGCCGATCGGGCGGTTCGGTTGTTCGCGCAGGCGGCGGACGGCCTCCTGCGGGTCCCAATTCGTGCCGAGCAGATCGGGGCCGAGGTGATCGGTCGCGGTGTGCTCGTCGGCGCGGCGCAGGACTTCGACCTGACCGAGGGAGAAGCCGACCGCCTCGGCGTCGGCCGTGGCCAGAATGAGACGGGCGGTGAAGGCGGGTTTGGTCCATTTCTGGCCGGGCTGGTAGACCCGCCATACGCCTTCCATCTTCAGATGGGTGTGGATGCTCACGGTGGGTGTGCGGACGAACAGGTGTTTGCCGTAGCTGCCGACGCTTTCGACAAGTTGGCCGCGCAGATTCAGGGTGGCATAGCGAGGGACGCGAAAATCGCTGCGAGTCAGCGTCTTTCCGTCGAGTGCGCGGCGCAGCCGGGCGGCGGCGAGGTAGACGGTGTCACCCTCGGGCATATTCACCTCCGGACCTCGACCGCCCGGCGGGGTTCATGGTTTGCTTCGCAATCGGAAGCCGCGTGGGGTCGCGGCGAAGCCCGCCTCGGTGAGGAAGGTGGCGAAGGTGTTGCCGTGTACGGATTCACCGTCGACGCGGTCGATGACAAGTGAGTCGACGCGGCGGGTATGCACCAGGGCGGCCAGCGCCGCGGCGGCCTGGGTGCGGGCCTCGGGGTTCTCGGTAAAGGTGAGCAGGGTTTTGCCGCCGCGCTCGAGATAGAGGGTCAGCTCCCCATTCACCAGGACCACCAGTGCGCCCGCCTTGCGACCCGGCCGATGTCCCTCGGCCGCGGCCTTGGGCCAGGGCAGCGCCGCGCCATAGGGATTGGCGGGATCGCAGGCCGCCAGCGTGAGCGCCTTGGGCGGCGACTTCTCCGAGCGTTCGGTGTCGTAGGAGCGCAATCGGTCCACGACATCGGTGGTGGAGAACTGCGCACCACCGAGCGAGTCCACGAAATACCCGCGGCGGCAACGCCCACGGTCCTCGAATTCGGTGAGCACCCGATACATCAGGGCGAATCCGCCCGGTACGCCCTCGCTCTGGACCGACCCGCGGGTGAGCACCCCGTACCGTTCCAGCAGCACATCGGCCGTGGCGTGCGCGCGAACCGTATTGTCGTCCACTCGCTCCGGCAGCAGCGACCACCGGCCGGCGACGGTCGGCGGTCCGGATCGGGTGGGCATATTCGCTCGGGGCAGATACATCCGACCACGCGGCGTCCGCCGGGGCGTTCGGTGCGCGGTCGTGGTGCGGGTCGTACCCGACAGCATCGCTCGCACGGGAGCGAAGGTGTCGCCGGAAACATGACCGGCCCATACCAATTCCCACAGCGCGCTCGCGACCGCTGTGTCATCGAGTAGTCCGGTGGCATCGGACAGTTGGCGGAAGAAGTAAGCGCCGCCGGTGGACGGCACCACTTTGACACGACCCTCGGTTGAGTCGCTGTCGGTGCGCGGGGGAATGCGTTCGCCACTGGGCGCAGAGCTCGATCGGTCCGGACCTGCCGAGTCGTCGAACGGCGGGTCCGCAGCCCGCGAACCGCCGTGTGGGCCGAGGAGGCCGCTGTTGGTCGCAGGCTGTCCCGAGGGATCGGAGCTCGGGCCGGGTGGGTGCGAGGTGTCCTGCGGTCCGACGGCTCTCGTGTCGATGGAGTCGGCCGCGGTGATATCGGGCGGGCTTATGCGTGGCGGCCGCTGCCGGGCAGCCGGGGTTGCCGCTCGGTCGAGGGCCGCGCGATGCCCGGGGGTATCGGCCGAAGCACTGGTTTGTCTTGCTGCCCTGGGGGATCCGGTGGACGTCGGGATCAGCGTCGCCCCCAGCGACAGCAACAGCTGGCTTTGGGTTTCGGTCAGGTCGATATCGTCCGGGGGCGGGAGGGTCAGGGGGAGTTGGTCGGCGGGGTGCAGGGCGATCCAGCCGTCCTTGGCGGTGATGGAGCCGTGGCCGGACCACACGACCTCGCCGGTGGCCATGAGCTCGTCGAGCATGGCGGGGGAGTAGTCGCGGACGCGGGCGGGCAGGATGAGCGATTCCCAGGCCGAGGCGGGGATGGGAACGCCCGCAAGCTGTTCCACGACCGCGGCCACACCGTCGACGCCGCGCAGGTCGCCGGTGTCGACATGCTGCCAGGCGGGGAGGAAGCGGGCGAAGGCGGCGGTGGGGACCGGTTCGACCTCCTTGCGGGCCGCGGCCAGGGAGCGGCGGCGCAGGCGGCGCAGGATCTGGCTGTCGCACCATTCGGCGCCTGCCGAGCCGGGGGTGAATTCGCCCTCGACGACGCGTTTCTCGGCGGCCAGCCGATGTAATGCGGTGGCGGCCACGGCCGTTCCGATACCGAGGCGGCGGGCGACGGCCTCGAGGGTGAACGGGCCGTGGGTGCGGGCGTAGCGGCCGATCAGATCGCCGAGTGGATCGGCGACCGGTTCGATGAACGCCGTCGGGGTGCCGATCGGCAGCGGTACCCCGAGGGCGTCGCGCAGCCGCGCGGCATCCTCCACGGCGACCCACCAGCGCGCACCGGCGAAGGAGACCTCCAGGGCACGACGGGTTTTCGACAGCTGTTCGAACCAGGGCCCGGGATCGTCGGTGCAGCGCAGCGCGGCCTCGGCCGGGGTGAGCGGGCCGAGTAATCGCAGGAGATCGGCCAGACCCTCCAGATCGCGGGCGTGGCGTTCGGGGGTGAGCCGCTGCAACTCCCGCTCGGTCTGTTCGAGAACGGCCGCGTCGAGCAGTTCACGCAGCTCCACCCGGCCGAGCAGTTCGGCGAGCAGACTCGAATCCAGTGACAGCGCGGCCGCGCGGCGCTCGGCCAGCGGGCTGTCGCCCTCGTACATGAACTGTCCGATGTAGTCGAACAGCAGCGCGTTGGCGAACGGCGACGGGGTGGCGGTCTCCACCGCCACCAACCGCAGCTTGCGCCGCGCGACCTCACCGAGCAGTCGCCGCAGCGCGGGCAGGTCGTAGACGTCCTGCAGACATTCGCGCACCGTCTCCAGCAGGATCGGGAAGTCGGGGAATTTCCTTGCCACATCGAGTAATTGGGCCGCCCGCTGCCGCTGCTGCCACAGCGGTGCGCGCCGACCCGGATCGCGGCGGGGCAGCAGCAGCGCTCGCGCCGCGCATTCGCGGAACCGGGAGGCGAACAGGGCCGACGCACCGACCTGTTCGGTCACGAGGTCGTCGATCTCGTCGGAGTCGAAGACGAACAGTTCCGCGCCCGGCGGATCGTCGGTGGTGTCGGGTAGGCGGACCACGATGCCGTCGTCGGAGGCGGTCGGGGCGGCATCCACCCCGAACTGCTCCCGCAATCGCGCGCCGATCGCGAGCGCCCACGGCGCGTGCACCGGCAATCCGTACGGCGAATGCAGCACCAGCCGCCAATCGCCCAGCTCGTCGCGGAACCGCTCCACCACCAGCGTCCGATCGGTCGGCAGATGCCCGGTCGCCTGCTGCTGATCACGCAGCAGCGCAACCAGATTCGCCGTCGCGAAATCATCCAGCCCGGCCGCGTGCACCAGCCGTTCCAACTCGTCGAGCTCGGCCCCGCGCTTACCGGCGCCCGATCGCCCGCGCGTCTCGCCGGTAGGCGGCGCACTCCGCGCACGTTTCCCGGAACCGGTCGCGCTCCCGGCGACGTCGGATCCGTCGGTGGATCGGGGGCTCGGCGGGGCGGCGGCGGTATGGGCCAGGGCGTCCACTCGGGCGGACGGGGCTCGCTCGACCGCCTGTCCGGCCGTGCGGATGAATTCGCCCAGCGCCGCGCCCAATTCGGCGGGGCGGCCCAGAGAATCGCCGTGCCAGAACGGTAGTCGGCCAGGGAGGCCGAAGGCGGGGGACACCAGGACGCGGTCGTGGGTTATCTCCTCGATGCGCCAGCTGGTGGCGCCGAGGGCGAAGACGTCGCCCACGCGGGATTCGTAGACCATCTCCTCGTCGAGTTCGCCGACGCGAGAAGCCTTCTCGCCGACCATGAAGACCGGGAACAGACCGCGGTCGGGTATCGCGCCGCCGGAGGTGACGGCCAACCGCTGGGCGCCGGGGCGGCCGGTGAGGGTGCCCGCGTCGCGGTCCCAGACCACGCGCGGGCGCAGTTCGGCGAATTCGTCGGAAGGGTAGCGCCCCGCCAGCAGGTCCAGGACCGATTCGTAGGCCGAGCGGGGCAGGGTGGCGTAACTGCCGGTGCCGCGCACGGTTTCGAACCAGGTGTCGACATCGATGGGTTCGAGCGCGCAGGCGGCGACGGTCTGCTGGGCGAGGATGTCCAGCGGATGCGCCGGGACGCTCAGCTGCTCGATCTGCCCGGCCGTCATGCGCATCGAGGCCACCGCGCAGTGCACGACATCGGTGCGATGTTTGGGGAAGATGACGCCCCGCGACACCTCGCCCACCTGATGTCCGGCCCGACCGACCCGCTGCAGGCCGCTGGCGACCGAGGGCGGCGCCTCCACCTGAACCACCAGATCGACCGCGCCCATATCGATTCCGAGCTCCAGGCTGCTGGTGGCCACCACACAGCGCAGCCGCCCGCTCTTGAGATCGTCCTCGATCAGCGCGCGCTGCTCCTTGCTCACCGAACCGTGGTGGGCGCGGGCCAGCAACTGTTCGGCGCCGTGGGTGACCTCGGTGGACGGTCCCAGTTGAGCGGGCGGGCCGTGTTCGGTCTCGACCGGATCGCCCAGGCGCGCGGTATAGGCCTCGTTGAGGCGGGCGGTCAGGCGCTCGGCCAGCCGTCGCGAATTCGCGAAGACGATCGAGGAGTGATGCGCCAGCACCAGATCGACGATCGCGGAATCGACATGGGGCCAGATCGAACCGGGTTGATCGTCGGAGTCGCCCGGTTCGGTCATATCGGCGACCGGGACCCGCACCGACAGATCGAAGGTCTTCGGCGCGGGCGGGGAGACGATGCTGATCGGGGCCGCGCCCACCAGGAACCGGCCCACCTCCTCCGGTGGTCGTACCGTCGCCGACAGGCCGATACGCTGGGCCGGGCGTTCGGTCAGCAGATCCAGGCGGGCCAGTGAAAGGGCCAGGTGGGCACCGCGTTTGGAGCCCGCGATGGCGTGCACCTCGTCGACGATCACCGTTCGCACCTCGCTGAGGGTTTCGCGCGCCGCGGAGGTGAGCATGAGGAACAGCGATTCCGGCGTGGTGATCAGGATGTCGGGCGGGGTGCGCTGCATGGAGCGTCGCGCGGTCGCGCTGGTATCGCCCGAGCGCACGCCGACGGTGACCTCGGGTGCGGCCAGGCCCAGCCGTTTGGCCGTCTGGGTGATGCCGACCAGCGGCGCTCGCAGATTGCGTTCCACATCCACGGCCAGGGCCTTGAGCGGGGAGATGTAGAGCACCGAGGTGCGGCGCGGTCCGTCGGTCGGTTCCCGGGTGGCCAGTCGGTCGATGGCCCACAGGAAGGCCGACAGTGTCTTGCCCGAACCGGTCGGCGCGACGACCAGGGTGTGTTCACCGGCCGAAATGGCCTGCCACGCGCCCAGTTGAGCGGCCGTCGGCGCGTCGAAGGCGCCGTCGAACCACTCGCGAGTGGGGCGGGAGAACCGGTCCATGTCAACAGTCTGCCTCGGGGGTCCGACAAGTATGCTTCGGTCGGCCGTGCCGCCCGCTGGAGCGAAGGCTCGGCAATCGTGGCCCGCGCCGCCATCGCGCCCCGTACGCTTCCAACCGTGCAGAAGGTCCTCCGAATCGACCTAGTCAGTCACGGTATGACCGAAGCGATGCGCAAAGCCAGATTCCCGGTCGACGAGCCGCTGACCGAGGCGGGCCGCCGGGCGGTGGCCGCCGCGGGGCGATTACACGCGGCCCGCGTTCTGACCGCACCGGAACGACGGGCCGTGGAAACCGCGGCGCTGCTTGGTCTGCTCGGCGAGGAGGACGACCGGCTGCGTGATCTGGATGCGGGCGCCTGGCGCGGCGGGGAGTTGATGTCGGTGCCGCAGGACGAGTTGTATGCGTGGCTGACCGATCCGACATTTCGCGGTCACGGGGGCGAGGCGGTGACCGATGTGGTCGACCGCACCCGCGAGTGGCTCGACGATATTGCCGGACAGGGCGTGCCGACCATCGCGGTCACCCATCCCGCGGTGATTCGGGCGGCGCTGCTGGTCACCCTCGACGCGCCCGCGAAATCGTTCTGGCGCATCGACATTCCGCCGATGAGCATTACCCGGCTGCACTATCGCGGGGAATGGACGCTGCACTTCAGGACATAGCCGAGCGCACCAGCAGGCGCACCGCCTCGGTGATCAGCCGAGCCGACAGCGAGGGATCGACCGCCCGCTGAATGCCGAGTCCGAGGCCCGCGCTGAGCACCATCGTGGCCGCGTCGTCGGCGGGCAGCGGCAGGGTCACGCCGAGATCGTCTGCGAGGGTCTGCAGTTGGGCGGCGACCATGCCGCGCACGAGGGACAGACTCGAGATCAGTTCGGTCTGCAGGTCCGGATCGTCGCGGGCGACGATGGCGAATTCGAATTCCAACATGGTCCAGCCGACGTCGCCGAGGGTGCGTTCGGCCCAGCCCTCCAGCCGCTGCAGGCGTTCGTCCAGCGTCCCGGCGGCCTGGACCAGTTCGGTCACCTCGCCGAATTTGGTCTCGTGGATCAGTGCCAGCACCTCGAGGCACAGCTGCGATTTGGTGCGGAAGTTGGAGTAGACCGCGCCCTTGGAGTATCCGGCTTCCTCGGCGACCCGCTCCAAGCTGGTGCGGGCGTAGCCCTCGGACAGGAACAGGTCCCGCGCGGTGTCGAGGAGTTCCGCGCGGGTGCGAGCCTGACTTTCGGTCCGGGTCAGTCGTGCCATGAGGGAATTCTATGTACGAATAGATTCCGGATACCGCCGGTATCTCAATGCTGCTAGTGTGCGAAACCATGAGTAACGGCAATGGGGCCATCCGGCGCGGGCTGGCGATCGGCTGCGGCGGCACGGTTGGAGGGGCGTGGATCGTCGCGGCGCTGGCCGCGGTGCGCGAGGCGCTGGACTGGGATCCGCGTACGGCCGACGTGCTGATCGGCACGTCGGCCGGGGCGGAGCTGGTGAGCATGCTCGGCAGTGGAGTCGGGGTCGACGAGCTGATCGCGATGCAGCGCGGCACGGTCACCGACGCGGTGCTGCTGCGGCATGTGCGCGATGAGCCCGGCCGGTTTCCGCCATTGCCGCGGCCGCGACTCGGCGCGCCCGGACAGGCCGTGCGCACCCTGACCTCCGGCGGTATTCGGTCCGGACAGCGGTTGCTCACCGCGGGAAGCGGATTGCTGCCCGAGGGCGGTGGTGACGCGGGGTGGTTGCAGCGGCTGGCCGAGGGGCTCGCGCCCGGCCGGGAGTGGGTGGAGCATCCCGCGACCTGGCTGGTGGCCATGGACTATGCGACGGGTCGGCGGGTCGCGTTCGGATCGCCGGACGCACCCGCCGCGAATCTCGGTGCGGCACTGCGGGCCTCGTGGGCGGTGCCGGGGTGGTTTCCGCCGGTGACGATCGAGGGACGTCGCTATATCGACGGAGGCGCGGCGTCGACGGCCTCGGTGGATCTGCTGGAATCGGCCGCGCTGGACGAATTGGTGGTGCTGGCTCCGATGGCCTCGACCGGGCGGTTGCGGGCGACCGGGCTCGGGCACTTCCTGGAGCGGCAGTTGCGGAATCGGATGAGCGCACAGCTCGACAGCGAGATCGCGCGGCTGCGAAGCACCGGCACCAAGGTGCTGCGAATCGACGCCACCGCGGCGGATCTCGCGATCATGGGACCGAATTTCATGGACGGCCGACGCCGTCTCGACACGTTCGAACACAGTCTGCGCAGCATCCGCCGCGCGGTGGAACAGGGAGTCTTCGCATGAGTGTATTCGGAAGCGGCTATCCGGCGATCGAAGTGGCGGGTGCGCGGGTATTGATCACCGGCGGCGGGCGGGGGATCGGGCAGGCCACGGCGGAACTGTTCGCGCGCAACGGGGCCGAGGTCGCCATCGCCGATGTCGATATCGCGGCGGCGCAGGCAGTGGCGGGGACGCTGAGCGGGCGGGCATTCGAACTCGATGTGCGCACGCGCGATCAGTGGGACAAGGTCGTGGCCGATCTGGGGCGGGTCGACATCCTGGTCAACAACGCCGGGGTGATGCCCGCGGGCGCGTTCCTGGCAGAGCCGGACGCGGTGGGGCACACCACGATCGATGTGAATGTGTGGGGTCTGATCCACGGTATGCGCGCGGTCGTGCCCCAGATGATCGAACGCGGTCGCGGACATGTGGTCAATGTCGCCTCGCTCGCGGGTAAGGTCCCGATTCCGGGCCTCGCGGTCTACAACGCGAGCAAGTTCGCTGCCGTGGGCCTTTCGGCGGCCACGCGACTGGAATTCGCCGAACACGGCGTGAGCGTCAGCTGTGTGCTGCCCTCCGCGGTGCGCACCCGGCTGTCCTCGGGCCTGGCCCTCGGCCACGGCATGCCCACGGTCGAACCGGAGGATGTGGCCGCCGCCATCCTGAAGACCTGCCACACCCGCCGCGCCGAAAGCGCCGTCCCCGGCTACCTCAACCCCATCGATCTGGCCCTCGCCGCGGCCCCCGAACCCGCGGTCCGCCTGGTACGCCGCCTGATCGACGGCAACCGAGCCCTCCACCCCACCGACGAGAAAACCCGCGCGGCCTACGAGGCCCAGGTCCGAGCCATCAGTACTGAATCGGATCCGGGCCTGTGACGCCGTCTCGACTCTCTCTTATCCGAATTGAATCCCCTGCGCCAGCGGCAATTCCGACGAATAGTTCACCGTATTCGTAGCCCGGCGCATATACGCCTTCCACGAATCCGAGCCCGATTCGCGTCCGCCGCCGGTCTGCTTCTCGCCACCGAACGCGCCGCCGATCTCCGCGCCGGAGGTGCCGATGTTGACGTTGGCGATGCCGCAGTCCGAGCCGTCGGCGGCCAGGAAGCGTTCGGCCTCGCGCTGGTCGGTGGTGAAGATGGCCGACGAGAGGCCCTGGGGGACACCGTTGTGCAGTTCGATGGCGGTATCGAGGTCGGAGTAGGTGAGGATGTAGAGGATGGGGGCGAAGGTCTCCTCGCGGACGACCTCGGTCTGGGCGGGCATGCGGACGATGGCGGGGCGAACGTAGAAGGCGTCGGGGCCGCCCGCCTCGACTCGCTCACCGCCGCAGACCAATTCGCCGCCCTCGGCGATGGCGCGGGCGATCGCGTTCTGCATGGCGTTGTAGGCGCGCTCGTTGATCAGCGGGCCGACCAGGACGCCGTCGTCGAGCGGATTGCCCACGGCCAGCTGGCGATACGCCTTCTCGATGCGGTCGACCAGCGCGTCGGCCACATCGGTGTGCGCGATGACCCGGCGCAGCGTCGTGCAGCGCTGACCGGCGGTACCGGCGGCGGCGAAAACCACACCGCGGGTAGCCAATTCGAGATCGGCTGAAGGGGTGATGATCGCGGCGTTGTTACCGCCCAGCTCCAGCAGGCAGCGGCCGAAGCGCGCGGCCACCCGCGGGGCGACCGTCTGGCCCATGCGCACCGAACCGGTCGCGCTGACCAGCGCCACCCGCTCGTCGTCGACCAGCTGCGCGCCCACATCGGCCGCGCCCTGAACCAATTGGGAGATCTCGGGATCGGCGCCGACGTCGACCGCGGCCCGGCGCAGCAGGGTGTGGCAGGCCAGCGCGGTCAGCGGCGTGGTCTCCGACGGCTTCCACACCACGGTGTCGCCGCACACCAGCGCCAGCGCGGTATTCCACGACCACACGGCCACCGGGAAGTTGAACGCCGAGAGCACCGCGACCACCCCGAGCGGATGCCACGTCTCCATCAGCCGATGGCCCGGGCGCTCCGAGGGCATGGTGTACCCGTACAGCTGACGCGACATCCCGACCGCGAATTCGCAGATGTCGATCATCTCCTGCACCTCGCCCCGGGCCTCGGGGCCGATCTTGCCCGCCTCCAGGGTGACCAGTTCACCCAGCCGGTCGAGGTGTTCGGTCAGCAGTTGGCCCAGCCGGCGGACCACCGCGGCGCGCTGCGGCGCGGGCACCGTGCGCCAGGTGCGAAAGGCGTTGGCGGCCTTGCCGATCGCGGCGTCGACCTCCTCGGTCGAACTCGGCCGCAGGGTGGCCAGCTCGCCGCCGGTGATCGGCGTGCGCGCGGGCAGCGACCCGGGCGCGGGCAGCTCGGCGCCGAGCTCGCGCAACAGTTGCTCGGCGCGGGCGCGCAGTTCGTCGGTCAGTGGTGCGGTCGGTGCGGATGTCATCCATTTCTCCATGTGAGGTGGTCATCTTCGGGAGGCCCGAGGCCATGTTCCGGCCACGAGTTCGATTCGCTGGGTTAGCCTTCGCTGATGGCGGATGCACCGACAAAAGCTGTTCTGGACGATATCGATCGACTTCTGATTCGAGAGCTGATGGGCGACGGACGCGCCACGCTGTCGAACCTGGCCGAGAAGGCCAACCTGTCGGTGTCCGCAGTGCAATCGAGGGTTCGACGGCTAGAGGCGCGCGGAGTGATCCGGGGCTATACGGCCAAGGTCGATCCGGAGGCGCTGGGACAACTGCTGTCGGCATTCGTCGCCATCACTCCTCTCGACCCGTCCCAACCCGATGATGCTCCCGCCCTGCTCCAGCGCATTCCCGGCATCGAGGAATGTCACTCGGTGGCGGGCGACGAGAGCTACATGCTCCTGGTCCGGGTGGCATCGCCGCGGCATCTCGAATCGCTGTTGCAGGAGATCCGGGCGACCGCCAACGTGCGGACACGCAGCACCATCATCCTGCAGACATTCTACGACAGGTGACACCAGACCGTTACATTTTCCGGTGAAACCGTAGCGAAGACGTAAATATTTGCGTATCGTCCTTTGTGTGACCCTCGAACTGGAGCGCCCGGGGGTAGTTGCAGACGCGACGCTGGTCACCCCCTCCCGCGTACACGAAATCCTGTCAGCGAACATCCTCGCCGACGGTTTCGACCTAGTCCTGGACCTGCGCCGATCGCGCGGCCGGAGGCTGGTCGACGCCCGTGACGGCACGTCCTACCTCGACATGTTCGGCTTCTTCGCCTCCTCGGCGCTGGGTATGAACCACCCGGCCCTCACCGAGGACGAACGGTTCCGGTCCGAACTGGCGACCGCGGCGATGAACAAGCCCAGCAACTCCGACGTCTACACCGTGGAGATGGCCCGCTTCGTCGACACCTTCGCGCGGGTGCTCGGCGATCCGGCGCTGCCGCACCTGTTCTTCATCGACGGCGGTGCGCTGGCCGTGGAGAACGCGCTGAAGGCCGCCTTCGACTGGAAGAGTCGGCACAACGAAATGCACGGCCGCCCAGCCGATCTCGGCACCAAGGTGCTGCATCTGACGGGCGCCTTCCACGGCCGCAGCGGTTATACGTTGTCGCTCACCAACACCGACTCGATCAAGATCGTCCGGTTTCCGAAGTTCGACTGGCCGCGCATCGAGACCCCCTATCTGGCCGACGGGGTGGATATCGAGGAGGCCGAGCGCAGGACGCTGGCCCAGGCCCGCGCCGCGTTCGACGAAAATCCCCACGACATAGCCTGTTTCATCGCCGAGCCGATTCAGGGCGAGGGCGGCGACCGGCATATGCGCCCGCAATTCCTGCAGGCCATGCGCGAACTGTGCCACGAGCACGACGCGCTGTTCGTCCTCGACGAGGTGCAGACCGGCGCCGGTATCACCGGCACCGCCTGGGCCTATCAACAGCTCGACGTGCAGCCCGATATCGTGGCCTTCGGTAAGAAGACCCAGGTCTGCGGAATCATGGCGGGCGGTCGCATCGATGAGGTACGTGACAACGTCTTCGCGGTGAGCTCGCGGCTGAACTCCACCTGGGGTGGCAACCTGGGCGATATGGTTCGGGCCCGCCGGATCTTCGAGGTGCTGGAGCGCGACGAATTGGTCCAGCGCACAGCCGAACTCGGCAAGTATCTGGTGTCGCGGCTCGAGGAGCTGGCCGACAAATACGTCGCGGTGACCGAGCCGCGCGGTCGCGGGCTGATGTGCGCGATCACGCTGGAGTCGGCGCGGCTGCGCGATGCGGTGATCACCGAACTGCGCGAGCGCGAGCGGGTGCTGATCCTGGGCACCGGCGAGCGTGGGCTGCGGTTCCGTCCGCCGCTGACCGTCACCACCGAAGAACTCGACGAGGCCGTCGCGGCGCTCGATCGGGTGCTCGGCCGTTCCGAATGAGATAGTTCGCGATAACGGACATTCGCGGGCGTCGGGTTCACTTTCGTCCGAAGTGTCCCGGGTTCCGGTTCGTCATCGAGCCGGAACCCGAACTGTCCGCTTCAACAGCGCTGTGACATAGCCTTCCGGTTGCTGTGAAAGTCGTTGCGGCGCACCTAACATCGCTGCCATGTCGAAGCGCCCCTGTGATCCCCCTTGCGGACGCGCCGCGTGAGCGCGCGCCGCGCACGTCTCGCAGTAGTTCTCATTCCCATTCTCCTGACCGGTTGCGCGAGCGGTGGTCCGGCGTCGAAGTCGCACCATGAGGCGGCCGCCGGCTCGGTTGCCGCCTCCTCGGGCGCGCCCGAGCCGGTCGCCGCGAATCTGTTACCCGGTATGCCGCCGCCGCTGTCGGCCACCGATGTCTACGCGGGCACCCGTGAGTTGAGCCCGTCCGTCGCCGAACATTTGCCGCTCGTTTACGTGCCCAATAGCAAAACGAATTCGGTCACCGTGATCGATCAGGCCACCTTCGAAGTGGTCGACACCTATTCGGCCGGGGGCGAGGAGCCGCAGCACGTCGTGCCCTCTTACGACATGCAGACGCTGTATGTCACCAATGATCTGCCGATCGGCAGCGGCAGTCTGCTGCCGATCGATCCCCGCACCGGCAAGCCGGGTGAGCCGATGCCGGTGCGCGATCCCTACAACATGTACTTCACGCCCAACGGCCGCTACGCCCTGGTGGTCGCCGAGGCGGACAAGTCGATCGATCTCTACGACCCGCACACCTGGGAGAAGGTCGACGCGATCGCGGTGCCCGACTGCGCGGGCGTCGATCATATGGATTTCACCGCCGACGGCCGATTCGCCATGGCCAGTTGCGAATTCGCGGGCAGGATGGCGGTGCTCGACATCGCCGGTGCGCGGCTGGTGCGGATGGTGGATCTGCCGCCGGGCCATCACGGTGCGGGGATGCCGCAGGATGTGAAGCTCTCGCCGGACGGTTCGACCTTCTACGTCGCCGATATGATGGCCGACGGCATGTACACCTTCGACGCGAAGACCTTCGCCGATACCGGCTACATCCCGACCGGCAAGGGTACGCACGGGCTGTATGTGACCCGTGACTCCACGCAGATGATCATCACCAATCGCGGTGAGGGCACGCTGTCGGTCTGGGATTTCGCTGAGAAGAAGCTGGTGCACAAATGGGAGATCCCCGGCGGCGGCAGTCCGGATATGGGCAACATTTCCGCCGACGGCAGGATCTTCTGGGTTTCGGGCAGGTACAACGGTGAGGTTTACGCCGTAGATATCGTGGATTGGAAACTGTTGGCGCGCATACCGGTCGGCGGTGGTCCGCACGGTTTGACGGTATGGCCGCAACCCGGTCGCTACTCCACCGGACATACCGGCGTAATGCGCTGAAAATCTTGCTGCTCACCGGGTTTCACCAGGGGTTTTCTACTGGCGAGTAGCCAATAGCGGTACTCGTCGGTAGATACCGCTGGAATTTCCAGCGGGCCTGGTACTGGTTAGACTCCGGGGCATGACGAGTGTCCAGCAGCAGCCGCAGCCGGGTTCGGCGGGCTCCCCCGACATCCACACCACCGCAGGGAAGCTGGCCGATCTGCGCAACCGCATGGACGAGGCCAAGCACCCGATGGGTGAGGCCGCGGTCGACAAGGTCCATGCCAAGGGCAAATTGACCGCGCGGGAGCGGATCCTCGCACTGCTGGACGAGGGCTCGTTCGTGGAGCTGGACGCACTGGCCCGCCATCGCAGCGTCAACTTCGGGCTGGAGAACAATCGGCCGCTGGGCGACGGTGTGGTGACCGGGTACGGCACCATCGACGGCCGCGATGTCTGCATCTTCTCCCAGGACGCCACCGTATTCGGCGGCAGCCTCGGCGAGGTGTACGGCGAGAAGATCGTCAAGGTCATGGATCTGGCGCTCAAGACCGGCCGTCCGCTGATCGGTATCAACGAGGGCGCCGGTGCGCGGATCCAGGAGGGCGTGGTGTCCCTCGGCCTCTACGGCGAGATCTTCCACCGCAATATCCAGGCCTCCGGCGTGATCCCGCAGATCTCGCTCATCATGGGCGCGGCCGCGGGCGGGCACGTGTACTCCCCGGCGCTGACCGACTTCGTCGTCATGGTCGACGAGACCAGTCAGATGTTCATCACCGGTCCCGACGTCATCAAGACCGTCACCGGCGAAGAGGTCACCATGGAGGAGTTGGGCGGCGCCCACACCCACATGGTCAAGTCGGGTACGGCCCACTACGTGGCCTCCGGCGAGCAGGACGCGCTGGACTGGGTCAAGGATCTGCTGAGCTACCTGCCGAGCAACAACCGCGCCGAGCCGCCGCGCTATCCGGCCACCGATCCGGTCGAGGGCGCGATCGAGGAGTCGCTGACCGAGGAGGATCTCGAGCTCGACTCGCTGATCCCGGATTCGCCGAATCAGCCCTACGACATGCACGAGGTCATCCGTCGCCTGCTCGACGACGACGAATTCCTCGAGGTGCAGGCCGAGCGGGCGATGAACATCATCGTCGGATTCGGGCGCATCGACGGCCGTAGCGTCGGCATCGTGGCCAATCAGCCGACCCAGTTCGCGGGCTGCCTGGACATCGACGCCTCGGAGAAGGCCGCCCGCTTCGTGCGGACCTGCGACGCCTTCAATGTCCCCATCATCACGCTGGTCGATGTGCCGGGCTTCCTGCCGGGCACCGGCCAGGAGTACAACGGCATCATCCGTCGCGGCGCGAAGCTGCTCTACGCCTACGGCGAGGCCACGGTCGGCAAGATCACGATCATCACCCGCAAGGCCTACGGCGGCGCCTACGACGTGATGGGCTCCAAGCATATGGGCGCCGATGTGAACCTGGCCTGGCCGACCGCGCAGATCGCGGTCATGGGCGCCTCGGGCGCGGTCGGATTCGTCTACCGCAAGCAGTTGCAGCAGGCCGCCGCCGAGGGTTCCGATGTCGACGCGCTGCGGTTGGAACTGCAGAACGAATATGAGGACACCCTGGTCAACCCGTATGTGGCGGCCGAGCGCGGATATGTCGACGCGGTCATTCCACCCTCCCATACCCGCGGGCAGATCGTTTCGGCATTGCGGCTGCTCGAGCGCAAAATGGTCAGCCTGCCGCCGAAGAAGCACGGCAACATTCCGCTGTGATCCGACGATATGTTCCGTGCGCGGCGCACACTGCGATGTGAGACGTTCCACACATCAGGCCGCGCGGGAATCACCCGATCGGGTGAAGATGGAATTAGGGGCGTTCGCCGCCGAGCGCCGCAACGAATACTGTTTACGGATCCCCGGGCACCTTCCGTGGGCCGTGAACGCCGGACTTTTCCGAGGTCCGGCGCAGGAACAGGAGGAGCTGGCGCTGTGACGGCTGTGGCTGACGAAGAAATATTGCGCGCCGCCGAACTGGATCTGTCGGTCGACGATCTCGTCGCCGTGGTCCCGGTGGACGCCGATACCGAATCGCACGAGGGTCCCGTCATCCGGATCCTGAAGGGCGCGCCCACCGACGACGAGATCGCTGCTCTGGTGTGTGTGCTGGCGGCCGCCGCCGCGAGCGCCGAGCCGGCGTCGGAGTCGCGGGGGCCTGCGGATCTGTGGGGGCGGCCCACCTTCCTGCACCGCGGCACGTCGCCGTTCTCGCCGTACTCCTTCCCGTATCTGTCGCATCTGCGCGACTGACGTGACGGGATTCGTTCTCGCCTCGGCCTCGCCCGCGCGGCTGCAGGTGCTGCGCTCGGCCGGACTCGATCCGCGTGTGCGGGTTTCCGAGGTGGACGAGGACGCGGTCGCCGCGGCCCTGCCCGCCGGTACCTCGCACGAGGATGTGGTGATCGCGCTGGCCACGGCCAAGGCCGAATCGGTGGCCGCGGCCCTGATCGCCGAGCGAGCCGAGATCACCGCCGATTGCGTTGTGGTCGGCTGCGATTCGATGCTGCTGATCGACGACGCGCTACAGGGAAAACCGCTGACCGCCGAGGTGGCGCGCGAGCGCTGGGCCGCGATGGCCGGGCGCAGTGCCGATCTGCTCACCGGTCACTGTGTGCTGCGGGTCCGCGGTGGGCGGATCGAACGGGCCGCGCACGATTGCAGCGGAACCCGGGTGCACTTCGCCAAGCCGCAGCCGGAGGAATTGGACGCGTATATCGCCAGCGGTGAGCCGCTGCAGGTGGCGGGCGCATTCACCCTCGACGGCCGCGGCGGATGGTTCGTCGACGGGATCGAGGGCGATCCGTCCAGCGTGATCGGTATCGGCCTGCCGCTACTGCGTCGACTGCTTGGCGACGTGGGCCTCTCCATTGCGGAGCTGTGGGTCGGCGGTACGCAGCTGGGGAGCGACGCGACCGCCTGACGGCGTGGGAATCCGCGGTTCGCCCGATTCGGGTGGGTTGTCGGGCATGGTCGTGGGATCGGGCAGCAGACTGCGCAGGGCCTCGAGCCGCGCCACGCACAGTTCCGGCTCCACGAACGGATGCAGGCGCACATTCACCGCGTCCCGGCCGCCGTTGCGGTCGATCACCTCGCGCATCAGGCCCAGATGGACGCCGCAGACGACCTCGGAGTGGGTGCGGGCCAATTCGCGCAGCGGGCAGGCGGTCATCCGGATCATGACCTGCTCGTCGGATTCGGAGGCCGCGTCGCGCTCGGGGGCGAAGCCGAGTTCGGACATCATCGTCATGGTGACGTCCTTGGCCTCGTCGAGCGTGGTGATCTCCTCGTCGACGGCCTCGAGTTTGGCTCCCCAGGCCCGCCCGGCCGCGATAGCGGCATCCGAGCGGCGGCGTGGATCGGTGCCGAGCTGATCGGCGAGCACCTGGGCCAGATCCTGATAGCCGACCGATCGCTGGACCGCGGTGTACCCGATGCGCGGGCGGCCGCGACCGCGCGGCGGCTGCTGGAACTGGCGCACCAGCGATTCCCGCGTCAGCACGTCCAGATGGAACCGCACGGTGGTGACGTGCTGCCCGGTGACTCTGGCGAGCTCCTGGGCGTCGAGAGGCTCGCTGGCGCCACGTAGGATCGCGAGCAGGCGCCGGCGTGGCCAAGAATCAGACATAGCTCACCCCTCCTCCCGGGAGACTTTATCGGATGGGGGTGCGACTTATTCGCGCTTCACCCGATTCGTGATGTGAAAGCGGTTGCTGTGCGGTTCCCCACCTACGATCGGTGTGGAACCGCTGACTCACAGTGAAGGACCGACCATCGTGCCAGTCGCCCCGGACCCTCATCAATCCTTCGGCGCCCACGCATATCCTCACCGACTAGTAACCACAGAGTGGCTGTCGGCAAACATCGGCGCGCCGGGACTCAAGATCGTGGAAGCGGATGAGGACATCCTCCTCTACGACATAGGCCACGTCCCAGGGGCCATCAAGATCGACTGGCGGGCCGAGCTTACCGACCCGGGCACCCGAGATGTGGTCGACGGCGCCCGTTTCGCCGAATTGATGCGAGCCAAGGGTATCGAGCGCGACGACACCGTGGTGATTTACGGAGACAAGGGCAACGGCACGGCCGCGGCCGCGCTGTGGGTATTCGATCTGTTCGGCCATCCGGATGTGCGACTGCTCGACGGCGGACGCGATGCGTGGATCTCCGAGGCGCGCGACACCGTTTTCGAGGTGCCCGATGTGGGCCTGGGTGAATATCCGGTGGTGGAGCGCGATGACCGGGGCGCGCGGGCATTTCTGGAGGACGTGCGCGAGCGTCTCGGTACGGCCGGTGTCGCGCTGCTGGATGTGCGTGCGGCCGATGAGTATTCGGGCGAATTGGACCGAATTATCGATCGTCCCGAGGAGCAGGCATTGCGGGCCGGGCATATTCCGACAGCGGTGAACATTCCGTGGAACTACGCGGTGGGCGGCGACGGCCGGTTTCGCACACGGGCGGAATTGGATCGAATCTACGAGCGGTTCACCGAGGCCGGGGAAACGGTCGTCTACTGCCGCATCGGCGAGCGGTCGGCGCACACCTGGTTCGTGCTGACCGCATTGCTCGGGTTGCGGAATGTGCGCAATTACGACGGTTCGTGGACCGAATGGGCCAATGCGGTGCGAACTCCCATCGTCAAGGGCGCTGAACCCGGTGCGGTTTCACAGCTGTCGCGCCCGGCCGCCCATACCGCGTAAAGTACAGGCCCGAACCCGGGGGAAGTGTTGGCCGTATCACTTGCCGGGACTACTGTTCAGTAGCCCCTAGCCCACTTCGGCGACTGTTGGCAGACTGCCTACACTCGCTGCAGATAGATGTCCACAGCACAGGAGGCTCAGTGCCCAGCCATGCCAGCGCGCAGATCACCAAGGTCCTGATCGCGAATCGGGGCGAGATCGCGGTGCGGGTGATCCGGGCCGCCAAGGATGCCGGTATCGCCAGTGTCGCGGTGTACGCCGAGCCCGATGCCGACGCGCCCTTCGTGAAGCTCGCCGACGAGGCGTTCGCACTGGGCGGGCAGACCTCGGCCGAGTCGTATCTGGTCTTCGACAAGATTCTGGACGCCGCCCGCAAGGCGGGCGCGGACGCGATCCACCCGGGTTATGGGTTCCTGTCGGAGAACGCGGATTTCGCGCAGGCCGTGCTCGATGCCGGTCTGATCTGGATCGGGCCCAGCCCCCAGTCGATTCGTGATCTGGGTGACAAGGTGACCGCGCGGCATATCGCCGAGCGCGCCCAGGCGCCGATGGCCGCGGGCACCAAGGATCCGGTCAAGGATGCGAGCGAGGTCGTCGACTTCGCGAAGAAATACGGTGTGCCGGTGGCCATCAAGGCCGCCTTCGGTGGTGGTGGCCGCGGCATGAAGGTCGCGCACACGATCGAGGAGATCCCGGAGCTGTTCGACTCCGCCACGCGTGAGGCGACCGCGGCGTTCGGCCGGGGCGAATGCTTCGTGGAGCAGTACCTGGACAAGGCTCGCCACGTCGAGGCGCAGGTGCTCGCGGATCAGCACGGCAATGTGATCGTGGCCGGCACCCGCGACTGCTCGCTGCAGCGCCGGTTCCAGAAGTTGGTCGAGGAGGCGCCCGCGCCGTTCCTGTCCGACGAGGTGCGCGCCAAGATCCACGAATCCGCCAAGCGAATCTGCCGCGAGGCCGGGTACTACGGCGCGGGCACCGTGGAATATCTGGTGCAGGGCGAGACGGTGTCGTTCCTCGAGGTGAACACCCGTCTGCAGGTGGAACATCCGGTGACCGAGGAGACCTCGGGTATCGACCTGGTGCGCTGGCAGTTCCGCATCGCCAACGGCGAGGAGCTCACCATCACCGAAGACCCCACGCCGCGTGGGCATTCGATCGAGTTCCGGATCAACGGCGAGGACGCGGGCCGGGGCTTCCTGCCCGCGCCCGGTCCGGTGAGCGTGTACAAGGAGCCGACCGGTCCCGGTGTGCGCGTGGATTCCGGTGTGGTCGCCGGCAGTGTGATCGGCGGGCAGTTCGACTCGATGCTGGCCAAGCTGATTGTCACCGGTGAGACCCGCACCCAGGCGCTCGAGCGGGCCTCGCGCGCGCTGGCGGAGTACGAGATCGAGGGCCTGGCGACGGTGCTGCCTTTCCACCGGCACATCGTGACCAACCCGGCGTTCATCGGCGACGGCACCAAGTTCGACGTCTACACCAAGTGGATCGAGAACGACTGGGACAACCCGATCGAGCCCTACACCGGCGGACAGCCGATCGAGGACGAGGACGAGGCGCCGCGGCAGAAGGTCGTCGTCGAGGTCGGTGGTCGCCGGCTCGAGGTATCGCTGCCGAGTCAGTTCACCGTCGGCGCGGGCGCTGCCGGTGCGGCCGGTAACGGCGCCGGTGTCATCCGCAAGAAGCCCAAGCCCCGCAAGCGCGGCGGCGCCGCGACCGGTGCGGCCTCCGGCGATGCCGTGACCGCGCCGATGCAGGGCACCGTGGTCAAGGTCGCGGTCGAGGAGGGGCAGTCGGTCGAGGCCGGCGATCTGATCGTGGTGCTCGAGGCCATGAAGATGGAGAATCCGGTCAACGCGCACAAGGCCGGTGTGGTCACCGGGCTGTCCGTGCAGGCCGGTGCGGCCATCACCCAGGGCACCGTGCTCGCCGAAATCAAGTAGACCCGAACGGCTTTCGAGGCCCGCCCACTGCTCGTCAGTGGGCGGGTCTCGCTATTTGTCCTTCTTGCCGTGCTGTCCGTGGCCGTTGGCATTGCCGTGGCCGCCGTTGTCTCGGCCGTCGGAGTCGCCGGTTCCGCTGTCGTCACTCCGGTTCGAGATACCTGGAATCTGGAATGGGGCAGTGCCGAAGCCCGGCGGCACCGGGATGCTCAGATGTGGCGGTTCGGCCGTGGTCGGGCTTTCGTTCAGCGGGGGAGCGGGTGTGGTCCGAGGGGCGACGGTGATCGACGGCGACGAGACGCCGGGCGCGGACTTGCCGCTGTCATGGGTCAGCAGCGCCGTGGCGAGGGCAATAGCCCCGAATACCACGACCGCCAGTACTGCGGACTTGGCGACCGTGCCGGGGCCGATACGCTGCGCGGCAGCGTTTTTCGGTCCCGCTACGCGCGCGGCGGGCTGTCGAGCGGCGGGCGATATGATTCGCCGCGTCGGAGGCGTGCCGAGCGGGGTGTCGGACAGCGCGTGGTGAGGGTGTCGCGTCGGAGATGCCGCGGCGGCATACGGTTCCGAGCGCGGCCGCCGCACCATTACCCGAGCTGGAACGGTCGGCGCGGTCGAAGCGGGCGCAAGGACCGGTGGTGTATGTGAAAGTGGTTGCGGCATACCGATTGCCGAGAGCGCGGCAGCGGCCAGTTCTCCGGCGCTTCGATAGCGGCTGTCGGGTTCCTTGGCCATGCCACGCGCGATGATCTGGTCCAGGGCCTTCGGTACGGCGGAATTGGTGGCCGAGGCGCGTGGTGGGTCCTCGCGAAGGTGGGCATGCAGTTGCCGCACCGGGTCGGTATCGCCGAATGGCCTTCGGGTGGTGAGGCATTCGTACAGTACGCAGGCCAGGGAGTAGATGTCGGAGCGGGCGTCGCCATGGCCCGCGAATCGTTCGGGGGCCATATAGGCCAGTGTGCCGACGGTGAAACCCGTTGCGGTGATGGTGGTTTGGTTCGAGGCGCGGGCGATGCCGAAATCGATGAGGTAGGCGAAGCCGGAGGGGTGCACGATGATGTTGGCGGGCTTCACATCTCGATGGACCAGGCCCGCGGCGTGCGCGGCGTCGAGGGCCTCGGCGATCTGGGAGATGAGGTCGACCGCCTCGGGTACGCCCATCGGGCCCCCGCGCAGACGTGCTGCGACGTCGAGGCCGGGGATGTGGGCCATGGCCAGGAACAGGCGACCGTCCTGTTCGCCGAAGTCGTGGATCGGCACGATATGTGGGTTGTCCAGCCCGGCGCCGACGCGCGCTTCCCGCTCGAATCGCCGCCGGTAGTCCGGGTCCTCGGCCGCGCCGATCGACAGGATCTTCAGGGCCAGTGTGCGGTCGGTGGCGTCGTCGTGCGCACGCCACACCTCGCCCACCGAACCGCGTCCGATGAGTCCGTCGAGTCGATATCCGCCGAACCGCCGTGCCACCACCCGACCCTAAACCGGACACGTGCGGCGGAACCAGTGTGCGGTCGCTACGCTCGTCTTATGGCTGATTCACCCGATATCCGCATCGGCAACTCCGAACGCGAGGACGCCATGAAGCGGCTGTCGGATCATTTCGCCGCGGGCCGGCTCTCGGTCGCGGAATTCGACGAGCGCAGTGCGGTGATCGCGGCCGCGGTCACGCGCGGCGATCTGGTGCGGGTATTCACCGATCTGCCCGAGCCGGTGGCGCAACCGGCGGCCGCCGCGCAGCCCCCGGCGCAGCCGAAGGGCGACCGGCCGGAGATCGGCGGTCCCGTGATGGGCCTGATCGTGATCGCGGCGCTGGTGCTGTTCTTCACCACCCACACCTGGCTGTGGTTCCTGATGATTCCGGCGGCGGGCATCATATTCGGCGGCCTGCAGCAGAATCGCGAGCAACGCCGCCAGGCCCGTCGGCAGCGGCGCCGGGACCGATAGATGGAACCGATCGAGATCAACGCGGGCAGCTGGTATCTGCGGGCCCTGCGCGCCGATGAGCGCATCGACGACCGCCCCGCGCTGGCCACCGGCGGTATCGACGACCCCGATTACGTCGCGCGCCGCACCCGGGAATGGGCCGAATCCACGCGCTATTCGTGGGCGGTATGCGAACCCACTACCGCGGAACTGGTCGCCGAAATCGTGGTGACGCCGAATCCTGATGGCACGGCCGATATTTCGGGCTGGGCACGAACGGGTTTCGACGAGGCGCTCGAGACCGGGCGGACCGCCGTGCGTCGCTTCGTCGCCGGCGCCCTCGGCCTGCAGCCGGTCTGATTCGTATTCGGCTGTGAATTAACATCTTTCATCCCCCGCGTCAAATGATTTTCATTCCGGCCGGAAGAAAAATCAGTGTCGCCGAGCCCCGCCCCCGCGTTACCTTGGAGATCTTCCGAGCGCGGGGAGGCGCAAAATGTGGGAATGGAGTAGGACCGTCGCGGAAAGAGCCGCGGCGGCGGTATGGAGTAGTCGGCACACCGGGCACGCCGAGCCGACCGTGGTCGACCCGGAGTCGTGGCGGCAGATCGCCAAGGGTGATCCCCGCGACGATGCCCTGTATGTGGTGCGGACGCTGTCACTGGTCCGCTGAGCCGAGGAGTAGCCTGCCGGTTGTGCACAGGCCCCCCTTGGACGTCGAACGGTTGCGGCGCAGCGTCGCCGACTCGCCGGATCTGTCGTTCTTCACCCGTCTGGACGTGGTGGAGTCGACCGGATCCACCAATGCCGATCTGATCGGGCACGCCGGCGATCCGGATTCGGATCGCCGGGTGCTGATCGCCGAGGAACAGGTGCAGGGCCGGGGTCGGCACGAACGCGCGTGGGTGAGCCCGCCGCGGGCGCAGCTGTCGATGTCGATGCTGGTGCGGCTGCGCGGTATCGACCCCGCGGTGGTGGGCTGGCTGCCGCTGCTGACCGGCGTGGCCGTCGTCGACGGCGTGCGCGCGACCAGCGGACTACAGGCGAATCTCAAGTGGCCCAACGATGTTCTGATCGATGGTCGCAAGACCGCGGGCATCCTCGCCGAGGTGGCCGCCGGTGCGGTAGACCCCACGGTGGTGATCGGCGTCGGGCTCAATGTGAGCCTGACCGAGGACGAATTGCCGGTGCCCCATGCCACATCGCTGGCACTGGCCGGGGCGCCCGAGGTCGATCGGACCGAATTGGCGCTGTCGCTGCTGCGCGCGTTCGCGCGGCATTTCACCGAATGGCGTACGGCGAACTGGAATGTCACCGGCATCGCCGAGGAGTACCGGAAGCGTTGCGCCACACTGGGAACCGAGGTTCGCGCGGAACTTCCGGGCGGTGAGGTGCTCACGGGTATCGCGACCGATGTGGATGAGAACGGCCGGCTGTTGATTGGGAATCGGGCGGTATCGGCCGGAGATGTGACGCACCTGCGCGCCGGATATTAGTCAGGGCGCCCCAGGCGCCGCCCATGGCGGCGAAGTTGCGACCCTCGTCCCAGGGATGTAGTCGTGGGGATGCCACTGCTCGGTTGCTTGGACACGCACGCCTCCGCTCGAAACAAATCAATGCGGAAACGCTCGGTCGCGCTGGGTGTTGCGGTGATGCCGTTCGCTCGGCCATTCTCGCATCCACAGGCGGTAGGGTTTTCCCCATGGGCTATCCGGAGGAGCTGCTCGCGCCCGACGAACAGTTGCTGCTGCATCGTCATCCGCACTGGAAAATGCTGTTCTGGCCCGCGGTCACCTTCATCGTCGTGAGTGCCCTCGCGGGATTCGCCGGGGGGTTGTCGTGGCGGCACATCGAGGGCAGCGCGCACAACATCGTGCTGATCGCCATCGCGGCGGTCTGGCTGGTGATCGTGTTGTGGCGCTGCGCCGTCCCGGTGATCCGTTGGAACTCAACGCATTTCATCATCACCGACCGCCGCGTACTGGTCCGTGAGGGGGTGCTCACCCACACCGGCATCGACATCCCGATGAACCGCATCTCCAGTGTGCAGTTCCGCCACGGTCTGTTCGACCGCATGCTCGGCACCGGCACCCTGATAATCGACGCGGCCTCCGGCGACCCCCTCGAGTACGACGACATCCCCCAGGTGCAGCGAGTTCACGCCATGCTGTACCACGAGGTCTTCGACAACGAGCGCTACGACCCCCGCCGTGACGGCCGCCACGACCAGCCCGAGCGTCGTTGAGGTCGAGCGGCAGAACGCCGCGTGCCCAATCAACACAGACATTCTGCGCAAGTGCGTAATCTTGACGCGTGACCGCCGTACTGCTGGCCGAAGACGACGAGGCCATCGCCGCCCCGCTGTCACGGGCGCTGGGGCGTGAGGGTTATTCGGTGACCGTGGAGAGCTTCGGCCCCGCGGTCCTGCAACGTGCGCTGGAGGGTGAGCATGATTTGCTCATCCTCGATCTCGGGCTACCTGGGATGGACGGGCTGGAGGTCTGCCGGCAGGTGCGGGCGCGCGGGGCCGATCTGGCGGTGTTGATGTTGACCGCCCGGACCGATGAGGTCGACTTCGTGGTCGGGCTCGATGCCGGGGCCGATGATTATGTGGGCAAACCCTTTCGCCTCGCCGAACTGCTCGCCCGGGTGCGGGCGCTGTTGCGGCGCAGCGGGATCGGTGACGAGGCGGTCGAAATCGGCGGTGTGCGGCTGGAACCGCAGGCCCGCCGGGTGCTGGTGAACGGCCATGAGGTGAATCTGGCCAACAAGGAGTACGAGCTGCTCAAGGTCTTGATCGATCGGGCCGGGCAGGTGGTGCCGCGCGAGACCATCCTGCGCGAGGTGTGGGGCGACGCGGATCTGCGCGGCTCCAAAACCCTCGATATGCACATGTCCTGGCTGCGGCGGAAGATCGGTGACGAGGGCCCGGTGGCCGAGCGTCGCATAGTCACCGTGCGCGGCGTCGGCTTCCGGTTCAACACCGACTGAGGGGCGTATGCGCCGACGGATACTGCTGTCGATGCTGGCCGCGCTCACCTTCACCACGGTGGTGCTCGGCATCCCGCTGGCCTACACGGCCTGGCAGTGGGTGGCCGATATCACTCGAAACGATCTGCGCGCCAGGCTGGATCGGATGTCGGTGGAAATCGTCTCGCAGGAACGCGAGGACGGTCTGGTGCACGGCACCCTGGATCTGCGCTCGGTGCGCCCGCTGATCCCGCCGGGCGGACGGCTCACGATCATCTATCCGACGCCGGAGGATGCCGCGTTGCGCGTGGACGCCGGTGTCTCACATGTGAACGATCCGGTGATCGAATCGCTGGCGATGGGCACCTCGGGTTCGCTGCGTCTCGAGGTCCCGGCCGGGCCCATGCATTCCATGCAGCGCCAGGCCGTCGGGGCGGTCGCGCTGGTGGCGCTGGCCTCGCTGGCCGCGGGCGCGGCGGTGGCCGTGGTGACCGCGCGGCGGGTGGCCGATCCGCTGCGCGATGTCGCCGCCCGCGCGGCCCGGTTGGCGACCGGTGACTTCCGGCTGGACCCCACGCGGCACGGCATCACCGAACTCGACCGCGTCTCCGACGTTCTCGATTCGGCCGCGGTGGAGATCGCCGGGCGGCTGCAACGCGAGCATGCCCTGGTGGCCGATGTCTCCCATCAACTGCGCAGCCGGTTGACCGCGGTGCGGCTGCGCCTGGACGAGCTGTCCGCGCACGACGATCCGGATGTGGTGCACGAGGCCGAGGAGGCGATGGCACAGGTCGACCGGCTCACCGCGGCAATCGATGAATTGGTCCGGGCCTCGCGCGACGAGAACACCGCCGACCGCGATCCGGTGCCGGTCGTCGACGAGCTGCGCGGAGTGGTCACCGAGTGGCGGCATCCGTTCGCCGAGGCCGGTCGCCGCCTGATCCTGTCCGGTGATCCGATGCTGCGCGCCCCGGTGAGCGGCTCACGGCTGCGCGAGGCCGTGGCGGTGCTGGTCGACAATGCCCTGATGCACGGCGGCGGAGACTGCACGATCTCGGTGCGCACGGTCTACGGTGGCCCGGATCGTGAGCCGCTGGTGGCGGTGGAGATCGCCGACGAGGGCGAGGGCGTCAGCGATGATCTGGCCCCGCACATCTTCGACCGCGGTTTCTCGGGGGCGGGATCGACCGGTGTCGGCCTGGCCCTGGCCCGCGCGCTGATCGAGGCCGACGGCGGCCGATTGGAACTGCAGCGTCGCCGCCCGGCGCTGTTCGCGGTGTTCCTCGGCAACCCATCGCCGAACCGGTCGAGCCTGAGTACGACGATCGCGGATGAACCTCGCTGAGATTGCCGACCTGAAACCCGCGGCGGCGAAGCCGCCGCCAGAATTACGAGTGCCCGAGTTGTTCCTCTTCTTCGTAGAGGTCCTCGAATTCCTCGACGAGCGAATCGATCTCGTCCGGGAAGACCCAGCGGCGCATGGCCCAGAAACGGAACACCATCTGCAGGATGTTGCCGATGATGAAGGCGCTGAAGAAGTCGGCGATGTTCTCGGCCATCAGGCTGACATCGGGGACCTGCAGGTGGAACATGTAGCGCGACATCCACAGCGGAACATTGGACAGCACCACGCCGACGCCGCTGACCACGAAGAACAGCAGGGCTTCGTGATGGCGTTCGCGGCCGCCGCGGCCCTTGAACGACCATTCGCGGTTGAGGATGTAGGACGCGATTACCGCGATCACACCGGAAATGATCTTGGCGGTGATCGGCTTGGGCGACAGAACGGTCAATTTCAACAGGTAGAAGATGCCGCTGTCGATGATGAACGTGGTCGCACCCACAATCGCGAACTTGATCAGTTCGTTGTGGCGATATGCGAGGTCCCGCAGTGTTTTGGGCAGGACGTTGACCACGTCGTCGACAAATGACACGGGCCGAGTCTACGTCGCTCGTTATCCGGGCAACCAACCCGCGTGCGTTGACCGGGTGGAAGGCATGACAACATAGTGGCCCGTGACCACCCGTTTCTTCGATGCAGCATCCGACGACGGCGTCCGCGGGCGCTCCGTGGTTACGCGGGCCGCCGCCTCCGCGCCTGATGCGAACGCCGGGGGCATGCCCACCGTCACCATGATCGGTGGCGGGCAGCTGGCTCGAATGACCCATCAGGCGGCCGTCGCACTGGGCCAGCGGTTACGGGTGCTCGCCGAACGCCCCGACGACCCGGCGGCCCAGGTGACCCCCGAGGTCGTGCTCGGCGCGCATACCGATCTGGCCGCGCTGCGCAAGGCCGCGGTCGGCTCGCACGCGCTGACCTTCGATCACGAGCATGTGCCGACCGAACACCTCGAGACGCTCGTGGCCGAGGGCGTGAATGTGCAGCCGCCGCCGGGTGCGCTGCTGTACGCCCAGGACAAGCTCGCCATGCGCCGCAAACTCGCCGAACTCGGCGTGCCGGTGCCGCCGTTCACCGCGGTCGAATCGGCCGCCGATGCCATCGGATTCGGTGACGAGCACGGCTGGCCGTTCGTGCTCAAGGCGGTGCGCGGGGGTTACGACGGGCGCGGGGTCTGGATGATCGACGATCGGGCCGAGGCCGAGACCGTCGTCGCCGACCAGCTCGCGCACGGTGTGGTGCTGCTGGCCGAGCAGAAGGTGGATCTGAAGCGAGAGCTGTCGGCCATGGTGGCGCGCTCGCCGTTCGGGCAGGCCGCGGCCTGGCCGGTGGTGGAGACCGTGCAGCGGGAGGGCCAATGCGCGGTCGTCATCGCGCCCGCCCCGGAACTGCCCGACGCCCGATCCGCCGAGGCGACCGAACTCGCGCTGCGCCTGGCCAAGGAACTCGGCGTGACCGGCGCGATGGCCGTGGAGCTGTTCGAGACCCACGACGGGCGGCTGCTGGTCAACGAACTCGCCATGCGTCCGCACAATTCCGGGCACTGGGGGATGGACGGCGCGGTCACCGGTCAGTTCGAACAGCATCTGCGGGCCGTCCTGGACTATCCGCTCGGCGATACCAGCCCGCTGGCCCCGGTGACCGTGATGGCCAATATCCTCGGCGCCGAGACCGCCCCGGAGATGACAATGGACGAGCGGCTGCATCATCTGTTCGCCCGCATGCCGCACGCGCGGGTGCACCTGTACGGCAAGGGCGAGCGCCCGAAGCGCAAGATCGGGCATATCAATATCCTCGGCGACGATGTGGCCGAGGTTCGCGAGCAGGCGGAACGGGCGGCGCACTGGATGTCGCACGCGATTTGGACCGACGGATGGGATCCGCATGAATGACACCGCGCAGGTCGGCCTGATCATGGGCAGCGACTCCGACTGGCCGACCATGGAGGCGGCCGCGGAAGCGTTGGCGGAGTTCGGGATTCGCTTCGAGGTCGGCGTCGTCTCCGCTCACCGCACCCCCCAGCGCATGCTCGACTACGCCCGGCAGGCCGCGGGTCGCGGCATCAGGGTGATCATCGCGGGCGCGGGCGGCGCCGCCCACCTGCCCGGCATGGTCGCCTCGGCCACCCCCCTCCCGGTCATCGGCGTCCCGGTCCCGCTGAAATACCTCGACGGCATGGACTCCCTGCTGTCCATCGTCCAAATGCCCGCCGGCGTCCCGGTGGCCACGGTCTCCATCGGCGGCGCCCGCAACGCGGGCCTGCTCGCCGTCCGCATCCTCGCCACCACCGACCCCGAACTACGTTCACGCATGGAACAATTCCAGGCCGACCTGGAGAAACTGGTCCTGGAAAAGGACGACGCGCTGCGCAATCGCCTACTCGGGTGAATTCCCCGGTGCCGGATTACGGTGGGGCCATGGACGAGACATCCCGGTTCAAGTTGGCCGTGGTGGATCATGCCCTGCGCCTGTTCGCCGAAAAGGGTTACGAGGCAACGACGGTCGATGAGATCGCCGAGGCGGCGGGGATCTCGCGGCGGACCTTCTTTCGGCAGTTCCGGTCCAAGGAGGATGTGGTCTTCGCCGATCATGAGGCGCAGCTGGCGGCGGCCCGGGAGTATTTGGATCGGGCGCAGGGGGATCCGTGGGACGCGGTGTGTGAGGCCGTGGTCGCGGTGTTCGAACGGTTCACGCAGACACGGGAGTTGGCGGGGCGGCGGTATCGGGTGGTGCGGCAGGTGGCGGCGCTGCGGGATCGGGAGATCGTGACAGTTTTCCGGTACGAGAGGTTGTTCACCGATTACCTGCGTTCGCGCGTGGGTGATGCGGCGGATCTGGCGTTGATTCAGTTCACCGCGGCGGTGACGGCCACGCACAACTATCTGTTGCGGCGGATGGTGCGGGGGCAGTCGGACGCGAGCGCCGCCGATCTGCGCGCGGCGCTGGCGGCGATTCCACGCACGGGTCGCGCGGGCGGCGACGAGATGGTCGTGGCCGTATTCCCCCGAGACATGCCGCCCGGTCGGATTGTTGATCTGCTCGCGCATCGGCTCGGTAATCTGTGAGCTGCACCACAAATCCGTATTTGACACTCAGTGCCAGGTGAAATGCCGAACATGAGTGCGTTTGGCCGCCACCCTGCGGCGTATACTCGACCATGAATGGCACTGAGTGCCGATATGCCGGAGATTCGCGGCACCCGACGACCAGGAGTGGAACCCATGGCGGGCAACCCCGATTTCGACCTGTTCAAGCTGGACGACGTTCATCACGAGCTGCGCGAGGCCATTCGCGGCCTGTCCGAGAAGGAGATCGCCCCGCACGCCAAGGACGTCGACGGGCAGGCCCGGTTCCCGCAGGAGGCGCTGAACGCGCTCAACGCCGCGGGCTTCAACGCCGTGCACGTGCCCGAGGCCTATGGCGGCCAGGGCGCTGACTCGGTGGCGACCTGCATCGTGATCGAGGAGGTCGCCCGCGTCTGTGGTTCCTCCTCGCTCATCCCGGCGGTGAACAAGCTGGGGACCATGGGTCTGATCCTCGCGGGTTCCGAGGAGCTCAAGCAGAAGGTCCTGGCGGATATCGTCGACGGCAAGATGGCCTCCTACTGTCTGTCCGAGCGCGAGGCCGGTTCCGATGCCGCGAGCATGCGCACCCGCGCCCGCCGCGACGGTGACGACTGGGTCATCAACGGCTCCAAGTGTTGGATCACCAACGGCGGCCAATCCACCTGGTACACCGTGATGGCCGTGACCGATCCGGACAAGGGCGCCAACGGCATTTCGGCGTTCATGGTGCACAAGGACGACGAGGGCTTCGTCGTCGGCCCGCTCGAGCACAAGTTGGGCATCAAGGGTTCGCCGACCGCGGAGCTGTATTTCGAGAACTGCCGCATCCCGGGCGACCGCATCATCGGCGCGGAGGGCACCGGCTTCAAGACCGCCCTCGCCACCCTCGACCACACCCGCCCGACCATCGGCGCGCAGGCCGTCGGCCTGGCCCAGGGCGCGCTCGACGCCGCGATCGCCTACACCAAGGACCGCAAGCAGTTCGGCAAGGCCATCGCCGATTTCCAGAACACCCAGTTCATGCTCGCCGATATGGCGATGAAGGTGGAGGCCGCGCGCCTGATGGTCTACACCTCGGCCGCCCGCGCCGAGCGCGGCGAGAAGAACCTCGGCTTCATCTCCGCCGCGGCCAAATGCTTCGCCTCGGACGTGGCGATGGAGGTCACCACCAATGCCGTGCAGCTGTTCGGCGGCGCGGGGTACACCACCGACTTCCCGGTGGAGCGGATGATGCGCGACGCCAAGATCACTCAGATCTACGAGGGCACCAACCAGATTCAGCGGCTGGTCATGAGCCGCGCGCTGCTGCGGGGCTGATTCGGTCGCGGGCATGCTCGGACGTAATGGTCCGGGCATGCCCGCAGATCGTCATCGCACCCAAACCCCTACTGGTGCAACACATATCGCAATAACCCGTGCGAGCAGGGCGTTCAGATGAACGGTGGAGAAATTTCCGTTTGGACGCATTGACGCGGTTTGTCGCCCTGGACGAGCCTGGTCGCATGAGCCACAAGACATTTCTGTTCGGCGTAATCGCCGCCGCCCTGCTGATTCCCGCGACGCCCGCGAACGCGTGCGATCCCATCGTGTCCGAAGGGACCTTCGGGCCCTGGCAGGAGGGCGCGGTCGCGGTCACCTACGACCAAACCCTCGCGCCTGCCGGTAGTCGTGCCAGGGTCGTCCTCGGCGGCGACGACCAGCGGACCACGGCCATCCTGAATGTCACCGGACTGCTCCCCAATCGTGTCTACGGCACCCATGCGCATCGCAACGCCTGCGGCGCCAAGGCGGCCGACTCCGGCTTCCACTATCAGAACGTGGAGGATCCGAATGCCAAGGACAAGATGTCCATGGACGCCCGATACGCCAATCCGCGCAACGAGCTCTGGCTGGACTTCACCACCGACGACCACGGCAACGCCACGCAGGTCGTGACGGTCGACTGGGCCTTCCGTCCGAACCAGCCCGGCGCGATCGTTCTGCACGAGAAGAAGACCGACACCACCGACGGCAATGCGGGTATGGCCGGCGCGCGCGTGGCCTGCCTGAGCATCCAGCGCTGATCGAGTTCCGGTAGGGGTCTTGCCGTTATCGAAAGGCGCGATCAATGCCTGGGCTTCGTGCGACTTTGTAACCCGTTCTTGCATTTGCACATTCAGTCGCAATCGGGCGAATTCGGGACTATCCGAGCGGGCTCGAGCGGAGCACTATTGAGGCATGGCCGGAGTCGAGATCAACGACAGGTTCGTCCGGCGCACGTTGGACAACGGGCGGATCGAAGAGGTGCTGTGGCAGGAGCTTTCGGAGGTCCGGATCATCACGACCGCCGACGGTCCGTTCGCCGACGATGTGTTCTTCGTTTTGATCGGTGCGAAGGGAAACGGTTGCGTCGTTCCGCATTCGGCCGCCGATACCCGCTTCCTCGCGCGATTACAGAAACTTCCCGGTTTCGACAACGAGAAGGTGATCGAGGCGATGGGGAGCGTCCAGGATCGACAGTTCCTGGTGTGGCGGCGACGCAATTAGGCGACGAGCTCCGCGTATTCGCGGTGCTCATCGATGAACTTCTCGACGTACCAACAGGTGGGTATCACCGAGAAGCCCGCTTGGCGGGCGTCGCGCAGACCGAATTCGACCACCTGCCCGGCGATGCCGCGGCCGCGGAATTCGGGGAAGGTCAGGGTGTGCTGGAAATCGCGGACCTTTCGGTCGCCGACCGCGCGGTCGCTGTAGTCGGCGTACCCGGCCAGGGTGTCGTCGATGTAGATCTCGTACCGGGTGGCCTCGGCATTGTGCTCGAGCCTGGTCGTCATGATCGGTGGAACTCCTGCCCGTCGGTCGGATGTACGAATTACAACACCGCTCCGGGGTTGAGTATGCCGTGTGGATCGAGTGCGTCCTTGATGCGGCGTGTCAAAGCCATCACGTCCGGGCCGAGCTGATCGGGCAGCCAGGCTTTCTTCAATCGGCCGACGCCGTGTTCGCCGGTGATCGTGCCGCCCAGGGTGATCGCCAGCCGCATGATCTCGCCGAAGGCCTGATTGGCGCGCGCGGTCTCGTCCGGATCGTTCGGGTCGTGCACGATCAGGGGATGGGTGTTGCCGTCGCCGGCGTGCGCGATCACCGAGACCAGCACCTCGCGGCGGCGTGCGATCTCGGCGACGCCGGTGACCAGCTCGCCCAGGCGCGGCAGCGGTACGCCGACATCCTCGAGCAGCAGCGTTCCCCGGCGCTCCACGGCCGGGATGGCGAATCGGCGGGCGGCGGCGAAGGCCTCGCCCTCCTCGGGATCCTCGGTGCTGAAAACCTCGGTGGCCCCGGCCTTCTCACAGGCGTGCACCATGATCTCGGCCTCGCGGACGGCATATTCGCCCGGGGCGTCGGAGCGGCCGACGAGCAGGGCGGCGGCGTCGCGGTCCAGGCCCATGCGCAGTTCGTCCTCGACGGCGTTGATCGCGACCGCGTCCATGAATTCGAGCATCGAGGGCCGCAGTCGGCCGGTGATCTCCAGAATGGCCTCGGTGGCGGCGGTGAGCGTGGAAAACGTTGCCACGACCGTGCTCTGGGGCGGCTGCGCGGGCAGCAGGCGCAGGGTGAGTTCGGTGATGACGCCGAGGGTGCCCTCGCTGCCGACGAACAGTTTGGTCAGCGACAGCCCCGCCGAATCCTTCAACCGCGGCCCGCCCAGTCGCACGACCGTCCCGTCGGCCAGTACGACCTCCATGCCGAGGACGTAATCGGTTGTGACGCCGTACTTCACACAGCACAGTCCGCCCGCGTTGGTGGCGGCGTTCCCGCCGATCGAGCAGATCTCGAACGAGGAAGGATCCGGCGGGTACCACAGCCCGTGCTCGGCCACGGCCCGCTTGACCTCGGCGTTCAACAGCCCCGGCTGGGCGACGGCCGTGCGGGTGATCGGATCGACGGTGATCGCGCGCATCCGCTCGGTGCTCAGCAACAGCGCGCCGTCCTGCGCGGTGGCCCCGCCGGACAGGCCGGTACCCGCCCCGCGCGGAATCACCGGAACGCGATTGCCGTGCGCCCACTTCAACACCGTGGCGACCTGTTCGGTGCCGGTCGGCCGCACCAGCGCCAGCGGCGTCCCCGCATCCGGATCCAATGCCCGGTCCTGCCGATATCCGGCCAGAATGTCCGGATCGGTGACCAGGGTCCCGTCGGGCAGCAGGCTGGCGAGACTGTTCACGTCCACGAGTCGAACCTACGTCGTCTCGGATCGGCTTCACAGCGCGGGAGCTAAACTCCCCGAGTGTCCGATGCGAAGCTCGAAATCCAGATGTTGCACGACCGGGTCATGGTGCGGGTGTCCCAGGAATCCGGTGAACGTCGCAGCAGCGGGGGCATTCTCATCCCGGCCACGGCCCAGGTGGCCAAGCGGCTGTCCTGGGGCGAGGTCTGCGGGGTCGGTTCGCATGTGCGCAGTGTGAGCGTGGGCGATCGGGTGCTGTTCAGCGCCGACGACCAGTTCGAGGTCGAGGTCCAGGGCCAGGCGTATCTGGTACTGCGCGAGCGAGATCTGCACGCGGTCGCCTCCGAGCGAACCGAGCATGGCACCGGGCTGTATTTATAGGGCCGCCCTGTGCTGTTCCACTATTTCCCTGGCCTGTGTCATTCCGGCACGCATTTCGCCGGAATGACACAGGCCAGGGAGAACTCAGCGCGCCTTGCGCGGCAGGGCCAGCGCTGCGGCGAGGACGACGGCCAGTACGACCAGTCCCGCCAGCGCCGCGGCCTGCATCGCCGTCACGTAATTGCCGGCGCCGGTGGCGGTTCCGAGGGCCGAGAAGAAGATCACTCCGAGAACCGTTGCGCCGATGGCGTTTCCGAATTGCTGGGAGGTGGTCAGAACGCCCGCGGCCATTCCGGCCTGCTGCGGGGGAATGCCCGAGGACAGGACCGCGCCGATGACCGAGGGGATGGTCAGGCCGTTGCCGGTTCCGACGATCATCATGCCGGGGATGAGGGCCGCGGCGGTCACGTCGGGACCGAGCCAGGTCAGCACGGCGAGGGTGATGAGCAGGCCGGTGAGGCTGGTCACGGTGCCCGCGGCCATGACTCGATTGCCGATGCGGTTGGCCACCCGGGGCGCGAGGAAGAACGAGCTCGCGGCGAAGCAGATACCCAGGGGAGCGAAGGCCAGCCCGGCGGTCAGCGGTGACATGCCGAGGCCGTTCTGCAACATGAGGGTCAGGCAGAGCATGAAACCCGCGAAGAAGGTCAGATAGCCGCCCGCGATGACCAGGCCGAGGCTGAAGCCGCGCTCGCGGACCATTTCGGTGTCGAGGATCGGCTCGCCGCCGCGGCGGGCCAGCCGGTTCTCGTAGCGCAGGGTGGCCAGCAGCACCGGCAGCGAGGCGAACATGCTGAGCCAGGTCCACAGCGGCCAGCCCTCGGGGCGGCCCAGCGTGATCGGCACCAGCAGCAGCGCCAGCGCGGCCGCGACGCCCAGCGCGCCGACGGGATCCAGCCGCGGCCGACGACCCGCCTCGTGCCGGGGCAGCCAGCGCGCGGCCAGCGCGGCGGCGGCCAGACCGATCGGCACATTGATGTAGAAGATGGTGCGCCAGCCCCACCCGAACAGATCGGCGTCCAATAGTACCCCGCCCAGCACCTGACCCGACACCGCGCCGATGCCGACGGTCGCACCGAATGCCGCCATGGCCCTTGGCCGTTCGTGGATCGGGAACATCGTATTGATGATCGCGAGCATCTGCGGCACCATCAGCGCCGCGGTCGCGCCCTGCAGCACGCGGAAGGCGACCAGCAGCCACGCGTTGGGCGCCAGCCCGCACAGCAGCGAGGCGACGGTGAAGGCCAGCATGCCGATCACGAACAGCCTGCGGTGACCGTACAGGTCACCGAGCCGGCCGCCGGTGATCAGGCCGGAGGCGTAGGCGAAGCCGTAGCCGCCGACGATCAGTTCCAGCGCCGCCTCCCCGGCGTGCAGATCGTGCTGCAGCGATGAGGCCGCGACATTCACCACGAACCAGTCGAACATCGCCATGAACATGGCGCTCAGGACGACCGGCAGCACCCGCCAGCGCGTGGGATACGCCTCGCCTGTCGCGGAAACGACTGGAGCGGAACGAGTTTCGATAATGGACACGGATGTGCTCCCGATGAACATGAGGGACGGAAGCGGCGCGGCACTGCGCCGGACGGGAGTGAGGCGGACCCCACAAGAGCTCTAACTAACCGGTTGGTTATGAATATTCCAAGCCATCCGCTCCTTGTCAACCAATTAGTTGGTTACTATCGGTGCCATGGCTCCCAGAGATCCCGAGGCGACCAAGGCCCGCATATTCGAGGCGGCCACCCAGGAGTTCGCCGCCTACGGGATCGCCGGAGCCCGCGTCGACCGCATCGCGCGCAATGCCCAGGCCAACAAGCAGCTGATCTACGCCTACTTCGGCGATAAGGAGCAGCTGTTCCATCAGGTACTCGAGCGGGCCATGGTCGACGCCGCCTCGGCCGTGATCACCGATATCGACGATCTCGACCGGTGGATCGACCAGCACATCGACTATCACCGGGACCATCCGGAATTCCTGCGCCTGATGCTGTGGGAGGCGCTCGAACTCGGTGCGGACGGCGCGTCCAGCGGCGAGGCCCGAACCGGCCGCTACGCGGAGAAGCAGGCCAAGGTCGGCGATGCGCAGCGGCGCGGATTGATGCGCGACGATATGCCCCCCGCGGCGCTGCTGCTGCTGACGCTCAGCCTGGTCAACTACCCGCGGGCGGTGCCGCAGGTGAGCCGATTCCTGTTCGACGAGCGGTTCGATCCGGAGTCGATGCGCGGGTGGGTCAAGGACGCGGCGCACCGGATGCTGGCGCCGGCCGATCCCGAATGAGGAGGGAGGCGGCGCGTCGAATGACGCCCGCCTCCCTCGCGCAGTTGCCTACCGGCCCATCAGATCGATCAGGGTGGCCGCGTCGGTGGCCAGTGAACCGCCCGCGAAAGCCAGTGCCGCGTGCGAACGTTCGGCCGCCTCGGCATGTCCGGCGCCGCACGCGTCGCTCACCACGATCGGCAGATAGCCCAGATCGGTGGCATGCCGCACGGTCGGCTCGATGCCGACCTCCATCGCGATCCCGGCCACCGCGAAGGCGTCGATTCCGCAGTCGCGCAACGCGATATCGAGCGGTGTCGCCGCGAACGCCGACATGGTGATCTTGTCGAACACCACCTCATCGGGTCCCGGGGCGAGTTCGGGTACGAGCTCGTACTGCGGCGAACCCTGCGGAAAGCTGGAACGCACCTCGGCGGGATCGTCCACGCGCTGCCACAGCATGGCCGTGCGCAGCTGGGACACCCCCGCGGACGCCACGGGCAGACTCATGTGGCGGGTATAGAACACCCGGAAACCATTGTTCCGCGCGGCCTCTCGTATCCGCACGCAGGACTCGACGATCTTGTCGCCGTCGGATATCTGTCCGACGATGCCGACCTGCATGTCATAGATCAGCACCGCCATCCGCGCCGGATCACAGGCGTCGGGGACCGACTGCGGAATGCTCAATCCGAAGGCGTGCCGCATATTTCACGCGGTCCGGTCGTAGGGCTCGGCCACATCGACCGAGGGATCCATCAGCGCCTCGAGCGGCAGCGGCGCCGTCACCGGCACGTAGGTCCACTCCAGAAAACCCTTCTTGGTCAACGGAAAATCCGCCACATAGCGCCGGGCCTCCTCGACGCTGTCGACCTCGAAGACGATGACCACACCCGGCTCGTCGGCGCGGGCGTAGTTCTCCCGCACGATCCCGGCCTTCCACAGCCGCCAGACATTGGCGACCTCCTCGGGCAGATACGGGGTGATGGTCTCGAGGGTGACGCCGGGCTTGAAGCGATCGAAGGTGATGACTTTCATGCGTCCCATCGAAATCGGATGATTACAGTGTTACAAGAACGCACTTTTTGGTGAGTACCGGAGGCGAGGCGCGTGTCGGCGAAGCGTTACTACTGCCCGGTGGAGGTGACCGTCGATCTCATCGGCGGCAAATGGAAAACGGTGATCCTCGCCCATCTGAAGGAGGGTGTGCGCCGCTACGGCGAACTGCGCCGGGCCATGCCGACCACCAGCGAGAAGATGCTGGTCCAGCAGTTGCGGGAACTCGAGGCCGACGGACTCGTCGGGCGCACCGTCTTCGATACCGTGCCGCCGCAGGTCGAATACGACCTCACCGAGGAGGGACGCAGCCTGATCCCGGTGCTCACCGCCCTCTACGAATGGGGCGAGAAACGCTGCGAGCGAACGGGTATCACGGTCGGCTGAGCAGTAGCTCGGTGCGCTCGCCATCGACGACAACAGCGTCGTCGTCGGTCAGCGCCCAGTGCGCCACCCCCTCGGCGCGCAGGCGTTGCGCGAGCCGGGTGCACCCGCCGTCCGGATCGGTGTCCGGAGAGTCCACATGCGGGACGATACGATGATCGACCAAACCCAGTCCGTCCCAGCGCGGTTCGACTCCGCAGGCGGGTTCGACCTCCGCCGGATCGTCGACCGCCTCGATACCGTGCAGATCCGGCGCGAGGACGCACGCGCCCGCGCTGTAACCGGCGTAGGCCAGCGCATCCTCCGCAAGCAGCGCGGGCAGGACGAGATCGGCTCCGCTGCGGGCGAACTGGGCCCGCAGGACGAAGGTGTTCCCGCCGCGCACCCAGACCAGTGGAAACCGGCGCAGCTCTCGCTCCAATCGCGCTGTGCGGCCCACGAATTCGCGCAGATCGAGCACCTCGGGTCGAAAGCCCGCGCGCCGCAGCGGAGTCACATCGCTGGTGACCGCGCCGCGCCAGGCCGCGGGCCAGGCGTCGCAGGCGTTCGGGATCACCGCGACCGGCCCGGGCTCGCCGACCAGCGCGCCGAAGCGCTCCTGATGCGCCCCGAACCGGTAGCTGGACAGGAACAGTCGCACCCCGGCTCAGATCGTGAAGGCGAGATGGTCGGCCAGCCGCCGCGCCAGCTCCCGATCGCCGGACAGCTCGATCTCCCCGATGTGTTCGCCCGCCGTGGTTCGCCCGCCGCACAGCCGGGCGAACAGGCCCGAATCCAGCCGGAGCACCGCATCGGCCGGACCGTCCAGGGCCGCAACGAGTTCGGCGCGCCCGTCCACCCGCACATGATCGGCCCGCACCACCGGACCGGTCAGCTCGACGGTGATCTGCGAGCCGTCCGGGGCCTTACCGCGTTTGACCAGCGTCCGCCCGAGGAATGGTTCGATCTCGTCGATCGCCAGTTCCGCGCGGCGGCCGCCCTCCTCGATCCGCACCCCGAGCGCGTCGGCGATGTCCAGCTCGTGCATCCAGCAGTCGAACAACCGCACCCGCATGAATCGGCCGTAGCTCACCAATCCGATCGGTGACTGGATATCGGCCCGCCACGCGTCGTCGTCGATCTCGGCCAGCGCCTTGCGACGTCGGTCGGTGATCTCGAAAAAGCGTTGCAGCAGTTGCGCTCCGGACAGCGGCCGCAGCGCCTCGAGCCAGGTCTCGTTGAACGCGCCCGTCGGATTGCGGACATGGTCGAAAGCCTGCACATCGGCGTCCACCGACGGCAGCGATTCGCCGAGCAGCACGGATTCGGTGCCGATGACATGGGCGAGCACGTCGAATACCGTCCAGCCGGGCAGTGGGGACGGTGTGCGCCAACGGTTCTCGTCCAATTCGCCGACCAACCGGGCCAGGGCCTCCCACTGCTCGGACAGGGCAGCGGTGAGTTCGGCGCGATCGAGGGTGTCGGTCATGGGCGGTTCTCCTCCGTCTCGAGCCGATCCAGCCCGGCGCGGATGGCCGCGGCCGTGGTCTCGGTGTCGTGCGGTCTGCGCAGCAGGAATCCCTTGGCGAAGGTGAGTCGATCGCCGTGCCGGCGGGGTACTACGTGCAGATGGACGTGATGCACGGTCTGGAAGGCCGCCTTACCGTCGTTGAGCACCAGATTCGCCCCGTCGGCGGCCAGCTCGCCGCGCCGCACGGCCTTGGCGAGCCGGTGGCCGAGGGTGAAGATCCGCGCGCCCAGTTCCGGATCCAGATCGTCGAGATCGGTGGCGTGCCGTTTGGGGATGACCAGGGTGTGACCCCGGGTGATCGGCCGGATGTCGAGGAACGCGCACAGCGTGTCGTCCTCGTAGACCCGGGTCGACGGCGCCGTGCCCGCGACGATGCGGCAGAAGATGCAGCCACTCACGTCGCAGAACATTACGGCGTACGGAACCGGTACGGGAGAGGAATTTCACCGGCCCCTGTGATGTTGATCTCCGCTAGGCTCACCGCCGACCAGGTATTCTCACGAACCTACTAGACAGTAAGTTTCTCGATCGCCGCTCGAGTAAGGAAGTAGACCAGTGGAGACAACGCAAAGCGCAGACGCGGACGCGCCGCGCGGGACGCGTGTCGGAGTCGTACGGGAAACCAACACCGACGAGCGACGCGTCGCGTTGGTGCCCAAGATCATCCCGAGCCTGACCCGCCAGGGTGTGCAGGTGATCGTGGAGGCCGGGGCCGGTGCGGGGGCGCTGATTCCCGACGAGGCCTATACCGAGGCCGGCGCCACGATCGGCGATCCGTGGTCGGCCGAGGTGGTGGTCAAGGTGGCCCCGCCCAACGACGCCGAGGTGGCCAAGCTGTCGGCCGGTCAGACCCTCATCGGATTCCTCGCCCCGCGCAATGCCGACAACAAGATCGGCGCGTTGAAGACGGCGGGCGTACAAGCCTTTGCGGTGGAAGCGATTCCGCGCATCTCGCGCGCGCAGGTGATGGACGCTTTGTCCTCGCAGGCGAATGTGGCGGGTTACAAGGCCGTTCTGCTGGCCGCGTCGGAGTCCACCCGTTTCTTCCCCATGCTGACCACCGCCGCGGGCACGGTGAAGCCCGCGACCGTGCTGGTGCTCGGCGTCGGCGTGGCGGGTCTGCAGGCGCTGGCCACCGCCAAGCGTCTGGGCGCACGCACCACCGGCTACGACGTGCGGCCCGAGGTGGCCGATCAGGTGCGTTCGGTGGGTGCGCAGTGGCTCGATCTGGGTATCGACGCCGCCGGTGAGGGTGGTTACGCGCGCGAGCTCACCGACGACGAAAAGGCAAAGCAGCAACAGGCTTTGGAGGACGCCATCAAGGGCTTCGACGTGGTGATCACCACCGCGCTGGTGCCCGGGCGGCCCGCGCCGCGGCTGGTCACCGCCGCCGCCGTGGAGGGGATGCGGCCGGGTAGCGTGATCGTCGACCTGGCCGGTGAGACCGGCGGCAACTGCGAGCTGACCGAACCCGGCAAGATCGTCGTCGAACACGACGTCACGATCGCCTCGCCCCTGAACCTGCCCGCGACCATGCCCGAGCACGCCAGCGAGCTGTACTCGAAAAACATTGCGGCACTGCTGGAACTGATGCTGACCGACGGCAAGCTCGAGCCCGACTTCGGCGACCAGGTGCTGGCCGATTCCTGCGTGACCCGCACGGTGGAGGAGAGCTGATGTACACCGAACTGCTGGCGAATATCGCGATCCTGGTGCTTTCCGGGTTCGTCGGCTTCGCCGTCATCTCCAAGGTCCCCAACACCCTGCACACGCCACTGATGTCCGGTACCAACGCCATTCACGGCATCGTGGTGCTGGGCGCGCTGGTGGTGCTCGGGCGCATCGAGCATCCCTCGGTGGCCACCCAGATCATCCTGTTCGTCGCGGTCGTCTTCGGAACCCTCAATGTCATCGGTGGTTTCGTGGTGACCGACCGGATGCTGGGCATGTTCAAGGGCAAGAAGCCCGGCGCTGTGGAGTCCGGGAAGGCGGGTAAGTAGCCATGGACAATCTCGTCAACGTTCTCTACATCATCGCCTTCGCGCTGTTCATCTACGGTCTGATGGGCCTGACCGGTCCGAAGACGGCCGTGCGCGGCAACTGGATCGCCGCGGTCGGCATGGGCCTCGCGGTGGTCGCGACCTTCATCTCCATCCGCGACACCACCAACTGGATCATCATCATCGCGGGTCTGGTCGTCGGTGTGGCCCTGGGCGTTCCGCCCGCGCGGTTCACCAAGATGACCGCCATGCCGCAGCTGGTGGCCGCGTTCAACGGCGTCGGCGGCGGCACCGTCGCCTTGATCTCGCTGTCGGAATTCCTGAACACCCAGGGGTTTTCGCGGATTCCGGAGCAGCCCAGCGTGCATATCGTGATCGCCTCGCTGTTCGCGGCGATCATCGGCTCGATCTCGTTCTGGGGCTCGCTGATCGCCTTCGGCAAGTTGCAGGAGATCCTGCCCGGTCGTCCGATCGGTATCGGAAAAGCGCAGCAGCCGTTGAACATTCTGCTGTTCGTCGGCGCGATCGCCGCGGCCGTGGTGATCGGTCTGGGTGCGGCGAAGGACGGCGTGCCGACCTGGTGGATGGTGCTGGTGCTGGTGTTGGCGGCGGTGCTCGGCCTGATGGTCGTGCTGCCGATCGGCGGCGCCGATATGCCGGTGGTCATCTCGCTGCTCAATGCCCTCACCGGATTGTCCGCCGCCGCAGCCGGTTTGGCGCTCAACAACACCGCGATGATCGTCGCGGGCATGATCGTCGGCGCGTCCGGCACCATCCTGACCAACCTCATGGCCAAGGCGATGAACCGGTCCATTCCGGCCATCGTCGCGGGTGGTTTCGGTGGCGGCGGCGCGATCGCGTCCAGCGACGGCGAGCAGAAGCAGGCCAAGGCCACCTCGGCCGCGGATGCCGCGATCCAGATGGCCTATGCCAATCAGGTCATCGTGGTGCCCGGCTACGGTATGGCCGTCGCCCAGGCCCAGCACGCGGTCAAGGAGATGGCCTCGCTGCTCGAGGCCAAGGGCGTGGAGGTCAAATACGCCATCCATCCGGTCGCGGGTCGGATGCCCGGTCATATGAACGTGCTGCTGGCCGAGGCCGAGGTACCCTACGACGCGCTCAAGGAAATGGACGATATCAACGGCGAATTCGCCCGCACCGACGTGGCCCTGGTCATCGGCGCGAACGATGTCACCAACCCGGCCGCCCGCGAGGACTCCTCGAGCCCGATCTACGGCATGCCGGTGCTCAATGTCGACCAGGCGCGCTCGGTGATCGTGCTGAAACGCTCGATGAACTCGGGCTTCGCCGGTATCGACAATCCGCTGTTCTACGCCGACCACACCAGCATGCTGTTCGGCGATGCGAAGAAGTCGGTCGGCGCGGTCACGGAGGAACTCAAAGCCCTCTAGGGGTGTGCCATCTCGGCCCCGGTTACCTGCCCATAATCTCGGCCCCGGCACGCTTTTCGCCGGGGCCGAGGTCATGCGAACAGCACGGTGGTAGGCGAACCCGTCTCGAGCGATCCGGCCACTCCCTGCGGTATTCCGGTGATCGGATCCAGTCCGAGCCACGTCACCGAATTCGACTTCTGATTGGACGCGTACAGCCTGCGCCCGCTCGGGTCGAGGGTGAGATCACGCGGGAACACGCCGCCGCACGGGGTGGTGGTCAACGGGACCAGGCTGTCGCTCATGACGGCGAAGGTCGCGATATTGTCGTGGCCGCGATTGGCCAGATACAGCAGGCGGCCGTCGGGGGAGACCACCGGCTCGGACGGATAGTTGCGCGGATCGCCGCCCCGCGTATCGGCCGCGACGCTCTGCCCCGCGACGAGTTCTCCCGTATCGGCGCGCCAACGGCATACCGTGACAGTGGAATTCAGTTCATTGGCCACATACGCTCGCTGCCCATCGGGATGGAAGCGCAGATGCCGCGGCCCGCTGCCCGGCGCCATGGCGACGCGGGCGTGCTCTTTCAGCCCGCCGTCGGCGAGCTGATAGACGTAGACCGCGTCGACGCCCAGATCGACCACCAGCACCCAGTGACCCGAGGGGTCGAACAGCACCTGATGCGCGTGTGGACCCTCCTGCCGTTCCGGATCCGGGCCCGAGCCGGTGTGCCGGGCGACATCGGTCACCGCGCCGAGGCGACCGTCCTCGGTCACCGACACCACGCTCACACTGCCCGATCCGTAATTCGCGGTGAGCACCGCACGCCCGTCCGGCGCGACGCACAGGTGGGTGGGGCCATTGCCCCGTACCGCAACGGAATTCAGCACCTGGGCGGTATGCGGATCGACCGCGGTGACCATGCCGGGCCCCGAACCCTCGTTCACCGCGTACAGGCGGCTGCCGTCGGGAGACAACGCCAGGAACGACGGATCGGTGACGTCGATCATCCCGTCGACGGTGAGTCTGCCCGCGGAATCCGCTGTGGCGATGGCGATTCCGTGCCCGCTCGCCCCGTCGGAGCTGTAACAGCCGAGATAGGCGCGATCACCGGCGGCCGCGCGGGCCGGTGCGGTCAGGCCCGACGAGGCGGCAATCCCCACTCCCGCAACGGATCCCACCGCCGCGAGAAAATGCCGTCGATCCAGTTTGCCGGTGGCCACCGGTATCTCCTTCCGCCCGAATGCACGCTCGCGCCAGAATGACCTACATCACACCAATTGCGCAATAGGTGCAATTTATATTGCGAATCGCGCAATCGAAGCCGACTGGTTGTCCCGATCCCACACTCGCATCGGGCGGGAAACGATCGCGGCGGACACGCCCGGGCGTATAGGCTTTCGTGCGTGACGCTTCGTGAACGGTTCGAGCCTCCCGCGCGGCCCGGTGATTCGGTTGTCTACGGCGCTCCGCACGAGACGGCCGACGGCGCGACGGTCATCACGGTCGCGGGGCCGAGCGGCTTCTTGCGCCCGGGGATGCGGCCACTGGGCATCTTCGTCGTACACGGCGAAAAGGTCACCTGGACAGAGGCATCCGATTCGGGGCGGATCGCGTTCATCGGCGTGCTGACCGGGCTCTTGGCCGCGGTTTTCGCCACACTGGCGGTGCTGCGCCGCCCGCCGTGGCCGGATATCCGGATGACCGTCACCGAAACGCGCTGAGCGCGGACTACTGTGTCCGGTCCGGCCGCAATTCGCGGGTGGTCTCGAAGTCGTCCACCATGCGATTGTTCAGCGCGGCCAGCAGGCGCAGATCCTCGGGCGTCCAGTCCGACAGCGCATCCCGGATGGATTGCCGGATGACCGTACAGATGGCGTCGACCGTCTGATAACCGACAGGGGTCAGTCGGACCCGCTGCGCCCGGCGATCGTCGGGATCCGATACCCGGGCGACCATGCCCGTACGCTCGAGCCGCTGCACCTGCCGGGTCACATGCGGCGCCTCGACGTCGAGCAGGGTGGCCAATTCGCCCAGGCGCAGGGGTTCGGGTGAATCGGCGAGCAGCCGCAGCAGGGGCACATTCGCGCGGTCGACATTGACCCCGGCCGCGGTGATGGTTCGGCCGTGCCGGCGCGCCCGCGTGAGCAGGTGCGCGATGCGCGTGATCGAGCGCTCCAATTCCACGATCGGCCCGGTATCGGTGTCGATATCGGGCGTGGAAGTGGCTTCCGAGGGCGGCATGCCGTTATTGTACGGGTTACCTTACTTACGTTAGTTAAGTAACAGATGAGGGACAACAGCATGACTTCGACCGTTGCCGGGCGGGCCGATGGCACTGCCATCGCGACCCCTGCGCAGAAACATCTGGGTACGACCCTGCTCGCGCTGAGTGCGGCGGGCCTGGTCGTATCCCTGCAGCAGACGGTCGTGATTCCGCTGCTGCCCCGGCTGCTGGTGCGGTTGCACACCGATGTGGCCGGGGTGACGTGGTTGTTCACCGCGGCGCTGCTCACCGGAGCCGTTGCGACACCGCTACTTTCGCGCTTCGGTGATATGTACGGCAAGAAGCGCATGGTCATGCTGTGCATGGGTCTGCTGATCGCCGGTTCGGTGGTGTGCGCGCTGGCCACCTCGCTCGGCGTGTACATCGTCGGGCGGGCGTTGCAGGGCACCTCCTCGGCCATGATCCCGCTGGCGATCGGCATCATTCGCGACACCTTCCCGCGCGATCGGCTCACCACGGCGATCGGCGTGGTCAGCGGGACCATGGGCGTCGGCGGCACGGTCGGCATGCTGGTGACCGGCGTGATCGCCGACAACACCACCGATCCGCATCCGGTGTTCTGGATGACCGCCGCGTGCGCGGTGGTCGCGACGGTCCTGGTCGCCGTGAGCGCCAAGGACATCGGCGTGCGGCACGGCGGTAAGCCCGACTATCTCGGCGCGATTCTGCTTGCGGGGCTACTGGTCTGCCTGCTGCTGGGCATCAGCGAGGGGCCGCGCTGGGGCTGGGGTTCGGGCAGTGTGATCGGTCTGTTCGTCGCGGCGGTGACGTTGGCCGCGGTGTGGGTGCTGGTCGAGTTGAAGGTCGCTCAGCCGCTGGTGCGGTTGCCGCTGCTGGTGGGGCCGCGCTCGCTGTCGGCCAATGTGGCCTCGGCGCTGCTTGGATTCGCGATGTTCGGATCGTTCACGCTGATCTCGAATTTCGTGCAGACTCCGGCCGACAAGGTGGGTTACGGGCTGTCGGGTTCGGTGCTGGCGGTGGGTCTGTACGGCATCCCAAGTTCGGTGCTGATGACCTTCTTCTCCTTCCGCACCGGCCGGATGGTCGGGCGGATCGGAGCGGCCAAGACGCTGGCCATCGGCGCGCTGTTCGCCGGGGGCGCGACCGGATGGCTGGCGCTGTTCAACGAGCACGGCTACGACATGATCATCGCGAATATCCTGCAGGGCACGGGATTCGGCATCGGCTACGCCGCATTGGGCACCCTGGCCGTGCAGCACGTGCCGATGAGCGAGAGCGGGATCGCCAGTGGTATCAACTCACTGGTGCGTACCGCGGGCGGCAGTATCGCCGGTGCGATCACGGCCTCGGTGCTCTCGGCCTACACCATCGGCAATACCGGGGCGCCCTCGCTGCACGGCTACGTGCTGAGCTTCACGATCCTGACGATCGGCGCGTTCGGCGCGGCCGCGGTCGCGTTGGGGAACGGGTTGCGGCACAAGCACGTTCAGTAGTAGCGCCGCTGGTCCCTGGCCTCGACGGCATCCTTCGCCTGTTTGAGCGAGACCTCCGGATGCAGTCGGCGAAACTGTTTGATGGCCCCGATCTTGTTACCGCGGGCCAGCAGGTCGTCGACCTCGGCCATGCCGTAGTCGACGTCCTGGACGGCCGGGATGGGTTGTGTCGCGGGGTTTTCGGAAATGTTCAGGTGGCGCATGATCGCATCGAGTTTGCGCTCGAGGCGATCCATGCGCCGCTCCAGCCGTTTGTTCTCGAACATGCCCGCACTGTAGCGGGCGCGCCGGTGGACCTCAGATCGTTTTGATCGAGCCGCCGTCGATGATGTGCTCGGCGCCGATGATATTGCCCGCCCTCTCCGACACCAGGAAGGTGACCAGCGCGGCGACCTCCTCGGGTTCGGTGATGCGCCCGGAGGTGATGCCGAACTGCTCCGGGATCACTCGCAGCAGATCCTCCAGTGAAAGACCCTGCTGCGCCGCGACTTTGGCGCCGAAACCCGTCGCGCCGCGCCACAGCGGACTGCCGACGACACCCGGGGATACGGTGTTGATCCGAACGCCGCGAGGACCGAATTCGTCGCTGAGATGTTTGCCGAAGCTGCTGAGTGCGGCCTTGGCCTGGCTGTAGCCGATCGGGCCGGTGCCGGGCCAGCGGGCGTTGATGGAGGAGATGTTCACGACCGCCCCGCGGCGTTCGAGCAGGCTGGGCAGGGCCGCGCGGGTGGTGGTGACGGCGCTGAAGAAGTTGAGGTCGAACATCTTTCGGATCTGATCGTCGTCGATGTCGAGGAAGCCGCCCAGATCCAGGGCATCCGCGTCGCCGCCGCCGACATTGTTGACCAGGATGTCGAGGCCGCCCAGTTCGGCCAGCGCCGCCTCGACGACCGTCCGGGCGCCTTCGGCGGTGCTCAGGTCGGCCGAAATCGCCGCGACGGAAGCCTTTTCGAGTTCGGGGCCGACGGTGCGGGCCGCGCCGACGACGCGTACGCCCTCCTCGGTCAGCGCCTGGGCGACGGCCAGGCCGATGCCGCGGCTGGCGCCGGTGACGAGGGCGGTTTTGCCGATGAGGTCGAGATCCATGGGGCGTGCCTTTCTTGAACTGGGGGTCAAAAATTAGGGTATGAGAAGACCGCCCGGAGGCGGTCGGATCGATCAGAGGGTGGTCAGCGCGGCGTCGATGACGCGGTACAGGGTGGGTGCGTCATAGGTTTTGGCCATCATGCGCAGGCCCCCGATCGTGTTCTGGAAGAACTCCGCGGTCGGGCGGGCCCGCAGATCGGCGCGAACGTCCCCGTCGCGCAGGCCCTGTTCGATGCGGTTGGTCAGGACGCCGATCATGCGTTCGTTGATGCGACGGATGATCGCGGTCATCTCCGGATCTCGTCCGGCGAGCTCCATTGCGGTGTTGGCGGCCAGGCAGCCGCGACGTTCCGGTCCGGCCAGGTCCATGTCGACCAGGAAGCGCAACAGCGCGCCGATGCGGTCGCGGGTGGAGCCGGGGCGGGACAGGATGTCTTCGGCGTGTGCGGCTCCGAGTTGGTCGTAGCGGGCGAGGGCGCGCTCGAACAGCTCGCGTTTGCTGCCGAAGGTGTTGTACAGGCTGCCTTTTCCGATGCCGGTACATTCGGCCAGACGGGCGGGAGAGGTATTGGCGTAGCCGTGGGTCCAGAACGTCTCCATGGCCATCTCCACGACGGAGTCGGTGTCGAAGTTCTGCGGCCTGCCCACATTTCGACGATATCCGATTCTCGACCTCTAGGTCAAGAATCGGATCGGACGATGCGAGCGAACCACGCGCACATCAGAACCAGCGCCAGCGGGAAGATCAGCGCGACGGTGAGCGAGGTGGGTTTGGACAGCCAGCCGATCACGGAGGGGCCGGCCAGGAAACCGAGATAGCCCAGCCCGAACACCCGGGACATATCGGTGGCGGCCGTCTCGGTCCCGAGATTGCCGGCCGCGGTGAAGATCTGCGGAACCCCACCCGCCAGCCCGATCCCCATGAGTGCCCAACCCGCCAGCGTCAGCGGAACCCATGCCGACCCGATGATCAACGCCAGACCCGCCGCCGCGAGCAACGCACCCCACCGCACCACCACAACCGGCCCGAACCGCCCACTCACCCGATCGGCCGCGAACCGCCCGATGGTCATGGTCGTGGAAAACGCCGCGAACGCCAACGCGGCCGTAGCCTCACTGGCCCCCAGATGCTCCCGCACCTGCAACGCACTCCAGTCATTGGCCACCCCCTCGGTCATGAGAAACGCAAAGGAAATGGCCGCCAACGCAATCACCTTGCGCTGGACGGACCTCCGCCCGGCCTTGCCGTTCGGCGCGGGCGATTCGTCGTTTTGGGCGGTGTCGTTGGCGGGTGGTGTTGCGGTGGTGGGAAGGTGTTGGGTGGCTTTGCCGTTCGGCGCGGCCGAATCGCCGTCGGGGGCTGTTCTGGTGGCCGCGTCCGTTGGAAGGTTGTGCTCGACCTTGCCGTTGGGCGCGGGCGAGTCTTGGGCTTGGGGTGCGCCGTGGGCTGGGGGCTTGTGTGCGGGGAGGTTTCGGTTTGTGGCCTGCGGATGGTCCTTTGGGTGGGTGGAAGTGCTTGCGGCTGAGGGGGTATGGGCGGCCTGTTGGGTCGAAGCCTTGTGGGCGGCGTTTTTTCGCGCGGTGGCCGGAGCCGAGAGGGCCGGGCCGTCGGCGGGGGTGGGTGGGAAGGCCGGGGTGCGGTCGTTCGAATGGGGGGCGTTGGGGGGCAGCATTTTCGGGACCCACACGGCGAGGGTGAGGATGCCGATGATGCCCGCGATCGCGAGGGTCAGGCGTAGGTCCCAGCCGCTGTGCAGGGCGGCCGCGCCGGCCAGCGAGCCGAGGAGACCGCCGCAGGAGAACAGGGCGTGGAAGGCGCCCATGATGGGACGGGGGTACTCCCGCTCGACGTGGACGGCTTGGACGTTCATGGACACGTCGAGCGCGCCATTGCCGAAGCCGAACAGCGCCAAGGCGACGGCCAGCGACACGGAGCCGGTGGCCACGCCGGGGCCGATGACGGCGAGCGAGAGCCACCCTGCCGCCGCGGCGACCAGGGCTCGACTGCCGAAGCGATCGGCCAGTGGCCCCGCGGCCTGCATGCCGACGATGGCGCTTATCGCCATCAGCAGGATCAACATGCCCAGGGTGGCGTTGGATACCCCCGTACGCTCGGTCACCGCGGGAATGTGGACCACCCACATGGCGCCCAGAAACCCGGTGAGACCGAACACCGCGAATACCGCGGCCCGTGCGATTCGGATCGGAGGAGCAAGCGTCGAAGCAGCCATTGGTTCGACGGTACCGGCCGCGAGAACCGGCAACCCCTCGTTTCCCCCCGTCGGCCGCGGCATCGTCGGCGTGGCCGGATCGAGTTCCGAATCTGTGTTGTTCCAACCGTTTTCGATATCGATTCTATGCCCGGATACCGACAAATTCCGGCCCCCGAATTTTTGGGTTGAGAAGATTCGGGGCATCTGCGAAGGTCAGGGGGTGGATCCGCTCGAAAGCCTGCTGGAGGGGCCGCGAGCGCGCGGTGCCTTCGTGATGCGTTCCCTGCTCGATCCGCCGTGGTCGCTGCGGGTCCAGGACGAGGCCCCGCTGACGGTCGTGGCGGTGGTTCGCGGCAGCGGCTGGATCATCCCGCATCCCCACTCCGGCGCCGGACGCGGCGATATCGAGGATCTGTGCCGGGTCGGTTTCCCCGGCACCGGAACCGCCGCGCCGCGCCCGCTGCACGAGGGCGATGTGGCCATCTTCCGCGGACCCGATCACTACACCGTCGCCGACGATCCGTCCACCGAGCCACAGGTATTCATCAATCCCGGCCAGATCACCACCACACCCGAGGGCGAACGGCTCTGCGAGACGTGGAGTCTGGGTGTGCGCGGCTGGGGTCCCAATCCGGACGCCGCGACCATGCTCGTCACCGGCAGCTACGAGCAGGAGAGCGCCGCCAGCCGCCGCCTGCTGCGCGCGCTGCCGCCGATCATCGTGCTGCGCCGCGAGGAACTGGATTCAGCCGTCCTCGAGCTGCTGGTCGAGGAGAGCGGCCGCGAGCGTCCGGCGCAGGGCGCGATGCTGGACCGGCTGCTCGATCTGCTGCTGATCGCGGTCCTGCGGGCCTGGTTCGCGCGCGGCGACGCGCCCGCGTGGTACCACGCCTATTCGGACCCGTTGGTGGGCAAGGCCTTACGACTGCTGCAGAACAATCCGGCGCATCCGTGGACGGTGGCCACGCTGGCGGCCGAGGTGGGCGCGTCCCGGGCCGCGCTGGCCCGCCGCTTCACCGATCTGGTCGGCGAACCGCCCATGGGATTCCTCACCGATTGGCGTCTGGCCCTGGCCGCGGACCTGCTGCAGGATTCCGACGCGACGGTCGAATCCATCGCCCGCCGAGTCGGCTACGGCAGCGCGTTCGCCCTCAGCACCGCCTTCAAACGCCACTACGGAATAAGCCCCCGCGAACACCGGCAGACCGCGTGACTAATCTCGGCTCGGTGACCACGCAGCATGAATACCCGGTGCTCTGGCCCATGCCGACCCGATGGGCTGACAACGATCACTACGGGCACGTCAACAATGTGACGTACTACAGCTACTTCGACACCGCGGTGAACGCGTGGCTGATCGATGCCACCGGCACCGATATCCGCGAACTGCCCGCGATCGGCGTCGTGGCCCAGACCTCCTGCACGTTCATGGGTTCGCTGAGCTTTCCCGACCAGTTACGGGTGGGTCTGCGCATCGCCCGTCTCGGCCGCTCCAGCATCACCTACGACCTGGCGATCTTCCGCGAGGACGGCGATGTGCTGGAGCTGGCGGCGACCGGAACGTTCGTGCACGTCTACGTCGACGATGTGACCCGCAAGCCCGTGGAGATCCCGGCCGTCATTCGCAACGCGGCCGAGGGGCTCGTGGTGGCGGAGGACTAGACCCGCCCCAGTAGCGTGAGCGGATCCTCCAGCAGCGACGACACCGTCGCCAGGAACCGCGCCGCCAGTTCGCCATCGATCATGCGATGGTCGAAGCTCAGGCCCAATTCGGTGACCCAGCGCACCGCCAGCTCGTCGCGATAGACCCACGGGCGCTTGCGGATCGAGCCCAGGCACATGATCGCGGCCTCGCCCGGATTCACCAGCGGCACACCCATGTCCACGCCGAATACGCCCACGTTGCTGATGGTGAACGTACCCCCGCGCAGATCCGCGGGAGTGGCCGTTCCGGAGCGGGCGACATCGGCCAGCCAGCCGATCTCCCGGCACAGCTCGCGCAGGCTCAGCGACTGCGCCTCCTTGATATTCGGCACCAGCAGCCCCCGCTCGGTGGCCACCGCGATGCCCAGATTCACGTAGTGCTTGGTGACGATCTCCTTGTTGTCCTCGTCCCAGAAGGTATTGATCCCGGGAAATTCCGCCATCGCGGCGAGGGTCGCCTTGGCCACCAATGCCAGCGGCGTGAGCGACAGTCCGGCAAAGGATTCGGTGGCCCGCAGATGGTCGAGCAGTTCCATCGAGGCGGTGAAATCGGTGGTGACGAACGCGCTGGCCTGCGGAATGGTGCGGGCGCTCGCGACCATGGCGGCGGCACTGCGCTTGCGCACTCCACTGACGGGCGTGCGGGTTTCGCGTGTGGTCGGGGTGGGATGGATGAGGCCGGTGTCGGGGCGCATCATCGGCACCGGCCGCGCGACGGCGGGACGCGGCGCGTCCTCCGGCTCGTCCTCGGGACGAATGCGGTTGGGCGGCTGGGAGACCGGGACCGAGTGGCGCACATCCTCGACGGTGACGGCCCCGGCCGGACCCGATCCGGCCACGAAGGCGATATCGATACCGAGTTCGCGGGCGAGTTTGCGCGCGGCCGGGGTCGCGGGCGGGCGGCCCGGAATTTCGGGGTAGCCCTGCGGATCCGGATGCATTACGGCCGAATCGCGATTGTTGCCAACGGTTTTGGTCGATAAGCGATTGCGCCGGGAACTCGACTCCTCGCCGGGTCCGTAGCCGACGAGCACCGACTGTCGCTGCGCGGGTGCGGCGGCGGACGCGTCGGCCTGCACCCGGATCAGCGGCGCGCCGACCGGTACGGTGTCGCCGGGCTCGGCGAGTAGTTCCACCACGCGACCGGCGAACGGACAGGGTAGCGCGACCTGTGCCTTGGCGGTCTCCACCTCCGCGATGGTCTGGTTCAGCTCCACCTCGTCGCCCACGGCCACCGACCACGAGACCAGATCGGCCTCGGTCAGACCCTCACCGAGATCGGGCAGGCGGAATTCGAGCGTGTGCTTCGGGTCCTGATTCGAATCAACCGAGTCTTCCAACAGGGGCACCTCTGTCTGAACGAGTCTGTCTGAACGAGCGGATCAGGCGGCGAGCGTTCGGTCGACCGCGTCGAGGATGCGGTCGGGGTCGGGCAGGTGGTGCCGTTCGAGCTTAGCCGGGGGATAGGGGATGTCGAAGCCGCCGACCCGCAGGACCGGCGCCTCGAGCTGGTAGAAGCAGCGTTCACTGATGCGGGCGGCGATCTCCGCGCCCAGTCCGGCGAAGACCGGCGCCTCGTGGGTCACGATCAGACGGCCGGTGCGGCGCACCGACTCCTCGACGGTGTCGAAGTCGATCGGCGACAGGCTGCGCAGGTCGATGACCTCGAGATCGCGGCCCTCGCTGGCGGCGATCTCGGCCGCGGCGAGCGCGGTGCGGACCACGCCGCCGTAGGCCACGACCGTCGCATCGGTGCCCGGGCGCACGATGCGGGCGCGGTCGAGCGGGAACGGATCATCGTCGAGTGCGACGAAATCCACCTCGGCCTTGTCCCAATAACGGCGCTTCGGCTCGAAGAAGATCACCGGATCGTCGCACGAAATCGCCTGGCGGATCATGAGATAGGCCTCGGCCGGGGTGCTCGGCGAGACCACCCGCAAACCCGCGGTATGCGCGAAATAGGCTTCCGGCGATTCGGAGTGGTGTTCCACCGAACCGATGCCGCCGCCGAACGGTATGCGAATCGTGATGGGCGCCTTCACCTTTCCGCGCGTGCGGTAGTGGATCTTGGCGACCTGGGAGACGATCTGGTCGAAGGCCGGGTACACGAAACCGTCGAACTGGATCTCGCACACCGGTCGAAATCCCCGCAGGGCCATGCCGAAAGCCGTTCCGACGATGCCGGATTCGGCCAGGGGCGTATCGATGACCCGATTGTTGCCGAAATCCTTCTGCAGGGCGTCGGTGACGCGGAAGACGCCGCCGAGGCGGCCGATGTCCTCGCCCATGAGCACGACCTTCGGATCGTCCTCGAGGGCGCGCCGCAGTCCCGTATTGATCGCGTTGGCGAAGGTGATGGTGGTCATGACCGGGCTCCCTCCAGGTAGGCCGCGTAATTCCGGCGTTCCTCCTCTACCAGGGGGTGCGGTGCGGTGTAGACGTGGTCGAACAGATCCATGGGGTCCGGGTCGGGCATCTCTATTGTCGCGGTGCGTACGGCCGCGCCGACCTCGTCGGAGCGGGTGCGGACTCGCCGCTCGAAGTCGTTGTCCCACAAGTCTTCTCGCTCCAGTAAGCGGCGCATACGTTCGATCGGATCGCGGCGCTGCCATAGTTCCAGTTCGGCCGACGCGCGGTAGCGGGTCGGATCGTCGGCGGTGGTGTGCGGGCCCATGCGGTAGGTGATGGCCTCGACGAACGACGGGCCCTCGCCGCTGCGGGCGCGGGCCACCGCCTCGCGGGTCACGGCCAGCACGCCCAGGGCGTCGTTGCCGTCGACCTGTACGCCGGGAATGCCGTAGCCGTAGGCGCGGCGCACGAGCGGGGTCTGGCTCTGCACCCGGACCGGTTCGCTGATCGCCCACTGGTTGTTCTGGCAGAAGAACACCACAGGGGCGCTCCACGAGGCGGCGAAACCCAGCGCCTCGGCGATATCGCCCTGGCTGGTCGCGCCGTCGCCGAAGTAGGTGAGCACCGCGATCTCGGCGCCTTCCAGATGCGCGGCGTAGGCGTAACCGGTGGCGTGCAGACCCTGGGCTCCGACCACGATCGCGGGATTGGTCATATTGATATCGGCCGGGTCCCAACAGGAATGGGACGCGCCGCGCCAGAGTCGGGTGATGGTGGCGAGGTCGACGCCGCGGGCGTAGGCGACCGCGGCCTCGCGGTAGCTGCAGAATACGTAGTCGTCGGGACGCAGGGCGTGGGCGGAACCGATCTGCGCGGCCTCCTGGCCCAGCAGTGGGGGCCACAGGCCCAGTTGTCCCTGTCGTTGCAGGGCGGTTGCCTCGGTATCGATCCGGCGGGCGACCACCATATCTTCGTAGAGTTGCCGCAGTTGTTCCGGTCCCACATCGGATACCGACGCCGCGTGTTCGCGATCGAGTACGCGCCGACCGTCGGGCTGGACCAACTGCACCGGGTAGGTGGCTCTGTCGGTCATAACCATCGCCTCCTGGTTCATCGCGGTGCCGGGGTCTCCGGGCTCGCGACGCGATAGTGTGCTGTAACTCACAGGATCCACGGTTGTGCGTCTTGCGCAAGTCGAAACACCGGAACTGGGCATAATGCTCGTTGCGCCCACCGTGACGGCTGTCATACTGCGTTGTATGTCCAGCCCAGAACCTGTCGGTGCCGCGGTCGATGCGACGGATGCGCGGTTGTTGCTCGAACTGGTCGCCAATCCCCGGGCCACCGGGGTGGAATTGGCCACTCGGCTGGGGCTTTCGCGCAATACCGTGCAGGCCCGGCTGGCGCGCTGGGAGGCGGGCGGGGTGCTGGCCAGCTTCGAGCGGCGGGTAGATCCCCGGGCACTGGGCTATCCGCTGGCCGCCTTCGTCGCGGTCGTGGTCGATCAGCACAAGCTGGATTCGGTGGTCGACGAGCTGGCCGAGGTTCCGGAGGTCACCGAGGTCTGCGGTATGACCGGATCGACCGACCTGACCGTGCGGGTGGTCGCCCGCGACGCCGACGATCTGTATCGGATCGCCGGGCAGATCCTGAAGATCCCGGGAGTCGAGCGCACCAATATGGCGCTGGTGATGCGCCAGCTCGTCGGTCCGCGAACGGCTCCGCTACTACGCCGACTATCGGGGATCAACGGTCGTTCCGATGCCGCGCGCACACCGCGACCCGCCGGACTTCCCCCGTCACGTCCGCGCTGATCCAGCCACTCGGTCACGGCATGCGGCCCTTTGAATGTTCCCGGCATGCGGCCCTTTGAATGTTCCCGGCATGCGGCCCTTTGAATGTTCCCGGCATGCTTTTCGCCGGGAGAATTCAGTCCAGTTTCGGGCGATTGGCCGCTGACCGGGGATAGGGAAGTTGGCGACCATGGCTCGATGAGCAGCGGTACCGCGGAAGTCGAAACGGAAGTCGCCGAGGATGTGCCGGTATGGCAGCCGATCGGTGCGGGGGTGGTGGCGGCGCTGGTGGGGTTCACCAGTTCGTTCGCGGTGGTGCTGGCGGGGTTGACGAAGGTGGGGGCGACGCCGGCGCAGGCGGCGTCCGGTCTGCTGGCGGTATGTCTGACCCAGGCGATCGGAATGCTGGTGCTCAGCAGGCGATTTCGGATGCCGATCGCGCTCGCGTGGTCCACGCCGGGTGCGGCGCTGCTGGCGAGTACGGGGGCGGTGGCCGGTGGGTGGCCCGCCGCGGTCGGGGCCTTCGTGGTGACCGGGGCGCTGATCGTACTGACCGGATTCTGGGAGCGGCTCGGGCGGCTGATCGCCTCGATTCCGGTGGAGATCGCCCAGGCGATGCTGGCCGGTGTGTTGTTCCCGATGTGCCTCGCGCCGATGCACGCGGTGGTGACCAGTCCGGGCGTGGTGGTGCCGGTACTGGTGGTCTGGTTGGCGTTGCAGCGGTTGGCGCCGCGGTGGGCGGTGCTGGCGGCGTTCGGGGTGGCGGTCGGGGGTGCCGTGATCGATATCGTGGCGTCGCATCGGCGGTTGGACTGGTCGGCCATGGTTCCTCGGGTGGAATTGGTTGCGCCGCACTGGAATTGGCAGGCTATCGTCGGAATCGCGGTGCCGCTGTACATCGTGACGATGGCCGCGCAGAACATTCCGGGGACCGCGATCATGAGTTCGTTCGGTTATCGGGTGCCGTGGCGGGCGGCGATGGCCGCGACCGGGATCGGCACGATGGTCGGGGCCCCGGCGGGTGGGCATGCGATCAATCTGGCCGCGATCAGTTCCGCGTTGTCGGCGGCCCCCGCGGCGCATCCGGATCCGCGGCGGCGCTGGATCGCGGTGTTCTCGGTGGGGTGTGTGTATCTGCTGCTCGCGCTCGCCGCGGGCGGTCTGGCGACACTGGTGGCCACGGCGCCGAAGGGGGTGCTGGAAACCGTTGCCGGACTTGCCCTGATCGCGTCGCTCGGCGCGGCGCTGAGCGCGACCCTCGGTACCGCCGAACATCGTGTGGCCGGGGTGGTCACCTTCCTGGTGTCCGCGTCCGGGATCGCGGTGTTCGGGATCGGCGCGGCGTTCTGGGCGCTGGTGGCGGGACTGCTGGTGCGCTGGGTGCTGGGCGGGCCCCGGTCGCTCCCGTAGGGTGAGGGTGTTCGCATCACGGGTATGGATCGACGATAGGAGCTGGGCTTGACCGCGGTATTGATCTCGGCTGACGATCTTCGGAAAATGCTGTCCGACAACGCGTCCCGCGTGCACCTGTTGGATGTGCGATGGTCGCTGGGCGACCCCGACGGGCCGCAGCACTATCTGGACGGCCACATACCCGGCGCAGTCTTCGTCGACCTCGAGACCGAACTGGCGGCCCCGCCCTCGCCCGCCCGCGGCCGCCACCCGCTCCCCGAACTCGCCCACCTGCAGAAATGCGCCCGCAGCTGGGGTCTGCGCACCGACGAACCAGTTGTCGTCTACGACGCCACCGGCGGTATGGCCGCGGCCCGCGCCTGGTGGCTGCTGCGCTGGGCGGGCGTCGAGGACGTCCGCATCCTCGACGGCGGCCTGCCCGCCTGGGAACGTTCCGGCGGCGAGTCGGCCCGCGGCAACGAACCCGACCCCGAACCCGGCAATATCGTCCTCACCACCGGCAATATGCCGACCGTTGACGCCGACGGCGTCGCCGCCTGGTCCGGCCTGCTCCTCGACGCCCGCGCGGGCGAACGCTACCGCGGCGAGGTGGAGCCCATCGATCCTCGAGCAGGCCACATCCCCGGCGCTCTCAGCGCCCCCACCGCCGAAAACCTCACTCCCCAGGGCACTTTCAAATCCCCCGACGAACTCCGCGCCCGCTTCACCACCCTGGGCCCCGGCCCGGTAGCCGTCTACTGCGGCTCCGGCGTAACGGCGGCCCATCAGGTGGCGGCCCTCGCGGTAGCGGGTATCGAGGCCAGCCTGTACCCGGGTTCTTGGTCGCAGTGGTCCAACGACCCTCGACGGCCGGTGGCCACGGTCTGATGGCATCCCCGCCCGGCCCGCTGGGCGGACCGGGCGGGGAATATGGGGGTGGGGGCGGTCCGGGCTGTTCGGCGCGTGACAAGGGTGGTGGCCGCGCTTTGGGCGCGAGCGTCAACCGGCGCTTGGGCTAGTGGGCGCGATTTTCGGCGGATGCTTGGGCTGGGCGCGATTTCAGCGGATGCTTCGGCTGGGTGTGAGTTTCGGCGGATGCTTCGGCTGGTGGTCGTGAGGATGTCGGCCGCGATGTGAAGGCCCGAGAAGTCTTGGGTGTGAGCGGTGGGCGGTGCTTGGGGGCGGGAAACCGGTTCGGCTGCTCGGGAATTGGTGGGGTGGAGGTGGCAGTGGGGTTATGGGGTGGGGAGTGGTTATGGGCAGTTGGTGGCTGTGCGGTGGAGGGTTTTGTGGTCGGCGGTGGTGATGGGGAGGTTGTAGTGGGTCGCGGTGGTGAGGTATTTGCCCGCGTAGAAGCAGCGGTAGGGGTGGGCGGGCGGTAGCCAGTCGGCGGGGGTGCGGTCGCCCTTGGCCTCATTGGTTTCGCCGTCTACCGCGAGGAGGTTGTCGGTGATGTCGTTGGCGAAGCGGAGACGTTGGGGGAGTGGCCAATTCGAGGCGCCCATGGCCCAGGCGGCGGCCAGGGGATAGACGTGGTCGATCTGGATCGCGCGTGGATCGTTGCGGTCGAAGGGGATGGTTCTGCCCGTGTAGGGGTCGTCGAGCAGGCCGGTGGCTACGACACAGTCGTGGGTGCCGGGTCGGAAGCGGACCTCGCGTAATTGCTTGGCCAGCACATTGTTTCGGGAATCGCAGCCGTCGTGGCCACCGGGGGCGTCCTGGGCGTCGGTCCACGCGGGACCGAAGACGCAGGCCTGACCCGAATGACAGCCGCGCTCGTAACCGCGCAGCGGCGGACGGGCCTCGATCACCCGCACCGCCGCGAGCAGCGTCTCCAATTCCGCGCGCGTGGGACTACCCGGCGCGGGCGGATCCTCGCCCAGCACCGAACACGCCGTCACCAACATCGCGACGACGCCCGCCGCGAACCACCCACCGAAGCTCCCCCATCGCATGCCTCAGGTTCTACCCGAGACCACCGACAGCCTCGTGCGGATGCCTACAGCCATGCCCGCGCGAGCAATTCATCGGCCGGAAGTTCGGCCGCCGCGGGTGGGAACCGCGACGCCGCGATCGAATCCGACCGCACCCCGTCGTGTCCGATCAGCCAGGACCCGCCCCGGTCCTCGCATTCGGCGATCTTGGCGAAGGTTGTGAGCAGGAAGGTGATGGCATCGCGCGGGTCGATCGTGCGGGCGAGTCGCTGCGATTCCCCGGGCCGCGACAGATCGAGCCATACTCCGGATTGTCCGTCCAGGCGCATGCCGACGATCTTCGAGGTGTCCACGAAGGTGAATTTTCGCCGTTCCCATGGCGTGGTCGGCGTAAAACTCTGCTCGAGGACCTGGAGCAGAATGGTCATGGTCGCTGCCCTCCTCCAGATGCGCCGACCGGGCGGCGCGGATTATCCATGCATTACCTGTGACCTGGGGATATTCAAGTATGTTCCGTGCCGCGGCAGAAAGAAAGAGCCGCGAGCCGCCGGATCGTCCGAGGTCGGGGGCGTCGTGTCGGTGGCGGCTGATTGGATGGACGAATGCTGCACGGGTTGTGGACGCCGGGATCGGGTTTGCTGCTGTGGCGTCATCCCGATTCCGGGGACACCTCGCCGCCCGCGCCCGTTCCGCTGGGTTCGATCGTACAGACGGCCCGCTTCCGCCATCGCGCCCGCGTGCTGGTCACGGGCCCGCACGGTCCCATCGACGAGGAGGTTCCCGCCCACGCCCTGGCTCCCGATATGGCCGCCCAGGTGCTGCTGCAGGCGCTGCCCGCCACGGCCGTCGCGGCGGATCTGCGCTTCCTGAGCCATGTCGCGCGCGGTATCGAGCGATGGGTGCGCGCGGGCCGGGTCGTGCCGGAACTGACCCGTCAGGACGGCGATTGGTGGGTGCGCTGGCGTCTGGTCGGCGGGCAGCGCCAGCGCGCGTGGCTGGCCGAACTGGCCGTCGCCCTGCCGCCCGCGCTGCGGGCCGGTGGCCGTCCCTCGGCGATCCTCGAGGATATGGTCGCCGAACTGACCGATCCGATCACTCGCCTGCACGCACCGCGCTTCGACTCGGCCCACCCGCTGCTGGCGGCCCTGATCGCCGACGCGCCCCTGGAGACCGGTTCGCATCGCGTGGCCACCGCCCTCGACGAGTGGCGCACCAGCCTCACCGTCGGCGAACCGGAATTGGTGCTGCGTCTGCTCGAACCCGACGACGAACCGGAGCAGGGCGACGAGAGCATCGACGCGCTGTGGCGGCTGGAAGTCTGTATGCGCGCGGAAGGTGAAGCGCCGCAAGCGGTTACGCTGCACGGCGATCCGGGACTGCTGCGCGCCGCGGGGGAGAAGGTGACCACCGCCGTCCAGGCCTACCCGATGCTGCGCGAATTGCCGCGAGACCCGCGGAGTATGGATTTCCTGCTCCCCACCCAGGTCGTGCAGGACCTGGTCGCGCACGGTGCGCACGTGCTGCGGGCCGCCGGTGTGCAGCTGCTGCTGCCGCGCGCGTGGCGCATCGTCGCCCCGAGTATGCGGGTCCACGTGCAGAGCCCCGCCGCCACCGAAACCGCGGTCGGCCTCAGCGGTTTGGTGTCCTACCGTTGGGAATTGGCCCTCGGCGATATGGTGCTCACCCCCGCCGAGATGTCGCGGCTGGTGCAGTCGAAATCCGATCTGGTGCGGCTGCGCGGCCAGTGGGTGCAGGCCGATCATCGAATGCTCGCGGCCGCCGCGGCCTATCTCGGCGGCCGCACCGACGAGACCGTCGGCACGCTGACCCAATTCCTCGGCGAGATCGGATCGGCCGGAATCGATCGGGTGCCGATCGAGCAGGTCAGTGCATCCGGTTGGGCCGCAGAGCTTTTCGAGTCGACCAAATCGGTCCGCGAGGTCGATCCGCCGATCGGGTTGAAGGCGGAGCTGCGGCCCTATCAGCGGCGCGGACTGTCGTGGCTGGCGACCATGAACCGGCTCAACTGCGGTGCGATCCTGGCCGACGATATGGGTCTGGGTAAGACGATCCAGGTCCTGGCCCTACTGGCGCACGAACGGGAGAACGCCGAAAAGCCGGTCGAGCCAACGCTTCTGGTCTGCCCCATGTCGGTGGTCGGCAACTGGCAGCGCGAGGCCGAACGCTTCGCCCCCGACCTGCGCGTGCTGGTCCACCACGGGGCGGGCCGCCGCAAGGACGCGGAACTGGATGCGGCCGTATCGGATTCGGATCTGGTGATCACCACCTACGCCCTGCTGGCCCGCGACGCCGAGGAGCTGAAGCGCCAGCCGTGGGAACGCATCGTGCTCGACGAGGCGCAGCACATCAAGAACGCCAATACCCGCCAGGCCCGCGCCGCCCGCACGCTGCCTGCGCGACATCGCCTGGCGCTCACCGGAACTCCCGTGGAGAACCGGCTCGAGGAGCTGCGCTCCATCCTCGATTTCGCCGCCCCGAAACTTCTGGGCAAGGCTTCGGAATTCCACGCCCGCTTCGCCATTCCCATCGAACGCGAGCGCGACGAGAACGCCATCAGCCGCCTGCGCGCCATCACCGCGCCGTTCGTGCTGCGCCGGGTCAAGACCGATCCCGCGGTCATCTCCGATCTGCCGGACAAGATCGAGATGACCGTGCGCGCCAATCTGACCGTGGAACAGGCCGCCCTGTATCAGGCAGTGGTCGACGATATGGTGGCCAAACTCAAAGGGGCCGAAGGAATGGCGCGCAAGGGTGCGGTGCTCGGCGCGCTGACCCGCCTCAAACAGGTGTGCAATCACCCCGCCCATTTCCTGGGCGACGGCTCGTCGGTCCTGCGCCGTGGACAGCATCGTTCCGGCAAGCTGGCCCTGGTCGAGGACGTACTGGAATCGGTGGTCGCCGACGGCGAGCGTGCCCTGCTGTTCACCCAGTTCCGGGAATTCGGCGAACTGATCGCGCCGTATCTGAGCGAGCGGTTCGGCACGGCGATCCCGTTCCTGCACGGCGGGGTGTCCAAGGCGGGCCGTGACGCGATGGTCGAGAACTTCCAGGGTGAGGACGGCCCGCCGCTGATGCTGTTGTCGCTCAAGGCCGGTGGCACCGGCTTGAATCTGACCGCCGCCAATCACGTTGTGCACCTGGATCGCTGGTGGAATCCCGCGGTGGAGAACCAGGCCACCGACCGCGCCTTCCGGATCGGGCAGCGCCGTGACGTCCAGGTCCGCAAACTCGTCTGCGTCGACACGATCGAGGAACGCATCGACGATATGATCGGCGGGAAACAGGAATTGGCGAATCTGACCGTCGGCTCCGGGGAGAACTGGATCACCGAACTGAGTTCGGACGAGTTGCGCGACCTGTTCGCGCTCGGACCCGAGGCGGTGGGTGAGTGAGCTCGTTCGAGGACTACAGCAAATACGGTAAGCGCCTGCCCGTACGCGGCGGGGTGGAACCGCGCAGCCGCCGCGGCTCGTTCGCCCGAACCTGGTGGGGCCGTTCGTTCATCGACGCGGTCGAACAGGTCGCCGACGCCGGGCGATTGGCGCGCGGCCGGTCCTATGCCCGATCAGGTCAGGTGGTCACCTATCACCTCGAGCCGGGTGCGGTGACCGCGGAGGTCCAGGGCAGTCAGCCCCGGCCGTTCACCGCGGTGCTGACCATGCGCAAGCTGCGCGACGAGCGCTTGGACGAACTCATCGACGAGGTCCGCGGCACGCCCGGCATGCTCGCGCAGCTGGCCTCCGGCGCACTGCCGAGGGAATTGGGCCCACTGCTGTTGCCCACCACGGCATCCGAACTCGATTTCGCCTGCACCTGCCCCGATGCGGGCTGGCCGTGTAAACATGTCGCCGCGGTCTGCTACATCATCGCCGAACGACTCGACGAACAACCCTCGGCGATGCTGGTGCTGCGCGGCCTGGATCTGGACACCCTCATCGGCGGCGTCCAATCCGACAGCGGCAGCACCGTTTCCGACGATCTCTACGGCGAGACCACGCCGTTACCGGCCCTCCCGGCCCCCGACTTCCGCGCTGCCCTGGAGGACCTCGACCCCGTCCCGCTGCGACAGGCCCTGCGCATGACCGCCGAAGACGAACAAACCGCCGAGGCCGGTCTCCGCGACCTGCGAGAGCTGTATCGCGGCTTGACCGGCCGGTGACATCCGTCCGGCACTTCCGCGGCGATGCACACCCCTCGTGGTACATCGCCGAATTCGTGCCGGTGTCGGGCGGGCGGTCCCCCAGGCGGACGTGGTCGCCTGGAGAAGCACCCGGCGCTCTGCTTACACCAGTGCCGCTCGGCAGCATTGCCGATCGGCGCCGGGTGCCGTTATCAGCGTGATCCGAACCGCGCCGGGACGGAAGACGGTTCATGCGTACAACGTGATCTGTACTCATGATCGGCGGTGCGTCACGTGCGATGCTTGGATGCGGAACGGAGGGGTTATGGACGCCGATTTCGAGAAGACGCTCAGCGACCGGGTCGTTCGGTTGGGCAATGCGCACCGCCTGCCGGGGCTGACGGTGACCGTCGCCCGTCACGATGTCGTGCTCGCCACCGCCGCAACGGGTTTCGCCGATGTCGAACACGCCGTCCCCGCCGGTCCCGATGCCGCGTACCGGATCGGCTCGATCACCAAGACCTTCACCGCGGCCCTGACGCTGCGCCTGGTCGAGCAGGGCCATCTCGATCTGGACGCCACGGTCGGGCACTATCTGCCCGCCACCTCGTTCGGACCGGTCACCCTGCGCATGCTGCTGGCCCACTGCGGGGGCATTCAGCGCGAGATCCCCGTCGACATGTGGGAGTCGATGCGGGGACCGTCCGATGCCGAATTCCGCGAGGCGTTGACCCGCGTGGAGATGGTGGCCGAACCGGGCGAGCGCTGGCAGTACTCCAATCTCGGATACGCCACGATCGGCGCGATCGTCGAGTACGTCACCGGCTCGCGCTGTACCGATCTGATCGACGAGACCCTGTTGATGCCGCTGGGGATGAATCGCACGACGTGGCAGCCGACGCCGGACGCGGCCGTGGGGTATCGCATCGATCCGTTCGCCGTCGCCTTCCATCGGGAACCGGTGATGGATATGGCGTCGGTCGGTGTGCTGGGCCAATTGTGGTCCACCCCGGCCGATCTGCTGCGCTGGGGCAATGCGCTCATCGGCGCGGAACCCGATGTCGTGCCCGAATCGGTCGTCGACGCGATGCACACCGCGCAGGTCATGGTCGACACCCGCGCGTGGACCCAGGGCTGGGGGCTGGGTCTGATTCTCGATCGCCGCGGCGATCACATCCTGGCCGGGCATACCGGATCGGTGCCCGGTTTCCACGCGGCCCTGAGCACCGATCGGGAGGTCGGGACCGTGGTGGTGGCCTGCACCAATGCCACGCACGGTATTACGTTGACCGAAGTCACCGCCGATATCGCCGATCAGGTTGCCGCCCTGCGGCCCCCGGCCGCGGCGGCGGTCACGCCCCCGACACCGCCGTGCCCCGCGGAGATCGCCGAAATTCTCGGCCGCTGGTGGTCCGAATCCCAGGAGACCGTGTTCACCTGGCGGCACGACGGCCTGCACGCCCATCTCGTCGACGATCCGGACAACTCCGACAGTCGCTTCGTCGCCTACGCTCCCGATTCCTATCGCACGGTCGAGGGCCGCCTCCGGGGCGAACGCATGATCGTCGGCCGCACCGAGGCGGGCACCGTATTGCGCTGGGCCACCTACCCCCTCACTCGTTCGCCACGATGAATCCGCGCAGCCGTTCCGAGGTGTCGTCTGTGGTCCGGGTGCTGCGACTGGCGCGCAGTCGCAGATCGACGTCGTGGAACACCCGCACGACGCGCGGTGTGGCCGCACCGGGTTCGGCGTGATCGAGAGCCGTCTCGATCGCGGTGCAGGCGGGCTCGAATTCGTCGAGTTGCAGGTGAGCGCGGGCGGATTCGAGCCGCCAGATGATGCGGTTGCGCACGAACAGCGGCGAGCTGGCCTCCTCTTCCTGCCGCAATTCCTCGATCGCCGCTCGCGGTTCGCCCAGATCCAACAGGCACAGCCCGCGGTATCCGGCGAGGGTGGCCTCGTCGAATACCGACAGCCAGCCGGGATCGGATTCGGCCGCCACATGCCGGTTCAATTCCGATTCCGATTCGTCGAGCATGCGCAGGCACAGTTCGTTCTCGCCCAGCCGGGCGTGGGCGCGGGCCGCCACCGCCGCGGCGAATGCCGCCAGTCGCCGATTGCCGCTGCGTCGCGCCCAGGCCAGCGAGCCATAGGCGCGCTCGGCCCCCAATTCCGGATTACCGCACCAGATATTGGAGTACGCGGCGCTCGGCCCGAGCACATAGGCGACGAGATCGGCCGCGCCCGCCTGGGCCGCCGCGTCCCGCGCGTCGGCGAACATGCGCTCGGCCCCCGGCTGATCGCCGCGATCGAACATCATCCAGCCGGCGAGCTGATGCGCCTCGGCCACCGTGCGCCGCAGCGAGGTCTTCTCCGGGACGGCCAGGCCCGAACCGTCCACCGCGGCAGCCGCCCCGGCAAAGGCCATCAGTTCCGCGAGCCGATCCGCCGCCAGGGTGTGATCGGTGGCTCGCACATCGTCGATCACCCGCCGCAATTCGACCTCGGCGCTGTCGGGATGCAGTGTCGGCGGGCGGACCTGCGGGCGGTCCACGGCGAACAGCGGGGCCGCGGATCGGACGAGGTCACCGTGCGCGTCCAGGGCGATATCCAGCCGCTGCACCAGATCCGGACGCGGCCGCCGCTGTGCCTTCTCGATCTTGGCCAATAATTCGCCGCTGACCAGGACTATCCGTCCCAGCTCGCGCAGCGATCGACCGCGGGCCAGCCGACGTGCCCGCAGCTCCGCGCCGAAGGTCGCCCCCGCCGAAACCCGCGGGTCCAACTCCCGAAGCGCCTGCCCCATACCTCGATTATTCCCACCCCCGAAGGGGTGCGGCTCGAATTGACGAGCCGGAGCATCCCTGAAACAGTGAATCCGGTTTCGCCCCATGGACTTCCAGGAGGACGCCGATGCTCGACAAGCGGGGCGTTCTCCTGCTGCTGCCGATACTTCCGGCCGTGGCGCTGGTGGCCACGCCCTGGCTGCCGTTCGTCGATATCGACCGGCTCTGGTTCGGTCTGCCCGCGATGCTGGTCTGGACGACGCTGTGGGTGCTGGCGATCGTGCCGGTGCTGGCGGCCCTCGAATGGGCGCGCGGCCGTGACGCCGACGAGGAATCGGGGGAGGAATCCTCGTGAACACCACCTTGGCCGTCGCGCTCGCGGGCATGGTCGTCGTGGCGGCCGTCGGCCTGCTCGGCCGTCGCAGGCCCGCCGCCGATCTCGCCGAATGGTCGGTGGCCGGGCGGCGTTTCGGCGCGGTCACCATGTGGTTCCTGCAGGCGGGCGAGACCTATACGACCTTCACCTTCCTCGGTCTGGCGGGTTTGGCGTTCACCGGCGGCGTCGCCGCGACCTACGCCATTCCGTACATCCCGCTGGCCTGTCTGGTCTGGTATTTCATCGGGCCGCGGCTGTGGCGGCTGGGCCGGCGGCACAACTATCTGACCCAGGCCGACTTCTACGAGGAGCGCTATCGCAGCAAGGCGCTCGGCACCTTGGTCGCGGTCTGTTCGGTGGTCTTCATGCTGCCGTATCTGCAGCTGCAGATCACCGGACTCGGGCTGATCATCCGGCTGGTCACCCACGACCGCGGATCCGGCATCTGGGCCATGGTGGTCGGGACCGTGCTGACGGCCGCCTTCGTGCTGTGGGCGGGTATTCGCGGCACCGCCGCGACGTCGTATCTCAAGGACGCGCTCATGCTCGCCGCGGTCGCGATCGTCGTGGTCGCGGTCCCACTGCACGTCTCCGGCGGACTGGGGCGGGCCTTTCGCGAGGTGGCGCGGGCACATCCGGCGATGCTGACGCTGCACGCCGGACCCACCGATCAGGTCTGGTGGTTCACCAGCATGCTGGCCAGCTTTCTCGGCAGCGCCTTCTTCACCCTTCCGGCGCTGTGGCCCGCGTTGCTGTCGGCGCGCAGCGTGACGAGTCTGCGCCGCAACTGGATGATGCTTCCGGTCTATCAGCTCACCCTCGTGCTGCCGATGGCGATCGGATTCGTCGCGATCGTGGCGCTGCCCAAGGGCACATCGGGCGACGGTGTGTTGCTGACGCTGGCGGGGCAGGCGGTACCGGACTGGCTGCTCGGGCTGATCGCGGTGGCGGGCGCGTCGGCGGCCATGGTCCCCGCCTCGGTGATGGTGCTGGCGATGTCGTCGAATATCGTCCGCAATGTGATACGCGTGGGTGATGCCCGCGCGCAGATCCGCATCAATCATGTTGTGGTGCTGATCATTCTGGCCTCGGCGCTGGGTATGGAGCTGGTACGGCCGAACGCGCTGGCGAATCTGCTGCTGATCACCTTCAGCGGGCTGGTGCAGTTCGCTCCCGGATTGATCGCGGGGTTGGCCGAGCGGCCGTGGCTGGGCAGGGCCGCGGTGATCTGGGGAATCGTGGCCGGTGAGGGATTCGCGGTCTGGGCGGCGTTCTGGAAGGTCGATCTGGCGCATGTGAATGCCGGGCTGCCCGCGCTCGGACTCAATATCGCGGTGGCGGTTGTGGTCGAGGCGGTGACTCGGATACCCCGCCGGGGACGGTCGGAGGCGATGGAGGACGAACTCGCGGTTTCGTCGCTGCCCTGAGGCGGGCGGCTATGGTGAAGCCATGTCCCGTGACGATCTGGGTGAGCCGGTATCGCCGGTCCGTCCGGTTCGCCGGGTCGTCTCCCTGGTCCCGTCGTTGACCGAGGCGATCGCCGCGACCTGTCCCGAGGTTCTGGTGGCGGCCACCGAGTGGTGTACCCATCCGGGCGATCTCGCGGTCGAGCGGGTGCGGGGGACGAAGAATCCGGATGTCCGGCGGATCGCGGAGCTCGCGCCCGATCTGGTGGTGTGCAATCAGGAGGAGAATCGGCGGATCGATGTCGATCGGCTGCGGTCGGCGGGGATTTCGGTGTGGGTCACCAGGATTCGGACATTGGACGAGGCGTTCGAATCGCTCGGGCGATTGTTCGAGGTGGCGCTCGGGACCGGAAGGCCCGCATGGCTGGATGAGGCACAGCGGGTTTGGGCTCCTCCGCCTCCGGAGCCGTTCCGTGCGGCCGTGATTCCGATCTGGCGCCAACCCTGGATGGTCGTCGGCGCGGACACCTTCACCGCGGATCTGGCCCGGCGCTTGGGATTGCGGCTCGTGCACGCCGATCGCGCCGAGCGCTATCCCAAGCTCTCCGACGAGGAATTGCCGCGCGGGGTGGAGTTGGCGGTACTGCCCGACGAACCCTATGTCTTCACCGCCGACGACGGTCCGGACGCCTTTCCCGGCATCGCGGTCGCGCTGGTCGAGGGTCGCAGCCTCACCTGGTACGGCCCGTCGCTGGTGACCGCGCGGGCGCGGCTGACCGATCAGCTGGCTCGTGCCTTCATTGCCTGAGCGCGGGTGAACCGATAGTCCGACAGCCTGAAATGCCCTGCACGCCAAGCCGCCTCGGCGGTGCTCATCGGGCGCAGCGGCACATCGCCGTGTTCGTCGAAGTAGTAGCTGTTGGACAGAACGCAGCTGTCCTGCCAGAAGACCTGCCCGCCCCGGCGGGCCAGCATCTCCCGGAAGAACCGGTCGTTGGCCTCGCGGGTGACCTCGATCCGGGTGTCCCCGCGCCGCCTGGCGTGGCGCAGCAGGCGCAGGATGTGGCGGGTCTGCATCTCGATCAGCGTGAAATACGACGAGCCGTTGTAGGCGTAGGGACCGATGATGCTGAAGAAGTTCGGGAAGCCCGGCAGGCTCACGCCCTCGTAGGCCTGCAGCCGATTGTCCTTCCACCACTTCTCGATATCGAGTCCGTCCAACCCGCGCAGCGCGAAGGTGGGCATATTGCCCGACTCCATCACCTTGAAGCCGGTGGCGAGAATGAGGACGTCCACCTCGTATTCGACGCCGGTGTAGGTACGCACCCCCGCCGGGGTGATCTCGGTGATGGGATCGGTTTCCAGCACGACATTGTCGCGATTGAAGGTGGCCAGATAGTCGTTGGAGAAGCCGGGGCGCTTGCAGCCCAGCGCGTATCGGGGCGTGAGCTTGTCGCGGAGCACCGGATCGTGCACCTGGCGGCGCAGATGCGCCAGGCCGCTGCGCTCGCCGAGCTTCGCCATCGGCAGGGTGTTGTAGTAGTGGGCCGACAGGGGGAAGGTCAGTTCCACGAATACCTGGCTGACCAGGCGCGAAATCGCCTGCGCGCCCGGCAGATACCGCAGGGCCAGCCGTAGCGGAGCGGGTAGCATGCCATCCGGGCGCGGTAGACACCAGATGGGTGTGCGCTGGAATACGACCAGTTGCTCCACCTGCGGGGCGATGGTCGGAATCACCTGTACCGCCGAGGCTCCCGTGCCGATGATCGCCACCCGCTTACCGCGCAGATCCTGGTCGTGATCCCAGCGCGCGGTGTGCATGGTGATACCGGCGAACGAGTCGACGCCTGGGATCTCGGGGAGTTTGGGCCGGCTCAGGACGCCGGTGGCCGCGACGACGTAGCGGGCGGTCAGCTCCTCGTCGTCGGCCGTGCGCAGGCGCCAGCGGTCGGTCTCGGCATCGAATTCCGCTGCGGTGATGGTGGTATCGAGGCGGATGTGGCGGCGCAGCTCGTACTTGTCGGCGCAGTATTCGGCATAGGCCTCGAGCTCCTGTCCGGGTGCGTAGACCCGCGACCACTTGGAACTCTTCTCGAACGAGAACTGGTAGCTGAACGACGGAATGTCCACCGCGATACCGGGATAGGTGTTCCAGTGCCAGGTGCCGCCCACTCCGTCGGCGTCGTCGACGATCAGGAAATCGTCGAATCCCGCCTCCCGCAACTTGATTCCCACGCCGATGCCGGAGAACCCGGCACCCACGACGACGATGTCATGATCGATCGACATATTCGCGACCTCATCCGATCTACCGGAGCCGAACCGTGCCCGACCGGAGAACCATCAACTGATGCCACCCGCCCGCACCGGTCGCGCTGTCAATCATTAGGCGCGCGATCGCCGAAGGTGTCAAGGCCGCATTCCTGAGCGAATGTGGGACCCGATCGGCGGGAGCTGAGTTCGCGGGCAGTCGTCACACGTTGCGGCGGTATTGGCCGCCGACGGTGAAGAAGGTGTCGGTGATCTGTTGGAGGGTGCAGACGCGGGCGGCGTCCATGAGGACTTCGAAGACGTTTTCGTCGGTGCGGGCGGCGGCTTCGAGGCGGGTGAGGGCGGTGTGGGCCGCGTCGCGGTGGTGGGTGCGGTAGGCGCGGGTGCGGTCCAGTTGGGATTGTTTTTCGGATTCGGTGGCTCGGGCCAATTCCAGGATGTGGTGAGGTTCGCCGTGGGGGTTGCGGAAGGTGTTGACGCCGATGAGGGGTAGCGAGCCATCGTGTTTGCGCTGTTCGTAGCGCATGGATTCGTCCTGGATGCGGCCGCGTTGGTAGCCGGTTTCCATGGCGCCCAGGACGCCGCCGCGCTCGGAGAGGCGCTCGAATTCGCGTAGTACCGCTTCCTCGACTAGGTTTGTGAGTTCGTCGATGATGTAGCTGCCCTGCAGCGGATTCTCGTTCATCGCCAGGCCCCACTCCTTGTTGATGATCAACTGGATGGCCAGGGCGCGGCGCACCGAATCCTCACTGGGCGTGGTGACGGCCTCGTCGTAGGCATTGGTGTGCAGGCTGTTGCAGTTGTCGTAGATCGCGATCAGCGCCTGCAATGTGGTGCGAATATCGTTGAAGTTCATCTCCTGTGCGTGCAGCGACCGCCCGGAGGTCTGGATGTGATACTTCAGTTTCTGTGAGCGTTCGTTGGCGCCGTAGCGGTCGCGCATGGCGACCGCCCAGATGCGCCGCGCCACCCGGCCGATCACCGAATACTCCGGATCCATGCCGTTGGAGAAGAAGAACGACAGATTCGGCGCGAAGTCGTCGATATCCATCCCGCGCGCGAGATACGCCTCCACATAGGTGAATCCGTTGGCCAGGGTGAAGGCCAGCTGGCTGATCGGATTCGCCCCGGCCTCGGCGATGTGATATCCGGAAATCGAGACGGAGTAGAAATTGCGAACCCCGTTGCGCACGAACCATTCCTGGATATCGGCCATCATGCGCAGGCTGAACTCGGTGGAGAAGATGCAGGTGTTCTGGCCCTGATCCTCCTTGAGGATGTCGGCCTGTACCGTGCCGCGCACCGTCGCCAGTGTGGCCGCCCGAATCCGCTGCGACTCCTCGGCGCTCGGCTCGCGGTCCTGCTCGTCGCGGAACCGTTGCAGCGCTTGATCGATGGCGGTGTTGAGGAAATACGCCAGAATCGTCGGCGCGGGGCCGTTGATGGTCATCGATACCGAGGTGGTGGGTGCGGTGAGATCGAAGCCGTCGTAGAGGGCCTTCATATCGTCGAGCGTGGCGATGGAAACGCCGGAGGTGCCGACCTTTCCGTAGATATCGGGCCGCTCGTCGGGGTCGTGGCCGTAGAGGGTCACCGAATCGAAGGCCGTGGAAAGACGTTTGGCCTCGGCGTGTTCGGAGAGGACCTTGAACCGCCGGTTCGTCCGGAACGGATCGCCCTCCCCGGCGAACATCCGCGCGGGGTCCTCGTTGTCGCGTTTGAACGCGAAGACGCCCGCGGTGAACGGGAACCGTCCCGGCAGATTCTCCGCCCGCAGAAACCGCAGCAGCTCACCGTGATCCGAATACCGTGGCAGCGCAACCCGGGGAATCGAGTTGCCCGACAACGAATCCCGCCGCAACACGGTGCGAATCTCGCGATCCCGCACCCGCACCACCTGCTCCTCGCCCCGATAGCTCTCGGCGACCGTCGGCCAATCCGTCAGCAGCGCCTCATTTTCCGCGCTCAGTTCCTTACGCGCCCGCTCGAGCAGTTCACCGACGGCCGCGTCCTCGGGCAGTTCGGCCGCCACCTGATCCAACCGCTGCACCCGCTGCGCCGCGAGCACCTGCCGGGCGGTCTCGGCGTGGTAGGCGCGCACGGTATCGGCGATATCGGCCAGGTACCGCACTCGCGCGGGCGGGATGACCTGGGCGAATCGCGTGGAGACCTTGGTATTCACCCGGGGCAGCACACCGGGATCCATACTCAGGCCGCGCTCGGCGAGCAGTCCGGACAGGTGCTGATACAGCGCGGTCACGCCGTCGTCGTTGAATGTCGCCGCGCAGGTGCCGAATACGGGCATATCCTCGGGCGCGGAGCCGAACGCCTCGCGATTGCGCACCAGCTGCCGCGAGACATCGCGCAGTGCGTCGGCCGCGCCGCGCCGCTCGAACTTGTTGATGGCCACCACATCCGCGTAATCGAGCATATCGATCTTCTCGAGCTGGGAGGCCGCCCCGAACTCCGGCGTCATGACATACAGCGACAGGTCGACGTGATCGATGATCGCCGCATCGCCCTGGCCGATACCGGGCGTCTCCAGGATCACCAGGTCGTATCCGGCCGCCTTGCAGGCCAGGATCATCGCGTCGATATTCGTCGGCAGCTCGTGCGCGCCCCGGGTGGCCAGGGAGCGGAAGTAGATGTGATCGCCGTCGAGGGAGTTCATCCGGATCCGGTCGCCCAGCAGCGCGCCGCCGCCGCGCCGCCGCGTCGGATCGACCGCGAGAACCGCCACCCGCAGCTTGTCCTGCTGATCCGAACGCAGCCGCCGCACGAATTCGTCGGTGAGCGAGGACTTTCCGGAGCCGCCGGTGCCGGTAATGCCCAGCACCGGCACCGGGCGCGCATTCGCCGCCGCGGTCAGCGCGGCCAGATCCGATTCGGGCAGGGCCTGCTGCTGCAGGCAGGTCAGGGTGCGCGCCAGGGCCTTGCGCTCCCCGGCCAGGACGGCCTCGACGGGCGCGGGCTCGCGCGACAGATCCACATCGCAGGTCTGGATGAGCGTATTGATCATGCCCGGCAGTCCGAGCCGCTGGCCGTCCTCGGGAGAGAAGATGGTCACCCCGGCCTCGGCGAGCCGCGCGATCTCCTCGGGCACGATCACACCGCCGCCGCCGCCGAAGATACGCACATGTCCGGCCCCGGCCTCGTACAGCGCCCGGGACAGATATTCGAAGTATTCGACATGCCCGCCCTGATACGAGCTCACCGCCACGCCCTGGACGTCCTCGGTCAGCACGGCGTCGACCACCTCGCGCACCGCGCGGTTGTGGCCCAGGTGGATCACCTCGGCGCCCTGGGTCTGCAGGATCCGCCGCATGATGTTGATCGCGGCGTCGTGACCGTCGAACAGGGCGGCCGATGTCACGAAGCGAACGGGATGGACTGGCGTGTACAGCTCGGCGCGGTCGGGCATGGTCATCCTCCGACGAGTCCTGAGACGCCCGATATTAGGACGACAAAGCAATCCTAGAGTGAGTTCTGTCACAGCGCCACCGCCTCTGGCGATACGGCCGCCGAATCGTTCCGTTCGGTGGAATCGGCTGTGGCAGTGTCGGTTCGCCTGGACAGCCGGGGCATTTTCGGACATGCGTCGCTGAATATTCGCTGGTACCGGAATTCCGCTCACCGTGACCGCAAATCGCGACTTCTGAAGCTCGCGGGGTTGCGATCGATGGGTTCGGCGAAAACCGACCCCATCTGCATGTATCGAGCACGAATCGAGGACGACCCATGAGACGAACCATTGCTCGGCTCGCCGTCGCGGCCGCCGCGATCGGCGTCTCGGCGCTTGCCGCACCGATCGCCCAGGCCGAGCCCGCGCCGCTCAACGGCCTGTTCGCGCTGGCCCCCGGCGTCTGCGGGAACGGTTCGGTCACCGGCAGCTTCTTCCGGATGATCCTGCCGACCGGCGATGCGGGCGGGCCCTATCTGCAGAACAGCGACTCCCGCTGCAGCGATCAGACCGTGACCCCGCTGTCGGCGGGCAGTGACGGCGGTCTGCTGAGCGGCAACTATCAGCCGCAGCCCGCGGCCGCCTTCGACGGGGCGGGCAATGCGCAGTCCGGTCGGGTCACCACGCCCGTGCGCTTCTACGGCGTGGACTTCGCTACCGCGACCAATCCCACCGATCCGCAGACCGGTCAGGGCACCGGACTGCCGCAGATCCTCTCCGACGGTGGGCAGCTGTCCGGTGATCTGAGCAGTCTCGGGGTCACCTGGAACAACCAGGTATTCAATCAGGGCGCACCCAAGCCGGGCGGCGGCCTGCCGGGCAAGACCAGTCCGGTGCGCGGAAGTATCGACGGGGCGGGCAATTTCGTCCTCGAATGGACCAGTCAGATCGTGGGCGGGCCGTTCAACAACTTCACCGGACTGTGGCATCTGGCTGGGCAATATCGGGGCGGCGGGCTCGCGCCCGCGGCGGCCCCGGTCGCACCCAACGGCGGCGCGCC
>NZ_BDBS01000011.1 GCF_001613105.1 Nocardia pseudobrasiliensis NBRC 108224 | reverse complement strand
CCCGCGGCCGCCCCGAACGCGAATGCGCCCGCGCCCGAGGCGAATCCGGCCCCCGCCCCGGCGCAGCCCGGCACGACCGATGTGCACGCCGTCCAGGCGCAGCCGGTCGCGCACGGCACGCCGGTGTTGGCGACGCGGACCATCGATGTGCCCAAGGCGCGGCACGCGCCGGTCTGGCTGGTGCCCGCACTGCTGCTGCTCGCGCTGGTGGCGGCGGCGGTGTTCTTCAAGGCCGACGCCATCGCCGGTCGAAAGCAACCCTGATGGTGACCGGATTACCGGCCTACTCGGAGTTCGTCGCCAATGTCGAGACCGCCCCACCGGCGCGGCCGCGCTGGCCGTTCGTCGTGCTCGTCACGGTCGGCCTGCTGCTGATCCTCGCCCCGATCGTCACCGGGATGTTCCCGCGGGCGGTCCGGGGCGAGGCCATGATCGACGGCTTCGAACCCTATGTGGCCCAATCGAGTATCGACGGCTATCGCGAGGATCTGCGGGTGCTCGACGGTGCGCGCACGAATGTGTTGAATCTGCGGGCGCAGGGACTCGAACAGGGTCGATATGACCGCGTGGACGCCTTCGTGCGCGACTATCCCGGCATTCGCTCCGATATCTCCTCGATGCTCGACTCGATCGATGCCAATCGGGGCAACTATCAGCGGTTGGCCGATCTGCCGCCGATCGGGGCGCTCCCGTGGTTCCTCGCGCTGGCCGGTGTGATCGTCACGGGCGCGGGCATTTTCGGATTTCGCCGCGCCGGTGCGGGTAAAGGGACCGTGGTGTGGCGTTCGATCGCGGCGCTGGTCGCGCTCGGGCTGATCGCGATATCCCTTGCGGGCGGGCTGTTTTCGGCTGCCTCGGCCGGGCGTCCGATCATCGACGGGTTCCGGCCGATCCTCACCCATGACGAGGTGCGCAAGGTGCAGGGCTATTTCGTCACCCTGGTCGCGGCCGACGGCGAGCTGAACAGCCGCTACGCCGGTGCGACCAGGGCAGCCCATTCCGACGCCGATCTGGCCGGTATCACCGCGCTGGAATCGCGGTGGCAGCCGATGACCTCCCGCTTCGCCGCGCTCATCGGAACCATGAACGACAACATCGAGAATTTCGACGCCGTCGTGGCGCTGGACGATTCGACGAAACCGCTGGGGTTCACCGCATTTCGCGGTCTCGGCTGGTTCTTCCTCGCGCCCGGCGTGATCGTCGTGGCGGCCGCCGCGGCCGGGATGCGCGAATCGAAGAAGGAGCGGCAATGACGAGAAGAGTGCGCGCCCGGATCGCCGTCGCGTTGGCCGGGGCGGTACTGGCGCTGGCGGGGTGTTCGTCCGCCGACAACAGCCCGGCCACGCCCGCGGTCGCCGAGCCGCTGGTCGGATTGTTCCGGTTCACACCGGGTTCCGCGCACGGCGACGAGGTGTCGGGAACCTGGTTCCGCATGGTGCAGCCGGGCGGGACGCCCGACAAGGGTCCGTACATGCCCAACGGCGATTCGCCCGCGCAGAACGGCGCGACCACGCTGCTCGAACCCGGCACGGCCGGTGGGCTGCGCACCGGCGGTTTCCAGAGCGAGCCGAACCCCGGTTTCGCCCAGGGTAATTCGCTGTCGGCCGCGATCACCAAACCGACCAAGTTCTTCGCCGTGGAATTCGGGATCTCCACCAATCCGGTCGATCCGCAGACCGGTCGCAAGGTGCCCGCGCCCACGGTGGTGAACCTCGGCGGCAAACTCACCGCCGATCTGTCCGCCTGGGCGGCGTCCTGGAACGACCAGGAGTTCAACCAGGGCGCGCCCAAACCGCCGGAGAAGGACGGACCCCAGGTCGCGGGGGCCGAACAGGTGCAGCGGGTCTGGGACTGGGTCGCGCAGAAATGGTTCGATCAGCCCAAATCCGGTGCGTCCCAGGGCCCCTCGGCCACGGGAACCTACGACCCGGCCACCAAGAAGTTCACCCTGCAGTGGACCAGCCTGATCGTCGGCGGTCCGTTCAACGGTTTCACCGGCGTCTGGCATCTCGAGGGTGTCTTCGAGCCCGCGGCCGCCGCCCCCGAATCACCCGCCACCGCACCGAAATAGACCATTCGAAGGAGTAACCGCGCGATGTCTACTCGCACCACCAGGCCGGGCCTGGCCGGCGCCATCAGGGTGGTCGCCGCCGTCACCGTCGTCGGCAGCGCCGTCGCGGTGACCGCCCTGACCGTCCGGCAGAACGATCAGGTCACCTCGGTCGTGGTCACCGAGGAGGTGCCCACCGCGGCCGCCCCGGCCGCACCGAATACGCCCGCGGCGCCCGCGGCCCCGGCTCCGGCCCCGGCCGGTGCGCGTCCCGCCGCGGCGGTCCCGCTCGGCACGGGCGGCGGTCCGGCGGTCTCGGTCGCGATCCATCCCGGTCAGGGAGCCGCGCCCGCGCCGAATCCGTCCGGTCCGGCGGCCTCGGTACCGCTGAACTCACAGTCGCCGGGTTCGCAGGATTCGGTGCCGCTGGCCAACAGCCCGTTCACCGCGCCCGCGCTCGATGCCCAGCCCGCCTGCCCGATCGGCTGGCCCGCGCCCAAACAGCAGGGTGGTCTTGCCTCGCTCATCGGCCTCGCCCCCCTGGCCGGGCCGTTCTCCTCGGAGGCCTTCGCGCTGGGTTCGGTGTATCAGCCGATCCTGCAACTCGCCGGGCCGGTGCTGGCCGAGGTCGCCCCGGTCATCACGAAGTACCAGCCCGCGATCGATCCGATCATCACCCAGGTGCAGGGCGTGGAAGCCGTTGTGCTGCAAGCGATCCTGCCCTATTACGGGCCGTATCGCGGCCAGCTGATCGCCGCCGAGGGTGAGCTCGCCAAGCAGCTCGCCCCGATCCTGGACCGCGTCTACAACAGCGAGGCCGCCTCCTGCTTCGTGGCCTGGCAGGGTCAGCTCATCGATCAGGCCAAGGGCGGCCCGGTCCGGGTCCCGTCCCTCGCCCGTCCGGGCGCGATCGTCGAACTGCGTCCGGAGTCCTGACCTGGGTCGACGGCTTGTGGCGTAGCGCACAGCGACGGTGACTCCTGGATTACTCGGACATCCAACTATAGGATGCCCGTAGATCCGGCGTTCCCATACGCCGCACCGTCGACACCGAGGACAGCACTGGCATGGTTCGTGAACTGACACATTTCATCGGCGGACAGCACGTCACCGGGGCATCGGGCAATTTCGGCGATGTCTTCGACCCCAGCAGTGGGCAGGTGCAGGCGCGGGTGCCGCTGGCCGGAGTCGCCGAGGTGGAGGCCGCGGTCGCGAATGCGGCCGAGGCCCAGCTGGAGTGGGCCGCCTGGAATCCGCAGCGCCGCGCTCGGGTGCTCATGAAGTTCCTGACCCTGGTGCAGGACGAGATGGATTCCCTTGCGGCACTGCTGTCCTCGGAACACGGCAAGACCGTCGCCGACGCCCGGGGCGATATCCAGCGCGGCCTCGAGGTGATCGAATTCGCCACGGGCATACCGCATCTGCTCAAGGGCGAGTACACCGAGAGCGCGGGCACCGGGATCGACGTGTACTCCATGCGGCAGCCGCTCGGCGTGGTCGCGGGTATCACCCCGTTCAACTTCCCGGCCATGATCCCGCTGTGGAAGGCCGGACCGGCACTGGCGTGCGGTAACGCCTTCGTGCTCAAACCGTCCGAGCGCGACCCGTCGGTGCCGCTGCGGCTGGCGGAGTTGTTCGTCGAGGCCGGATTGCCCGCGGGCGTGTTCAACGTGGTCAACGGCGACAAGGTGGCCGTGGACGCGCTGCTGCGTGACGAGCGGGTCAAGGCCGTCGGCTTTGTCGGTTCCACCCCGATCGCGCAGTACATCTACGAGACCGCGACCGCACACGGCAAACGCGCGCAGTGTTTCGGCGGCGCGAAGAACCACGCCATCGTCATGCCGGACGCCGATCTCGACGATGTGGCCGATCAGCTGGTCGGCGCGGGCTACGGCTCGGCCGGTGAGCGCTGCATGGCGATCTCGGTCGCGGTGCCGGTCGGCGAGGAGACCGCGGAACGCCTGCGCGCCAAGCTCGTCGAGCGGGTGAACAAGCTCAATGTCGGCCGCTCCGACGATCCGGGCGCGGATTTCGGCCCGCTGGTCGGCCTCGACGGCGTGGACCGCGTGAACAACTACGTCCAGATCGGTGTGGACGAGGGCGCGGAGCTGGTGATCGACGGGCGCGGCCTGAAGGTCGAGGGGGCCGAGGACGGCTTCTTCGTCGGCGCATCGCTGTTCGACAAGGTCACCCCGGAGATGCGGATCTACAAGGAGGAGATCTTCGGTCCCGTGCTGGCCATCGTGCGCGCCAAGGACTACGCGGAGGCGCTGCGACTGCCCAATGAGCACGAATTCGGTAACGGCGTGGCGATTTTCACCCGTGACGGCGATACCGCCCGCGATTTCGCGGCCCGGGTGCAGGTCGGCATGGTCGGAATCAACGTTCCGATCCCGGTGCCGATCGCCTATCACACCTTCGGCGGCTGGAAGCGGTCCGGCTTCGGCGATCTCAATCAGCACGGCCCGGATTCGATTCGCTTCTACACCAAGACCAAGACGGTGACGCAGCGTTGGCCCAAGGGGCGCGAGGAATCCAACGCCTTCGTCATCCCGACCATGGAATGACGGCCATGTTCGTACTCGACGACGACGAGAAGGCGATCACCGAGACCGCCCGCGCCTTCGCCGACGAACTGCTCGCCCCGAACGCGCTGGAATGGGATGAGCGGAAACACTTTCCGATAGATGTGGTCCGCAAGGCCGGCTCCCTCGGCATGGGTGGCATCTACATCGGCGAGGACGTCGGCGGCTCGGCCCTGCGGCGACTGGATGCCGTGCGCATCTTCGAACAGCTCGCGACGGGCTGTCCGGCCATTGCCGCCTACATCTCCATTCACAACATGGTCGCGTGGATGATCGACAGCTACGGTGATGAGGCGCAACGCAATCGGTGGCTGCCGGGGCTGACATCGATGGATCTGCTCGGCAGCTACGCGCTGACCGAGCCGGGCGTCGGATCCGATGCCGCGGCGCTGAGCACCCGGGCCGTGCGCGACGGCGCGGACTATCTGCTCACCGGCGTCAAACAGTTCATCTCCGGCGCGGGCAGCACCGATGTGTACGTGGTGATGGCCCGCACCGGCGATACCGGTTCGCGCGGCATCTCCGCGTTCATCGTGCCCGCCGATACGCCGGGAATCTCCTTCGGCGCCAACGAGAGAAAGATGGGCTGGCATGCCCAGCCCACCCGTCAGGTGATCCTGGACGAGGCCCGGGTACCAGCCGAGAATCGACTCGGCGTGGAGGGCAACGGTTTTCGGATCGCCATGAACGGGCTCAACGGCGGCCGCCTCAATATCGCGGCCTGCTCGCTGGGCGGCGCGCAGTCGGCGCTGGACAAGTCCGTGTCGTATATGGCCCAGCGCAAGGCCTTCGGGGCGCGGCTGCTGGACAATCCGGCGTTGCAGTTCGAACTGGCCGATATGCGGACCTCGCTGGAGGCGGCGCGGACGCTGCTGTGGCGGGCCGCCGCGGCGTTGGACGCCGACGCCGAGGACAAGGTCGAGCTGTGCGCGATGGCCAAGCGATTCTGCACCGACTCCGGATTCGAGATCGCCAACAAGGCCCTGCAATTGCACGGCGGCTACGGCTATCTCGCCGAATACGGGGTGGAGAAGATCGTCCGGGATCTGCGCGTGCACCAGATCCTCGAGGGCACCAACGAGATCATGCGGGTGGTCGTCGCCCGTTCGGTGATTGGAGGAGCGGCATGAGCGACGAAGTCCTCATCGATGAACGCGACGGGCTGGGGTTGATCACGCTCAATCGGCCCAAGGCCATCAACGCGCTGACTCATTCGATGGCGCTGACCATTCTCGCCGCGCTGCGGCGGTGGGCGGACGACGATGCGGTACGCGCGGTCGTGGTCACCGGCGCGGGCGAGCGCGGGCTGTGCGCGGGCGGCGATATCGTCGCCATCTACGAAGACGCGAAAAACAGTGCGGGCGGCGCGGATTCGCCGTCGGGCCGGTTCTGGCGCGACGAGTACATCCTCAACGCCTATATCGCCCGCTATCGGAAGCCCTACATCGTGGTGATGGACGGCATCGTGATGGGCGGCGGCGTGGGTCTGTCCGGGCACGGCAGTCATCGCATCGTCACCGAGCGGTCCAAGGTCGGAATGCCCGAGACCGGAATCGGTTTCATCCCGGATGTGGGCGGCACCCATCTGCTCGCGCGTACGCCGGGCGAACTCGGCACCCATGTCGCGCTGACCACCGCGCGGATGAGCGCCGGTGACGCGATCGCCGCGGGGTTCGCCGACTACTTCGTGCCGTCGGAACAGATTCCGGCGCTGCTGGACGCGCTGCGCACCGCCGAGCCGGATGTGGCCATCGCCAAATTCGCACAGGCCGCGCCCGCCTCCGAACTCGCCGCGCAGCGGGATTGGATCGATGCCTGCTACAGCGCCGATACGGTCGAGGAGATCGTGGCCCGCCTGCAGGCGCACGAATCGCCCGCGGCGAACAAGGCGGCAACCGATGTGCTGTCGAAATCGCCGGTGGCGCTGAAGGTTACGCTGCGCTCACTGCGCGACGGTCGCGTGTTCGGCAGCCTCGAAGAGGTGCTGAACGAGGAGTACCGCGTATCGGTGGCCGCGCTGTCCAGCCATGATCTGGTCGAAGGTATCCGCGCGCAGGTGATCGACAAGGACCGCGATCCGCGGTGGCGGCCCGCGACCCTGCCCGAGGTGTCCGCCGCCCAGGTCGACGCCTACTTCGCCGGACTCGGCGATCAGGAATTGAATCTCGTAGCGCCGGAAGGACAATCGGCATGAGCACAAAGGTCGGCTTCCTCGGCCTCGGACATATGGGCGGTCCGATGGCCGCCAACCTGGTCAAGGCGGGTTACGAGGTGCTCGCCTATGATCCGGTTCCCGCCGCGCAGGAGCAGGCGCGCACCGACGGAGCGACGGTCCTCGACACGGCCGCTGCGGCCGCCGCCGAGGCCGATGTCGTGATCACCATGCTGCCCAACGGTCGCATCGTGCTCGATGTCTACGCCGATGTGCTCGCCGCGGCCAAGCCCGGCACGCTGTTCGTCGACTGCTCCACCATCGATGTCGCCGATGCCATCGAGGCGGCGAAAATCGCTGTGGCGGCGGGGCATCGGGCGCTGGACGCACCGGTCTCCGGTGGTGTCGGCGGTGCGGTGGCGGGCACGCTGACCTTCATGGTCGGCGGCGAGGCCGAGGATTTCGCCGCCGTTGTGCCGCTGCTCGAGGTGATGGGTGGCAAGGTCGTGCACTGCGGCGCCGCCGGTGTCGGTCAGGCCGCGAAGATCTGCAACAACATGATGCTGGGCATCTCCATGATCGGCCTGTCGGAGGCGATCGTACTGGGCGAGAAGCTCGGCCTGACCCACGAGAAGTTCTACGACGTGGTCTCCACCGCATCGGGCCAGTGCTGGTCGCTGACCACCTACTGTCCGGTGCCGGGCCCCGTTCCGACCAGTCCTGCCAACAACGACTATCGCCCCGGCTTCGCGACCGCGCTGATGAACAAGGATCTCGGCCTGGCAGCCAACGCCCTGCGCGACAACCAGGTGGACGGACAGCTCGGACTGCTCGCGGCCGCGATCTACGACCGTTTCAACCGAACCGATGCCGGGCGGGACTTCTCCGCTATCGTCACCGATATCCGCCACCGATCGGAAGAGGGACAGTGACCGACTTCGAGACCATTCTGCTGGAGCGCAAGGGGCGGGTGGCCCTGATCACGCTGAACCGGCCGAAGGCGCTCAATGCGCTCAACTCGCAGGTGCTCGTCGATATCACCGCGGCGCTCGACGAACTCGAGGCCGACGCCGGAATCGGCGCGGTGGTGCTGACCGGCTCGGAGAAGGCGTTCGCCGCCGGGGCCGATATCAAGGAGATGCAGTCCAAGTCCTATATGGATATGTATCTCGCCGATCACTTCAGCGGCTGGGATCGGCTGGTCGCGTTCCGCAAGCCGGTGATCGCCGCGGTCGCCGGTTATGCGCTGGGCGGCGGGTGTGAGCTGGCCATGATGTGCGATCTGCTGATCGCGGCCGATTCGGCGAAATTCGGTCAGCCCGAGATCAAGCTCGGCGTAATTCCGGGTATGGGCGGTTCGCAGCGCCTGACCCGCGCGGTCGGTAAGGCCAAGGCCATGGATCTCATCCTGACCGGTCGCAATATGGGCGCGGAGGAGGCCGAGCGGGCCGGCCTGGTGTCGCGCATCGTGCCCGCGGCCGAGCTGGTGGCCACGGCCCTCGAGGTCGCCGAGACCATCGCGGGGATGTCGCTGCCGTCGGTGATGATCGCCAAGGAGGCGGTCGATCGGGCCTACGAGACCACGCTGTCGGAGGGGCTGCGGTTCGAGCGGCGGGTGTTCCACTCGCTGTTCGCGACCGAGGACCAGAAGGAAGGTATGACCGCCTTCGTCGAGAAGCGGCCCGCGAAGTTCAGCAATCGCTGATGACGAGACGACTGGTCATCGCGGTCGTGGCGGTTGCCACGGCCGCGATTGCCGGTTGTGGTGGCCACACCCCGGGTCCGATCGCGGCCTCGAGTGCGCCGCGGGCCGCGGGGGAGGCGTTGCCGATCGCGGAGTGCGGGGGTGTGGCCGAGGCCGATATCGCCGCGGCCACCGGGTTCGCCGATCTGCGGCAGGTTTCGCGTAATCCGCTGCGCTGCCGCTGGGAGGCGGGCGACGAGACCGCGGTCACCTTCGAATGGTTTCGGGGTAGTCCGCTCGATGCGCGCACGCCGATCGGCGCGGGGGATCGGGTCAGCGCGGTGCGGCTGGCCGATCGGCCGGGGAAGATGTGGCCCGCCGATCGGTCCTGCGAGATCGCGGTGGGTTCCGGGGCGGGCGATTTCATCGACTGGAGGGTCGACACCGCACAGGGCGTTGGGGCGCAAGCCTGTTCGGCGGTGCGGGAGTTGGCGACGCGGACGCTGCGGAAGGCCGGGTGAGCGGGATGCGGGCGGTTCGTATGATCCTCGCCGCGGGCGTGCTCGCGGCTGTCGCCGGATGTTCCTCCGGCACAACGCCCGAGGCGCGTGATGTGCCCGCCGATGAGAATCAGCTCGTCAACTGCGGTCCGGAAACCGAGACCGAGATCGCGAAACTGGTGCACGCCAGCTCCGTTCGCGCCCAGGGCGGGCCGACGATCTGTGCGTGGGAGGGTGAGTACGCCGACGGTGGCGGGGTCGTCGACATCACCTATGCGTGGCTGGCGAATGATTCGCTGCTGCGCGACAGTCAGGTGGCCGCCGAATTCGGTTATCGCACCGAACATCTGGTTCTCAGCAGTTTCGGCGGACTGCTTTGGCGCGATCCGCGCGATCCGGGCAGCTGCGGTATCTCCGCGGCGGATTCGGGAACGGTCACCTATTGGGTGCAGAATCGCAGCCACACCGCGCAACCCGATCCGTGCGCCGCGGCAACGGGTTTGGCATTGGCGACGGTCAAACTCGACGGCTGAATCACTTCGGCGGCAGCTGCGGTGTGCCCGGGGTGCCCGCGACCTCCATCGGCGAGGCCGGGGTGCCGCCGTGAGTGGTGGGCTGCGGAGAGTCCTTGTTGGCCATCAGAAGTCCGGCGACTGTAGCGCCCAGGGTCGCCGTCACCGCGAGGGCGGCGACGAGCTTGCGCTTGGATACCGGCGCGGAGCCGGTCGGGCGCAGCGCGGGCACGGTGGAGAATCGGACGCCGCGCACCCGGCGGGCCGAGGGCAGTTCGGTCGCCATCAGGACCGCGCCGCGGGCGGAGACGAATTCCGGTTCGGGATCGTAGATCTGGGGCAGATCGAGCAACTGGGCCAGCGATTCGCGGATACCGGGGTTGCGGGCGCAGCCGCCCAGCGGTGCGAGCACCTGCGGGGTGACTTTGGCCTCCTCGATCATCTGTCGGATATAGGACACCGAATGATGAATTCCGGCCGCCACCAGATCGTTGAAATCGCTGCGCGTCAGCACCATTCGCAGGCCCGTGATCGGATCGCCCGCCGTCAGCACCGGTGAGGTGGTCAGGGCCTCCTTGTAGGCGCGGCTGGTCGGCTTGTCGATATTCACCCCGCCGTGCGCGAGTCGCCAGCGCAGCAGCGCGTCGTGACCGTCGCCGCCCAAGACCGTGCTGCGCCGCGTGGCGAGGATCGCGTCGGTGCGGCAGTCGGCCTCGGTGATGGTCAGACCGGATGCGCCCAGGTCGTAGAGCACCACTGAACCCTCGTCGGGCAGCTGGCGGCTGAAGCGCAGATAGCGCAGCTGGGCGACCGGTTCGTCGACGATGGTCAGGCGGCTGCGGCCAGCGGCGGCGCGGATCGCGTCGGCGTGCAGGGTGCAGCGGCAGGTGACGGCGATTCCGGTGATGAATTCGTCGCGCTGGGTCGCGGCCTCGCGCATGAGGTTGATGGCCTGGAAGACAGGCTCCTCCACGCCGCCACCCGCCCGCCGGGGAACCGTGCAACGGTCGATGGGGGGCAGATGCGGCTGGTCGGAGTGCGTGAGCATCGCGCGTGCGCCGCCAGCGCCCGCTGATACCCCCAGGACCAGCACCATGGCCTCCATGGTGAACCTTTTGTGCCCCGATGGGAAGACGACGGAACGGTAATGTCGCTGGCCGGATGCTGAATGGTTATCGTGTCAGACCCAACGTGTCGGCGTGTCGCCCGTGTCGAAGTCACCGGCGGCCCGGCGGAACTCGGCCAGCAGCCGCAGTAACGACTGCAACCGGTCCGACGGCAGTCCCGGACGAGCGAAGACCTGCTCATTCAGGGCGGCCGTGGTTCGTGCGACCAATTCGCGCCCGGCATCGGTGATCTCGATCAAGGTTGCTCGACGGTCGCTGGGATGTGGAACGCGTTTGACCAAATGGGCCGATTCGAGCCGATCCACGGTATTGGTCACGCTGGTCGGATGCACCTGCAACCGCGCGCTGGCCATCGCCATCGGCAGCGCCCCGGTCTTGCTGAAACTCAGCAGCGCCAACAGCTCGTACCGCGAAAACGTCAACCCCGACGGCCGCAGCGCCTCGTCCACCCGGGCCATCACGATCTGCTGCGCCCGCACCAGCGAGGTCACCGCAGCCATCCCGTCGGCGACCTCCCCCCACCCGTGCGCGGTCCACTGCCGGTGGGCCTCCTCGATCGGATCCAGGGGAAGTGGACGCGGCGTAGCCATCTCTCGAGTGTATTTGCAGAACGATCCGTTTTTCCGATCACGGTGAGAACAACCATCGGCACCGTGTCATTCGCCGGGCAGTATGGAGAACATCGGCGGGCGTGCCCGAGTGGCCAGGGACCGGTCTGCAAAACCGTTTACGCGGGTTCGAATCCCGCCGCTCGCTCTGTGCAATTTGCGCCGCAAACCTTTCAGGTTTACGAGTTGCAATCAGGTGAGGCCCGAAAGGTCGCGTAGGACTACGTGATTGCGGTCGGCTGTGGTGCCGAGGGTGTATTCGGGGATGAGGCCGAAGTACTCGGCTCGGGTTCTGGTGCTCCAGCGGCGGGCGTCGGGGGTGCGGGTTTTGTAGAAGGTGGCCTGGTAGCCGCCCTCGTAGAGGTGGAGGAGGGTGTAGCCGCCGGGGTATTCCTTGACGGCTGCCACCTCCAGGAATTCGACGTTCAGGGGGATGTCGGGGCGGGTGCGGCGGTTGCGGTGGGTGTGGCCGCTGTGGTGAAGGAAGACGCCGGGGGCGGTGCGGTAGAGCGATTGGAGTTCGGCGGCGTCGGTGCGGTTCAGGACGAAATCGGGGCCGCCGATATTGGTCAGGGCCGATTCGAAGGTGACGGGGTGGTGGCCGAATACCAGGGTGGGCCGGTCGGGATCGGCGGCGAGAATCGTACGCAGGCGGTCGAATTGGGCTCGGTCGATCATTCCCCCCGCGGCGTCGAGGGCGGTGGTGTCCAGGCCGAGCAGACGCAGGCCGCCCAGGTCGTATTCGGCCAGTTCGCCTCGGGGGAGGAAGGATTCGCCCCAGCAATCGTGATGATCGGTGCCGGGGACGACCGGGCAGCTGTCGTAGTCCGCGCCCACATGCGGGCGGTCGTGGTTGCCCCGGGCAGCGAACCAGTCCTTGCCCGCCGTGCCCCAGCCGTCGAGAAGCCTTCGGACACCACGGCTTTGCTCGGGCGTGGCCTCCGAGGTGAGATCACCGGCGAGCAACAACTGGTCCACGCCGCGGTCGGGGCGGCGCAGATCGTCGAGCAGCGCGGTGAGCATCACCTCCGGATAGGGCGGCAGGCCGGGCTCCTGATGCACCCCCGGGGGCAGTCCGGCGGCGATGAGACCGCTCACCTCCTCGCCCAGATGGACGTCGTTGCACAGGGCCAGGGTGCGCAGCAGACGTCCGGGCGGCGGTGTGAGCGTGGTGAATTCACCGACGCACTCCGGCGAACCGGGCATCCGGGTCGCGAAATTCGGTGCGGGCGTGGCGCGTACACCCCGCGACCAGGCCTCGAAGCGATAGCGACGGCCGGGTTCGAGGCCGGTGATCTCCGCGTAGTGATAGGGGGTCGGCTCGGGATCGGACAGGATCACCCGGGCCGGCCCGGGCGAATCGGCCGGGGCCACACGGACTTCGGTATCCGTCTCGACCGGCGCGTTGCTGCCCGCCTCGAGCGTGGTCCAGGTGAGGACCGCGGAGGTCGGGGTGATCGTCACCAGTTCCAGGTCGGTGGCCGACAACGAACCTCCCTGCGCCCGAGCCGAACCCGCACCGCGGACGGTCAGCAGCGGCATCGCGGCGGCCAGACCCAGCGCGGCCAGCGCCCGCCGGCGATTCGGCCCACAGCAGCTCATTGATCCTCCCTCGGCGGAACCACACTCCGGGAATCGGCGGTCATGTGCACCATACGGCCCTTCGACGCCGCCGACGCGGTGTTCCCCGGGACGTCGACCGCCCGTAACCCGCCGGTCGCGGGGACTCGGGGGTCGCACTGCGAACCGGTATGCCAGCGAGTAGCTTGGTTAGCCAAACCTCAGCGATCGAGCGGCGAAAGGAGGGCCCGTGGCGGCCCGATGGAAACTGCTGACCGGTGCGCTCGCGGCACTGACCGTGCTCGCGGCCACGACTGCCTGCTCGAATGCGTCCAAGGACGAGAACGAAATCCTGGTCTACAACGCCCAGCACGAATCGCTGACCAAGGAGTGGGCGGACGCGTTCACCAAGCAGACCGGCGTCAAGGTGACCCTGCGTAACGGCGGCGACACCGATCTGGCCAACCAGCTGGTGGCCGAGGGCAAGAATTCGCCCGCCGACATCTTCCTCACCGAGAACTCCCCGGCGATGGCACTGGTCGAGGACGCGGATCTGTTCGCCGATATCGACGCCGACACCCTCGCCCAGATTCCCGAGCAGTACCGCCCGTCCACCGGTAAATGGGTCGGCGTCGCGGCGCGCTCGACGGTCTTCGTCTACAACCGGGACAAATTGCCGCAGGATCAGCTGCCCGGCTCGCTGCTGGATCTGGCCCAGCCGCAGTGGAAGGGCCGTTGGACCGCCGGAACCGCGGGTGCGGATTTCCAGGCCATCGTCGCGGCGCTGCTGGAGCTGAAGGGTGAGGACACCACCCGGGCGTGGCTGAAGGGTATGAAGGAAAACGCCGCGTCCTCGCAGAACAACACCACCGCGATGAAGAACGTGAACACAGGGCAGTTCGACGGCGCGGTCATCTACCACTACTACTGGTTCCGCGATCAGGCCGCGACCAGGCAGAACTCCAGCAATACCGATCTGCACTTCTTCAAGAACCAGGACCCCGGCGCATTCGTGTCGACCTCCGGCGGCGGCGTGCTGAAGTCCAGTAAGAAGCAGCAGAACGCGCAGAAGTTCGTCAAGTTCATCACCAGCACCGCGGGCCAGCGCGTACTGCGCGACGGTACCTCGATGGAATATCCGGTCTCGGTCGACGTGCCCGCCAATCCGGTGCTGCCGCCGCTGGACAGCCTCCAGGCGCCCAAGATCGATCCGAGCCGGCTCGACGCGAAGAAGGTGCACGAGCTGATGACCGAGGCGGGCCTACTCTGACCGTCACGGTCGGGACGGGCGCGCCCGCCCGGGCCGGTCGGCCCGGGTACGCGGTCACGGGTATCGCGCTGCTACTGGTGGCCGCGACCTTCGTGCCGCTGGGCTATATCGTCTCGACCCTGTTCTCCACCGGACCGCACGAGGCCGCGCAGTTGGTGTTCCGGCCGCGGGTGGGCGAATTGCTCCGCAACACCGCCGGTTTGGTCGCGCTCACGGTGCCGGTATGCGTCGTGCTCGGGGTCGGGCTGGCCTGGATCGTAGAGCGCACCGATGTGCCCGGCGCGAGCTGGTGGGGGCCGATGTTGGCCGCGCCGCTGGCGGTTCCGGCGTTCGTCAACAGCTACGGCTGGGTCAGTGTGTTCCCGGCGCTGCACGGGCTCGGGGCCGGGGTGCTGGTCACCACCATGTCGTATTTCCCGCTGGTGTACCTGCCCGCGGCGGCCACACTGCGGCGGTTGGATCCGGCGGTGGAGGAGTCGGCGCGGGCGCTGGGCTCCGGGCCGGTGGCGGTGTTCGCGCGAATCGTGCTGCCGCAGTTGCGATTGGCGATCCTCGGCGGGGCGCTGCTCATCGCGCTGCATCTGCTGGCCGAATACGGCGCGTTCGTGATGATCCGCTTCGACACCTTCACCACGGCCATCTTCGAGCAGTACCAGTCGAGTTTCGCCGGACCTGCGGGCAGCATGCTGGCCGGAGTGCTGGTGCTGTGTTGTCTGGTCCTGCTCGCCGCCGAGGCCGCGGTGCGTGGCCGGGCGCGCTATGCCCGGGTGGGTGCGGGAGCGCCGCGAGCGGCGACGCGAATCCGGTTGGGGTGGTGGGCCGTTGCGGCTCTGGGCATGCTGGCGGCGGTGCTCGCCGCGGCGTTGGGCGTGCCGCTGTGGACGGTCGTGCGCTGGTTGCGGATCGGCGGCGCCGCGGTGTGGGACGGCGGCGAGATCGGCGAATCGCTGGCCCAGACAGTGGGTTTGGCGCTCACCGCGGCGGTGATCACGACGCTGTGCGCGTTCCCGGTGGCATGGATCGCGGTGCGGTCGCAGTCGGTGTTCGCGCGAATCATCGAGGGCTGCAACTACATCACCAGTTCGCTGCCCGGCATCGTCATCGCGCTGGCCATGGTGACGGTGACCATCCGCTATCTGCCCGGGGTGTATCAGACCGCGGCCATGGTGCTGGCCGCGTATACGCTCATGTTCCTGCCGCGGGCGCTGGTGAGCGTGCGGGCCGGGCTGGCCCAGGTGCCGGTGGGTCTCGAGGAGATGTCGCGGGCGCTGGGGAAATCCGGCCCGGTCACCTTCCTGCGCGTGACATTGCGGCTGACCGCGCCCGCCGCCGCGGCCGCGGCGGCACTGGTCTTCGTGGCCGTGGCGACCGAGCTGACGGCCACACTGCTGTTGGCGCCCAACGGAACCCGAACCCTGGCGATGGGATTCTGGGCGGCCTCGGGCGAATTGGATTACGCGGCCGCCGCGCCGTATGCCCTGATCATGATCGTGGTGTCGATTCCGGTGACGTATCTGCTGTTCACCCAGTCCAGAAAGGCGGCGGGGGTATGAGTCGTCTGGTGATCTCCGAACTGGTGAAGTCGTTCGGGTCCACCCGGGTGCTCGGCGGCCTGGATCTCGAAGTGCCCGACGGGACCTCGACCGCGGTGGTCGGCTCGTCCGGGTGCGGGAAGACCACGCTGCTGCGGGTGATCGCGGGCTTCGAGGCGCCCGATGCCGGATCGGTGTCGATCGGCGGGGAAGTCGTCGCGCGGGAACGCTTCCGCAAACCCGCGCATCGCCGCAATATCGGCTATGTGGCGCAGGACGGCGCGCTGTTCCCGCATCTGACCGTGGCCCAGAACATCGCCTACGGTCTGGGCGGCATCACCGATCGGCGACGCCATCGCGAGCGGGTGCTCGAACTGCTGGAAATGGTGTCGCTGGACGCCTCCTATGCCGGACGCCGCCCGCACGAACTGTCCGGCGGGCAGCAGCAACGAATCGCCCTGGCGCGGGCCATGGCTCGTAAACCGCAGGTGATGCTGCTGGACGAGCCGTTCAGCGCGCTGGACACCGGGTTGCGCGCCGCGACCCGCCAGGCGGTGGCCGAAACGCTGCGCGCGGCCGGAATGACCAGCATTCTGGTCACCCACGATCAGGAGGAGGCGCTGTCGTTCGCCGATCAGGTCGCGGTCATGCGGGCGGGCCGCTTCACCCAGGTCGGCACGCCCGAACTGGTCTATGCGAATCCGGCCGATCTGTTCACCGCTCAATTCCTCGGTGACTGTGTCCTGGTGGACGCGGTGGTCGACAACGGGGTGGCCGAGGGCTTGCTGGGGCGTGTGCCGGTGCGCAATGGCGCTTCGACGGGTCCGGCTACCCTGATGCTGCGACCGGAACAGCTTGTCGCGCACTCGGTTTCGGAGAGCGAAGCGAGTATCGGAGTCGTCCGCGCCGCCGAATTCCGGGGCGCCGACACCATCTTGACCATTGCGCTGGACGATCGCGCCGATCCCATTCAGGTGCGGTGCGCGAGCGTCGGGGCCGCGCCAGTGGAGTCTCGGGTGCGCATCGAGATCACCGGCGACGCAACGGCCTTTCCGGTGTCCTGAACTCAATTCGCTTGCGGGCGACGGGCGTAGACGAACAGATGCGGCTCGGGCAGCGCGTTGGGATGGTCGGGCCGGAACGTACTCTCCCGCTTCTCGATGATCTCGACCCCTGCCTCGCGCACCTTGGCCACGAAATGCGGTGTGGCATAACTGCTCACCCGAAACCGGATGGCCCATGAACTCGGTGTCGATGCGATCCACGTCGACGGGCACGGTCGCGACCATCAGATATCCGCCGGGCCGTAGCCAGCTCGCCATGCGGCACAGGGTTTCGTCGATCTCGGGGCGGCTCATCTGCAGCAGCGGGAAGAATGCGCAGACGGCGTCGAAGCTCGCGGGTTCGGCCTGATATTCGCGAACATCGGTCTGTCGAAAGGAGGCGGCGGCGACCCGTCGCCGGGCGAGTTCGATCATGACGGGGGAGACGTCGATACCGTCCACGCGAAACCCGTTGCCGGACAAGACCTGTGCGGCGGGAATCCCGGTGCCGCTGCCGATGTCGAGGATATGCGCCCCGGCCGGTAATCGCCCGACCAGCCATTCCAGGGCGGCATGCCGCTCGGGCAGCGCGGCGTAGGCGTGTTCGTACTCGGCGCCGAGCGCGTCGAACAGACGCTCTGCCGACAGCGGCGTAGCGGGCGACATGGTTCGAAGTGTCCATCTTCGCGACGGTTCCGGCGGGCGTTTCCGCCGGAATCGGGGCGCGAGCGGTCAGTGGTTGGAGAGTTCGGACAGCTGGTAGGCGATGCGGTGGCGGACAGCGGGAATGTGGGTGAGCAGGCGGATCGCCGCATTGCGCACGGTTCGGGCGGGCCGCGAGCGCAGGGTGGCCATGGTCGTCATGCGGTCGGTGAGGGCGACGACGCCGAGGGCGATCGGGCGGCGGCGTGACTCGTAGGTGTCGAGCAGATCCGGGGATTCGCCGCCCAGTACCAGCGCGAGCAGCGTGCCGAGCAAGGCCGCGTCCTGGATACCGGTGTTCATACCCTGTCCGCCCGCCGGGCTGTGCACGTGGGCGGCGTCGCCCGCGAGCAGGATTCGACCCGCGCGGTAGGTCTCTGCGACCCGATGGTGGACGCGGAATCGCGAGCTCCACAGCAATTCTCGAATCCGCGCGCCCGGGCGGCGGGCGTCGAGGATGGCCTGGATATCCGCCAGCGTCGGATGTTCCGGCGCGCGATCGACCGTGGCGACCACGCGGAAGCGATCGGGGGTCTCATCGGGCAGCGGTGCGATGACGGTGATGCCCTCCCGGGACAGTTGCAGCGTCAGCTGATCGCGCGAATCCGGCCAGTCCATCCGCACATCGGCCAGGACGAAGGATTCGGGATAGGTGTCGCCGGTGAACCCGATGCCCGCCTGATCGCGGACCACACTGTGCATGCCGTCCGCGCCGATCACATAGTCCGCCCGAATAGAGCCGGAACCGCCTGCGGCATCGGTGTATTCGACGGTGACGCCGGTATCGTCGCCGCGCACCGCGGTGACCCGGTACGGCCGGTGCACATCGCCGCCCGCCTTGCGCAGCCTGGTCAGCAGGACGCTCTCGGTGATCTGCTGACCGAGGGACAGCACATAGGGATAGTGGGTATCGAGTCCGGCGAAGGAGATCGTGCCCAGCCGATGGCCCCCGTCGCGCAGCGTGAACCGGGGCACCTCGAGTCCTCGATCGTGCAGTTCGTCCGCGATGCCGAGCTCGCGCAGCACCTCCAGCGTGCGGGCGTGCAGGGCCACCGCGCGGGAGGTGTTGGCGCCCTCGGCCAGTCCGTCCAGGACGACGACATCGATATCCGCGTCGGCCAGCATGACGGCCGCGGTGAGGCCGGTCGGTCCGGCGCCCACGACGACGACCGATGCGGAGGCGGGAATCTCGCTCATGACGTGCTCCTCAAGTGTGCCAACAATTGTTGGCCAACGACTGTTGGCATCAACCGTACGGCCGGGTGGACTGGCGTGTCAACAGTTGTTGGCCTACATTCGTTGGCATGATCGCCGAGACCACGCCACGCCGCTCCGACACCACCCGCGCGGCGATTCTGGAGGCCGCGCGCCGCCGCTTCGCCGAGGACGGGTTCCGCAAGGCGACGATCCGTGCGATCGCGGCCGATGCCGGAATCGACCCGTCGATGGTGATGCGCTATTACGGCAACAAGGACGGGCTGTTCGCCGCGGCGCTGGATGTCGAACTGGATCTGCCGGATCTGGCGGCGGCGGAACAGGATTCGCTGGGTGAGCTGCTGGCTCGGCGATTTCTCGAGCTGTGGGAGGCTCCGCCGGGCAGCGATATTCTGCTGACCCTGCTGCGCTCGGCGGTCACCGACGAGGAGGTGGTGGATCGGGTCCGGGGGGTGTTCACCGAACAGGTGATGCCGGTGATCCTGCGCGTCGGCGATCCGGCGGACGCACCCCGCCGGGCCGGTCTCATCGCGACCCAGATTCTGGGATTGGCGCTGTGCCGCTACGTATTACGACTGCAGCCGGTGGTGGCGTTGAGCCATGAGCAGATCGTCACCGATATCGGCGCGACCCTGCAGCGGTATCTGACCGATCAGTGAGCCCAGGTGTCGGGGCGTCTGCCGTCGAGATCTGTGAAACCGTATTCGCGGGCGAGGTCGGCGACGGTGCGGGACTGTTGATTCCAGCGGGCGCGGTCCGGGTCGGCGGCCAGGGCCGCGACGGCGCGTCCGATATAGCGCGGTGATTCCGATTCCGCGAAACCCGCTGGGGCGGTGGGTTTCTCGTCCGGACGATCGGGTCTCAGGGCATCGCGCCAATTCGCCTCGGTCACGCCGTAGGCGTCGAGCATCATCTCCGAGCGCAGCCACCCGGGCGTGAGGGCGACGGCCGTCGCGCCGTGCGGGGCCAGTTCGTGGCCCTGGGAGTAGGCGAGCCGGTTGACCGCGACCTTGGCCAGATCGTAGAACACCGAGATGCGGTAGTTGTCCGCGTTGAATTCCGCTGTACCGTCGGTGATTTCGACCAGCAGTCCGCCGGGGCGCTCGATCAGCAGCGGGAGCAGGTGGTGCGAGGTGATCAGATGACTGGTGACGCCGAGATCGAGGATGCGTCGCCCAGCCGCGAGATCATGCTCCCAGATCGGTGTATTCCACTGCGCCGGTTCGCCTTTGAGGCGTTCCGCACCCCACAGATCGTTGACCAGGATGTCGAGGCGGCCGTGGTCGCGGCGCACCAGGTCCGCGAGGTCACGGACCTGTTCGGAATCGAGGTGATCGACCTGCGCGGCGATTCCCACGCCGCCCAGACTCGTCACCAGATCGGCCGTCTCCTCGATGGTTTCGGGCCGATCGTAATCGGAGCCGCCGCGGCCGTGGACGCTGCTGCGGCCGGTGCAGATCACGGTGGCCCCGGCCTCGCCGAGCCCCGCGGCAATGCCTCGACCCGCACCGCGCGTGGCCCCCGCGACCAGCGCGATCCGATCCCGCAGCGGCCCGGTCATTTCCGCCTGCCGAGTAACAGCGTCTGGGTGCCGCGACCCACCGGGCCCTTCTCGTCGAACAGCCGCGATTCCGCCAAACCGATGCCGCTGCGTTCCGGGTAGGTGACGGCGTCGAGGCAGATCCACTCGCCGACGGGCTCGCGGTGCAGGGTGACGGTCAGATCGGTATTGATGAAAAGGTATGTCTCCCAATCCAGAACGGTGCTGATCCCATTGCCGTGATCGGCGGCGACGAGGGTGCGTTCCAGCGGGCTGGGCACGGTCCCGGCCACCACCGGGCGGCGCAGGCGCATCCAGCACACCGCGGGTCCGGGCTGGATGAAACCGCCGGAGGCGAAGCGATATTCGATACCGGTGTGGAAGCCGATCTCGTGCGCGGTCGGAAAGTCCGACGCCTCGGCGACCGTATCGGGTCCCGGGCGCGTGCCACTCGCCAGCGCCGTCTCCGGCAGATCCAGCTCCGGGTCGGCCTGCCGGATCCGCCAGGCATTGGCCTGCAGCACCGGCCCCTGCGCGGAACGCATTGTCGCCTCGACCAATTCGACGCTGCGCCCCGGCCGCGTAACCCTGGCCTCCACCACCACCGGCGCCAGCGGCACCGGCCCGAGAATCTCCACCGCGATCCGGGCCACCCGGAAGCCCTCGCGCGGCTCGCACCGCTCGACGACATGCCCGAGCAGCGCCGACGGCGGCCCCGCATGCTGCGCGTCGGCCGCCCAGGGCCCACGCGTCAGTTCGGTCGATTCGAACCGCGTCGGGTCGCTCGGATCGGGCAGATAGAAAGCCTCCATACGACCTTCCTACCGCACCCCCTCACCCGCTCTCCATGCCCACATGGGTACCGACGATACGAGCGCGCGCGGCAATTGACCGCCGACGACAAAAGCCCCGATCGTCGGAACCGATCGAGGCTTTCGGTGCCCTCGGCAGGATTCGAACCTGCGGCCTTCTGCTCCGGAGGCAGACGCTCTATCCCCTGAGCTACGAGGGCGGGGGTGGACCCGGTCGTCGTTGTTTGCACGTCGTCCGATCGGGCTGGGAAAGCGTATCGCATCGGGGGGCGTGCGCCAAAAAGCGGGGTGAGCGGGGATCAGTTGAGGGGGAGGGTGGTGGCGCCGCGAGCGGTGAGCATCTTGGTCATGAGCTGCATCTCACCCTGTTGGGTGGTGTTCATGCTGCTGGCCAGCGAACGGACGGGATCGGTGTCGGCTCGGGTGGTGGCGTATTCGATCATCGACAGGCCGCCCTGGTGGTGGCGCAGCATCAGTTGGAGGAACAGGGTGTCCTGGGCGGGGCCTGTGGTGCGGCGCAGCTGGTCGAGTTCCTCGGGGGTGGCCATGCCGGGCATGGTCTGCACGGGGCCGGACATCTGGTGCTGCATATCGTGGTCGTGGCCGGTAGGGGTTGCGGTCATCCAGCCCATATAGCCGTCGGGATCCAGGGTCGGCTTGCCCCACAGCTGGAGCCAGCCCTGCATGCGGCCGGCCTGATTCTGCTGGGTGGTCAGAATGTCGTAGGCCAGCCGTTTCACATCGGGGTCGCTGCCGCCGGACAGTTCCAGTCCGGCCATCTGCACGGCCTGTGCGTGATGGACGGACATGTCCTGACAGAAGCCCGTGTCGACCGCTCCGGGCGCGGCATCGGGGCGGTGCTGCAAGGGGATTCGCGCGATCAGGCCGAGGGCGAATCCGGCCAGCAGCACCCCGACCACCGACAGGACGAGGACGGCCGTGCGCTGCCGCGCGCCGGGGCGGTCGATCGTCACGACTACTGCTTCGGCGCGGGCTGTCCGGGCACGCCGCCGGGGACGCCGGGCATGCCGGGCAGACCGGGGATGCCCGGGATGCCGCCGCCGGGCATCCCGCCGATGCCCTCGTCGGTCGACGGGGTCAGGCCCTTACCGTCCATCGGCACCGCGTCCGGACCGGTCGGGGTGGGATCGAACGGCGGCGGATTGTTGGTGTCGAACGTCGGATTGTCGCAGGCGGCACCGACTTCCGGATACGCGTACTGGTTCAGCCGCAGGGCCGTGATGAATTCGCCGACGCGCTTGTCCCCGGCGTCGTCGAGCTTGAGCTGATGCCCCCACGACTGCAGCGAGATCGCATGGTCCAGGCCCGGATACGGTGACATCAGCATCGCGGGCTTGTTCTGCACCCTCTGCTTCAGTCCGTCGAGGGCCGATCCGCTGACCTTGTCGGGGTTGTAGGCGATCCACACCGCGCCGTGTTCGAGGGCGTGGACCGCGTTCTCGGTGCGAATGGCCTTGGGATAGACCACGCCGGTGCAGGCCGCCCACGACTCGTCGTGCGGTCCGCCCATCGGCGGGCTCATGTCGTAGGCCACCCGCTGCGGGGCGCGCACGTGCAGACCGGCCTTGTACTCCTTGGTCACCACGCCGCCGATCGCGCTCGACGGATCCTTGCGCTCGGCGGTGGGGGTGAATTTCTCCGCATCCGCCTTCTCCTGATATTTCGGCACCAGATACACCGCGAGCGCGGCGATCAGGCCGATGATCACGACGGCGGCCCCGATGGCGGGCCAGGGAATTCGGCTCCCGAAAGGCTTCTTTCCGGTGCCCCCGGTTTTGCGGGCGGGTGCGGATTTGGCGGCGGCACGAATCGCCTTGGCCGATTTCGCGCTGGTGTTCGGCATCGCTGATGTGCTCTCTTCGACATGTCGGACGGTCCCGCAATGCGGCAAGCTGGTGTTGCCGGCCCGGTTTGCTGGGTGCCTGCCCAGTGGTGCCCGATGACGGTGGACGCCTGCTCAGACCATAGGATAAGGACTCGTGACTCCAGCTGACCTTGCAGATCTCCTTCGTGCTACCGCGGCGAAGGTGCTTGTCGACCGTGGATCGGACCCTTCGGTCCTGCCCGACGAGGTCAAGGTGGAGCGTCCCCGCAATCCCGAACACGGTGACTATGCCACGAATGTGGCCATGCAGGTGGGCAAGAAGGCGGGATTGAATCCGCGCGAACTGGCCGGGCTCTTGGCCGAGGCGCTGTCGGCGGCCGAGGGGATCGAGGTCGCGGAGGTCGCGGGTCCGGGCTTCCTCAACATCCGGCTCGCGGCCGCGGCGCAGGGCGCGATCCTCGAGCAGATCCGCGCGGCGGGCGCGTCCTACGGCACCTCCACCGCACTGTCCGGTAGCAAGATCAATCTGGAATTCGTATCCGCGAATCCGACCGGGCCGGTGCATCTGGGCGGTACCCGTTGGGCCGCGGTCGGCGACGCGCTGGGCCGGATCCTGGCCGCGCAGGGCGCCGACGTCACCCGCGAGTACTACTTCAACGACAACGGCGCGCAGATCGATCGGTTCGCCAACTCCCTGGTGGCCGCGGCCACCGGCGCCCCGACGCCCGAGGACGGCTACGCGGGCGCCTATATCGGCGAGATCGCAGAGCGGATCGTCAGCGCCCATCCCGAGGCGGTGAACCTGCCCGAGGCCGAACGGCACGAGCTGTTCCGCCGCGAGGGCGTCGAGCTGATGTTCACCCACATCAAGCAGACCCTGCACGACTTCGGCACCGAATTCGACGTCTACTTCAATGAGAGTTCGCTGTTCGCCTCCGGCGCGGTCGATCGGGCCGTCGAGCGGCTCAAGACGATGGGCAAGCTGTACGAGAAGGACGGCGCCTGGTGGATCGCCAGCTCCGAATACGGCGACGATCAGGACCGGGTCGTCATCAAGAGCGACGGCAAGGCCGCCTACGTCGCCGGTGACATCGCCTACTACCAGGACAAGCGGGCCCGCGGTTTCGATCTGTGCATCTACATGCTCGGCGCGGACCATCACGGCTATATCGGCCGTTTGAAGGCGATCGCCGCGACCTCCGGCGACGATCCGAAGACCGTCGAGGTACTCATCGGCCAGATGGTGAATCTGGTGCGCGACGGCGTGGCCGTGCGGATGAGCAAGCGCGCGGGCACCGTGGTGACCCTCGACGATCTGGTCGAGCTGATCGGCGTCGACGCCGCGCGCTATTCGCTGGTGCGCAGCTCGGCCAACACCAGCATGGATATCGATCTCGACGTCTGGACCAAGCAGAGCAATGAGAATCCGGTCTACTACGTGCAATACGCGCACGCCCGGACCTGTGCGGTCGGCCGCAATGCCGCCGATCTCGGATTCGCCGGCGTCGCACCGGATCTCGCGCTGCTGACCGCCGACGAGGAGGGCGAGCTGATCCGCACCCTGGGCGAGTACCCGGCCGTCGTGGCGAGCGCCGCGACGCTGCGCGAACCGCATCGCGTGGCCCGCTATCTGGAGGAGCTCGCGGGCGCCTACCACCGCTTCCAGACCAACAAGACCCTGCGCATCCTGCCGCAGGGCGACGATCCGGTCACGCCGATCAACGCCGCGCGCCTGGAACTCGTCAACGCAACCCGCCAGATTCTCGCCAACGGCCTCGCGCTGCTCGGCGTCAAAGCTCCGGAGAGGATGTGATGAGCGTTCACCCGGCCGGGCCGCGTCACGCCGAGATCCCGCACGCCCCCAATCTGCCCGAGCGGCCGAGTGATCCGGCCCGCATGATCGATCTGCCCGCGAATGTGTGGCCCCGCAACGCCTCTCGCGGCGACGACGGTGTCGTGCGGCTGGCGGGCGTCTCCGTGCTCGAGCTGGCCGAGCAGTACGGCACGCCGTTGTTCGTGGTCGACGAGGACGACTTCCGTTCCCGCTGCCGGGATATGGTCCGGGCGTTCGGTGACAACGCGCGGGTCCACTACGCCTCCAAGGCTTTTCTGTGCGGGGAGATCGCACGCTGGGTGCGTGACGAGGGCCTGTCGCTGGACGTGTGTTCCGGCGGCGAGCTGGCGGTCGCGCTGCACGCGGGCTTTCCGGCGCATCGGATCGCCCTGCACGGCAACAACAAATCGGTCGCCGAGCTCGAGGCCGCGGTCGCCGCGGGCGTGGGACATGTGGTGGTCGATTCGCTGATCGAGATCGATCGGCTCGAATCGGTGGCCGGGCGCGCCGGGGTGGTGCAGGACGTGCTGGTGCGCGTCACAGTCGGCGTGGAAGCCCATACCCACGAATACATCTCGACCGCGCACGAGGATCAGAAGTTCGGCTTCTCGATTGCCGGTGGCGACGCCCTGGAGGCGCTGGCCCGGGTGTTCGAATCGGATAATCTGCGCCTGGTCGGCCTGCACAGCCATATCGGTTCGCAGATCTTCGACATCGACGGCTTCGAGATCTCGGCGCGGCGCATGCTGCGGCTGCTGCGCGATGCCATCGACAAGTTCGGGGTGGAGCGCACCGCGCAGATCCACACCCTGGATCTCGGTGGCGGACTGGGTATTTCATATCTGCCGAACGACGATCCGCCACCGCTGGACGATTTCGCCGCGAAGGTGTGCGATCTGGTCGGCTCGGAGGCCGCGCATATCGGATTGCCGACCCCGACCATCGCGGTCGAGCCCGGCCGAGCCATCGCGGGTCCCGGCACAGTGACCCTCTACGAGGTCGGCACCGTCAAGGACGTCAGCCTCGACGGCGGCCTGCGGCGACGCTACGTCAGCGTCGACGGCGGTATGAGCGACAACATCCGGCCCGCCCTGTATCAGGCCGACTACGACTGTCGCCTGGTCTCGCGCGGCAGCGATTCCGGTCCGGTGGTGGCCCGGGTGGTCGGAAAGCATTGCGAGAGCGGCGATATCGTTATCCGTGATACCTGGATGCCCGCCGATGTGGGCCCGGGCGATCTGATCGCGGTGGCGGCGACCGGCGCCTACTGCTATTCGATGTCGAGTCGCTACAACCTGCTCACCCGCCCGGCCGTGGTGGCCGTGCGCGAGGGGCGGGCCCGCCTGATCCTGCGCCGGGAGACGGTGGCGGACCTGTTGAGCTTGGAGGTCAGCGCATGACCGAGTCAGGGCCCGGAGGAGGCAGCTTGCGTAACCACGTAGGGCCCCTCGGGCATGCGAGAGAGGACGCAGCATCATGACCGAGGTCGGGAACAGAGCCGTATTCGGGTCGGATCATCCGATCGGTGTCGCGGTCCTCGGCATGGGCAATGTCGGAACCGAGGTGGTGCGCATCCTGCGCGAGCACGCCGATGATCTGCGCTCGCGCGTGGGCGCACCGCTGGTGCTGCGCGGCGTCGCGGTGCGCAACCTCGACCGCGACCGCGGCGTACCCGCCGAACTGCTCACCACCGATGCCGAGACCCTGGTCACCCGCGACGATGTGGATCTGGTGGTCGAGGTGATGGGCGGGATCGATCCCGCCCGCGGTCTCATCGGCGCCGCGCTGCGGGCCGGTAAGTCCGTGGTCACCGCCAACAAGGCGTTGCTGGCCGACTACACCGGCGAACTCGCCGCCGCGGCCGAGACCAGCCGTGCCGACCTGTATTTCGAGGCCGCCGTCGCCGGCGCGATTCCGGTGGTGCGCCCGCTGATCCAGTCGCTGTCCGGCGACCGGGTCGACCGGGTGGTCGGAATTGTCAACGGCACAACGAATTTCATCCTCTCCGCGATGGACGAGACCGGCGCCGACTACGAGATCACGCTGAAGGAGGCCACCCGGCTGGGCTATGCCGAGGCCGATCCGACCGCCGATGTCGAGGGTTACGACGCCGCCGCCAAGGCCGCGATCCTCGCGTCGCTGGCCTTCCACACCCGGGTCACCGCCGCGGACGTGTACCGCGAGGGCATCTCGAAGATCACCGCTGAGGATCTGGAAACCGCTGCGGCCGTTGGTTGTACGGTCAAGCTGCTGGCGATCTGCGAGCGGGTGCCCGCCGGACCGGGTGAGCCCGGACCCGGCGAGGGCGGTAAGGAACGCATCTCGGTGCGGGTCTACCCGGCGCTGATTCCGCGCAAGCATCCGCTCTCGGCGGTCAACGGCGCGTTCAACGCCGTGGTCGTGGAGGCCCAGAACGCGGGCCGGTTGATGTTCTACGGCCAGGGGGCCGGTGGCGCGCCCACCGCCTCGGCCGTCATGGGTGATCTGGTGATGGCGGCGCGTAACAAGTTCTACGGTGGTCGCGCGCCGGGCGAATCGGTTTATGCTGAGCTGCCGATCGCGCCGATCGGCGACACGCCCACCCGTTATCACGTGAATCTGCAGGTTGCCGACCGCACCGGCGTTTTGCAGGCGGTGGCCGGCGAGTTCGCCAAGCACGGTGTGAGTATCTCGACGGTCCGCCAGGAGGGATCGGATGAGGGCGCGCGGCTGGTCGTGGTCACCCACCACGCACAGGAGTCGGCGCTGGCCGATACGGTGGCCGCACTGGCCGAATTGGAATCCGTCACGTCCGTGACCAGCGTCTTGAGATTGGAAGGCACCGAGGAATGAGTACCACTGGAACGCCGGTCCACAGCGCGTGGCCGGGTCTGATCGCGGCCTATCGCGATCGACTAGCAGTGGGCAGCGACTGGGAGCCCGTCACGCTGTTCGAGGGCGGCACCCCGTTGGTGCCCGCGCATCATCTGTCCGAACTCACCGGCTGCGAGGTCTACCTCAAGGTCGAGGGCGCCAACCCGACCGGATCCTTCAAGGACCGCGGTATGACCATGGCGATGACCGACGCGAAGGCCCGCGGCCAGAAGGCCGTGCTGTGCGCCTCCACCGGCAACACCTCGGCCTCGGCCGCCGCCTACGCCACGCGCGCGGGTATGCACTGTGCGGTGCTGATCCCCGAGGGCAAGATCGCGATGGGCAAGCTGGCCCAGGCGGTCATGTTGGGTGCCAAGATCATTCAGGTGCAGGGCAACTTCGACGACTGCCTCGAGCTTGCCCGCAAGGTGACCGCGGAATTTCCGCAGGTCGGCCTCGTGAACTCGGTGAATCCGGCGCGGATCGAGGGCCAGAAGACCGCGGCCTTCGAAATCTGCGATGTGCTCGGCCGGGCTCCGGACGTCCACGCGCTGCCGGTCGGCAACGCGGGCAATATCACCGCGTACTGGAAGGGCTACAGCGAATATCACGCCGACGGCGTCACCGGCTCGTGCCCGCGCATGCTGGGCGTGCAGGCGGCCGGGGCCGCGCCACTGGTCAACGGCGCTCCGGTGAAGGATCCGGAAACAATCGCCACCGCGATCCGGATCGGCGCTCCCGCGTCCTGGAACGGTGCGGTGAATGCCAAGGAGGAGTCCGGTGGCGCCTTCCGGGCCGCCACCGACGAGGAGATCCTCGCGGCATATCGCCTGGTGGCGAGCACCGAGGGCGTCTTCGTCGAACCCGCGTCCGCGGCGAGTGTGGCCGGTCTGCTGGCCGCGCGCGCGGAGGGCTGGCTCGATGCCGGGCTGACCGTGGTCTGCACGGTGACCGGCAATGGCCTCAAGGATCCGGACACCGCCCTGAAGGGCATGCCCGAGGTGCGGGCCGTCGGCGTCGATCCCGTCGCGGTGGCCCACGAGCTGAAGCTGGCCTGAGTTGAGCTCCCGCGAAGGTCAAGTGATGACCAGGACCCTGCCGGCCGGGATCACCGTCACGGCAAGGGTTCCGGCGTCCAGCGCCAATCTGGGACCCGGATTCGACTCCCTCGGCATCGCACTGGGCCTGTTCGACGAGATCGAGGTGCGGACCACCGATTCGGGGCTGACCATCAAGGTCGAGGGTGAGGGCGCCGACGACGTGCCTTGGGGCCCTTCGCATCTGGTGGTCCGGGCCATCGAACGCGGCCTGGAGTCCGCCGGGGTCTGGGCCGATGGCCTGGATGTCGTGTGCCGCAATGTGATTCCGCACTCCAGGGGCCTGGGTTCCTCGGCCTCGGCGGTGGTGGGCGGATTGGCCGCCGGCCGCGGTCTGGCCGCGAAATTCGATTCCGAGCTGTCCTGCGACGATGCCGAATTGGTGCAACTGGCTTCGGAATTCGAAGGTCATCCCGATAATGCGGCCGCCAGCGTACTCGGCGGAATCGTGGTGTCGTGGACCGAACCGCCCGCCGATCCGGCCGTGGATCACCACGCGCGGACCTACCGGGCGGTGCGTTTGGATCCGCATCCGGCCTTGTGCACGACGGTTTTCATTCCCGAGGAGCGCTCGGCCACCGCGCATACGCGTGGTCTGCTACCGGAATTGGTGCCGCACGGCGACGCCGCGTTCAACGCCAGCCGCGCCGCGCTCGCGGTCGTAGCCCTGACCCAGCACCCCGACCTGCTGCTTCCCGCCACCGCGGATCGGTTGCACCAGATGTATCGCGCCTCGGCGCTGCCGCTGACCACCAGGTGGGTCACGCGGTTGCGCGAGGCGGGAATCGCCGCGGTCGTCTCGGGCGCGGGCCCGACGGTATTGGCGTTCGGCACCACCGAATTGCCCGCCGAACTGCACGAACAGGCCGCCGCCGAGGGTTTGCGCGTGGTGACGCCGAGCATTTCCGACGGCGTACGGGTGGATTGACGGCGCGCCTGCCTTGCTGATGAGAAATGGGAGAGCTATCCTGAGCACGTCCGTACATCGTGCGCGTCAGACGCCGGTGCTTCATCAGGGCAATCGCTCCAGCAGGCTCCTTGCTCAGGCTCGGGACACGAGTCTCGGACATATGGGGAAAGCAACTGGAATGATCTCTCCCACCTTTGTAATCCGGTGGCCGAAGCCCAGGTGGTGACGGCCGCCGGTCCGGCGGGGCAGGCGATACGGCATCCGAGCTCGGCGCGATGATCGGGCTTCGGGACGAAACCCTCGAATAAGCACACGGCAATCGAGGGAAGGAAAGGATCTCCGTGACAGATACGGACCTGCTCGCGACACCCGGGGTGGAAACCAATGAACGTTCCTCGGGCCGCCGCGAAAGTGACTCCGGACAGATTTCGAAGATGAGCGAACACACTGACGTCGCACGATCGGGGCTGACTGGAATGTTGTTGCCGCAGTTGCGTGCGCTTGCCGGCGAGCTCGGTATCCGAGGCACCTCCGGGATGCGTAAGGGCGATCTGATCGCCGCCATCAAAGAGAATCAGGCCGCCACGTCCGGAAAGGCCGCTCCGCGCGGTCAGAAGGGTGACGTGAAGACGGAGACGGCGAAATCCACCGCGCAGGCCACCGAGGCGCCCGCGTCGGGTGGTGAGACCGCTTCGACGAAGAACGCCGCGGCCAAGAGCCGGGCGAGGGTCGAGCAGCCGACGCTCGACAGCGTCGCGCACGATGAGCCGGCCGCGAGCGCCGCGCCCGTCGAGACCACCGAAACCGCTTCGCGCCCAGCTCAGTCCGGGGACGACACCGGGCGCGAGAGTGGTCAGCGCGGCCGGGGTCGCCAGCGCCGGGGCCGCGAACAGCGCGGTGCCGCCGGTGAGGCGACCGCCGAGAATGCGTCGGGCTCCGAGGCCAAGGACGGCGAGGCCAAGCAGGAGCAGGACGGTGGCGATCGCCGCCGCGACCGCAACCAGCAGAACGGCCAGAACCAGAACAACCAGGCCAACCAGAACGGCACCCGCGCCGACCGCGATCGCGATCGCAACAAGGACGCCGACGACGACGAGGGCGGCCGCGGCCGTCGCGGTCGCCGCTTCCGTGAGCGTCGTCGCGGGCGTGACCGCGAGGGCGGCGAAACCCGCGGCGGCGGTGAGGTCGAGATCCGCGAGGACGACGTCCTGCAGCCGGTCGCCGGCATTCTCGACGTGCTCGACAACTACGCGTTCGTGCGCACCTCGGGCTACCTGGCCGGGCCGAACGACGTGTACGTGTCGATGAACCTGGTCCGCAAGAACGGCCTGCGTCGCGGTGACGCCATCACCGGTGCGGTCCGGGCGCCGCGCGACGGTGAGCAGGGCAACCAGCGGCAGAAGTTCGATCCCCTGGTGCGGCTGGACACGGTCAACGGCTCGGATATCGAAAGTGCCAGGCGCCGACCGGAATTCGGCAAGCTGACCCCGCTGTACCCGAACCAGCGCCTGCGGCTGGAGACCCAGCCCAACAAGCTGACCACGCGCATCATCGATCTGATCATGCCGATCGGTAAGGGACAGCGCGCCCTGATCGTGTCACCGCCGAAGGCGGGTAAGACGATGATCATCCAGGACATCGCCAACGCGATCGCCACCAACAACCCCGAGTGCTACCTGATGGTGGTGCTGGTGGACGAGCGTCCCGAGGAGGTGACCGATATGCAGCGTTCCGTACGCGGCGAGGTCATCGCCTCCACCTTCGACCGCCCGCCGGGCGACCACACATCGGTCGCCGAGCTCGCCATCGAGCGGGCCAAGCGGCTGGTCGAGATGGGTCAGGACGTCGTGGTGCTGCTGGACTCGATCACTCGACTCGGGCGCGCGTACAACAACTCGTCCCCGGCGTCGGGCCGAATCCTCTCCGGTGGTGTGGATTCCACCGCGCTGTACCCGCCCAAGCGGTTCCTCGGCGCGGCCCGCAACATCGAGAACGGTGGCTCGCTCACCATCCTCGCCACGGCGCTGGTCGAGACCGGATCCACCGGTGACACCGTCATCTTCGAGGAGTTCAAGGGCACGGGTAACGCTGAGCTCAAGCTCGATCGCAAGATCGCCGAGCGCCGCGTGTTCCCGGCGGTCGATGTCAACCTGTCCAGCACCCGTCGTGACGACCTGCTGATGAATCCAGACGAGGCCGCGGTCATCCACAAGCTGCGCCGAGTGCTGTCCGGTCTGGACTCGCACCAGGCCATCGATCTGCTGATCGACCGGCTGAAGAAGACCAAGAGCAACCTCGAGTTCCTGATGACGGTCTCCAAGACCGCACCGGGTGCGCTCGAGGAGTGATACCGGCACCGACGGCGGCCCTGCTTCGGCGGGGCCGCTGCGGTATTTCGCGGGCCGGGGGGTAGAAGATCAGTCCGATCGCCGCGGCGCCGACGATCAGGAATCCGAGGATCACCGCGGTGATCGTGGTGATGCCACCGGTCGACACGGCGGTCGCGGTGAATTCGAATCGGGGGGTAGCGGTAGGGGGATCGGGTGGCGCGGCGGCATATCGGTCACCCGGTGCCAGCCACCAGCCGATGGCGACCATCAGGAACAGGGCCGCGAATGCCGATCCGGCCAGACGCGTGCCGGCGGACCTGGACGCGGCGTGGAGATGCACTGCTTTCCTTTCACGTAATCGCACGGTTCTCACCTGGCGATACTCTATGAACAACCGTGTACGCGATCCCGAGTAGCGAACTACTCGACTTCCGCGGGGTGCGGGAATGAAACAGTGCGGGGGTGCGTTTTGAGAGCGTGTCAGCGGTTCTGGCATACTGGTCCGCTGGTGCGTCTGCTGGTAGAAGGCAGAGCATCCCGCCTAGTCGGCTCCGGTTCACGCCCTCGAATTTCGACGGCGACCCGGCGGCCATATCGAAAGGACACCCATGAAGGCAGGAATCCACCCGGCATACGTGCCGACCACCGTCGTCTGCGGTTGCGGCAACACCTTCCAGACCCACAGCACCAAGGAGTCGGGTCACATCACGGTCGAGGTTTGCTCGCAGTGCCACCCGTTCTACACGGGCAAGCAGAAGATTCTGGACACCGGCGGCCGCGTCGCCCGCTTCGAGGCCCGCTACGGCAAGCGCGCCGGCAAGAAGGCCGACACCGACGCCAAGTAGCTGTCCCGCCGACGCCCGTCCTGCACCGCAGGCCGGGCGTCGGTGTGTTTGGACACCCCTTCGACTTTTTTCTTGCGAGGAGCATCTGGCATGGCCGACAAGACGGCCCCCTCCGCGGTCGACGACGTACTGGCCGAATACAACGGTCTGGAGACGCAGCTGGCCGATCCGGCGCTGCACAACAACCCGGCCGAGGCCCGGCGCGTCGGTAAGCGGTTCGCCGAGCTCGCTCCGGTCATGTCGACCTACAACAAGCTCAAGGCCGCGACCGACGATCTGGCCGCCGCGCGGGAGCTGGCGGCCGACGACTCCGCCTTCGCGGCCGAGGTTCCCGGGCTCGAGCAGCAGGTGGAGGAGCTGTCCAAGGCGCTCACCGATCTGCTCGCCCCGCGCGATCCGCACGATGCCGACGATGTGGTGCTCGAGGTGAAATCCGGTGAGGGCGGCGAGGAATCGGCGCTGTTCGCCGCCGATCTGGCCCGCATGTACATCCGCTATGCCGAGCGGCACGGGTGGAAGGTCGAGGTGCTCGACGCCAATATCTCGGATCTGGGCGGCTACAAGGAGGCCACGCTCACCATCAAGAGCCGCGAGCCCAGCCGCGACGGGGTGTGGTCGCAGCTGAAGTTCGAGGGCGGCGTGCATCGCGTGCAGCGCGTGCCGGTAACCGAATCGCAGGGCCGTATCCATACTTCCGCCGCGGGTGTGCTCATCTATCCCGAGCCCGACGAGGTCGAGCAGGTGCAGATCGACGAATCCGATCTGCGTATCGATGTCTACCGGTCCTCGGGTAAGGGTGGCCAGGGTGTCAACACCACCGATTCGGCGGTGCGCATCACCCATCTGCCCACCGGCATCGTGGTGACCTGTCAGAACGAACGGTCCCAGCTGCAGAACAAGATTCGTGCCATGCAGGTGCTCGGCGCGCGATTGCAGGCGCTGGCCGAGGAGCAGGCCGAGGCCGAGGCGGCCGCGGGCCGGGCGACCCAGATCCGCACGGTGGACCGGTCCGAACGCATTCGGACCTACAACTTCCCGGAGAACCGGATCACCGACCACCGCATCGGTTTCAAGGCCCACAATCTGGATTCGGTGCTGGACGGGGACTTGGACGCCCTTCTCGACGCATTGGGTGAAGCGGACCGCGCGGCCCGGTTGTCGGCGGAGTGATCCGGGCATGACCCGTCGTCCGCTGCGGCCCGTCATTGTCGAGGCCGTCGAGACCCTGCGACGGGCGGGCGTGCACAGCCCGGCCGTCGATGCCGAATTCCTGGCCGCCCATGTGCTCGGGGTGGAACGGTCTCGGTTGGCGCTCGTTCCGATGGTGACGCCCGAGCAAGTGGCGGAATACCACGGGCTGATCGCCCGCCGGGCCGAGCGCATTCCGCTGCACCATCTCACCGGCACCGCGGCCATGGGCGACATCGACCTGCTCGTGGGTCCCGGTGTCTTCGTTCCGCGGCCCGAAACCGAGCTGCTGTTCGCCTGGGCCCTGGCACAACTGGAGGCCGCCGGGCACGACCATCCCCCGATCGTCGTGGACCTGTGCACCGGTACGGGCGCCCTCGCCCTCGCGATCGCCCATGCGCGCCCCGACGCGAAAGTCCATGCGGTGGAACTGGATCCGGCCGCCCTGGGCTGGGCCGAACGCAATGCCGCCGAGCGCGCGCGCGATGGGGACACCCCGATCACACTGCATCACGGCGATGTCACCGACGCGGCGATCCTGTCCGAGCTGAACGGGCGCGTCGACGTCCTGGTCTCGAATCCCCCCTACGTCCCGTCGGATGCGGTGCTGGAACCCGAAGTCGCCGACCATGATCCGCATCTCGCGCTGTTCGCGGGCAAGGACGGCCTCGACGTCATCCGCCCGATGATCGGCACCATCGCTCGCCTGCTGCGAAGTGATGGCGTCGCGGCGGTGGAGCACGACGACTCCAATGGTTCCGAGGCGGCCGCGCTGTTCCGGGCGCACGGGGGATTCACGGCCGTCGTCGAGCATCCGGACCTCGCCGGAAGGCCGCGGTTCGTGGCAGTTCGCCGGACGAACTGAGCCCGACCTTCGCCCACCCAAGGCTTCGCCCCGTCGTTTCCCGGGCTTCGCCCTCGTCAATTCCGGGCTTCGCCCTCGTCGTTACCCGGCCCCGCCCCTCCTTTCCCGGGCTTCGCCCCCCCTTCCTTCCCCGGCTTCGCCCCGCTACCTTTTCCTGGCCGAAGGCCGGGATGAATTACCTCTGATTCAGAGGTATTCTTTCTGTCATGGAACTCACAACCGTCCCTGACACCCCCGAGCGGGAGGTGGTCGGCACGTTGTTGCGGACCTTCGGGCGGTTTCGGCGGCAGGTCGGGCGGTTGGCGGGGCGGTCGTTCGATCGGTCGGGGGTCAGCACCTCGCAGGCGGAGTTCTTGCGGTTGGTGGGGCGCAATCCGGGGATTTCGGTGAAGGAGGCCGCGGGGGAGCTCGGGCTGGCGCCGAACAGTGTGTCGACCTTCGTGACCGCGCTGGTGCAGGCGGGATTGCTGGAGCGGCAATCGGATTCGGCGGATCGGCGGGTGATGCGGTTGAGCCTGCCGGTGCGGGTGCAGGCGCAGGTCGACGAAACCCGTAGGCGCCATCACGATCTCATCGCCACGGCGCTGGCGGAGCTGACATCGGAGGAACGGGAGGAACTGATTCGCGGTCTCGCGGTGATGAACAAGGTGACCGACAGCCTGCACCGACGCGAGACGAAGGGAAACAGATGACCGAAACGAACTGTCCCGCAATCGAATGCGCGGGACTCACCCATCGCTACGGCGACCACGTCGTGATCGACGATCTGAACCTGCGCATCGAACGCGGCGAGGTCTTCGGCCTGCTCGGCCCCAACGGCGCGGGTAAGACCACTACGATCCGCCTGCTCACCACATTGATGCCGGTGCGACAGGGCACGGTCCACGTACTCGGTTTCGAGGTCGGCCGCCGCAATACCGATATCCGCTACAACCTCGGCTATGTGCCGCAACAACTTTCGATCGAGGGCTCGCTGACCGGTCGGCAGAACGTCACCTGGTTCGCGCGCCTGTTCGACGTCCCGCGTCGCGAGCGCGCCACGCGCGTCGACGAGGTCCTGGAGGCCATGGACCTGCTCGACGTCGCCGATCGCCTCGCCGCGGGCTATTCCGGCGGTATGGTCCGCCGCCTGGAACTGGCCCAGGCCCTGGTGAACCGCCCGGCCCTGCTCATACTCGACGAACCGACCGTCGGCCTGGACCCGATCGCCCGCGACAGCGTTTGGGAACGCGTGCGCGACCTACGCCACCGCTTCGGTACCACCGTGCTGCTCACCACGCATTACATGGAGGAGGCCGACGCCCTCTGCGATCGAATCGCCTTGCTGCACAAGGGAGTTCTGCGCGCCGAGGGTTCGCCGGAGGACCTGAAGGCCGCCCTCGGCCCGACGGCCACCCTGGAGGACGTCTTCCGCCATCACGCGGGCGCGGATCTCGACGACGGCAATACGGAGGGAGGGCTGCGCAATGTCCGAAATACACGCAGAACCGCACAGCGCGCCGGTTGATTTCCCGCCCCTGCGGGTGGCCCCGCACGGCCCGGCGCGGCTGCTCGCGCTGCTGTCGCGCATCGGCACATTCGCCTTGGTCGAATTGCAGAAGCTGCGCCACGACCGCAGCGAACTGGTCACCCGCGCCGTGCAGCCCGCGCTGTGGATGCTGATCTTCGGCACCACCTTCGCCCGCCTGCGCACGATTCCGACCGGCGATACGCCATATCTGGATTTCCTGGCCCCGGGCATCATCGCCCAGTCGGCGCTGTTCATCTCGATCTTCTACGGCATCCTGCTGATCTGGGACCGCGATGCGGGCATTCTCAACAAACTCATGGTCACCCCGACCCCGCGCGCGGCGCTGATCACCGGGAAATGCTTTGCCGCGGGCGTGCGCTCGGTCGCGCAGGTGCTGATCATCGTGGTCCTCGCGCTGATCATGGGCGTACATATGACGCTCAATCCGCTGAAGCTGTTCGGCGCGGTGGTCGCGGTCGTCCTGGGCGCGGCGTTCTTCGCGTGCCTGTCGATGACCATCGCGGGCGTGGTAGCCAAGCGCGATCGGCTGATGGGTATCGGTCAGGCCATCACGATGCCGCTGTTCTTCGCCTCCAACGCGCTGTATCCGATCGATCTGATGCCGGGCTGGCTGCGCGTGGTCAGTCATGTCAATCCGCTCAGCTACGAGGTCGACGCGCTGCGCGGGCTGCTGGTCGGCGGCCCGCATCAGCTCTGGGCGGATATGGGCGTCTTGGTGCTGGCCGCGGTGCTCGGAATCGCCTGCGCCTCCGCGCTTCTGGGCCGGTTGGTCCGATGAGCGGGCGGCCGCGCCGGTCCGACCACAGCGCATTCGGCGGCAACCAATAGACTCACACGCCGTGAGTACCGTCTACGACTGCTCCGATCCCGACTCGCGTGCCGCCGGCATCACCGCCGCGCGGGCCACTCTGAAATCCGGGCGGTTGGCCGTCATCCCGACCGATACGCTCTACGGCATCGCCGCCGACGCGTTCGATTCGTCGGCCGTGTCCGCGCTGCTGGCGGCCAAGCGCCGCGGCCGGGACATGCCGGTTCCGGTGCTGGTCGGCTCGTGGAACACCATCGACGGACTCGTGTTCTCGGTGCAACCACAGGCCCGCGAGCTGATCCGCGCGTTCTGGCCGGGCGGGCTGAGTCTGGTTGTGCAGCAGGCGCCGTCGCTGGCCTGGGATCTGGGTGATGCCCGCGGCACGGTGATGCTGCGCATGCCGCTGCATCCGGTCGCGCTGGAACTGTTACGCGAGGTCGGGCCGCTGGCTGTTTCCAGCGCGAACGTCTCCGGCCAGCCCCCGGCCACCACCGTCGAGGAGGCGCGCGGGCAACTCGGCGATCTGGTGAACGTGTACCTCGACGGCGGCACGGCCGATCACGGTGTCGCCTCCACCATCGTTGATCTGACCGCCGACAAACCGCGCATCCTGCGCGAGGGCGCGGTCACCGCGATGCAGGTGGCCGAGGTGCTCGGGATGTCGCCGGATGAGCTGACGCCCGAGACCACGCGGTGACGGCCTGGTAGATGCTTCTCAGTCAGGGAACGGAATACAGTCAGGGCGCGGTCGTTCCGCTACGCGAGCTGCTGCTGGTGCTGCTCGTGTCCACGGTGATCACGCTGCTGTCCACCGGTGGTATCCGGGTGCTGGCCATCTGGTTCGGCGCGGTCGCGATACCGCGGGAACGCGATGTGCACGTGAAGCCGATTCCGCGGATGGGCGGGGTCGGCATCTATCTCGGCGTGCTGGTCGCGGTGGCCTTCGCGCATCAATTGCCCGCCCTGCGCCGCGGTTTCGAATATCCCAAGGACATTCCGGCGGTCGTCGTCGCGGGCACGCTGATCGTGCTGGTCGGCGTCCTCGACGACCGCTGGGGTCTGGACTGGCTGACGAAGCTGGTCGGCCAGATCACCGCCGCCGGGGTGATGGCGGTCATGGGGCTGAGCTGGGTGGCCATCTACAACCCCTTCAACAACACCACGGTCGTACTGGATCCGCTGCAGGGCGGGCTGGTCACCGTCGTCATCACCGTCACGATGATCAATGCGATGAATTTCGTCGACGGCCTGGACGGATTGGCGGCCGGACTGGGACTCATCGCCGGGGGCGCGGTATTCGTCTTCAGCGTCGGATTGATGTATCAACAGGGCGGCGCGACCGATACCTATCCGCCCGCACTGCTGGCCGCGGCGCTGGCGGGCGGCTGTCTGGGATTTTTGCCACACAATTTCTCCCCGGCCCGATTGTTCATGGGCGATTCGGGCTCGATGCTGATCGGACTCATGCTGGCCGCGGTCTCCACCGGTGCGTCCGGACGAATTCCGCTCGCCGGATATGGGCGTCCGCACGACATCGTGGGTCTGCTCTCGCCGCTGCTTTTGGTCGGCGCGGTGATGTTCATCCCAGTTCTGGATCTGGTGATGGCGATCATCCGGCGTGCGCGCGCGGGCGTCAGTTTCTCCACTCCGGACAAAATGCACCTGCATCACCGGCTGTTGCAGATCGGACATTCGCAGCGGCGTGTGGTGTTGCTCATCTATCTATGGGTCGGAGTGCTCGCATTCGGGGCGGTCGGTACGTCACTGATCGATCCTCGCCTGGTGGTGCTGTTGTTCGCGGCCGGACTGGTTTTCGCGTTGGTCGTCACCGCGGTGCCGTCGCTGCGCGATGTGTTCGGGCTGGGGCGGAGGCCGCGCGGCGGCGAAGCGGGCGACGGGTAAAGTAGCCGAACGTGAGCACCGCATCCGAGCATCATCCCGACGCCCCGCTGCGCGCCGCGCTGCGCTACGGCATCGCCGGATTGGTTGTGCTGGTGATCGTTTCGGTGGTGCTCGGCTCGATCCTCGCGGGGGGCGCCGGATTCTGGGGCGCGCTGATCGGATCGGCCATCGGCGGCTTCTTCATTCTCACCACCGCCGCGCTGGTGCTGTTCAGCGCCAAATTGGATTCCGGTATCCAGGGCATGGTCATGCTGGCGAGCTGGGTCGGAAAACTGCTGGTCGTGATGCTCGTGGTGGCCGCGCTCAAACAGTTCGACTTCTACAGCCCGATGACGCTGTTCCTCACCGTGGTGGGCGCGCTGTTGATCGTGCTCGGGGCCGAGACCTACGGCCTGCTGCGCCAACGTGTTCCGATTGTGGCGACGCCGGATGAGCGCGCCGATCAAGATCATTCAAATGTTTGACGCGACCCCCTACACAGTGTCGTAGATACCTTGGTAAACTCTTTACCGTAGGCAGCCGAACCATAGGGTCGGTCACTACCTCTCCATGAGAGCGGCTATGCTTACAGCCGTGCCGGACCTGAGGGGGTTCGGCCCTGCACCGTCGACGATGTCGCCGACGTACAGACGCCACGAGCGGGTGACGCCCGCGCAGCTGCTGACGAACTTCGAGCCGACCTGAGTCGACCACCAGATCGTCAATGTCCGATCGAACCGCGGGTATCGCCATACCCGCGGCCCGAACACGGGAGAGAACGCTGAGCGTCACCACTTTGGCGGGCGAGTTCCACGCGCCTTCGCTGCAAGACTTCTACCCTCCAGCTGTGCTGTTCGAGGGGACGCCTTTCGAGCTCGACCGTTTGATGCTCATTCGCGTCCTGATGTCCGTTGTGCTGTTGGCGGTCATGTTGCTCGCATTCCGCAGCCCGAAGCTGGTTCCGCGCGGTCTGCAGAACGTCGCCGAGTACGGATTGGTGTTCGTGCGCGAGCAGATCTGTGACGAGGTGTTGGGCAAGGAATCCGGGCGGAAATACTTCCCGTTGATCGCCACCATCTTCTTCACGGTGCTGTTCCTGAACTTCTCCAGCATCATCCCGTTCCTGAACATCTCCTCCAACGCGCGTATCGGTATGCCGTTGGTGCTGGCCGTCATCGCCTATCTGGCGTTCAACTACATCGGCATCAAGAAGTACGGCTTCTGGAAGTACATGCGCTCGTCGATCGTGGTGCCGAATGTGCCGCCCGCGATGCACGTGCTGCTGATTCCGATCGAGTTCATCTCGACCTTCGTGCTGCGCCCCTTCACCCTGACCGTCCGACTCATGGCGAATATGCTGGCCGGTCATATCATGCTGGTGTTGTTCTTCAGCGCCACGCAGTTCTTCCTGTTCGAGGGCGCCGCCTGGATGAAGGGGTTGTCACCGTTCTCGCTGGCAGGTGGGTTCGCCTTCACCCTCTTCGAGATGCTGGTGATTTTCCTGCAGGCCTACGTGTTCGCGTTGCTGACCGCTGTGTACATCAGCCTTGCCCAGCACGCCGACTCGCACTGACCGCACGACCGCACAAAGACTGACCCACACGCCGCCGGGGGTGTGGGCAACAGAAAGGGAAAAGAAATCTCATGAGCCTCTCCTACGTGGCCGCTGAACTCGCCCAGACCACCGACAAGGTGAAGGGCTACGGCGCCGTCGGTTACGGTCTGGCCGCCATCGGCCCCGGCATCGGCGTGGGCATCGTGGTCGGTAAGGCGATCGAGGGCATCGCTCGTCAGCCCGAGCTGCAGGGCACCATCCGGACCAACATGTTCCTGGGTATCGCGTTCACCGAGGCGCTGGCCCTGATCGGTCTCGTCGCCGGCTTCATCTTCTGATTGCCATGAACACGATGTATTTGCTCGCGGCTGAGGGAGGGGACGACATCAACCCCCTCCTCCCCGAGTCGTACGACATCATCTGGTCGATCGTCTGCGTCGCGGTTATCGCGTTCGCCTTCTACAAGTACGTGATCCCGCGGCTGCAGAAGGTGCTCGACGAGCGCTCCGACAAGATCGAGGGCGGCCTCGCCAAGGCCGAGGCCGCGCAGGCCGAGGCGCAGGCGACGCTGGAGCAGTACCAGCAGCAGCTGGCCGAGGCCAGGCTCGAGGCCGCGCGCATCCGTGAGGAGGCCCGCAACCAGGGCCAGCAGATCCTCGCGCAGATGCGTTCGGAGGCCCAGGCCGAGGCCGATCGCATCGTCGCCGCCGGTCATTCCCAGCTCGAGGCCCAGCGTCAGCAGATCGTGACCGAACTGCGTGGCGAACTCGGCCGCACCGCCGTCGATCTGGCCGAGAAGATCATCGGACAGTCGGTGTCGGATCAGGCCAAGCAGGCCACCTCGATCGACCGATTCCTTGCAGAATTGGACGAGAAAGCCGGCATCGGGGTCGGAAGGTAACCCCCGGCGGAAACCGACACAGTGAAAGTGGGAAGCATGTACGCAGCGAGCCGCGAGGCGAGCTCCCGGGCCCGGGAAGCTCTTTCGGCCGCTCTCACCGGGAGCGACTCCGTCGCCGCCACGACGGGCTCCGAATTGTTCGCCGTTGTCGCCGTACTCGACGACCAGCGTTCGCTGCGTGTGGCGCTCGCGGATAAGTCGGTGTCGAGTTCGGCGCGTGCCGAACTGGCCGAACGCGTTTTCGGCGGCAAGATCAGCGCGGCCACCCTGGCCGTGCTGACCACCGCCGTCGCCCAGAACTGGTCCCGTACCCGGGACCTGGTCGACACGCTGGAATTGCTCGGGCAGGAGGCGCTGCTGCGGGCCGCGACGGATCGCGGCCGCATCGACGCCGTCGAGGATGAGCTGTTCCGGCTCGGCCGGATCGTCGAGGACAATCCGGACCTCGAACAGGCCCTCGCCGCGCGCGGTACGTCGGCGCAGGCCAAACGCGAGCTGCTGGAACGGCTGCTCAGCGGCAAGGTCGAGGACATCACCCTGCAGCTGGCCCAGCAGGCGGTGGGCCGTTCCGTCGGTGACGTCGGTCCCGTCTTCGACCGGTTGTCCGATCTGGCCGCGGCGCTGCGTAAGCAGATCGTCGCCCATGTGCGCGCGGCGGTCGAACTGTCGCCGCAGCAGCGCGAGCACCTGGCGGCCTCGCTGCAGCGCATCTACGACAAGCCGATCACCGTGCACGTGCAGGTCGATCCGACCCTGCTGGCCGGCGTCGTCGTGCGAGTAGGCGACGACGTCATCGACGGCAGCGCCATCGGACGACTGCAGCGCATGCGGCAGTCCCTGACCTAGCCGCACACCCCCGACATTCCTTCAGACCACAGCGAGAGCAGGAAGAACCATGGCGGAGCTGACGATCTCCCCCGATGAGATCCGTAGCGCTATCGAGAGCTACACCCAGAGCTACACCCCCGAGACCTCCATCGAGGAGGTCGGTACCGTCACCGACACCGGCGACGGCATCGCCCACGTCAGTGGCCTGCCGTCGGCGATGACCAACGAGCTGCTCGAGTTCCCGGGCGGCGTGCTGGGCGTGGCGCTGAACCTCGAGGACACCTCGATCGGCGCGGTCATCCTGGGTGAGTTCGAGAACATCGAGGAGGGCCAGGAGGTCCGCCGCACCGGTGACGTGCTCTCGGTGCCGGTCGGCGACAAGTTCCTGGGCCGCGTCATCGACCCGCTGGGCGCGCCGATCGACGGCCTGGGCGATATCGAGGCCGAGGAGCGTCGCGTCCTCGAGCTGCAGGCCGCGACCGTGCTCGAGCGTCAGCCGGTCGGCGAGCCGATGGCGACCGGTATCACCGCTATCGACGCCCTGACCGCCATCGGTCGTGGTCAGCGTCAGCTGATCATCGGCGACCGCAAGACCGGTAAGACCGCGGTCTGCATCGACGCCATCATCAACCAGAAGGCCAACTGGGAGACCGGCGATCCGAAGAAGCAGGTCCGCTGCATCTACGTCGCCATCGGCCAGAAGGGTTCCACCATCGCGGGCGTGAAGGCCGCGCTGGAGCAGCACGGCGCGATGGAGTACACCACCATCGTCGCGGCTCCGGCCTCGGACTCCGCCGGCTTCAAATGGCTTGCGCCCTACACCGGTTCGGCCCTCGGCCAGCACTGGATGTACCAGGGCAAGCACGTCCTGATCGTGTTCGACGACCTGTCCAAGCAGGCCGAGGCCTACCGCGCGATCTCGCTGCTGCTGCGTCGCCCGCCGGGCCGCGAGGCGTACCCCGGTGACGTCTTCTACCTGCACTCGCGCCTGCTGGAGCGTTGCGCGAAGCTGTCCGACGATATGGGCGCGGGTTCGATGACCGGTCTGCCGATCATCGAGACCAAGGCCGGCGACATCTCCGCCTTCATCCCGACCAACGTCATCTCCATCACCGACGGCCAGGTCTTCCTCGAGTCCGACCTGTTCAACAAGGGTGTGCGCCCGGCGATCAACGTCGGTACCTCCGTCTCCCGTGTCGGTGGCGCCGCGCAGACCAAGGGTATGAAGAAGGTCTCCGGCTCGCTGCGTCTGGAGCTGGCGCAGTTCCGTGAGCTGGAGGCGTTCTCCGCCTTCGCCTCCGACCTGGACGCGGCCTCGCTGGCTCAGCTCGAGCGCGGCGCCCGCTGGGTCGAGCTGCTCAAGCAGGACCAGTACACCCCGGTCTCGGTCGAGGACCAGATCGTGTCGCTGTTCCTGGTCGACGGTGGCTTCTACGACTCGGTGCCGGTCGGCGACATCCGCCGCTTCAATGCCGAGTTGCTCGAGGATCTGCACCGCAGCGCCGCCGACGCGTACAAGACGATCGAGGGCGGCAAGGTGCTCGAGGGCGACGCCGCCGAGCAGATCAAGTCCGCCACCGACAAGTTCAAGCACGGCTTCCTGGCCTCAGACGGCAGCCGCGTGGTGAACGAGCCCGAGGCCGGTCAGCTCGACCACGAAGAGGTCGAGTCGCTGTCGGTCACCCGCAAGCACGTCGACAAGTAAGCGGGCGAACCGATGCGACTGACCAATCGAGCGAAGGAAGGGAGTGTGACCAGTGCCTAGCTTGCGTGAATTGCGTGGCCGCATTCGCAGCGTCGGGTCGATCAAGAAGATCACCAAGGCTCAGGAACTGATCGCCACCTCGCGAATCAGCAAGGCGCAGGCCCGGGTCGCCGCCGCGAAGCCGTATGCGGAAGAGATCACCAAGGTGCTGAGCGAACTCGCGAGCGCCTCGTCGAATCTGAACCATCCGCTGCTCACCGAGCGGGAGAACGCCCGGCGCGCCGCGGTCCTGGTCATCACCAGCGACCGCGGTATGGCCGGCGGTTACAACTCGAACGTGCTCAGGCGCGCCGAGGAACTCCTGTCCACACTGCGCTCCGAGGACAAGGAGCCGGTGCTGTACGTGATGGGTGCGAAGGGCCTGACCTACTACACGTTCCGCAACCGCAAGGTGCTCGGTTCGTGGACCGGGTTCTCGCAGCAGCCGCACTACACCGACGCGTCCTCGGCCTGCAACCACCTGGTGGAGGCGTTCATGGCCGGCGCCGACGGTGAGGTGCCCGCGCCCAACGGCGAGGGCACCATCGAGGGTGTCGACGAAATCCACATCGTCTACACGCGATTCGTGTCGATGCTGACGCAGACCCCGGAGGTGCGCCGACTGGCGCCGATCCAGGTGAGCTTCGTCGACGAGAACTACGACCTCGGCGAGGACTTCGTCTCGGACTCCCCGACGGCGGATCTGCATCCGCTCTACGAGTTCGAGCCCGACGCGGATACGCTGCTCGGCCGTCTGCTGCCGAAGTACATCAACACGCGCATTTACTCGTCGTTGCTCGAGGCCGCGGCCTCGGAGTCGGCAGCGCGCCGCACCGCGATGAAGGCGGCCACCGACAACGCCACCGAACTCGTGAACGGCCTGACTCGCCAGGCGAACTCGATTCGGCAGGCGAACATCACGCAGGAAATCAGCGAAATCGTCGGCGGTGCCAATGCGCTGGCAGCCAGTTCTAGCGACTAAGCCCACCCAGGAAGAAGACAAATGACCGCAGCAGTTTCTGCAGAAAACAAGAGCCGGGCGGGCGCTGGTACAGGCCGCGTCGCCCGGGTCATCGGCCCCGTCGTGGACGTCGAGTTCCCGCGTGGCGCCATCCCCGAGCTGTACAACGCTCTGCACGCCGAGGTCACGCTGCCCTCGGTGGCCAAGACCCTGACCCTCGAGGTCGCACAGCACCTGGGCGACAACATCGTTCGCTGCATCTCGATGCAGCCGACCGACGGTCTGGTCCGCGGCGTGCCGGTCGCCGATACCGGCAAGCCGATCTCGGTGCCTGTCGGCGACGTCACCAAGGGCCACGTGTTCAACGCCCTCGGCGACTGCCTCGACACCCCGGGCCTGGGCCGCGACGGCGAGCAGTGGGGCATCCACCGCCAGCCGCCGTCGTTCGACCAGCTCGAGGGTAAGACCGAGATCCTGGAGACGGGCATCAAGGTCATCGACCTGCTCACCCCGTATGTGAAGGGTGGCAAGATCGGTCTGTTCGGTGGCGCCGGTGTCGGCAAGACCGTTCTGATCCAGGAGATGATCACCCGTATCGCGCGTGAGTTCTCCGGTACGTCGGTGTTCGCCGGCGTCGGTGAGCGCACCCGTGAGGGCACCGACCTGCACCTGGAAATGGAGGAGATGGGCGTCCTCCAGGACACCGCCCTCGTCTTCGGCCAGATGGACGAGCCGCCGGGGACGCGTATGCGCGTCGCCCTGTCGGCCCTGACCATGGCCGAGTACTTCCGCGATGTGCAGGGTCAGGACGTTCTGCTGTTCATCGACAACATCTTCCGGTTCACCCAGGCCGGTTCCGAGGTCTCGACCCTGCTGGGTCGTATGCCCTCGGCCGTCGGTTACCAGCCGACCCTGGCCGACGAGATGGGTCAGCTGCAGGAGCGGATCACCTCGACCCGTGGCCGTTCGATCACCTCGATGCAGGCGATCTACGTGCCCGCCGACGACTACACCGACCCGGCGCCGGCGACCACCTTCGCCCACCTGGACGCGACGACCGAGCTTTCCCGCCCGATTTCGCAGAAGGGTATCTATCCGGCCGTCGACCCGCTGACCTCGACCTCCCGCATTCTGGAGGCCTCGATCCTGGGTGACCGGCACTTCGCGGTCGCCAACGAGGTCAAGCGAATCCTGCAGAAGTACAAGGAACTTCAGGACATCATCGCCATCCTCGGCATGGACGAGCTCTCCGAGGAGGACAAGGTCCTCGTCGGTCGCGCCCGTCGTCTGGAGAAGTTCCTCGGCCAGAACTTCATCGTGGCCGAGAAGTTCACCGGTCAGGAGGGTTCGGTCGTGCCGCTGGAGCAGACCATCGACGACTTCGATCGGGTCTGCAAGGGTGAGTTCGACCACTTCCCCGAGCAGGCGTTCAACTCCTGCGGTGGTCTCGACGATGTCGAGAAGGCCGCGAAGAAGATCGCCGGGAAGTAGTCCACCATGGCGGAAATGTCAGTTGATCTGGTTTCCATCGAGCGGCGGATGTGGTCGGGCGAGGCGAGCTTCGTCAGCGCCCAGACCACCGAGGGTCAGATCGGTATCCTCCCCGGCCACGAGCCCGTCCTCGGCCAGCTGGCCGAGGACAGCGCGGTGACCATCGTCTCGACCGACGGTGAGCGCATCGTGGCGGCCGTGCACGGCGGATTCTTCTCGGTTACCGCGAAGACCGTCCGCATCCTCGCCGAGTCGGCGGAATTCGCCGCCGACATCGACGTCGATTCCGCTCGGTCGGTGCTGTCGGATCCGAACGCCTCCGAGGACGCGCAGAATGCGGCGCGGGCGCGGGTGCGTGCGGTCGAGGCGGCCAACGGCTGAGTTGCCAAGGGCGACAATTCGATTCGCTGAAGTTGTGGCGGTTCCGGAAGTATCCGGGACCGCCACACGGCGTTTCGAGGGGCTGTCCGCGCGTTCGTGATGGTGTAATAGCGGCAATACCTTCGGTTTCACCCGTTCGGAAATGAATTGGCGTACCGTGGCCGCCTGCGCAACATCGATGCGGCCTCGCGATTATGAGCGAGGAATGAATGGGCAAGCAGCATGCAATCGGTCGGGGTCGACTCGCGCGCATCGTCGTGATGGTCGCCGCAATGATTTCCGCAATCGGATTGTGGTCGCCCGGGCCCGCGCGAGCCGATGCGTTCGTTCCGCTACCGGACGGACATATCGACCAGCCGGGGATTTCGATCACCAGTAGTGGTGAGCGGGCGATCATTTCGCCGTCGATGGCCGCCAACGGGGCCGGGCGTACGGCCTGGGTATCGGGCAATCTGACCGTCGACGTGGACACTCCACCGGGTGTCATCGGTCCGAACAACGGCGCGCTGAATTTGCCGGGCTCCAATTTCTCGTCCACACACGGCTCATCCGGCCTCACGGTGGGGTACATCGTCGGTTGCCAGGTCTCGCTGGGTAGTTTGTCGAATTCGTTCGGATTCACGATCGCCACCACGGGTCCGGGACTGTCCGGCGGAATCTCGTTTCCGATCAGTCCCGGCGAGGTCAAATGGGTGCAGATCAACACCATCGATATGCCCAAGTCGGGCACCTATTACCTGAATTACCAGGACTTTCCGATGGATGTGCAGGGCTGTGGGGGTTATGCGCAGGCGCGTCAGTTCTCGGTCGTCGAGTTGATCGGCGCCGATTACGCGAAGGTCAGCCTCTACGGCATGCCGTTCAGCATCGGCTGAGGTCCGCACCAGACATAGGAGGTCGCATGATCCGCACGACGGCAGTGACGGCGATCGCGGTCACGGTCGGGCTGGGGTTGTGTTCGCCGGGGGTCGCGAACGCGGATACGTTCATTCCGCTGCCCGGCGGGACCATAACCCGCACGCTCGGCGACGGCACCGAGGTGACCGTTTCCATTCAGGGCGAATCCGCCAAGATCAGCGGATCGATGGGCGCGACGCCGCTGCATCGCAATGTGTGGACCACCGGACGCGGAGTGGTCGACGTCGCCGGTGGTAAGTCCGGGTCCGCATCGGTCAAGATCTATCCCGGATATGTGGTCGGCTGCCAGGTCAGTGTCAGCGGCTTGACCTCCGGGGAGAACGAATCCGGTTCGGTCGATCCGTCCAAGGCGGGCGGCTCAAATCCATTGGCCGCCCTCGGCGGCAATGTCGGCGGAACCGAGACGCTGGTGCTCGCCCCCGGCCAGGCCGCGGCGCGCTATCTGCTCGACATCGAGAAGCCGAACGACTTCGGCAACGATTCCCATAAGCGCTACCACCAGGTGACCGGCCCGCACGCGAGTGTGAGCTGGACCGACGAGACCTTCGCCCTGGACGGCTGCGCCGGTTACGCCCAGGCCCGGACCTTCGTCACCGCCGACGTGGCGACCGACAATACCGAGAGCATGATCACGGTCTGGGGCGAGCCGTTCAGTATGGGCTGAAACAGCTTGCCCACGTGGGTGTTTCGGCTACCCCATTCTCATGACCCCGGTCGGGGGATAGGCTCGACCGGGGCAGGGGCGTACCGGTCGTATCCGGTGTAGGGGTGGTTTGTAGACTCGCCCCCACGGTGACCTTGTTCGGGATGGCACGGCACTCGCGACGGCACAGGGGCAAAAGCGAAGGGACGGACCTGGATTGCGGACCGGGATGGTGCTTCTGATCATTCTGGTGCTGCTGCTCGTCGGCCTGGCGTTGGCATCCATCTACCGCTTCGTGATGTTGCGACGAGGTGGGACGGCGGCGATTCTGCGGGTACTACCCGCTAAAGGCGGACAGGGCTGGCGGCACGGTTTGATCCGGTACGACGAGGACCGCATGGTCTTCTTCAAGCTGACCAGTCTGAAGCTGGGCCCGGATTCGACGATTCACCGCCGCGGTATCGAGGTCGTGGACAGACGCGGCCCGGTCGGGGACGAATACGACATCATGACCGACGACATCATCGTGATCGCGGTCTCCGACGGTGACGGCAGTTACGAGTTGGCACTCGATCGCGGAGCCCTCGCGGCGTTCCTGTCGTGGGTCGAGTCCCGGCCGTCCGATCGGATCCGGCGTCGCCCCACGCTGTGAGGCAGACATACTGTCTGCATGAGTGTGCATCTGACGCGGATCTACACCCGGACCGGTGACGACGGAACCACCGGTTTGAGCGACTTCTCCCGGGTGCCGAAGACCGACCCGCGGCTGATCGCCTATGCCGACTGTGACGAAACGAATGCCGCCCTCGGTGTCGCGATCGCGCTCGGACAGCCCGGACCGCACATCCTCGAGGTCCTGCGCAGCGTGCAGAACGATCTGTTCGATGCCGGCGCCGACCTGTCCACACCGATCGTGGCCGAGCCCAAATATCCGCCGCTGCGCATCACCCAGCCCTATATCGACCGGCTGGAGGCGTGGTGCGATGAGTTCAATGCCGAACTGGCGCCGCTGAATTCGTTCATTCTGCCCGGCGGCACCCCGCTCGCGGCACTGCTGCACACGGCGCGCACGGTCGCGCGGCGCGCCGAGCGTTCGGCATGGGCCGCGGTCGAGGCGCACCCGGACGATACGAGCGCGCTGCCCGCGAAATACCTGAATCGGCTCTCGGATCTGCTGTTCATCCTCAGCCGGGTGGCGAATCCGGAGGGGGATGTGCTCTGGCGTCCCGGAGCCTCAGGTGGTGGAGACGCCGCGACCGACGCCACCGACCATTAGGCTGGCCCCCGTGAGTGAACGGTTTCTGGTGACCGGTGGCAGTCGCCTTGCCGGCGAAGTCGCGGTCGGTGGCGCCAAGAACAGCGTCCTCAAACTGATGGCCGCCGCCTTACTGGCGGAGGGCTCGACGACCATCAGCAACTGCCCCGACATTCTCGATGTGCCGCTCATGGCCGAGGTCCTGCGGGGCCTGGGCTGCGACGTCGTGGTCGAGGGCTCGGTCGTCACCATCTCCACCCCGGCCGAGCCGAAGTATCACGCGGACTTCCCGGCAGTCACCCAGTTTCGCGCCTCGGTCTGCGTCCTCGGACCGCTGATGGCTCGGTGCAAGCGAGCCGTGGTCGCGTTGCCCGGTGGCGATGCGATCGGCTCGCGTCCGCTGGATATGCATCAGGCCGGTCTGCGCCTGCTCGGCGCGACCAGCGAAATCGAGCACGGCTGCCTGGTCGCGCGCGCCGACGAACTGCAGGGCGCGCGCATTCGATTGGACTTCCCGTCGGTCGGCGCGACCGAGAACATCCTGATGGCCGCGGTGCTGGCCGAGGGTGAGACGGTCATCGACAATGCCGCGCGCGAGCCGGAGATCGTGGATCTGTGCACGATGCTCGCGCGAATGGGTGCGCGGATCAGCGGTGCGGGCACCTCGGTGCTGACCATCGAGGGCGTGCAGAAACTGGCGCCGACCACCCATCGCGTGATCGGCGATCGGATCGTGGCCGCGACCTGGGGTATCGCCGCGGCGATGACGCAGGGCGATGTTCAGGTCAATGGGGTGAACCCGAAGCATCTGTCCCTGGTGCTGGACAAATTGCGGTCCTCGGGTGCGCGAATCTCGTTCGAACCGGACGGTTTTCGGGTGGTGCAGGCCGAGCGGCCGCGCGCGGTGAACTTCTCGACCCTGCCGTTCCCGGGCTTCCCGACCGATCTGCAGCCGATGGCCATCGGGCTCGCGGCCATCGCCGACGGTACGTCGATGATCACCGAGAACATCTTCGAGGCGCGATTCCGCTTCGTGGAGGAGATGATTCGCCTGGGCGCCGATGCGCGGACCGATGGTCACCACGCGGTGGTGCGCGGAATCCCGCGGCTGTCGAGTGCGCCGGTGTGGTCGTCGGATATCCGGGCCGGCGCCGGTCTTGTGCTGGCGGGTCTGGTCGCCGACGGGGTGACCGAGGTGCACGACGTGTTCCACATCGACAGGGGCTACCCGCATTTCGTGGAGAATCTGCGATCGCTCGGGGCCGAGGTCGAACGGGTCTCCTGATCACGATCGCCCAAAAACGTTCCTGACCAGCCGATTTGACATCGATCTGGACGGCACGTAACTTATTCCAGGTCAGAGCGACACGGACACCGACCCGGAGCCGAAAGGACCGGGACACGAGGTTGGACGGGGAGCGCCTGACGATCACACGAGCTCCACCAAGATCACGGATTTGGATCCGCGCTCACGGTTGAGCTAAGCTTGAAAAGTTGCCTCACCGATCCAGCGGGCTCACCGCCCGGGGGAT
>NZ_BDBS01000010.1 GCF_001613105.1 Nocardia pseudobrasiliensis NBRC 108224 | reverse complement strand
GTGCTGCTGCCCCGCCAGCGCAGCCGAGCTGTTGGATCGGGGTGCGCCGGATGTTCGGTCGGCATCCGAGTTCCTGGGCGATGTAGGCGTCGGGTCCCGGCAACATATAGCCCGTGCAGGACACCACCACCAGATAGTCGACCTCGTGGGCGTCGATTCGGGCGTCGGTGAGTGCCTGCCTGGCCGCGAGGGTGCCCAGCCGCACGGCCTCCCTGCTGTAGCGGCCATTGCGGACGCCGAAGGGTTCGGTCGCCAGCAGTCGCTCGAGCGGTACTACGAAACGGCGGGTCGTCACACCGGCATGGCGCATCAATTCCAGTCCGCGTTCGAGATCCGGAGCATCGGTGAAATGATCACGCAGTGCGGCAATGATGTCTTCCTGGGGAATAATGTGCTCAGGCAGTTGGATCGACGGCCGGTGGACCGTGACCGGGATTGTGGGGCTCGTCAAGGCCATGATCGCCTCCTCGCGAATTTGCTTCAAGTCGGAAACAACACGGTTCAACGTATCGTTGCCCAGCCGACCTGCGGAAGACTCGAAGGCGTTACCAATCGGTGACGAAACCTGTTCTACGGCACTGGTTTCGGTGCAGACATCACAGAGCTGGCTCACCCTCGCATCGAGATACATCGCAAATCCATTACAGTGCAACGCCTCTCAGCAGGCGCGGCTATACATCGCCAATGTGACCAGATGCATTGCGATGCAGCATATTTCGGAGCCGCTAGCATCTCGTCGCGGACATCGAATGCGGCCGAGGGAGGTGATGGCCACGACGAACGTGTCGACGTCGGGTACATCGAAACCGCAGCGGGTCTTCCCGTACCCGCCTTCGTCTCACCCGCCCCGAAACCGCGCTGCTGTTTCTCGGCTACGGCGCGACCCTGCCGCTGGCGCTGACCTCGCAATCGTTCGTTAGGACTCGGCCGAGCGAAATTCGTGGCTGGGCTGGCCCTCGGTCAGGGTTCGCGCGGCGTCGAGTTGGGTGGGTGTGCCGAGCACGATGAGGATGGTGCCGGGGTGGACGGGGGTGTCGTCGGTGGGGTTGGCGATGAAACGGCCGTCGGGTGTGCGCAGGGCGAGTACCAACGCACCGGTGGTGCCGCGCAACGCGGTGTCGGTCAGCGAGTGGCCGATCAACGGGGACGACCGGGCGACAACGATCTCCTCGATCCGGTATTCGAGGGCGTCCTCGTGCATGACGACGTCGAGGAACTCGGCCACGTTGGGTTGCAACGCGAAAGCCGCCATCCGGCGCCCGCCGATCAGCTGCGGGTTGACCGCACGATTCGCGCCCGCGCGCAGGAGTATGGACTTGGAGCTCTCGGTCCGCGCTCTGGCGATTATCACCAGATCCGCCCGCCGCGCTCTGCTCGACAACGTCACGTAGACGTTGTCGGCGTCGCTGTCCAGCGCCGCGATCAACGCGTCGGCGTGCCTGATTCCGGCAGCATCGAGAACGCTGTCTTCGGTGACATCGCCGAGGACGTTCGCGAATCCGATGCCGCTCAGCCGCTCCGGATCGCGATCGACGACCACGATCGGCTTGCCGAGGCTGTTGAGATACTGCGCGGTGGAGCGGCCGACTCTGCCCCAGCCACACACGATGACGTGCCCGCGCATCCGGTTGATCTGCTGGTTCATTCGTCGTCGCTCCAGACGATGCCGTAGATGTCCATCGATGAGAGTCTCCAGCAGCACCCCGAACATGTAGAAGACGGTGCCCGCACCAACCAGGATCAGCATCATGGTGAAGACCTGGCCCAGCGGGGTCAGCGGATGGACTTCCCGGAAGCCGACCGTCGTTATCGTGGTGACCGTCTGGTACAGCGCATCGAGAAACCCGAATCCGAGCAGCAGATAACCGAGTGTGCCCGCCATCGTCACCAAAACGAAGGCCAGCATCACACGGCGCAGCCGCAGCAACGGGTTCACGCGACGATTGTGGCACCGACTCGCGCAACTCCGATGACCATGGGGCCGGACCGCACGAGTCCGCCGATCGGGTCGAACGGCTAGGACTGACCGCGTCCGAAGCCGCTCTGTTCGGATCTTGCGATGACCAGCTCGGGGGTTCGCCTGTGTAGTTCGGCGGCGATGTCATCCAGCGATATCGGGCGTAACCAGCGCTCGGACACGGTAAGCGGGTAGCCGACGATGATCTTGGCTGCGGGACCGTAGACCCATCTGGGCCAACGCTTTTCGGTGATTCTCGGACGGGCTTCGACCAGTTCTACGGCCAGGTACCTCGTGCCGTGGACGGTGATCAGATGGACACGCGATATCGCAACCCAGGGGATTCGGCCGTATGGGTCGAGCACCACCCCCTGGTCGTCGACCACGACATCGGGTGCGGGACGGATGAACCGGTGCAGCCCGAGGAAAAGGACGACGGTCCCGGCGACGATGGGACCCACCACGGGGGACGTCAGCGGTGAGTCGGTGGTGGTGGTCGTGACGAGTAGCAGCCAGCCGCTCGCGATCCCTATCAGACCCAGCACCACCATCTCGACCCGGCGGACCCACGAAGACCGAAAGATCGTTGGGGGCGTGGGTACTTCGCGACACCGGTCCACGAACACCGACTGTAGCGGTCGCCGTTCGGACAGCCCGAGGTCGACATGACATCCCGTCGGATAACCGCGCCGCCACCGCCGGGCTCGGACGGTAGCGGCGCGGCAAGGATGGCTTCAGGCGAGATCGCGGCGGCCGAACCGGTAGGTTCCGGCGGCGACCAGCACGATCGAGGCGAGCGCGAAGACCGCGATCGCGATGGGCTGGAAGCCGTTTCGCAGTGGTTCGCCATCGAGGTAGTAGTGGAACGGTGACAGGTAGGCAAGCCAGTGGGCACCGAGTTGACCGGCGAAGGTGTGGGCGCCGTAGGCGGCGACGCCGACTGCGGCGGTGCCGGCCAGGACCGTGCCCCGGTGGCCGGTGGCCGCGCCGATGCCGGTTGCCAACGCACCAAATGTGATGGTCAGCAGGACGAGGTTGAGACATTGGGCGGCGAACTGCCCCGGGCTGACGGCGGTCAGTTCGGCCCCCGACCGGATGGCGAGCATGGCCAGCCATACCACCACGCCGATCCCGGTGGCCGCAAGCACCAGAGCGGCGAACCGCTGCAGCACCAGCGACGTTCGGGTGATGGGATGGGCCATAAGCAGGTCCAGCCTGCCCGATTCCTCGTCGGCCGCAGTGACACGAGCACCGAACGCCGCGCCGAAGAACATCGCCAGCAACGGCACGATCAGCCCGAAGACGGTCGATCCGAGATAGCCTGGCGCGGAGGCGATATCGTTCATGTTCAACGCTTCACGCAGACTCTTTGGGATGTTCTCGGACTGGGCAGCACCGCTTTTCGACATCTGCGGATAGAAACTCGAATACGCGACGGCGACCGAGGTGATTCCAGCGGCCCAGCCGAGCAGGCCACGGCGGCTGCTGTAGAGGGTCTTGGTGAGCACGGCCGTGCGGGCGGTGGCCATGGCCGGTTCGATCAGCGGAGTAAACGTGGTGACGGTGGTCATGGTGTTTCCTGGTTCGTAAAAGCTGCTGCGGGACAGAGACTGTGGTGGTCAGGCCGCCGGGCGCGGCAAGCTGTCGGTACCGGCGTACTGGCTGTGAAAGATCTCGTCGAGGTGCGGTTCGGTGGTGCGCAGGGCAGTCACGGTGTGCCGCGCCGCGGCCTTGACGAGTGCGTCCGGCGCCCCGGTCAGACTGGCGCGCAACGTCTTGCCGGTCTCGTCCACCTCCGCATCGGCGACACCGGGCAGACCGACGAACTCGGCCACGGTCACCGCTGCGGCGAAGCCGATCTCGATCCGGCGCAGTGCACCCGCACGCAGGTCGGCGATCGTATCCAGGGCGACCAGCCTGCCGTCGCGCAGAATGCCGACCCGGTCGGCGACGGCCTCGACCTCGTCCATGATGTGGCTGGACATGAACACCGTCTGCCCGCCTGCCGCGGCCTCGCTCACCAACTCCAGAAACGTCTGTTGCAGTAGCGGATCCAACCCGGAGGTGGGTTCGTCGAGGATCAGCAATTCGGGTGTGTGCATGAACGCCTGTACCAGGCCGACCTTCTGCCGGTTGCCCTTGGACAAGCTCTTGATCCGCGCCGACTGATCGAGCTCCAGCCGCTCGGCCAGCTCGTCGATCCGCTGCCGTGGCACGCCGCCGCGCAGGGCCGCCAGAAAGCGCAGGCACTCCCCCACCCGCTGCTGCCCGTCGACGACGAAATCGCCTGCCAGATAACCGATCCGGTGACGCAACGTGACACCGTCGCGGCGCGGGTCGAGCCCGAACACGGTGGCGCTGCCACTCGTCGGGCGGATGAGGTCGAGCAGCAGCCGGATGGTGGTCGACTTGCCCGCACCATTGGGACCGAGATAGCCGAACACCTCCCCCTCGCGCACGTCCAGCGTCAGTCCGGCCAGGCCGCGACGCGCACCGTAGGTCTTGGTGAGATCCCGGATCTCGATGGCGTTGTTCATGTCTCATACAGTAGTCAATTTTCAGAGATTTTTGAAGATTCAGAACATGAATAGATGTCGGTAAGGTGGGGCCATGGATTCGACACAGCGACTGCGAGACGCGGCCGAGCGGCTGGCACTGACCCTGACCCAGGGCGGAATGCAGAAGACCACCGCGCGGGTCATGACGGCGCTGCTGTACACCGAGCAGGAGGCGATGACCGCCGCCGATCTGTGTGAGCAGCTGTCGATCAGCACGGGCGCGGTATCGACCGCGATCAAGCAGCTCACCCAGTCGGGCATGGTGGAGCGAGTACCGGCTCCGGGTAGCCGACGCGAGCACTACCGCTTCCCGAAAGGCGTCTGGGCGCACCTGTTCTCACAACAGAACGCCTACCTGAAGGTGATGCGCGATGCCGCCCGGGAGGGCTTGGATGCGGTGGGCGACGATACGGCGACCGCCGCACGCCTGCACGAGATGCGGCACTTCTACGGCTACATGGAACAGGAGATGCCACCCCTGATCGAGCGGTGGCGCCACGGCTACGACTCCGACCAACATACGGCGTGAGCACCCCGTCGGTGTGCGTGCGCGGCGGCCACACGGTGGTGTAGCGGACGCCGAGACGTCCACGAACTGCGAACTTGCCCTCCCGTACGGATTTCGGGGCATCATGCCGGAAGCTGTTCGAAGCATACGAGTGGAGGTCCTCCGCCGTATTCCCCCGCAGAGTCCTTGCCAGCCGTGCCTTCTTCACCGAGGTCGAGACCGGCCTTGCCGACCTCGCCCACCCGCCGACTCTGATCATTTGGGGTGACGCCGACATCGCGTTCCGACGCCAGGAGCGCGAGCGCCTGGAAGCCACCTTCCCCCGGCATCGAACCGTGATCGTCGAGGGCACGGGCACCTACGTCGAGTCCGACGCACCCGAAGAATTCGTCGCCGCGATCCGCGACTGGACCGCCGCGCACCGCGCAGACACGCATCGCGGGTGAGACAGACCTGAGCCAACCCGGCATACGCATGTCGTGACCGCGACGCGTATCGAACTCTACCCGGCCCGGACAAGCCGAGGTCCTCCGGCCCGATGAGCCTGGTCGCCATCGATCCTGGCGGCTTCGACGACTCCCACACGGCAATCACCGGAATCGGCACACAGCGCGTTGAAGCCTGAGGTTACTTGTCGCACCGAGCCGCCCCGGCGACGTTCCGAAGCCCTACACCGGGCCGACCACGCTGAGAGACACCGAACCGTCGCGTCACACCCGGGTTCGACAGCCCGTCGGAACAGCCGAACTTCGGGGCTTCCGATGGCGTGCGCACACTTGGACCACGCGGATGCCGACTTGGCCCCGCGGGACCACGCTGGGCCATCTGAGACGTTGCGCGCCAACGAAGTCTGGATCCGTGGCGAATGGAAAACGGAGCTTCCCCTACGGGCGGCGTCCCCGCACCGCTCGACGGATTCCAGCCGTGGGCCGGGCAGCCTCCTTGACCGATCAGACCTGATATCCCTCGACATCCAAGCTGAGTAGCGACTCCCCGCCCGCGTCGGTGAACGCGGTGAGGGCACGGACCAATCCGGTGCGATCGGCCGGGCGCATCCGCTCGACCACGGCCGCCAGCTCCTGGCGACGCCGCGCGGTCACCGCGTCTACGACCTCCTGCCCGCGTGCGGTGAGTTCGATGATCAGCTCACGGCGCGACTCCGGATTCGGTTTGCGATCGGTCAACCCCGCCACGACCAGCCGCTCCACCATCCGAGTCGCCGTGGACGGCTGCACATTCAGACTCCCCGCCAGACTCGCGATCTTCGAAGGACCGCGCGTGGACAGCAACACCAGTGTGCGGAACTGCGGGATGGTGATCGAATCGTCGACATGCGCGATCGACCGCGCCGACAACCCCACCAGCAACCGCGAAGCCGTCAACAGGGCATCGGTGATCTCGTCCACCGACTCCTCGTCCACAGCGTCCCTTCGCGCCATCATTACCTCCGTCACGTCAACCACCATCCCTGTCCATCCTGCCGTGTCCGCCCGATCCAGTGGCAGCACCCGCCCACAGCGCCCCAACAAGTTTCGGATACAGCCATGCACAGCGAAACTGTTGCACTCTGCGCCGATAGGGTAGTGTCTCCCGCTCGTGAGCCTTCGCGCAGTAGGTGTGCCTCGGGTCGGCGTGCGTGCGTGGGGCTTGGTCACGGTACTCGGCGTGGTCGCGGGGTACGCGGCGGTACTGCTGGCCAACCCGCGGCACTTCTACACCGACGACACCGAATCCCAGTACGGCCCGATGTGGGTGATGCTCGGCCGGCAGCTGCGTGAGGGGCGACTGCCGGTGTTGGTGCCGTGGGAATGGATGTCGGGCAACTACTCGCTGGAAGAGGCGGGGATCTACAACCCGCCTCAGCTGCTGGTGGATCTGCTCGCGCCTTCGTTCGACAATCTCGCGCTGTATGTCACCGCGGTGAAGCTGGTCTTCTCGATCATCGCGGCATTGGGGGTGTTCCGGGTCTGCCTGGCCTACGGCGCCCGGGCGCCCTGGTCGGCGGTGGCCGCGGTGGCGTTCCCGCTGTCGGGCTGGTTCTTGTTCTTCGATGAATCCAGTTGGGCCACTTCGCTGACCGGCACCGCGTGGATGCTGCACGCCTGGGCGGCGAGCGTACGCTACGCGCGCGGTCGCGGCGGACCGATCCCGGTCTTCGTCTTCTTGTATCTGGCGATCTCGGTCCAATACGTATTCCCCGCGGTCGAATCCGCGATCATGGTCGTCGCGGTCGCGGTCGGCGAGATCGTGTATCAGCGCGTCTGGCGCTCCTCGCTGCGCCTGCTGGCGGTGGCCGGTTGCGCCGGGGCGGCGGGGTTGGCGACGTATCTTCCGGGCGTGCTGTCCTCGCCGGTGACCTGGCGCGGCAACGAACGCATCCTCAACGACCCGTTTCTGAATGTGCCGTGGTCGGAATCGCTCAACGCCAGCCTGCCCAGCGCCGTTCCGGCCTTCGAAGGCTGGTGGGGTTATGTGCAACCGCTGCCGATGGTCTACGTCGCCTGGTTCGTGATTCCGTTGCTGGCCTTTGTGAACTGGACGGCGGTCAAGCGTGACCTGCGCGAGCACACCGGCCTGGCGCTGTTCGCGATCGCGTTCCTGATGTGGACCGCCGGACCCGGTCGCATCGGACCGCTGCGCTGGCCGGGCCGGGTCCTGCCGATGCTCGCGGTGGCATTACTGGTGCTGGTGTGTGTATTCCTCAGCCGCTACGCCGATTTCGCGGCGTGGCGCCGCCGCGGGATCGCGGCCGCCGTCCTGATCGGACTGCTGTTCGTCCGAACCTTCAGCGCCGCACCGCATCTGATCAATCGGCACCTGGTCTGGACCGCGGTCGTCGCGGCGCTGGTCGCGGCGCTGGTATGGCTGGCCCGCACCCGCGGGGTAGCCGTGGCGTGCGTGCTCGCGATCGTGGCGATGTTCCCGATCGCCTACGACCAGGTCCGCGCCCAGGGCGCGACGCCCATGTCCTATCACTTCCCCGAACGCCGCTCCGAGGCACAGTCCGCCTTCCCTCACTTCTCCGGTGTCACACTGCAATTGGCCGACCGCGCCCTGGTGCCGCCGCCTGAGCAGAGCCTCGACAAAGCCTGGAGTTCCCTGGCTTTCGGTAACTACGCCAAGAACATCGGCTTGGACTACGTCAACGCCTACACCCCCATCGGCTACGCGACGTTCAGCGCACTGCTGTGCATGGGCTGGGACGGCAGCACCTGCCCCGACGCCTACCGCCGCGCCTTCTCCCCCGAACCCACCACGGGCCGGACGCTGGTCGATCTGATGAAGGTCGACCGCGTCGTCCTGCAACGCGCCCAATATCCCGACGCGGGCAATCGGCCCGCCCCACCGGGATGGAAGTGGGTAGATTACCCCGGCCACGAGAAATACATCTGGGTCCTGGATCGTAGCGACGGCCTCGTCTCGGCGCGCAACGGCCTGATCGCGGACACCCGAAATGTCACCGCCGCCTCGGTCAACCGCACCGGCATCACCAGCCACGTCCGCGTCAGCTCCGAGCCCGGTGGGCGAATCGTCTTCGCCCGCCTGGCGTGGCCCGGTTACCGGGTCACCCTCGGCGGTCGCGAGATCCCACTCAGCACGGTCTCGAAAACCTTTGCCGCGGTCGACATCCCGCCCGGCACCCACAATGCCGACCTCATCCTCACCTGGCGTCCGCCGGGCTGGAAGATCGGTATCGCCAGCGCCCTGGCCGGACTACTCGGCCTCGGACTACTCCAGTGGTGGTACCGACGCGACCGCCGTGACGAGTCGCAGATCCCGCTCGACGAACTCGACGCGGACGACATCGAATCGCCGACCAAGGATTCGCTGCCCGTGCCGGTCTGACCTTCCGCCGAGTGAGGGCGGCCACAGCCATAAGCCCTCAATTTCTATGCAGTAGGCAACTGTTGCATACTGCTTTCATGGCTGTGTTCGACGGAACCGCGCAGAATCGGCTCCGGATCTCCCTCCCGCCGCGCCGATCGCTGCTCGGATGGCTGCGGGAAAGCTCCTCGGGTTTGGTATTGCTCGCCGTCGTCGTCGGCGCGGCGACCGGTGCGGCGGCGATCGGATTTCGCTATCTGATTACCGCCGCGACGTGTCTGTTCACCGGATACGACGACTACTCCGGCCTCGGCCGGATCGCGTCGGCACATTGGCCCGCGCTCGGATTCTGGTTCCTGCTGCTGGCTCCGGTGCTCGCGGGTGCGATTTACGGGCCGATCGTCCACCGCTTCGCTCCCGAGGCTCGCGGCCACGGCGTTCCTGAGGTGATGTACGCCGTTTCCGAGCGTGGCGGCTGCTGCTCGGAGTAGTGCTGGGCGTTGTGGGCGTGTGTTTTTCGAAGGTCCTCTATCTGATCGAGGATCTGTGTGACTGGATCTGGCGCGGTCCGGAATGGGCCAGACCCGCCGTCGGCGGACTGGCGCTGGGCGCCCTGCTGATCGCGCTGCCCGAAATGTACGGGGTCGGCTATCCGGTGCTGGAGAACGCGGTGCACGGCAAGTACCTGATCGGCATGCTGCTCCTGCTCCTGATCGGCAAGATGGTCGCCACCAGTCTCACCATCGGAATCGGCGGCTCCGGCGGCGTTTTCGCACCCACCCTGTTCATCGGAACGATGGGCGGCACCGCCTTCGGGCAGATCGCCCACCACATCCTGCCCGCCACCACCGAATCCGCGGGCGCCTACGGCCTGGTCGGCATGGGCGCGGCACTCGCGGCCGCGACCCGAGCCCCGATCACCGCAGTGATCATCCTGTTCGAACTCACCGGGGAGTACACGATCATCCTCCCCCTCATGACCGCTGTGGCCGTCGCCACGGGAATATCCCGCCTGCTGTCCGCCGACACCATCTACACCCGCAAACTCCTGCGCCGCGGCATCGACATCGAACGACCGCCGAGCCCGTTCCCCACCGTCACCGCCGCCGCCGTCGCCCGGCCCGTACCCGCTCCGCTGACCGACACCACCGACCTCACCACTGCCGCTGCGCGAGTGCGCGATTCAGCGATGGGCATCGTGCCCGTCGTCACCGACGACGGCCGCTACCACGGTTGCGTCTCGGCCGGCGACATCGCCGAAGCTCTCGACGAACCCGATCCCCCGGTCTCGATCACGCGACTCGTCCACACGCTGCCCACTGTGGCCGCGGACGCCGGTTTCCACGACATCCGCACTGCTCTCACCGGACACGGCGGCACCGGATTACCGGTGGTCGACACGGGCCACACCGAGTTGATCGGCTGGGTGACCTACGAGGATCTGCTGACCGCACCGGGAATTCGAGCGTCACGCGCACCTCGCTAGGGTGACCGCGATGCCGAACCGACCCGAAGATCCGGCCGGGGTCTACACCGCGGCGATCCGATTCTGGCGGATGGCACCGCGGAATCCGAATCCGCTGATGCGGCCGTCGGACCGCGTGAGTTCGGCCCTCGTCATCCTCGCCGCGGCGGTGTGCGTAGCCGCCGTTCCATTCGCCGCCGCGGTCGGTACCGTGAGCTACACCAGTACCGCCCAGCAGATCCGATCCGGCAATGCCGTGAAGACTGCTGTGACGGCCACTCTCGTCACCGACCCGGTCTACATGCGCGCCGCGCGCAGCATCCAGGCGCACGCTCGCTGGCGTCGCGAAGGGCATGCCGCGGCCCGCACCATCAGTGTGCCGATCACCGCGAACCAGGGCGACCGCATTCGGATCTGGCTCGACGAGGAGGGCGCGCTGGTGGACCCACCGTCGTCCACCCGTTCGGCCCTGTGGACAGGTGTCGGAGTCGCTGCCATCCTCCTGTTCGGAATCTACTGCGCCACCGCGGCTCTGGTCGAGCTCGTGAGGCGATGGATCGCTCGGGTGCGCAGCTGTGCGTGGGATCGGCAGTGGCGCAGTTTCAACGGCTACTCCGAGTAGCGGCGGCCCCGGCGACGCACGATCTTCCCCCCGTCAAGAAACCGTTAATCTGGGACGGATCGCCGCCGGTCGTATGCGGCATTTCGGACGAGGGGTTGGAGGGCGTCTGTTCGTTCACATTCTGGGTGTGCTCTGCGGACTGGTCCTGCTTCCGGTGGCCGCCGATCATTTGGTGCTGGGCGCGGCACGCGTCGCGGGGCGACTGCGGCTGCCACCCATGGTGGTCGGCGTCGTGATCATCGGATTGGGCACCTCCGCACCGGAATTCATGGTGTCCGCGACCGCGGCGGCCACCGGCAATGCCGGTATCGCCGTCGGCAATCTCATCGGGTCCAACATTCTCAATGTCACTCTCGTCCTCGGCGTCGCGGCGCTGGCGGGCGCGGTGACCGTGACCTCGATCGTGATCGGCCGCGAGGTGACACTGTCGCTGGTCGCCGTCGGCGTGTTCGCGATCGCGATCGGCGTCGGTCTGAATTCGTGGAGCGGACTGCTGCTGTGTGTGGCAGCGGCTATCGCGATCACGCTGCTGGTCCGCTGGGCTCGTGGCGACCGCGCCAATACCGTTGTCGCCGAACAGACCGTGGAATTCACCGCGCCCGCCGCGGAGTCGCCGATCCGGCTGGTGACCGAATCCGTGCGAACCGTGACGGGTCTGGCGGGCGTCCTGCTCGCGGCTCAACTCCTGGTGGCCAACGCGGGGGCGATCGCCGCCGAATTCGGCGTACCCCAATTGATCATCGGCGCCACCGTGGTCGCCCTCGGCACCTCGTTGCCCGAACTGGTGACCGCGGTTCAGGCGCAGCGACGCGGGGAGAGCGAATTGCTGATCGGAAATGTCTTCGGCAGCAACCTGTTCAACAGCCTCGTCGGCGGCGGCATCGTCGGGGTGTTCATCGGAACGACTCCATCTGCCACCGCCGACCTGCCGACCGTCATGGCGATGGTCGCGGCGACGGCGCTGGCCTGGCTGTTGCTCCGGCGGAACCTGCGGTTGACCCGTCCGGAATCGGTGCTGTTGCTGATCGGGTACACAGCCACCCTGCCGCTGCTGTTCCTGGCGTGAACAGATCAGTGCCGCGACGTCCCGGCTGCCGTGTCATGCGGCCCGCAAGTGAACCATAGGCAGCGTATCGACCGGTTTGCCGGTGGCGCGTTCGATGGTGGCGCGCAGGTTCTGCCACGCACGCGGGTGCTGCCGCGCATAGCGCTCCAGTGCCCGCGCGCTGTCCTGCTCGCTCATCGGCGTCGCGGTGGCGGGGACAGCGCGGCGGAATCCGGTCCATACCCGCACCTTCGGCCACGCGGTGACATTGCGGTACCACTGCGCGCGCTCACCGAACCCGGACACGATCACGTATTCGTCCGGCGCAGGTCGATCGACCACCTCCAGCACTACGTAGCGCCGCACCCCGGTACGACGGCCGATGTGCTCGAGCATGAGCAGTCGAGAGCCGAACACGAAACCCAGTCCGGCTCGGTAGATTCCGATCGGCGCGCGCACCAGCCACCGGATACGCAGGGCGCGCGCGCCGAGGGCGGTCGCGCTGTCCGACAATGCCATTGATCATCCTTTCCTCGGCCGGGTCGTCATTGCGTACGTCACAGCGCTCGTTCCCGGACGACCCGAGCGATGTCGATGCGCCGCAGGAACCGCAGCGCCGGAAGCTGCGACAGGGCCGCGGCCGCGAGGACGGCCAGCACGGCGAGCACGACGCCGCCGCTGTCGAGGGCCAGATGCAGGCTGAACATGTCGCTGTCGAACGACCGCAGGAACAACCACGCCACAGCGATACCTCCGGCGAGGCCGATCGGCACGGCACAGGCTGTGGCGGTGAGGTTTTCGGTGGCCAGCACGGCGGTGAGGCGGCGGTTCGGCGCGCCCGCAGCGCGTAGGGTGGCCAGCTCGATGGTGCGTTCGGTGAGGTTCACCGTCATGGTGACGTAGATGACCGTGAACGCCAGCGCAGCGCCGAGTACGACCATGACGCCGATGAAGACCCAGAACAAGTTGAGGAACTGGTCGAACTGTGCCTGCAGCGCGTGGGTATCGGAATAGGCCACCACGCCCGATAAACCCGTCACCGCGACGCGGACGGCCTCGCGATCGGCGCCCTCGCCGAAGCGAATCAGATAGCCGGACAGGGCGTTCGGCGCCATCTGTCGAGCGGTGGGGAGCGCGGCATAGAGCGTGGTGCCCAGTGGTTCGTCGACCAATGCCACCAAGCGCACCTGTCGCGGCGTACCGAATGCCGCAGTGGCGGTGATCATATCGCCGACCCGGACGCCGAGTCGGGTAGCGAGCTGCTCTCCGGCGACGACACCGTCACCCGGGAGACCCGGGGGCCCGGCCACCGTACGGAAACCGTGCATGGTCGTATCCGTCCGCAGACCTGTGAGTGTGGTGGTATAGCTTGTGCCGTTGCCGCGCACCGTAATCGTTGTGGTCAGCTGGGGCTCCACATCGGTTACGGAGGGCACCTGCCGTAACCGATCGGCGAGATCACCGGTGCCGGGCGTGGTCACGATATCGGCGTCCTCGCGGGTCACCTGACCGAATTGCACGTCGGCGGCGCGACGCATGCTGGTGGCCATCCCCACCGACGCCAGGACCAGCACCAACGCCAGAATGGTTCCGACCATCGTGGCCAGCGTGCGCCGCGGGTCACGACCCAGCGACCGCAGCGCCATCCGCGGCACCGTCGGCAACGCGGTCCAGCGAGCCGACCACCGCGCCAGCATGCCCGGTCGCACCGGCCGGTCACCGTCGCCGCGCATCGCCTTGGCGGGTGCGACCCGTGCGGCCGACAGCGCCGGGACCAGTGCCGCCAGCGCACCGGCCAGGACGCCGAGGATCAAACCGATTGCGGCGGTGGAGATCCGATGCGAGACCACGGTGTCGGGGATGCCGATCGCCTTCGTGTAGGCCGCGGTGATCACCGCGGTCAGCACCGCGCCGAGTACGACCCCGAGCACCGCGCCCAGCCCGGCGACCACGACACCGTAGCCCAGGTAGTGGCGCACCAGAGCCGTGCGTCGCGCACCCATCGCCAGCAGGGTGCCGATGACCGGTCGTTCGGCGCGCACCAGCCGGGTGAGCAGCACGTATTCGGCGATCCCGGCGGCCAGTAGGAACAGCAGCGGGAAGCCGACGGCGATTTCCGAGAACCCGGCGAGGTCCTCGTGCAGCGCGGCGTTCGAGGGCTGTTCGGCACGGGTGGTGACGTCGACCGCGCCCGCGCCGCGCAGCCGGTCGACTACGCGATCGAGATCCGATGAGCTTGCCGTGGAACGCATCTCGACCACGGTCTGATTCGGACCGGCTTGTCCGGACAGCCGTGTGGCTTGGGTTTGCGGGGCGAACACGATCGCGAACGAATGCGGGTCGACCAGCACCTCCTGGCGGCTACGCGCGGGCCACAGATATTCCGGTGAGCGGACGATGCCGACCACCGTCACCTCCGTCCAGGCGTTGCCGTCGAAAATTCGCAGCCGGGCTCCAGGGCTGATCCCGAAGGTGGCGGCCGTATGGTGCTCGACCACAACGTCGTTCGGCTGCGCCGGATCGGGCATCCGCCCCGAATCGAGCGCCACGGTGTCCACCCCGGAGCCCGGATCGGCGGGCAATCCGGTGATCCGGCCGATGAGCTTGGCGCCGGCCACGGTCATCGGCACGTCGGCCTGGGTTCGCACGCTCACCCGCTCGACTCCGGGCGCGGTCCGCACGGCCGCGGCCAGAGCCGACGGGTCACCCCCGTCGGCCGTCGCATCGGCGAAGTGCAGCCTCGTATAAGTTTGCGCATAGGACGCCGACAGGTTGCGGAACGAGTCGTAGCTGGCGACGAACAGCAGCACACCCAGCATCACCGTCACCGCGATCGCCGCCGCCTGTGCGGGGCGTCGTCGCAGATCGCGCCGAATCTTTCGGCCCAGCAACCGATTTCGCGTAACCATACGTATCACCACCGCACCGTCGCGGCCTCGGCGGGCGTCGCGTTGACCTCGTCGGCGACCACCGCGCCGTCGCGCATGCGCACTACCCGATCGGCGATCTCGGCCACTACCTCGTTGTGGGTCACCATCACCACCCCGCGGCCCTCTCGGGCCGTGCGCTGCAGCAACTCGAGAACCCCCTGCCCGGTCGCCACATCCAGGGCTCCGGTCGGCTCGTCGGCCAGCAGTAGATCCGGATCGGTGGCCAGCGCACGGGCGATGGAGACCCGCTGCTGCTGCCCGCCGGACAGCTGCGCGGGGAAGTGATCCGCCCGGTCCGACAATCCCACCGCCGCCAGCAGATCCGATACTTTCGAGCGATCGCCGCGACCGGTGAGCTCGATGATCACCTCGACGTTCTCACGAGCGGTCAGGCTCGGGATCAGATTGAAGAACTGGAACACGAAACCGATATGCTCGCGCCGGAAGTCACCGAGCGCGCGCGGATGACTGTCGGAGATGTCCTCTCCCGCAACGACAAGCGAACCACTGTCGGGCTGCTCGATACCGCCGATCACATTGAGCAGAGTGGTCTTGCCGGAACCGCTGGCGCCCAGGATCGCGACGAGCTCCCCCGGCTCGACCACGAGGTCTATCCCGCGCAGCGCCCGCACCGCGACATCTCCGCTGCCGTAGGTCTTGGCGACACCGGCCAGCCGGATACCACCTCGGCGTCGCCGCTCGGATTCTGGTGTGCCGATCATTCGAATTCCTCTCCCTCGCCGTCGTTCTGGGACAGCCCGGCCAGTCGACACAAAGGTCCTCGGATATCGAGCCCGCCCAGTTGTGGATCGATCAGCCGGTGCAGGATCAGCCCGTCCAGCGTCGCGACCAGCACCGCTGCGGTCGCCTCCGGGTCTGTACCCGCGTTCCCGGCTCGCAGCCAGGCCGCGACACCCGCCCGAAACTCGGTCAGCACCTCGCCCAGCCCTTGTCGCAGGCGCTCGTATCGCGTTGCGGCAAGCATCATTTCGCTCATCACGCGAGTGTCGGCATCACCGCCGGTGAACCCCGCGATCATCGCGATCAGCCGCTCCAGGCCCACGTCGCCCGATTGAGAAAGCGCGCCGTCGAGCGCGGCCGAACCGATCCCGCGGGCCAGCCGCAGCGACGCGGCGATCAGCAGATCGTTCACCGAGTCGAAGTGATAGTGCACCAGCCCCGGTCGCAAACCGGCGCGCTCGGCCACCATGCGCGTGCTCACCGCACCCCAGCCGTGCTCGGCGATCAATGCGACCGCCGCGTCCATCAGCCGGGCGCGTGTCTCGCGACCCTGTTCCGCGGAGGTGACCATGCCAGTCCTAACCGAGCCTCGACGAGGCGCCCTGGTTCAGTTTGGGCGTATGCCCAAGGCTAGCAGACTAATGCTCTGCGCAACAGTTGCTCATTGCATATTTTTCCGCCGATCAGAAAGGACCAGTGCGCAGCCCATCTCGCGAGCGCGAACCGACGGGCAAACACCATGTCCGACGACCGGTTTCAAGATTCGCACGGCCCCGGCGAGCCGAATTCGCGCGAGTCGCTCAGGGTGCGGTGCTCAACGGCCAGTTCTGGGGCAGCTGTAACCATGCGCCGATCATTCGCACCGCGGTCAACAACGCATGCACGCCGTCCCAGCCGCCGGCCATCGTGAGCGGTCGATCGTCCACCCGGAACGGGCACAGGGCCAGCTCCTGACCGGAGGGCCGGTACGGCGTGCCGATGATGATCATGTGGTGTCGGCCCTTGTGACTGACCATGCGCGCCGCGACGACATCATTCATATCCGGTGCGCAAAGGGTCCGATCGGCGGCCCGGTTCGGAAAGCCCAGCTCGGCCGCGCCGACGAAACGAACCCGCTCGAAGTCCTGATTCGCCTGAGCCAACAGTGTGCCGATCTGGATGAGCGCGCGATACAGCGCAGCCAACTCGTCCGAACCGTATGCGGATGACGCGGCACCGCCATCGATCCCGAAGGCGCATACCGCACCGCCGCCCGGCACGAGAGACGGCTTGTCGACCCGGATCGTGACCGATCTGCCGTCATCGGATACCAACCGCGACATGATGACCCCGCTCATCGCGGACTCCACGGGGCAATCCGCACTGCGGTGTATCGATGCACGCATCCTCCCGGTCGACCGTCGCGAATGAGACTCGCCGACCAGACTTCCCGGCACACCTGCAGCAAAGTTTAACCGCTCCGCCTTATGACCACAGTCGTTTCACCATGCCCCAGGGGCACACCCGATCCGCGTCACCTCCGGCGTCGCCACCATCGCAGCAGGTCCGAACCCCGCAGCACTACCACGAGCGCGAGCGCGGCAACGGAAAGCACCAGACCGAACACTGTCAACACCCCGATCCAATCGACCGGAACGCCGCTTGTTTGACGCACGCGCGCATCTCCTTTCGTCTCAGCCGAAGGCGAAATAGCGCAGCCATAGATACGGTGCGGCGACCGTGATCGTCACCGCGGTGACGATCACGCCCTTTCGGGTGAACTCCCAGAACGAGATCGGCGCCCCGGCCCGCTTGGCGATACCGAGCATGACCACGTTCGCGCTCGCGCCGACAGCGGTCAGATTTCCACCGAAATCCGCGCCGGCCGCCAACGCCCACCACAGTGCGTGCGAATTCGTCTGATGGTCCATGCTGCCGATGAGATCGGCCACCAGCGGACTCATCGTGGCGACATAGGGAATGTTGTCGATCACCCCCGACAACCCCGCCGACAAGACCAGGATCAATATCGTGGCCAGCAATGCGTTACCCCCGGTGGCATCCACCGCCCACCGCGAGAGCCGTTCGATCACACCGGTTTTCACCAACGCGCCGATCATCACGAACAACCCGCCGAAAAACAGCAGCGTCTCCCACTCCACCGCCGACAGGTAGTCCCGCTGCCGCAGACCCGAAATCAGCACCAGCACTCCGGCGCCGAGCAGCGCCACCACCGACGGGTCCAGGTGGAACACCGCGTGCCCGAGGAATCCGGCGAACACCGCCACCAGCACCAGCGCGCATTTGATCAGCAGGCCACCGTCACGGATCGCCTCCCGCTCGTCGAGTGCCATCACCTCCGCGGCCCGCTCCGGATCGACGGCAAAACTGCCCCGGAACAACAACGGCAATATCAGAGTGAAGACCACCAGCTCGATGACCACCAATGGCGACACATGCACCAAAAAGTCGTTGAACGACAAACCCGCCCGACTGCCGATGATGATATTGGGCGGATCGCCGATCAGTGTCGCCGCGCCGCCGATATTCGACGCCAGCACCTCGGCGATCAGATACGGCGTCGGCGCGATATCGAGACGTTCGCACACCAGGAGGGTGACCGGTGCGATGAGCAGCACCGTGGTGACGTTGTCCAGAAACGCCGAGGCGACCGCGGTGATCAGTGTCAACAGGATCATCACCCGCAGCGGAGATCCCTTGGCGCGCTTGGCAGCCCAGATCGCGGTGTATTCGAACACACCGGTCTGGCGCAGCACACCCACGATGATCATCATGCCCAGCAACAACAGCACGACATTCCAGTCGATGCCGGTGTCGGCGGAGAAGAAGCTGTCGGCCGAATCGACGACCCCGAACGCCAGCACGATCCCCGCGCCCGCGAGCGCGGCCTTGGTCTTGTGGACCCGTTCCGTCGCGATCAGGACATAGGCGACGACGAACACGCCGACCGCGATGACGACACCCATCAGCTCCGTCCGCCCGGCATCGCCGCGGCGGAACGAAACGTGCTGAGTCTCAGACGCTCTGCAGCACGGCCTCCAACAGCCGAGACGCGGTGATCACACCGAGCAATTCCGAATCCTTCACCACCGCGATCAACGGGCTGCGGTACCGGGCCATGGCCGCGGCGACCTCGATCACGGTGTCGTCGGCCTTCGCCGCGGGCACCTTCGCGAGCCGCTCCGGCAGCACGTCGCGAACCTTCTTCCCGCGCAACTTGTCCGCGACGCGGTCGCACATCTTCTCGCTGAGCACTCCCGCCAGGGATGGATCGTCCTGCACATATTGCGGCACGATGAACCGCACCACCTGCGACGCCGGTAACACCGCCTCCGGACTCCCGTCGGAATTGATCACCAGAATGCCGGGCAACCGATGATCGGCCAGCAGCCGAGCCGCGTCCACCGCGTCGGTGTCCATCCGGACCACCGGATAATCCTCGACTATTTGAGAGGCGTGCACTTCCGCAGAATACGACGCCGGAGCCCATGATCGCCGCCGCGAAATGCGTCAAGATCAACTCCGGACGCGTCATCGAGAACCTCCAGGTCGCCGCCTCGTCGCCCGAGGTCACGGGCCACGTCGCCGACCAGACTTCCCGGCACACCTATCTGTAAAGATGCCGTAAACGTCGAGGCGGGGCAAATCGGACACGCGTGTCGGGGCAGCATGATCGGATACCGACAACCTGTCCGCTCCCCTGAACCGCGCCTCGATCGGCCGCCTCACTCACCCACGAGACGTGTCGCTACGCACCGGCCGGTACCGGATTGTCGCTGGTACGCATCACCCAACCGGTGGCGGTCGAACTCCCGGTGACGGCGCCCTTCTCGGCAAAGAATTCCGCCGCCACGACAGTGGTGGATCCGTTGGCGCACAGCGGTTTCCGCAATGCCTGCCGAAGACTATGGTCCGGAACGCTCCGACCCCATGTCAATGAATTCCCGTGCACCTCGGCCGCGAAGTCGGTGGCCTCCCAGCCGCCGTGTTCGTCGCGACTGTCACCTTGTCCCCCGGCACCTGCACATCGACCAGTTGCGGGCGACCATGGTCGCCGTTGAGCACGCCGGCGTAGGTCGCGTTGCGCCAATCCGACAACGTGGCACCGCAGCCGGTTCCGGCATCGGCGACCGCTGACGGAGCCGACACCGCCGTGGCCGCGAACAGCACTGCGCCGCCCAGGATTTCAATTGCTCGCATCAGTCCTCCTTCGACTCTGATTTCCTCCGAACCGTTGTCTCATTCATTTCCCATCCGATCCCAGGGAGATCCCCCACCGAGAGGATCGTTCGCATCCCGACCGCGCATGTTGTAGCGGCGTATCAGCATCAGCGATACGACGAATACGCTTATCACGACGATGGTTTCGAGCACGACACTGTCCCGCCTGTCGCCCGGAGACCGAACACCACGACCCTACCTCCGGATCAAACGCCGACCCGGCACGTCGAGCACCGAGCCCGTCAGGTGTCACCGCACGCGATCGTGTGGTTATGGCGCTGGTCCACGCACTCCAACGACAGAGCTACCGACTGGATGCACCGAATTCGGTGATCGGCGTCGGTTCCCATCACCGTCGGTGTATGTACGCGCAGACACCCTCGGTGACGACGAGCCGCCGCGCGCAACGCCTCCACCACCCTCTGCTCGTCCGGGCCGATCACTGTCTCGATGGCGCGAGCCCCGCGCCGGGCGGCGCTCTCCAGTAGGAACTCGACAAGGTCCGCGCCGATGTCGCGTCCCTGCGTGGCGACGGCGAGCTGCCACAGCACAAGGGTGCGCGACGGGGCGGGCCGCAGGTAACCGATGGCGAAACCCACGGTGACACCGGCGATCTCGGCCACGGCCGAGGTGTCGGAGAATTCGGTGGACCACCAGCGATACGCACCGATGGAGTGGATGACCGGCCCTCCGGCGTCCTCGGCGCAGAGCCGCATGCGCAGGCCGTCGGTGGGTTCCGGGTTCCGGATGACCACCGCCGCTTCGGCGTCTCCTATCAGCGGCGTAAGCCCGGCGGCAGGGGAGAACACGAAGACCGGGCGTGCTGCGGGGGATAACCAGAACCGATTCTGCATGGTCGACCCAGAGTGTTCGTCGACCTTTGCGCTGAACCGTCGAGAATTTTACGGTCGTGTTGCGAATCGACTCAGTGTCGCGGGTCGAGGCGATAGCCCAGACCGCGCACGGTCACCACGATCCTGGGATCGGAGGGATCCCGCTCGATTTTCGTTCGTAACCGCCGCACGTGGACGTCGACAATCCGTTCGTCCCCGAAAAATCCCTGATCCCAGATCTTTTGCAACAACACCGACCGACTCAGGACCCAGCCCGGAGTGTCGGCCAGTTCGCACAGCAACCGGAACTCGGTCAGTGTCAGATGCAACTCCTCGGCACCGCGATACACCCGACCGCCGCCCGGAGACAGCACCAGCCCCTGCTCGGCATCGAGCACGACGACGTCGGCCTGGTCGACAGTCTCGCGGGCAGTGGGACGAGCCCGTCGCCGCAATGCGCGCATGCGGGCCGTGATCTCCTTGACCTGAAACGGTTTACGGACGTAGTCGTCGGCCCCGGCTTCCAATGCCGCTACGACGTCATGGGTGTCGTCGCGAGCACTGACCACAATGATCGGGACATCATGGTCGCGGCGGACCTCACGAATACAGCTGAACCCGTCCATTCCGCCGAGCATCAGATCGACGATCATGACATCCGGAGCGCCATGGTCGCGCAGATGCCGAAGCGCGGCCTCGGCCTTCTCGGCCTCCGCGACGGAGTATCCTTCGCCCTCCATCGCCAGCCGCAGCGCCCACCGCACCCGCTCGCCGTCCTCCACGATCATCAGGCTGGCACTCATGTCTCGTCACTCCCCAGAACACCCGGTTGGTACGCAAAGCTCCTCGCAGCCTGCGTCTTTCACTCAGCACGGGAGTACCAGGAAGTGGAAGGGTAGCCATTTCCGGCCGGCCCAAACCTTCGGGCCGAGTCGCCGTCGAGCCGAAACGGCTATGGCATCGTGAGCTTTTCGACGAGCGAAGCGTGGAGATGGCAACAATGACAGCGCGTCTGCGACCACAGAGTCTGCGAGCCAGAGTGGTACTCGCGTTCGCGCTCAGCGCGAGTGTGGTGGCGTTGCTGCTGGTCGTGTCGGTCTATACCGTGGGCCGCGACTATCTTGTGGATCAAACGCCTGAATTCGGCCGAACGCCTCGTCCGGGCCCACAGCGAGTTGCTGTCCACCCGACTCGAACAGCCGGGAGCATCTCCTCAGGCACAGCTGTTGGACGCGCACGCCGCACCGGGCACAGTGCTACTGCTGCGCTGGAATTCGAACTGGTTCACCACCGGACCGGACCACGTACGCGACGCCGTGCAGACCCCGGACCTGGCCGGACCATCGGTCGCGCACACCACCCGAGTCTGGATCGAGAGCCAGCCGTACATGCGAGTGGGCACACGGATGAACGATCGAGGCGACGTACTCTACGAATTCACTCCGATCACAGAGTTGGAGGCGACCCTGCGGGTACTGCGAAATTTACTGATCGCGTGCGCTGCGGCGGCGGCATCGGTCGGAGTCGCATTGGGCGCGTGGGCCGGACGCCGGGTACTGAATCCACTGCGCCAGGTAGCCGCCGCAGCGGCCCGCATCTCCTCGGGCGACCTCGACCTGCGATTACCCGCGACTCGAGACCGAGATCTAGTGACCACCGTGAACTCGTTCAACACCATGGTCGACTCCCTACAACAGCGTATCGACCGCGAACGCCGCTTGGTCGGCGATGTCAGCCATGAGTTGCGTACGCCGTTGACGACGCTGATCACCAGCGTGGGCGTGATGCAGCACCACGAGCAAGACCTCCCGCAGCGCGCACGCCAAGCATTGAACTTGATTGCCGCGGAAGTGGAACATCTTCATCACATGCTCGAAGACATGTTGGAACTGGCCCGGGTCGAGGCGGGAGTGCAGCGCGGGGACACCGACACCCTGGCGCTGCACGAATTGCTCCGCCACACCCTCGGCGGCCGCAACTACCCCCAGGAACTGCTGCGAGTGATTCGCGATGCGAGAGTCCGCGGCCGGAAACTCGAACTGGAACGCGCTGTAGCGAACCTGTTGGACAACGCCAGTCGTCACGGTGGCGGTCCGGTCGCCGTGGTGGTCGACGCGGTCGGCTCATGGGCGACAATCGCCGTCGAGGATGCCGGTCCCGGTGTGCCGCAAGCGGATCGGGACCGCATCTTCGAACGGTTCGCCACCATCCGTGCCGAACGCCGATCGGCCACCGGCACCGGCATCGGGCTCGCGTTGGTCCGGGAGACGGTCAGAGCCCACGGAGGACGGGTCGAATACGCGGACCGACCTGGGGGCGGTGCACGTTTGGTGCTCTGGCTGCCCCTGGCCTCCTCGGCCGAGGACGACGGCTGATTCGGCAGCGACGCGCACGGGACCCGCCCGTCTCGGGTGACCGGCTCACCGGGGCGGCAGAGGCCAACCCCGTTCGGGTGGCAAGGGTGTCGCCCGGCCGACCGGGCATGGAGAGACGACGAAGTCCTCGCCGTGATGATTGCTGTCGATCCACTCCCGACATGCCTGCGCGTCGAGCCCGCCGGCGCCGTGCCGGGGGTCGGGCCACAGGCGTCTTTCACCGTCCACTTTCCGAACAGGTCGTATCGTGGCGCACGGCGCGCTTCGGTTGTCACAGGCGGACGAGGGCCGGGTGTGCCGGGGGGTGTGTGAACCGATACCTGGGCATGCCACTGACGATGGCGCTGCTCGCCGTCCCCGCGCATTGGCTCGCCGGATTGGATTGGCCCGCAGCGTTTCTGCTGGGCGCGATCCTCTCGCCCACCGACCCGGTATTCGCCTCGGCCATCGTCGGACGCACCGACGTACCGCTGCGGCTGCGGCGGCTGTTGAACGTCGAATCCGGCCTCAACGACGGCCTCGCGCTGCCATTCGTACTGATCTTTCTCGCCACCGATGTCCCCATTGCGAAATTCTTCGTGTGGAACCGATGGACGGCCTGCCCAGCGGTAAACCGGATTCGCGCGCCGCAGTCGACGCGAGCGGGTGATCCGTTCCAGGACAGCGGTTTCCGAGCACGAAATCGTCCGGAAATACCGGCACGTGTCCGACAGACGTTATCGATATGTACCGTGTCGAGGTAGCTACCGAGACACCCGAAGGCAAGGAGTTGGACGCCTTGGAGGAGGTTCTGCGGCCGCTCATCGTATTCGGCGGCACACTCGCGATCACCGTCTGCGCAGGTCTGTTGGTCGACCGCCTGCTGCGCTACACCGCGAACAAACACCCGCCGCACAGGCTGGCCGGTTTGCTGCGCCGAACGCAGCTACCGCTGCAGGCCCTGCTGGCCACCGCCGCGCTCCATTTCACCTATCCCCTGGCCGAACTGCACTGGCGTTCGGATGACGTGATTCGCAACATCCTGGCCGCCACGGCGATCATGGCCGCCGCGTGGCTCACCATGCGCGGCGTCGACGCGGTCGCGGAGAACACGCTGGAGGAATACGCGACCCGCACCACCGATATCGCGCGCGTGCGTCGGCTGCGCACCCAGCTCACGTTGCTGCGCCGGATCGTGACCACCGTACTCACGATCACCACCGCCGCGGTAGCGATTCTGTTGCTGTTTCCCGATCTTCGGACTCTGGGCACCTCGCTGCTGGCCTCGGCGGGGGTCATCGGCATCATCGCCGGCGTGGCGGCCCAGTCGACGCTCGGCAACCTCATGGCCGGTCTGCAGATCGCGTTCGGCGATTCGGTGAAGATCGGTGACACCGTGGTGGTCGAAGGCGAATGGGGCACCATCGAGGAGATCACGCTGACCTTTCTGACCGTCCGGATCTGGGACGATCGCCGACTCACCATGCCGGTCTCGTACTTCAACAGCAAACCGTACGAGAATTGGTCCAAAGGCGGACCTCAGATCACCGGCACCGTCTTCCTGTACCTGGATCACAGCACCCCTGTTCCACAACTGCGCGAACATCTCTACGAATATCTGCGCGGCCGGGAGGACTGGGACGGCAGGAACTGGAATCTGCTGGTCACCGACAGCACGCCCACCAGCATCGTCGTCCGCGCGTCGATGTCGGCGCGCAATGCCGACGACGTGTGGACGCTACGCTGCGCGGTACGCGAGGAATTGCTGAGCTGGGTACGTCACAACCACCCGTACGCGTTGCCGAAGATTCCCACCGCGATGGTGACACCGTCGCCCGCGATGGCCGACTGAATTACCCCTGATGCCGGAGACACTCACCCGATCTTCGCCGTAGTTGATCTGCTCTAACCGCCGGTGATGTCACGCACCAGCCGATCTGACGTCAACCCTATCCTCACCAGCCAAAAGCCTCATCGATGCGACCAAACAGCCTGTGACGAGTCCTCGCCCCGCACGACCCGAATACCGGGGGTTGGTCTGTTTCTCAGGGCAGGGCGTTGATCAACGTCTCGACATCGACGCGTGGGCCGGTGAAGAACGGGACCTCCTCGCGCACGTGCAAGCGCGCCTCGGTGGCCCGCAGATCGCGCATGAGGTCGACGATGCGGTGCAGTTCCGGGGCCTCGAAGGCGAGGATCCACTCGTAGTCGCCCAGGGCGAAGGAGGAGACGGTGTTGGCGCGCACGTCCGGGTAGCCGCGGGCGGCCTTGCCGTGGTCGGCGAGCATCTTGCGCCGCTCCTCGTCGGGCAGCAGATACCACTCGTAGGACCGCACGAACGGGTAGACGCAGATGTAGTTGCCCGGATCCTCACCGGCCAGGAACGCCGGGATATGGCTCTTGTTGAATTCGGCCGGGCGATGCAGCGCGGCATTGCTCCAGACCGGGACGCTGGCCCGGCCCAGGTCGGTGGTGCGGCGGAAATCGGCGTACGCGGACTGCAGATCCTCGATGCGCTCGGCGTGCGACCAGATCATGAAGTCGGCATCGGCGCGCATCCCGGCGACGTCGTAGATGCCGCGCACCACGACACCGCGATCCTCGAGGGCTTCGAAGAAGGCGCGCGCCTGTTTGATCGCCGCCTCCCGATCCTCGCCCAGCACACCCGGTTCCACCTGGAACACCGAGAACATCAGGTAGCGGATGGTCGAGTTGAGTGCCTGGTAGTCGAGTCGTGCCATGTCACCATCGTGCCACTCACGCCGCGCGGGGCGCACAGCCGCTCCCCGTATCGCGGGTCCTCAGCTCGCTTCGCTCAGAATCCGTTGTGCGGCGGTCGTTCCGGAGGCGGCGCAGGCGGGTACGCCGACCCCGTGCAGGTACGCGCCCGCGACGGCGAGCCGCGGTAGTTCGGCCACCGAAGCCTCGATCGCGGCGATGCGATCGAGGTGGCCGGGCGCGTATTGGGGAAGGCCACCGGGCCAGCGCTGGACCAGAGCGGTCAGCGGTCGGGGGCTCAAACCGGTGACGGTGGCCAAATCCCCGGTGGCGGCCGCGATCAGGTCGGTGTCGGTCCACGACAGCGGGGCGTCGTCGCCGAAGCGGCCGAACGAGGCACGCACCAGGGCGACATCACGCTGGGCGAGATGGGTCCATTTGCGGCTGGACAGCGTGAAGGCCTTGGCGCGCAACGGTTCTCCGGTGGCGACCAGGATGCCGGAGTTGTCCGGCAGAGGGGTGTCGGCGGGCAGGGCCAGGGCCACCAGGGCGGAGGAGGACAGTTCGATCCCGGCGGCGGCCCGGGCGGCATCGGGTGCGGCCACTCGCAGCAGTCGCGCGGTCACCGGCGCGGGCGTGGCGAGGATCACCGCGTCGACCTCGCCGATCGGCTCCAGGCGCCAGCCTCGCGCGGTGCGTTCCAGCGTCGTTGCGGCCGTGGCGGTTTCGAGTTTCGGTGCGGCGACGTCTAGCAGTGCGTTCAGCAGCGCGCGGTATCCGTCGCGGATTCCGCCGAATACCGGGGTCGTCGACGGCGGGGGCAGTGCGTCCGCGACGGCCTTCGACAGATTCGGCGCGCCCGCGTCGAGCGCGGCCGCCAGGGTGGGCAGCGCGGCGCGGACACCGATCGTGTCCGCGAGGCCCGCGTACACCCCGCCCAGCAGCGGGTCGACGCTGCGGCGCACGACCTGCTCGCCGAATCGCTCGGCCACCAGCGTGCCGACCGATACATCGTCGCCTCGCTCCCAGCGCAGCGGGCGGCTCGGTTCGTCGGCGATCCGCGCCAGCGTGGCCTCGTCGACCAGTCCGGCGACGGCGTCCGGTCCGGCCGGAATACCCATCAGTGTGCGTTCGGGCAGTGGATGCGCGGTCCCCCGCGACCAGATCAGCGGGCGCAGTCCCGCGGGGAAGACCAACTGTTCCTCGAGGCCCAATTCGCGCAGCAGCGCCGGGATTTCGGGTCGCCTGCCGACGAAGGCCTCGGCGCCCAGATCCACCGGCTCCCCGTCGATCTCGCCGGTGTACAGGATTCCGCCGACTCGCTCGGACCGTTCTACGAGCGTCAGCTCGAGCGCCTCGCCCAGCGCCGTCCGCAACCGATACGCCGCCACCAGCCCGCTGATCCCCCCACCGACCACCGCGACCCGCATCAACCACTCCTCGTTCCGAGCATCCTGGGAAGCAACCTACTCCCGGACCTGATCCGGCCGGTCGTCGGCGGAAACGACTACAGCGGCATCGGCAGGCTGTGGATCAGCTCGACCGTGGCGGTGATCACGCCGGGATCGGTATCGGGCAGTACGCCGTGGCCGAGGTTGAAGATATGGCCGCGCGCGCCCAGGGCCAGGGCCTCGTCGGCCTCGTGGGCGATGCGGCGCACCTCGCGTTCGACGACCTCGGATCCCGCGAAGAAGGTGGCCGGATCGAGGTTGCCCTGCAACACCTTTCCGGGTCCGACACGGCGCACGGCCTCGGTCAGCGGCACCCGCCAGTCGACGCCGACCACATCGGCGCCCGCCTCGCCCATCGCACCCAGCAGTTCGCCGGTGCCGACGCCGAAGTGGATGCGCGGCACGCCCGCGTCGGCCAGTTCAGCGAACACCCGCTCCGAATGCGGCAGTACGTATTCACGGTACTGGGCCAGCGACAGCGCACCGGCCCAGGAGTCGAACAGCTGGATGGCGTCCACGCCCGCGGCCAACTGGGCCCGCAGGAATTCGATCGCGATATCGGTGAGCGCGCCGAGCAGGGCGTGCCAGGTCTCGGGATCGCCGAGCATCATCGCCTTGGTGCGCTCGTGATGGCGGCTCGGGCCGCCCTCGACCAGATATGAGGCGAGAGTGAATGGGGCCCCGGCGAATCCGATGAGCGGCGTGTCCCCCAACTCCTTGACGAGCAGCCGAACCCCGTCCGCGACCGCGCCGACTTCCTCGGCCCGCAGCCGCGGCAGGGCCCGCACATCGGCGACCGTCCGCACCGGCTGCGCCACCACCGGCCCGACCCCCGCCACGATGTCGAGGTCGATCCCCGCGGCCTTGAGCGGAACCACGATGTCGGAGAACAGAATCGCCGCATCCACGCCATGCCGCCGAATCGGCTGCAATGTGATCTCACACACCAGTTCGGGATCGAAACAGGACTCCAACATCCCGACCCCGGCCCGCAACTCCCGATATTCCGGCAGCGACCGCCCGGCCTGCCGCATGAACCACACAGGACGCCGACTCGGCACACCACCGGTGGCGGCAGCGAGGAACGGCGCATCGGACAACCGGCGGCGCGAAGACGTACTCATCCCGGCCATCGTATGTCGCCCCGGAGAAACCAAGACCACCGCCCAGCGCCCCCACCCACAAGACCATGTGACCCACACCACAACCGAGACCCGCACCCACACCATCAACCGAAAGCGCATCAGACCTCCGACAACGCCCATTGATCGCCCATCCCCAACACCAGATACGCAAACATCCACCCCCAACCCGACCACAACGGAGGGAGCCCGACGACCGACCGTTCGCGGCCGTCCCGTCGTTCAGCGCTCGAAGCGCATGTGCGAAGCACGAGTCTCGAGCGCTGAACGACGGGACTCAGGGCCGCGAACACGCGCCGGAGCGAAGCGGAGGCGCCAAAGACACAGCGACTCAGGGCCGCGAACACGCGCCGGAGCGAAGCGAAGGCAATTAAACACAGCGCGCCTCCGACTGTCGGACGCCGTTCGGGTTTAGGTTCACAAGCGTGACACCGCTCGACTTCCGCGACGGCGCCGCACCGACCCCGGGCCCCGACAGCGAACCCGCCCAGTTTCGCGCTGCGGTCGATGCGATGGGCACCGCATCCGTGCACCCCCGGATCGAGCTCGCACCGATCCGGCCTCCGCAACGCCTGGCTCCGTATTCCTATGCCATCGGCGCCGAGGTGAAACACCCGGATACGAATGTGATTCCGGTGGATTCGGATGGGGACGCGTTCGGGCGGCTGATCCTGTTGCATGATCCCAATGGGCACGAGGCGTGGCACGGCGTGTTCCGGCTCGTCGCCTATATCCAGGCCGATATCGATGCCGCGCTCGCCGGTGATCCGCTACTACCGGAGGTCGCGTGGAGCTGGCTGGTGGACGCGCTGGAATCGCGGGGGGAACCCTTCACCGCGCTGGGCGGGACCGTGACCTCGACCAGTTCGGTCCGCTACGGCGATATCGCCGGACCGCCGCGCGCCTATCAGCTCGAGCTGCGGGCCTCGTGGACAGTGGGCTCGACGAGTCTCGGACCGCATGTGGAAGCATTCTGCGAAGTTCTGGCCTATGCGGCGGGTTTGCCGCCCGCCGGCATTACTCATTTGCGGCCGCGTCCGCAGATTGCCGACGACCGGTTCTGACCGCAACGTAAAGTTCTGGGCTATGCCAGACGAGTCCGAGAATTACCCGGGTGGGGTTGCGGGGAATGCCACCGCCGTCCCCCTGCTGGCACCCGCCGATGGCGTGCCGCCGGTGCTGGACACCGAGGCGGATATCGCCGACGCCGCCGCACGGCTGGCCGCGGGCAGCGGTCCTCTCGCTGTCGACGCAGAGCGCGCCTCGGGTTTCCGCTATTCCAATCGCGCCTATCTGATCCAGTTGCGGCGCAAGGGTTCGGGCACCTTCCTCATCGACCCCATCCCGGTGGACGGCGGGCTGACGCCGCTGGCGCGGGTCATCAACGATCTGGAGTGGGTGCTGCATTCGGCCGACCAGGACCTGCCCGGCCTGGCCGAGCTCGGTTTGCGACCGGCGGCGCTGTTCGACACCGAATTGGGCGGGCGGCTGGCCGGTTTCGAGCGTGTGGGCCTGGCGGCGATGGTCGAGCGGCTACTGGGTCGCGAGCTGCGCAAAGGTCACGGGGCGGCCGACTGGTCCACCCGGCCGCTACCCGCGGATTGGCTCAATTACGCGGCGCTGGACGTGGAGTTACTGCTGGAGCTGCGCGACGCGGTCGCCGAGGCGCTGGCAGAACAGGGTAAAACCGACTGGGCGGCACAGGAATTCGAGCATGTGCGCACCACCGAACCGGGACCGCCGAAGGCCGAGCGCTGGCGGCGCACCTCCGGCATCCACACCCTGCGCCGCACCCGCCAGCTGGCGATCGTGCGCGAATTGTGGTCGACCCGCGATCAATTGGCCCGCAGCCGCGATGTGGCCCCGGCCCGCATCCTGCCGGATTCGGCGATCATCGCGGCCGCCGAGGCGGATCCGAAATCGGTGGCGCAGTTGCGGGCCCTGCCGGTGTTCGGCGGTCCTCGTCAGCGCCGGTACTCGCGGGAGTGGCTCGGCGCGGTGGAACGCGCTCGCGCCCTGTCGGATCCCCAGCTGCCCACCCTCACCCAGCCCTACGACGGCCCGCCCCCGGTCAACCGCTGGGAGCGCCGCGATCCGGAGGCCGCCGCCCGCCTGTCCGCCGCGCGCGGCGCGATGGCCGACCTGTCGGCCGAGCACACCATCCCGGTCGAAAATCTGCTCACCCCCGATCTCGTCCGCCGCCTGTGCTGGGACGGTCTGCCCGAATTCCGTTCCGGCGCCAGACCGGAAGACCCGAATCAGGCCATCGATGACTTCCTGAAATCGGGCGGCGCGCGACCCTGGCAGCGCGAGCTGGCGGTGCCGCGTTTGGCGGAGGCCCTGTTCCCGGCACCGGCCTGACCGGGCGGCGCTCAGTCCTCGAAAACCGGTGGCCGCCGGTCGCGTCGGGTCCGGATGGCCTCGTCGAAGTTCTCGGTGGTGAGGCGGACATACAGCCGAGAGGGCCGATCGGCTCCCGACGTAGGACCTGTGACCAAGCCTCGCGGCACCTACCTGTATGGCCGAGAACGCGGGTGGGCCATGGCGTTCATGCGCTCGGGGCGGTTGAGCGTGATCAGCGCGACCTGCGGACGTAGTTTCTCAACGAGTGCGGTCCCGGGGCCGGAGCGTGACGCGCAATCGCGCCCCGCCGCGAGGACTGTCCTCGAAGCAGACTGTGCCGCCGTGTAATCGGGCCTGTTGGGCGACCAGCGCCAAACCCAGGCCGCTGCCCGCCGCGGTGGTCTCGCCGCGGGTGAACCGTTCGAAGACGCGCTCGCGGTCCCGCGGCGGTATACCGCAGCCGTCGTCGTCCACGATCAGTTCGACCGTATCGCCGCTCGCGTGGGCGTCGACCCGGACGCGGGTGGCCGCGCCGTGGCGCACCGAATTGGTGACCGCGTTCTCGACGATGCTGCGCAGACCCGCGGCCAGGCCCCGAATGCGCAGCGGTTCGGCGATATTCGTCTCGATCTCGATCTGGGGATGGTTGCGGCGGGCGTCCTCCACGACCTGATCGATGAGTTCGTCCAGATCGACCTCGGCGAAATCCTCGTCGGTCGTCAACTCCCCCAACGCCAGTCGCTCCAGCGCGGCGAGGGTCTCCTCGACCGCCTGCTGAGTGTTCAGTACGTCGCCGAGGATTTCCCGACGCTCGGATTCGGGCACCTCCATCGTGGCCAGCACCTGCAGATCGGTACGCATGGCGGTGAGTGGCGTCCGCAATTCGTGCGCCGAGGTGGCCGCGAAATCCCGGGCCGCCGCCAATGCGTCGGCGGTATGGCGACGTTCGTCGGCAATGCGTTCGAGCATCTGATTCATGGCCGCGGTCAACTCGGCCGTCTCGGTGGTCCCCTCCGGCGGAACATCCAGGGACAACCGCGTTCCCACTTCTTTGGTGGCGGTCGTCAACCGACGCAGCGGTAATACCGCCCGATGCGCGAACAGCCAGCCCAGCGCCGCGGCCACCGCGATCGCCCCGGCGCCGACCACCACGATCCGAGTCCGCTGCGCCGCAACGGTATCGGCCAGCGCCTGCCTGGGCACCGCGGCCGCCACCAGCACGGTGTCCCCGTGTCCGACCTGCGCGGGCACCGGCCAGCTCAGATCCGTATCCGCGGGAACGGCATCCACCCCGGACGGCCCGGATGTCATGAACACCTGCGACGGCGCGGGAATCGACTGGACCGGAGTCGGGGGATGGCCCGGGGCGTCGGGGGCCGAGGGGGCGGGGGCGGTGATGCGCAGGGATCGGAACGTGGTGGCCAGCTGCTGGTCGGACGTCGAGGGGGCCAGTGCGAAGAAGACCGCGCTCATGGCGGTAACGACCAGGGCGGCGGTGGCGGCGCTGGCGAAGGCCACCCGGGTGCGCAGGGACAGGCGGCTCACGGTTCGACTCGCAGGACGAAGCCGACGCCGCGGACGGTGTGGATGAGGCGAGGGCAGCCGGTGGCTTCGATCTTTCGGCGTAGATAGGCCACGAATACGTCCACCACCTTCGTCTGGGTGTGGAAGTCGTAGCCCCACACCCGGTCCAGTAATTGCGTGCGACTGAAGACCTGATCCGGCGATGCCGCCAGGGCGGCCAGCAGGTCGAATTCGCGTTTGGTGAGATCCAGCGGCCGGTCGTCGATATAGGCGCGGCGGGCGCCGGGCAGGACGGTCAGCGGTCCGACCACGGTCCGGCCCGGATCGGTCACCGGTGCGGGCACGCGGCGCAGCAGGGCGCGCAGCCGGGCGGCCAACTCGCCCAGATCGAAGGGTTTGGTCAGATAGTCGTCGGCGCCCGCCTCCAGCGCGCCGATCCGGTCGACCACCTCCGAGCGGGCGCTGAGCACACAGATCGGGATCTCGTTGCCCAGGGCCCGCAGCGCGGTGACCACCTGCACGCCGTCCAGCCGCGGCATATTCAGATCCAGCACCATCGCCGCGGGAGCGTCCGCGGCGATGGCCGCCAGGGCGGTGGCTCCGTCGGCGGCGGTGTCCACCTCGAAGCCGGACAGCCGCAGCCCGCGCGCGACCGAGGTCAGCACGCGGGCATCGTCGTCGACCACCAGAACTCGACTGCTCGTCACGGTTTCGACGATAGCGACGCGACTACGGGCGGGCGCAGATCACAAGCGTCTGATCGGGACGGACGTCATCGGCGCGCTCGAGATAGAACCGCGCCTCCTGACCGGTGACGGTCCGGCATTCGCCGGGCTCGCCCACCACCGCGCCCGGCGGAAGCGGCTGGGCGGGTACGCCGATCACGCGCTGCCCGTCGGGGGTGACGATCACGACGGTGCCCGGCTCGCCGGGCGCGGTGGGTGCGGGCACGGTGAACTCCGGGCCCGATCCGGGGGCCGAGGGCGCGGGGCCCGGCCCGGGGGCGACCGGCGCCACGATGGTCGGCCCGGCGATCGACGGGCCCGACGAAGCGGAACCCGACGGCAGCGGCGCCTGCGCATTCGCCACGGCGGGCAGCGCCAGCGCCGCCCCCGCGGCGAGACCGGCTACGGCGAGACGACGAACGGTGAACAGCGGCATGGGAATATCTCCTGCGCTCGGGGACGATTACTCGTCCATCGGTCGAACGCCGTCGAAGGTATGGACCCGGTGCTGGAAGACCGTTCGAGAACGGTTAAGGAATCGATAGAAAGTCTCTAAACGCTCCCGGCCAGCCAACCGGTGATGCGGCGGGCGATGTCCCCGGCGGTCAGCCCCAGCTCCTGATGGATCTGCCCGCGCGAGGCGTGGTCCAGGAACTGTTGCGGCACACCGAGATCGCGGGTCGGCACGTCCAGTCCGGCCGCGCGCAGCTTCGCCGAGACCGTCGATCCGATGCCGCCGTGCAGCCCGCCGTCCTCGACCGTGACCACCAGCCGGTAGTTCTCGGCCAGTTTGACGATCGTGTCCGATACCGGGAGTACCCAGCGCGGATCCACCACAGTCACCGAAACACCCTCGGCGGCAAGCAGTCCCGCGGCCCGCACCGCCGTCGACGCCATCGGTCCGACCGCGAGCAGCAGCACGTCGCCGCGCACCGACTGCGCCGAACCGCCCTCGGGCATGCGCAGCACATCCACCCCGTCGAGCCGCTCGACGGCCGTAATGTCCTCGGCCACCGCGCCTTTCGGGAAGCGCAGCGCGGTCGGGCCGTCGGATACGGCCAGCGCCTCGGCCAATTCCTCACGCAGCGTGGCGGCGTCACGCGGCGCGGCGACCCGGATGCCGGGCACGATGCCCAGCACCGACAGATCCCACATGCCGTTGTGGCTCGCGCCGTCGTCACCGGTGATACCGGCCCGGTCCAGCACCAGGGTGACCGGCAGATTCAGCAGCGACACATCCATCAGCAGCTGATCGAAGGCGCGGTTGAGGAACGTCGAATAGATCGCGACCACCGGATGCAGTCCGCCCAGGGCCAATCCGGCGGCGGAGGTCATGGCGTGCTGTTCGGCGATGCCGACATCGAACATCCGCTCCGGGAACCGCTCGCCGAACGGGGTGAGTCCGGTCGGGCCCGGCATGGCGGCGGTGATGGCGACGATATCGTCGCGCCGCTCGGCCTGGCGGATCAGCTCGTCGGAGAACACCGAGGTCCAGCCGACCGAGCTGCCGCCCATCGGCTCGCCGGTCTCGGGATCGATGACCCCGATCGAATGCATCTGATCGGCCTCGTGATTCTCGGCGTGTTCGTAACCGCGGCCCTTCTGGGTGACCGTGTGCACGATGACCGGCCCGCCGAAATCCTTGGCCCGCCGCAGCGCCGCCTCGAGGGCCACGAGATCGTGTCCGTCGACCGGGCCGACGTATTTCATGCCGAGGTCGCTGAACAGCTCCTGCGGCGCGACCGCGTCCTTTATCCCCGTCTTGAGCGCATGCAGCATCGAATATGTCGAGCCCCCCACACGCGGAATGCTCTGCACGAAGCGCTTGGTGGCGTCGAGGGCCTGCTCGTAGGCGGGCTGCATGCGCAGCGCGGTCAGCCGGTCGGCCAGGCCGCCGATGGTCGGCGAGTAGGAGCGGCCGTTGTCGTTGACCACCACGATCAGCGAGCGATCCTGCCCGGCGGCGATATTGTTCAGCGCCTCCCAGCACATGCCGCCGGTGAGCGCGCCGTCTCCGACCACGGCCACCACGTGGCGGCGCTGTTTGGTGAGGGCGAAGGCCTTGGCCAGACCGTCGGCATAGGACAGCGAGGCCGAGGCGTGCGAGGACTCGACCCAGTCGTGCGGGCTCTCGGCGCGGCTCGGATAGCCGGACAGGCCGCCCTGTTTGCGCAGGCGGTCGAACTCGTCCCTGCGGCCGGTCAGGATCTTGTGCACGTAGGCCTGGTGGCCGGTGTCGAAGATGATCGGGTCGGCCGGGGAGTCGAAGATGCGGTGCAGCGCGATCGTCAGCTCCACCACGCCCAGGTTCGGTCCCAGGTGACCGCCCGTCACCGCCACTTTGCGGACCAGGAACTCGCGGATCTCCTCCGCCAGCTCGTGCAATTCCGGTACCGCCAGCCGGCGCAGGTCCTCGGGCGTATCGACCCGGGAAAGAACTCCCACCGCTATCGCTCCCTCTGGATGGCTCGTCGTTTGGAACAGTCTACGGAGCCCGTCGCGGACCCGATGACGGGAATCCGAACCCACCTGCGACAGCCGCCCGGTTTGTGAGGCTCGACATAGCCTCGGGTCGCTACTGTGGGCGCTGCACTCCCACAGCCACTCTCGCCACGCAGAAGGGACCACCGTGACCGCCGAGCAGCCCCACGCCACCGCCACGGTGACCACATTCGGGCACGGCACCGCCGCCGCCACACCCGATCGCATGCAGGTCACCATATCGATCGAAACCCGTGCCAGCACAGTCGCTCTGGCATATCACCGCGCCGGCGAGCGCACCGCGGCGGTGACGACCGCGCTGCGCGCCGACAGCGTCCGCTCGGCCGATATCGCCACCAGTGGCCTGTCGGTGCACACCGAGACCACCTGGATCGAAGGGGGCGGCTCGCGCATCACCGGTTATGTGTCGAGCACCTCGCTGACGGTGACGCTGCGCACCGACCGGCCCGACTCGGATCCGGCCGTGATCATCGGCCACGCGGTCGACGCGGGCGGCGACGATGTCCGCCTGGGCGGGCTGAGCCTGACCTTCGCCGACCAGGAGGCGCTGCTGATCCGCGCCCGCGACGCCGCCTGGGACAACGCCCGCGCCAAGGCCGAGCAGTACGCCCTGCGCGCCGACCGCAAACTGGGCCCGGTCCTCGAGATCACCGAGAGCACCTCGTCCCCGTCCCCGGTCCCCCACAACGTCCAGTTCATGGCCGCCAAGGCCGCCGCCGACTCCGTCCCGATCGAATACGGCGAGAGCGAGGTCTCGGCGACCATCCGGGCCACCTGGCAGCTCGCCTGAGCGAGCGGGCGGCGTGGGTCAGGCGATCGGCTCGAGGAGGGCCAGGCATTCGACGTGATGGGTGGCGGGGAAGGCGTCGAAGGCGCGTAGCCGGGTCGGCCGGTAACCCGCGGTGCGGTAGAGGCCGATGTCGCGGGCGAAGGCGGCCGGGTCGCAGCCGATGTGGACGATGCGGGCGGGAACGCAGGCGGTCATGGCGGCGACGACCTGTTTGCCCGCGCCCGCTCGAGGCGGGTCGAGGACGATGACCTGCGGGGTGGCCTCGCCCAGTTGGTCGTCGAGCCAGCGTTCGACGCGGTGGGCCCGCAGATCGACCTGCGGGAGGTCACGCAGGGCGGAGACGCCGTCCGCCACGGCGGGTTTCGACGATTCGATGCCCAATACCTGCCCGTCCTCGCCGACCTGTTCGGCCAGCCGGGCGGCGAAAACGCCCGCGCCGCTGTAGAGATCCCAGGCCAGCGCCCCGGGGCCCGCATCGGCCCATTCGGCGACGATATCCGAATAGCACTGCGCCGCACCGCGATGCGGCTGCCAGAAGCCGGTCGCGGCGACCTCCCAGCGGCGACCGGCCACGTACTGCGCCGCCCGCCCGCTGCCCTGGAGTACCCGCTCGCGCCGCGGTCCGTGCGCGGCCGCCCGGCGCGCGGCGGTATCGCGTCGATCTCCCCCGGTGCGCCGACCGGATTGTGTCGGCTCCAATTCCACGATGTGGCGCAGACCATCCCCGTCGACGGCGATCACCAACTCGGCACCGGGCGTCCAGCGGCTCTCCGCGATACCGTCCAACGCGCCCGGAACCGCCTGCGGGCAGCGCAGATCCGTAACCACCTCGGTGCTGCGGTAGCGGTGCACCCCGGCGCGCCCGTCGGCGTCGACGACCAATCGGATCCGGGTCCGCCAGCGATCGGTCCCGGCCTCGGGCGGAATGGGTTCCACGATCACGTCGGTATCCCAGTCGGCCAGCCGTCGCAGCTGTTCGGCCACCACGGTCGCCTTGAGTTCGCGCTGCGCGTCGGCCGTGGCGAAGGCGAAATCACAGCATCCGGCTCCGCCGGGCCCGGACACCGGACAGGTCGCCTCGATGCGATCGGGTGAGGGCTCGAGAATCTCCACGGCCTCGGCGCGGCAGAACGAGCCGCCCCGATCCTCGGTCACCCGCGCCCGCACCAGTTCGCCGGGCAGCCCGTGACGCACGAACACCACGCGCCCGTCGTGGCGGGCCACGCAGAAGCCGCCGTGTCCGGGCGCGCCCAGCCGGAGTTCGAGAAGCGTTCCCTCCCAACCGGTATCGGCCATCAGCCCTGCCCCTCGTACCCGCGTCGCACCGCACCCGGCGCGTTCACATCACCCTGTCGGCGCGCCCGATCCGACGAATTGAGCTGCCACGGCACGCTGGTCACCATGACGCCGGGCTCGAACAGCAGGCGACCCTTGAGCCGCAGCGCACTCTGGTTGTGCAGCAACTGTTCCCACCAGTGCCCGACCACGTATTCGGGGATGAATACGGTCACCACATCGCGCGGCGAGGTCCGCCGCACCCGCTTCACATAGTCCACGACCGGCTTGGTGATCTCGCGATAGGGCGATTCGATCACCTTGAGCGGCACCGGGATTCCACTCTTCTCCCATTCGCGCACCAGCTGGCGGGTATCGGGCTCGTCGACATTGACCGTCACCGCCTCGAGCACGTCCGGCCGCGTCGCCCGGGCGAAGGCCACCGCGCGGCGGGTGGGCAGATGCAGTTTGGACACCAGCACGATCGAATGCGTGCGGCTGGGCAGGACGAGGTTCTCGTCGGCCTGCTCGTCGAGTTCGCGCGCCACCGTGTCGTAATGCTTACGAATCAGGCGCATCAACCCGAAGATCGCGGCCATCGTGACGATCGCGATCCAGGCGCCCGCCAGGAATTTGGTGATCAGCACGATCACCAGCACGATTCCGGTCATGGTGAGGCCGATGGCGTTGATGACCCGTGAGCGCAGCATCCGCCGCCGGGCCGCCGGATCGGTTTCGGTGCGCAGCAGCCGGGTCCAATGCCGCAGCATGCCGGTCTGACTCAGCACGAACGAGACGAATACGCCCACGATGTAGAGCTGGATCAGCCGCGTCACCTCGGCGCCGAACAGCACCACGAACGCCATCGCCGCACCGGACAGGAACAGGATGCCGTTGGAGAAGGCCAGCCGGTCGCCGCGGGTGTGCAGCTGACGCGGCAGATACCGGTTCTGCGCCAGGATCGAGCCCAGCACCGGGAAGCCGTTGAACGCGGTATTGGCGGCGAGCACCAGGATCAGCGCGGTGACGACGGTGATGAAGTAGAACCCGGCCGGGAAGCCGTCGAATACCGCCTTGGCCAACTGGGCGATCAGCGTCTTCTGCTCGTATCCGGGCGGAGCGCCGACCAGATCGCTCGCATTCGAGGCGTAGACCACCCCGACGCGGCGGGCCAGGGTGATGATGCCGATCAGCAGGGTGATGGCGACCAGCCCCAGCATGAGCAGTGTGGTCGCGGCGTTGCGGGACTTGGGTTTCCGGAATGCGGGCACGCCGTTGCTGATCGCCTCGACACCGGTCAGCGCGGCACAGCCGGAGGAGAACGCCCGCGCGATGAGGAAGACGAAGGCCAGCCCGACCAGATGCGATTCATTGCCGTCGAGCTGGAAGCCGTAGGACTCCGCGCGCACCTGATCGCCCAGGATCTCGACCCGGAACAGTCCCCAGCCCAGCATGACGATCACGCCGACCATGAACGCGTAGGTCGGAATGGCGAACGCGGTGCCGGACTCGCGCACACCGCGCAGATTCATCGCGGTCAGCAGCGCGATCGCCACCACCGCGAACAGCACCTTGTGCGTGGCCACGAACGGCACCGCGGAACCGATGTTGGAGGCCGCCGAGGAGATGGATACCGCGACGGTCAGGACGTAGTCGACCAGCAGGGCGCTGCCGACCGTCAACCCGGCTGTCGGTCCGAGATTGACCGTGGCCACCTCGAAATCGCCGCCGCCGGAGGGATAGGCGTGGACATTCTGTCGATAGGAGGCCACCACCACGGCCATGACCGCGGCGACCGCGAGCCCGACCCAGGGGGCGTAGACATACGCCGACAGGCCGGCGGCCGAGAGCACGAGGAAGATCTCCTCGGGCGCGTAGGCCACCGACGACAGCGCGTCGGACGCGAAAACGGGCAGTGCGATCCGCTTGGGCAGCAAGGTATGTCCCAGCGAATCACTGCGGAAGGGGCGGCCGACCACCATGCGCTTGACGGCCGTCGTCAACTTGGACACTCGGCCCAGCATAAGCTCAGTGGCCGTCGCCACACAGCGGCGGGGCCAGGGTGTTTCGAGCGGTCGCCGAGGGGGAACGTGGCTGCAAGGATCATCAGCGGGTACGGTTGCGCGGATAACGAACCAGACCGCACACCACGGTTTTCGAATTGGGGATGACACGGTGTACGTAGTGATCATGGGGTGCGGCCGGGTCGGCTCATCGCTCGCGCGCGCCCTGGGCCGGATCGGGCACGAGGTTGCCGTGATCGATCGCGATCCCAGCGCATTTCTGCGGCTGGGCAAGGATTTCACGGGCGAGCGCGTCACCGGCGTCGGCTTCGATCGCGATGTGCTCCAGCGTGCGGGCATCGAGCGGGCCGGCGCGTTCGCGGCCGTGTCCTCCGGCGACAACTCCAACATCATCTCCGCCCGGGTCGCCCGCGAGACCTTCGGCGTCGAGCGGGTGGTGGCCCGCATCTACGACGCCAAACGGGCCGCGGTGTACGAGCGACTGGGCATTCCCACCATTGCCACCGTTCCGTGGACGACCGACCGGTTCCTTCGCACCATCATCGGTGACGACGCCGCCGCGGGGTCCAGCTGGCGCGATCCGACGGGCACGGTCGCGGTCACCCAGCTCACCCTGCACGAGGATTGGTACGGCCGTACCGTGCGGGATCTCGAGGACACCACCGGCGCACGGGTGTCCTTTCTCATCCGGTTCGGCCAGGGCGTACTGCCCAACAGCAAGACTGTGCTGCAGGCCGACGACGTCGTCTACGTCGCCGCCACGTCCGGCTCCGTCGGCGAGACCGTCGCGCTCGCCGCCACCGCACCTTCGAACGAGGATCAGTCGTGAAAGTAGCGATCGCGGGAGCCGGGGCCGTCGGCCGCTCCATCGCCCAGGAACTGTTACGCGGCGGCCACGAGGTGACGCTGTTGGAACGCCGCCTCGATCACATCGATCAGGTCGCGGCCCCGGCCGCGACGTGGGTGCACGGGGACGCCTGCGAGCTGGAACTGCTCGAGGAGGCGGGACTGCAGGATTTCGAGGTGGTCATCTCCGCGACGGGCGACGACAAGGTGAATCTGGTGTTCAGCCTGCTCGCCAAGACCGAATTCGGCGTGCGGCGGGTGGTGGCCCGGGTCAACGATCCGCGCAACGAGTGGCTGTTCGACGGGTCGTGGGGCGTGGATGTCGCGGTGTCGACACCGCGGCTGCTGGCCTCGCTGGCCGAGGAGGCCGTCTCGGTGGGTGATCTGGTGCGTCTGATGACGCTGCGCCAGGGTCAGGCGAATCTGGTGGAGATCACGCTGCCCACCGATACCGCACTGGCCGGACGGGCCGTGCGGACCCTGGCGTTGCCGCGCGACGCGGCGCTGGTGACGATCCTGCGCGGCGGGCGGGTGATCGTCCCGCAGCCCGACGATCCGCTCGAGGGCGACGACGAGCTGCTGTTCGTGACCTCGATCGAGGCCGAGGACGAGCTGCGAAAGACATTGGGCGTCAACGGGGGCAACTGACGCTCAGGACGCGGCGGCCAGCTGGGCGCGCAGCTTGTTCAGCGCCCGGTGCTGCATGACCCGCACCACGCCCGGGCTGGTGCCGATGGCCTCGGCGGTCTGAGCGGCCGTCCAGCCCAGCACGATTCGCATGACCAGCACCTCGCGATGCGCGGGGGCGAGGATCTGCATCAGATCGCGGGCCGCGCGGCGCTGCTCGGACACCAGAGCCATTTCCTCCGGACCCGCGGCCGGGGAGGCCTCCTCGGGGAATTCCGCGACCGGATAGGCGGGATGCTGCTGGGCGCGGCGGAACGCGTCGGCCACCTTGTTGGCCGAGATTCCGTACACGAAGGCCAGAAACGACTTGCCCTGATCGCGGTAGCGCGGGATGGCCTGCACGGTCGCGATGCAGATCTCCTGGGCGATGTCGTCGGCGGTGACCGACATGTTGTTTCCCGCGCCGACGCGGGCCGCGCAGTAGCGGCGCACCAGCGGGTGCACGATCTTGATGATCTCGGTGACCGCCTGCCGGTCACCGGCGGCGGCCGGTCCGATCAAGCGATCCAGCTCCGCGGCGGCCCGGCGGCTCTCCGAATTCGCGGCGCCCGGCCGTTCCGGTCGCACCCCGCGGCCCTTCGGTCGCTCCTGCGACGCCGCCACCGTGTTGTTGTCGGTACCCACTTTGCCGGATCCTTTCGCCTGATCTCGTTCTCACGAAAATCGTGCGATTTTCCGGCCTCGCGAAATAGCCACCCCAGGGGTGGGTTCACCCCCACCTCCGGCTGTACGAAGGTGGTTCCGAATGGGTTCAATCGCGTGTCGAGCCAGCGGGCAGATGGCCCGCCTTGCGCACCGCCCACACCGTGACCAGCAGCGCGACCGCCGTCAGCGGCCAGCCCATGGCGATGCGGGCGACCGCGAGCAGGCCGGTGCTGTCGGTGTCGTAGAAATGGTGTTGGACCAGGTACCGGGCGCCGAACACCACCACCCAGACCGCGGTGGCCAGATCGTAGAGCCGCAGCGCGCGGCGATCGGCGCGCCAGTCGTTGCCGTGCCCGTTGAGTACGCCCCAGATCACACCGGCCAGTGGCCAGCGCACCAGGATCGAGATCAGGAACACACCGCCGTAGACCAGGCTGGCCCAGATGCCGAAGAGGAAGAACCCCTTGGCCGCGCCCATCCGGTAGGCGATGAACGCGCAGACGCCCACGCCCAGGAAGCCGGAGATGGCCGGCTGGATCGGATTGCGACGGACCAAGCGCCACACCAGGATCGCGGCCGCGACACCCAGCGCCGACCAGATGGCGGCGGTGAGTCCGAACAGCGCGTTGGCGGGAACGAACACCACCACCGGCAGGGTCGAGTAGATCAGACCGCTGATGCCGCCCAGCTGCTCCAGCAGGGTCTCCTCCAGCGCCTCCTCGGCCTCGGGGTCGAGCTCCTCGGGCTGCACGACCGGCAGCACGGCGGTGGGCTGGTCGTCCGAGGCGCGGTAGTCGGCGTCCTCGTCCTTGCTGGGTATCGGCATATGTGTCAGGAGTTCCCGCGTAGTTCGTAGTAGGGGTTGTACATCACCTTGGCGCCATCGCGATCGCCGATGCGGCCGCGGACCAGGATACGGCGTCCGGGTTCGATTCCCGGAATGCGCCGCCGTCCGATCCACACCAGCGCCACGGCGTCGGTCCCGTCGAAGAATTCGGCCTCGAGTCCACCCGTCGACGCGGTCGAACAGGTCTCCACGCTGCGCAGCCGTCCGAGCATGGTGACCTCCTCACCACGCCGGCAGTCCGACGCCTGACAGGCGCCCGACGCCTCGGAGGTCTCGGCCAGTTCCTCGGCGTCGAGTCGGTCCAGGTCCGCGGTGAGCCTGCGGCCCAGCCGGCGGAAATAGCCGCTGTCGGGGCCCGCCTTGGTTTCAGCGGTACCGGATCCCGCCTTGTTCCTGCCCGTGAAAGGCATTTTCGCAACACTTCCTGCACTGCTGACGGCGTGGGTCGCACGTCGTCGGTCCCACTGGACCGGCCGATTGGCCGCTCACCGCCAACTGTAGATGGGGTCCCGGAGAGCTGCCACGCGGCCCGGAACCGTGCGTCCGGCGGACGGCACCACCTGTGATTACCCACGCCCGCCTCCGCCGAACCAAGCGGTGTGCCGCGTAGGCTCGGCGCGTGCCCGACCTACCCCGCCCCGCGCTCGTCGTCGCCCTGCCCGGCACCGGGTCCGACGCCGATTTCGCGCGCCGCGCCTTCGGACCCGCCTGTGCCGCACTGGATCTGCCGTTCCTGGCGGTCGAACCGGATCCGCGCGCGGTGGTCGACAGCTGCCGCGCGGCGCTGGATACCGCGGCACGTTCAGGGGCGGTGCTGGCGGCCGGAATCTCATTGGGCGCGGCCATCGCATTGGAGTGGGCCGTCACACATCCGGACTCCGCCTTCGGGGTGATCGCCGCCCTGCCCGCCTGGACCGGCGTCGACACCGCCGACTGCCCCGCCGCCCTCAGCGCCGCGAGCACCGCGGCCCAACTACGCGCCGACGGTCTCCAATCCGTCCTCGCCCGCATGCGCGCGAGCAGCCCGCCCTGGCTCGCCGAGGCCCTCACCCAATCCTGGACCACCCAGTGGCCCCATCTCCCCCAGGCCCTCGAGGAGGCCGCCGCCTACCCCTGGCCCACCCCCGAAACCCTTGCCGCCCTGACGGTCCCGGCCGCCGTGGTCTCCGCCATCGACGACCCCGTCCACCCCCTCCCCGTCGCCGAACAGTGGGCCGCCCACATCCCCACCGCCGAGTTGATCCGAATCACCCTCGACGACCTGGGCACCGACCCGGCCGTCCTCGGCTCCCGCGGCCTGACCCATCTCATCCCCCGCCACGCCGTCCACCGCTGACCCGCGCTTACCTCACGGGTAATCGACGCGTGCGATCCTGTTCGGCACAGTCGTCGGCATGAGCGAAACCGCATCGACCACCCGCACGATCGTCGAGGAACTGCTGCGTCGGATCGGCGGGGGCGATCCCGAGGAAATCGCCGAAATGTATGCGCCGCAGAGTGATTGGCAGCTCGATTGGCCTGAGACGGAGCATGGGCGGGCGGCCACGCCGTGGATTCGGCATCGGGTCACGCGGGCCGATGCGGCCGAGCACTTTCGGGAGATCGGGCGGCATCATGTGGCCGAGGAGGCGGGGACCGTGGTGGAACGGATTCTCGTCGACGGCCCGGATGCGGTGGTGCTGGGCGAGATTCGGCAGACCGCGCGGCCTACCGGACGCGCCTATCGGTCTCGCTTCGCACTGCATCTGACCGTGGTGGACGGGCTGATCACCCGTCACCACGTCTACGAGGACAGCCTCGCCGTGGCCCAAGCCTTCGACGAGGCGTCTCGTTCAGTTCCGGCGTAGCTGCTGCATCGCCGAGCCCTCGGTGCCGCGGCGCGGACCCTGCTGGTCGGGGCCGACCGCGGGGAACTGACCGGTGGCGTGGGCCTGGGCGGCCGCGGCCTGAGCCGCGAGCGCGTCCTGCTGGGCCTGGATCTGCTGCTGGTGCGCCGCGATGAGCTGGTCGGCCAGTTCCTGCGGGAGCACCACCGGCAGCGGCTCACGGACCGGCAGGGGCTCGTCACCGCGCCGGACGATGGTCTCGCTGAGGATCGTGCGCGCGGCGTTCACCAGCGGCTGGCCCTCGTCGGCGGCCCCGCTCGGGCCCGCGGCGACCAAGCGCACCATCCAGCGGTAGCCGTCGACTCCGATGAAGCGCAGATCCGCGCCCTCGGTGACCGCGTGCAGCTCCCGGCCCCACGGACCGTTCTGGATCGAGACCTGCGCCCCGTCCGCGCGCAGCGAATCGGCGAGATCGGCCGCGACCGAACGCCATTGGCCCGGCGACTTCGGCGCGGCGTACGCGGCCACGGTGAGCCGCCCGTGCTGGGTGGCCAGGTGCACCGCCTGCGGCGTCCCGTCGGGGGTCATCTCCACCTGCAGCTGACCGCCCGGCGGCACCGGCAGGATCACCGAGCCGAGATCCAGTCGCTGATCGGCGACCGTGCCGACCAGATCGGAGACGTCCTCGTAGTCGTAGGGCCCGCCCTGCGGGCCGTCCCCTGCGGGCGCGGCGTCGTATCCGCGCCGCCCCTGGTCGCGGTCGTAGCGCGGCCCCCGGTACTCCGGTTCCGCGTAGCCGGACTCCTCGTATTCGTCGTCGTACGCGTACTCGTCGTAGCGTCCGTCGTCTCCGGAACTCTTCTTCCGTCCGAACATCGTCATGCCTCCTTGCCGACCGGACCCGCATCGGACGGCGCGGTCAGGCTGGCGTGCCCGCCGCTGGATCCGTAACCACCCGCGCCACGCGAGGTTTCGTCGAGCCGGTCGACCTCTATGAAATCGACCAGCTCCACCCGCTGCACCAGCAATTGCGCAATCCGGTCGCCGCGCCGCAACTCGATAGGGGTGCGCGGATCATGGTTGATCAGGCAAACCTTGATCTCGCCCCGATAGCCGGCGTCGACCGTGCCGGGGGTGTTGACGATCGACAGGCCGGTCTTGGCCGCGAGGCCGGAGCGTGGATGGATCAGGCCCACCGTGCCGATCGGGAGCGCCACGGCGATACCGGTGCCCACGAGCACCCGCTCGCCCGGCTCCAGGATGACGTCCTCGGTGGTGCACAGGTCCACGCCCGCGTCGCCCGGATGTGCACGGGTGGGCACGGGGATGCCGGGATCGAGCCGCAGCAGTTGTATGGGTGGAATACCGGTCACGTACAGCGAGCCTACGCGTTCACCATCCGGAGTACTGACCTAGTCTGATGTCGTGTCCGACCCGTCCCCACAGGTGACCATGCAGCCCACCGAAACCGCCGCACCCGTCTACTCCGAGCGCCTTTGGGTGCCGCTGTGGTGGTGGCCCATCGGCCTCGCCATCACCGGTCTGCTGGCGGCCGAGATCCATATGGGCGCACCGGGGATCAGGGCCTGGCTGCCGTATGTGTTGTTGCTGCCGATTCCGGTGTGGGCACTACTGTGGATGAGCCGTCATCGCGTGGAAGTTACGCGCGATACCGCGGGAACCCTCGAATTGCGCGCGGACCGGGCACATCTGCCGGTAACGTATGTGGCCCGGGCGACCGCGGTACCCGCCAGCGCGAAAAGCGCGGCACTGGGCCGCCAGCTCGACCCCGCCGCCTATGTGCAGCATCGGGCCTGGATCGGCCCCATGGTGTTGCTCGTTCTCGACGACCCGGACGACCCGACGCCGTACTGGCTGGTGAGTACGCGTCGGCCCGAGCGGGTCCTGAAGGCGCTCGGCCTCTGATCGGCCGAGCCGGACCGGTGGGTCCGGTTGATGCTCGGTCCGCGACGGGCTGTGCCGAGACCGAACGGGTCTTGTCCGCGCTCGGCGTACCGAGCGCGGGCTGACGAAATAACCCGTTGTGAGAAGTTGCCCCGGCCCTCAGGCCGCGCAGTCCATGCAGATCATCTGGCCGCCCGCCTCGGTGGCGAGTCGGCTGCGGTGATGAACAAGGAAACAGCTGGAGCAGGTGAACTCGTCGGCCTGTTTCGGGATCACCCGGACCGACAGCACTTCCTCGGACAGGTCCGCGCCGGGAAGCTCGAACGACTCCGCGGTATCGGATTCGTCGATATCCACGACGGCGGACGCGGCCTCGTTGCGACGAGCCTTCAGCTCCTCCAGCGAGTCTTCCGACACGTCGTCGGATTCACTGCGCCTCGGTGCGTCATAGTCGGTTGCCATGTCGTCTTCCCCTCGTCCTTACTCCGTATATCCCGGGCCGGGCCCCTCCTCCCCGATTCCCGCCGGGAATCGGGGCGGCGAGCACCGCCCCGCCGTGGTGTACGTCACGTGTACACCGTTCGCCGACCGGGCCGGATCTCGAGAACCCGTACCGGATCGCGCTCGGACAACGCAGGGCATGCCCTGGTTGTTCCCGAAATCGAGCCCCTGATTCACATCAGTCGATTCGAATCGGCCGCCAGACAATAGCGGACGGCGGGGCAAAAGTCGCAATCAAAACACAAGCGAGCCGAAACCGACAGGCAATCGTCACCCCGACGGTCGCACGCTCGCCATTCCGTGCTCGATCCTGACGCGAATCGTTACCAGGGCGATATCCAGCTCACACCCGGCACGTCGGTGTCCGCGTGCACGTTCCGGGCCCGCCAACACCTAAGGTATGCATGTGGTTTCACTGATCACCGCAGGCAGCGCGGTCGACGACAAGGGGCGGCCCTTCCTGCGCCGCCGCTACCAACCCTGGGTCGCCCTGGTCGCGATCCTGGCCCTGATCTGCGCGATCGTGTGGATCAAGGCCCTGACCACCGAGGGTAAGAGCCATGCCGCGATGACATGCAACTCACCCTCGCCGGCTCAGGACCCCAACGCGCCGCAGCAGCCCGCGCCGCTGGGTCAGCGGGTGTCCTCCTCGCGCCTGCACGATGTCGAGCCCGCGCCGCTGGCGCAGTCCAAGGTGCGCATCTACAACGCGTCGGGCCAGCGCGGCCTGGCCGAGCACATCGCCTCGCGTCTGAGCGACTACGGCTTCGCCAGCCCGCCCGCGCCGGTGTTCGCCAACGATCCGGTCTACGTCAACGGCGATCTGGAATGCACCGGCCAGATCCGCTTCGGGGTCAACGGCCGCCCGGCCGCGGCCTCGGTCCAGCTGATCGCCCCCTGCGCGGAGCTGATCGAGGATCAGCGCACCGACGATTCGGTCGACCTGGCCCTGGGCTCGCTGTTCGGCAACGACGTACATCCCGGCACCGATGCCGAGGAGGTGCTGAAGTCGCTGAAGAATCCGGCCCCGGGCGGACCGGCCATCGACTCCAGCCTGCTCGACGCCGCCCGCAAGGGACACTGCTAGTTCTCCGGAATCGCCTCCGACACACCGAGGCGCTCGAAGAGGGCGAGCAGTTCGTCCGCGATGCCGGGCGCCACGGCCACGGTCAGCTCGCCGGTCTTGCTCACCGAGCCCGGCGGCGGCAGCACCAGCCGTGCGCCCGCCTCGGCGGCGATCAGGGCCCCCGCGGCCCAGTCCCAGGTGTTGAGGCCGTGTTCGTAGTGCGCGTCGGCCTGTCCCGAGGCGACCATGCACAGATCCAGCGCGGCCGAGCCGACGCGGCGAATGTCGCGCACGTGCGGCAACACCTCGGCGACCAATCGACCCTGCCGGGCGCGCCGGGAAGACCCATAGCCGAATCCGGTGGCCAGCAGCGTCATCTCGAGCGAATCGAGGGCGTTGCAGCGCAGGGCGATCGACGTACCGTCCGGATCGTCGCGGTGCGCGCCCGCCCCCAGTCCGGCGCTGTAGGTGACCGACCGCGCGACGTCCACCACGGCCCCGGCCAGTGAGCGTCCCGCCCGCATGGCGGCGACCGAGACCGAGTACGCCGGGATGCCGTACATGAAGTTCACGGTCCCGTCGATCGGGTCGACCACCCAGACGATCTCCGCGCCGGTGTCGTCCAGGCTGCCGCCGCCCTCCTCGCCCAGCACGTGCTCGCCGGGCCGCAATTCGGCGAGCAGGCCGCGGATGAGCTGCTCGGTCTCGGTGTCGACGACCGTGACCGGATCGGTCGGGGTGCTCTTGGAGCGCACCGCGTCCTCGGCGCGGCCGCTACCGAACACCTCGGGTCGGCGGGTGCGCACGTGCGCGGCGGCGGTCTGCGCCAGATGGATTGCGACACGACGCAATTCGGCGACTTCGGCGGGATCGGACGGTTGCCGGTCGAGGGCATCTGCGGCGGGGGCCGGGCGGTTGGATTCGGGCACGACATCCATCGCAGCACAGATCCTCCCGGCCGCGCATTAGGCTTGTCGCGCACGACACAGATCGGTTCGTCGGGCAGCCCATCACACAACGCCGTGTAACGTGCCGCGCGCATTTGTTTTCGCCCGGCACCAGAGGGAACGAGGAGTCTCAATGTCCGCTCGGGGACAAGCATTCGGCATCGACATCGGTGGCAGCGGCGTCAAGGGCGCGCTGGTGGATCTGGAAACCGGCGATCTCGTGCGCGACCGGATCAAGTTCGCGACACCGCATCCGTCCACCCCGAGCGCTGTCGCCGAAACCGTGGCCAAGCTGGTGGCCCAAGCCGAGTGGGACGGACCGGTCGGTATCACAATGCCCAGCGTCGTGGTCAACGGCATCGTCCGCACCGCCGCCAATATCGATAAGACCTGGGTCGACACCGATGCGGCCAAACTGTTCTCCCTGGCCCTGGGCGGCCGCGATGTCGTGGTGCTCAACGACGCCGACGCGGCGGGTATGGCCGAGGACCGGTTCGGCGCGGCGCGCGACATCTCGGGTCTGGTCATGCTGCTGACCTTCGGCACCGGCATCGGCTCGGCGCTGCTGTATCACGGCACGCTGGTTCCCAATACCGAATTCGGCCATATCGAGGTCAAGGGCAAGGAGGCCGAACATCGCGCCGCCTCCTCGGTGAAGGAACGGAAAAACCTGTCCTACAAGCAGTGGGCGGCCGAGGTGACCAAGGTGCTGGTGACGCTGGAGAACCTGGTCTGGCCCGATATCTTCGTCGCCGGCGGCGGTATCAGCCGCGACGCCGAACACTGGATTCCGTTGCTGGGCAACCGAACTCCGGTGGTAGCGGCCCATCTGCGCAATACCGCGGGCATCGTCGGGGCGGCCATGGCGGTCACCGCCGGTGTCGCGCCCTGACCCCTCATCCGGTGTCTACCATCCGGGAATGCTCGTGTCACCAGCGAGGTGTAGACACGAGCATTCCGTTTCGGTCGTTACAATGGAACGCATGACCGGCGGTAGGCCGGAACCGACACCGGCACGAGAGCCGGATGACCCCCGACAGAACCGCTCCGCCGGAAGTTTCCACTCTGGCGTGACGCCGCACGAGACCGTCACGAAAGGGCGTACGTGGTAGCCACGAATACCCGAGAGACCGCCGAATCGGCAGAAGCCGCCGACTCCGCCGAAGGCCCCACCGCAGCACGGCCGGTCAAGAAGGCTGCCGCGAAGAAGGCTCCGGCCAAGAAGGCCGCCGCGAAGAAGGCGCCCGCCAAGAAGGCCGGCGCCAAGGCCGCCGCCAAGAAGGCCCCGGCAAAGAAGGCCGGCGCCAAGGCCGCGCCCGGCGCCGAGGGCGAATCCGAAGAGATCATCGACGAGGAGTCGGTCGATCTCGACGACCTCGACATCGATGTCTCCGAGGACGACTTGGCAGAGGATGCCGAGCTGGTCGAGGAAGAGGTCGCCGTCGAGGAGACCGAGGACGAAGAGGCCGAGGAGCCGTCCGAGAAGGACAAGGCCTCCGGCGATTTCGTCTGGGACGAGGAGGAGTCCGAGGCGCTGCGCCAGGCGCGCAAGGACGCCGAGCTCACCGCCTCCGCCGACTCGGTCCGCGCCTATCTCAAGCAGATCGGTAAGGTCGCGCTGCTCAACGCCGAGGAGGAGGTGGAGCTCGCCAAGCGCATCGAGGCCGGGCTCTACGCCACCGAGAAGTTGCGCGAATTCGCCGAGAAGGGCGAGAAGCTGGCGGTCGGCCCGCGCCGCGATCTGCAGTGGATCATGCGCGACGGCAACCGCGCCAAGAACCATCTGCTCGAGGCGAACCTGCGTCTGGTCGTCTCGCTGGCCAAGCGCTACACCGGCCGCGGCATGGCGTTCCTGGACCTCATCCAGGAAGGCAACCTCGGTCTGATCCGCGCGGTCGAGAAGTTCGACTACACCAAGGGTTACAAGTTCTCGACCTACGCCACGTGGTGGATCCGCCAGGCCATCACTCGCGCGATGGCCGACCAGGCCCGAACCATCCGCATCCCGGTGCATATGGTCGAGGTCATCAACAAGCTGGGCCGTATCCAGCGCGAACTCCTGCAGGATCTGGGCCGCGAGCCCACCCCCGAGGAGCTCGCCAAGGAAATGGACATCACGCCGGAGAAGGTGCTGGAGATCCAGCAGTACGCGCGTGAACCCATCTCCCTGGATCAGACCATCGGCGACGAAGGCGATTCGCAGCTCGGCGATTTCATCGAGGACTCCGAGGCCGTCGTCGCGGTCGACGCCGTCAGCTTCACCCTCCTGCAGGATCAGCTGCAGTCCGTCCTCGAGACGCTCTCCGAGCGCGAGGCGGGCGTGGTCCGCCTGCGCTTCGGTCTCACCGACGGCCAGCCGCGCACCCTGGACGAAATCGGCCAGGTCTACGGCGTCACCCGCGAACGCATCCGCCAGATCGAATCCAAGACCATGAGCAAGCTCCGCCACCCGAGCCGCTCGCAGGTCCTGCGGGACTATCTGGACTGAGTTCGATTCACGAATCGGGCCGCCGAGCATCCGCTCGGCGGCCCGTTCCTCGTTCAAGGGGTTCCACATCGGACCCTAGCCGTCGTAGTGGCCACCCACCTGCACGATCACGATCTCGGCATCAGTGACGTAGTAGATCAAGCGGTGTTCCTGGGTGATACGACGAGACCAATGGCCAGCCAGTTGGTGCCGTAGCGGCTCCGGCTTGCCGACGCCGGCGAAGGGGTCCGCAAGTGCAGCATCGATCAACTTGTTGGTCGCCTTCAAGATCGCGCGATCCCGGGCCAGCCACCCTTCGTAGCTTCGCCATCCCTGAGCGGTAAAAGTGAGTTTTCGATCCGCCACGCGGTCATGCCTTCCGCAGTGGGGGTGTCGCTTTCGAGGAGGACGGACGTCGACCGCGGTCCTCGCGAACGATTGCGACGTCAAACCCCTTCTCCCGCAATTCCTTTCCTACCTGCTTCTTCGCCTCCGCCACAGCCGTGCCCTCGACGCCTGCGGCGTAGAACTTCTCGGCTATCGCCCAGAGAAGCTCGCCGGCCTCCGCCGGGGCCACCGCGGGTGGCTTCGATTCCTCCGTGTCCGGATCGATCAGAGCGTGGGTTTGAGTACGTCCTTCACGAGCGTCCTGGGCAGAGCGCAGTAATTGTTCACCCCCGTGGGTCTGCAGCACGTACAACGTCTCCATGAGCGAGTTCCAATCGGATTCGGCCACGAGGACCGCGTTCTCGCCGGTCTTGGTGACGACCGTCAAAGGATCGTGATCATCGTTGACCTGCTGAACCAGGCCGAACAGCTTTTGACGGACGGTCGAGATCGGTAGCGAAGGCATTCTGCTCCCCTTGTTCAGAGTCGTACGAGATATTGTACGCCTCATACGTACGATATGTCGTACGACTTCGCCATGGCCCAGGAACCGTGACCCGGCGGTGACTCGCCCGGATCGGTCGGTGACACTGCGGCACACCACCTGCAGACTGGTTCCTCGTGGACCAGTTGGTACTGATTGTCGTGCTCGCCTTCGCCACGATTCTGGCGCAGCCGTTGAGTCGGCGGCTGGGGCTCGCGCCCGCGGTGATCATGACCGTGTTCGGGTTGGTGCTGGCGGTGATTCCGGCGGTGCCCTCGGTGGATATCGAGCCGGAATTCATTCTGCCGCTGGTGTTGCCGCCGCTGCTGTATGCCTCGGCGCGGCGGACCTCGTGGCAGCAGTTCGCGTCGAATGCGGGGCCGATTCTGCTGCGCGCGGTCGGGCTGGTGATCACTACGGCCACCGCCGTGGCCGCGGTGTTCCACGTCTGGTATCCGGAGGTGCCGTGGGGCGCGGCATTCGCGTTGGGTGCGGTGGTCGCGCCGCCGGATCCGGTCGCGGTGAGCGCGCTGGCCGGGCGGCTCGGGTTGCCGCGGCGATTGGTGTCGGCCCTCGAGGGCGAGGGGTTGTTCAATGACGTGACGGCGGTGGTGCTCTACAACATCGGGGTGCAGGCCGTGGTCACCGGGCATTTCTCGGCGTGGCGCGCGGTGGGGGAATTCATCGTCTCGGCGGTGGTGGCGATCGTCGTCGGAGTGGTGCTGGGCTGGGCGGGCAGCAGGCTCATGCGGCGGCTCGAACAGGCCACCTGGCAGGTGGCGCTGGGACTGCTGCTGCCGTTCGCTGCGTATGGGATCGCCGAGTTCTGGCACGGTTCGGCGGTGCTGTCGGTGCTCATCTGTGCGCTGTATCTGGTTGATGCCGCAACGGATTTCAGCGACAGCGCCTATCGCGTAGTCGGCGATTCGGTATGGGAGGTCATCGATCTGCTGGTGACCGGTGTGGCGTTCGGATTGATCGGATTGGAGCTGACGACCGTACTCGACGCGGCCGGACCCGGCTGGCCGCGGCTGCTGGGCGGGACCGCGGCCGTGATCGCGGTGGTCGTGGGGCTGCGCCTGCTGTGGCTGCTCCCGACGACCGCGCTCGCCTCGCGTTTGAGACGACGCGAGGACACCGACGAGCCGCGCACCTGGCGCGAATCGATCGTCACGTGGTGGGCCGGGATGCGCGGTGTGGTCACCGTCGCGCTGGCGCTGGCCGTGCCGTTCACCACCGACTCCGGCGCATCCTTCCCGGGTCGCGATCGGGTGCTGTTCATCGCCTTCGCCGTCGTACTGTTCACGCTGCTGCTGCAGGGGCCCACCCTGCCGCTGGTGGTGCGGGCCACGCGCGTACAGGCCGACACCGAGGTCGAGCGAACCCTGGAGCGCCGCCTGTGGACTCGCATCCTGCAGGCCGAACTCGCGCGGCTCGAGCAGATCGCCGAGCGCGAGGATATGCCCGAGGAGGTGTACGCCCGGATGCGTGACGGATTCGAACGCCGCCTCGCGCGCGCCGATCCCGAGGCCGCCCAGCAGACCGACGCCGATGCCGACAAGGCGTTCGAACGCACCGTGCGCTTCACCAAGAACATGCGCACGGTGAGCGAGGAGGTCCTCGAGGCCGGTCGCGCCGAAGCCCTGGCCGCGCGCCGCGAACCCGGCGTGCCGCCGGATCTGGTCGACCGGGTGATGCGCCGCCTGGACCTGCGACCGTCCACACCGCTGTTCTGAACGGCTGAGAGCGAACTCACCGCGTCCGCGCGGTTTACACCCGACGGGCCTCAGCCCACCCTTGGCTACCTCTCAGCCACCGTCAGCAGGCTCGGGGTGTGGAGAAGTTGGTGCTGGTGTTCGTGCTGCTGTTCGCGACGATCCTCGCCCAACCGCTCGCCCGCCGCACCGGCTTGGCCCCCGCGGTGCTGATGACTCTGTTCGGCTGCGCGCTGGCCGTGACGCCGTTCGCCCCGCACACCCACATCGATCCGAATCTCATCCTCCCCCTGGTACTTCCGCCGCTGCTCTACGCCTCGGCCCGGCGCACCTCGTGGCGACGGTTCGCCGCGGACTGGGGCGCGCTCACCCTGACGGCGGTCGGGCTGGTGCTGGCCACCGCGTTCGCGGTGGCGGCGGTGGTGTGGGCCTGGCATCCGGCGCTGCCGCTCGCGTCGGCGCTGGTGCTGGGCGCGCTGGTCGCGCCGCCGGATCCGGTCGCCGTCGCGACGCTGGCCGGACGGCTGGGGCTGCCGCGGCGGCTGGTGTCCGCCCTCGAGGGTGAGGGGCTGTTCAACGATGTGACCGCGGCCGTGCTCTACACCGTCGCCGTGCAGGTGGTGGTGACCGGACGGTTCTCCGGCTGGGGCGCGCTGTGGGATCTCGTGGTCTCGGCGGCGGTGGCGATCGGGGTCGGGCTGGCACTGGGCTGGTGCGGCAGTCTGCTCACCCGCGGGCTCGCCGAGGCCAGCTGGCAGGTCGCGCTCGGCCTGCTGCTGCCCTTCGCCGCCTACGGTCTGGCCGCGGCGTGGGGTGGTTCGGCGGTGCTGGCGACGCTGATGTGCTCGCTGTACCTGAGCGAGACCGCGCTCGGATCCGGCGGCAGCGCATACCGATTGATGGGTGATTCGTTCTGGCAGATCACCGAGATGCTGGTGACCGGATTCGCGTTCGGTCTGATCGGACTCGAATTGCGCAGTGCGCTACGGGCGGTCGGGCACGAGTGGCCGACACTGCTCGGGGTGGCGGCGGCGACCATCGCGGTGGTGGTCGCGCTGCGGCTGGGCTGGCTCGGCCTGACGTGGGCGGCGTTGCATCGCTGGTGGCGTCGCACCGACGCGGACGAGCCGTACACCTGGCGCGAGACCGTGGTCACCTGGTGGGCCGGTCAGCGCGGCGTCACGACCGTGGCTCTGGCACTGGCGATTCCGTTCGCGACCGATGCGGGCGCGGCGTTTCCGGCGCGCAACGAAATCCTGTTCGTCGCCTTCGCGGTGGTGCTGTTCACCCTGCTCGTCCAGGGGCCGACACTGCCCGCGGTGGTGCGGGCGACCGGTGTGCGGGGTGATCCGGACGACGATCAGGAATTCGAACATCGCCTCTGGCACCGCATCCGCGACGCACAGCTCCTGCGACTCGACCAGGTGGCGGCCCGGGAGCGGCTGCCCGAGCAGGTGCTGCGCGATCTGCGCGACGGGTTCTCCGCTCGCCCGACCTTCGGCCTGGGCACGCAGCCACATGTCGCGGTCGGCGCCGGCCGCACCCTGCGCCTCACGGACCGAATCCAGCGCATCACCACCGAGATTCACGCCGCCGGACGCCGCGAGGCCCTGGCGGCCCGACGCGAACCCGACGCGCCCATCGAGATCGTCGATCGAGTGATCCACCACCTCGACCTGCATCGCCGCGGCTAACCCGCGTCGAGAACCGGCGCGTCGGCCTCGGACAGCACCGATCGGTCGGAGGTGTCCTTGAGGTCGACTCCCGAACGACCCAGTCGCCGTGCGCCGATCACCAGGCCCGCAGCCACTTTCGCGGCGGCCGCATAGCCGAGGCCCTCGGGCGGGTGGATATTGGACACACAGTTGCGCTCGGAATCGGCACGGCCGGGTCGGGGGCGGTGGGTGAGGTAGATGCCCAGGCTGTCGGCAACCGACAGGCCCGGACGCTCGCCGATGAGCACCAGAATCGTTGTGACGCCCAGGGCGTGGCCGATGTGATCGCCGAGGGCGACGCGGGCCTGGGTGGCGATCACCGGCGGCGCGAGTCGGAACTCCTGTCCCAGTTCATCTTTCAGCGCGGCGAGTACGGCGGGCCCGTGATCGTGCAGCGCGCGGGGCGACAGGCCGTCGGCCAGGACGAAGCCGATATCCGCACCCGTCGCCACCAGCTCCGAGAAGCCCTGTCCCGCACCGATTTCCGGCACCCGACCCAAATCGGGCCGCCGCAGATACTCCGATCGGTCCGCCGCCCGGCTGCGCACCCGCGGCGGCTCCCCCAGACCGACCCGCGCGACCCGCGCCGCGAATTCGTCCACCGCCAGCGGAGTATGCACCGCGTCGCGCGCCGCCGCGTGCGCGGCCCGGAACTCGAGCACCCGGCCCGTGGGCAGCGCATCGCCGGTGCGGCCCAAACCGATTCGCGCCTGGGTGGTACGCCGCAACTCGTCCCAGAATCCGCTCATCGCGCACCCGCCAGCGCCCGCAGCGGCGAGGACAGCGGCTCGACCTCGCGGATCCGCCCGTGCGCGTCGAGCATGCCGAGCCGATCGAGCCAGGCCGCGAATTCCGGAGCGGGCCCGAGCCCCAGCACCTTTCGCGCGTACAGCGCGTCGTGGAAGCTCAGGCTCTGATAGCCGAGCATCACATCGTCGGCGCCGGGCACCGCGATCACGAACGCCACCCCCGCCGCGCCGAGCAGGGTCAGCAGGGTGTCCATATCGTCGGAGTCGGCCTCGGCGTGATTGGTGTAGCAGACGTCCACGCCCATCGGCAGCCCGAGCAGTTTGCCGCAGAAGTGATCCTCGAGACCCGCGCGGATGATCTGCTTACCGTCGTAGAGATATTCGGGACCGATGAAGCCGACCACCGTATTGACCAGCAGCGGTTGGAATTCGCGCGCCACGGCGTAGGCACGGGTCTCCAGCGTCTGCTGATCGACCGGCCGTCCGCCGACGCCCAGATGCGCGCCCGCGCTCAGCGCCGAACCCTGCCCGGTCTCGAAGTACATGACATTGTCGCCGACCGTGCCCCGGCGCAGTGAGCGGCCCGCCTCATTCGCCTCGCGCAGCAGCGAGATGTTCACGCCGAAGCCGGAATTGGCGCCCTCGGTGCCCGCGATCGACTGGAATACCAGATCCACCGGGGCCCCGGCCTCGATCAGTTCGACGGTGGTGGTGACATGGGTCAGCACACAGGATTGGGTGGGAATGTCGAAGCGGGTGCGCACCTCGTCCAGCAGTCGCAGCAGATCGGCTGTGGCCCTGGGGGAATCGGTGGCCGGATTGATGCCGATCACCGCGTCGCCGCAGCCGAGCAGCAGGCCGTCCAGCACCGCCGCGGCGATACCGCGCGGATCGTCGGTGGGGTGGTTGGGTTGCAGGCGGGTCGTCAGCGTGCCGGGTGCGCCGACCGTGGTGCGGAATCCGGCGCGCACCCGGACGGCGCGGGCGACGGCGATCAGGTCCTGGTTACGCATGAGTTTGCTGACCGCGGCGACCATTTCGGGCGTGAGGCCCGGGGATACCGCGGCCAGTGTGTCGGCGGCGTCGTCGCGGGAACTGGTCGCGAGCAGCCAGTCCCGCAGGCCGCCGACGGTCAGATGGGCGACGGGGGCGAAAGCCGTGCGGTCGTGGGTATCGATGATCAGCCGGGTGACCTCGTCGGTCTCATAGGGGACCACCGGTTCGTCGAGGAATTTTCGCAGCGGCACCTCCGCCAGCGCCCACTGCGCGGCGGCCCGCTCGGCGTCGGATTCGGCCGCGCACCCGGCCAATTCGTCGCCGCTGCGCCGCGGGGTCGCCTTGGCCAGCAGTTCCACCAACCCGTCGAAGGTGAAGCCGATGCCGCCGAGTCGCTGCCGATACACCGTCATCCCGAACCTCCTCCACCCACACGAGCACCGGCTGCCGATTGTGATCGGCCAATGTTGCCGTCCGGTTGGCGAATGTTGCGCGCAGATGTCGCGCGGTGACCGCACTCCCAGGATGCGCCCGGGCCAGGGCATTCGAATATCCCCGGGGACTGCGATGCTCGCCACATTCGCCCTCGACGTGCCGGGTGGGACACGGTCGCCAGGGCGCGTCGGCGGGCGTGGGCGGCATCGACGGGCGAGACTTGGCGGCGTGGGCGCTTCCGTGCTGAATTACTACCGGTCCCCTTGGACCCGCACCATCGAACTCGAGGACGGGCTGCGCACGGTACGGACGTGGTGGGCGGGCCCCGCGCGCTGGTACCGCGCGGCGCGGGCGGCGCACGATCATCTCGCGGGCGCACCCGCCAGCTGCGCCTACGCGTTCACGCTGTTCGTGACGTGGTGGACGCTGCGCGGCATCAGCGATTTCGCCGGGCACCGGCTGATCCTGTCGGCCTCGACGAATCTGCACAATATGCGCCGCGATCCGGTGCAGGTACTGGTCGCCTCGGCGTTCTGGACCGAGGGCGGCTTCCCGTGGACGACCATTCTCGGCTTCCTCATCCTGATGGCCTTCGCCGAGCGATGGCTGGGCACGGTGCGCTGGATCCTCGTCTTCGCCGTCGGACACGTCTCCTCGACGCTGATCGTGGTGACCGGGATCTCGCACGCCGTCGACCGCGGCCTGATCCCGCTCAAGGTGGTCGTGGCCGCCGATGTCGGGGCCTCCTACGGCTTTTCGGCCGTCCTGGCCGCCCTCGCCTACCATCTGCGCGGCCCCGCCCGCCTGGTCTGGATCGGCGCGCTGCTGGGCTGGTTCGCCCTCGGCGCCTGGCGCGGGCGAACCTTCACCGACTACGGCCACCTCACCGCGGTCTTCATCGGCCTGCTCACCGGCCTCATCGCGGTGAGCGGAGCCCACTGGCTGGAACGCCTGCGCGATCGAAGCGAGTGAACCGTGCCGGATCAGGACTCGTGGGTCGCCGCGCGCTCCAAGGGCAGCGGCAGCGTCGCGCGGCGCTGGAACAAACGCACGGCCGGTTCGACCAGGCGCGCGGTGATGGGACCCAGCACGGCCATCAGCAGGACGTAGGCGGAGGCCAGGGCGGCCAGATCGCCCGGGACCGCGCCCACCGAGACGGCAAGGCCCGCAATGACGATCGAGAATTCGCCACGGGCGACCAGGGCCGCACCCGCGCGAGCACAGCCGAGCGGGCGGATGCCCTGCCGATGGGCCGCCCACCAACCGGTGGCGATCTTGGTCAGCGTGGTGACGACCGCCAACAGGATCGCCCAGCCCAGTACGGGCGGGATCGAGCGCGGATCGGTATTCAGACCGAAGGCCACGAAGAAGATGGCGGCGAACAGATCTCGCAGCGGCTCCAACAGTTTCGCCGCGTTCTGCGCGGTCGATCCGGAGATGGCGATGCCGAGCAGGAACGCGCCCACCGCCGCGGAGATGTTCAGCCCGGAGGCCACCCCGGCCACCAGCAACGCCGCGCCGAGCAGCTTGAGCAGGAACACCTCTCGATCGGCGCTGTCCACGATCGCCGACACATAGCGTCCGTAGCGCAGCGCGATCACCAGCACGCAGGTGATGGCCAGCATGGCGATCGCCAGCGAGCGCAACCCGGCCAGATAGCCGAGTCCGGCCAGGATGGTGGTCAGGATCGGCAGATACACCGCCATCGCCAGATCCTCGATGACCAGGATCGACAAGACCACCGGCGTCTCCCGGTTACCCAGGCGCCCAAGGTCGTTGAGCACCTTCGCCACGATCCCGGACGAGGAGATGTAGGTGACCCCGCCCATGGTGACGGCCCCGGTCGGACCCCAGCCGAGGATCAGCGCCACCGCGACGCCCGGGGTGGCGTTGGCGACCAGGTCCACGATTCCGGCCAGCCACGAGCGACGCAGCCCGGTCACCAGTTCGGGTGCGGTGTACTCGAGCCCGAGCAGGAGCAGCAGCAGCACCACGCCGATCTCACCGGCGATATGGCCGAATTCGACCGCGGATTCGAGTTCGACCACGCCCCCGCGTCCGAAGGCCAACCCGCCCAACAGGTACAGGGGAATCGGCGACATCCCGAACCGGCCCGCGACCCGCCCCAGCACTCCCAAACCGAACAGGATGCAACCGAGTTGGACGAGTGCGAGCGCGGTCGAGGTCACGCCGTCACCCGTCGGTCAGGATCTCGAGTGCGGCGTCCAGTCCATTCGGGGTACCGACCATCACCAGCAGATCACCCGAGGCGAGCACGAAGTCCGGCCCCGGCGAGGGATACACCTGCCCGGCCCGCATGACCGCCACGATGGAGGCCTTGGTCCGCGTCCGCATGCGTGTCTCGCCCAGTGCGCGACCCTGATACGGCGAGGAGTCGCCGATCGGGAGCTGCCGGGTCACGATGCCCGGCATATCGCGGTGTTCGGCGTTGAGCTTCTCCACCAGCTGCGGCGCGCCGAGCAGATTCGCCAGCACCGCCGCCTCGTCGGTGTTCAGCGGGATCTGCGCGGCGCAGGCGTCCGGGTCGTCGGGTTTGGAGATGATGAGGTCGATACCGCCGTCGCGGTGGGCGACGACCCCGATCCGGCGACCGGACCGGGCCTCGAAGTCCTTGCGTACCCCGATGCCGGGCAGCGCTGTCACGTCGACGTTCACATCTCCACCCTAGGTCAGATGCCCGAAATCTCCGGAAACACGCCGTCGGGGCCTGGTCGATACTCGGTGACCTCGACGACGGCGGCCACCGGAATCGGGCCGTACAGATGCGGGAACAACATGGCCGCCGGATCGGTCGGCACGCCGGGCTCCCATTTCACTTCGGCGGGCAATCGATCGGGGTCCAACCACAGCAGAACAAGATCTTCGCTACCAGCGAACAACCGGTTCGCCGGCAGGTGCACCTGCCCCGGTCCGGACAGGTGGATGAAACCCTCGGTTCCCAGTGATGGGGACCGGCGTTCACCCGTTCGACGTGCGGCTTCCCATTCGTCGCGGGTGCACATGTGAACCAGCATGCGCGCCTTGGCAATTGGGGCATCTGCGGCGGCCATGGCTCGACCATAACGTACGTCACAGCCCTGTGGCCTCGAAGTTTGCCGAAACCGGAGTGTGAGTGTCGGTGGGCCGGGGTAATCTGCCGACAAGACAACTGGATCGGCCTGTACCCGGAGGTGGGCGCCTTGTAACACCCCTACCGGCCATGCTGTTCGCTTTCGGCGAAATGCCTGGTCATGTTAGGGAAAACACAAAGAAACATCTCCGGGAACAAAGCCCCCGTCCCGAACGTCTGACAAAGTAGTCATTGCCACTGCTGGGAAGTAGCGGTAGCGAGCCCACGGGGGGACCGTGGGCCCCACACCCAGGCGAACGGCTTTCTGCGCCGGGAGCCAGGACGGAGGAGTCATGCCAGGAACACTGACTAGCACCCCACTGACCGCGGTCGACCGTTGCGACCGCTGCGGGGCGGGCGCGCGGGTGCGCGCGACCCTTTCCGGCGGTGGCGAGTTGCTCTTCTGCCAGCATCACGCCAATGAGCACATGGCGCGCCTGCGCGAACTCGAGGCCGTGATCGATACGGAGTCGGCACCGGCGCTGTAATCAGCTCCTTACGTCCGCTCGACAAGTGAATCCGTCAAACTGAACAAACCTCAGCGGGCGGCCCTTCAAGGGCCGCCCGCTTCGCGTTTCCCGACTCCCGGAATATCTCTACAATGTACAGAGTTACATTGCTCGACACGCTGTACGAGATGAAGAGGGGCCGACCCTGCGCACCACGCAAGCCACCTATCTACCCGACCGCCACCTGTTCGCCCTGTGGACCTGGACCGGCCGAGGCCCCGCGGCCCGCGACGATGCGGAACCGATCGAGCTGGTCGTTCCCAGCGCCGAGAGCGGGTTCACGACGACGCAGGTGCCCTGCATGCTGGTCGAGCCGCGGCGATTGGCCGAACCAACGGACGAGCAACCCGGGGCGTCGCTCGCGGCGTGGCGGGACGCCCTGAGCGGCGCGCTGGATCCCGACACGCTGCCCATGGCCGGACACGCGGTCCCGAATGCACATGGGACGGCCGTTGTTTCGGCCGAACGGGCCGTGCGGGCGTATACCGAGACCCAGGCCGTCGCGGCCGAGATGCGGGCGGGATTGACGGTCGAACTGCGGCCGTATCAGACGCGCGGAATCGCCTGGTTGCGGGAGACGACCGCGGCGCACGGCGGGGCGGTGCTGTCGGATGAGATGGGCCTGGGAAAGACCGTGCAGGCCATCGGCTTTCTGCTCGGGCGCGCGGGGCTCGGACCGCAGCTGGTGATCTGCCCGACCTCGCTGGTCGGGAACTGGGTGCACGAGATCGAGCGCTTCGCCCCCGAACTGCGGCCGATCGCCTGGCGCGGCGGCGCGCTCGCGGCCGAGGCGGGCACGATCGTGGTCACCGGCTATCCGACGCTGCGCGGCCACGGCGCGACGCTGGGCGAGAACGAGTGGGCGACGGCGGTTTTCGACGAGGCGCAGGTGCTGAAGAATCCGCGGACCCAGGTGGCCCGGGCGGCGCGGGCGATTCGGGCCGCCGCCCGGGTGGCCCTGACCGGCACGCCGGTGGAGAACCATCTCGACGAGCTGTGGGCGCTACTGAATCTGGTCGTCCCCCAGGTGTTCACGCACAAGGCCCAGTTCCGCCGCCGTTTCGTACGGCCGATCCACGAGGGCTCCTTCGAGGCGGTGCTGTGCCTGCGTGACACCCTGGAGCCGATCGTGCTGGGCCGCAGGAAATCCCAGGTGGCCGCCGCGCTGCCGCCAAAGATCCACTGCGATCTGATCTGCGATCTCACCGACGAACAGCAGCGCCGCTACGACGAGCTGCTGGCCCGCGCCGAGGCCGAGGGTTTCGGCGCCGGCGCGCAGCGACACAGCCGGGTGCTGGCGGCACTGACCGGACTCAAACAGGTCTGCAACCATCCGGGCCTGGTCGACGACGATCTGACCGAACTGCCCGGCCGCTCCGGCAAATTCGACATCTGCTTCGACATCCTGGCCAACAATCTCGAACAGGACTCCCCCACCCTGATCTTCACCCAGTACCGCCGCACCGGCGAACTGCTGGTTCGCCACTGCGCCGAACGGTTCGGCGTGCGCGCGCCGTTCTTCCACGGCGGCTTGGACGCCGCCGAACGCCGCGAGATCGTCACCGAGTTCCAGTCGACCGACGGCCCTCCGATTTTGGTGCTGAGCCTGCGCGCCGCGGGCACCGGTCTGACCCTGACCCGAGCGGCCGATGTCATCCACTTCGACCGCTGGTGGAATCCGGCCGTGGAGGCGCAGGCCTCCGATCGCGCGCACCGCATCGGCCAGACCCGTCCGGTCACCATCACCACACTCACCACCGGCACCACCGTCGAGGAGCACATCGCCGCGATGCACGAGCGCAAATCCGCGCTCGCCGATCTCGGTGCGGCCCAGGCGAATATCGTCGCCGCCCTGGCCCGCCTGGACGACGACCAGCTGCTGGAGATCCTGCGCCGGAAGCGAGGCAACTGAATTGGCCGACAACGAATTCGGATACACCAGCTGGGGTCTGGACTGGGTGCGCCTGGCCGAACCGCTCACCCTCACCCGCCCCGAACCGCTACTGCCCCGCGCCCGCAGCATCGCCCGCCACGGCGGCGTCGTCCTGCGCTGCGACGCGACCGGGGTGCGCGCGAGCATTCACCGCGGCGGCCAGGCCTCGGTGACCCATCTCGAGATCGCGCCCATGCCGGGAAGGACCATCGCCGCTGTCGCCGAACACATTCCGGCCGACACGGTCGAGCTGTCCGACGCCCTGCACGACACCCTCGCGGCCGCGGGCCTGACCGTCGCGCCCCGACTGACCTCCAGCGACTGCTCCTGCTCGGCCCGCACCCCGCGCTGCCTGCACTATCTGGCAACCTGTTACGCCCTCGCCCGACAGGTGGACGAGAATCCCCGGCTGGCGCTGGAACTACAGGGCTTTCGGCGAGACCGCATCGACGAGCCCGATCCCGAGGCCCCGCCGCCGCGCTGGACGCCCCTCGAGTCCATCGATCCCGCAACCTATTTCGCCGTCAGGGCCGTCGCGCGCTGAAGCGGAAGCTGCCGACCCCGCTCTCCACCTTCACATCGGTGAACCCCGCGCGGGTCAGGCGCTCGGGCAGGGTGGCGGGCGGGACCGGGACGCAGGTGTCGCCCAGGTGCACCAGCCGGAAGGCGAAACGGTCCAGCCCGTCGCTGCCCGCGAACACCCCACCCGAGCGCAGGACGCGGAACGCCTCGGCGAAGACCGCGTCCTGCAGGGTGGGGGTCGGCACGTGATGCAGCATGGTGAAACTGACCACCGCGCTGAATTCCCTGTCCGGCAGCGGCATTGCCGCGCCGTCGCCGTCGATCACCCGGATCCGGCCCGCGTGCCGATCGCGCAGCCGGGCCGCCAGCGCCGGATCGATCTCCACGCCGGTCAATTCGGGCGTCCGCTCCCGCAGGGCACGGATATTCGCGCCGTAGCCGGGGCCGATCTCGAGGGTGGCATCGCCGAGTTCGACCTCGTCCAAGACCCACGGAATGATCTGGGTGGCACTGGTCTTCTCCCAGCGCGCGGAGCTGCAGAGCCAGCGGTGCAAAAGGTTCATAGCCATGGCCATGACGTTAGGCAACCCTAAGCATGACCGCGAGACGCTACGCTGACAGATCATGTCGCTCAACGGTCAAGCTCCCCTGGTCGCCGCCGCCACCGGCCCGACCGCCATGGTGCTCGGCTCCGGCACCCTGCCCGCGGGCCACTGGTTCGACCAGCACCGCCATCCCCAGCACCAAATCGCCTGGGCCTCACGGGGAGTCCTCGCGGTACAGATCGACGGGGGCATCTGGGTGCTGCCACCGACCCGCGCGCTGTGGATCCCCGGCGGCATCGCACACCGCACGGGAACCTCGGCCGGAGCGGATATGCGCGGCATCTTCATCGAGCCCGACCGCTGCCCGATCGACTTCCCGACCCCGACCCTGCTGCGCGTGGGCCGACTGCTGCACGAGCTGTTCGACTACCTCACCGCCGACAGCGTGCTCCCCGGCCCGACCCACACCCCCGCCGAGTCGCGGGAGATATCAGTTCCCACAACCACATCGAGCACCACACCTACTCGATCGCCCGACCCCGACGCCACGCACGAACCCGTACGGCCACCCGATACGCCCGACCCCGACCCCGACTCCGCACGTGTACCCGCCCGGCCACCCGGCAGCACGAGCGGGGCCACCCCCGCGCACCCGCGAGTCCGAACGCACGGCCGCGACGGCGACCGCACTCCCATGGCGAACGCGGAGGATCGGCGGCGGCGGGGCGAGGCGGTGGTGTTCGACCTGATCGAACCGGTCGAGGTGATTCCGGTCGGCGCCCCGCTGCCGTCCGATCCGCGTGCGCGGGTGGTCGCCGAGGCGCTGCTGCGCCATCCGGCCGACGATCGGACGCTGGAACAGTTCGCCCCGCTGGCCGCCGCGAGCCCGCGCACCCTGGCTCGCGCGTTCCTGGCCGAGACCGGAATCACCTTCGGGCAGTGGCGGACTCAGATCCGCCTGGCCGCCTCATTGCCGCTGCTGGCGGCCGAACTGCCGGTGGCCCGGATCGCCGAGCGGGTCGGATACAGCACCCCGAGCGCCTATGTGGCGGCCTTCCGGCGGGCCGTGGGCATATCACCCGGGCGGTACTTCGCGCGCTGAGGTTCAGGAGTTGGTGCCGCTGTCGACCGTCAGCGTGGTGCCGGTGATGCTGCGCCCGGCGGGCGAGGCCAGGAAGGCCACCGCGGCGGCGATATCGTCGGGGCTGCCGTAGCGGCCGAGGGCATTGAACTGAAGCTGTTGCGACGCATGGTCACCGCCCGCCGGATTCATATCGGTATCGGTCGACCCGGGCTGCACCAGATTCACGGTGATACCGCGCGGGCCCAGCTCCCGGGCCAGCGCGCGGGTGAAACCGTTGAGCGCCGATTTGCTCAGGTTGTACAGCGAGACGCCGCCGAAGATCGCGCGCTCGGACAGATTCGAACCGATGCTGACGATGCGACCGCCGTTGGGCATATGCGCCACCGCCGCCTGCGCGGCCACGAATGCCGCGCGCGCATGGATATTCAGCGCGGCATCGATCTCCTCGACGGTGAACTCCTCGAACGGCTTGGCCGGGAAGATGCCCGCGTTGTTGACCAGGATGTCGAGCCGTCCCAACTCCTCGGCGGCGCGATGCACGGCCGCGGTGGTCTGCGCGGCGTCGGCGCTGTCGGCCCGAATGGCCAACCCGCGACGACCGTGCGCCTCGATCTCGGCGACCACCTTGCGGGCGCCCTCCTCGTCGCTGCGATAGGTCACGGCCACATCGGCGCCACCGGCGGCGAGCTGACGGGCGATGGCCGCACCGATACCCCTGCTGCCACCCGTCACGAGGGCCGCGGTGCCGGTCAGATCGATCATCGGAAACTCCCTTAATTTTGTGTCGATCAGTACATAAATACCCAAACAGATGCCGCGTCGACGTGTCAAGAGGTATATTTAACGATCGATACAGAAAGGATCCGGCCATGGCCGAACGCGGACGCCCCCGGGCCTTCGATCGCGCGCAGGCGCTGCGCAGCGCGATGGAGGTCTTCTGGGAGCACGGCTTCGAGGGTGCGTCTATGAGCGATCTCACCGGGGCGATGGGGATCAACTCCCCCAGCCTGTACGCCGCCTTCGGCAGTAAGGAGCAGCTGTTCCGCGAGGCAGTGGACCTCTACGGCCGCACCGACGGCAGCTACACCGCCCGCGCCCTGCGCGAGCAGCCGACCGCCCGCCACAGCATCGAGGCCATGCTGCGCGACAATGCCAAGGCCTATTCCGAGGAGACCACCCCGCGTGGCTGCATGGTCGTACTGGCCGGGTCCACCTACACCACCCGCAATACGGCCATTCGCGACTTCCTCATCGAAAAGCGCAGGCACACAACCGATGACATCCGCGCGCGCCTGGATCGCGGCATCCTCGACGGCGATCTGTCAGCCGACGTCGATACCGCCGAGCTGGCCGACTTCTACGCCACGGTCCTGTTCGGCCTGTCCATCAAGGCCCGCGACGGCGCGGACCTGACTCACCTCCAGCGTTCGATCGACCGCGCGATGGCCGCCTGGCCCACCGAGATTCCGGCCTGAACGCCACCCCACGACCGCACCGGCCAGGAACACCACGCCCACCACCGCGAGCAGAATATCGGCGACGGTCCGGGAGCCGCCGACGAGAATCGCGAAGTTACGCAACACCATAGCCGTCACCAGCAGCAGGCAGGCCGTGCCGAGCACCGGCGCCACCCGGCTGTGCCACCATCGCCGATCCAGGCCGGTGCGCCGGAAGAAGACCACGACCGCGACGCTGGTCAACGCCATCAGGATCAGGATCGCCACGGTCGCCAACCCGGCCAACCAGGTGAACAGCTGCCGCACCGGATCCGCGCCCGCCACCGCGAACGCGCCGACCACCAGCACCGCCGACACCGTCTGCGCGAGCGAGGCCCGATGCGGCGAGCCGTGCCGAATATGAATGCGCCCCAGTGCGATATGACCGAACCCATCGCGCGCGAGCGCGTACAGATACCGGGCGATCGCGTTGTGGAACGCCAGCAGCGCCGCGAACAGACTCGTCACCAACATGAGCTGCAGGACATCCGCGGCCGGACCGCCGAGAAATCGCGCGGCCGCGGTGAAGGTCAGCCCCGAGGGATCACCATCGGCCGCGGCCGTCACCTCGTCGTCGCCGAACGCGAGCACGATGGCCCAGGCCGCCAGGGCGTACACCAGTCCGATCACGAGCACCGCCGCATAGGTGGCCACCGGAACCGCGCGCCGCGGATTGCGCGCCTCCTCGCCGTAGATGGCCGTCGCCTCGAAGCCGATGAACGAGGCGATCGCGAACATCAATGCGACACCGGGCGATCCGCTCAGGAACGCCGACGGCGTGAACGACACGGTATCGACCCCATGCGCGCCCCCGCGCATCAGCACCGCCGCCGCCAGCACGAGAATGATCCCGATCTCGAGCACCAGCAGCACCCCGAGCACCTTCGCCCCGAGTTCGATATTGCGATATCCGAGCACACCCACCAGCACGATCAATATCGCGGCGCAGCCGGGCCACGACACCTGCGGTCCGCCGTAGCGCAGCACCACATCCCGCACGGTCGCCGCGGCCAATCCGTAGATCGCGGCCTGAATCGCGGTGTAGGTCAACAGCGCCAGCCCGGCCGCTCCCAAGCCCCAGGCCGCGCCGAGCCCGCGCCGGATATAGGCGTAGAACGCCCCCGCGTCGACCATATGCCTGCTCATCGCGGTATATCCGACGCTGAAGATCAGCAGCACCACGGCCACGACCAGATAGGCGGTCGGCGAACCCGCACCGTCGCCGAGCGCGATCATCACCGGTAACGCTCCGCCGACCGAGGTGAGCGGCGCGGCGGCGGCGATCACCAGGAATACGATGCCGACAATCCCCATCGACCCGCGCAGGCCCGTGGTCTCACTCATCGTGTTCTCCTGAGCAGCAATGACTTTGCCGTGTCGCGGGCACGTCGAGCGTGGGATTGCGATCGAAGAAGCCGACCGGCTTCAAGGTGAATCCGGTGTAGTCGACCGGCATGATCGGCCAGTCCTCCGGCCGCGGAAAATGCGTGAGCCCGAAGGTGTGCCAGACCACCAGATCCTCATCGGCGATCGGGCGATCGGCCGCCGCATAGCTGGGCAGCCCGGCCCCACCGGGGTGTTGATTGACGAAATCGCCTGCGGCATACCGCTCGCCGGGATCGTAGGCGGTGACCCAGAGGCTCCTGGTGGCGAAGGCCGCCCGCCGGGCGATCGACGATCCCTCGGCCGCGAGCAGCGTCTCCCGCCCCTCCGGATACAGCGCGTAGCCGACCGGACGGCCGTACCGATTGGCGACCGCGGCATTGACGATATGCCAAGCCCGGCCGACGCGATTGTCGGCGAGCCGCTGTGCCTGCGATTCCCGCACCAGCACCGTGCGCTGCTGGGTGAACGCGTTGCCGTGCGGATTGTCGCGGCAAATCGGAATTCGTTGTGTCTGAACTTCTTCCACGCGATTGCGATGTCCGTCGATCATCATGTCCAGCCGCGCGCTGAACAGATGCTGATGACACGGCGCGCCGAGCCCCGGCGCGATCTCGGTGGCGTACAGATAGCCGGGCCCGGGATAGGCGGAGGTGAATACGATTCCGGTCGCCTTGACCTCGAATTCGATCGTGCCGTCGAGGTAGAGGTACCAGAAGAAGCCGTAGTCGTAATTGCCGACGGTGGTGAAGAACGAGATCACCAGCCGCCGCTGGCGGCGCACCTCGCGCGAGCCGGTCCACAGATCGGTGTGCTTCCACAGCACCCCGAAATCCTCCTCGTGCATGCAGATCGCATTGCGCAGCACGCGTGGGCGGCCGGATTCGTCGGCGAGCACCGCGGAGAAATACGTGATGTCGCCCAGGCAGTCGCAGCCGAGTTCGAGCGCGTTGGCATAGCGGCCGACCAGGTACTCACCGGTGTCGAAGTAGTTCTGCCACGATCGCACGGGTGACGGATCACCGTAGGGCACAACCATTTCCGAGATCGATGCCCGGTGGATGATCGGCCGCAGCCGATCACCGTCGCGAAATCCGATCTGATGCAGCACCAGTCCCTCGCGCGCGTCGAAACCCACCCGCAGCGACCACTTCTCCCATTCGACGAGATTGCCGTCGACGGTGAAGCTCGGGCCCTGCGGCTGGGTGATCTCGATGGGCCGCTGGGTAGCGCGTGGGAGGCCGGTCACCTCGGGATCGTCGAAGTCGCCGGATTCGGCGGGCACCGGCAGGGGTCCGGTGTCGATGACCCGCAACACCTTCCGATCCATCACGTCCACGAAGGCGACCAACCCGTCGATCGGATGCGCCCAGGGGTGGTCGCGGTCGCGCGGCTGATGAAACGCCAGCCCGCGAAGGATCCGGCGGCCCTCCTCGCCGGAGTAGTCGAACACACCGGCCGATAACGGCGCGACACGCACCCGCGCGACATCGAGATCGCGCACCGCCAACGCCGCCAGCCATTCCGGATCGGTCGCCAGAATTTCCTCCACGAGGCCGAATTCCTCGTCCAGCACCGGCAATTGGCCGTCGGTAACCGCATTCAGCAAACGCCGGGAAATCACTTCCCGCGTCGTCAGCGAAACCACCAGATCCATCGAGTTCGGACGATCCACATCGTGCAGCAGCACCCGGAACCGCCGCTCGATCGCCTCGGGCCGCTCGTACAGCAGATATTTGTCCGGCTCGTCGAGTCCGACATAGACGAATCGCGTGGTCTCCCCGACCAATCCGGCCTCGACCACGATCGAGCGGACGTCATCGATCTCGGCCTCGATCGGCAGCGCCAGCGGATGATCGACCCGCAGCGGGGTGAGCGTGGGCATGCACTACTCCTTCCGGCTCCCACGTCCACCGGAACCCGAGCGCTCGGTGTAGCCGGAAGTGTGTGGCTCTACGAATGTTGGACAACAACGTAGACGTGAATTAATACCGTCCGGAAGAAATTATCGGTTACATCTCAGTTAATGTTTGCGCACATCGAAAACGCGTCAATTCGGACACCGGCCCGACATGCTCACATGCGCCGCAGTGCCGCAATCCGCTCGGTCAGCTGATCGGCCGTCGCCAGGGCCGTCGGCGGACCACCGCATTCGCGGCGTAGCTCGCCGTGGATCACCCCGTGCGGCTTTCCGGTGCGATGGTGATGCATGGCGACCAGGCTGTTGAGCTCGCGGCGCAGCTCGCCCAGGCGATCGGCGGTGGCGATGCGTTCGGCCGCGGCCGAGGCGTTGGGCCCGGAGACCGGGACCGCGGCCACCGCGGCGCTGCGCTCCTTGATCTGGCGGGTCTGCCGATCGCGCAGCAGCGCGCGCATCTGCTCGGCGTCGAGCAGGCCCGGGATGCCGAGGTAGTCGGCCTCCTCGTCGCTGCCGGAGAAGGTGGCCGTACCGAACGAGTCGCCGTCGTAGATCACCTGATCCAGTTCGGCGTCGGCGGCCAGGGCGACGAATTTGCGCTCCTCCTCGCCGGGCTCGTCCTTCTGCTTGTTGGCATCGGCGAGCAGCTCGTCCTCGAGCATCTCCTTCTGCCGATGCGGTTTACCGATGACGTGATCGCGCTGCACCTCGAGCTGCGCGGCCAGATCCAGCAACACCGGCACCGACGGCAGGAATACGCTCGCGGTCTCCCCCGACCGGCGCGCACGCACGAAGCGGCCGATCGCCTGCGCGAAATACAGCGGGGTCGAGGCGCTGGTCGCGTACACGCCGACGGCCAGTCGCGGCACGTCCACACCCTCGGACACCATGCGCACCGCGACCATCCACGGATCGGTATTGGCCGCGAACTCGCCGATCCGCTTCGAGGAGGTCGGATCGTCGGACAGCACCACCGTGGGCTTACTGCCCGAAATATGTTCCAGCAGTTCGGCGTAATCGCGCGCCTTGTCCTGATCGGTCGCGATGACCAGACCGCCCGCATCGGGCATTCCGGTGGCGCGCAACTGCTTGAGACGGGTGTCGGCGGCGAACAGCACCTTCGACATCCAGTCCCCGGCCGGGTCCAGCGCGGTCCGCCAGGCCCGGGCGGTGTGTTCGGCGCTCAGCGGCTCGCCCAGGCGGGCGGAATACTCGTCGCCCGCGCTGTCGCGCCAATGCGCCTCACCGGAGTAGGCAAGAAACACCACGGGCCGCACGACGCCGTCGGCCAGGGCCTCGGAGTAGCCGTAGGTGTAATCCGCGCGCGAGCGCGGGAAGCCGGATTCGTCGGATTCGTAGCTGACGAACGGGATCTGCGAATCGTCGCTGCGGAACGGGGTACCGGTCAGCGCGAGTCTTCGGGTCGCGTCCCCGAAGGCCTCGTCGACCGCCGCGCCCCAGCTCTTGGCGTCGCCCGCGTGGTGGATCTCGTCGAGAATGACCAGCGTGCGGCGGTTTTCGGTGCGTACGCGATGTTTGAACGGATGCGAGGCCACCTGGGCATAGGTCACCACGACACCGTGATAGTCGCCGGAGGTGCCGCCGGTGGAGTTGGAGAAGTTGGAGTCCAGCGCGATACCCAAGCGCGCGGCCGAACCCGACCACTGGTGTTTGAGGTGTTCGGTCGGTGCGACGACCGTGATCTGGTCGACGGTGCGATCGGCCAGCAGTTCCGAGGCCAGTCGCAGCGCGAAGGTCGTCTTACCGGCGCCGGGCGTCGCGACCGCGAGGAAGTCGCGTGGCTTCGTCGTCAGATATTTGGTGAGAGCCCTGCGCTGCCATGCACGTAACGAACCGCCACCACCCGAAGTCACTCCAGAGAGGTTAGCGATTGCCCCCGACACGTTTCCAGTCCGACGCGGTGTCGCGCTGGATAACCGCTCCCGACGTGTCGCATTCCACGCGACCGCGCGTGTCGCGTACCCCCCGGAGCATTGTGTTCGAGAACACCGGCGAAACGTTTTGCCACTGGTGCGGTATTCGGAGTCTCGGTGAGCAATGCTGGAGACATCATGCAGACACCCGGCCGCCATCCACTCCACGTCGCCGCGCTCGAGGCGGTCGCGGTCGCCGGGCATCGCACCGGACAGGCCGCGCGGCGCGGCGGACAGCTCACTTTGCGGGTGATCGTGAAGGCCTGGGACGATTCGATCTTCACCAAATCCGCGGCCGCGGCGTTCTGGCAGACCCTGTCGCTCGCGCCGCTGCTGCTCGGGCTGCTCGGCAGTCTCGGCTATGTGGGCGGCTGGTTCGGACCGGACACCGTGCACATCGTCGAGGCGAAGATCATCAGTTTCAGTCGGAACCTGTTCAGCGGCAATGTGGTCGACGATCTGATCGCGCCGACGGTGCGCGATGTGCTGCAGCGCGGGCGCGGCGCGGTGGTGTCGGTGGGCTTCGTCCTGTCGCTGTGGGCGGGTTCGTCGGCGATGTCGACCTTCGTCGATTCGATCGTGGCCGCACACGGGCAGGCCGAGGCCCGGCATCCGGTGTGGCAGCGGCTGTTCGCGCTGTGGCTGTACGTACTGTTCCTGGTGATCGCGGTATTCGTGCTGCCGCTGGTGGCAATCGGGCCGACACTCGTCGGGCGGGTGCTGCCCGGCAGTTGGCGCGAACCCGGACTGCGCTTGATCGACGCGTTCTACTACCCGGGCACCGGACTGCTGCTCATCGTCGGACTGACCACGCTCTACAAACTCGCCCTGCACCGCTCGCTGCCGTGGCACCGACTGTTCGGCGGCGCGGTGGTGGCGGGCGTGTTCTTCATGGCCGCCAGCGAGGGACTGCGTCAGTACCTGTCCTGGGTCACGCGCACCGGCATCAGCTACGGGGCGCTGGCCACCCCGATCGCCTTCCTGCTGTTCACATTCTTCCTGGGCTTCGCGGTCATCCTCGGCGCGGAATTCAATGCGACCGTCCAGGAATTCTGGCCCGCCCGAGCCAGCCGTCTCACTCGCATCGGCTACTGGCTGACCCGCAAACTCCGTTCGGCCGTCCCCCGCGCGATCTCCGGCGAACCGGAGCCGAAGCACCCGTCGAAGGACAAGCCGGAGCCCCTGCGCAGCGTCTCCTAGGACCGCGCAGCGGCTCACAAGAGTCGACTCACTCCTTGCGCAGCGATTCGTAGATGCGCTTGCACTCCGGGCAGACCGGCGAGCCGGGCTTGGCGGAACGGGTGACCGGGAACACCTCGCCGCACAGGGCCACGACATGGGTGCCCATGACGGCGCTCTCCGCGATCTTGTCCTTCTTCACATAGTGGAAGTACTTGGGGATATCGCTGTCGGTCGACTCGTCGGTGGTCGTATCCGGGCGAACCAGGGTATCGGTGCTCACCCGTCCATGATGCCAAATCCGTGCTCCGCCGCCGCCACCCCGTGTGCATTCGATCTTGTGGAGTGGAAGACTCGAGGCATGCAGCGTGACGGCGATGTCCCCGATGCCGAGAGCCGCGACGACGAGGTTCACCCCGAATTCGAGATCCACCCCCCGGGTTCCATTCCCCGACCCCCCAAGCGCAGCGAAGGGTACTTCCCGGGCGAGAACAGCCATCCCGTTCTGATCACCGAGGCCGCGCCGTCGCTGGAACAGCAGCATCGCGCTCGGGTCCGCCGCTATCTGCTGATCATGGGATTCCGCATTCCATGCCTGCTGCTGGCCGCCTTCGCCTACGGCCTCTGGCACAACTGGCTGATCTCGCTGATCATCATCGGCATCTCCCTGCCCCTGCCGTGGATCGCGGTGCTGATCGCCAACGACCGGCCGCCGCGCCGCAAGGACGAGCCCAGCAGATGGGACGAGCGCCGCGCGGCCAAGGCTTTGGAATCGGGTCAGCACCGCGCGATCGACGGCTGACGCCGAAGGGCCCCGACCGTACGGCCGGGGCCCTTCGTCTCGCAGGCCGGGCATCGAAGGGGCGATGCACTCGCCACGGCCCCCTACGCCGCGGCGGGTTCCGGTTCGGCCGGGCGGATACCGCGCCGGATGGCCAGCGACATCACGGCCGCGATCGCGCACAGTCCACCCGCGAGGTACCAGGCCAGGTCATAGGTGCCCTGAAGATCGCGGATGATGCCGGTGCCGGTGGCCGCGATGGCCGCGCCGAGCTGATGCGAGGTGAACACCCAGCAGAACACGACCGGCGCGTCGTCGCCGAAGTGCTCGCGGCACAGCGCGACCGTCGGCGGCACCGTCGCGATCCAGTCCAGTCCGTAGAAGATGATGAACACCCACATGCTCGGCTGGGCGTGCGGCCCGAGCAGCGACGGAAGCACCAGCAGCGAGAGCCCACGCAGGGTGTAGTACGCGCCGAGCAGATACCGGGAATCGATCCGATCGGTCAGCCAGCCCGACAGCACCGTGCCCACCACATCGAAGATGCCGACCAGAACCATCAGATTCGCGGCGGTGGTGATCGGCATGCCGTGATCGTGTGCGGCGGTGACGAAATGGGTCTGGATCAATCCGACGGTGGTCGCGCCGCAGATCATGAATCCGCCGACCAGCAACCAGAACACGGGATTGCGCGAAACGTTCACCAGCACCTTGATCGCCCGGGCGGCCCCGCCCCGGATCTCTGTGCGCAATCCCTCCGTGCTGCCCGGCTCGGCGCCGTAGGCGCGCACGCCGACATCGCTGGGGAAGTCGCGGACGAACAGCAACACCAGCGGCACGGCGAGCAGCGCGATCGCGGACACCGCCAGCGACGGGGTTCGCCAGCCGTGATCCTCCGCGAGGGTGGACACCAACGGCAGGAATACCAACTGACCCGTAGCCGAGGCGGCGGTGAGCAACCCGGTCATCAGGCCGCGATGACGGACGAACCAGCGCCCGGTGATCGTGGCGATGAACGGCATCGACATCGATCCCACACCGATCCCGACCAGTACGCCCCAGGTCAGCCACAGCTGCCACGGCTGGGTCATGAATACGGTCAGGCCCGCGCCCAGTGAGATCAGCAGCAGCGAGCCCGCCACCACCTTTCCGACGCCGATCCGATCCATCAGCGCCGCCGCGAACGGCGAAATCAGCCCGTACAGCGTGACATTCACCGAGACCGCCGCGCCGATCGTGCCGTGCGACCAGCCGAATTCCTCATGCAGCGGATCCATGAGCACGCTGGGCACCGATCGGAACGCGGCCGCGCCGATCAGCGCGAAGAATCCGATCGCGGCGACGAACCAGGCGGGGTGAATGCCCATTCGACTCCATACACCGGTTTTGACTTCCGTTGTCCCCGTGGGATCGCGCACTTCGGTCACGCCGAAGATCGTCTCCCGGAACGGGTTGTCGAACGAGTGGCCTGAATGACACAATCCGTCAATATCTGGCCAATAGTGGGGAGTGCGCATGATCCGTTGGAACTGGGCCTTCATCGACCGTCCCGCCGCCGTGTTCGACGAGGCCTTCGCCTTCTGGACCGCGGTATCGGGGACCACGCTGTCGCCACGGCGCGGGGAATTCGCCACGCTCGAGCCCGCCGACGGCGACGCCTGCCTGCGGGCACAGGCGGTGGGCGGACCCGGCGGCGCCCATCTCGACCTGGATGTCGACGATCTCGAGGCCGCACGGCAATCGGCGCGCAAGCTCGGCGCGGAATTACTGGCCGATCACGACGGCTGGTCGCTGGTGCGATCCCCGGGCGGCGTGTTGTTCTGTCTGACAACCGAAGACGGCGCTCGAATCCCGTCGCCGGTGGCCGGTCCGGACGGCGCGCTGAGCCGCGTGGATCAGGTCACCCTCGATCTCCCCGCCACCGGATACGACGACGAGGTCGGGTTCTGGTCGGAGCTGACCGGCTGGGAGCCGGGTCCGACCTCGCGACCGGAATTCCTGCGCCTGGGCGTGCCGGATCGGCTGCCGATCCGCATCCTGCTGCAGCGCCGCGACGACGATCGACCGGCCTCGGCGCATATCGATATCGCCTGCGCCGATGTCGCCGCGATCGCCACCTGGCACGAATCCCTCGGCGCGCGGCGGGTACACCGCGGCGCGCACTGGATCGTGATGAACGACCCCACCGGCGGCGTCTATTGCCTCACCTCCCGTCATCCCTCGACCGGAAAGGTATCGCAGCGATGACCACGATTTCCTATGTCCCGCAGAATCTTTCCGACGAGGTCGCGGCCGACGCGCCCGCCGAAACCGTGGTGCCGCAGCAGGTCGCGGTGCTCGCCCTCGAACCGGTCATCGGATTCGACACCACCATTCCCCCGACGGTGCTGGGCAGCGCCGAAACCCCCGAGGGCGCACCCCTCTACGAGGTGCGGGTATGCGGGCTGACCACCGCGCCGGTGATGTCCACGATGGGTTACGCCCTGGTGCCCCAGGCCGGGCCGGAGGCGCTGGCCACCGCGGATATGGTCATCGTGCCGGGCACCCAGATGCCAGAACCGCGCCGACTCGGCACCGTTCCACCGGATCTGGCCGAGGCACTGGGCAGCATTCGCGACGACGCGCGCATCGTGTCCATCTGCACGGGCGCGTTCGTCCTGGCCGCCGCGGGCCTGCTGGACGGCCGTCGCGCCACCACGCACTGGTCGTTCGCCGACGATTTCCGCCGCCTGTTCCCCAAGGTGCGGATGGATGAGAATCTGCTGTTCGTCGAGGACGGGAATATCTGCACCGCGGCGGGTCTGGCCGCGGGTATCGATCTGTGCCTGCATCTGCTGCGCACCGATCACGGCAGCGAGGTCGCCAACAAGGCCGCCCGCTACTGCGTGGTTCCGCCGTGGCGCGAGGGTGGGCAGTCCCAGTTCATCGATCGCAATATCCCCGAGGACGGTTCCGACGGCACCGCGCCCACCCGCGCCTGGGCGCTGCGCCATCTGGATCAGGACCTCGATCTGGCGAGTCTGGCCGCACACGCCCGAATGAGCGTGCGCACCTTCACCCGTCGCTTCAAGGCCGAGACCGGACTGGCCCCGGGCGCGTGGCTGTTGCAGCAGCGGCTGCGCCACGCCCAGCGGCTGCTGGAATCGACCGATCTGCCGATCGACGAGGTGGCCCGGGCCGCGGGCATGGGTACCGCCTCCTCATTGCGGCACCATATGCGCGCGGGCCTGGGCATCCCGCCGCTGACCTACCGCAAGACCTTCCGCGCCGCCCCGAAGGCCCTGGCGCACTGAGGGTCTCGCGGCGGGTCTCGCGGCGCGATCAGTGCTGTACGGCCTTCTCCGCTCCCGCACCCGTGAGCGACCGGACCTGCATCTCCACGTACTTGGCCTGGTCGTGCTCCTTGGACAGCACCGTGCCGAGCCAGCCGAGCAGGAACGAGACCGGAATCGACACCAGGCCCGGGTTGGCCAGTGGGAACCAGTGGAAGTCCACGGATTTGAACATCGCGGTGGGTGCGCCCGATACCGCCGGGGAGAAGACGATCAACACGATCGTCACCGCCAGGCCGCCGTAAATGCTCCACAGCGCGCCGCTGGTATTGAAGCGCCGCCAGAACAGCGAATACAGGATGGTCGGCAGATTGGCCGAGGCCGCGACCGCGAAGGCCAGCGCGACCAGGAACGCCACATTCTGATTCTTGGCCAGAATGCCGCCCACGATCGCCACCGCGCCGATGACCACCGCGGTGATCCGGGCGACCCGCACCTCACCGGATTTACTGTCGTCGCGCCCGCGCTTGATGACATTGGCGTACACATCGTGCGCGAACGAGGCCGAGGCGGTGATCGTCAGACCGGCCACCACCGCCAGAATCGTCGCGAAGGCCACGGCCGCAACGAATCCCAACAGCAGCGGTCCACCCAGTTCCAGCGCCAGCAGCGGTGCCGCCGCGTTCTCCTTACCGGGCGCCTTGGCGATCTTCTCCGGACCCACCAGCGCCGCGGCGCCGTAGCCGAGGACGAGGGTGAACAGATAGAACAGCCCGATCAGACCGATCGCCCACACCACCGAACGCCGCGCCTCCTTGGCGGTCGGCACGGTGTAGAAGCGCATGAGCACATGCGGCAGTCCGGCCGTACCCAGCACGAGAGCCAGTGCCAGGGACAGGAAGTCGAGCTTGGAGGTGTCGTTCTTGCCGTACTTGAAACCGGGCTCGAGCAGTTTCGCGCCGGTCTTGCCACCGTGATCGACCGCATCCTGCAGCAGCGTCGACAGATTCAGGCCGTATTTGGCCAGCACCCACACCGTCATCGCGGCGGCCGCGCCGATCAGCAGCACCGCCTTCACGATCTGCACCCAGGTGGTGCCCTTCATACCGCCGACGAGCACGTACACGATCATCACCGCACCGACGACCGCGATCACCAGATTCTGTCCCAGATCACCGGATACGCCGAGCAGCAGCGAGACCAGAATGCCCGCGCCCGCCATCTGCGCGAGCAGATAGAACAGACTCACCGCCAGCGTCGAGGTGGCCGCCGCCGCCCGCACCGGCCGCTGCCGCATACGGAAGGCCAGCACATCGCCGAGGGTGAATTTGCCGGTATTGCGCAGCAATTCGGCCACCAGCAGCAGCGCGACCAGCCACGCCACCAGGAAGCCGATGGAATAGAGGAATCCGTCGTAGCCATAGAGCGCGATCGCGCCCGCGATGCCGAGAAAGCTGGCCGCCGACAGATAGTCGCCGGAGATCGCGATCCCGTTCTGCGGACCGGAGAAGGCCCGCCCGGCGGCGTAATAGTCCGCGGCGGTTCGGGTGTCGCGGCTGGCACGGAACACGATCACCAGGGTGATCAGAACGAACACCACGAAGATGGTGATGTTCAGGCCCGGGCGGCTGCCCTCGACCGTCGCGGCGAGCACGGCGTTCATCGGTCGGTCCCTTCCACCCGCGCGCGCAGCTCATCGGCGATGGGATCCAGTTCCCGATCGGCGTAGCGCACATACAGCCAGGTGATGACGAATGTCGAAACGAATTGCAGCAGACCGAAAACCAGTCCGACGGTGATATTGCCCGCCACCTTCGCGGACATGAACTCGTGCGCGTAGTCGGCCAGCAGCACGTATAAGGCGTACCAGGCCAGGAACAGCACGGTCATCGGAAACACGAAGCGCCGGAAACGCTTTCGCAGGCTTTGGAACTCGGGACTGTCATAGGTCCGAGCCCACTCCTCCGCCGGCTCTCCGACATGCTGTTCTGTTGTCAACCTGCTACCTCCTCGTGAGCCCGGTCACAATATCAAGGAAAGCGACATTTCACCCGGCGAATGCCGTTGTCCCAGGGCGGGACCCGCGCGGGATGCCCGGCGGTTGCGGTGGCAGAGTTCGCAGCTATGCCGACGAACCGAACGACGACCGTCTCCGAGCTCGCCGCACTCGCCCCCGACCTGCGCGCCGCGCTGACCCGGGTGCGCTACGACGCCGATTCGCTACTCGAGGCGCTCGGTGACGACGTCCACGCCGCGCTCGGCCGGTCCGAACCGGTTCCGGTGCGCCGAGTCGCCCAGGGCGCGGGGGAATTGGGCACGCTGATCCGGCTGCTGCTCCTCGGCGACGCGCTGCCGGAAAACGAGGTGGCCGCGGCGCTCGCACCGGTGGGTATCGATCGCGCGGTCGCGGCCGGACTGCTCGCGCGCGACGGCGCGCAGGTGCGGGCCGCGTTGGATCTGCGGCCGATGGATCTGGGCGCCGGCACGCGCTGGATGCTGTCGGATCTCGACGATTCGATGCGTCGCCGCACCCTCGGCGCCGATCATGTGCTGGGAGTCGGCCACGCGTCGCTGTCGCTGCTGCGCGCCACGCCGACCCGACCGGTTGGTTCCGTTCTCGATCTCGGCACCGGCTGCGGCGTACAGGCCGTACATGCCGCGTCCTATGCGACGACGGTCACCGGAACCGATATCAGCCACCGCGCGCTGTGGCTGGCCGAGGCCAATGCCGCGCTCAACGGATTGGATATCGAACTGCGCGAGGGCTCCTGGTTCGAGCCGGTGGCCGAGCGGCGATTCGATCAGGTGGTCGCCAATCCCCCGTTCGTGGTCGGCCCGGCCCGCATCGAACACACCTACCGCGATTCCGGCCTGGCCCTGGACGGCGCGAGCGAACTGGTCATCGGGCAGGCGCCCGAACTGCTCGCCCCCGGCGGCACCGCGGCCATGCTGGCGGCCTGGGTTCATGTCGAGGGCGAGGACTGGCGGGGCCGGGTGTCGTCGTGGCTGCCCGATCACGGCATCGATGCGTGGATCGTGCAGCGCGATATCGCCGATCCGGCCCTGTACGTCGGAACCTGGCTGCGCGACGCCGGACTCGATCCGCGCGATCCCGAGGCGCAGCGGCGCGCCGAACAGTGGCTCGACGCGCTCGCCGCGGCCGAGGTCGAGGGCATCGGCTTCGGCTTCGTCTATCTGCGCGCGATCGATGGGCCCACCGAACTGCTCGCGGAGGATCTGACCCACGCCTTCGACGATCCGCTGGGCGACGAGGCGACCCGTTACTTCGAGCGCTCGGCCTGGTTGCGCGCGGTCACCGCCGCGGAGAATCTCGCTTGGACTTCACGTTTCGAAGTCGACGCGGCCACCGCGCTCGAGCGGGTGTCACTGCCCTGCGAGGACGGCTGGGAGCAGCGGGTGGTCCGGGTGCATCGCGGTGACGGACCGCGCTGGCAGCACGAGATCGATGACAGCACCGCGGCCCTGCTCGCGGGAATGCGCGCCGACGGCCTGCCGTTGGAAGAACTGGTCGATCTGCTCGCGATCGGCCACACCGGCACGACGGCCACCCCGGAGTTCCGGTCGGCCGCGCTCTCGGTGGTTACCGGGTTGGTACGACACGGGCTGATCCATCCGGTCGGCACTGTGTGATCTCGATCCGAGGGGCTTACCTTCTCGCCCTCCGGGTAGGCCTCATCGGAACAACGGTGCACACAGTCACGGATTGATCCCCGCCGGGTCGCCGCTCGGCAACGCCGGGTGCACTCGTTCCCCACGAGGTTCCTTCTTAGGAACTTCTCAGATGTGGGTAATGAAAACCGCAGTTCAGCGCGGTTTACCGGGACCGGGGCGGGGAACTTTCCCAGTGTCGGGTCCGTTGTTCGGAGTGAGACACCACCGACAGGAGGCAAGTCATGACAAGCCCCGCCACCACTGGAGTGCGCGCCAGCGATTCGGACCTCGACGCCCAGAGCCCCGCCGCCGACCTGGTACGCGTGTACCTGAACGGGATCGGTAAGACGGCGCTGCTCACGGCCGCCGACGAGGTCGAGTTGGCCAAGCGCATCGAGGCGGGCCTCTACGCTCAACACCTGTTGGAGACCGGTAAGCGATTGTCCGCCAGTCGCAAACGGGATCTGGCGATTCTCGTCCGCGACGGTCAGGCCGCGCGTCAGCATCTGCTCGAGGCCAACCTGCGCCTGGTGGTTTCGCTCGCCAAGCGCTACACCGGCCGCGGCATGCCGTTGCTCGACCTCATCCAGGAGGGCAATCTCGGCCTGATCCGCGCGATGGAGAAGTTCGACTACACCAAGGGCTTCAAGTTCTCGACCTACGCCACCTGGTGGATTCGTCAGGCCATCACCCGCGGCATGGCCGATCAGAGCCGCACGATCCGGCTCCCCGTCCATCTGGTGGAGCAGGTCAACAAGCTCGCCCGGATCAAGCGCGAACTGCATCAGCAGCTCGGTCGCGAGGCCACCGACGAGGAACTGGCCCGCGAGTCCGGCATCGCCGTCGACAAGATCGCCGATCTGCTCGACCACAGCCGCGACCCGGTAAGCCTGGATATGCCGGTCGGCAACGACGAAGAGGCCCCGCTCGGCGACTTCATCGAGGACTCCGAGGCCACCTCCGCCGAGAGCGCGGTCATCGCTGGACTCATGCACCGTGACGTCCGCAGCGTGCTGGCCACCCTCGACGAGCGCGAGCAGCAGGTCATCCGGCTGCGCTTCGGCCTCGACGATGGTCAGCCGCGCACGCTGGATCAGATCGGCAAGCTGTTCGGTCTGTCCCGCGAGCGGGTGCGCCAGATCGAGCGTGAGGTCATGTCCAAGCTGCGCAAGGGTGAGCGGGCCGACCGCCTGCGGGCCTACGCCAGCTGACCCCCAGACGCTGGGCCGTCCGGAATCCGGCCCAGCACCTCGTGGTGGTCATGTCGGGTGATCACCCCGAACGCCGGCCGGCGGCCGCGCGCCCGTCCCCTCGCGGGCCAGAGCGCGAACCGGCCGGCGTTGTTGTATCCAAAATGTTTGCTATGTCCCCTTCGTGCGTTTGCTGCTGACAAACAGCTATCTACCAGCTATTATCGACACGCCCGGATGTCAGACACGCTGATTTTCCCAAACGTCCACTTCAAACCGTCAGGTCGTTATTTAATGTGGTAATGACCACATACCGAACGTCGCGAATCCTGAAGTGGACGGTCGCAGCAGTATCGGCCGGTCTTTTGTCTGTGGTGGCCGCATCTCCTGCGGTCGCGGATCCTCCTTCCAGCAACGGAACTGCTAATTCGGGCACAACCGGTACCGGAACCGGTGGCGGCGCCCCGAGCAACGGTCAGGGCGGAATGGGCGGTGGCGCCAGCCAGCAGGGCGGCCAGCAAGGCGGCTGGGGCGGCGGGGGCGGGCAGCAGGGCGGCCAGCAAGGCGGCATGCTCGGCCAGCAGGGCCAGCAAGGCGGCCAACAGGGCCTCGGCGGCATGCTCGGTCAGCAAGGCCAACAGGGCGGCCAGCAAGGCGGCTTAGGCCAGCAGGGCCAGACCCAAGGCTTCAATCCCCTCCAGGGCCAGCAGGGTCAGCAAGGCCAGCAGGGCCTCGGCGGCATGCTCGGTGGCCAGAACGGCCTCGGCGCCAATGACCCGACCGGCACACTCGGCAAACTCGGGCAGGGCCCCGGAGCCACCCTGGAGGGCCTGGTTCCCGGCCTCGGCGGCATGCTGATGGGCCAGCGCGGCCCCGACAGCGAGGAAGGCGCCGCCGGCGACGGAGCCGATAAGGATGGCAAGAAGCCCGACCCCAATGCCAAGGGCGAGAAGGGTAAGGCCGACCCGCAGTCCGAGGGGAAGCCGGGCGGCGAAAAGGGCAAGGAAGGCACGGAGAAGCCCAAGAAGGAAGGGGAGGAGAAGGGCAAGGAAGGAGAAAAGGCACCCGCTGCGGATCCCAACCCGCTAGGCGGACTACTGCCCCCTAACACCATCCCCCATCAGTGAGAACCTGATAACCCACTGAGCACCCCCGACCTCCCCAGGTCGCCGATGGCCCCGAAGAAACACTTCGGGGCCATCGCATATCCATCCCACAATGCCCTCACGATCCGCCCCGCCAAAGCCCCCGCACACCCACCCCACCACGGCCCCACGTAACCGCCCACCGAGGCCCTCACACGTCCGCCCTACCCGGCCCCGCATATCCACCCACCACGGCCCCCACATAACCGCGCGCCACGGCCCCCGCATAACCGGTCGAGGTAACGGTCGCCCCCGTGTGCGGAAGGCATGTCCTGGACTTCCGATGCCCAGGCCAGGCCGTCGGGTGGGGCACCTGCAGGTCGTGGTTGTGTGCGGCCGGAGTTCGGGCAGCGGGCGTATCGGACGGCTACTGGTCCTCGAGGGCGGCCTCCAGGCGGGCGAGCATGCTCGGCCAGCCGCCGCTCATGATCTGGCGGGACAGTTGGGCGGTGGGGTCGTCGGGGTCGAAGCCGGTGTGGGTGAACAGGATTCGGGTTCCCGTGCCCTCGGGATGCAGTTCCCAGGTGACCACCCAGCCCGTATCGGTTTCGGCGTGGGCGTCGTTCCAGCTGAGGCTGAGGCGTTTCGGGGCGATGGCTTCCAGGACCTCGCAGCGGATTTCGCCGGAGAAGCCGGTCTGTGGGATCGCGCGCCCGCGCATGTGGAAGATATTGCCCGCCACCGGCTCGAAGCCCGTGGGGCGCATCATCCAGCGGACCATCAGTTCCGGTGTGGTCAGCGCCCGCCAGACCTTGCGGGGCGGGTGCGGATAGAACTGGTCCAACTCGATGGTGGTCGAATCGTCGGTCACCGCACGGATTCCGTTCTGTCGTCGGGATCGTCGGGCAGGGTGTCGAGCACCTCGCCCAGGTCACGCAGTCTGGCCCGCCAGAATCGCTCGAACGGATCGAGCCAGGTCTGCAACTCGTGCAACGGTTGTGGCTCCACTCGATAGAACCGGTAGCGCCCGCGCTTGTCCTCCTCGACCAAACCGCAGTCGCGCAACACCTTCAGATGTTCCGACACGCTCGGGCGGGCCATATCGAACCGCTCGGCGATCGCCTGCACGGTCTGCTCCCCGTCGAGCAGCAGATCGAGAATTTCGCGCCGGGTGGGATTGGCGAGCGCGCCGAACACCAGATCGGCACTGCTGGATTTCACGCGATGTGGCATTACCGTCGTTCCTCCGGTCCCTCGTTTCGTCCGCCCAGCGCCGCCGGAACAGCAGCACGGCGACCGCGACGACGAGCACGAGAATATCGAAACACCAGGCCAGCGCCGCCGCGACGTAACACCCGCCGGAATGTCCGAAGCCACCGAGCCCTCGGCGGCCGTGACTCCGACGGCACCGCGATCATCTCCGGATTCTCGGTCCCGGTGAACAAAATTCCCACCAGGGCGTGCTGTCCGGCCGACCCGATCGAACGGCACCGCGGCGGCCTGTCGCACGACTCGTGGCCGGGCACGCGCAACGCGCCCGCACCCGGCCGGGTCAGAGTGGCCAGCATATGTACGAGAGTGGTCTTGTCCCGCGCCCTCGCGCCCCGAGTCGTCAGCAATCTTCCCCGCTCGGCCGACAATTCCAACCTGTCCGACGCCATGGTGTCCCCGAATAGCTCGGCGATACCGTGCGCCTCGAAAAGCATTGTCACCGCGCCGAATCCGTGGCGGCCAGCACGAAGGAGTTGCCGTCGGGATCCGCGAAGGTGGCCTGGCGTCCCCAGGGCAGTTCGGTCGGCCCGTCGACCTCGGCTCCCGCTTCGCGCAGCCGGGTCACGACCGCATCGATATCCGGACTGTCGAGCATGACGCCCGCCAGCGTTCCAGCACTCGCCCCCGGGAACGGGATGTGCAGGATGATCGAGGCGCCCGCCTCCCCCGGCGCCACCTCGAGCCACCGGTTGTCTCCGAACACGGCGTCGGTGCGGACCGCGAATCCGAGCACCTCGGTATAAAACTTCCTGGCCCGGTCCTGGTCGGATACGAATGCCGTGATCTTGCCGATCTGAGAAATCGTCATGACCGCGACTATAGGTAGGAATACTCCTACATGTCAACCGTAGGAATATTCCTACCTAATGAAGGTTGGGGTCGATACCATCGGTTCATGGAACGCGGTGATCTGTCCTGCCCCGACGCGATCCGACTGCGGTGCCGATCCGGCGCGCTGGCCGAGCCCACCACGGGTATGGGCCTCGGATTCGTCCAGGCGAATCTTGTTGTGCTGCCCGCCGAGTCGGCCGGGGAGTTCGAGCAGCTGTGCCGGAACAATCCGCGGCCCTTACCGCTCATCGAGAAGACCGCGCCCGGCGATCCCCAACCGCGCCGCGCCGCACCCGGCGCGGACCTGCGGACCGATATCCCCCGCTATCGCGTCTACCGGCACGGCCGCCTGGCCGACGAACCGACCGATGTGCGCGCGATATGGCCCGACGACGCCGTCGCCTTCCTGCTCGGCTGCAGCTTCACCGCCGAGGCGCGACTGCTCGACGCCGGAATTCGATTGCGGCATCAGGAGTTGGGCCGCAATGTCCCGATGTTCGTTACATCGCTGCGCTGCGCACCGGCCGGGCGATTCCACGGACCGGTGGTGGTATCGATGCGCCCGATCCGCGACGATCAGATCGACGCGGCCCGCCGCATCACCGCCGAACTGCCGCTGGCCCACGGCGCGCCGCTGCACGCGGGTGATCCCTCGGAGCTCGGTATCGCCGATCTGACGCGGCCCGACTTCGGCGACGCCATCGAACCGGAAGCCGATGAGACGCCGGTGTTCTGGGCCTGCGGGGTCACCCCACAGGCCGTGATCGCCGCATCCGCCCCACCCCTGGCGATCACCCACGCACCGGGCCACATGTTCGTCACCGACCTGCCCGACGATATCGGCAGCGCACCGACCTGATACTCAGGACTTGTTGTCCACCAGTGACTTTCCGTCGAAGACCGGATCGGCGGGCACACCGAGCAGATCGAGGATCGTGGGCGTGACATCGACGAGCGAACCGGTGCGATCGGTCGCCCCGTGCCGGAAGGCGGGACCACGCGCGATCACGAAATTCGCTGTCTCGTCGGCGGATTGGCCGCCGTGGCCGCCACCCGGCTTGTGACCGTGATCGCAGGTGACGATGATGTTCCAGCGCTCCCGCGGATGCGCCTTCGCCCGAGCGTCGACGGCGTCGACGATCCGGCCGACCAGACCGTCGACGCGGCTCACCGCGTCGAGATAGTCCTCGGAGGCCGCGCCGTGACCGTGCCCCGCGGTGTCGACCTGATCGAGATGAGTGAACAGCAGATCCGGACCCGAGTTGGTGATCGCGTCGACATCGAGATCCGTTGTGGCGGCGTCGATCTTCTGCTCGGTCGGATCGAGCGGAGGCTTGCGAGTCGCGATATTCACATCGGCGTGCGGCGAGCCGCTACCGCTCATGACCGGAATCCGATCCCAGGTGGCGATCGATCGGGTGTCCAGGGCGGGCTTGGCCTTCTCCAGCCGGGTGAAGACGGTCGGATACTTGGCGAACGGCGCGGCGGTGAAATTGTTGTCCCGGATACCGTGTTTGGTGTCCCAGACTCCGGTCAGCACACTGGCCCACGACGGCCCGGAGATGGTGATGTGCGGGGCGATCGACCGCTGCGCGAGCGTGCCCTCACCCGCCAACCGCAACAGCCGGGTCGCCTTGGCCTCCTGAATCTTGCGAAACATGGTGCCGTCCAACCCGATTACCACTACCTTCTCGGTCCCGGCCGCCACCTCCTCCAACGGCTGCGCGGCCGCCGCCCCCGCCGCGCCGAAGGCGCTCACCGCGGCGAAACCGATGGCGGCCAACTGCTTCAGAAAACCCGGTGATCTACTCATGCCCTCACCACACCACGCCCGGCGCCGCCCCCGGCGACCATGCCGACGACGTTCACCGAGCGTTCAGTCCGATGCCGATTACATTGTCCGGGTTGACAATTGGAGTTCCTCGGCCACTATCCCGAGTTGCGCAGCGCCGTCGCCAGTCCGTTCATGGTGAGCAGGATGCCGCGTTCGACCAGTTCGGTGGTGTCGCCGGAGCGGCGGCGGCGCAGCAGGTCGACCTGCATCTGGTTGATCGGTTCCAGGTAGGGGAAACGGTTTCGGATGGATTCGGCCAGGGCGGGGTTGTCGGCGAGCAGCTGATCGCTGCCGGTGACGGCCGCGTGCATGCGCACGGTGCGATCGAATTCCTCGCGGATCATGCCGAAGATGTTCGTGCGCAAGGATTCGTCGTCGACCAGTTCGGCGTAGCGGGCGGCGATATCCATATCGGCCTTGGCCATGACCTGCGCCAGATTCGACATGACCGTCCGGAAGAACGGCCAGCGCGCGTACAGCCGCGACAGGGTTTCCAGCCGGGCGGGATCCTCGCCCACCCACTGTTCGATCGCGGTGCCCGTGCCGTACCAGCCCGGCAGCATGACCCGCGACTGACTCCAGGCCATCACCCACGGAATCGCGCGCAGATCGCTCACCGAACTGGTGGGTTTGCGCGAGGCCGGTCGGCTGCCGAGATTGAGATCGGCGACCTCGGCGATCGGCGTCGAGGCCCGGAAGTAGTCGACGAAACCCGGTGTTTCGTGCACCAGCGCCGCATAGGCGCGGCGGGCCAGCTCGGCCAATTCGTCGAACAGCTCATAGGCCGGTTCGGCCTCGGCGCCCAGCCCCTCCACATCCAGCAACGTCGACTCGAGCGTTCCGGCGACCAGCGATTCCAGATTGCGGTAGGCGGTGCCGCGATCGGCGTACTTGGTCGAGATCACCTCGCCCTGTTCGGTCAGGCGCAGCGATCCGCGCACCGCCCCCGCCGGCTGGGCGAGGATGGCGTCGTAGCTGCGGCCACCGCCGCGACCCACGGTGCCACCGCGACCGTGGAACAGCCGCAATCGAATTCCGGTCTTGCGGGCGGCGTCCACCAGATCCAGTTCGGCCCGGTACAGCGCCCAGTTGGCCGCCAGATATCCGCCGTCCTTATTGGAGTCGGAGTAGCCGAGCATGACCTCCTGCTGCATACCGCGCGCGACGACCAGGCGGTGATAGGCCGGGACTTCCAAGGCGGCGACCAAAGTTTCGGCGCCGTGGCGCAGATCGTCGATGGTCTCGAACAGCGGCACCACCCCGACCGGACTGCTGGGTGGGGTCTGCGCGTCGCCCGGATCCAGGATCCCGGCCTCCTTGAGCAGCAAGGCCGCCTCGAGCAGATCGCTGACCGACGTGCACATGCTGATGATGTAGTTCGGCACCGTATCCGGGCCCAGATCGTCCAGCGCGGCCTTGGCGGCACGGACCACGCCGAGCTCCTTGACCGCGAGCTCGCTCAGATTCGCCGTCGGACCCAATAGCGGGCGGCGCGTGCTCAGCTCGGCGGCGAGCAGCCGCACGCGCTCGGATTCGGACAGGCTCGCGTAATCGGAATGCACTCCGGCCCAGGCGAACAGCTCGGCCACGACCTGCTCGTGCGTCTCGGAGTTCTGGCGCATGTCCAGACCCTGCAGATGGAAGCCGAAGGTTTCGACCGCACCGCGCAACGCGGCCAGTCGATCGTCGGCCAGCAGCCCGTCGCCGGAGGCCCGCATCGACGCGTCCACCACGTTCAGATCATCGAGCAGTTCGGCGGGTGTCGCGTACGGGCGCGCGCCGACATCCACACCCTCGCCGGGAATTTCGCCTACCGCCCGCAGCGCCGTCGCGGTGAGCCGAGCCCGGATACCGCGGATCGCGCGGCGATACGGCTCGTCCGCGCGCTGCGGCGATTCGTCGTATCCGGCATCGGCCAGCCGGGCCAGTTCGGGTGAGACAAGTACGAGTCGCGCCGACTGCGACAGCGATTTCTCCAGGCCCACAAGCTCTTTCAGATAATGACCAAATGCGACCGTGCCCGCGCGATGGGTGGCCCGATGCACGACCTCGCCGGTGACATTCGGATTCCCGTCGCGATCCCCGCCGATCCACGACCCCGGGCGCAGGATCGGCCGCGCCAGCAAATCCCGGTCGGGCCAACGCGAGCGCAGCGCGTCGCGTACATCGGCATTGATCCGCGGGATCACCTCGAGCAGGGACATGTCGTAGTAGCGCAGCCCGACCTCGATCTCGTCCTGAATTCGCAGGCGCGCCAGGCGGATCAGCGCGGTGCGCCACAGGGTGAGTACCTGGCGGCGGATCCGGTTCTCGAGATCGGCGTACTCCGGTTCGGTCGTCACATAGCGCTGACGCATCCGCATCAGTTCGGTGATGCGCGACTGCACGTCGAAGACCGTGCGGCGGCGGGTCTCGGTGGGGTGCGCGGTGATCACCGGCGATACCAGCGCGTCGGTGAGCAGGTCGGCGACATTCGCACCGCCGGGCGGGTAGGAATCCAGTTTGCGATAGGTCGCGGCCAGGCTCGAATCCTGCGGCGGCTCCCCTGCCGCCTGATGGACCGCGCGGCGGCGATCGCGTTGCAGATCCTCGGCCAGGTTGGCCAGCAGCAGGAAGTGGCTGAACGCCCGGATCAGTGGAATGGCCACCTCGATCTCGGTATCGCGCAGCATATCGGCGACCGCGCTGCGCTCCACCTCCGATCTGCGCACCCGGAACGCCTCGACACGGACTCGCTCGATGAGGTCGAAGACATTCGCGCCCTCGTGGTCGCGGATCGTCTCGCCCAGGATCGCTCCGAGGAAACGGATGTCGTCGCGCAGCGGCGCGGTGGCAGCCTCGATCTGATCTTCGCGCATACCGCCAGTATCGACCATCGCCGTGGTCGTGAACCGTCGCGGGCGGCGCGAATGTGGGCGCGGCCACGTTCGCGACGCGGAATATTCCCGGTCCAACGGCAGGTTCGCCGATGCGTGCGTATCTTCATCGTTCATGGTTACGGCGCCTCCGTCGATGCTCATTGGTTCCCCTGGCTGGCCGAACAGCTCGAGTCCGAGGGCCACGAGGTGTCGATCGTGGAACTGCCCACCCCGGAGGCCCCCGTCCGGCGGGAGTGGGACGCCCGGCTGGCCGACGAGATCGGCGACGTCGATGCCGATACCGTGCTCGTGACGCACAGCCTCGGCACCATCACCGCCCTGCGTCATCTCGCCGCCCTCGAATCCGACTGGCGACTGGCCGGTTTCGTCGCCGTCTCCGGATTCCTCGGCACCCTGCCGACCCTGCCCGAGCTGGACGATTACCTCACCGACCGGCCCAAGCTCGCCGCGCTGATCCCCCGCATCGGCGCGCGCGTGATGATCCATTCCGACGACGACTCGATCGTGTCGCCGACGGCCTCCCACGCCCTCGGCGTCGAGTTGGCCGCCGAGACGATCGTGATCCCGGGCGGTGGCCACCTCCTCGCCGACGAGGGCTTCACCAAGCTGCCGGAGGCGCTGAGCGCCGTCCAGCGGCTCGGCCGCGGCTGACCGGCTCAGGCCAATCGGCGGGGGCCGACGTCGAAGCGGCTGGGTTCGGGTCCGATACGAACCCGGGCATAGAGGATGGCGGCCCCCTGTGGCGCGGCCAGCACCGGTTCGATCGCCAGTTCGCGGACCTCGGGCAGATCGTCGCACAGTGCCGAAACGCGCTGTGCCAGTTCGGCGAGCGCCCGTTTGTCCACCGGCTCCCCGACCGTGCGACCGGGCACACCGGACTGCCCGTCCAGCAGTGGCGCCGCCCGCGGCGCGTCGATCAGCCGGATCGCGTCGGCCTCGGTCAGCGGCAGCGCCCGGTACACCCGATCGCCGAGCAGATCGATGATCGTTCCCGACAGCCCGAAACTGATCACCGAGCCGAACGACGGATCGTCCTGCACCCGCAGTACACAGCCCAGCCCCTTGGTGGCCATCTTCTGGATGTGCACGACCTCGTTGCCGGACAGTTCGGCCAGATCGTCGTAGGCGCGACGCACCGCGGAGGGCCGCCACAGATCCAGCCGCACCCCGGTCAGATCCGGCCGCAGCCGCCACAGCTCACCGGTCGCCTTGGCCGCCACCGGATAGCCGAGCTCCTCGGCCGCGGCCACCGCCGCCTCGACATCGCGAACCTCCCGGAATTCCACCACCCGCACCCCATAGCAGGCCAGCAGCCGCGCCGCGTCCAGATCGGCCAGCCAATCCCCCTCGGGCGCGCGAGACATCCACTCCCCCACCAATTCTCGCGCCCGCTCGGTATCGATATCGGCGGGCCGCACCACCGTCGACACCGGCCGGGTCCGCCAGTCGGCGTAGCGCCGCACCCGGGCGAGCGCCCGCGCGGCGCGCTCCGGCTCGGGATAGGACGGGATCGAGCCGCGCTCGACCATGCCGCCGCTGCCCCGGGCGGCGAGCAGATTCGGCATCCCGTGTTCGGCGACGAACGTGGTCAGCACCGGTTTCGAGATATCGGCCGCGCCGGAGCGGATGGCCTCGGCGAAGGCCGCGATCGAGGTCGGCACGGGCGGGGAGAAGATCACGATCAGCGCGTCGACCTCTGGATCGCGCGCGGCCGCGGCGACGGCGGTGAGGTAGTCGGCCGGATCGGCCTGCGGGCCCAGATCGGTCGGCTCGCCCACCGTGAGCCCCTCCGCGCGCGCCGCGTCCACCGCCATCCACTCCAGCGCCGCACTGTTTCCGATCACCGCCAGCCGCGGCCCGGCGGGCAGCGGTTGGTAGGCCAGCAGCATGGCGCAGTCGAACATCTCGGAGATGGTGTCCACCTGCACGATTCCGGCCTGGGCGAACAGATCTCGCCCGAGTGACAGTTCCAGCGGGCTGAGCGCCCCGGTATGCGCGGTGTGGCGGCCGTTGCTCACCACCACGACGGGTTTGGTGCGCGCCACCCGCCGGGCGATCCGGGAGAACTTGCGCGGATTGCCGAAGGTCTCCAGATACAGCAGCACCACATCGGTGGCCGGATCGCTATCCCAGTACTGCAGCAGATCGTTACCCGACACATCGGCACGATTACCGGCGGAGACGAAGGTCGACAGGCCGAGCATGCGCGCGGCCGCCTCACCGAGAATGGCCGCGCCCAACGGCCCGGATTGGCAGAAGAATCCGATGCGGCCGCGACCGGGCAGCACCGGCGCGAGGGTGGCGTTGAGCGAGATCGCCGGATCGGTATTGGCGATGCCCAGCGCGCTCGGCCCCACCACCCGCATACCGTGCCCGCGCGCGGCGTCCACCAGATCGCGCTCGGCGGCGTATCCGGACGGCCCGGTTTCGGAGAATCCGGCCGTCAGCACCACCAAACCCTTGACACCCTTGGCCATACAGTCGTCGAGCACCGATTTGATCTCGGTGGCGGGCACCGCGACCACCGCCAGATCCACCTCGTCCGGAATATCGCGGACCGTGGCGTAGGAGCGCACACCGCGCACCGAACTGCGGTTCGGATTCACCGGATATACCGGTCCCTGGAACACGCCCGAGAGCAGATTCGCCAAGACCGCGCCACCGACCCGGCCCGAGGACGGGGTCGCCCCGATCACCGCGACCGAACGCGGACTCAGCAGATTGCCGACACTGCGCGCCTCGGAGGCCCGCTCGCGCGAATCGCGCACCGACAGTAGGGCTTCGGTGGGATCGATGGCGAATTCCAGATGCAGGACCGAACCGTCGCGGTTGCGGCGCACCTGATACCCGGCGTCGCGGAATACCGTCACCATGGCGTTGTTCTCCGCGAGCACCTCGGCGACGAAGGTGTCGATACCGTTCTCGGCGGCCGCACCCGCCAGATGTTCGAGCAGGATCGAGCCCAGACCCCGGCCCTGATGTTCGTCGGCGACCACGAACGCCACCTCGGCCGCCCGGGCGCCCGGATGTTCGGGCAGCAGTTCGTAGCGGCCCACCGCGACGATCGAATCGCCCAGCACCGCCACCAGTCCCACCCGGTCGCGGTAGTCGACGTGGGTGGTACGGAACAGATCCTTCGGCGTCATCTTCGGATACGGGCCGAAGTAACGCAGATAGCGTGTGCGATCCGACAGCCCGGCGTGGAAGCGCTGCAGATCCTCGGCGTCGTCGGGTGTGATCGGGCGCATCCGCACGACACCGCCGTCGGAGGCGAGCACATCGGCGTACCAATGCTGCGGTGGCGGTGGCGGATCCGCGGGTGTGGAGTCGGACGGTTCAGTCACGGGGGTCCTCCGGATCCAGGCCGAGCAACCCGAAAGTGGCTCGGCGCGTGGCCAATACGGATGTGTCGAGGGCGCGTTGCATACGATCGAGGCGTTCGTCGCCGGTTTCGGCGGTGCCGCCCGGCCCGTCCCAGTGCGCGAAAGCGGTATCGGCGCCGTCGCCCATGGCGCGCGGCGGTTCGACGGTGGGTTGATAGGCGCGAGCCTGCTCGATCCACTCGGCCGGAACCGCTGTCGCCGGATCAATCTCACGATCCAGGGCTGCGGCCAGCAGATGGGTCCAGGCGCGGGGCACGACCCGGATCAGGCCGTACCCGCCGCCGCCCACGGCGAGCCAGCGGCCCTCGGCATAGCGGTCGGCCAGCTCGCGCATGGCCAGGAACGCGGCGCGCTGGCCGTCCACGCTCAGTTCCAGATCGGCCAGCGGATCCTCGCGATGGGTGTCGACACCGCACTGACTGATCAGGATCTGTGGCCGGAACGCCGCCAGCGCGCCCGGCGTCACCGCGTGGAAACCGCGCAGCCACTGCGGATCCCGGGTGCCGGGCAGCATCGCCAGATTGATCGCGGTGCCCTCCGCCGCGCCCGCGCCGATCTCCTCCGGCCAACCGGTATTGGGCCACAGTGTGGCCGGATGCTGATGGATCGACAGGGTCAGCACCCGTGGATCGCCATAGAACGCGCGCTGGACGCCGTCGCCGTGATGGACGTCGACGTCGACATAGGCGATGCGGTCGAAACCGTGGTCCAGCAGCCACGAAATCGCCACCGCCACATCGTTGTAGATACAGAAGCCCGACGCCGAATCGGCCATCGCGTGATGCATGCCGCCGCCGATGCTGACCGCTCGGCGCGTACGGCCCTCGACGATCTCCCGCGCGGCGGCCAGCGTGCCGCCCACGATCACCGACGCGGCCTCGTGCATGCGCGGGAATACCGGATTGTCCTCGGACCCCAGCCCGTGCGACGGCGAGGCGCGCCGGACCGCCTCGATGTAGGCGGGGGTGTGAATCCTCAGCAATTCGGACTCTTCGGCAGGATCCGGACGCAGCGTCTCGACGCCCTCGAGCAGTCCCAGGCCGCGGGCGAGCGCCATGGTGAATCGCAAACGCGCCGGTTTCATCGGATGTTCCGGCGTCCAGCTGTACTCGAGGAACCGGTCGGTCCACACCACCGTGGCGTCGCTTGCCATGGCCCCCACGCTAATGCACCGCGGTCGGCGCAAGCGAGAAGCGAACACGGGGAAGGACGGAGCACATTTTGTCGTTGTCATGCAGTACAAATGCAGCAGACGCGGTGCGCCGGCGTTGGGCGCACCCTGTGAGCGCGCGCCTCGCGCCCTCGGGGTTTCCGCAGGACCAGCGACATATGCTGACGCCGGTTGTACAACCGCGCGTGGGTAGAATTCGTGCCGACGAAGGGGTAACAGGTGAAGGATCTGGTCGACACCACGGAGATGTATCTCCGTACCATCTACGACCTCGAGGAAGAAGGTGTCACGCCGCTGCGCGCGCGGATCGCCGAACGCCTCGAGCAGAGCGGCCCGACCGTCAGCCAGACGGTGGCGCGAATGGAGCGCGACGGCCTTTTGACCGTCGCGGGTGACCGGCACCTCGAGTTGACCGAGAAGGGCCGGGCCATGGCGGTCTCGGTGATGCGCAAGCACCGGCTGGCCGAGCGGCTGCTGGTCGATGTGATCGGACTCGAATGGGAGAACGTCCACGCCGAGGCGTGCCGCTGGGAGCACGTGATGAGCGAGGATGTCGAGCGTCGCCTCGTCGAGGTGCTCAACCACCCCACCACCTCCCCCTACGGCAATCCCATTCCGGGGTTGGACGAATTGGGTGTGATCGGGACCTCCTCCGACGAGGAGAAACTCGTGCGGCTGTCGGATCTGACGCCCGGACAGGTGTCGGCGGTGGTGGTGCGCCGGTTGTCCGAGCACATCCAGACCGATCCCGAGATCATCGGCCAGCTGCGTGAGGCCGGTGTGGTGCCCGACGCCCGAGTGACCGTGGAGACCAAGCCCGGCGCGGTGGTCATCTCGGTGCCCGGCCACGAGGGTTTCGAACTGTCCGACGAGATGGCCCATGCCGTCCAGGTGAAATTGGTCTGATACATGAAACTTCTGGTGACCGGCGGTGCCGGATACGTCGGCGGGGTCTGCGCGCAGGTGCTGCTCGAGGACGGCCACGAGGTGGTCGTCATCGACGATCTGTCCACCGGAAACGCTGACGGCGCGCCCTCGGGCGCGAAGTTCGTCGAGGGCGATATCGCGACGGTCGGCGTCGAGCTGATCGAATCCGAATCCTTCGACGGCGTCCTGCATTTCGCGGCGCAGTCGCTGGTCGGCGAGTCGGTACAGCAGCCGGAGAAGTACTGGTACGGCAACGTGGTCAAGACACTCGCGTTGCTGGAGGCGATCCGCCGTACCGGAACTCCGCGGCTGGTGTTCTCCTCGACCGCTGCGGTCTACGGCGAGCCGGAGCAGGTGCCGATCACCGAGGAGTCGCCGACCCGGCCGACCAACCCGTACGGGTCGTCCAAGCTGGCCATCGATCACGCCATCACCTCCTATTCGATCGCGCACGGACTGGCCGCGACCAGCCTGCGTTACTTCAACGTGGCGGGCGCCTACAGCGGCCTGGGCGAAAACCGGATGGTGGAAACCCATCTCATTCCGCTGGTCCTGCAAACCGCACTGGGACACCGGGATTCGATCTCGGTGTTCGGCACCGACTACCCGACCTCGGACGGGACCGCGGTGCGCGACTACATCCACATTCGCGATCTGGCCCAGGCGCATCTGCTGGCGCTGGCCCAGTCGAAGCCGGGCGAGCATCGCGTATTCAATCTCGGCAGCGGTACCGGATTCTCGGTGCGCCAGGTGATCTCGGCCTGTGAGCGGGTGACCGGGCTGCCCATCGCGACCGTGGACGCGCCGCGCCGCGCCGGTGATCCGGCGGTGCTGATCGCCTCCAGCGCGCGGGCAGTCAGCGAGCTGGGCTGGAATCCGGAGCACAACGATCTCGACGAGATCGTCTCCGACGCCTGGGCTTTCCTGCGATCTCTGGGCGATCGCGCGCACAGCGCCCGCTGATCGCACGGGCGCGCTCACCGGTCGCTCCGATCGGTGCCCTCGCCCAGGTCCACACCCACCGCCGCGGCCTTGTCGCGCCCGCTGCGGGCCAGTTTGCGCACCTCCCGCGGTGGCATGCCGGTACGCAGCGCGGTTTCGAGTAGGGCGGCAATGCCGTGGTCGGGTTCGATGTCCAGTGCGGCCGTCAGGGCGACGCCGGCGAGTGGGCCGTCGCCGCGCAGATAGGCGCTGTAGCCCAGCAGGGTCGCCGCGTCGGCACGATCGGCGCCGACGGTGGCCCGGCACAGCAGCGTCCACACGGTCTCCGCCGCGGCGGCGCAGTCGGTGTCCCCGAGCGCGAACAGCGCGTCGCGCACCGTCGTATCCCGCAGCGCCACGGCCAGATCCGCGAGCTCGCACGGCTCGAGCGGATCGCCGGAATCGACGGTGGCGACCGACCACAGCACCATCTCCAACGCGGCGCGGCTGTAGGCGGCGGGCTCGCGCTGGGACACCGCGCGGTAGTACCGCTGTCGAGCCCGGCTCTCGGCCTGTTCCAGTACCGATTCGAGTTCGGCCGCGGCGTGCGGATCCGGTGCGACGACGGCGATCAGCTCGTCGCGGGAGGTTCGGATCGGGCGGCCGTCGAGGACGTGCGCGAGGGTGATCGGCGAGTCGGCCGGATGCGCCTGCAGGCCGTGGGCGTCCGGATCGAGCAGGCTCCACCAGGGCTGGTCACCGGCGATCTCGCGGACCGCGCAGACATCGCCGACGATCACGTCCTCGGCTTCCAGTGCCGCGCACAGCATTCGGGTCAGTTCGCGATGGCGGGCACAGCGTGGTCCCGGACGGTCCGCGCGCGGCGCTCCGGCTCGGTCGTCGACGATGAGGATCAGCACCGCGACGACCTTCTCCTGCACGCACAGCGCCCCCAGTTGCCCGGCCAGTCGGGCCCATGCGCCACAACCGATCACGTCCAGGTCGTGGCGGGCCACCGTGCCCACCCGCAGCGAATCGGGCCGCTGCGAGACCTCCCGCAGCATGCACACCACCATCGACCGCTCCGGCACGAACCCCAGCAGTGCCGGGACCGCCGCGATGAACTCGCGGGAATCGTCCACCCGCAGTGCGGGATCGGGCCACAGCGGCTCGTCCGATTCACCGCGCGGCTCGGGACGCGGTCGCGGCTGTCCCGCACGGTATTTCGGCGACCGGCAGAGCGGCGGCCGGGTGGCGTCGCGGGCGGCCTCGGCGGAGCCGTTGTCACCGGGTACTGGTTCGGCAGGCGTGGTCATGCCGAACAGCTTGCGCCACAGCCGGACTCACCGATCCTCCGCGACCTGGGGTTTCATCCGCCCTGTGGATAGCGATTCGGCTGTGGATGAATCCGCTCCGCCAGGGTTGAGCGCACCGAGGAACCCACCGCCACCTGCTACCTTCGATCCACCTACGCGCGCGACGCCGACCACCGCGCAGCAAACGAGACTCACCGCGTACACCGGAAATCGCCGCAGCTCCCCCGACGCGGCCCTCAGCCGATTCAACCCGTCGCCACCCGAAATCGCCGAAGCTTCCCCGACGCGACCCTCAGCCGATTCAACCCGTCGCCCAGCCGGAATCGCCGAAACTACTCCGACGCGGCCCTCAGCCGATTCAACGCGTCGCCACCCGAAGTCGCCGAAACTACTCCGACGCTGCCGTCAATCGATTCAGTTCGTCATCGCTCAGGCGCAACTCGCCCACCGGCAGCAGTCCGGCCAGTTGGGTGGTGTTGCGGGCGCTGGCGATGGGGGCGGCGATGGTCGGCTGGGCGGCGAGCCAGGCCAGGGAGATCGCGGCTACCGGGACGTCGTGGGTTGCGGCGACGGCGTCGAGGACCTCGAGGACGCGCAGGCCGCGGGCGTTCAGGTGGGTGGCCGCGCCCTCGGCGCGGGGGCTGTCGACCTCCTTGCCGGGACGGTACTTGCCGGTGAGAAAACCCTTGGCCAGGGCGTAGTACGGAATCGTCGCCAGGTTCTCCGATTGGGCCAGCGGGAGCAGGTCGCGCTCGAAGTCGGTGCGTTCGACCAGGTTGTACTGCGGCTGGATGGCGACGTAGCGGGCCAGGCCCTCGCGGTCGGCGAAGGCGAGGGAGGCGCGGATGCGGTCGGGCGAGACGTTGGAGGCGGCGACATAGCGGAGTTTGCCCGCGCGGATCAGTTCGTCGTAGGCCGCGACGGTCTCCTCGAGCGGAGTGGCCGGGTCGTCGTAGTGGGCGTAGTAGAGGTCGATGTGGTCGGTGCGCAGGCGACGCAGCGACGCCTCGACCGCGCCGCGAATCGCCTTGGCGGACAAACCCTCGAAGGGGGCCAGGCGGCTGCCCTTGGTGGCGAGCACCAGCCGGTCGCGATTGTCGCGAGCCTGGATCCACTCCCCGAGAATGGTCTCGGACTCACCGCCGCTGTTGCCGGGCACCCAGGCGGAGTAGACATCCGCGGTGTCGATGAAGTTGCCACCCCCGGCGACGAAGGCGTCCAGCACATCGAACGACTCCGCCCGGTCCGCGGTCCAGCCGAAGACGTTGCCACCCAGGCACAGGGGAAAGACGTCGAGATCCGTGATACCGATTTTCGCCATGATCTCGAACGTACTCGGATTCAGCCGCGGCGCACGTCGGCGACCGCGGCGGTGAACACCTGGTCCAGGCCCTCGGTATCGGCGCGCGCGTCCGAGTAGCTCATATAGGTGACCGCGACGCGCACATCGCCGATCTGCCCGATCAGGGTCTGCAGTGTGCGGGTGAGTCCGGGACCGCTGGTCTGCCCGGTCACCGTGCGCCGCAGCGCCAGCGCCTCGTCGACATGTCCGGGCGGCGGCGGATCCAGCTGGGTCACAACGGTATTGGTGATCGGACCGCGAGTGACCCGCACCGTGGCGCATCGCTGCAGTCGCTCGCGCAATCGGGTCAGCGGCGTATCGGTCCTGGTCAACTCGACGGTGAGCGTGGCGCGAGACTGGTTGTCGGTCCCCACCGCGATCGCGCCCCGATCCGGCTCGAACGATGGGGTCGCCTCGCCACAGTCGGCCGGATCGACCTGTGCGCCCTCGGGCATCGCGCGCACATCCCCGGCGGCCCGGCGCGCCCGATCGGGCGAGAGCACGACAGTCGAATAACGCGCCGGGAACTCGTCCTGACCGGGCAGCAGCCGGTTCAGCGCACCCGGGGTGTGTGCGGCGTCGCGCGCGGGTATCGGATGGCCGGACACGGCCGCGCCGCACGCCGCGAGCGACCAGCTCAGCGCCGCGCATCCGAGGGCACGACCGATCGCACGGCCATACCGCGAGCCCGATGAATCCGGCACGATCACATGTTCACTATGGACGAAACCGCGCGAACGCCTCGCTGCCACGCCGGTGATGGCGTGCGGGAATGACGATCGGGTACCCGTTGTTGTGCGGGTGCGGTCCACCCCACCCTGCGCGGTCTCCGAACAAGATGAGAGACAATGGAAGGTGGTCGGCGATCCCGCGTCGAGGTGGGCCACCGCAGGAAGGAGTACGCGATGGACTACGAGTCGCGAATGTACGAGCTGGAGTTCCCCGCTCCGCAGCTGTCGTCCGCCGACGGCGCGGGTCCGGTGCTGGTGCACGGCCTGGAGGGCTTCACCGACGCCGGCCATGCGGTCCGCCTGGCTACGACGCACCTGCGCGAGAGCCTCGAGTCGGAACTGGTCGCCTCGTTCGATGTGGACGAGCTGCTCGACTACCGCTCGCGCCGCCCGCTGATGACGTTCAAGACCGATCACTTCACCGACTACGCCGATCCCGAACTGAACCTGTGGGCCCTCAAGGACACCGAGGGCACCCCGTTCCTGCTGCTGGCCGGTCTGGAACCGGATCTGCGCTGGGAGAAGTTCGTGACCGCGATGCGGTTGCTCGCCGAACAGCTCGGCGTGCGCCGGACCATCGGCCTGAGCGCGATCCCGATGGCGATTCCGCACACCCGTCCGCTGGGCGTGACCGCGCACGCCAGCGATCGCGATCTGATCGGCGAACATCAGCGCTGGCCCGGTGAGCTGCAGGTGCCCGGCAGCGCCTCCTCGCTGCTGGAATACCGGATGGCCCAGCACGGACACGAGTCGATCGGCTTCTCGGTGCACGTGCCGCACTATCTGGCCCAGACCGCCTATCCCGAGGCGGCCCAGACCCTGCTGGAAAGCGTCTCCGACAACGTCGGACTCAAACTGCCGCTGGCGGCGCTCGGTGAGGCCGCGGCCCGGGTTCGCGAACAGGTCAACGAGCACATCGCGGGCAATGCCGAGGTGGAGACGGTCGTGCACGCGCTGGAACGCCAGTACGACAGCTTCGTCACCGCCCAGGAGCGTCAGTCCAGTCTGCTCGCCGGCGACGCCGACCTGCCCACCGGCGACGAGCTCGGCGCGGAATTCGAACGCTTCCTGGCCGAGCAGTCCGGCCTCGGCGACGACGAGGACAACCGCGACAGGTAATGCCGGGGCGCGAAAAACCGCGTGACACCTACCGGTAACGTTGAAATACGTGCAGCTGTCCGAACTGATCCCCGATCGCGCCGTGCCCGACGTGGATCCCGAGTGGCTGTACGAGAGTTTCGCCGACTGGACCCTCGAACAGGGCCTGACGCTGTATCCGGCGCAGGAAGAGGCCCTACTCGAGTTGATGACCGGGGCGAACGTCATCCTGGCCACGCCGACCGGATCCGGTAAGTCGATGGTCGCGGTGGGCGCGCATTTCGCCGCGCTCAACCGCGGCGAGCGCAGCTACTACACCGCCCCGATCAAGGCGCTGGTCAGCGAGAAGTTCTTCGCGCTGTGCGAGGTGTTCGGCGCGGACAAGGTCGGCATGGTCACCGGCGACGCCGCGGTGAATCCGACCGCGCCGATCATCTGCGCGACCGCGGAGATCCTGGCCAATCTGGCGCTGCGCGAGGGCGCGGCCGCGAATGTGGGTCAGGTCGTGATGGACGAATTCCATTTCTACGCCGATCCCGATCGCGGCTGGGCCTGGCAGGTGCCGCTGCTGGAACTGCCGAAGGTCCAATTCCTGCTCATGTCGGCCACTCTCGGCGAGGTCGACTTCTTCGCGAAGGATCTCGAGCGGCGCACCGGCCGAAGCACCGCGATCGTCAGCGGCTCGGAACGTCCGGTGCCGCTGATGTTCTCCTACGTCCGCACGCCGATCACCGAAACCCTCGAGGAATTGGTCTCCACCCACCAATCCCCGGTCTACGTAGTGCATTTCACCCAGGCCGCCGCCCTCGAGCGCGCCCAGGCGCTGACCAGCGTCAACTTCGCGTCCAAGGCCGAGAAGGACGCCATCGCCGAGGCGATCGGCAGCTTCCGGTTCTCCAGCGGATTCGGCAAGACGCTGTCGCGGCTGATCCGCCACGGCATCGGCGTGCACCACGCGGGCATGCTGCCCAAATATCGGCGGCTGGTGGAACGGCTCGCCCAGGAGGGCCTGCTGAAGGTGGTGTGCGGCACCGACACCCTCGGCGTCGGTATCAATGTGCCGATCCGCACCGTATTGCTCACCGGACTCACCAAATTCGACGGTGTGCGCACCCGTCGCCTCAAGGCCCGCGAATTCCATCAGATCGCCGGGCGGGCCGGACGCGCGGGCTACGACACCATCGGCACGGTCGTGGTGCAGGCCCCCGAACACGAGATCGAGAACGTCCGGCTGCTGGCCAAGGCCGGTGACGATCCGAAGAAACAGCGCAAGGTGCAGCGGCGCAAACCGCCGGAGGGCTTCGTGTCCTGGTCCGAGGACACCTTCAACCGCTTGGTCGCCGCCGAACCCGAGGCGATGGTCTCGCGTTTCCGGGTGACCAACTCGCTGCTGCTCAATGTGATCGCGCGGCGCGGCAACTGCTTCGACGCCATGCGCCATCTGCTCGAGGACAATCACGAACCGCGCCCGGCCCAGCGCAAACACATCCTCAAGGCGATCCGCTTGTACCGGGCGCTGCGCGATGCGGGCGTGGTGCAGCAGCTGGACGAACCGGACGAATACGGCCGTCGCGCGCGGCTCACGGTCGACCTGCAGCGCGACTTCGCGCTCGACCAGCCGCTGTCGCCGTTCGCCCTGGCAGCCTTCGAGCTACTTGACAGCGACGCCCCGACCTACACACTGGATGTGGTGTCCATCATCGAATCCACGCTGGAGGATCCACGCCAGCTGCTGCTGGCCCAGCAGCACAAGGCGCGCGGCACCGCCATCGGTGAGATGAAGGCCGACGGCATCGAGTACGACGAGCGTATGGAATTGCTCGAGGACATCACCTGGCCCAAACCGCTGGTCGAACTCATCGAGCCCGCGTTCGAGACCTATCGCGCCGGTCATCCCTGGGTGTCGGAGTTCAGTCCCGCACCCAAATCCGTCGTGCGCGAAATGATCGAGCGCTCACTGACTTTCGCCGAGCTGGTCAGCGAATACGAACTGGCCCGCTCGGAGGGTGTGGTGCTGCGCTACCTCGCCGACGCCTATCGCGCCCTGCGCCGCACGGTTCCGGAATCGGCGCGCACCGAGGAGCTCGAGGACCTCACCGAATGGCTGGGCGAGCTTGTGCGCCAAGTGGATTCGAGCCTGCTCGACGAGTGGGAACAGCTCACCAATCCGGGCGCGGAGAACGACGACGAGCAGTTGGCCTTCGGTGCGGAGACGGTGCGCCCGATCACTGCCAATGAGCGCGCCTTCCGCGTCATGGTGCGCAACGCGATGTTCCGGCGCGTGGAACTGGCCGCGCTGGGCCGCTGGGACCGGCTCGACGAGCTGGACGACGGGCCGGACTGGGAATCGGCGCTCGAACCCTACTTCGCCGAGTACGAGACCCTCGGCACCGGGCCGAACGCCCGGGGCCCACGGCTTTTCCAGATCGAACAGCGGCCGGGCTTCTGGCGGGTGCGCCAGGTGCTCGACGACCCCGCGGGCGATCACGGCTGGTCCATCGACGCCGTGGTCGATCTCGCCGAATCCGATGCCGCCGGCGAGGTGGTGTTCGACGAGATGACGGTGACGGCCGGATGAATATTTCCCGCCGCGCACCCGTCAGCGCGTTGATCCTGCGCCGAAAACCGATTCCGGCGATCGCCGGGGTCACAGGTGGTAACGCCGCTCGATAGCCGAGCGGTATGTCGCGCCGCGACATGACGTGGCATTGCCATGGCGTATGGATCCGCCCGCGCGTGATCAAGGTGACGTCAATCCGGTTCGTAATCCGCGCCACCCTGCTGATACTGTTCCGCTCCGTGCCTGCAGCCAGTTGCTGCCCAGAAGAAAGAGAGTTCCCTTAGATTGTCGATCTCAAACGCGCCCGAGTCGCCCTGTCTCGTCATCGATCTCGCCCGGGTGCGCGACAACTTCCGCGCACTGCGCTCCGCGCTACCCACAGCGCGAATTCGGTTCGCGGTCAAGGCTTCTCCCCTGCCGGAGATCATCCGGCTGCTCCATACCGAAGGCGCGGAATTCGACGTCGCCAGTATCGGTGAGATCGAGCAGTGCCTGAGCCTGGGCGTCGACCCGGCCGCACTCTGCTATGGCAACCCCATCAAGAAGGCCGGCCATATCGCCGCGGCCCACGCCGCGGGCGTGCGCCGCTACGCCTTCGACACCGAAGACGATCTCGAGCGCATCGCCGAGCACGCGCCCGGTGCGGAGGTCGAATGCCGGTTCCTGGCCTCGGCCCCGCAGTCGCAGACGCCCTTCGGCACCAAATTCGGCTGCGCGCCCGGCGAGGCGGTGCGGCTGCTGGTGCGGGCGCGCGATCTGGGCCTGCGGGTGGTCGGACCGTATTTCCATGTGGGCTCACAGCAATTGGATCCGACGGCGTGGCGGATCGGCATCGAGCAGGCCGCAGCGATCTCGGAAGCCTTGGCGGTCAAGGACATTCCGGTCAGCGCGGTGAACATCGGTGGGGGACTGCCGATTTCGTATGTCGATCCCGCGCCCTCGCTGTCGGAACTGGGTGCGGTGATCGCCGAGGCGGCGTCGCGCCATCTCCCGGAGCACACCGATCTGGTGGTGGAACCCGGCCGTGCCCTGGTGGGCAACGCCGGCGTGATCCACGCCGAGGTCGTGAACGTGCGCATCGCGCCGGACGGGCGGCGCTGGATATACCTCGATATCGGCCGCTACAACGGAATGGCCGAAACCGAGAACGAGTACATCGCTTACCGGATCGAAACCTTACGAGACGGTGACCCCGTGGACGAGGCGGTGATTGCCGGTCCGACCTGCGATGGCGACGATGTACTCTATCAACGCACGCGTGTCCTCCTCCCTACCACGCTGCGAGCCGGTGATCCCGTTCGGATCCTCGATACCGGCGCTTATACGGCGAGCTATTCGTCGGTGTCCTTCAATGGTTTCCCGCCTCTGACTGTCAATGTCATTGGCGCTGAGCGAGAGTGAGTTTAGCCATGACGGCAGAATTCACCGGCTGGCACGTGCTGGCCGAGTTCGGTGGTGTCGACGCAGCTCTGTGCAACGACCTCGAGCGACTCGAAACAGCGCTTCGAAAATCGTTGCTAGGAGCCGGTGTCACCATCTGCGATGTGACTCATAAGCAGTTCGAGCCGCAGGGTGTCACGGTGCTGGCGCTGCTGTCGGAGTCGCATGCCTCGATCCACACCTATCCGGAATCGGGTGACATCTTCGTCGACGTGTTCACCTGCGGCAGTATCGGCGCGGGCGCCACGAAGGCGGTCGAGTTACTGCAGGCGGAACTGTCGCCCGGCAGCGTCCATATGGAGGTGATCCAGCGTGGGCACAGCGCCCGGCGGATCCACGAGCCCGTGGGCGAGGGTCTGACCCGCGTCTGGGATCTCGAGGATGTCATCGTCGACACCCGAACTCCGTTCCAGCACATGGTGATCGCGCGCACCGCCCAGGGCGTGTCGCTGTTCTCCGACGAGGATCGCCAGTCCACCGAGTTCTCCCAGCTGACCTATCACGAGGCCATGCTGGTGCCCGGCTACGCGCTGGCCGCGAAGCTGGACAAGGTGCTGATCATCGGTTCCGGCGAGGGCGTCGCCTCGCAGATGTCGGTGGCCGCGGGCGCGTCGCTGGTAGACCACGTCGATATCGATCAGCTGGAGGTGGAGCTGTGCGCGAAGCATCTCCCCTACGGCTATACCGAGGCCGATCTGGCGCGCGCCGTGGCCCACGAGGGCCCGATCAAGATGCACTACGCCGATGGCTGGGACTTCCTGGCCAAGGCCGAGGCCGCGGGCGTGCGCTACGACATGGTGGTCATCGACCTGCCCGACGAGCGGGTCGAGGACGCCCAGCACAACCGTCTGTACGAGGACGAGTTCCTGCTGCGATGTAAAGCGCTGCTCGCCGAGGGCGGCGTGCTCGCGGCGCAGGCGGGCTGTCAGACCATGTGGCGCAACGAGACCCTGAAGCGCTCGTGGAGCCGGTTCCACAATATGTTCGCCACCGTCGTGCCCTACGTCAGCGACGAGCACGAGTGGACGTTCATCTTCGGCACCCCGGCCGAGATCGTCGATCCGGTGGCGAAGATGACCGACACGCTGGCGCTGCTGCCCTACCGTGCCGAGACCGTCGACGCGCAGGCGCTGGTGCGCGGGGCCGTCGAACCGCACGCGCTGCGCGTGGGCGTGGCCGTAGGCTGACTGCCGCACAACGGAATACGCGAAGGGCCCGTCCGGACCGCGAGTCCGGGCGGGCCTTTCGCCCGTCACGGGTACACGGCGCTAATCTCGTGCGCCCATGGCGGTTTCGGCCACCGCGACGAGGTCGTCGGACTCATCGACCGGCACCAGATGATCGCGCGCGATCGGCTGATAGTCGCCCACCGCATAGCTGCCCGAGCCGTGCACGAGGATGTCGTCCTCGTCCACCATGCCGCGGTCGATCCCCTCGAGAATTCCGGTGAACGCCAGGACGCCGTCGGCATGTGGGGCACCTCGGTGGTCCTCGGTCAGCGCACCGACGCGACCGAATGGTCGCGCCGGATCGCCGACGCGCTCACCCGCGGCCATGCCGTCGTCCAGGAATACGTTCGGGCACAACGCTGTCCGGCGACCTTCATCGATCCGACCGACGAGTCGAGGGTCGAGATCGAGATCGCGCCGGTGCTGGGTCCGTTCATCGTCGACGGCGCGCCCGCGGGCTGTCTCACCAAGTTCTACACCCACAACACCCATCCGGTCGTCAGCGTCACCGCGGGCGGGGCGGATCTCAACACCGTGATCGGCCTGCCCGCACACGAGGCCCGCTGACATCGAGGCCGGTCCGATACAGGTCGGGACCCGTTGCGGTCTGCGGGTCGCAACGGATCCCGACCTGTACCGGCGCACCGGCCCGGAGGTCAGGGCAGGACGGGCGGCTCGATCCCCAACTCGCGCAGGCGATCCCGGTAGGTCTCGATCGAGGCGAGTTTCACGCCCTCGTAGCCGCGGACCACATCGGCCAGCGACGCGGCCGCCACGGCCCGGTCGTAGTCGGCGGCCAGGGAACCGGCCAGCGATTCGACCATTCCGGTGTAGTGCTCGAGCAAGGCGCGCTCGACCTTGCGCAGGTGCATGTAGCCGAACGGATCGAATTTGGTGCCGCGCAGGCGCTTACCCTTGGCCAGCATCTTCAGTACGACGTGGCTGCGCGGGGTGAAGCCCATCTTCTTCGAGCGGCCCATCGCGCGCAGGATCGGCGGATGCAGCTTGTAGGTGAGGTTCGAGCCCTCGGGCACCTGGGCCGAAACCTCGGCCAGGAACGCCGGATCCACCAGCCGCCGCGCCACCTCGTACTCATCCTTGTACGCGGTGAACTTGTACAGCCCGCGCGCAACCTGCTCACTGAATTCGGTGCGCTCGGTGACCGCCTGCTGGGCCAGCCAGATGCGCTGCACGGTCGCGACGTAGTCGCGAGCCATCCGCACGCCCTGGAAGCCGATCAGTTCCACCGCGCGCAACTCGACCAGTCGCCGGGTCTCCCCCGTCGCGGTGAGGCCGTCGAAAAGGTCGGCGGGAACGGCGATTTCGGGCCGCTTCGGCTGCGGGCGAGTGGTGGCCGCCGCGAACTCCTCCGGGCGCGCCACCGCGGCACGACCCCAGCGGAACGCGGCGATATTGGCCGCCACGGCCACACCGTTGATCTCTATGGCCTCCTCGATCGACGCGGCGGGCAGGCGCAGGCCGCCCAGCTGATAGGCCGCGCCGATCAGCAGGAAGTTCGCGGCGGTGGTGTTGCCGAACAGCTCCTCGGCCGCGGCCAGCGCGTCGAAGGAGTGCATCGTGCGCGAGACGCCCGCCAGGCGCGCGAGCAGCAGATCGGTCTCCGGATAGGACACCGACTTGTCGTAGACCATCTCGCCGGTCGGGGTCTTGCTGGTCGAGGCTACCGACAGCGTGGTCTCGGCCGAGCCGTAGCCCAGATTCTTGTTGTCGGTCGCGGCGAGCAGATCGAAGGCCACGATGCAGTCGGCGCTGGCCGGGGTCAACCGGTTGGACGGCTCCAATTCGCCCGGGGCGAAGCGCAGATGCGATACCACCGGTCCGGCCTTCTGACTCAGGCCGATCTGGTCCAGGCTGGCCACCTCGTATCCGGCGCGCATGGCCGCGGTCGCGAGGACCTGGTTCACGGTCACGATGCCGGTGCCGCCGATTCCGGCGAGGAAGACGTTCTGCGTGGTGGTCGGGGCGAGCGCCTCGATATCGGGCAGGGCGGGCGGTTCGGGCCGGATCGGCTTGACGCGCTTGGCCTTCGACTTCGCCGGATCCGGCAGCTCCACGGTGACGAACGACGGGCAGTCGCCGTCCATGCAGCTGTAGTCGGTGTTGCAGGAGGTCTGGTCGATGCGGGTCTTGCGGCCGAATTCGGTGTCGACCGGCTGCACCGACAGGCAGTTGCTCTTGACGCCGCAGTCGCCGCAGCCCTCGCATACCGCCTCGTTGATGACCACGCGGGTATTGCGGGTGGGCAGCGTGCCGCGCTTGCGCTGGCGGCGGGCGTCAGCGGCGCAGTGCTGGTCGTAGATCAGGACGGTCACGCCCGGAATCTCGCGCAGCGCGCGCTGGGCCTCGTCGAGCCGATCCCGGTGCCACAGCCGGGTCCCCGGAGCGAGGTCGCGCTTGCGGTACTTCTTCGGTTCGTCGGCGCAGATGATGATCTGCTTGACGCCCTCCACCGACAGTTTGTGCGTCAGCCGCGGCACGGCCAGCGCGCCCTCGGCGTCCTGCGCGCCGGTCATCGCGACGACGTCGTTGTAGAGCAGTTTGTAGGTGATGTTCACCCCGGCCGCGATGCAGGCCTGGATCGCGAGCTGTCCGGAGTGGAAATACGTTCCGTCGCCGATGTTCTGGAACAGATGCGGCACGTCGGTGAACGGGGCCAGGCCGATCCACTGCGCGCCCTCGCCGCCCATCTGGGTCAGGCCGAGCACCTTGCTGTCGTCGCGGTCGGACATGGTGACCATGGTGTGGCACCCGATACCCCCGCCCGCGAGCGAACCCTCCGGTACGGCCGTGGAGCGGTTGTGCGGGCAGCCGCTGCAGAAGTACGCGGCGCGTTTGGTCGGCAGCACCGCCAGCGAGAGCGGCTGCGGCAGCGGCCGTTTCATCTCGAGGTGGCCGTCGAGCACGCGGCGCAGCGGCTTGACGATCCGCCCGGCGGTCAGCTCGCCGTCCTGTTCGAACAGCGGCCGGTTCGAGGCGTCGCGCTTGCCGAGGATCTGCGGTGCGTCGGTGGCGCCGTAGAGGATCTCGCGGATCTGGGTCTCGATGAAGGCGGTCTTGTCCTCGACCACGATCAAACGCTCCAGGCCCCTGGCGAATTCGCGCACCCGCTGCGGGGCGATCGGGAACGGCATGCCGATGCGCAGCAGTCGCACGCCCGCCCGGTGCAGCGCCTCGTCGTCGACGCCCAGGTCGATCAGCGCCTGGCGCACCGCGTCGAAGGTCGTTCCGGTGGCGGCGATGCCGACGCGCGCGTGCGGCGGGTCGATCTCGATGACATCCAGATCGTTGAGGGTGCTGTAGGCCTGCACCAGTTCCCAGCGCGGGCCGTAGAGATCGGCCTCGGCGATGACGCTGTCGGTCGGCGCGGCCATCGGGCGCTGCCTGTAGGTGAAGGGCCTGCCCTCCCACTGGATTTCGGGGACGACGATATCGATGTCGCCGACCGAGCCGTCGACCGTCCACGCGCCGTCGGCGACGTCGGCCACGATCTTCAGCGCCACCAGGCAGCCGGACGCGCGCGACAGCGCCACGCCGTGCAGACCCATGGTGATGATCTCGCGGGCGTTGCGCGGGAACAGCACCGGAATGTTCATCGCGGCCAGCGACCGCTCCGAGACCGCCGGGACCGTCGAGGACTTCGAGGCGGGATCGTCGCCCACCAGCAGCAGCACACCGCCGTTGGGGTTGGCGCCGTACATGTTCGCGTGCCGCAGGGCATCGGTGGAGCGGTCCAGGCCGGGGCCCTTGCCGTACCAGACGCCGACCACACCGTCATGGGTCAGGGTGCTGCCCTCGGGCAGTTGGCCCTGGCTTCCCCACACGGCGGTGGCGGCCAGTTCCTCGTTCAGCCCGGGCACGAAGGCGATGTCGTGTTCGGCGAGCACATTCGGCATACCGCCGAGCATCCGATCGACGCCGCCCAGCGGCGAACCCTGGTAACCGGATACGAAGGTGCCCACCCGTCTGCCCGCGCGCAGATCGCGCACATGCTGTTCCACCAGCTGGCGCGCGATGGCCTGAACACCGGTCAGAACGACGGTGCCGCCGCCGACTCGGTAGCGATCGGCGAGGTCGTACGGTGCTGGGAGCAGTTCGCGGTCGGCGAGCTCGGTCATCAGTTCCACCCGTCCGTTCGGCGCCTTGTGGGCGCCTCTCGAAGTTGAGCATTCGTCGCCGTCATCCTGTCTCCAGGACGCGAAATGAACAACAGATGGATCAGAAATTGCGCAGTGTGCGCAATTCATCACGGGCAAAGTGGGCAGATGTTGTGCAGAGTGTGACCCGGGACACGATCTTGTCGATACCGCGTAGAATCGCTCGCGCTGTGGTCCGGGCTACTGTCCGGCGTCGCGGGCGGTCTCCCGCCGCCACCGCGCGCAGCGCTGGGCGTAGCGCTCGAGGTGATCGGTCGCGAATGTCTCGGCCACCCAGTCGTTCCGGGTGACCTCCGCGGTCCAGACATAGGTCGGCACCGGATCCGGGTGGCCGATCACCTCGATGGTGCGCAGTTCGTACTCGTCGTCCTCGAACGCGTCGATGATGTGCCATTCCGCCGGGGTGAGCCCGTCGAGGACCAGGCCCGCGGCCATGCGGCCGGGCTCGGGCACCAGTCCGGGATACAACCGGCCCGCGAGCGTGGCCGCGCGCCAATCCCGCGCGACGGCCACCGCGTAATCCGGTGTGCGACCGATCAATTCGTCGAGCACCGGCGCGAACTGCAGGGTGCCATAGACGAACAGCCGCCCGCCGACCCCCTCGAACCTGGTCATGCCGTTCGCCATGAGATTGCCAGCGGGTAGGTAGAAGATCTGATCGCGCGCATCCTTTCCATGGAACCACTCTGCCCAAATCGTCCGGAAAGGCCGAAGCGAGAGCGCGTGACCTCGATCACGGACATAGCGACAGGGAATGATAGCGCGCTCACAACTGATGCTGATCAGTTGCTGAGACTTATCGAGCGGGCCTCGCGGTCGCACCCGAGAGGCGGGCGAAGGCCTTGGGGTCGTGCGAGCAGAAGATCGTGATCTCGCCGCCGTGCTCGCGATTGAGCTCGGTCAATCGGCGCTGATTGTCCCGATAGGTCGCCATCGAGATGGCTCCGAACTCGTAGAGTCTTCCCATCCACGAGGTATTGGTTCCGGCCGGATCGATCTCGCTGTCCAGGTAGAAGGAGTCACCGGCGTGCAGCAGCCATCCCGAACCGGTGTCGACCGCCACGCCGCTGTGGCCGCGGGTGTGGCCGGGCAGCGGAATCACCAGAATCTCCGGCGGCAATCCCTCCAGATCGCGCACCGCGCGGAAGCCGAACCACGGCTCACCGCCGTCGAATTCGTTCACCATCCAGCGCGGGCCGTGCGCCCATTCGACGGCGCGGTAGCGCATCCGCTCCCCCATGGTGCGACCCGCGGTCGCCGCGCGGAACTCCGGACCGTGCACGTGGACCAGCGCGTCGGGGAAGTCCGACAGCCCACCGGCGTGGTCGAAATCCAGATGAGTGAGCACGATGTGGCGCACATCGGCCGGGTCGTAACCGAGGGCCTGGATTTGGCGGATCGCGGTCTCGTGTTCGGCGGGCTTGGCGCCGAACACGAAGCGGCTCGGTCCGAGCAATCGCCCGGGATCACGCACGCAGTCGAGCCCGAAACCCGTATCTACCAGCACCAGTCCGGCTCTGGTCTCGATGAGCAGGCAGTGGGCGACCGTACCGCGAGCCATACTGCCGCAGTTGAGGTGATGAATCCGCACGGCCCGAGCGTCCCAGACCCTCACCAAACGGTCAATCGCGCTGGTCGCGAACCCGAGCGGCCCGGATGATCTCGGCCAGATGCTCGTAGTCCTCCACCCGCGCGGTCGAACCTCGAAACACCAGGCCCAGCGTCCGCCCGGGCGCGGGCGCGGCGAAGCGCGCGATATCCAGCGTGCCGCGGGCGGTTTCGGCGGCCACGGCCATCTCAGGAATGAGCGTCACGCCCAGACCGCCCGCGACGCACTGCACCACGGTCGCGAGCGAGGCCGCACGGGTGTCGCCGACCGGTCCGGGTCGCACATCGCGCGCCCGGCACAGCTCCAGCGTCTGATCACGCAGGCAGTGTCCCTCGTCCAACAGCAGCAGCGGCAACCGGTCCAGCGCCTCGGGGGAAACGTCGGCCCGCCCGGCCAATTCGTGTCCGCGCGGGGTGACCAGCACGAACTCCTCGGTGTAGAGCGGTATCTCGATCAGGCCGGTCGTCTCGGTGGGCACCGCGAGCAGGGCCACATCGAGGACGCCGGTGCGCAGCCCGTCCAGCAGTCGCGCGGTCTGATCCTCGATGATATGCGGCACCAGTGTGGGCAGCAGCCTGCGCAATTCGGGCAGCAGATCCGGCAGCACGTAGGGTGCGACGGTCGGGATGATGCCCAGTCGCAGCGTGCCGCCCAGCCCGTTCCCGGCGGCCGAGGCGACGAAACGGTCGGCCGCCTCGAGGGTCGCCATCGCCTGGGGCAGCAGTCTTTTGCCCGCGGCGGTCACCAGGACCCTGCGGGTGCTGCGCTCGATCAGTTGGAGTCCCAGTCCGTTTTCCAGTGATGCCAGGGCCTGCGATAGCGTTGGTTGGCTCACATTCAGCCTGGCGGCCGCGGTGCCGAAATGCCGATATTCGGCGATCGCCACGAACGCACGCAGCTGTGACAGGGTGGGCTGATAAGTCTGATCAGTCACGCCTATCAGTATAGTGCGACTGATCACCTTTACCTTTCACTGCAGGTTGGGCAAGATCACAGCGAACACTTCGCACGGCAATCCCGACAACGAAGAGGAGCAAGCATGGCCCTGCTGACCATCGGCGACCAGTTCCCCGCCTACAACCTGACCGCGGTTATCGGCGGCGACCTGTCCAAGGTGAATGCTCAGCAGCCCGACGACTACTTCACGCAGATCTCGAGCGACGACTACGCGGGTAAGTGGCGAATCGTGTTCTTCTGGCCGAAGGATTTCACCTTCGTGTGCCCGACCGAGATCGCCGCGTTCGGCAAGCTGAACGACGAGTTCGCCGACCGTGACGCCCAGGTCCTGGGTGCGTCCGTCGACAACGAGTTCGTGCACTTCCAGTGGCGGGCTCAGCACGAGGATCTGAAGACCCTGCCCTTCCCGATGCTGTCGGACCTCAAGCGCGAACTGGCCGCGGCCACCGGCGTTCTCAACGCCGACGGCGTCGCCGACCGCGCGACCTTCATCATCGACCCGAACAACGAGATCCAGTTCGTGTCGGTGACCGCCGGTTCGGTCGGCCGCAATGTCGACGAGGTGCTGCGCGTGCTGGACGCGCTGCAGTCCGACGAGCTGTGCGCCTGCAACTGGAAGAAGGGCGATCCGACCATCAACGCCGGTGAGCTGCTCGCCGCCAGCGTCTGATTCGAGGAGTCACCAAGTGTCCGTAGAGAACCTCAAGAACTCGCTTCCCGAATACGCCAAGGACCTCAAGCTCAACCTGTCGTCCATCGCGCGGTCGACCGTGCTGAACGAACAGCAGCTGTGGGGCACCCTGCTCGCGTCGGCGGCGGCCACCCGTTCGGCCAGCACACTGCGCGAGATCGCCGAGGAGGCGGCCGACATCCTGTCGGCCGAGGCCTACAACGCCGCCCTCGGCGCCGCTTCGATCATGGGCATGAACAACGTGTTCTATCGGGGCAAGGCGTTCCTCGGCGGCCGCTACGACGACCTGCGGGCCGGACTGCGCATGCAGATCATCGGCAACCCGGGCGTGGACAAGGCCGATTTCGAGCTGTGGTCGTTCGCGGCGTCCTCGATCAACGGCTGTCAGCACTGCCTCGAGGCGCACGAGCACACGCTGCGCGAGGCCGGTGTCTCGCGTGAGGTGATCTTCGAGGCGCTGCGCGTGGCCGCGATCGTCGCCGGCGTCGGCCAGGCCGTCCAGGCCACCGAATCCCTCGCGGCGGCCAACGTCTGATTCGACCGAATTGCCCTGTCCCGGAAAAGCGTCGGGACAGGGCAATTTTGGTTTGCGGGACATGACAATGTTGGATTTGCCGCACGTTGTTTCGCGGCACGCTTTTCGCCGAGGCCCTCTCTCGATACCCAGCGGTACGCTTGTTCACCATGGGCGCAGTCGAAAGCGACAGCACGCAGGTCGAGGTGGTTCGCGTCTTCACCGATGCGGCCGGACGGTTCGGTAATCCGCTGGGGATCGCGCGGGCGGACGAGGTCGTCGGCGTCGATCACCAGGCCCTGGCCGCTCGGGCCGGGTACAGCGAGACCGTGGTGGTGGACGAGCCCGCCGACGGGCGCACCCGGATGCGGATCTACACCCCGACCGTCGAATTGCCCTTCGCCGGACATCCCTCGGTCGGCGCGGGGTGGTGGCTCGCGCATATCGCGCGGCCGGTCAAGGTCATCGACGTGCCCGCCGGGCCGGTCGAGGTCGAGGCGCTGGACAACGGGCTGACCTGGATTCGGGCCCGCGCCGAGTGGACGCCGAGCTTCGCCTTCGACCAGTTCGAATCCCTCGACGATCTGCTCACCCTGCAGCCCGCGGATTTCGCCGCGGGCCAGCACTACGCGTGGGCCTGGGTGGATCAGCATCGCGGTGCCATCCGCTCGCGAATGTTCGCGCCCGCCATGGGGATCGCCGAGGACGAGGCCACCGGCGCCGCGGCGGTCGCCATCACCGCGCTGCTGCGCCGCGGACTGATCATCACCCAGGGCCGCGGCTCACAGCTGTTCACCGAATGGGACTCCGACGGCTGGGTCCGCCTCGGCGGCCGAGTGGTGCCGGACTATCCGGTCATCGTCTGAGCCCGCATGGTTGCCAGGGGATTGTGGTAGCTGACGAAATCCGCGATCTTGCCCTCGCGCATTCGGATCAGCACGACCATGTGGTCGCGGTAGGACCCGCCGCTGTCCCACAGATCGTCGGCCGCGTCGACCTCCACCAGCCAGCGCCCCGGATCCAGGAACGGACGCATCGAGGTGACCGCGAGGGCATGGCGGCCGTGCATACCCAGGGTCGCGAAGGCCGCGCGAATCTCCTCGTGCCCGATCAGCTCTCGCGGGAAGCCCGGCGGCTGCCACGGCAGCAGAATTCGCGCGTCGTCGGTCATCGTCGCGAGGTAGCCGTCCAGATCGCGCGCCGATTGACACTCGAAATTTGCCAGGACGGTCATACGCTCGTGTCGACGCCGCGCGTCCAGCCCGGCCCGATCGGATTCGGTGGTCATCATGTGCTGCTCCCTCTCCGGAACCTCTCGCCTACCAAGAGTTAACTGAATGTGAGCTAGACCTCTTTCTCATAGTTATTCACAGCAAACGATCTGCGCAACAGCAGGGCTGTCATTCTTTCGTTAGGATCGCGACATGCACATCGTTGCGGCGGTGGTTCCGGATCGGGTCGAGATCTACGACCTGATCATCGGTTGCCATGTCTTTGCCACAACGGTCATACCGGACGTGGGCTATGGCTATGACGTGCGCGTCTGCGGCGACGAGCCGACCACCGCCATGTCCTTCGGCCAGCAGATGTTCGATATGCGGGCCCGCTGGCCGATGAGCGAGATCGAAAACGCCGACACCGTCCTGATTCCGGGCTTCCAGCCGCCGTGGGAGGTGCCGCCGGAGTTGGCCCAGGCGATCCGGCGGGCCGCGGGGGCCGGTGCGCGGATCGCGTCGGTGTGCACCGGTGCGTTCGTCGTGGCCGAGGCGGGACTGCTGGACGGCCAGCGGGCGACCACGCACTGGATGAACTGCGACGCGCTGGCGCGCCGGTTCCCGAATGTCCAGGTCGATCCGGACGTGCTGTTCGTCGACAACGGTTCGGTGCTCACCTCGGCGGGTTATTCGGCCGGTCTGGACATGTGCCTGCACATGGTGCGCAACGACTACGGCGCGCAGGTGGCCGCCGATACCGCCCGCACGATCGTGATGCCGCTGCAGCGCGACGGCGGTCAGGCCCAATTCATCACCCACACCGGCGATCCCGGCGAGCGCACCGCATTGCAGCCGGTGCTGGAGTGGATCGAACATCACCTGGACAAGCCGCTGAGTCAGACCGATATCGCCCGCGCGGCCGGGGTTTCGGTGCGCACGCTGCAACGCCACTTCCAGGAGCAGTTGGGCACCACCGCGCTGCAGTGGCTGTTGCGCACGCGGATCGATCGCGCCCGGCAGTTGTTGGAGACCACCGACCTGTCCATCGAGCAGATCGCCGATCAGTGTGGATTCGGATCGGCGGTCACGCTGCGGCATCACTTCGGCCGCAAGATCGGCGTGGCGCCGCTGGCCTACCGCAAGGCTTTTCGCTGAGACGGGTTCAGCGCAGCGCGGCGATCATCATGTAGGCGGTGCCGAGGTCCATCACCACATGCGGCAGCCTGGCGATCGGGCCGGTGGATCCCGACGGATGCACCAGGGTGTGCCACAGCGACAGTTTCGCGGGCAGCAGCGTCAGCACCGCGTCGACCACGAACAGCGTGGCCAGCACCGGCAGGATCGGGCCCTGTCGGCCGCCGTCCATATGCCCCGACATGGCGTAGAGCATGGCGGCGGCGGCCACCAGGTGATAGGCGATCGCCACACCCGGTCCAGCGGCGGCTCCGGTGCGCCACTGGATGATTCGGCCCAGCAACAGTAGGCCGTAGACCACCACCATGGCGGTCAGCACCCCGTCGAGGGCGTGCGAACCGGCCGCGACCGGGAAGACCAGCATCACGCCCATCACCAGGCACATGAGCAGATGCGCGGCATCGGATTCGAGATCCACCGCGCGCGAAAAACGCTGTCCCCCTTCACCTCCGGCCGTTCCCACGGCGACCCGCCCCGCCACGATCACCCCGGCCACCGCGAACGCGATCACCGCCGCCCACCGCAACGCCCCGTACTCCAGCACGAATCCGGCCACGCCAGACCACCTTTCCCGCGCTGCCCCTTCGTCGCCCTCTCTCCATGCTCGCACTCGATCGAGGTAAGGGCACCCTGTTCTGCGGATTCGGATACCTGCCAACCGACCAGTTCAGAGTTATGGTGTGCCATGCGAATCGTGGTGGACGATGTGACCGGAGCCGAGCTGATCGATCTGCTCGGCGGCCATCTGGCCGATATGTACGAGCACTCCCCCGAGGACAGTGTGCACGCCCTGGACCTCGACGGTCTGCGCAAGCCGGAGGTCACCCTCTGGACGATCTGGGACGAGAACACCCTCGCCGGTTGCGGCGCGCTGAAGGAACTCGACCCCACCCACGGCGAGATCAAATCCATGCGCACCGCTCCCGTCGTGCGCCGCCGCGGCGTGGGCGCGCTGATGCTCGGACACATCCTCGCCGAGGCCCGTACCCGCGGCTACGACCGCGTGAGCCTGGAAACCGGTACGGCGGAATTCTTCTCACCCGCGCGCCGCCTCTACGAACGCCACGGTTTCCGACCCTGTCCACCGTTCGCCGACTATGCGGAGGACCCGCACAGCATCTTCATGACGCTGGCGCTGTAACCGCCTCGGGCCGATGCGGCCCGCTGCCGGGTCGGCGCGAACGCTCAGCCCAGGGCGCGGGCGAAGGCTGCGGCCATATCGGCCACCTGCTGTTCGGTGATGACGAAGGTCGGGGAGATCTGCAACGCGCCCTGGCCCGCGGCGCGGCCCGAAACACCCTGAGCGCGAAGGGCCTTCACCAAAGCGGGCCCCTCGGCGGGTTCGGCCAGTTGAACCGCGGCGACCGCGCCAAGACCGCTGCGGATCTCGGCGACGCGCGGGTGGGCTGCCAGGGGCGCGAAGTGTTCGTGCAGCAGGGATTCGAGGTTCTTGCTGGCGTCGAGTAGGCCCTCGCGCTCGATGATGTCGAGGTTGGCCATGGCCGCGGCGGCCGAACCGGCGTGGCCGCCGTAGGTGTAGCCGTGGCGGAACCAGACGCCGCCGGAGTAGAACGGCTCGGCCACCCGCGGGGCGATGAAGACCGCGCCCATCGGCAGATAGCCGGAGGTGAGGCCCTTGGCGGTGGTCATGAGGTCGGGCTCGAGGCCGAAACGCGTGGAGGCGAACCAGGATCCGCCGATGCGGCCGAAGCCGGTGACCACCTCGTCGGCGACGAACAGGATGTCGTTGTCGCGGCACAGACCGCGCACCTCGGCCAGATAACCCTCCGGCGGCAGGTAGATCCCGCCCGCGCCGATGATCGGCTCGCAGAAGAAGGCCGCGATGCTGTCGGCGCCGACCTCATCGATCAGCGCCCGCAGCGCCTGGGCGTCGTTCCATTCGATCGTGCGAGCATCGGGCATGAGCTCGCCGTAGCCCTCGCGGTTGGGCGCGATACCGCCCAGCGCGGTACCGGCCACATGCATGCCGTGATAGGCCAGGCGACGCCCGACGATCAGCTTCTTGTCCGGACGACCGAGCTCGTGCCAGTAGCGACGGGCCAATTTGGCGGCGGTGTCCACCGAATCGGAACCACCCGAGGTGAACATGACCTTGCTGCCCGGCACCGGGGCCAGTTCGGCCAGCCGCTCGGCGAGCGCCTGGGTGACCGGCGCGGTCAGATCGCCGAAGTTGCTGTAGTGGGCCAGCGTCGACAGCTGCGCCGCGACCGCGTCGGCGATCTCGCGGCGACCGTGCCCGACATTGGTGAACCACAGTCCACCCGTGGCGTCGAGGTAGCGATTGTCCTCGCTGTCCCAGATGTAGGCGCCCTCACCTCGAGCCACCACGAACGCCCCGTCACGCTCCACCGCACCCATATCGGCGAATCCATGCCACAGCGCACCCATATCCCGGCTCCTCTCACCCAACCCGGCCGCCACCGGCCCCGCACCACATTACCCGCGAGTACGAAACAACCCGCACGGGAGCGGACGGGCAGAGCCCGACGACCGGCGCCGGGCCGAATCCGCGGATTGTTCGACGGCCACGGGCGGCTGCTCGGACACCTGGACGGCGGCCGCGCGCTATTACTCCGAGGCCCGATGAGCGCCGCGCAATGTGCCCAGACCCGCGATCGCGGCGGCCAGGAAGGCGAACACGACCGCGAGGATGACCAGGCCGATGAACAGCGAGGCATAACCCTGGGTGCGCGGGTCGAGGAACGGATACGGATACCAATGGACCATCGCCCCGCGAATCAGGCTGTACACCCCGTACACCGCGGGATAGATCAACCAACTCGCGACCAGCCGCATCGAAATGCCCAGCCGCGCCGGAACCAGCAGCCAGTCGGCTACCAGCACGATCGGCAGCACGCGATGCAGAACGTCGTTGATCCAGCGGTCCTGCAGCATCACATCGATATTGGCCAGCAGCACCGCGTACACCACGCCGGTGATGAGCAGATACAGCGCCGCCGCGCCGCGCAGGGTCTGCCAGCGGCGGCCGGTCGGGTCGAGCAGGCCGCCCGCCACCAGGACGAGGACGCCGAAGATATTGGATTCGATGGTGAAGTAGCTGAGGTAGTTACCCAGCGAGAAGCCGTCGACGCCGAGATTGCGCAGCGGGATCCAGAGCAGCGCAACAATTCCCAGCACACCGAATCCGAACCGCACCGCCCGCACCCACAGCGCCGTCCCCGCACCGGTGATCATGGGGTCGATCTTGGCATATGTCATCGCATTCGCAGTGGTAGGGAAACCGCGGGCACGCCCGTGTCCGGCGCGGGTCGCGGGCGGCTCGCGCTGCGTCGAGGCGGTCTCAGCTGTTCGGGGTCACGATCGCCCGGGCAGGGCGGAGCTCGCCGCCGCGCCCAGCGCACGGATCTCGCCCCGGATCAGGGCGGCGATGCCCAGCAGCAACGAAATGAATCGCAGGGCGCGGACCCACATCGGCGTTCCGGAACCAGCGGTCATCCATCGATGGTTACATACCGGACACCCGACTCGGAGCAAGATCGGTAAGGGGTTTGCGCTCCCGCGTCGACGTTTCGCTACGCTGGTCGATGCAATGACCAGGACCGCCGCCACATCTCGCGCGCTGCGCACCCGCCTGGCCGATCTCACGATCCGCGACGAATATCGTCTGCGTCGCCGGCTCGATCGGACTCGCGGGGACACCACCGACCTCGAGGCCGAGATCGCGGCCGCCGAGGGCCGGATCCAGGCCCGCCGCGCGGCCGTACCGCAGATCCGCTACCCCGAACAGCTACCCGTCTCCGCGCGCCGCGACGATATCGCCGCGGCTATCGCCGCCCATCAGGTCGTGGTGATCGCCGGTGAGACCGGTTCGGGTAAGACGACCCAGATTCCGAAGATCTGTCTGGAATTGGGTCGCGGCATCCGCGGCACGATCGGCCACACCCAGCCGCGCCGACTGGCCGCGCGCACGGTCGCCGAGCGCATCGCCGAGGAACTCGGTACCGAACTCGGCGACGTGGTCGGCTATACGGTCCGCTTCACCGATCAGGCCTCCGAACGCACCCTGGTCAAGCTGATGACCGACGGCATCCTGCTCGCGGAGATCCAGCGCGATCGGCTGCTGCGCCGCTACGACACGATCATCGTCGACGAGGCGCACGAGCGCAGTCTCAATATCGACTTTCTGCTCGGCTATCTGAAACAGCTGCTGCCCAAGCGTCCCGATCTGAAGGTGATCATCACCTCCGCGACCATCGATCCGGAGCTGTTCGCCCGCCACTTTGCGGAGCAATCAGATGACCCTAGCGCGGACGAATCCGGTACGCCCGCACCGATTGTCGAGGTATCGGGCCGGTCGTACCCGGTGGAGATGCGCTATCGCCCACTGGCGCTGGAGATTCCGGCCCCCGCCGGCGAGGGCGAGGACGACGAGGATGCCGACCCCCGTGTGGTGGACCGGGATCCGGTCGACGCCATCGGCGACGCGGTGACCGAACTGCTCGCCGAGGGCGACGGCGATGTGCTGGTCTTCCTCTCCGGCGAACGCGAGATCCGCGATGCCGCCGACGCGCTGCGCGATCTGAAACTGCCGCGCACCGAGATCCTTCCGCTCTACGCGCGACTGTCCGCGGCCGAACAGCATCGAGTCTTCCAGTCCCACACCGGCCGTCGTGTGGTGCTGGCCACCAATGTCGCCGAGACCTCGCTGACCGTGCCCGGCATCCGCTACGTCGTGGATCCGGGAACCGCCCGCATCTCCCGCTATTCGATGCGCACCAAGGTCCAGCGCCTGCCGATCGAACCGATTTCCCAGGCCTCGGCCCGGCAGCGCGCCGGCCGCTGCGGCCGCGTCGCCGACGGCATCTGCATCCGCCTGTACTCCGAGGACGACTTCGAGGCCCGTCCGGCCTTCACCGAACCGGAGATCCTGCGCACCAACCTCGCCGCGGTCATCCTCCAGATGACCGCCCTGGGCCTGGGTGATATCGAGAACTTCCCGTTCGTCGAACCACCGGACCGCCGGGCGATCCGCGACGGCATCGCGCTGCTCGAGGAATTGGGCGCGCTGGCCCGTAAGCCGGATTCGAAATCGACCGCGCCCCAATCGGCTTCCGAGTCCACCGACCCAGACGACAGGCCCGGCCGGGAGGACGAGCGCGAGGGTGCGGCGGCCGCGGGCGACCGGACCCGGCACGCGGAGAGCGGCCAGGGAAACAAGCGCGGCGGCGCGGCGACCGACGACGAGGACCGGACCAGCGGCCGTAGCGCGGGCGATCGCTCCGAGGAGGGCCGGAACAGCGCGGACGCGCGGGGACGCGGGAATTCGCGGCGATCCGATGAGGCCGTGGTCGGCGACCTGGCGCTCACCCCCGTCGGCCGGGAGATGGCCCAGATTCCCGTCGATCCGCGCATGGCCCGAATGCTGGTGGAGGCCAACAAGAACGGCTGCCTGCCCGAGGTGCTGGTGGTCGTGGCCGCGTTGTCGATCCAGGATGTGCGGGAGCGGCCCGCGGAATTCCAGCAGCAGGCCGACGCCAAACATGCCCGCTTCACGGTGGAGGGTTCGGACTTCCTGGCCTACCTGCGGCTCTGGGACTATCTGCGGGGCAAGCGTAAGTCGTTGTCGTCCAACCAGTTCCGGCGGATGTGCCGCGACGAGTTCCTGCACTATCTGCGAATTCGGGAGTGGCAGGATCTGCACGGGCAGCTACGGACCATCACCAAGGGTCTGGGCTGGTCCGGTGACGGACAGGTCGCGCCGATGCCCGAGGACACCGACGCGCTGCCGTGGGACGCCACGTCGATCCATCAGTCGCTGCTGGCGGGCATGCTGTCGCATATCGGCGTGCGCGAGGCCGAGAGCCGGGAATTCCTGGGCGCACGCAATGCGAAGTTCATGATCTTCCCCGGTTCCTCGCTGGCCAAGAAGCCGCCGCGCTGGGTGATGGCCGCCGAACTGGTGGAGACCTCGCGACTGTGGGGCCGCATGGCCGCGCGCGTCGAACCGGAATGGGCCGAGCGGCTGGCCGGGGACCTGGTCAAACGCACCTATTCCGAACCCCATTGGTCCGCGCGGCGCGGCGCGGCCATGGCCTACGAGCGGGTCACGCTCTACGGGGTTCCACTGGTCGCCCAGCGCCGCGTCGACTTCGGCCGCATCGATCCGGAGCTCTCGCGTGAACTGTTCCTGCGGCACGCGCTGGTTCAGGGCGAATGGCAAACCCGCCACGAGTTCTTCCATCGCAATCGAGAATTGATCGACGACGTCGCCGATCTGGAGAACCGGGCTCGCCGACGCGACATCCTCGTCGACGATCAGGTGCTGTTCGAATTCTACGATCAGCGTGTGCCCGCCGAGGTCGTCTCGGCCCGGCATTTCGACACCTGGTGGCGTAAGGCCAAGCGCAAAGACCCTGCGCTACTGGACTTCTCGACCGCGACACTGGTCAATTCCGATGCCGCGATACTGGATCCCACGGCCTTCCCGGATCAGTGGCGGCAGGGCGAGCTCACCTTCCCCCTCACCTATCAATTCGAGCCCGGTCAGGCCGACGACGGTGTGACCGTGCACATTCCGATCGCCCAGCTCGCGCACGTGCGCCCGGTCGGCTTCGACTGGCTGGTGCCGGGTATGCGCGAGGAGTTGGCGGCGGCGCTGATCAAGACGCTGCCGAAGCAGTTGCGCCGCACGGTGGTTCCCGCGCCCGACTTCGCCCGCGCCGCCTTGGCGCGACTCACTCCGCGGGCCGAACCGCTGCGGGTCGGCCTTGCCCGCGAACTGTCACAGCTGGGCTCGGTCACCATCGGCACGAACGATCTGGATCCGGCCGCGCTGCCCGATCATCTGCGCATGACCTTCGCGGCCACCACGCCCGACGGCACGATCGTCGATCGCGGCAAGAGCCTCACGGCGCTGCGGACCCGGCTGTCCGACCAGGTGTCGAAATCGGTCGCGCGCGCCACCAAGGCCGCCGAACGGGCCCCGGCCGCGGTGTGGACCTCCGAATCGCTCGGCACACTGGCCCCGACGGTGCGCCGCGAGGTCGGCGGCCAGACCATCACCGGCTATCCGGCGCTGGTTCCCGAGGGCGACGGCGTCGCGGTGCGCGTACTGTCCTCCCCCGGCCAGCAGGCCGCCGCCATGCGCGCGGGCACCCGGGCCCTGGTGCTCAACGAATTGCCCGCCTCGGCACGGTCCGCGACGGCCGGGCTGTCGCCCACCGAACGCCTTGCCCTGAGCCAGAATCCGTACGGCTCGCTGGAGGCGCTGATCGAGGACTGCCGCGCCTGCGCCGCCGACGAGCTGATCGCCGCCAACGGTGGCCCGGTACGCAGTCCCGAGGAGTTCCGCGCACTGGTCGAGCGGATCAGACCGCGCTTCGGCGAGACGGTCATTCGGATCGTGCGGCTGGTGGTGCCGGTCCTGGCCGAGGCCCATCGGGTGCGAACGGCCCTGTCCGACATCCATGATCGCGATATCGCCGACGATGTCGAACATCAGCTCGACGAGCTTGTCTTCGCGGGGTTCATCACCGAATTCGGCAGCGCCCGACTGCGTGAGCTGCCCCGTTATCTGCAGGCGGCCACGGCCCGGTTGCAGGCGCTGCCGGGTTCGGCCACACGCGATCGGCAGGGTATGGCCGAACTGGATCGTGTGCACGCCATCTATCAGCGGCTGCTGGACAGTCTGCCGGAGGCGCGCCGCATCGCACCCGATGTCACCGAAATCTGGTGGATGATCGAGGAATTGCGGGTGAGCCTGTTCGCACAGCAACTCGGCACGCCGTATCCGGTGTCGGCCAAGCGCATCGAGAAGTCGATCGCGGCCGTCCGCGCCGCGCCGGTCAAACGTCCGGGGCGGTAACCGATTCGGGTTATTCGCTGCGGTGCAGGATCGCGAGGTATTCGAACTCCTCGCCCAGTAGCGCGGGCGCTTGCTCCCGCGGCGATGGCGTATCGCCGACCACGATCGCACTCAGCGACAGGCCGGTTCCGTCGAGCAGCAGTTCCAGATCGGCGGGGGTATAGCAGCGTAGCGACTGCTGGATCGGGCGTTCGGGCGCGGTCGACTCCCACCAGGCATCGGTGGCGACGCAGGTGACGGGGTCGAAGCTGATGCGCTGGTGGAGGTCGAATTGGTAGCCCGCCTCGGGGACGGCCGGATGATGTTCCTCGTCACCGTCCCATGCGGCCCAGACGAACGGATTGAACACATCGATGAGCGCGACGCCGTCCGGCTCGAGCCAGGTCGAACCGATCCGCTCGAGGAGTCGACGCTGATCGGCGTCCGAGCCGATGCCGAATCCGTTCCAGTAGCAGACGATATCGAAACGCCCGTCCAGTTCGACCTCGTAGAAATCGGCCCGATGCGTCGTGAGCGCGCCCGGGGTCACATCATCGAACAAACGGCCGAGATAGTCCGCGCGGTCGCTGATCTCCACCGCGGTGACGTCGTAGCCCGCCCGCGCGGTGGCCACCGCCGTGGCGCCGTAACCGGATCCCAGTTCCAGCACGCGACCGGTCCACGGACCGTGTTCGCGAAGCAGCCGGACGCGCCGACGATCCCGATCCGTCACTCGCGCGTCCGCTGGCCCCCACCACATGCCGGTCGTCGAGTAGAACTCCCTCACCCAATCCATCTGCGCAGTCAAGCACAGGTACGGGTGGGGATCCAGGCGAGGTGCGGACCGGTCGGTCCGAAGATCCAGCGCCGGAGCCGAATTCGGCCCGGCGGTTATTCGGCGGTGACGCCGACGGCGTGTTCGGCGCGGTGACGGCGCAATTCGGCGATCTCGCGTTCGAAATCCTCGGCCGAACTGAACGAGCGATAGACCGAGGCGAAGCGTAGATACGCCACCTCGTCCAGATCGCGCAGCGGGCCCAGGATGGCCAGTCCGACCTCGTGACTCGGCACCTCCGGGGAGCCCTTGGCCCGCACCGCATCCTCCACCTGCTGGGCCAGCAGGTTCAGGGCATCGCTGTCGACCTCGCGACCCTGGCAGGCGCGGCTGACCCCGCGGATCACCTTCTCCCGGCTGAACGGTTCGGTGACGCCGCTGCGCTTGACCACCGACAGGATCGCGGTCTCGACGGTCGTGAAGCGTCGCCCACACTGCGGGCAGGCGCGACGGCGCCTGATGGCCGTGCCTTCCTCGGCCTCACGGGAGTCGACCACACGCGAATCCGGGTGGCGACAGTACGGGCAATGCATCCGTTGAGATCCTTCGGCAAGCGGGTGTATGGAGATCTTCCCGGCACAAGCGTATAACGCGCGAACTCGGGTTATACGTCCATAGCACCGTTGAGGATACTCCCGGGCGGGATGGAACTGCCGACCGGCCGGTCGGCCCCATCGGTCTCGCACCCGCTGTCAGGCCGTCAGCTGCCACTCCTTGGTCAGATCGGCGATGAGGTCGGGCACTCGGACCATCAGGCGATTGCGGGCCAGCTGATCGGGGAACGGCACCGACAGCAGCGCCTGCGCGGCGGCCCGATTCGACTGCAGTTCGGAATAGCAGGGCACCAGATCACCGGTGATATAGGTCCAGCGGGTATCGCGGTCGGCCCAGTCGAAGGCGGGCAGCGAGACCCGCAGCACGACCCGGCGGCCGTCGATATCGGCGGCGACGGTGACGGGGGCGAAGTTGCCCGGCGCGCGCACGCCGGGGACGGCCGGTTTACCCGCGACGGTGCTCACATAGGTCAGCACTCGGCCGATGGCGCCGCGACCCCAGGCGGTGGCGTCCCATTGATCGGCGATGATCTGATTCTGTTCGCGGTCGGTCATGCGCAGCAGGGCGTCGCGATATCCGGCCTCGGTGCCCGAGTCGATGGATCGCCATGCGGCAACGGCATTCTCGTCGAGCACCCCGGCCCGATACATCTCCTCGATCGCGGGCAGCCCCTCGGCGGCGTACGCCTCGTGCATGGGCACCTGATCGATGAAGATGTGCCGCTGCATGATCATCAACCGGGTCTGATACCAGGTCAGATCGGCGGCGGTCAGCCGCTGGCCCTCGGTGCCGAGCAGACGCAGATCGGCGGGCAGCAGATCGAGCAGTTGGGCCGGGGTCCGGCGGAGCAGATCGGCGACCGCGCTGCCGAGTTGGTGTACACCGGGCACGCTCACGACCGCGGAGACATCGTCCATATCGAAGAAGCCCGAGGCGAACGAGCCGCCCGCCAATTCGGCCAGACCCGCCCAGTAGAAGTCCGGATGTGTGGTGGCCAGTCGCCGATAGTTGACATACACCTGGGTGAAGGTGCGCGCATTGGCCGCGACACCGTGCGCGGGATCCCACGCGGCCAGGTCGATATCGGCATTACCGGCCGCGACCGCGAGCCAATACTGGTGCAGCAGTGTGGCATAGCGCCGCGGCGCGATACCGTCGGCGCGGGCGTGCTCGACCGCGGCGCGCAGCGTCGAGACATCCAGCGGCAGTGCGGGATTGAGCCCGCCGCCACCGGAACCGTCGCCGTTGACCGACGGCAGATCCAGATAGGCCGCATAACCCGGATCGGCGTATACGACCGGCGCGGCCGTGAACCCGACCATGAAGGTCGCCAGCAGCCCGGCGAGTCCGGCGAACAGACGCGCCGAACGCGCTGAGCGGGTGGGTGCGGTCATGATGCCAAGCCCTCGAGGTCGATCGGCGACGAAGATCGCCTGGGTCACGTGTCGAGCACAGTAGCAACAGGTTGCAGTAGGCGGATGTCGAAATTCGGCCACGCCCGATGGCCGCGCGGCCCTATCGAATTCAGCGGTCGTGCGCGGGCACGATCAGGGTGCGGCCCGTCGCCACCTCGGCGCCGCGCAATCCGTTCAGTTCCACGATCTTGTGCACGGTGTCGCGAACCGGGGCGTCGGGCGCGACCCGCGCGGCCACCTCCGACAGCGATTCACCCGCGCGCACCTGCACGACAGTGGTCGGCCCGGGACCGGTTTCGGCCGAACGCAATTGGGATACGCCGACCAGACCGCAGACGACCACCGCACTGACCAGCGCGGTGACCGCCAGGGTCGCGAAACCGATGCGAGCCCGTTCCACTCGCTCGCTGGGATGTGGTCCGCGATCGCGCTCCCCCGCCACGGCCCGCACGCGCATGCGCTCGTAGCGCACGACGGCGGCCGCGGGCCGGGCGCCGCGGGGGCGGCGGTTGCCCAGCCCGGCACAGGCCGGAGCCACGGCGGGCGACCGGCGGACACGCGGCACCGAATCGAAGCCGAGATCGGTATCGGCGGAGACGAATTCGCTGATCGGGGTGCGCATCGGACAGACCTCCAGGAGACGAGTGGGCGGGACTGTGTGTGGTTGATCCGGTGAGCCGAAAATCGCTGTTTCGATCATGTGTTCGAAGAACTGGTGTTCGATTTTTACCACGCGGCACCGACAAAGTCACGGCTTTGCGAGACATGCGTCGAACAGATGTTTGAAACCTGGTCGCGGGCGGGCTACTGTCGAGACACGCAATCCGGTGAGACCACAGACGAGCACCCCGCGGGCGTCGCCCGCGCGGCGCGAGGAGGACCGAACACCCCCATGAACGGAGGACGGCGACCGTGAACGAACGAACGGTGGGCGGACACGACGACCTGGCCGACCCTGTCACCGAATCCGACGGTGTCGAATCCCCCGCTGCCGGTGCGGATCTCACCGCCCGACAGCGCAAGGTGCTCGAGGTCATCCGCAGCTCGGTGAGCGAACGCGGCTATCCGCCCAGCATCCGCGAGATCGGCGATGCGGTCGGCCTGACCTCCACCTCCTCGGTCGCCCATCAGCTGCGCGCGCTCGAGCGCAAGGGCTATCTGCGCCGCGACCCGAACCGCCCGCGCGCGGTCGACGTGCGCGGCCTGGACGAGACGGCGGTGCGCGCGGTCGCGCCGGTCACCAGCCTGCGCGCGGTCGATTCCGGGGACGACTCCGGCGATCAGCCGATTCCCACCTATGTGCCGGTGCTGGGCCGGATCGCCGCCGGTGGTCCGATCCTGGCCGAGCAGGCCGTGGAGGATGTGTTCCCGCTGCCGCGCGAATTGGTCGGCGAGGGTTCGCTGTTCCTGCTCAAGGTCGTCGGTCAGTCGATGATCGATGCGGCCATCTGCGACGGCGACTGGGTGGTCGTGCGTCAGCAGAACGTCGCCGAGAACGGCGATATCGTCGCGGCGATGATCGAGGGCGAGGCGACGGTGAAGACATTCAAGCGCACGGGTTCCGATGTCTGGCTGCTGCCGCACAACCCGCTGTTCGAACCGATTCCGGGTAACGACGCGCAGGTCCTCGGCAAGGTCGTCACGGTTATCCGCAAGATCTGAGACGGCCTCAGGCCGTGAACACTTCGGTGCCGCGGCCGACCAGGTGCGTGGTGGCGTCGCCGCGCTTGCGGTTCTCGCAGATGACGCGCACCACGTGCCGGCCGCCTGCCACCGGCCCGGAATCCAGCACGACCTCACCCGCGGCGTTCACCGCCGCCCACGGGCCGCTGATGTGCCGGGCCGCGATTTGGCAGTGATAGCCGGGTTTTTCACCGAAGACGTGCGCGGCGATGGTGGCCCCGGCACTGTAGGTGACCCATGGAGTCGCCTGGGCCGGCCCGGCGGCAGCGGTCAGCAGCCCGGCCGTCGCGCCGAAGATCAGGCCGACGCGCAGTACGAGCGGACGCTGAGAAGTCATCCGCCTATCGTGCCCCCGCAACCGTGAGGATTGTGTGAATCGAATCTACGTGTTTCGGTACCGCGGATGAACGACTCTGTTCGGCGCGACGGGATCGGCGAGGTCAGCGATGGAAGCGGGCGCGTAGTTGGGGGTCGTTTTCCCACCACAGGCCGCTCACCGGTTCTTCGGTGACAACAGGGGTCGCGGGCGGAATCTGTTCGGCCGCATCGAGTTCGGCGTCCACCTCGGCAGCGCGGCGGCGCTCGTCGAAGGCCCAGGAGCGCATCAGGGCCAGCAGGTACGGCAGGCCGAGGACATCGCCGAGAACCCAGATGACTCCGGCGGCGATGGTTTGGTCCAACCGTTGGTCGGGGCCCCAGGTTCGGCCGATCTCGGCGTAGTAGTCGGTCGCGACCAGGGGGCCGAACCAGAGGACCAGGCCAAGGACACCGTCGGCCATGGATTCGAAGACCGTGATCAGCAGCGAGATCGACTGATTGAACCGCTGCGGCACGGGGTCGGTCTGTAGGCGGGAGTAGAAGTACAGGAAACCGATGGCCACCAACAGTATTCGGGTCAGCGCGTCGATCGCGCCGTGGCGCAGCACCAATTCGTACCACGGCGTCAGGAACAGCAGCCACGGCGCGGCGAGTACGGCCACCGAGGGCACGAGCGGATAGGTCAGCGCTCGCGCGAGCGGTGAGGTCAGCGCCCGGTCCAGTCGCGCCCGCCCGGACGGGCCGAGCGCGGCGCGGATGACGGTGACCGGGCGGCCGGTGGCCAGGCCGAACGGGACCACGTACAGCAGCAGCAAGGTCTGCAGCGCCCGCACCCAGAACAGCGTGTCGGAGTACACGCCGACCACGCTGATCCCGGTGAGCAGCCAGACGCCCAGTCCGAGTCCGAGGAATGCGACCGCGCGTCCGGCGGGCGCCTCGGCTGGGCGCCCGCGCATGCGGGCGGCCTGATATCCGGCGGCCAGGGCGGCGGTGATCACGATCGTCGCGGCGTCCCACCGCCACGAGGTCACGATCGACCCCAGTGTCAGCGGTGTGTCGATCCATGCCACGGCGATCAGTATCCACGCTCCCGCCGACCCGGGTCAGCCCAGGTCGGCGGGCATTTTTCGCAGATGGGATATTTCGGGCGGGACGGCGTCAGCGCGCGTGCCCGACATTCTGGGCGCGATGACTGGGTCCGTGCGAGTCCTCGCAGTGCGTATCGGCCCCGCCGCCGATCTCGAGCAGCTCCGGCAGGGCGTGGTCGACCTGCAGCGTGGCGTGTTCGATGTGATGCTCGTCATCCAGCCAGTGCGCGAGGTCGTGTCGCACCGCGTGGCAGTCCCGACCGGGATCGACCAGGACGTGTGCCGAGAGCGCGGGCGAACCCGAGGTGATCTCCCAGATGTGCAGGTCGTGCACCTCGACCACGCCGTCGCGGGCGGCCATGGCCTGACCGATCTCGGTCGGATCCAGATCGGCGGGCGCGGCCTCGAGGAAGATACGGCTCGACGCGCGCACCAGTTCCACACCGGCCTTGACCATGAGGGCGACGACCACCAGCGTCGCGATGGCGTCGGCGCGTTCGAAGCCGGTGAGCAGGATGATCACACCGGCGACGGCGGTGGCGATGAACGCGAACAGATCGTTGAGGATGTGCTGATAGGCGCCCTCGACATTGAGACTGCTCCGGTTGGCCTTCGAAATCATCCAGGTGGCAAGCACATTCACCGCGACGCCGACCAGTGCGGTGATCAACACCAGCCCGCCGGTGACCTCCGGCGGATTGATCAGCCGCCGGATCGCCTCGTAGCACAGCCAGGCCGCCAGCAGTAGCAGCGTGAGCCCGTTGGCCTGCGCGGACAGGATCTCCACCCGCTTCCAGCCGAAGGTCATCCGCCCGGCGGCCGGGCGTGCGGCCAATCGAATCGCCCCCAGCGCGAGCACGATCGAGGCGGCGTCGGTGAGCATGTGCGCGGCATCCGACAGCAGCGCCAGTGAACCGGCCAGCACACCGACGGTTACCTCGCCGAGCAGGAAGACCACGATCACCGCCAGCGCCCCGGCGAGCCATCGTCGGTCACTGTCGGGCGTGGCGTGTGCGTGCTGATGGGAGTGCGCGTGTCCGGCACCCATGCGGTGTCCCCTTTCGGTCGTTCGGCCCGATCGCGATCATATGCACACATCACTATGTATGCAAGGCGACTGGACATCGTGACCTGCGCCACAGCCGCGCGCGATCGCATCGCTCTCGAAACGACTTACCCCGCAGGGCTTTTCGCCACCCGGCGGGTTCGACTTGACTTCTCGCCGCGAGTGGGTCCACCATTGCCCAGTCAGCACCTCGCTAGGCGAGGCTCCTGTACGAACACAGGCCACTGATCCGACGACGTCGAGAGACGCCCAGGGTTAGGACAGATCTTCCCGGATTAAGGGGTGATCCGAAGTGGCTTCCCAGTCGGGATACGTCGTGCAGTGCCGAAGCTCTGACGAGAGGGGTGCGGGTCCCGCGGTTCGGCGGGCGCAATCCCTCGGCATCGTCGCGCAGGTTCTGATGTTCGGATTCGACGACGCGCGCGTGCGTCACGGCGGCAAGGAGGTGAGGGACGAGATGAAATCCGGCGATAGTCCGTATCCGAGTCCGGGTCGACATTCTGTTCCGTTACCAGCCTGCCGCGAGCTTCCCGCAGCCTGACATCCGCGCAGACCGTATCTCCGCGTATTTCGGCGTGCGCGAAAACCGTTGTGACGGCTGGATTTCCCCCTTCGAGGAGTCCGTCATGACCTTCACCACCTTCCCCCGCCTGTCCCTGATGACTGCCGCCCGCCGCGTCCGGGCGCGCTACCACCTGACCCCGCAGGAGCGGCACAACCTGCGCGCCGCGCAGACCCCGCTGGCGGTCGTCAGCGCCTCGCTGGGCGCCCATCCCTACCACCGGTAGGTCTTCGAAGCGGCGCATATTCGCCTGTGCCGCAACCCTTTTTCACGCACCAACCTGATGAAGTCGAAAGGGAGAACGGCCATGGCCTTCTTCTCCGGCGGCGCCGCGCGCCGCAACACCTCCACCGTCACCACCGAGGCGCCGACCGGCGCGGTCATGGACAGCGCCCATATCGGCGATATCGTCGGCGCGCTGGGCACGATCGGCCGCGACGACACCCTGACCGGCCGCAGCCGTTGGCAGCGATTCCGAATGCTGCTGGCCGTGATCGGGCCCGGCCTGATCGTCATGGTCGGCGACAATGACGCGGGCGGCGTCGCCACCTACGCGCAGGCCGGTCAGAACTACGGCATGGCCCTGCTCTGGACGTTGCTACTGCTGATTCCGGTGCTCTACGTCAATCAGGAAATGGTCGTGCGGCTGGGAGCCGTCGCGGGCGTCGGTCACGCGCGGCTGATCTTCGCCCGGTTCGGCAAATTCTGGGGCGCGTTCAGCGTCGGGGATTTGTTCCTGGTCAACGCGTTGACCATCGTCACCGAATTCATCGGCGTGGCCATGGCGCTCGGCTATTTCGGACTGCCCAAGTCGATTTCGGTGCCGCTGGCGGCGGTACTGCTGTTCGCGGTCGTCGCGGGTGGATCGTTCCGCCGCTGGGAACGATTCCTGTTCGCGCTCATCGCCATCAATATCGTGATGTTCCCGCTGGCCTATCTGGTACATCCCAGCGTCTCCGAGTCGGCGCGGGGTCTGATTCCGTCGTTCCCGGGCGGGCTGAATTCCACCCTGCTGCTCCTGATCGTCGCGGTCGTCGGCACCACCGTCGCGCCCTGGCAGCTGTTCTTCCAGCAGTCCAATATCGTCGACAAGCGGATCACCCCGCGCTGGATCCGCTACGAGCGCATCGATCTGTGGCTGGGCATCGTCGTGGTGATGCTCGGCGCGGTGGCGATCATGGCAGCCGCGGCGTTCGGACTGGCGGGTACCGCCGCGGCGGGGAATTTCACCGATGCGGGCGCGGTAGCCCATGCCCTGCACGAGCACCTCGGCCCGACCGTCGGCGCGCTGTTCGCGATCCTGCTGCTGGACGCGTCGCTGATCGGCGCGAACGCGGTGGGCCTGGCCACCACCTATGCCCTCGGCGACACCCTGGGCAAGCGGCACTCGCTGCACTGGAAGATCGGCGAGGCGCCGGTGTTCTATATCGGTTACGCGCTGTTGCTGGCCGCCGCGGCCGCGGTGTCGTTCAGCCCCGATCATGTGCTGGGTCTGCTCACCCAGGGCGTACAGGCGCTGGCCGGAGTGCTGCTGCCGTCGGCGACGGTATTCCTGGTGCTGCTGTGCAACGACAGGGCAGTGCTCGGGCCGTGGGTGAATACGACGCGGCAGAACATCGTGGCGGGCGTGATCGTGTGGTCACTGGTGCTGCTGTCGCTGGCACTCACCGCGGCGACGTTCTTCCCCGAATTGTCCACGGCCAGTTTGCGACTGTTCTTCCTCGTCGGCGCGCTGGTCGGGCTGCTCGGCGGCGTGGCGCTCACGCTGACCAGGAACCGGGCCGAACGTCGCGCGACCGAGCGCACCGCGGCCGAGTTGGGCGGCCTGGATCCCGATCAGGTCGAGGAGCTGGAATCGACGCCGCTGTCGCGGGCCGAACGGCGCACGATCCGCGAGCAGGACCGCGACTGCTGGCGCACTCCCGCGCTGGACACGCTGGCCCGTCCGGCCTTCTCGCCGCTGCGGATGGCCGGAATGATCGCGCTGCGGGGTTATCTGGCCATCGCGGTAATTCTGGTCGGGGTGAAGATCTTCCAGTCGATCACGGGTTGACCTGCTGCTCCACGCAAACAAGACAGGCAAACTTGCAAGTTTGCCGACGGCTGCTGCACGCCGCGCGCACGGCCAAGGAGGATTGGCTGACCCGCGCGATGGTCACGAAATTGACCCCGGCCGAGCAGGATTCGCTGATCGCGGCGATTCCGCTGCTGCACCGGCTGCTCGAACCGTAGAGAGGTAGTCATGCCCGCCACCACCCTCGACCCCCGTACCGCCCTGGTCCTGATCGATCTACAGCGCGGCGTCACCGCCATGCGGACCGTGCCGCATACCGCCGCCGAGGTGGTGTCGCGCGGTGCCGAACTGGCCCGCGCCTTCCGCGCGGCGGACTGCCGGTGGCACCGGTGCGGGTGTCGTTCGCCGCAGACGGCACGGACGCGCCGCCCGGCCGCACCGAGGTCGGGACCGGGACGGCGACTCGGCCACAGGGCTGGGACGAATTGGTCGCCGAACTCGAGATCGCGCCCACCGACATCGTGGTGACCAAACGCCAGTGGGGTGCGTTCCACGGCACCGACCTGGATGTGCGATTGCGCCGGCGCGGCGTGACCGCCATCGTGCTCGGCGGCATCGCGACCAGCATCGGCGTCGAATCCACCGCCCGCGCCGCGCACGAACACGGCTATCACGTGACGTTGGCGACCGACGCGATGGCCGACCGCGACGCCGATTCCCATCGGCACAGCATTACCAAGATCTTTCCGCTACTCGGCGAAACCGCCACTACCGAGGAGATTCTGGCGCTGCTCGCCGCGCGCGACTGAGCCGAGCGCGATGCGCGGCGGCGGTGTCTATTCCCCACCAGAACAGCGCACCCGCGAGGACGGTATGCAATACGAAAGCCAGATAGACCAGCACGCCGTCGTATTCACGGGCCCATACCGGAAGCTGCGGCAGCGCGATCATCGCCGCGACCAACAGCAGTAGACCCAACGCGGCGGCCGGAGTGCCCAGTGGACCGGCCGCCGCCCCCAATTCCGGCGGCGGGGCGACGCGTAGCGGGGGTCGCTCGATTGTCATGATCAATTCTCCGATCCCCCGACCAGCGAATAATCAGCAAACCATTGGTTCGATGGTCGCGACTTACCGGTCGGATCGGAAGGGTTTGTGACGGCAAACACAGGTCTGGCGTCCGATCGGTCCGATTCCACCCGAGGACGTCCACGGCCGCCCCCGCGCACGGCGAGCAATCACATATCGGAATTGTTGCGGACGCCGATTGTTTTCACCTTTCGACATTCCGCACCGGAAACGCCGAAATTGCGTCGGATTCGCTGTATGCGCGAACGTTGCGGTACGGTATGGAGAATCCCAGTTGATCCATGTCCTTGCGAAGGGGCTAGCTCATGGCCAAGAAGGTCACCGTCACGCTTGTCGACGATTACGACGGGAAGTCCAAAGCGGACGAGACCGTACAGTTCTCGATCGATGGCGTTGCCTATGAAATCGATCTGTCCACGCTGAATGCCGGTAAGCTCCGGGGCGCCCTCGAGCCCTGGACGGATAAGGCCCGCAAGGTGGGCCGGCTCAAGGCCGGCACGACCACCCGGCCCAAGACCGCGGCCGACCGCGAGCAGACCGTAGCCATCCGAGAATGGGCCAAGAAACACGGCTTCAACGTGTCGGCGCGCGGCCGAATTTCCTCCGAGGTCGTCTCGGCGTATCACAAAGCCAACAAGTAATACGATTTCGCGGCGCCGCCCTCACGGCGTGACGATCGCGAAGTTCGGATCGGGTTTGTCCAGCAGTGAGGGCAATGCCGCCAGCACCGCGGCATTGCCCACGACCCGCAACTCACCGCGGGCCACGGCCCCGGGCACATCGCGCCCGGCCAGCACCGTGCCGAGCAGGACCGGGCAAGTCAGGGTGATCGTGGCGTCCGGGGCGGGCAGGCCGTCATCGGCCGCGCGGTCGTAGTGGATCAGAACCCCGTTGCGCAATTCCACGCGATGCACTCGATCACCCTCATCGATGAATCGCCAATCGGTGATCATGCGGACGTCCCATGCCTTGGGGCCGTCGATGCGCAGTGATATCGCGTCGAAGGCCTGTGTCACGGTCAACGCGCCCAGCAGCGAACCCGACTCCGATCCGGTCGGCGTGCCGAACGGCCCGTCGCGCAGTTCGCGGGCGCTGGACAGATAGAAGTTGCGCCAGGTGGCATTCTCGCTGCCGTAGCCGAGTTGTTCGAATACGCTCGCCTGCAACCGCTTCGCCGCGGTATGGCCGGGCTCGGCGAATATCGCGTAGTTCAGCAGTCGTGCCGCCCAGCGGAAATCACCTGCGTCATAGGCCGTCTGCGTCTTGCGCACCACCTCGTCGACGCCGCCCATCGCCGTCGCGTGCCGCTGCGCCGACGCCACCGGCGGATGCTCCCACAGATGTGCCGGATTCCCGTCGAACCAGCCCATGTAGCGTTGATAGATCGCTTTCACGTTATGGCTGACCGAACCGTAATAGCCGTGCGTGAACCACTTTTCGGTGAGCGCGGGCGGCAGCCTCAACTCCTCGGCGATCTCGGCGCCGACATATCCCCGATTCAGCAGGCGCAGTGTCTGATCGTGCAGATACGCGTACAGATCCCGTTGCAGGGGCAGGTATTCCACGATTCGGTCGGTCCCCCACACCGGCCAGTGATGCGAGGAGAACACCAGATCCGCCCGGCGCGCATAGCGATTGACGGCATCGGTGAGATAGGTCGCCCACACATGCGGATCGCGGACCAGCGCGCCGCGCGGGTGAGCGGATTGTGCATGGTGTGGGTGGCGTTCTCGGCCATACACAGGTCACGCGCCGCGGCGCGGCCGCATCGTCCTGCGTGTCGCTCATGCCGACACCGTGACCGAGACTCCGCGCCGCCGGCGCAATCCGGAGCAGACCCGGCGCGCGATCGTGGCGGCCCTGCTGGCGGCGCTACACGACGGCGACTTCGCGCCCACCACCAAATCCCTGGCCGCCGCGGCCGGGGTCTCCGAGCGCAGCGTCTTCGTCCACTTCCCCACCCGTGAGGAGCTGCTGCGCGCGGCCACCGAACAGCAGTCCGATCACGTGGAATCGGTACTTGCCCAGGCGAACCCGCGGCGGTCGCTCGCCGAGCGCGTCGCGGCCGCGGTCGGCCAGAGCGAGGCCGTCTACGCCCTGCAGTGCCGCCCGCGTCTGCTGGGACTGCTGGAATCACAGTCGAATTCGGCCGTCGACGAACGGATGCGGCTGACCGACGCTCGCGTCCGCGACCGGATCGGGCGGCTGTTCGCCCCGGAGCTGACGGGCCCCGACGGCCGCGACGAACAGTTGCTCGACCTCCTCGACACCACGCTGAGCTGGCCGTATCGCCATCATCTGATCGAGCGGCGCGGACTGTCGGCCCCCGCCGCCTCGGCCGCGGTGACCCGGGCGGTGAACGTCTTGCTGCAGGCCTCGAATCGGTGACGATCGCACCATCCGGAAGCATGCCGCCGCGAAACAAATCGCCCGGCGCGGTAGCCTGGTGCTCTGGTTCGGCGGAACGCCGATCCCGCAATTCGCGCAATGGTGGTCGAATCTGGGCGGGGGTGGGATTGCATGACACGCAAGAGCGATATCGCGGCACTGGCTCGACAATGGCGAATCTCGGTCGCCGAGACCGGCTTCGTTCCGATGTCGCTGCGCGAGCTCGACCGGTTGCTCAATCAGTTGGTCGAGCGATTGGTCGCCGCGGCGACGACCGAACCGTTCGATCCGGCCGATGCCGCCGATGTGGGCGCCGAGCTGGTCAAGGCGAATCTGACCGATCCGCAGGTCCTCACCCGCTCCGCACACGCGCTCACTCCACTCACCGAACTCGTTGCGCCGCACGGCGATCGCATGGTCGCGGTCTTCGGCGAACTGGCGCGCGGATACACCGAGACGCTGCTGACCGCCCGCGCCCGCGATCAGGAGATGCTGCACACCGCGATGGCCGACGCCCGGCACGCGGCGGAGATCCGGTTCCGGGTGATGTTCGACAATGCCGCCGTCGCCATCGGTATCGGTGACACCCGGGGCCGGGTGGTCGATGTCAACCCCACCCTGGCCGCGATGCTCGGGGTGCCCGTTCAACGACTGCGCGGACGACCGGTCTCCGAACTGGTTCACCCCGACGACCGCCATCAGATGCAATCGCGGGTCTTCGGCGAATTATTGTCCGCGGGTTCGGGCACCGTCCGACTCGAGGTGCGCTATCGACGACCCGACGGCAGCGGCGGCTGGGCGGCGTGGGCCATCACCCTGGTCCCCGAGACGGGCGGGCGCGCCGCCTATCTGCTCGTTGTCGGCGAGGACACCACCCAGCGCCGGGCCCTGCAGGCCGAATTGCACCGCCAGGCCCGCCACGATCCACTGACGGGCCTGCCCAATCGACGCCATCTGGTCGACACCCTGGCCCGCATCATCGCCGAGGCCGAACCGGGCGATCGGGTCGGTCTGGGTTTCGTGGATCTGGACGGTTTCAAGACGATCAACGACACCTATGGCCACGGCGTCGGGGATCGACTGCTCACCGCCGTGTCCAATCGCCTGGCCGCACATTCCCTGGGCGCCATGCTGGCCCGGGTCGGCGGTGACGAATTCGTGGTGCTGTTCGCCCCGCCCTGCGATTCGGTGCGGGTGGCGGGAATCGTCGAGACGATGCTCGGCGCGCTGTCGGAACCCATTGCCGTCGACGATCATCTGCTGCGCGTCACCGCGTGCATCGGCGCGGTGGTCACCCCCGTTGCCAATGCCGATGCCGAGCGGTTGCTCGATGCCGCCGACGCCGGGCTCTACCGCGCCAAGGCCGCCGGGCCGAACCGCTGGGTGTTGCACGGCATCGATGTCACGGCGGCCGCGTTTCCCGGTTCGACTTGACTGTGACACCAAGTCCCGCAATCGTTTACGAATGCGGTAACGCGATCACGAGTTTTCCGTTCCGGGACCGCTGCGGCTTGTACGATTGTCGATGATGGCGAGGGAGGTGCGGTGTCGGAGGTCAGGCGTGCGCCGGAGGGCGTCGATCCGTCCAAACCGAACGCAGCTCGGGTGTACGACTATTTACTGGGCGGTAAGGACAACTACGAGGCGGACCGCATGGTCGCGCAGCGAATGCTCGCCACCGCGCCGGACAATCGCACCCTCGCCTGGTTCAGTCGCCAATTCCTGATTCGCGGCGTCGAGATGGCTCTCGACGCGGGCGTACGGCAATTCATCGATCTGGGCGCGGGCATTCCGACCTCCCCGGCCGTGCACGAGGTGGCGCAGAAGGTCGATTCGAGCGCCCGGGTGCTCTCGGTCGATTACGACCCGGTGGTCTACGCGCACGCCAATGCCATGCTGTCGGGAATACCGGGTGTGCGCCCGGTGCTGGCCGACGTGCGTCAGCCTGATCTCGTCGAGCGGTTGCGCGCCGAGAAGGTCGTCGACTTCGACCAACCGGTCGCGATTCTGCTCGTCGGCGTATTGCATTTCATCATGGACGACGAGGGTCCGGACGAGATACTCACCCGATTCCGGGAAGCCATGGCGCCGGGCAGCTTTCTGGCCTTCACCCAGGGCTCCGCCGACAGCGATGCCGGCTTCATGGACCAGGCGCGCCGCGATACCGTCGGCACCACGGCCCAGTTCTATTTCCGCTCCGCGGCCGAGATGGTCACGCTCCTGGACGGATTCGACATTCTGCCGCCGGGCGTGGTGACCATTCAGGAATGGCTCGGCGGGGATCTGCCGCCGACGCTGCTGCGAATCCTGTCCGGCGTGGTCCGTAAGCCGTAGCCGAACCGCTGTCCGTATCAGGCGATTTGGGCGGTCCTACGGCGCGTCGGCCAGTCGCGCGGCCCGTGCCACCAGCTCATCGGCGATCGGACGCGGTCTGCGGCCCAGTCCGCACGCACTGGCCACTCCGTCGGCACGCCGCCCGAGCCCCTGCTCGGCCAGATGTAGCAGATGAATCTGCTCCTCCTCGGTCGGATCCTCGTGGACGATGCCCGCGTAGAACGCGGTGTCCGGACCGAGCGCCAAATCGCGTAGCGGAGTATAGAAATGCGGATCCGGCGACGGCGGAATATCCCCTGCGGCCAGCGGTCCGTGTACGAATTCCAGCGGCCGATCCGCGGGCCAGTGCCGCACAACAGAATTCGCCAGCGTGACCAGCGGCTTGGCATTCGGGAGAATCGCGCGCGCCTTGTTGTTCATACTGCCCACACACAGATGCACGCCGAAACGCGTGCCCAGCGGTGACGCGGCGGCCACCGCGGCCATTCCCCTTCCCAGCCCGAATGCGAACTCGACCGCCCGCTGCAGCGATGGAACCTTCGACAGCGCCACCATTTCGGCGGTGGCCTCCAATTGAAAGACGACATCGTCGCCCGCCAACTCCCGGATGGCGGCGATATCGCGTGTCATCGCATCGGCGAACGCTCGCCGATACCTGCGCACACCGCGCGCGCCGAGGGCGATGAACGCCAGCGTGAAATCCGTCGGCATGCCGATCTGCAGCAACAGATCCGGCCGATCCTGCTCCGCGCGCAGCCGTCGATAGATCGGCAGCGCCTCGCGCGCCTCGTCGAGATATCCGAGATTCATTGCATCGCCGGTCAATTCGGCGCCGGGGGCGACCCGGTACAGGGTGCGTTCGCTACTGGTTTCCCAGCTGCCCTGCGAACGGACCTCGAGGATGCCCTGCGCCACCAGATCGGCGATGATGACCTGAAGATAGGTCTCGTACCGCCGCACCTCGCCGGTCGCCAGGGTGCACAACCGAGCGCCCGCACCGGACAGCATGGCGCGCATGGCGTCCTCGGTATCGGTAGCCGGGAAACTGCCCACGAAATGTACAGCCCGCCTGGCGGTGTCGCGCATCGTCGTGGACTTTCCTCTCATGTCGGGTGATCACACCATAGTGGCCCGGAGGCACACTCTACCCAGTCGCCAAGCGTGTCAACGGGTACGAAAAAGAAACAATCCGCTACGGCGTGTTTGCCCAAGCCTTGCGTGTCCGCCACCCGGAGCTATAGCCTGCGTGACTGATACCTGAATACGGATGTCGGACAGGCGTTTTTCGGATCTCACCCATGGGAGCGCATCGCGTGCGAACCTCGGTCAAGAACTTCGCCGCAGCCGCGGCGGCAGCATTGCTCTGTTTCGCTCCGGGGGTCGCCCGGGCAGATGACACGTCAACGCAAACAGGCGGCGATTGTCATTCCTTCTTCTACCCCGTGCCGCAGGGTCAGCTCGCCTCCACCCTGTGCCAGCCCTCGAGCGGACCGTCCGACACCGTGATGGTGCTGATGTCGGGCTCCAACTACAACGGCACCTATTGGGACTTCCAATATCAGCCGGAGACCTACAATTTCCGCCGGGCCATGAATGCCGCGGGCTTCGCCACCCTGATCGTCGATCGGCTCGGCAACGGCGACAGCACCCATCCCCCGGCCCTGTCGCTCACGGCGACCGCCACCGCCAACGCCCTGCATCAGATCGTCCAGTCGCTGCGTGGCGGATTGGCGGGCGCGCCGGCGTTCTCGAAGGTCGTCATCGTCGGCCATTCGCTCACCTCGGGCACCTCGGTCATCGAGTCCTCGGCCAATCACGATGTCGACGGGGTGATCCTCACCGGCTACTCGCACGCGCTGAACATCCCAGAGACGATCGGCGTGATCTCGACCTACTATCAGGCGGTCAACGATCCCGTAGTCGGTGGGCGCACAGCGGATTCCGGCTATCTGGTCAGTCGGCCCGGCACTCGGCTGCACGACTTCTTCGATCCCGAGGACGTGGATCCGCAGGTGCTCGCGCTCGACGAGCGGAACAAGGAGATGTTCTCGCTGTCGGAGTATCCCGACGGTCTCACCTCCACCCTGCCGGGCATGTCGAGTTTCATCACCGCGCCGGTGCTCATCACCAACGGCGGCAAGGATCGGCTCGCCTGCGGTCCGAACTATTCGGTCTGTGCCGATTCCGAGACGCTGCGCGCCGAGGAGGCGAAGTTCTTCTCCCCTGCCGCGAAGTTGCAGGCCTATGTGCTGCCCGGTAGCGGTCACGCGCTCAATCTCGCCCGCAACACCCGCGATTACCAGGCCGCGGTGATCGACTGGATGAACAACTACGTCAAATAGCCCGAAACGGCATCCTCGCAGCTGAGAAAGGCTCGTTATCCATCCGGCCGACCGTGCTGCGGGGGTACCGTGGTCGAGAAGGTTGTCTGGAGAAGGAGTCGGTTGTGGCTCGCGAATCACTGGAGGAGAACTCGGGCCTGGCCTATCTGGGCCGGCTGTCGCGCTGGCAGACGATGTTACAGCAGCTGACCACCGACGATCCGACCTACAAGGACATCGTCGATCAGAAGCTGATCGCCGCCGCCGAGGCGCTCAATCGGGGCATCGATGAGCGCACCGTCCAGGTGCTCGGCCGCTACACCGATTTCGAGATGGCCGAAATCCGTAGCGCCGCAGAGGAGTTCCGGGTCGACGACGCCGAATTCGATCGCGAGGCCGAATCCCTGCTCGATTACGACGACGAGAACGAGGACGAGGACGACGAATTCCCCACCGGCCGTCCGCCGCTGCGCCCGGTCTGACGGCCGGATCCGGTACGCGTCATCGCCGAATCCGGCCGCCGCACCCGTCAGGGAACGAGCAACCTACCGAGGAAATCCGAGACTGCGCACATCAGGTCCTCGATGAAATGCGGGATCATCACTAATCCTTCCTTTTGGGATCTTTTCCGCGAGTACGGATCTGGCCGTTCTGAACTGTGATTCGGCACGGCGCGGCCCGCGGATGGGCGGCCGGTCGGTTTGCGAGGGTTCGTTGTGAAAGCTCACCAAACCGTCCGTCCGGCGGCTACCGAACTGTCACGATCGATGACCGAAACCGACACCCGCCCGTCTCGAGACGGTTACGTTGACACGAAATCCGAAGGAAGGTGTGGACATGTCCGTTGCCACTCCGGACCGACCCGGCCTGACGGTTTCGGGACGCCCCATGTCGACCGCACTGCAGGATGTCTGGGCACTGTCGCGGCAGATGGTCGGCCATTTCGTGGAGAATGTCGCGCCCTGCGGCACGTTACCCGGGGAGGCCATCCACGGTGACGTCACCACGATCACCCGGATCTGCCTCGAGCTGGCCGTCAGCATGCTCGACGGTAAGGACATCCCGGAGAAGACCCAACGACTGTCCGAGGCCGCGGCCGGCTGGGCGCGCGAGGGCGTACCGATCGACACCATTCACCACGCCATCCACGAGGGCTTCAAGATCGGCTTCGATCTGGTGGTCAGCCACGCCGCGGATCGGCACCGCGCGGCCGGTTCGAGCGCGCACGACACCATGCTCAGCCTCAGCCTCGCCGACTACGAGAATCTGCTCGGCGGCGCCAAACTCGTGGTGGAGATGCTCGACACCATGACCTCGGCGGTGTCGATGGCCTATGTGCGCGAGCTGCGCGCGGTGGTCAGCGAACATCACACGGCCGTGCACACGCTCACCTCGGCACTGCTGGGCGGGCATCCGACCTCCACCATGGCCCGCGAATGCGGAATCGAGGTGGCCGAGCAGTACCGCGTACTCGCGCTGGCCGTCGCGTCGCATCCGGAGGAGGCCAATCCGATGCTCGACACGAAGGTGGTGGCGCGGCGCAAACTTCGCCGGGTGCAGGCCGAATTGGCCACGCACTGCGGCGAATCGGCGCTGTCGCTGCTCAGTGTCGACGGCGGCACACTGCTGATTCCGGCCGACCGCTTCGCCGAGGAGGATCTCGACGAGTTGATCGCGCGGCTCTCGCGCGCGGCCCGCGTGCCGATCACCGCCACGGTGCTCACCGCCGCGGCCGAGGCCATTCCGACCGCCGCCGATCAGGCCCACGAACTGCTCGACATGGTGAGCCGGCTGCAGTCCGAGCCCGGGCTCTACCGCTTCGACGATCTGGCCCTCGAGTATCAGCTGACCCGGCCCGGCCCCGGCCGTGAATACCTGGGTTCACTGCTCGATCCGCTCGACGCGCATCCGGAACTGCTCGAGACGCTGCAGACCCATATCGCCCACAATCTCAACCGGCAGCGCACGGCCCGGCTGCTGCATGTGCACACCAATACCGTGGACTACCGGCTCAAGCGCATCGGCCAGCTCACCGGCTTCGATCCGACCCAGGCCAGCGGACTGTGGTACCTGCGGTCCGCACTCGTCGCGCGGACCTATCGCGGCTGATCAGCGGGCTCGGCTGGAGTCGGGTCTGATCCGCCCGGCCTCCACCAGCGCCTGATACGCGGATTGTTTGCGCGGACACTCCTCGCGCAGACAGCCGCGGTGGCGCTGCATGGTCAGATGGGCCTCACTCACCGACAGCGGGTGCTCCGGCGCCTCGTGTGGCCAGCCGATCGGCCAGATCGAGGACTGGAATCCGGTCACGACTTCCTCCGGCGCCATCGTCAATCGTCGTCCAGGCCCGCCGACAGGTACGCGGCCGCGGCGACCCAGCGCGTGCACGAGAAGGCGTGCTCCGCAACGAGTATCCGGCGCGCGACCGCCTCGGTCAGTGGACCGTCGGGACCGTCACAATGTTGCACATCACCCAAATGGCAAGGCGCGGAACACATTCGCATGGCAGTCGTCATCTCGACTCCCCTCCCACCAGACGTCGCGAAGGCTCCCCACCGACCCGCTGAACATCTGAAATTGTGATATTCTGGACGTGATAAATGCTAGCGTGATTATCACGCGAGCGAAAGAGGTTGGGGCAGAAGGGGGTTCAGGCGGCACCGGCCGGAGGGCGGTCCGCCGCTCACCATGGGTACGCGACTGCGCACGGCGCGAAAACTTTTGTTAGGCCGCGAGATCGAGCATATGATCACCGCCGCCGGCGTCAGTCAGAGCGAAGCTGCCAAGATAATTGACACCAGCCAGAGCCGCATCGCGATGCTCATCACCGGCGCCAGCTCGATCACCGTCGGCGACCTCGAGCGACTGGCCATCCAGCTGGGCTTCACCGATCCCGGTTACCTCGAGACCCTCGAGGAGTTGCGCCGCGACAATCACAAGCGCGGTTTCTGGAACACCGGATACCGCCGGGCCTATCTCGAGGATCTGCGCCTGCTGGTCGATCTCGAGGATTACGCCAGCCTGCTGCGGATCACCGAGGCCGAGATCATGCCCGGCCTGCTGCAGTGCGAGTCCTATATCCGCGCCCTGCACGAACCCGAACATCCCGACGATCCGGATGCCGAACAGGCCGTGGAGGATTCGGTGCGGGCGCGGCTGGCCCGCCAGGAGATCCTGACCAAGTCGACCGCGCCACAGTTCCGCGCGATCCTGTCCGAATCCTGCCTGCGCCGCGAATACGGCGGCCGCGCTGTCATGCTCGAACAGCTGCAGCATCTGCTCACGCTGTCTCGGCGCGGCAACATCATGATCCAGGTCCTGCCGTTCACGGTCACCACGCACGGCGCGGGAATGGAGGATCGGTTCACGCTGGTGCGCGTGCCCTCCCCCGGCGCGGCCGGCGATCTGGACATGGCCATCGTGGAGAGCCAGGGCGATATTCGCTACATCGACGACAAGCCGGCCGTCACCGCGCGCGAGACGGTGTGGTCGCGATTGTCGGCCGCGGCGCTGAGCGCCGAGGATTCGCGGGCCTTCGTCGAACACGTCGCGCGCTCGGTGCGCCGCAAGACGTTCACCGCGGGGTGAGTTCACCCGTTCATCGCATGTAGAAGGGGCAAGGGGAATGAGCGACAACGGCTTTCAGTCGCGCGAGATCGATGCCGGCCGCCCGTCGGCGGCGCGCATGTATCACTACTACCTGTCCGGCGAGGCCGTATTCGACGTCGACAAGGTGTTCGGGGAGCAGATCTTCCAGATCTTCCCGTACGCCGACGTGTGGGCCCATCACAACCGCGGCTTTTTGCAGCGGGCGACGAAATTCATGGTCGCGCAGGGCATCCGGCAGTTCCTCGACATCGGCTCCGGATTACCCACCGTCGGCAACACCCACGAGGTGGCCCGGCTGGCGGCGCCGGATACCCGGGTGGTCTACGTCGACAACGATCTCGAGGCCGTCACCCGCGCGCACGAACTGCTCGACCGGCAGGACGCCCTGGACTCGACGGCGATCATCGAGGCCGATCTGCGCTGCCCGGATCTCATCCTCGGACATGCCGATACCCGCCGGTTACTCGACTTCGACCGGCCCGTCGGCCTGCTCATCATCAGCGTCTGGCCGTTCGTGCCCGACAGCGATCGCCCGTATGAGCTCATGGCTCAATTGCGCGACCGGCTACCCGCCGGCAGCTATGTCGCCATGAGTCACGCCTCGCTGTGGGAGGCCTCGCCGGAGGTCAAGGAGCGGATACTGGCGCTCACCGAGCTGTACAAACAGACCTCCGATCCGGTGGTCAACCGCACTCGCGACGAATTCGCCGCCTTCTTCGACGGTTTCGAGCTGGTCGAGCCCGGCCTGGTGCACGCACCGGACTGGCGGCCCACCGAATCGGTGGATTCCCAGGATCCGGCACGGCCGTGTAATTTCGCCGCCGTCGGCTACAAGCCATAGGCGACACGCAGGCGCGTGGGCGTCCATCCCCGCGCGCCTGGGCTTTACTCCGTAGAAAGGCAACATCAATGACGCTGCTACCGACCTTCACCGCGGCCGAATTCCGCAAGGCACATGCCAGCTCGCCCAACCAGAACTGTGTGCGAATCGCACGGAAGGATGGTTGGACCGCGGTGTGGGACGACAAGCGCGCCTCCGATCGCATCACCCCTGCCAGCGTTCTGCCCGCCGATGAACTCCTACTGTTCACCGACGAGCAGTTCGACGCCTATCAGGTCGGCGTGCGGGAGGGCCGGACCGATGCCTCCTCGCTGACGGTCGCCCATCGCGCCGACGGTATGTATGTGTTTCGAGCTGTCACAGCGCAACCCGTGCCGGAGGTCGAGCTGATCTTCGATCAGGCCGAACTCGACGCCTTCCACGACGGGGTGCGCAATCGCGAGTTCGACCGCGCCTGAGGCGCCCGGATCCCACGATCGACCAACAACGTTGTCGGTCAACAACTTTAAGCCGGGGGGAGGTTTACCCGCAGACATTCGGTGAATTTCACCGACGTGGCGGTGCCCGGATTGGCCATCGTCACAGGTCCCGGCGAAGAACACGCCGGGAGAGGTTAGGGACAGCTGCCGGGAAAAGGCCAGGGACAGCTGCCGGGAAAAGGCCAGGGGCAGCCGCCGGAAAAGACCAGGGGCAGCTGCTGGGAAGGATAGGGGGCAGCCGCTGGGAAGGATAGGGCGGCTGCCGAGGTCGGAGAAGGGGCCGGATATGCCGGAGCGACGGGGCGTCGATGGGCCGGAATCGCCGGGTGCGTGATAGAGAGATGTCGTGCCGCAGCAACTCATCGTTTCCGTTTCGGTCGACCACACCTGCCGCCGCCCACGGGTGATCGCGGCACGATGACCACCTTTACGGCGACGATCGCGGCCGCCGGCGCGCGGACCGGCGGCTACCGTCGCGATCTGGACGGGTTGCGCGGCCTCGCCATCGCTCTGGTCGTGGTGTTCCACCTCTGGGTCGGGCGGGTCTCGGGGGGCGTGGACGTCTTTCTGGTGCTGTCGGGCTTCTTCTTCACCGGATCGCTGCTGCGCCGCACCGAGACGGTCGCGGTGTGGGCCACGCTACGGCGGCTCGCGCGCCGACTGCTGCCCGCGCTGGTCGTGGTGCTGGCGGCGGTCGCGGTCGCCACGCTGCTGCTGCGGCCGGTCACGCAGTGGGCCGATATCGCGCGCCAGACGCTGGCTTCGCTGCTGTACTACCAGAACTGGCAGCTGGCCCTGTCCTGGAGCGATTATCTGGCGGCCGATCCGTCGGTGAGCCCGCTGCAGCATCTGTGGTCGATGTCGGTGCAGGGACAGTACTACCTCGCGGCGCTGCTGCTGATCGCGGCGACGGCCGCGCTGTGCCGATGGCTGCGCCAGCCCAGCGCGGTCCGGCCGCTACTGGCCGCGGTGATCGTGGCCGCCGCGGCGACCTCGTTCGGCTATGCCGCCCATGGCGTTTCGACCCAGCAGGGCTGGAACTACTACGACAGCGCCGCGCGCGCGTGGGAACTGCTCACCGGCGCGGGCCTGGCGCTGATCGCGCCGTATCTGACCCCGTCGCGCGCGCTGCGAGCGATCCTGGCCGCGGCCGGACTGACCGCGGTCCTGCTGTGCGGCTGGATCGTCGACGGGGTGCATCAATTCCCGGGACCGGCGGCGCTGCTGCCCGTCGCCGCGACCGTCGCGCTGATCGTGGCCGGTGCGAACGCCGAGCCCGAACAGCTGCCCGTCCCCAATCGACTGCTGGCCGCCGCGGGCCCGGTCCTGCTCGGCGAACTCGCCTACGCCCTGTATCTGTGGCACTGGCCGATTCTCATCCTCGCCCTCAACGAGCTCCGCCTGCCCCGAGCCGGAATCGTGGTCGGGACAGCGGTTTTCGCGATCTCACTGGCACTGGCGCTGCTCACCCACCGGCTGGTCGAGCAGCCGCTGCGCGAGACGGTCATCCGGCGTTCCGCGATCCGGTACCGCCGCGCGCTTGGCGCCTTCGTCACCACCACCGGCATCGCGATCATCGCCTCGGTCGTCGGCTGGCAGGCGGTGCTGCACGCCAATCCCCCACGCGCCGAGGCGGATCTGGATCTGCTGGAGTATCCGGGCGCCCAGGCGTTCACCGACGGTCTGCCCACCCCGCCCGCACCGATGCGGCCGACGGTCTACGACGCCCAGGCCGAACTGCCGCCGCCGACCCGCGACGGCTGTATCGCCGATTGGGACACCCGCGCGGTCGTCACCTGCGCCTACGGCGACACCTCCGCGACCCGCACCCTGGCCGTGGTCGGCAATTCCCATGCCGAACACTGGATGCCGGCCCTGCAGATCCTCGCCGAGCGGCATCATTTCAAGCTGCTGGTCCATCTGAAGATGGGCTGCCCGCTCACCCTGTCCGACGACGCCGGATACAAGGGCGAGGCCAATCCGGACTGCCGCGACTGGTCGCGCGAGGTGATCGAACTGCTCGGTCACGAACGGCCGGACTGGGTGTTCACCACCGGCACCCGGCCGGCCGATCAGGGCGGCGACGAGACGCCCGACGACTATCTCGATGTCTGGTCGGCGCTGTCGCAGCGCGGACTCAATGTGGTGGCGATGCGCGATACTCCGTGGTTGCGGCGCAACGGCATTCGCTACCGCGCCATCGACTGCCTGGCAGACGGCGGCACCGCGGCGGGCTGCGGTATGCGCCGCGCCGACGCGCTCGCGCCGGTCGATCCGGCCGCCACGCGCGCGGTGGCCTTCCCCAACGTCTTCCCGATCGATGTCACCGACGCCTTCTGCGATCGCGACGTCTGTCCGGTGGTGATCGGCAATGTGCTGGTCTACCACGACGAACACCACCTCACCGCGACCTACTCGCGCACGCTGGCGCCGGAATTGGAGCGTCGCCTGCGGCCGATCCTGCGCTGGTGGTAATTCACCATTCGGTAGAAACGGTCGAAAGGTGGCCGCGATGCAATTACATGATGAAATTGCATTCGGAGTCCAAACCGTAAGGTTCGATTACCGTTCGAGCACATTCCCGGCTACGCGTCGGCGAAGTTCCGGTGTGCTGAGAGTCCATTTCTGGCCAACAAACCTCGAGATCGGGCCACGAAGAAATCACATTCCGGCCACAGTGGCCTTCGCGGCCCGAACGACCTTGTGGGGATGGCAAACTTGCTGGCAGAGGCGCCGTACAAGGGGCACACTTTAGGTGCCACATTCGGCGAGCGCCGAATGCAGGGGGCAAGGAAAGAACCGATGAGGATTCGGCCACGACAACAACTGCTGGATCTGTGGCGGGCCATGATGGACAGCTGCTATCGCGGCGGCCGGTGGAATTGGGGCGGCCGCGACGGCGCCAATTCCATCAGCGACGCCGAACAGCTGCTGTGCCTGCTGTATCCAGCCACCGAAATCGAGGCGTTCGCACTGGACCGCCCCGACGACATGGCCACCGACGTGGAACAGGCGCTGACCGCCTTCGGGGAACGCACCCGCATCGGCGGGGCGCTGGTCGGATTGATCGAGGAGTATCTGGCCCGCTACACCTCCGAGCAGGGCGAACCACAGTTCGGCGCGCGCGGCTATCTGCGGGCCGAGGACGATGCCCGGCCCACCGAGGCACAGCTCGACATCGAGGTCGTGGACTCGTATTCGATGTCGCTGAGCCTGTGTATCGCCTCGCTGCGCTTCCTGCGCGGGTTCCGGCGCTTCGTCTCCGGTGAGGTGCGCCGCGAGGCAAGGGAACTCGAACCGCGCATCGATGCGGTCGAACGAGGCATCCGCACCCGGCTCACGGCGGCGATGACAGGGCTGGTGCGCAGCTTCGTGATTCACACCCCGGAGCCGAAATCCGATGCCGGGCAAACCATTCTGCATATGATCAACCAGGCGGGCGGCTCCGACGAGGATCTCATCGCGGCTCTGTCGGCGCGGCTGGAGCGGCTGCGCGTCCAGGCGGCCAACGAGGTTCGGCTCGGACAGGCCACCGAGGTGGACGTCGCCGACGATCTGCGACTGTTCGAATGCGGTTGGAGCTGGGGAGTATTCCGCAAGGCGGAGCCGATCGAACTGGTGCGCAACCATGTCGCCGAGGCCGCCGGACATGCCGAACCGCGACCCTATCTGTACTTCACCGCGGTCGCCCTGGACGGCATCAGAGATCTGACCTCCCAGCGCATTCGAGAGCTCGACCTGCTCGACGAGGGCCAGCGCTATCTGGCCGACGCGTTGCAGCTGCGCCTCGAGCTGACCGAGAAGTACTGGTCCACCGTTGCCCGCTTCGGCACCGGACGCTGGCCGCTCGAGGACATTCCGTGGCGCACCTCCGACGGCGAGGAATCGGACTACTTCTCACTCGCCGTGGCGGCCATGCTGATTCAGGATCTGGTGGTGCGCGAGAGCACCGACGATCTGGGGCGCACGGTGGCGGTCTTCGATCAGCTGGCCCGGCGCGGCCGGGTGATCAGTCGGCTCACCACCCACGATCCGGCCGCGACCCTGCACTATCCGGGCGTGCGGTTGCGGCTGGCGGGCAGTGAGGAAATCGAGGGCGGACCGCAATTGCTCTGGTACGTACCCGATTTCGTGACGATGATGCTCAAGCGCACCCTGCAGGCCGCGCGGCTGCGCACCGACGTCGCCACCCGCGATCAGCTGATGGCGCTGGCCGAATCGGCCATGGACCACCTCGATCAGCGGATGCTGCGGCACGGCCCGGCCGCGGGCCTGTGGGACGACACCAGCGGGGTACTGGGCCCCTCGGGTTTCGCGGCCGAACAGCCCTCCTGGTTCATGACCGAGCGCGTGATGGAATGTCTGGTGGTGGCCTACGACACCTATCGACAGCCACCGTTGGCGCCGCAGTCGATGATACAGCGCGCGGTCGAATTGCTCAGCGAGGCAGAACATCTGCACAATCAGGAGCGGCTGCTGGTCAGCGACGGCTACCTGTCGCCGAAGTGGGCGGCGCTGAATCGGATCGCGCAATCGCTCGATCGCGCCCGCGCCCAGCTCACCGAGCGACCGGGCACCGCGTTCAGTCTCGCCACCGAGGCCCTGGTCCAGCTCGACGAGCTGGCCTACGCCCGGCAGGACGCCCAGCGATGAGGTGGGTGTAGTGCTGGTCTTCTCCACTTCCGACAAGGGCGGCACCGGTCGCTCGGTGACCAGCTGCAATATCGCCTACCGACTGTGTCTGTCCGGCCGCAATGTGGCCTATGTCGACTTCGACTTCGGATCACCCACCGCGGGCGCGCTTTTCGAGATCAGCTCGGTCGAGCGCGGCGTCGCGGGCGGCGGGGTGCATTCGTATCTGCTGGGCCAGAGCGGAACCGCGGCGCGGGTCGACGTCGGCTCCGCGACCGATCGATCCCAGCTGCGGCGGATCGGCCCGCGCGCGGGCCGGCTGGTACTGCTGCCCGGCGACGAGGGCGGCGCGGAATTCCTGACCCTGGACAACACCGTGGTGCGGCGCTGCGCCGAACTGCTGGTCGCGCTGGAACAGGAATTCAAGGTCGTGGTCGTCGATCTGAGCGCGGGCCGATCGGTGGCGCTCGAGATCGCGCTGCAGTCCACGGCGATGCCCCAATTGCGCCGCCGCACCGCCCGCTGGCTGATCTTCCACCGCTGGACCCGCCAGCACATCCTGGCCGCCTCCGGACTCGTGCACGGACCGCACGGACTACTGGAAACGGGCAGCGAATGCGGACACGATCCCGACGAGTTGCTCGGCTCGATCCGCTATGTGCGCACGGCCCTGCCCGCGGCCGAATCCAGTCGCACCGCCGAGCGGCCCGCACAGGCCGCCTGGCTGCAGGAACAGGATGCCGCGCTGAAACGGCTGGCTTCGGCCAATCATCTCGGCGCCACGGCCGTTCTGGGCGCCACCCCGATCGAGCCCGTGCTGCAGTGGCGCGAGCAGATCGTGCTCGACACCGATGTCAACGCCAAGATCGCCAATGAGGAGACCGCGCTGGCCTATTCGGAGCTGGCCCGGCGCCTGGTCGACAACGCCACCTGGGAAAGGCTCTGATGCCCGACACGCAGACCTACACCGAGGCCACCGAGCACCCGTGGATCGAGCCGGTGCCGATGTCGCATCTGTCCATCGAGGTCGGACACTTCTATCTCAACGACATCCTCGGGGACGCCGATCATCTGCGCGCGGAGTTCCGCCGCATGGTTCCGCTGGTGAGCGCGTTCGTGGAATCGGCGCGCATCCGGTTCGGGCCGCGAGCCCGGGTCAGCACCTGCTATCTACTCGACGACTACTTCCAGCCCGAGACCGACGCCGCCGAGGCGCTGCACCGGCTGCTGGCCGCCGCCGAACAGGCCGGACTCGGAATCGACTATCTGGCACGGGAATCCGGCTGCTCGAGCAGTTCGGCCTTCGTGGACGGAGTGCCCCTGGGCGAGCCGGTGCCGGTGGCGGAGATGGTCGCCGCACGCATCGTGGCCGAGCCCGCGCCGCCGGATACCGGCAGCCGTCCGCCGACGGTCGAATCGGGCTGGCTGTGCAACGGACGCCGCTCCTCCGACGGTGAACCGGCACAGGCCATGCGCGGCAGGAGCTTCCGGCCGCCCGAGGAGTTCGGCCGCCGCGAGCATTCGATCTTCCTCGATGTGCAGCTGTGGAGCAATCAGGTCACCGATCGGGGTCCGGTGACGCGGTGGTCGTGTCCGTTCCTGGCGGCGGTATGGCATCTGCTGCGACTGGGGATGCTGCGCTATCACGGTGCGGCCGTGGTGGATCCGTATCTCTGGCAGCCCGGAGATCCCTGGCCGCGGCGCTGGCACGATGTGCCGCCGGTGGTGCAGCTCAATCCCGACGCCGCGCCGTTCGCGGCCTACCACACACTGTCGATGCTGCCCAAACGCTATATCGCCATCGAACATTCGGTACGGGTGATCCTCGACCACCTGGATCTGGACGACGATGTGGTCGCGCAGATCAGCGCCCTGGGCGCCGCGGACGAGACGCCGACCCTGGTGCCCCGCAAGGTTTCCGAACGGCTGTCGCACCTGTTACTAGACGGGTCTTAACCATGGTGTCCACCACGCCCCTGGTCGTGCTCGGCGAGGTGCGAACCTGCCTGCTGCCGACCGCCGGGGCGCTGGGGCGGGCCGAGGCGCGCGAACTGCTGACGCTCATCCCGGGCCGCGCGGTGCGGTGGCGGGAAAGACCTGGGACACTGGCGATTTCGCCGACGATCGCGGTCGGCGTGGATTGCGACCTACCGATGGGCGAGCAGCGGACGCGAATCGTGGGCACGGTGGCGACCCAGGTGACGCTGGTGGGCGGGCGCGTCCTGCAGTCCTCGGCGCACGCCCGGGTAGTGCGGGCGGCCGAACGCCGCCGTCAGCCCTGGTCGCACTACATCAGCCAGAAGGGCGTGACCGAGGTGATCAGTCGCATCCCCGAGCGAGAGACGGCCGAAATCATCTTGGCCGAAAGCTATCTCGCCGACGGCACGCATCCTGGCACCCTCGATATGGCCTCGATCAGTGAACGCCTGCTGGCCCATATCCGCGCCGACGCGCGGCTGGATCAGGCGCCGCCGATGCAGGCCGCCACGACGCGGCTGCGCTGGACCGCGCGCATCGGGCGGCGAGAGGGCCAGACGGTGAAGCTGCACGTGGACGACGACAGCACCCGCTCGCTGCGGGTGACCGTGCGCCAAGAGACGGATCTTGCCGCCGTGCAACGGTTCTGCGAGGACATCGCGGTACACGACTGGCTGCTGACCACCACGGCCGCCGCCTTCGAGGAGGCCGATCGCTTCGGCGCCTCCAGCCGCGAGCGCCTCGATATTCTCGCGCCGTTGCTGCAGCACATCACCGGCCTGTGGATGCCCGGGGCGCACACCCCGGCGGAGCTGCGGGCGCTGTGGAAGGAGTTGCAGACCGAGCCCGGATTCTCCCGGCAGTGGAGCACCCTCACCGATCGGTTGCGCGACAATGTCTCGGTGGCGATGCTGGACGCGTTGCGGCACAAGGCCTTCGACACCGAATGGTGATCACATCCGGAACCATTTGCGCACCAGCAGCGCGAAGAACACCGACATCGATACCGTGCCCACCCACGATTCGATCGCGTACAGCGGCCGGGCCGCGGCGTGCAGATCCTGGGTGTCCCCGGGGCCCAGCGGATTCAGGAAGCTGGTCGCGCACATGTAGATCGTCTCGGTGGCCGAGGCGTTGCCCGACACCAGCAAACCGATCACCGTGAACACCACCAGTTGCGCGGCCACCCAGCCGAGCAGCCAGAACGGCCGATAACCGTAGCCGCACAGGATGTATGACACATGTCCGGCCGAGCGCCGCCAGCCGCGCGGCGTGGCCCGGGTGCGGGCGCGGGCCAGCTCCAGCCCCGCCCGGTCCTCCGCGTCGACATCCTCGTTGATCCGGTACAGCGCGGTCGCGCGCCGAAAGGTCAGCGCGGCGTGGGCGTGCAATCCGATCGCGGTCAGCTGCGCGCCGAGCCGCTCGTACACCTCGGCCAGCACCGTGGTCTGAATCGCGCTGAGCCGCAACGGTCCCCGGAATTCCACCTCGGCCGCCAGCAGCGCGGCCAGCAGGGCGCTGGGCACACGCCAGCCCTCCTCGTCGCGCGCGGGACGGCGGGCGGCCGCGTACAGGTGCTCGAACACCAGACCCTCGACGGTGCGGCGCACGCCAGGCGGATTGTATTCGGCCAGAACGGCTTCCACATGGGTGCCGAATATGTCGAGCAGTTCCCGTTCGGGGCCCTCGACGCGATCGATCTCCGCGGCGTAACCCGCCGCGCGACGGGCGATACGCGTGGAGACCGATGCCACGAACGGGGAGAGCTCGGCCATGATGGTGTGGGATCGAATCGTCAGCCGTGCAGATGGTATTCGTACAGGTCGCGCGGCTCACCGGCGCCGAAATAGCGCTCGTCGTGGGCCACGAAGACGAATCCGGCCTGTTTGAACAGATTGGAGGCGGGCAGATTGTCCGGTCGCACGGTCAGATATTCCACCTCGGCCCCGATTGCCCGACTGCGCTCGAGGGTGTGCTCGAGCAATGCTCGACCGTAGCCACGGGATTGGAATCGCTTCGCTACGGCAAAGGTGAACAGCAGCGCCCGGCGCGCCTTCTCCAGGGTCAGGGCGTAGCCGATGACATTTCCGTCGAGCTCCGCCACGAGCCAGTCGGATCCGTGCAAATCGTACAGTTGTCGCAGCATGAGGTACCTGTACGGCTCGTCGAAGACCTCATCCTCGATGGCCGCGATGGCTTCGAGATCGCTGAAACGAGCCTGCCGGTATTCCGGCCGCGGAACCTGCGTGCTGTCCATGTGCTCCCTAGCGCCAGGGCATAAGCCGTTTGTTGCCCAGCCTAGTCTTCCGAATATTGAATCGGTGCGGCGCCGGGAAAAGTTACGCCCGATCGCTATGCGCCGATCTCGTGGATCTCCGCCGATTCGATTCCGTCGAGGATGGTGCGCGCGACCAATTCCGGCGCATCCGACATCGGCACGTGGCCGCAGCCGGGCAGCGTGACCCACCGGGTGTGGGCCGGGAGCTGATCGCGATGCCGACTCACCCCCGACAGCAGCATCAGATCGTGCGAGCCGAAGGCGACGGTGACCGGAACCTCGATCCCGTGCCCGCCCTCGAAGCGCAGCGCGCGGGCATGGTGCACGGCCAAGCGCAGCGCCCGATGCGAGCGGTCCAGATCGCGGATCATGGCGATGCCCGCGCGCTTGGGAATCCGCTCGGGGTGACGGGTCACCAGCGCCAGCCCGGCCATCCGCACGGGCGCGAGATGCAGTGCGAGACCGCCGATTCCGCGCGTGCACAACCCGAAGGTCAGCGCCGATTGGAATTGCGCGTACAGCAGCGCGGGCATCCCCGCACCGCGCCACAACCCCGCGGGGGCGAGCGCCACGACCGACCGGGCCATACCGCGTTTGGCGGCCTCGAGCGCGAACCAGCCGCCCATCGAATTGCCCGCCATGTCCACCGGCCCGGCCAGGCCGAGCCGAGCCAACTCCGTAGCCAGCTCCCGCATCACCCAGTCCATGGTGAATTCGAGATCCGCGGGAAACGGCGTGCGCCCGAAACCCGGGAAGTCCAGGGCGAGTACGCGCCGCCGCTCGGCCAGCGGCTCGAGCACCGGCAGCCAGTTGCGCGCGGAACCGCCCGCGCCGTGCAACAGCACCAGCGGTTCCCCGCTACCGCGCTCGATGCGATTCCATCCGATCATCGGCCAACTCCCTTGTCACCCGGTTCCGATCTTCAGAATGACCGGGCGAACGCATCCGCGCCATGGGCAATCGGTCAATCGGCGACCTTGATCACGAGCTTGCCGCGATTCTTGCCGACCAGCAGTCCGCGAAACGCCTCGACGGTGTGGTCGAGTCCGTCGACGACATCCTCGAGATAGTGCAGGCGGCCCTCGCGGATCCAGCCGCTCACATCGGATTGGAAGTCGTCGAACTGGTCGACGAATTCGGTCTGGATGAAACCGCGCACGGTCAGGCTCTTACGCAATACCGCACCCATGAACTGCCCCAGCCGATCCGGGCCCGGCGGCAACTCGGTGGCGTTGTACCCGGCGATCAGGCCGCAGACCGGAATGCGGGCGAACGGGTTGAGGCGCGGGAGTACGGCGTCGAAGACCGCGCCGCCCACATTCTCGAAGTAGACGTCGATGCCGTCGGGGGTCGCGGCGGCGAGTCGGTCGGCGAAATCGGGGGCGCGATGATCGAGCCCCACATCGAAGCCGAACTGTTCGGTCAGCAGCGCGACCTTTTCCGGTCCACCGGCGATACCGACCGTGCGCGCGCCCTTGATCTTCGCGATCTGCCCGACGGTCGAGCCGACCGGACCGGTGGCCGCGGCGACCACGACCGTCTCACCCTGCCGCGGGCGGCCGATGGTGAGCAGGCCGGAATAGGCGGTGAATCCGGGCATGCCGAGCACGCCGAGCGCGGTGGTCACCGGGGCGGCCTCTGGATCGAGTTTGCGCAACTGCTTCACCGGCTCCACCGAATGGGTCCGCCAGCCGCCGTAGCCCAGGACGATATCGCCCGGTGCGAAGGCCGGATCGCCGGATTCCAGAACGCGCGAGACGGTCGCCCCGACCATGACCTGGCCGATCTGCACCGGCGGGGCGTAGGAGGGCGCATCGCTCATCCGGCCACGCATATAGGGGTCCAGCGACAGATACAGGGTTTGCAGAAGTACCTGTCCCGCATCGGGTTTCGACAATTCGACCGTTTCGGTCCGGAAGTTCTCCTCGGTCGGCATGCCGCTCGGCCGGGAGGCGAGCACGATCTGTGCGGACTTCACCATCGGGTTTCCTGCCCTTCGTCTCGACGCCCCCCACCGCTTCGAAATGGAATCAACGCCCGATCATCGCGGAATATGCCGCGTCTCGATCACGTTCTTCGATCATGCCCCGAACTTTCACCGAATCCGAGCGTCAGAAGTTCCTGGCCGACAAGCATGTGGCCGTCCTCTCCGTCGCCGCCGACGACGGACGACCCCCGGCCAGCGTACCGATCTGGTACGACTACACCCCCGGCGGCGACATCCTCGTCAATACCGGCGCGGCCCGTCGCAAGGCCCGGCTCATCCAGCAGGCGGGGGTGGTCACGCTGGTGGTCCAGCGTGAGGAACCGCCCTATCAGTACGTGATCGTCGAGGGCACCGTGGTCGACGCCGCCACCCCGGCGCCCTACGACACCCGCGTTGCCATCGCCAGCCGCTATCTCGGTCCGGAGGCAGGACGCGCCTTCGCCGACGGGATGGACGGCACCGCCAGCGTGTTGTTCACCATCCGGCCGGACCGCTGGCTGTCGGCCGACTACGCCGACGAAGTCTGAGAACCACTCCGCGCGGCGGGCCGGGACACGCCGTTCCGGTCCGCTGGCCGGACCTCTCCGTTAACGGGTGCGATGCCGCACCCCTATTCCTCTTCGCGACCCGCGCCGCCTCGGCCCGGGATCTTCGAGGAGGAACAGTGCGAAAGACCTTGGGGCAGCGAGGAATTCGTCGGGCCGTCATCTCGGTGGGCGCGTCGGCGCTGATCGGGACGGCCACGGTAATCCTGACGGGCTGCAATGACGACGTCGTCGGCAAGCCGGTGGCGACTCCCACCGCCGCCGCGCCGAGCGGCGTGCTGGGCGGGGTGACCGGAGCCGCGCAGCCCGCGGGAGCACCGGTGACCCGGACCATCGGCAAGACCGGCTGGTTCGAGGGCTTCGAGATCACCGTGGACAAAGCGACCGTGACCCCGGGTCAGTACGGCGGCGCGACCCTGGTGGTCGACATCACCTACAGGAACACCGCCGCCGAGAACAAGGCGCTGAGCGCCAACGCCTATCTGCAACTGGGCGGCCAGGTCGATACCGGCGCCAGTTTCGACAATCCGACCGTGCCCGGAAAGGGTTCGGCCACCGGCAAGATCACCACCGCGTTGCGCGCGGATCAGAACCCCGAGCAGGTCCTGGACTCGGCCATCGTCGTCTACGGTCAGGCCACCGACAATCAGGCCAAGATCCCGCTGGCCGCGGCGGGCAAGGTCGACAGTGTGCGGCCGCGCGCACTGACTGTCGCCGGGAAACTGGTCTCGGATCAGACGACGATCGAAATAACCGGCGGCACACTGACTCCCAGCTACGCCAAGAACGAGCGCGGCAAATACGAACTCGCCCTGCATGTGAGGATCGTCGGCGGCGCGGGCATCGCCGACGGCGGGACGAACATCTTCGACGACTACTTCTCGGTGAAGTCTCCCGACGGTCAGAGCCTGGTCGCCGACAGCCGCAGTCCGATCAACGAACTGCTCGAGAAGAATCAGACGATCGATAGTCCGAAGAACAACGCGGTCTTCCTGGTCGCCGCGCCCGGGACGGGCAACTACGTCCTGACCTACGACACCCAGAAGGGCGATGGGACCCCCGCGCCCACATTCGCCTTCACCGTCAGCTGACCGAATCGCGTTTGCCCAGCAGCCCAGGCGAATTCGCCCGGATGTGCTCGAGCGCGGAGTCGTCGAACAGCTCGCGAGGATACGCGGTCGTGGTCGTCCCGGTGACCACGACCGCGTTCCGGTAGGTCCGCACCCAGATCGCGAGCGCGACGCCGACAATCGCGCCGGCGCTCCCGTCGAACAGCAGCCACCCCGCGCGGTCGGCTCGGCCGAGGAACGCGCCGGAGGCGTCAATAAGGGTGGACGCGCCGGTCGGGGCGGCGTTGCCTGTTCGTTCACCCACCGTTCCCGGTCGAGCGGGACGCTGTGGTCATCCGGCCACGAGGAGTGAGCGTCATGATCAGAATTCCGAGGTTTGCCGCGGCGTTGTCGGTCGCGGTCGGGGCACTGCTCCCTTGCGCGCCCGGGGTGGCGGCATCGGCCGCGCCCGCCGGGGTGCCGAGATTCGATCACATTGTCGAGGTGATGTTCGAGAACAGGGGCTACAGCGCCGTCATCGGCAGCCGCAGCGCTCCTTACTTCAACGAACTCGCCTCCGGCGGTGCGCTTTTCACCGATTCGCATGCTGTCACCCACCCCAGCCAGCCGAACTACATCGCCTTGTTCTCCGGCGACACACAGGGCGTCACCGACGACAACTGCCCGCGAAACTTCACTGGCGTGGACAATCTGGGCCACCAACTCGCCTCCGCCGCAATGACATTCACCGGATACTCGGAGAGCATGCCCAGTGCGGGCTTCACCGGTTGCAGCGGTAGCGGCGGACAGTACCGACGCAAGCACAACGGCTGGGTCGACTTCGACACCGTGCCCGCCGCGTCGAATCAGCCCTTCTCGGCGTTCCCCTCGGATTTCACCCGCCTGCCGACGATCTCGTTCGTATCGCCGAATATGTGCAACGACATGCACGACTGCTCGGTCTCCACCGGTGACACCTGGTTGCGCAATCACCTGTCCGCCTATGCCCAATGGGCGAAGACCCACAACAGCCTGCTGGTCGTCACCTTCGACGAGGACGAGGGCACTGCGGGCAACCGCATACCGACGATCCTGTCCGGAGCCGGAGTGAAGCCCGGTCAGTACAGCGAGCGAATCGACCACTACTCGGTATTGCGTACGTTCGAGGATGCCTACGGTCTCCCGCCGCTGGCGCACGCCGCCGGGGCCACCCCGATCACCGATGTGTGGAATCGCTGAGCGCTTCGTCCCCAGCGATCTCCCAGAGACGGCAGGCCTCGGCCGTGGAAGGCCGGTTGCGACCCGTCATCGAGTACTGACGATCTCCGGGTCGGTCGGTTGTCGATCGATCGGTGTGTCGGTGCGGTTGCGCAGGAATTTGTCGAACATGGCCGCGACGTACTCGCGAACCAGAGTCGTGGCACGATCCGCGGCGATGGGACCGACGTACCGCCCGGCCGCCGGTCGGGCGATGGTGGGTACCAGCGAGGGGAAATCGGTGAAGTCGTAGTGCGCCGAATCGCGCATGGTCAGTTGGCGTTTCCAGCCGGTGCCGTGCTGCCGGAACGCGTTCAACGACGGGTTGGCGTCACCGACCTCCTCGATCTGCTGGCTGGTCATCACCAGGACCGGCAGAACACCGACACCATCAACTCGCGCTGCGGTCGCTGTAGAACGGGTCCAAAGCAACCAGAGCCCCGATCTACATGCCGGGCAAACGTTATCAAACGGAAACCGTGGCCGCAGCGGGCAGTTCGGCGTGGACCGCCGACGCCACGCCGACGAAAATCTGTAGTGGCAACTGTAGACATTCGGCGCATGATGGGGTAGTTTCTCTCTTGTTGAGAGAGAAAGAAGTGTCCAGAGGGCACGGAAGGTTATGAACTACCCGTGGTTGGCAGGACGACGGCCCGCGCGATGAACCGTTCGCTGGGTCCCCGGGCCGTCGAGTACGCACGATGAAGTTGCACGGAAAGATGAAGTAACCCATGAGAAAGGAGGAGTTGCCTGTCGGATCACCCGAGTACATGCGGGGTGATCGCCGACGTTTTGGTTACATGTCGGACGATGGTAGTAATTCCCCTTTGACGCCCCGGTGCCGTACGGCACCGGGGCGCTCGGCGTTCGGAGGTTGAACATTCCCGACCCTGCCAACACGAACGAGAAGTTCGATGACGACGATTACCCCGCATACACCATGGGACGGGCCGCGGACATGCTGGGCACCACCCAGGCGTTCCTGCGCAGCCTCGACGAGGCGAAGCTGATCACCCCGCAACGCTCGACCGGCGGGCACCGCCGCTACTCCCGTCGCCAGCTCCGTCTGGCCGCCCGCGCCCGCGAACTGGTCGACCAGGGCACACCTCTGGAAGCGGCTTGCCGCATCATCACCCTCGAGGACAGACTGTCCGAAGCCCTCGAGACCAATGCCGAACTCCGGCAACGAGACTGACACGAAACCCCACCGATCCGGGTAGCACGCGACCGCGCGGCCCGGTGTGTGCTGCGGCACCTCTTCGGTGCAGCGGCCCGAAACGTGGCATGCTGTCAGGTGAGCACGGGTTGTTGCAGTGATCGCCCGGCTCGCTACAGGAAGTAACAAACAAAAATATGTCGCAAGGTACCGTGAAGTGGTTCAACGGCGAAAAGGGCTTCGGATTCATCGCGCAAGACGGTGGCGGCCCTGACGTGTTCGTCCACTACTCCGAGATTTCCAGCTCCGGCTACAAGTCCCTCGATGAGGGCCAGCGCGTCGAATTCGAGATCGGCCAGGGCCAGAAGGGCCCGCAGGCCCAGAGCGTCCGCGCGATCTGAGAGCTGAAAACACCGAAACCCGCGCCCATGGCGCGGGTTTCGTGCTTTCCACTCACAAGTCTCGTCACCGCGGGTGCGGTGGCCATATGTCGGCAATCCGAAAGGCCACGGGTCCGCCTCTGATCAGGACAGTTTCAGCGAACGCCCGATGATCTCCGTCATGATCTCGGACGTGGTTTCGGACACCTGAGAGGAGGCGGTTTTCGCCGATCTACCTGCGCGAACAGCGCCTCGACATGTCCTGTCAATTCCCGCCCGAGCCTAACGAGTCCACATGCGCGACGGGAAAGAGACGGGATGCGGCGTATACCGCTACGGGGTATATCAGCTGATGGCGCCATGAAATCTCTCCTCCGCGAAACCACCCGCTCCATCCTGTGAACATGCCCGCGCACCGTGGCGTCGATCCCGCTGATCGAGATCCCGATCAGGACCAGGCTCGCCGAGCTGTGGCAACGTATCGACGCCAGGAAGTCACAGACCCGGATTGGGGCTGGTCCAAGGTCGAGTTTCGATCATTGCCCGCCCGCCCCACCAGATCTAGCCCTGCCACCACCGACGGCATCGGCGACCGCATGACTGGTTCCTCGGATCGACCGTCAACGAATGCGACCACTCCTCTGGACCGACTGATGCGCAACAGGATCGACATCGCCCACGCGTTCGCACCGTACTACGGCCCGGAGGTCGCCGCGAAACTCGCCGATCTGCTGACTCCCCACATCCTGCTGGGCGCCCCGTTTCTGATCGACACCAGGATCGGAGACAAATCGGCAGCCGACAAGGTGATCGCGGACTGGAAGGCCAACGCCTGCGATATCGCCGACCTCTGGGCTGCGATCAACCCCCACTGATCACAGCAGGACATGCGTAAGGGGATGATGCTTCACATCGATCAGACCGCCGATTTCGGAAACGCCCTTCTTGCCGGAGACAACAGCCGCGCGGCCGCAGCGTTCGATGAGAACATGGCCCATATGATGCATGTCGCTGACACCCTCAGCCAGGGCATCATCACCCAGTTCCCGGACGCGTTCTGAATTCACCGCCTCAGGGCCGCCGCCGACGGGCACCCCGAAGCACGCAACTAGGCAATATGGTGCGTTCGGCTGGCCGAGATGATCTCGGCCCGTTGATCTTCCGGAAGTGCCGCATGGTCGCGTCGAACCGCGCTCCATGCGGCATGAGAATGCGCTCGTGTCGATTGAAGTCAGTGGAGTTGGGGGTAGTACAACCGTTAGATGTAGAACGATTCTCGCCGATTTCAGGACAGTGAGCCGGACGGTTGGGAATGGCTTGGGTGACCCGGCAGAGTGCCACCCACCAGGATGGTCACCGTGGCTCGGACGCAAACTTCCTTCGTGTCAGCCTTTGCCTGGAATATCCTACTGGCTACAGTGTTGTCGGTCGATTTCGGCGAATGATTCGCGCACGGGGCGCACAAGTGGTGTCAGCGGGGATTTCTTTGTCAGGAGCGGTCGTGCAGAAGACACATACGGTTTCGTGGCGTGGCGTCGCGGGTTTCGGCGCCTGGCTGCTCGTGGCATCGGTACATGTGTTCCCGGGCTGCGGGCCAGCGGCCGCGCAGCCGGTGAGCGATGTCCCGATCGAGCCCCTGCCCGTGGCCGTGCTGCCACCGGAACTCGATCCGTTCTACAAGGCACCCGCCAGCGATATCGCCACTACACCACCCGGTGGCATTCTGAAGGCGCGGCAGATCACCTCCTCCTATTTCAATCTCATCCCCGAGAGGGTCGACGCCTGGCAGCTGCTGTATCGGACCAACGACAGCCGAGGTCGCGCGATAGCGACCGTCACCACGGTGATCACAGGACACGGCGCAACCCCACCAGAAGGGCGGAAGTTGCTGTCCTATCAGATACAGGAGGACTCGAACTCGGCTTACTGTGCGCCGTCCTACGGACTGCAGCAGGGCAGCATCCCGTATTTCTCGGATTTCCTGAACCAGATCGAAAGCAATATCGGTGTTGCCGAGGCATTGTCGAACGGGTATGTGGTCTCGATCCCGGACTACGAGGGACCGAACTCGGCGTTCGGCGCAGCGATCCTCGAGGGCCAGGCCACTCTCGACGGCATCCGCGCCGCGGAGAACTTCCGGCCGCTGCAACTGCCGGGTAAGGACACCCGGGTCGGACTGCTCGGCTATTCCGGAGGCAGCGTGCCGACCGGCTGGATCGCCGAGCATGCCCCCGCCTATGCTCCCGAACTCGATATCGCGGGTATAGGCATCGGTGGCGTGGTCATGGCCGACCTCCCCGCCCTCGCGCGTGCCGACAATTTCAACGTCTTCGCCGGGCTGGTCGGTCCGGCTGTCTTCGGATTGGGCACCGAATATCCGGACCTCGCGACCGTCCTGGCCACCAAGACAGACTGGTTCACGCGATTCGTGACGACAACCAAAGTCGCACTGTGTCACACCCCGTACGGGGCCATCGACTTCCCGTTCTGGAACTTTCTGGGTGGCTACACCGGAACGCAACCCGGCGGATTCCTGAACGAACCCGCCGTGACCGCCGCGTTCGAAGACGTCAGACTCGGCAAGAATCGGCCGACCGTGCCGCTCTACGTGTATCACGCACAAAACGACGAGATCATCCCGATCGCCGGCACCGACCGGCTGGTGAACTGGTACTGCCAGGACCCCGACCAGTCCATCACCTACACCCGCGAACTGCTCGCAGAACATCTCGTGGGCTTCACCTCATGGATGGCGAAAAGCTACGACTTCGTCGTCGACCGGCTAGAAGACAAACCACTGCAGAAAGGCTGCCGGATCGACAGCCCCGCTACCACCACCTCCGACGGAGAACTCGCCGGCATGCTCAACGAAACATTCCCCACCACAGGACAACTCATGACCGGACAAGAGGTCCAGCCACACCCCCACGCGCCACGATGATCTCCCCGGCCACAATCACGATCGGTAGACCGACACTCCCCGATACTGCCGATCGGCTCATCTACGGCCACGGCAAACTCGTCCCACGCTTTGCGCCCTCGACGACATCGTCGCCGAGATGAGCCCACGAGACCGGCCTGTATTCGGGTACTCAATACTGGCGGTAGGACTTGATCCCGGCCAGGATCGGGTCCAGGTGCCCCGTGAGAAGCTCCCAAATCGGCTGCCCACCCGCATTATTGGTGCGGCTCTCTCATGGCTTGCCTCCCGCCGGGTGCCGTGACCGTCATCATCGGCATGGATCCACCCAAACGCACGGCCACCATCGAAGCCATCGATCAGTCCGCAACGACCCTGACTGGCGCCGATTTACCGCGGACAAGCCCGGATACGACGAAACGCTCACCACCGCACGTCGATTCACCGACGAGGTATGGGCGGTCGAAGGATGCAACGGCGTCGGCCGCCACCTGGCGCAGCGCCTGGTCCACGACGGAGAAACCGTCATCGACGTGCCAGCGAAACTGTCCGCGCAGGTCCGGGTCTTCGCCACCGGCAACGGCCGCAAGACCGACCCCGGCGATGCCCACTCTCGGTCGCGCTGGCGGCATTACGGGTATCGAATCTGCGTCGCGTCGCCGCTGATCCGGAACTGATCGCATTGGGTGGCGGGCCCGGGTGAGAGGACTTGGTTGGGCGTTGCCGGCATTCATGTCAGATCCGTGATAATCGACGGCGCTCACCTTTGTTCTTCGCAGCACCGCATTGCGGGGAACGCTGATCCGCCCGTACCGCCACAATATTTTCGACCGCGGTGTAGGGAGCGGGGTCGAATGTGCCGTTGCGGTAACGGAATTCGTATGCGAAGTCGGGCCAGATCAGGGTCAGTCGGCCGCTGCGCGGATCGCGGTACCAGCTTTTGCAGCCGTTCCCGAGCCAGACTGTGCCTTTGCTGCGCTCCTGAAGTTCGTCCACGTAGCGTTTCTGTGCTTCGGCGGACACGTTCAGGACGCGGTCGCCGTTGGCTCGGCTCCAGTCGAGAGCGCCCAGAATGTAGTCGACCTGCGCCTCGATGATGTAGACGATCGAGTTGTGTCCGAGTCCGGTGTTGGGTCCGTTGATAATGAACAGATTGGGGAAGCCGGTGACCGTGGTCGACGCGAATGCCTCCATGCCGCGGGCCCAGCGGTCCGACAGGGACACACCGTCACCGTCGTGAACGATTTTCGCGTAAAGCGGTGTGGCGGCTTCGAAGCCGGTGCAGAAGATCAGCACATCGAGGGAGTAGGCGGCGCCGTCCGCGGAGATCGCCGTGTCGCCGTCGATGTGGTCGAGGGCCGAGGCCTCCAGGACGACGTTGTCGCGCGTCAGCGCCGGGTAGTAGGTGTTGGAGAGCAGGACGCGCTTACAGCCCATCTCGTAGTCGGGGGTCAGCTTGGCGCGCAGCTGCGGGTCCTCGATCTGCCTCTCGAGATGCTCACGCGCCGCGGCCTTGGCGTGATCGAGAAAATCCGGAATGGCGCGCCGCGCGGCGTAAGTGGACTCGAGGGACCAGAAGATTTCCGAGCGGCGCGCGGGGATGGCATCGGGGTCGCGGCGGAACAGGTTTTTCTCGATTTCCGTGTAATCCCGGTCTGCGCGTGGGGTGATGTAGGGCGCGCTGCGCTGGAAGACCACCAGCTCGGAGGCGATCTCGGCCAGCTGGGGTACTACCTGTATCGCGGTGGCCCCGGATCCGACGACGCCGATCCGCTTGCCTTCCAATGCGACCTCGTGATTCCAGCGGGCCGAGTGGAACGCCTCGCCGGTGAAACCCTCCAGCCCCGGGATCTGCGGCAGGCTCTCGTCGGCGAGATGTCCTGTGCCGGTGATCAAGTAGCGCCCGGTGAAGACCCCCTTGGCGGTGGTGATCATCCACCGCTGAGCGGTGTTGTCCCAGCGCGCGTCCTCGACGTTGGCGCCCAGCCGGATATGCGGCAGGAGTCCCTCGTCGCGGGCGGTGTCGCGCAGGTATTCCAGGATCTCCGGGCCGGGCAGGGATCGCCGAAGCGGGCCAAACCGTGCCCTTGGGAATGACCTTCGCGGGCATCGCGCTACTGTCCTGGCACGAACCGGATGCGGTCGAAGCCCAGCTGCTGGCGAACGAGCAACCGTGCAGCACCGCCGACACGGCGGCAGGTAGAGACTTCCACGACACCCTCGCCGCGGTGCGCCGAGAGATCGCCCAGGTGCAGGACCGCGGCTACTGTTTCGACAAGGACACCGTGATGCAGGGGGTCTCGGGAATGGCCGCACCCATCCCCTCGAAAACCGCGACACCCTATATGGCCATCACCCTCTCGGCGATCAATGACCGGCTTCCCGCCCAGCGCGTCGAGGAACTGGCCCCTCTGTTGCTGGAGGCGGCACGGGAAGCCGGGGCCTTCATCCGGTAGCCGGGCCACCACATGCGGCTGGCTGACCAAGATCTTCGGATAATTCGGATCTCGGTGGCCCGCCGCGAGATTCGCGGATGCCATCGGTGGGCCGATCATTCGTCCTGAGCACGGTGTGTCCACGACCGGGGACCGAGCGCCTGGCCGACCAGCACCTGTGCCACCGGCACCGCGGGATTCACCATCATGCAGGCAAATGTCCTACAGCCCGGCGACAATTCCGCACCGGTGCCCGTGTGCCGACACATCGGCCCGCGGCTGGCCCCGGACACGCAGGGCGGCCTGCCGCAACTGGCACCCCCGCCGGTGACCGGCCCGGTCGCGGCGGGGAATGGGAAGGAAACACGTCACCCTCCCGCACAAGGCGCCCCTCGGATCACACCGGTGTGCCCGGGCTGTCGGCAGGAACACCCCCCGCGCCCTCCGGCGGCGATTCCCTCCGCCGGCGAGGATAGCCGGTGACAATCGGTTTTCACTCCGACGCTTCCAGCACCCCGATGACCTGCGAACACGAGCCGCTATTACTGGTTCACGGCAGGGTCGAGGTAGGCGGCGGCTTGGGTGCGGAAGAGGTCGGCGTAGGCGCCTTCGTGGGCCAGGAGTTCGGAATGTGTTCCGTGCTCGGTGATCCGACCGTGGTCGAGGACGTGGATCTGATCGGCGTGGCGGACTGTGGCGAAGCGGTGGGTGATCAGGAGCACGGTGCGTCCGGCGTAGAGGCCGCGGATATGGGTGAAAAGGTCGGCTTCGGCTTTGGGGTCGAGCGCGGCGGTGGGCTCGTCGAGCACGACGAGCGGGGCGTCGCGAAGGTAGGCGCGGGCGAGTGCGACGCGTTGCCATTGGCCGGTGGACAGGTCGACGCCGTCGCTGAATTCGGTGGACAGGATGGTTTGGTAGGACTTGGGCAGTGCTGCCAGGAACTCGTGTGCGCCGGCGGTGGTGGCGGCTTCTCGGATGGCTTGTTGGTTGTCCAGGCGGTCCGGGCGTCCGAGGCCTATGTTCTCGGCTCCGGTGAGCTTGTAGCGGACGAAATCCTGGAACAGCACGGTCGACACGGCACGCAGCCGGGCCGTGTCGTCGATCGGCTCGCCGTCCCATAGCAGAGTTCCGGCGCTGGGTTGGTACAGCCCGGTGAGGATTTTGGCGAGGGTGGTTTTGCCCGATCCGTTCTCTCCCACCAGGGCGATTACTTGTCCGGCGGGGAGCTCGATGCAGACGTCGTGGAGTACAGGCGTATCGGCGGCCGGGTAGGTGAAGGTGATGTGGTCGGCTGTGAGGGTGGTGAACGAGCTCTCGGTGGGGACGGAGCGGCCGGGTGCGGATGGGATTCGGATGAAGCTTCGCAGGGCGCCGACGAACAGAACGGGGCTGCCCACGGCGCCGGACGCGCCGGTGAGCGCGTTCAGTTGCCCGTAGAGCAGATAAGCGCCGCCGAGCGTCGTGATGGCGGTCGCTGAGTTGAGGTGGCCGGTGTCGGCGAGCGCGAGGACGGCCGCGACGAGGCCGACCAGGACGAGGGCGCCGAAGAGGCGGGCGCGGATCTCGCGCCAGAGGAAGGTGCGCGTGAAGCGTCGCTCGGTGTCGATGGCGATGGCATAGCGCGCGGCCATCCGTTGCCGCAGCGGGTCGGCCAGGTCGAAGGCGCGGACCTCCTTGGCGGTGTCCCGGTCGGTGAGCAGGCGCAGTAGATATTCCAGCATCCGCCGGTTCTCCATGAGTTCGAGCCGCATGGAGAAGTCTCCTCGTTGGCGTTGCACCGCCACCTGGATTGCCGGAGCCGCGGCGATCAGCAGCATCGGCAGCAGCCACCACGCCATGAGTGCGACCGCGGCGATCACGCCCAGCAGCCGCAGCACCGTGGTCGCGACCATGATCGTCAGGGTTGTCAGGTGGGCTGCGTAGTCCCGGGCCGCCCATACCGCCTGATCTACCCTGTCGTGGAAGGCGCTGTCGTCGAACATCCGCAGGTCGGCTGCTGTCACGGCCTGGGCTACCCGGTCGCTGGCCAGCGCGCTGGTTTTCAGATCGAGTACTTGGCGCAAGGTCGAGGACATCAGTCCGATGGTGGTGGAACCCAGGCTGATCAACGCGATGGTGATCAATCCGCTGGCTACCGTCGACAGGTGCAGCGCTCCGTTCGTGGACACCACGCCGCCGAGAACGCTGCGCAGTGCCAGTAGTCCGGCGCCGAGGCCGAGTGACTGGACGAGCTGCAGCACGATGACCAGCACGAATCGCGCCCGGTCTGCCTGGAGTGCCAATCCCCAAGCAAATCCAACGACCCCAACGGTTTCGACGAGCGGCAACCGGTGTTCCGGCCCGGAGTACAGCGCCTTGACCAGCCGCACCTGATCATCAACCATGGCGCGTCAGCTCCCGATTCATCGTGAGACGGGCTGCAGGGTGCGGGCCTGCAAATATGTCTCCACCAATCGGGTGATATGGAGAATCCCCCACCGGGGTCGGCCCACGGGCCGACCTGCGGGATCGACGGCCACCGCACACGGGAACGCGTCTCGAGCCAGCTCCCGGTGAGCGGCCACGTAGTCGGCCCAGGAGTGCCGACCCGACACGATGTGCTCCGGCAGGTCGGCGTCGGCATCGTGATCGATGAATTGGATCAACCGATCGTCGATCATCCCGTCGAGTAGCACGTGCAGCGCAGCGCAGCGGGGGCATTCCGCTTGGGTCAGCACGACTATCCCGGTTGCGGAGACCAGTCGCGCGGGATCGACCGCCGCAGCCTCCGCGGCCCGCGCTCGCGCTGTCCGCCGTGAATTTCGGATGACCGGGCCGATCACCGCGGCTGCGGCGATCACCACCAGGGTGGCGGCCCGCACACCCACCGGCAGACCCCAGCCGGGAGCAGCCACGGCGATCACGCATGCGGCGAGGCATGCGGCGGCGGTTCCGGCGATATGACCCGGTCCCACCACCGACGAACTCACCCCGAAACACGCGCAGGTACGCCCGCGCAGCCGGATCGCCGCGAACGACAGCACCGCGTACGCCACGGCCAGCACAGCGGCAGCCGATCTCGGCGCGGGCACGGCAACCACGCTGCCCGCAGCGACCGCTTCCACGACGATGACCACGCCCGACGGGATCGGCACTCCGGCCAGTGTGGGGTCGGGCCAGGTCAAACGCCCCCGCCACGCGGCGAACGTCTTCGCCGCGGCAGCGCCCAGCAGGACCGCGGCCAACGCCACCAGCAGTAACGAAACGGCGAGGTTCACAGTTGCTGTCCTTCCACGCTCGATGACGGGGTCGATCCCGAGGGGAAATCCGCGCCCCCATGGGTGTCTGTGGCAGGGCGAATCCAGCCTGCGGCCCAGCAATGGGCTACGAACTCCAGGTCTTCCTCGCCCGCGGTCACGGGAAGCCGACCGGAGGTGAGCAGGGTGACTGCCTCGTCGCTGAGCTCGTGGCAGGTGAGGTCGGACAGGTCTACCAGCACATGCCCACCGAAAGGCAGAGTCGCCAGGTGACTGTGCTCGGCCATCAGCCACAGCTGCGTCTCGCTCATTGCAGCCCCTCCAGCCAGAAGTCGAGAGCGCACAACCGCCGCAGCGCGAGCGCGTGCTGGGTGCGAGTGAACGGGTCCTCGGTGACGCGGCGGATCTGCTCGCCGTCGAGCATCCGGGTATCGACCAAGGTGCCCTTGGCAAGTCGATCGAGAGACCGGGCTCCGGTGTCGCCGGACGCCCACGCGGCCGCCGCCGCGCGGGTTCGACGTCGGCCGTCTGTGGCGGGGTGAGGTGGGTCGTCGGGAGGGTTCAGCAGTGGGCCGTTGCTGATCAGCCCGTGCTGTACACGAGCGCGTGCCGACATCGGCACGGCTTGCAGAGCTGCGAGAATCTCCGGCAACCAGGCCGGGATGACCAGCCGCACATCCACCCTCCGCGCGGTCTCGCGCAACCACGCAAGGCCCGGATCCGCCCACGCTGTGAGCAGTTCGCCGATCCACGGGGCCGCGTCGCCGGTCCACCTCAGCCAGGTGGCTTGGCCGGCCGTGTCCACCGCGTGCACCCGCTCGGCGCCCTCGCTGGTCAGCCAGGTCCACATACCTGGATGCTGCTGTTCGCTCGGAGCAGTGCGGGCCTTGTGACGAGCACGCCGGTAAGGCGGGCGCCGGGTTTCGAACGCCAGGGGCAGCTCACCGGTCCACCGCCCGGGCTTCAAGGCGGCCAGTTCGTCCGGGTGCGCGGAGAGCAGTCGGCGCAGGTCGTGGCCGGTCACTACGGTGGCCACGCCCGCGCGGGCGGCCGCCACCACTGCCAGGGCTGCGGGGAGATGCCGGTCCCACAGCATCGGCCACACCGGCGGCAGGTCCGCCATGAGCGTCTCGACAGACCAAGCCCTTTGTCCGTCCACGGTGACTTCGCCGGTGTGGTCGTCGACGGTGATCCGCCCGATCTGCGGCCGCTGCGCGAGGATGAATCGCGAACCCGGGCCGCCATCGGCCAGCATCGCCGGGTGCGGGCCATCCCATTCGGGCAGATCTCGGATCAGCTCCCGCAACCGGTCCACGGCCGAGGATGCCTCGACCGGCCGTATCAGAGCGTTGAGGCTTGCGATGTCAGCGCGCAGGATCACCCCGTCGGCAGAGAACCAGCCCGTCCCCGGGGCGGGCACCCGCCCGACACCTCGCAGATGGGTGCGCCCCAGCGGACGTTGCGCACCCAACGCGGCAGCGAGCAGCCACGCCACGTCAACCTCGTCCAGCCGCGGAGCGAAACAGAACTGCTCCAGCGTCTCGGTAAATTCCAGCGTCGTCTCTGCGCCGCGCCGCCAGTACACGACACCGCCCGCCGGTGACAGGCTGGTGTGCTCACCTCGGCGTACAAACCACTCCGCGGGCCCGACCTGGACCGATATCGGACCGTCGGCTCGGACAACGTCGATGACAGATCGCCCCTGCTTCATTCCGCTCCGCTCTACCGCCCCAAATATCCGACGGGCCCATACGACGACTCGAAACCATTATCTCGAATCCGCCGGAAAGGGCTGAAATAGAAATAGGATGAAATATATTCAATGAACGTGCAGAAAGGCCCTTTTCGTGAAACGCGCATCGCGATATCGCGAATGATGGTTCGGGCGACCTTCGTCACCCGAGTTCCCGAATGCGGGCAGCCCCGGCGGGCCAAGCGTGACTCGACCCGCCGGGGCAGTGTCTCAAATCGGGCCCGGGCAGCAAACGCAGGTCAAACCGTTGCAGTTCGTCGCCGGGTTGCACAGCGGGTTACCGAGCAACGGTTGACATGTGCCTTCTTGCGTGTGGAGCCCGATACATTTCCCACTACATTCCTCTCGGGGTGGCGGTTGATATCCGATCACCGAGGCGGTGGCCGCGCGGGCATGGGCGCCGGTCAGGGCAACCGAGCGCCGCAGAAGTGATGACATGTTGCAATCCTCTTATCGCCTTTGACAAATAGTTCGCCAGATCGCGGAGAAACTATTCCGTCCGGTTTTCTTCAGCTGGCCCAGAAGGTAATTCTCTCAGTTCTCGGAATGCCGGTCAACGGCGCCGGAGCTTTCTTCCGATTGCGTTTTTTGCAATTGGGTGTGGTGTTAGATCATTTTCTGGCCGAGAGATTTGTTCGCCATCGCGTCATATCGTGCGGGAGGACTCGGGGCCGTGTCGCGGCGGCAGGGTCGCCAGCGGGACGCACAACTCGGCGACAGGCAGGCCAGTGGAGACGACCTCGCCATCGACGCTGACCCACAGCAGGTGGTGGGCCTCGCGTCCAGGCGGGGCGGACTCTCGGCCGATGGTCAGCACGGTGTCGCGGCCATGCGCGAGCAGCGCGGCGGTGAGGTAGATCGGCTCTTGGTCGGCTTTGCGGTTGAGCGTAGTTATCCGCCACAGGGCCCGCAGCGGCCGCACGTCGTCGTGGGCGGGACGGGTGCACACCTGGCCGCCCACGGGTGCGCTGCCCGCCACACGAGCGATCTCGCTGTGGTAGCCGGATTTGCGGGCTGCGCGCACTGCACGGCGGCCGCGCCGGGCGGCGGCGATGAGATCCAGTATGTGTGGCATTGGCCAGGCTCCTCGATTAGCAAGTGGTAGGGCTGGTCCAGCGAGTCATCCAAGTCAGTTCCTCGCGGGCCGCAGTGAGTACGCCTTCGCGGGTGGTGAAGGAGTGACCCTCGTTGTAGAGCAGGACGAGGCGGGCGTGTCCGCCCGCGGCCAGCAGCGTGTCGTAGAACGTCCAGGCCTGCAGGGCGTCGGTGACGCCGTTGGCGTCGGCGCTGCCCTGCAGGATGAGTACCGGGCAGTCGATGTTCCTGGCGTGATAGGCCAGGGTGAAGCCGTCGTAGACGTCGCGGGCATGCCACAGGTCTCGGAGTTCGTCGTGGAAACCGCGCGGTGTCAGAGTGCGGTTGTAGGCGCCCGCGCGCAGGATCGCGCATCGGAAGACCCCGGAGGAGTGCGCCAGGACTACGCCCGCGCACGCCGCGCCAAAACTGTGACCGACCAGCGCCATGCGCCCGACATCCACCCGCCCGCTCGTGGCCAGTGCCGCGCGCAGGTCGCTCACCGCAGTTGTGAGCCGAGTACGAATATCGGCAAAGCTCACCGACCCGCCGCCCGGCAACCGGACATACAGGCCGGCCACCGCGTTCCCGGAGCCCAGCTGCGCTCGAGTCAACGGTGGCGTCGAGTCCACCGGCCTCGTCGGTTCTGGCAGCGGGCTCTGCGGCGGGACCATGCACAGCTCCACCAGCACGGCGGGTCGGCTGCGACTATGGGCTTCCGCCGGGGGCGGGTCATACACCTGGTAAGCAGTCCACGGGTTCAACCGCCCACCCGTCTCACCTGCTCGCCGTCGCGCGTGAGACGGCTTCGGGGCCGCGAGGCGGTGCACGGCAGTCGTGGCCATGCCGTGCTCGCCGCGGGCCCGGCGTTCGAGAGACCAAGCCCCTGCCTCGCGTCGTTCGATGAGCGTGAACCGGTCGGTGAGGAAGGCCACTCGTCCGGGGGCCGCATCCGCGTCGGGTACGCAACGCGGCGGCTCCGATCGCCCGTCCTCGGCCAGCGCGATCAGCCGCTCGCCCGGAGTGCCGAGCCCGTCGACCCCGACCACCGAATCCCCGTCGGTCGGCACGATCCGTATTCGGCACGGTCCCCGCGCGGCCCGGACCTGGGCATCGTCGAGGAACCGAACCACCCGGGCGCTCCCGGCACGATCAGCGATGAGCAGTTGCCGACCGCCATCACGGTCCGCCCCGGCCGCACTCATCAGGGGTTCGGTGACCGCGAGAACACCTCCCGACCGAGTCGGAAGCCACGCAGCGACCGGAGCCGCAATGCGAATCCGTCCTCTCGCGGCATCATCTGCGAGCGAGCGGAACACCATCCCCTCATCGCCCCGCTCCGCCACCATCACGTCGCCACGTGGACCCGGTTGCCAGCGCACCGCGCCAACAGGCCATCTGCCCAGCGGCCGGATCGGCTCCGATCCTCCCGGACAGTGGATCTCATACCGGGTAGTGCCCTCGGACAGCAGATCCGCCACATCACCCGGCGGATCGCCCACAGCCACCAGCACACGATCCCCGCCGGGCTCGAGTTGGCAGTCGGCCACCACACATCCCTCGCGCAGAACTGAGACCACTCCCGCTGTCCCCGGATCGACGACTACCAGGTCGACCCGGGCGGCTGCGCCAATCGCTACCAGATCATGATGGTAGGCGGGCTCCTCTCCGCCCTCCGGCCGCGGAGAAGGCGGATCGTCCCATTCGGGCTCGGCGACGATATCGTCGCGCGGATCAATGGCGCTGCGGTCGACCGATTCCCGCGCGACCAGGAGGTGCCCATCACAGGTCCACCACAGCGGCGATCCTCCCATCTCCGCGTGATTGCCTGCAGCGCCCAGTAGCGACCAGCTGACCAGTAGCTCTGGCACAACCCAGTGCGCACCGGACGCCACGTCCAGTACCCACACGCCGTGCCCATTGCCTTCGTCGGAGGGCGTGAGCCCTGCCAGGAACCGACCGTCCTGGCTCCACACCGGCGCTCCCACAACCCATCCCGGCCAGCTGGCCAGCAGTCCGCCGCCAGCTGTGTCGTACACCGCCACCCGACCGGCACGCGGAGCCAGCCGGGCGATCACGCACCGCGTGGCGTCATAGACGAACGGACCGTAGCCCAAGAGCAGCACGGGGAACTTCGGCCGCGGGGGGTACGCCACCCACTCCACCACCGCGACCCGGCGCCCATCCGGACCGACCGCGTATCCTGCGCAGATGGGAGCGGCCACCTCCGCCGCGAGTTCCCCCAGCACAGCTTCGAAACTCACGTCGGCACCCCTCATCCGAGTGCATGCCCATGCATTCGGCTACCAGGACAAGCCGAGACCCGCCGCAACGGCTCGGCTGGGTCGAAAACGTGCCCAGCGAACGCGACCGGCCGATGAACGCAACAGTTCATAGACGGTCGGCGCAAGGTCACCCGAACAATTACTGCAGCAATGCGATTTGAGTGTTAGCGATAAGCTCACGATACGCCGCCGCGGCCGCTTCGTCAGGGCCTTCACCCATCAACAGCCAGGCCCGGTGCCCTCACCAACCCGGAACAACCTCCCTGGACATCACAGCTAGACCTGCCAAGAACCTCGGACGCTTGGGCGCCACACCAATTGGCGAGATCCGGCCCTCGGATGTCCGGAACTGGCTCGACCAGCTCCACCGCGGGCGTCCGTGGAAAGACGGTTGCCCACTAGGCGAGAACTCGGTGGCACTGCACTTCCAGTTCCTGCGCACCGTCCTCCACGTGGCCGTCGACGACGGCATCCTCACCACGAACCCTTGCAAGAAAGTCAAAGTTCGCGAACGGCCCGACAGCGCCAAATCCGTGGCACAACTACTCACCTGGGCCAGGTGTGGGCGCTGATCGCCAACACGAACCAACAAACGGGATGCATGATGCTGGCCTGCGCGTCTGCGACATCGATTTCCTGTGCCGGGAGATCCATGTCGTCCAGCAGGCCAACCACTTTCGCGGAAAACCGCCCACGACCCGATTGAAGACTCGCACCAATAAGCGGACGGTTCCGCTGCCCGCGGATGCGCACAACGCGCCCAGCGCCTTCCTCACCACGGTGCAGCGCAACCGAAACGACCTCGTGTTCCGCACCAAGGCCGGAAATCCCTGGTGCGCCGACGGAATGGGCGAACGGTTCCGCGCGGTCGCCGAGAAAGCGCAAGTGCCGCAGGGCTTCACCCCGCACGATCTGCGGCACTTCTACGCCTCGGCGCTCATTCGGAACGGCTCCTCGGTCAAGACAGTTCAAGTCCGACTGGGCCACGCCGACGCGGAGACGACGCTGAGGGTTTACACCCATCTGTGGCCCGATCAGGATGCCCACACTCGCACCGCGATCGAGACCGCCTTCGGCCGCATCCACAGTGATACCCCCGATGGGTGCACCCCTGGAAACGATCGAGTTTCCGACCTGAGACGGGACAGCGGCCGTCTTCTGAGCACCGAAACCGCCTCTGATCAGGACAGTTTCAGCGAACGCCCGATGATCTCCTTCATGATCTCGGGCGGGGTTTCGGACAGCTGGACAGGGGCGGTTTGTCCATCTACCTGCACAAACAGCATCCCGACACATCCCGTCGATTCCCGTCGAATCGCAATGATTCCACATCTGCGGCGAGACCCAGACGGGATCCGGCCTATACCCGTACGGGGTAACTTGCGCGAGTGGGCGCCAACCTACGACGCTCTGGATCGTAAGGTTGGATTTCCATACCCAGGACGCCCCGGCAATCGCCAGACAGCATCTGCCGTGGTAGCAGAATGTCAGGGACCGTCGTTGTGCGCGGCATCCGACTCCACAAGGATCCACAAGGGAAGGCGCACTCCGGCGAGGCATCCTAACGTTGGCGTGTCACATAGCGACACGCCAACGATTTTCGGCATGCGCAATCGCTTGGCTACCAGAAGTCGCAACCGATATCTCGACGGGTCTCACCTGCGTTTCCCGTCGCGCTGACAGGATTCGAACCTGCGGCCCCTTGACCCCCAGTACGGCCAGTGAAGAGAAATTGCGATGGCAACGGTCGACTTGCCCGAACCGGAATTGCCGCAGAGAACGACCAGCCGGTCGGCGCAGCTTCGAACCGAAAGCGCTGCGGGGAGTTCCACGCCGACGTCGGCGGCCGAGGCGAATCGCCTAGCGGCCTCGAGGTCGGGACTCGACTGGAGGAGGAGATCGAGATGACAGATGCAACTTCGACAAGGACAAGCCCAACTCGGGCACGAGTGCGTGCACCGGACCGTGCGAGGTCTTCTGGCCGCCCTATAAGGCGAGCACGAACGACGTGCCGAGTGGTCCCTACACGATCATCAAACGCGACGACGGCTCTCCGCAGTGGGCCTACAAGGGCAAGCCGTTGTACTTCTTCTCAAAAGACGCCCGGCAGGGCGACAGGAACGGCGATAACTGCCAAGGGGTGTGGCACGTGGTCGCGCCGTAGGCGTTCAATCGGCCGATGCGTGGGACTTGGACTCTCGAGTCTTTCGAGGGTGGCGACGCCATAACCACCGCAGGGTCCCGGCTCGGCGCGCCCGCCTATTGCGGCGGGCCGCCAACCGTGCCACGGAACCACGCGCCTGGGCGGGCGTGCCGACAACATCCTCAAGGTATGAGCGAACGTTCTGTCACGCAGTCGATCTCGCTCACCGATCCGCCCGCCCAGCGGCATTGTCAGTGCGTTTGTCCGTGTCAGCCTGACTGCCTTCGTCCGGACTGTCGTGGGAGCGATCCCGCTGAAATCGAAGGTTAGGCCATGGTCCGTCAGCCACTGATGGTTATCCGTCTTGCGACTGGATGGTGACTACACGACTGGATGGGTCGACCACGCGGGACCAACCCGCTGTCGGCGGCGTCCCCCACCATTCGCGACCGTCACCCTCGACCCAGTCGCAGTGGTCAGGCCCGCCGCCCCCAAGCTGTACATCGAGGAAGTTCGATGCCTGCCATCGCGCAGTAACCTCAGTCCGATCCGCGCCGGTCGGATCGAGCGGCATGCCAGTTAGCGGTGAGATGTAGGCGTGGCCGAACCGTACTCCGAACTTGCCGTTGACATTGCGATATCGCGCGCAGAGCGCCAATTCCTTGTCGACCCAGCAATCTTCGACCGTGTGTAGCGAATGTGCCTGCGCCGCAAGCCAGACGAAGTTCTCGGCAACAGCGATGGCCCATCGGGAAAGCGGCTCGATCACGAGGTCGGCATACGCCGGATCCTCCGGTCCTCGACGCACCAGCTCTCTCGGCCGTCGAGCCGAAACCGGTGTGGTCGAGCCACTCCTCATTGGCACTTTACGTTCGGCGCTCATCACTGGCCGCCATGAGGCAAGTCCTGAGGGACGCCCTGAGGGAGATTATTGATCCAGTCCGGACAACGCGTCGAGCCTTCACAGTGTGCGGTCACTACACCAACTTCTCCTGCTTCTGGATCATCCTTCAATTTTGCATAATCTACCACAACTCTGACCCACACCGATTCGACAGTCACCCATTGTCCAGTACGGCGGTCCTTGATTTGGCGTGCCCATTCTTTTCGGAAGGCCCAGCGGGTGGGGGTCTGTTGTTCGGATGTGCCCGGGTAAGCCAGTGTTACACCCACCACCGAATCGTCCAGGAGATTGTGCTTTCCGACAACCTTCGTGTGACCAAATCCAGCCCCCTCCAAATTATTCGCGGTCGGATCCCAAAATCCGACACGATACGGTACAGAGTCACCCCATTGATCGACTAACCTAGTGTGGATCTTGGACTCTGGCCTCTCGGGCCTGTCAGGTTGCTTGCCAGTGAAGTCGGTGTTGTTGATTGGGTCGGCGTTGGCGTAGTCGTAGTCGTTGGCTGATCCGCCTGCAACGGGGTCGACTTGCAAGAATCGGCCAAGAACCGGCAGGTAGGTGCGGGCTCCCATTTCGATAGCTTGCGCTCCGGCCAGATGCTCGATGGGGAGTTGGTGCTGGCCGAGCCAGCCGAAATCCATACCGCCTTCCGCGGTCGAGGGGATCGGTATGTCACCGATAGCGCCAGTGGCCGGATCGATGTTCTGCCCGTACGGGTCGTACAGATAAATCGCGGCGGAGCGGGCAGCCGTGCCGTCGGCAGTGAACAAGACGTCGCCATGGATGTTCGGGTACGACCAATTGGTTTGCCCAGGCGTCGGCGCTTGCATGTGTCGTGCTGGAGCGGAGCTCGACGCCGACGGGGTTTTCACGGACGGCGATGGAGCGCCACTGGTCCCGGTCGGTTCGGTCTTCGTCGGCGCAGGACTTGTCGGCGATGCGGTTGTCGTGGGCGTGGATATCGACGTGGCCGGTAGTTGGTCTCTTGCTATAACGGGTTTCGCCGCGGGCGTGACCGACGTGGAACTCGTGTGTGCGGTCGTCGTGGCCGAGCTGGTTGGGGAGGGTGCCACTAATGTCGTTCTGGACGGTGGGGCCGGAGCCTGTGGGTGTGTCGTCGCCGAGGCGGATGCGTGCGGGCCCGGCGTTTTGGTCGGAACAGCGCTGGACGGTGCCGCAGTCTGCGGCGGGTGGGGTGTGGACGTCGACGGCGCTGCGGTCGGGGTGGCTGGTATTGCGCTGGGCGCCGAGGTCGATGGCGTGGCCGCAGCGCGGGCAGCCGGGAAGCCTTGAGCCGGTTGGGTATAGGTCTTGGTCAACAGCACCCCGCCGGGAAGCCCGAGGATTCGTTGCAGCATTGCCCCGGAGCTGTCGAGTACGACGTCCGGGCTGGCGGCACCGCTGCTGTATCCGTAATGTGCGGTGCCGTTTTGTTCAGGTTTCGTCGCCCCGGTGACGGTGCGGGTGATAAGTCGGCCGGCTGGGTCGTAGCTGTAGGAGATCAGGGTTCCTGCAGCGTTTTTGGTGGAGATGTGGCGTTTGGTGGCGTCGTAGCCGAGTTCATCGCCGCCGACTTTGATGGCGTCGCCGTGGGTGTCGTAGGCGACCGCGAGGGTGGTGGCTCCGTTGGTGGACAGCAGTCTGTCGGCGTTGTCGTAGCAGTAGGTGGTGACCGCGGGCGCGCCGCCGTCGAGAACGTCGGTGAACGAGGTGCGGTTGGTGTTGTGGCCCGCTGATTGCGCTGGGCCACAACCGTTTCCGCCGTCGAACGCGTAGCTCAGCTGGTGGTGCGGCACCGTCGCGGCGACCAATCGACCGACACTGTCGTAGGTGTAGGCGTAGAACGCGACCGGTTTCCCGTCGGCGGTGACGACGTCATCAGTGATCCGATTGCTACGGGAGCGGGTGACCGCGTCGACCACTGTGGACTGCGACGCCTGCCAAGTCAACGCAGTCGGACTGCCCGAGGCGTTGCGGTCGAGGGCGTCGAGGCGAGACCCGTTGCCGTAGGCGACATTCGCGAGTTCTCCCGCATTGGTGTAACCGGGGGTGGCGATCGTGTTGCCATCGAGCGTCTGCGCGGTCAGGCGCGAGGCGTCGTCCCAGGCGTAGGTGCTGGTGCTGGTGGTTCCTTTGACGGTGACAACGTTTTTGGTAACGCGTCCGGCCTGGTCATAGGTAGCGTCGGAGACGACTCCGGAGGCATCGGTGGAATGGACGATGCGACCGTTGAGGTCGGTGACGGTGGTGAGGGTTCCGGAATCGTCGATGACCTTCGTGGTCAGTGGGTCCCCGCCGACGGCATAGTCGTAGGTAAGCGTGCGGGCAGGTTTGCCGCCGAACGCGGGGAAGATTTGCTTGGCTACCCGCCCGCGGGCGTCGTAGCTGATACAAACCCAGCCGCCGTCACCGATCCGGGAGGCGACGACACGACCCGTGTTGTCGTATACCGATTCCCCGACCAACGCGGGCCCATCGACCGGTTTGGCTCCGGTGACGGTTTTGGCCAGCCCGGCTTGATTCGCCGCCGGCGCTTTCGCGTCGCACGGGTTCGCACGTGTCTCGCGGTCGCCGTAATAGGTTGTGGTGCTTCGCTTGTCGACGGAACCGATATCTCCGGCCGGTAGCGCTCCGGCGAGACTACGCAGGTATCCGTCGCCGGGTTTTTCGTAACTGTGGCGTGCAGTGAGGTTCAGCCCACCGGGGTCTGCTGTAGTCGACACCGCCAGCCCGAACACTGGGTCGACTCCCGCACCTGGATCCGAGAAGCTCGTCGCTGTGTGGCCGGACGGGGCGCGTTCCACGCTACCGCCGGAGGTGTCCTCGGCGAGCGAACCGGTCGCCAACCCATAACTCGGCGCCAGATTCTGCCCCGGTACCGTGACCGGTGTCGACACACCCGGCGGCGTCCAGGTGAAGTTCAGGGCACCGGAGGTGCCGGAGCGGTTGTAGTAGTCGACCCGAAGCCGATGCCAGCTCCCCGCAACCGCATTCGTGTATTTGCCGGGAACGGCGAGGGAAGCCTTGTCGGTCCACGAGTCCACCAGCAGCACATCGTCGAGCCACAACCGGACCCCGTCGACCACGGTGAACCCAACCCCGTAGTCACCTGGGGCGGGGAATTGGATCTCACCGGTGAAACGGCCCGACCAGCCATCGGAATTCGGGACGGGCGGGGCGCTTCCCCATGCCCCTGAGAGGGCCCCATCGGCCGGACCGACACCGGTCGCCCACACCTTCGGCACCCCAGAGAGGAACCGGTTGTCGTAGAACTGTGCCTGTAATCCGGTCAGGCCCTGGTCGTAGTTGGTGTGGCTGTGCGGCATCGCCCCCGCGCACGCAGCGGTCGGAGTCTGCCCGGTGAAACACGACGCAGGCGCTGGCCCGTATTTGTCGGTCGGACGATCAGCGTGATCGTAGCCGATGGTGGACCGCCGCCCTGCCGCATCAACGACGGCCAGCGGCAGATCCTTTTTCGGGTTCCATTCCGCGCTCGTACTGATACCCGTGCCGTCGGTGGATACCAATGCACGTCCGGCGTCGTCCCAGGTGACCTTGCGGGCGAACCCGATCTTCGGGTTCAATCCCGCCACTTGCATCGCTGCTTGTTTGTGGGGGAAGTCGTAGCCGTAGGTGCGTTGTTCCCGGGTAGGTATCTGCCCGAAGCCGCCGATGGCCGGCAGTTGCACCTTCGCTACCCGATACCTCTGTTCCCGCTCGGAATTCTCATCGCCAGGGATATCGGGCATCAGGGCATAGCCGATATCGGTCACCGCCTCCGAGTGCAGGGAGAATGGGGGTTGAGCCGCGATCCAGTCGTTGCCGAGCGGGCTGCGGATCTTCGTTATCGGGCCGTGCGGGCCGTCTCGGTCTTCGATCGGGTCCACGGTGTTGCAGATATCTGGTTTGCCCTTCTGCGGATTCGGGCGGCATTCCTTCTTCTCCAGGATCCGCAGATACGCGAAGTCCGACTGCACCCCGCCGGGATTCTCGATCCGCTGCAAAGTCAACCGGTCATACCAGAGACGGGTCTCGGTGCCGTCCCAGTAGATGATCCGACACAACTTGCCCTGCGGCGCGCTCGTCGCGCCCTGGGGTTTGGTCGCGCCGCCGTAGCAGGAGTCGCTGTTGTCGATGTTGTACGACAGCGTGTGTGACCGGCCCGATACCGGGTCTTTGATCTGCGTCAGCCGTGGCGGAGTGCCAGCGTAAACGTATTGCAGCGCAGCAGGTTTCTTGCTGTCCAGCACCGTCGACACCGCGGCCAGGGTGCCGTCGGGGTTGAACAGCGACACCACACCGTTCTCGGTGACCGAGATCCGGCCGTTCGCGTCGAACGCGAGCACTCCATCCTCGTCCGGTGGTGGTGCGTATCCACCGGCGGTGCGTGCCCAGGAGTGCGCGCCGCCCGCGGTGTCGGTCAGCACCACCGCGCCGTCGAGCAGTTCGGCGTGGGTGTAGCCGCTGGCGGGTGCGGCGAGCTGCCAGCCCGGCGGCAGCGGCGAAACATCCTGCGGGAACAGCGATTCGGTCTCGGCGATCTTCGACCGCACCGGGTCGGGCCGCACCCACAACTGCATCACGCCCGGATCCAGACTGCGGTGATACAACTCCACTTTCACCGGGACACGCTGGTTCTGCTTCAGAGCGATCGCATCGGTCCAGCCGTCCAATCCGGTTTTGATCTGGTCGATGTTGAACCGGTCGGGGTGGTCATAGATCAGTTTGTCGTTCACCCAGATCTTCGCGCCATCAATGTGCGCACCGGTGAACTGATAGTTCCCGGGATCCTCGGCTTGGAAGTAGCCCTCCCATCGGATCACGTACCAGTCCGGCGCCAATGCCGGTGGCCGCGTGCGGGATTCCCATGCTCCTGGCACCAGCGACCCGTTCGGGTTCGTCAACGGGGTCGACCAATTCAGATTCACCTGCGACTCGCCACGCACCAGGACCGGTGCGTCGTCGGGGGTGCCGTTGTGTCGGGAATCGTTGAAATACGACGCCCGCATCCCATGCGCTTCACCGGCTTGGGAGTTGTAGGTGAACTTCACCCCCGCATTCCCGCCGACGGCTGTGAATCCTGGGCCGCTGACCTCGGTGTGAGCGTTGCCGTTGAACAGGTTCACCTGCACCGGCCCGATCGTGTCGGTGGGTACCGGCCCGGGTGCCCCGATGCGCTGATCGACCCGGAAATGCCCCACCCAATGCGCCGGGGTCGTCGTCACCCCACCCTTGATCGCGGTATCGACGGTCCACGTGTAGCGACCACCGTCGTGCAACACATACCGCGGCACCGTCCACGACGGCGCATCCAAGCAACCGGAATCCACGACACTGCCCGAGCGGCCGTCCACCCCGGTGGAGATCTTGAAGCAATATTGCGTCGCGTCCCCGGACGGATTGCTCACCGCGCTGGATTGCAGCGTCGGAGTAAGGGTCGACAACACTGCGTCGTCCACGGGCCCGACCATCGCCGATTCCGGTGCAGCGGTGCCGTAGTCGACGATCAACCGCACCCGCAACTGCTTGTAGGAGACCTCGTCGGTTTCGCTCCCGGCCAGCATGAACCAGGCGTTGGTGTCGTTGGCCGCGACCCGGCCGGCGACGAACTCGGTCAACGCCTTGGACTGCATCGTCCCGCCGTCCCCGATCGGCCCGGACGCCAACGCCTCCCCCACCGCGCCGAACCCGAGCGGACTGCCCGCCTTCGACACCGTCGAGGTGAACGACTTCGACGTCCCATCGGTACCCGTACGTTGGAAATCCAGCCGCGCCCCGACCACCATTTTTCCGGCGACCGGGGTGAAGTCGAACCGGAACCCCGAGCGCCACAACAGGTTCTGATTATTGGGGCGGGAGTTTCCGATCGCGATGCCGCAGGTGCTCTCACATCCCGCACTGCCGTCGGAGCGGAACGCGATCGTCGAGGGCTGCTTGTCGAAGCCGTAGGTGTAGGTCGGATCGATCGTGATCGGGAACCGCCGGGCCTTGTCAGTCAGCCACTTCTTGTCCACCGATACCGTCAGCGACCACGAGTCACCCTGGCGCGCAAGCGCGTACGCTCCACCGGCACGAGCCGGCGACTTGCCGGCTGCGGGCGAATCCCACACCGAGACCGGCGGCAAACCCGCCACGACTGCCCCGGATGCGTCGGTGAGCACGACAGTGTCGCCCTGCACCTTTGGGGTCAATGCGCCGGCGCTCATCCGGAACACCCACTGCCCCTCACCGACCCCGGTCGGCGACTTCACGATCAGCGACTCCTTGACCTCCCCCTGCGACAGTGTGTACGTCAAGTCCGTCCCCGCCAGCACGTCCGCATAGGTCACGGTCGAATCGGCCGCCGTCCGGTGAGATTTGGTGGCCCCCTGCAGCGCCATCGTGACCGCGGTGCCGTTGCGGTCGATCCGCACGAGCGACGAATCATCGCCCGACTCCGCGAATCCCACACTGCCACCCGCGATTACCGATGTCGCGGCCTTCGAATTCTTGCCCTCTGTCACCCGGGTATCAGGCGAAGCCCAACCGCCCCGCGAGTCGGGCACACTCACCGGAGATGGGGACAATGCCACCGAGCGGGTGCCGCTGGAGTTGGTGTACTCGACCGACCGTTCCGATCGGCCCGACTCCTTCGATGTCTTCGGATCGAAACTCGCCCTCGTCCCACCCGCCCCGGCCAGCGGCGCGAAGTCTGCCGCGGGCGCAGGCGAAGTATCGAGCGTGGGCCCAGACACAGGCGAAAGCAGCGGAACCACAGGCGATTTCGGGCTTGAAAGATGCGACACGATCACCTGCGTCATCGTCGCTACCAGCGCGACAGCCACCACGACCACACTTATCCGCAGCCACATCGACCATCGGGATCTACCCTTGAAAGTCCACGCAATCTTCCACATCGAGAACCCCCTCCATATTCACCCGACGCGCCACCGTGCGGCCCCCGGAAGTGACTTTGAGACTGACGAAACCCGTTGCGCTACTGCACGACACGGCTCGACTGTCGTTGCTATTGGAGCACATACCAACCGGCCGCGAAGTGGACTCGATGACGTGCCTACGATCCAGCCCTAGGGGTGCCGCGCACATTGCGACTCACCGCGCCGCCTGGTCGTGCCAGCCCACATAACGGTCCCGTTGCTATGAACTTCGCCCTCGATATAGGGACACGCAGCACGACCGACGGTCCATCACGCTGGGCTTTCAACACCTCGCCCACGAAGTAGCCCTCTAGATCGACGCCTCACCTTGAACGATTCGAACTGACTGGGCCACAACTGATCTCGGACAGAATTCTTCAAAAAACTCCCTCCCAGCACGCTAGGGGTTGTGTCAATCCCCTCGATGCATGGAGGGTGGCCCCTTTATGCGGGCCGGTCTCGCGACCAGGCCACTCCGACCGCTGAACGAACGGCCGTCATGTGAGTCTCGTCGTCGATCAGTGACAGCCGCCAGGCCGAGAGCGCCGCCGGGCCGGGTTGTAGAACCTTGCGATCCAGGTGACGATCTTCAAGCGTGCCTCAGCGCGGGTGCTGAACCGATGCCGGTGCACGAAACCCACTTTCAGCGGAGTTGAACACATCGGCAGGACTGTTATCGAGAGCCGATCTTCCGAGGCAGACGCTAGCGCATGCCACCGACGAACCCTCTGCAGTTCGGACCACTGTTGGAGCCCAGCTCGGTCTCGAACTCGAGCCTGGCGAAAAAGTGCTCATCCCCGCGCGTGCGGGGAGCACTTGGAAACGAACGAGTTTCAGACCTGAGACGGGACACAGACGGGACAGCGGCCGCCTCCTAGGCGCCGAAACCGCCTCTGATCAGGACAGTTTCAGCGAACGCCCGATGATCTCCTTCATGATCTCGGTCGTCCCGCCGTAGATGGTTTGTACGCGAGCGTCCATGTACGCCTTGGCGATCGGGTATTCGCGCATGTAGCCGTAGCCGCCGTGCAGTTGCAGGCATTTGGTGATCAGGTCGAGTTGTTCCTCGGTGCTCCACCACTTGGCCATGGCGGCTTCCTCGGCGGTGAGCTTTTCCTGGTTGAGTAATTCGATGCAGCGGTCGACGAAGACTCGGACCGCGGTGGTCTTGGTGGCCAGTTCGGCGAGTACGAAGCGCGTGTTCTGCTGGGCGCCAATGGGTTTGCCGAATGCCTTGCGGTCGCGGACGTATTGGATCGTGGTCTCCAGGCAGCCCTCCATGGCGGCGACGGCCATCACCGCGATCGACAGTCGCTCCTGCGGGAGGTTCTGCATCAGGTGGATGAAGCCCTGGCCCTCGGTACCGAGCAGATTCTTACCGGGCACCCGGACGTCGGTGAAGCTCAGCTCGGCGGTGTCCTGGGCCTTGAGCCCGATCTTGTCGAGATTGCGGCCGCGTTCGAAACCGGGCATGCCGCGTTCGACCACCAGCAGCGAGAAGCCCAGCGCGCCCTTCTCGGGGTCGGTCTGCGCGACCACGATCACGATATCGGAGTTGATGCCGTTGGTGATGAAGGTCTTGGCGCCGTTGAGGATCCAGTCGTCGCCGTCCTTGACCGCGCGGGTCTTGATGCCTTGCAGATCCGAACCGGTGCCGGGTTCGGTCATCGCGATGGCGGTGATCAGCTCGCCGGAACAGAACGGAGGCAGCCAGCGTCGCTTCTGCTCCTCATTGGCCAGCTCGAGCAGATAGGGCGCGATGACATCGTTGTGCAGTCCGAAACCCAGTCCGGAGTACTGCGCCTTGGTCACCTCCTCGGTGACGATCGCGTTGTAGCGGAAGTCCTTCACGCCCCCGCCGCCGAATTCCTCCGGCACCGCCATACCGAGGAAACCCTGCTTACCGGCCTCCAGCCAGACCTCGCGATCGACGATGCCCTGTTCTTCCCACTGCGCGTGCCGGGATGCGACGTGCTGATCGAGAAACTTGCGAAACGATTCCCGAAACAGCTCATGCTCGGGCTCGAAAAGAGTGCGCTCCACGCCAACCTCCCAGTGACAACATCGGCTTGGCCACTACGGTACCCGGAAGTCGAATCGTCGTTCACTTCGGACGGCATAAAAATGCCCTCACCTTTGAAGGTGAGGGTCAGATCGACATCGTTGGCGACCTGAACGGCGGTAAACCTCAAACGCCGACCGCGCCGCGCACCCGCCCCCACAGCGTGCGCCCGGAGTCGCGCTCGCGCTCGTCGAGCAGGAACTTCAACTCCTCCTCGAGCGCCTTGCGCACGACCGCCTGCAGTTCGGCCGCGGCCGCGTCCACATCGTCGGCCTCCGACCACGGCGTGGTCTCGATCGGCGAGCCGACCGAGTAGTAGAACCGTTCCGGACGCGGAATCCAGGTCGGCCCGAGCCCGCGCATCAGCGGCGGGGTGAGTTCACGGCGGATGCCCAGCGCCTCCACGGTCCGGCGCAGCGGCCACATGACCGGATGGTCGCCGTCGAAGACCACATCGAACACATCGTCCGCGCCGATCATGGCCACCGGCAGGATCGGCGCGCCCGATTCGATCGCCATGCGCGCGAAGCCGGTGCGTCCCTCCCACTTGAGGACGTACTTCTCCCCCTTGCGGCGCATGGCTTCCCGGCCGCCGCCCGGAAAGACGATCACCGCCTCACCGTTGGCCAGCAGCGTGCGGCAGTTGCCGCGATTGCCGCGCACGCTGCCCATCCGATGCACCAGATCGCGCACCGGAGGCAGCCGCATCAACACGTTCTCCGCCAGGCCGCGCACCAGACGTCCACGGCGGAGCAGGATTTCGTGCACCAGCAGCGGCGCGTCCACCCCGCCGAGCAGGGTGTGATTGCCGACCAGCAGCACCGGGCCGTCGTCGGGGATGTTGTCCAGTCCATAGAAGCGCGGACTGGTCCAAGCCCGCACGGGTGCGGTCAGCGCGTCGGCGATCAGCCGATCGACCTCACTCCACGACATGTGCAACGGCGCACCGTCGCTGAGTCGTGTTGCCGGGGAATCGTTTCCGGACAAAAGCACCCTCCCTGCATTCGTTTTCAATAACGCCATGGTAACGAAAACGGCAGGCAGGCACAGAATACGAAACCGTCAGCCCGGTTGGCTCGCAGCGCCGTTGGTACTCGCGAACGCGTACGGAGTCAACGCCCCGACCAATGCGTGCGGCACCTTCGCGCGCACCAGGGTGCCACCCTCCTCGTGGCTGGACTCGAGGATCCGGCCGTCGGAATGCACCCGGGCGAGCAGATCGCCGCGCGAATAGGGCAGCAGCACACTGACCTCGACATCCAGTTTGCCGAGGATATCGCCGAGTCGATCGCGCAGCTCCCCGAGACCGCGGCCCGTGCGCGCCGAGACGAAGACCGCATTGGGCAACTGGGCCCGCAGATGCGCCAGATCGGTCGCGTCCAGCGCGTCGATCTTGTTGACCACCAGCAGTTCCGGCGGCGCGGTCGCCTCGGATTCGCGCAGCACGTCGGCGATCACCTCGCGCACGGCCTTGATCTGCAGATCGGGCATCGGATCCGAGCCGTCCACCACATGCAGCAGCAGATCCGCGCCGGTGACCTCCTCGAGGGTGGACCGGAACGCCTCGACCAGCTGGGTGGGCAGATGTCGCACGAAGCCGACGGTATCGGTGAACACGACCTCGCGGCCGTCCTCGAGGGCGGCTCGGCGGGTGGTCGGATCCAGGGTCGCGAACAGCGCGTCCTGTACCAGAATGCCCGCGCCGGTGAGCGCGTTCATCAGGCTGGATTTCCCGGCGTTGGTGTAGCCGACGATCGCCACGGCCGGAATGCCACTGGCGTCGCGGCGGCCGCGCTTGGTGTCGCGCGCGGTCTTCATCTCACGGATCTCGCGGCGCAGCTTGGCCATCCGCTCGCGAATGCGGCGGCGATCGGTTTCGATCTTGGTCTCACCCGGACCGCGCAGACCCACGCCGCCGCCGCTGCCGCCGGCGCGACCACCGGCCTGCCGCGACATCGACTCACCCCAGCCGCGCAGGCGCGGCAGCATGTACTCCATCTGGGCCAGCGAGACCTGCGCCTTGCCCTCGCGGGAGGTGGCGTGCTGGGCGAAGATGTCCAGGATCAGCGCGGTGCGGTCGATGACCTTGACCTTGACGACCTTCTCCAGCGCGGTCAGCTGCGCGGGGGTCAGTTCACCATCGCAGATCACGGTATCGGCGCCGGTGTCGAGCACGACGGCACGCAACTCGTCGGCCTTACCGGAACCGATGTAGGTGGCCGGATCCGGCTTGTCGCGGCGCTGGATCAACGCGTCCAGCACCTGCGAGCCCGCGGTCTCGGCCAGTGCGGCGAGTTCGGCCATATCGGCCTCGGCGCGCGCCGCATTGCCCTCGGTCCATACCCCGACCAGTACGACGCGCTCGAGGCGCAGCTGGCGGTATTCGACCTCGGTGATATCGGTGAGTTCGGTCGACAGCCCGGCGACGCGGCGCAGTGCGCTGCGCTCGTCGAGCTGCAGCTCGCCGACGGTCGGTTCCGGCGCCCAGCCGTTACCGTCCTGCTCGTTGTCGAGCTCCTCGATGGGCGTGAACTCGTACGTCTCTGATTTCCTCATACGCCTCCATGGTCCCACGACTCAACGACAGGGCGCATCCGACTTATTTCCCCGGCGAAGAACGTGCCGGGAAACGGAGGGCTGACATGCCGGGAAACAGAGGGCGGGGCACGCCGGGAAACAGAGACCGGGGCACGCCGGGAAACAGAGACCGGGGCACGCCGGGAAACAGAGACCGGGGCACGCCGGGAAACAGAGACCGGGGCACGCCGGGAAACAGAGACCGGGGCACGCCGGGAAACAGAGACCGGGGCACGCCGGAAAGCAGAGACCGGGGCACGCCGGAAAGCAGAGACCGGGGCACGCCGGAAAGCAGAGACCGGGGCACGCCGGAAAGCAGAGGAACTGGGGAACTACAGACTCGCCCACCAGGCGCCCGCGAGACGACCTGTCGCCACGAGCACCGACGGCCCGCGCAGGGTCGCCCGGCCATGGTCGATCCCCACGGTCACCTCCCCGCCCGGCACCCGCACCCGGACCTCGCCGGAATCACCCGCGAGATCGAAGCCGTCGCGGGTGAGGGCGGCGGCGGCCGCGGCCACGGTTCCCGTTCCGCACGAACGGGTTTCGCCCACGCCGCGCTCGTAGACGCGCATATCCACCGAGCGGGCGTCGTCGAGGGCGGTGAGGATCTCGATATTGACGCCCTGCGGGAACAGCTTCGGATCGAAGCCGGGCGGAACGGTCAGATCGAGGGCGGCCAGCGCCGCGGCGGTCAACTCGGGATCCACGCAGGCCAGATGCGGATTGCCGACATCGATACCCAGACCCGGCAGGGCCCGTCCGCCGACGGTCGCGGTGGAATCGCCGAGCGTCCGCACCGGACCCATCGCGACGGTCACATCCCCGACGACCTCGTCGTGGCCGTGCACGGTGACCGGACGGGCCCCCGCCCGGCTGCCCACCACGAATTCGTCCCGCTTGTCCAGCCCGGTGGCCACCACATAGTGGGCGAACACCCGCGTCCCGTTACCGCACATCTCGGCGATGGAACCGTCGGCATTGCGGTAGTCCATGAACCAGTCATCCTCGGCCACGCCCTCCGGCAGCGACTCGAGCACCCCGGCCGCGCGCAGCGCACCGGCCCGCGCCACCCGCAGCACCCCGTCGGCCCCGATCCCGCGCTGCCGATCACACAGCGCCGCGACCCGATCCGCGCTCAACTCGAGCGCGACGTCGAGATCCGGCAGCACGACGAAATCGTTCTGCGTCCCGTGGCCCTTGGTGAATTCGATGTCTGAGTTCATATCTCCTACCGCTGTGCTGTCTTGCGCCGCCTCCGGCGTCGCGGGTTCCCGGCCCCTGCGGCTACCCTGTCCGGCGCTGCCGGAAGATTTCGTACAGGGCGATCGAGGCCGCACAGGGCGCGGCGATCGCGCCCTCGACCGGGATCGAGACCAGTTCGTCGCAGCTCTCCCGCCACGCCGGGCCCAGATCCTCGGCCTCGTCGCCGATCACCACGATCGTCGCATCCCGGAAGTCCTGTTCGTACACCGCCCGGATCCCGGGGTCCGCGCGGCCGGGGACGACGCCCACGATCCAGGTCGCGATATCGCGACCCGCCTGCCTGTCGCAGAAGTCGTGCACGGGACTCGCGCCGGATACCCGGAACACCGGAATGCCGAACAGCGCACCCTCCGAGGCCCGCACGCAGCGCGGGTCGAAGTGGTCGGCCCCGGTGCCGCTGATCACGACGGCCGCGGCCCCGAATCCGTGGGCGGAGCGGATCACGCTGCCCAGCCGCAGCGGGGAGGTGGGCTGTTCGATCACCACGACGACCGGTGGATGCCGGTCGCCCGGCGCGCCGGGGGTGAATTCGTCCAGGCTCGGCGTGCGCAGTTTGGCCACCGCCACCAGATCCGGTGTGCCCGTTACCGAATCGGCCAGTTCGGTCATAAGCTCCGGCACCAGGCCGGTATTCGGCGCGTCGCTGCGGTCGAGCAGTTCGCGCGCCCACGCGGGCAGTTCCGGTGTGCCCACCCGATACAGCAGGGTTTCCAGCGGCCACTGTCCCCGCACGGCCGCGGTCAGCGCCGCGCGGCCGTGTACGAGGAAGCGGCCGTCGCGATGGCGCTTGGCGCGATTGGTGAGGTAGGCCTGCCACTCACCGACCGCGGCGTTACGGGTCGTCACTGTGGGACTCGCTCCTGATCGTCACCGGTCGCATGGGCGCGCACCAGCTCGAGCGCCGAATCCACCAGTCGCGGATCGGCTCCGTCGAGCCATCGCACCCGCGGGTCGCGCCGAAACCACGATCGCTGGCGTCGCACATAGCGGCGGGTGCCGATGAGGGTGCGCTCCTGCGCATGTCTCAGGTCGTATTCGTTGTCCAGGTAGGCCAGGACTTGTGCGTAACCGATCGCGCGGCGCGCGGTCTGGCCCGCGCGCAGGCCGTGTGCGAGCAGGCCGCGCACCTCCTCGACCAGCCCCTGTTCGAACATCTTCGCGGTGCGCGCCTCGATCCGGGCGTCCAGTTCGGCGGTTTCGCGATCCACCCCCAGAACCAGTGCGCCCCAGCGCGGTTCGCCGATACTCGGCTGTGAGGCGGCGAACGGGCGACCGGTCAGTTCGACGACCTCGAGCGCGCGGACCATGCGACGGCCGTCGGTGGGCAGGATGGTGTCGGCGGCCACCGGATCGGCCGCCCGCAGCGCGGCGTGTACGGCCTCGACCCCACCCTGCTCGAGCAGCGCCTCCCATTTCGCGCGCACCAGCGGATCGGTCGCAGGAAAGTCCCAATCATCCAGCAGCGCTTGGACATACATCATCGAGCCGCCGACGATGACCGGCACCCGCCCGCGCGCCAAGATCCCCTCGACATCGGCGCGAGCCGAACTCTGATAGCTCGCGACCGTCGCGGTCTCGGTGACCTCGAGGACGTCGAGCTGATGATGCGGTATGCCGCGACGCTCGGCGAGCGGCAGCTTCGCGGTACCGATATCCATCCCGCGATACAGCTGCATGGCATCGATATTGACGATTTCGCCGTCCAGCCGCTGCGCCAATTCCAGGGCCAGATCGGACTTTCCGGTGGCGGTCGGCCCGATGACCGCGACGGGTGTCCTCATACCGCATCACCCGCCCGCCACACGCTCACCTGATAGCCGACGCCGAAAGGCGCGGCCGCATACCGCGTCTCGACCCGCGGGATATCGTCGAAAAGGCCCGCGAGCACCTGGAACGCCGCCCGGCCCGACACCTCGAGCTCGCCGCACAGCCCGATATCCAAATCCGTCAGCGCCCGCCGATCACCGGCCGCGAGGGCCCGATCGATGCCCTGCTGCACCGCTTCCGCGCGCGAATCCAGATATCCCGGGGCCTTGACCGACAGCGTGGCCGCGCCGTCGGCGACGACCAGGACCCCGCAGTCCTCCTCGCGCGCGTCCAATTCCGCGCGCAGCTTCGCCCCCAGTTCGATACAGCGCTGAGCGGGCGCGTCGACTTCCACGATGCGCGCCTCGGCCACGGCCGTCGGGGCGACCTGTCCGCGCAGCCAGCCGCCGATCAGGGCGGGCAGGGCCAGCATGGGGTCTTCCGCCGGACCACCCAGCCCGGCCCGCGACAATCCCACGCGCACATCGGCCCCGAAGCCGCGGAACGTGCCCACCGCCTCCGGTCCGAGCGCCTCCGCCCGCGCGCCCGTGCCCACGATGATCCAGCGCCCGGCGGCCTCGGCCAGGGTCCGACCGGCCGACAGCACGGCCTCGCGCAATGCGGGAACCCGCGCCGCGAGATGTTCCGAATCGGCCAGCGGCTGCCCACCACACAGTTCGGGAACCAGAATGGGCGGCGAGGGGATCAGCGCGGCGAGACGGAACACATGCTCAACCGTAGCTGGCAGGGTTGGTAACAGTTCGGCAAACGTCGCCCGGATAAGGGCCCGAGCTGGTCGACCGATCAGTTTCCGCAGGCCGCGGCCCGCTTCGGCCGGGGGCGGGACCAGCCCGTTCGCCGCCGATCCCGCAACCTCCAACACCGCACTTCCCACCCCTATTCGCACCTCACAGCAACCCGGGCCGCAGCGCCAACGCCAACAAGACACGGCAAATCTGCCTCTTGGCTGGTTGAATGGGATGAGCTAGGGCGTAACCAGGCAGCCGTGACGCGCGGCAGGGACGAGGAGCGATGACCGAGAACAGCGGAACCGAGAAAGCTACCCACCCGGAGACCGGCACGGCACAGCGGTCCAGCAACTCCGCCGCGACACCGCCCACGCCCGCCGACGCCCGTAAGCCCGGAACCCCGAAACCCGGGTCCCGCAAGCCGGAATCCCCCAAACCGCATGCGGTCAAACCTGTTCCGGGTCCGGCGCAGGAACATCCGCATCCGGTGGTCGTGCCGACGGTGAGCGATCCCAGCAAATGGGGTCGCGTCGACGAGGACGGCACGGCCTGGGTCAAGACCGCCGAGGGCGAGCGCGTCGTCGGGTCTTGGCAGGCCGGCGACGCCGCCGAGGGCCTGGCCCACTTCGGCCGTCGCTTCGACGATCTGGCCACCGAGGTCGCCCTGCTCGAGGCGCGCCTCGCGGCGGGCACCGACGCCCGCAAGACCAAGACCACCGCGACCGCCCTCGCCGAATCGCTGCCGACCGCCGCGGTCATCGGCGACGTCGAGGGTCTGGCGAAGCGGCTGCAGGCCATCATCGAACATTCCGACGAGGCCGCGGCGCACGCCAAGGAGGAGAAGGAGCGCACCCGCCACGAGCAGACCGAGCGCAAGGAACTGCTCTGCGCGGAGGCCGAGCAGATCGCCAGCGAATCCACCCAGTGGAAGTCCGCGGGCGATCGGCTGCGCGAAATCCTCGACGAGTGGAAGACCATTCGCGGGGTGGACCGCAAGGTCGACGACGCGCTGTGGCGACGCTTCTCCAAGGCCCGCGAATCGTTCAACCGCCGCCGCGGCGCGCATTTCGCGGAACTGGACCGCGAGCGCGCGGCCGCCAAGGGCCGCAAGGAGGAGTTGTGTGTGCGCGCGGAGGAGCTGTCCACCTCCACCGACTGGATCGGCACCGCCTCGATCTTCCGCGACATGCTGACCGAGTGGAAGGCCGCCGGTCGCGCCCCGCGCGAGGCCGATGAACAGCTGTGGCGTCGCTTCAAGAGCGCCCAGGACGTCTTCTTCGCGGCCCGCAATGCCGCGGCCTCGGAGCGGGACGCCGAATTCGAGCACAACGCCTCGGCCAAGGAAGATCTGTTGCGCGCCTACGAGGATCGCATCGACCCGGGTTCGGATCTGGACTCCGCGCGTAGCGCGCTGCGCGAACTGCAGGAAAAGTGGGACGCCCTCGGCAAGGTACCCCGCGAACGCCTGCAGGAACTCGAGGGCCGGTTGCGTTCGATCGAGAAGCGCGTTCGCGAGGCGGTCGACGCCCAGTGGCGGCGCACCGATCCGGAGGCCATGGCCCGCGCGGCCCAGTTCCGCGAGCGCGTGGCGCAATTCGAGGAGCAGGCCGCCAAGGCCCAGGCCGCGGGCCGCACCCGCGATGCCGAAAAGGCCCTCGAACAGGCCAAGCAGTGGCGCGAATGGGCCGAGGCCGCCGAGGGCGCGGTCAGCCAGCGCTGAGCGAAGGGCTCCCCATGGACGTCCAGGAGACCAATCGGCGGGTGATCGAGCAGTTCCGCGCGGGCGGCGCGATCGAGGGTATGCATCGCGACCGCCTGCTGCTGCTCACCACCACCGGTCGGCACTCCGGACATCCGTACACCACGCCGATGATGTTCCATCGCGACGGCGACCGGGTGCTGGTGATCGCATCGAATATCGGTGCGCCCCGGCACCCGGACTGGTATCTGAACCTGGCCGCCGATCCGGCCGTCACGGTCGAGATCGGCGACGAAACCTATTCGGCCACAGCCGAAACCGTCTCCGGCGCGGAACGGGAGCGGATCTGGGCCGAGCTGATCCGGCTGTATCCGTTCTTCGCCGAACATCAGACCAAGACCACGCGCGCCATTCCCGTGGTCGCGCTGCATCGGACCTGACGCCGCGTCCGAATGCCGCCAGCCATACCGGTTTCCGACCGCGATGCTGGGTCATATGCATCGCGTAGTTGATCTCCAAGTCCTCTACTTCGGCACCCCGGTGGTGCTGATCAGTACCCGAAATCCCGACGGGACGGCGAATCTCGCGCCCATGTCGTCGGCCTGGTGGCTGGGTGATCAGTGCATGCTCGGCATGAACACACCCTCGCGCACGACCCAGAACCTGCTGCGGGAGCGGGAGTGCGTACTGAATCTTCCTTCGGCGGAACTGGTTTCGGCCGTGGATCGGCTGGCTCTGCTCACCGGCTCCCCGACGCTGTCGGCGCATCATCGCGAGAAGGGCTATCGCTACGAACCGGACAAATTCGGCGCCGCCGGACTCACCCCGATCGCCTCGGATCTGGTCGGCGCGCCGCGGGTGGCGGAATGCCCGATCCAGCTCGAATGCGAGTTGCTGTCCTCCCAGCCGTTCGGCGTCGACACCCATGCCAACGCCCACACCGTGCGGGTGCGGCGCGCGCATGTGGACGAGGATCTGGTCATCCCCGGCACCGCGCACGTCGATCAGCTCCGCTGGGATCCGCTGATCATGAAGTTCTGCGAATTCTTCGGCGGCGCAACGCAATTGCAGCCCTCACGGCTGGCCGCCGCCTGGCAGATCCCCGATCCCGCCCTGCGCTGAACTACTTGTCCTCGCCCTGCAGCCAGCGCTTGTGCCGCTCCTCCTCCTCGGCCGCCGCGATCCGGCGGCGCTCCTCGGCCTCGAGCTGCATCGCCGTCCTGCTCCACACCACCTTGATCCAGTGGAAGGTCAGCACGATGATCGCCAGCGTCGCCAGGATCAGGCCGATGCCCGGTCCGGCGCCGCGGTAATCGCCCAGACCCGGGGTCTGCCGATGCCAGATCGACAGCACACCGAATACGCTGCCGACCGCCGAACCGGCCACCGCGATCCACGCCAGCGCCCAGCGGCGGGTAACCAGCGCGAGCGAGGAGAATCCGATGCCGAACACCACCACGAACCATTCGAACAGCCGCGACGGCAGCCCGATGTGCTCGGCCTGCGCGGTGTGGTCGTAGAGCACCACATCCAGCCCGCGCGCGGCGCCCGCGTGCGGCAGCACCAGCGACAGCAGCAGGACGAAGACCGCCGAGGCCACCACCATCGCCCGCGAACCCGGATCGATCTCGCCCGCGATCCGGCGTTCGACGGCCTCGAGTTCGTCGTGATACTGCTCGAACGCCTTGGTCTCGGCCGGGTTCATATTCTCCTCGTTCGGCTCGGCTGCCTGCTGACTGTCCCGCGGCTCCCGCTCATCCGGCGTCCGGTCCCGCTCAGCCATCCCTCGTCACCGCCTCGACCTCGTATCGACCGCGAACATCATGCGCCGCAACCGGTTCCGCACGCCGAGGCCGCGGGCTCGGGCTCCGGCGCGCCGATGCGCGGCAGGCCGAGTCCCACCCCGATGGGCGCGGTCTTGGGCGTGACGCCGCGCTCGTGCGCGTCGCCCGCGCGGGTACGGCGATGCTCGCGGATCGGGCTGTCGGCGATCAGATGATGCGGGGCCGCGTCGGTGATCCGGACCGTGACGATGTCACCGGGCCGGATCGCGCCCTCGTCCGCGGGCTTGAAGTGCACCAGCCGCCCGTCGCGCGCCCGCCCGCTCATCCGGGCCGTCGCGGCGTTCTTCTTACCCGCGCCCTCGGCGACCAGCAGTTCCACCTCGCTGCCGATGAGCGCCTGATTGGCCTCGAGCGAGATCTGCTCCTGCAGCGCGATGAGCCGGTCGTAACGTTCCTGCACGACCGCCTTGGGCACCTGATCGGCCATGGTCGCGGCCGGGGTGCCGGGCCGGATCGAGTACTGGAAGGTGAAGGCGCTGGTGAATCGCGCCTGCCGCACGACATCCAGGGTCTCCTGGAAGTCCTCCTCGGTCTCGCCCGGGAAGCCGACGATGATATCGGTGGTGATGGCCGCGTGCGGCATCGCCGCGCGCACCTTCTCGATGATGCCCAGGAACCGCGCCTTGCGATAGGACCGGCGCATCGCCTTGAGCACGCGATCCGAGCCCGACTGCAGCGGCATGTGCAGCTGCGGGCAGACATTCGGCGTCTCGGCCATCGCCTCGATCACGTCATCGGTGAATTCGGCCGGATGCGGCGAGGTGAAGCGCACCCGCTCCAAACCCTCGATACCGCCGCAGGCGCGCAGCAACCGGGCGAAGGCGCTGCGGTCGCGCGGCTCGTCGGGGTCGGCGAAGTTCACGCCGTAGGAGTTGACGTTCTGCCCGAGCAGCGTCACCTCGAGGACGCCCTGTTCGACCAGCGCCCGCATCTCGGCGAGCACATCGCCCGGGCGGCGGTCGATCTCCTTACCGCGCAGCGACGGCACGATACAGAAGGTGCAGGTGTTGTTGCAGCCCACCGAGATCGAAACCCAGCTGGCATAGGAGGATTCGCGCCGCGCGGGCAGCGTGGAGGGGAACGCCTCGAGCGATTCGAGAATCTCCACCTGAGCCTGTTCGTTGTGCCGGGCACGCTCGAGCAGCACCGGCAACGAACCAATATTGTGCGTCCCGAACACCACATCCACCCACGGCGCCTTGCGCACGACGGTGTCGCGGTCCTTCTGCGCCAGACAGCCGCCGACCGCGATCTGCATCCCGGGCCGCTCGGCCTTGATCGGGGCCAGATGCCCCAGCGTCCCGTAGAGCTTGTTGTCGGCGTTCTCGCGCACCGCGCAGGTGTTGAACACGACCAGATCCGGGGTCGCCCCAGGGGTCGCCTTGGTGTAGCCGGCGTCCTCGAGCAGGCCCGACAGGCGTTCGGAGTCGTGGACGTTCATCTGACAGCCGTAGGTGCGGACCTCATAGGTGCGCGCCGACTCCGATGCCGCCACCGAACCTGCCCCGAGCTGCATCGACGAATTCACTCGTCCAGGGTATCGGTTCACCGAAACCGGATTCCCACCCCGCCCGGCCGCACCGCGACCCGCAGTGATACCGATCACCAATGTCAAGGTTCGGTTAATCGTTATCCGAGCTGGATCGACGCGTTTCGCAAAATTGCGCATTTCCAGCATTTTCAACTTAAGGTCGACCCATGACCGACGCTGCTGCCGACGCTACACCCGGCACTGCCACCGACCCGAGCGCCACCACAACCGCCGACGCACCGCCGATGATCGCGATGCGCAAGGTGGACAAGCACTTCGGCGCTCTGCACGTACTGCAGGACATCAACCTCGAGGTGCCCAAGGGGCAGGTGGTGATCGTTCTGGGCCCGTCCGGATCCGGCAAATCCACGCTGTGCCGCACCATCAATCGTCTCGAACCGATCGATTCCGGCGTGATCGCCGTCGACGGCGTGGAACTGCCGGCGGAGGGCCGCGCGCTGGCCAAGCTGCGCTCCGAGGTGGGCATGGTGTTCCAGCAGTTCAATCTGTTCGCGCACAAGACGATCCTGGAAAATGTCATGCTCGCGCCGATCAAGGTGCGCGGCCTGGACAAGAAGCAGGCGCGTGAGACCGCAATGAAGCTGCTCGAGCGCGTCGGGATCGCCAATCAGGCCGACAAGTATCCGGCCCAGCTGTCCGGCGGGCAGCAGCAGCGTGTGGCCATCGCCCGCGCGCTGGCGATGAATCCCAAGGTCATGCTGTTCGACGAGCCCACCTCCGCGCTGGACCCGGAGATGGTCAACGAGGTGCTCGAGGTGATGGTCCAGCTGGCCAAGGACGGTATGACCATGCTCGTGGTCACCCACGAGATGGGCTTCGCCCGCCGCGCCGGCGATCGGGTGCTGTTCATGGCCGACGGCCAGGTCGTCGAGGACACCGACCCCGAAACCTTCTTCACCGCACCGAGATCCGACCGTGCCAAGGATTTCTTGGGCAAGATCTTGAGCCACTGAACGGTGACAATCACCTCCCACACCTCATAAGAGAGAAGGAATTCGATGAGGATCACTCGTGCACTGCGCTTCGGTATAGGGGCCCTGGCAATCGCCGCGGTAGCCACCGCTTGCGGTGGCGGCAGCTCCAAATCCGCCGCACAGCACGCCGCCGACGGCAAGCTGACCGTCGGTATCAAGTTCGACCAGCCGGGTATCGGTCTGCGCGACAAGGACGGCTCGTTCGCCGGATTCGATGTCGATGTCGCCAAGTACGTCGCGGGCAAGCTCGGTGTGAAGCCGGAGAACATCACGTTCAAGGAGGCTCCGTCGGCGCAGCGCGAGACCCTGATCCAGAACGGCCAGGTCGACTTCATCGTCGCCAGCTACTCGATCACCGACCAGCGCAAGGAGAAGGTCGACTTCGCCGGTCCGTACTACATCGCGGGCCAGGATCTGCTGGTGCGCGCCGACAACACCGATATCACCGGCCCGGACGCCCTCAAGGGCAAGAAGGTCTGCTCGGTGAAGGGTTCGACTCCGGCGCAGAACCTGGAGAAGAACTACAAGGACGCGCAGCTGCAGACCTATGACACCTACTCGCTGTGCATCGAGGCGCTGAAGTCCGGAGCCATGGACGCGGTCAGCACCGACAATGTCATCCTCGCCGGTTACGCCGCGCAGTCGCCCGGTCAGCTCAAGCTGGTCAACAAGCCCTTCACCACCGAGAAGTACGGCATCGGCGTGAAGAAGGGCGACAAGGAATCGCGCGACAAGATCAACGACGCGGTCGAGGCCATGATCAGTGACGGCAGCTGGAAGTCCACCTTGGAGAAGGACTTCGCGGGCACCGGCTTCCAGATCCCGACGCCGCCGACCGTCGACCGCTACTGATGATCCACCCCCTTCCCTGATACCGCGAGGAGCACGTCCGCCGTGTTCGACCTGATCTCCAGATACGACTCCCAACTGCTCGACGCGTTCTGGATGACCATCAAACTGACGGTGCTGTCCGGGATCTGCGCGCTGATCCTGGGCACCATCGTCGCCGCCATGCGGGTGTCGCCGGTGCCGGTGGCACGCTGGGTCGGCACGGCGTACGTGACCGTCTTCCGCAACACCCCGCTCACCCTCATCCTGGTGTTCTGCTCGATCGGCCTGCTGAGCACCATGCGCATCGAACTCGTGCACGGTTCGAATTCGATTCAGGACAACGCCTTCTGGTGGGCGGTGATCGGATTGAGCATCTACACCGCCTCGTTCGTCTGCGAATCGCTGCGCTCGGGCATCAACACCGTCTCGCTGGGCCAGTCCGAGGCCGGCCGGTCGCTGGGGCTGACCTTCGGCCAGAATCTGCGAATGATCGTGCTGCCGCAGGCCTTTCGCTCGGTGATCGCGCCGCTGGGCAGCGTGCTGATCGCGCTGACCAAGAACTCCACGATCGCCTCGGCCATCGGCGTACACGAGGCCGCGTTCCTGATGGCCGGGATGAACGAATCCGAGGCCCAGATCCTCGTGATCGGCGCGATCTTCGCCTTCGGCTTCGTCATTCTCACCCTGCCCACCGGTCTGCTGTTCGGTTGGCTGGCCAAGCGATTCGAGGTGGCTCGATGAGCTCCGATGCTTCGGTTCTCTACGACGCGCCGGGCCCGAAGGCCCGGGTGCGGCACAACATCTACTCGGTGGTGGTCGCGATCGCGATCGCCGCCGTGCTCTGGTTCGTCTATCGCGGATTCGCCGACAAGGGCCAGTTCACCGCCGAGAAGTGGAAGCCGTTCCTGGACGGCGAGGTCTGGCAGACCTATCTGCTGCCGGGTCTGCGCGGCACGATCGTGGCCGCGGTGCTGTCGATCGTCTTCGCGCTGGTGATCGGCATGGTCTTCGGTGTCGCGCGATTGTCGGACCATCGCAGCGTGCGCGTCGTGGCGGGTGTGCTCGTCGAATTCGCCCGGGCCATCCCGGTGCTGGTCATGATGATCTTCCTGTTCGCGTTCTTCGCGCAGAAGCAGGTGTTCCCGTCCGATCAGCTGGCGCTCGCGGCCGTGGTCATCGCGCTGACCGTCTACAACGGCTCGGTCATCGCCGAGATCGTGCGCTCGGGCATCCGCTCGTTGCCCAAGGGGCAGTCCGAGGCCGCGACCGCGCTGGGCCTGCGCAAGGGGCAGCTGATGCGGATCATCCTGCTGCCGCAGGCGATCACGGCCATGCTGCCCGCGATCGTGTCGCAGATGGTTGTGGCGCTGAAGGATTCGGCGCTGGGCTATCAGATCACCTATCAGGAGATCGTGCGCCAGGGTCAGCAGCTCGGTGCGGCCCAGCAGAACACGGTGCCCTCGCTGATCGTCATCGCCATCATCATGATCGCGCTGAACTGGGCGCTGTCGGTGTTCGCGACCTGGCTCGAGCGTCGCCTGCGCAGCTCGCGTCGACGCGGGCGCACCGTGGTGGCCGCCGATTCGGTGCTCACCGACGCGGCCCCCGGACTGGATCTCGCCGCGGCGAAGTAATTCACGCTGAGTTCAATCATTCTCGGCACTGCTCCCGGTCGCCGGTTCGCCACTATCGGCCGACCGGGGAGCGGTTGTCCAACGATTCAGCCGCCACGCCGTCGCGGTTGTTGCAATCGCACCACTCGGTCTCCAAGGTTGGCTGCTATGTCTGCCACCTGTCCCGCCTGCTCCTGGTCGTCGCCGATGGTCGTCTCGGCCCACGGTTCGGTCCGCTACCTGCGGTGCGTGTGCGGACGATGGCTGGTGGCCCACGGTGGCGGCGTGAGCATCGTGTCCGACCACGGTTCCTGTCCCAAGCCCGTACCGGCGGAGCATCTCGAACTGATTCCCTTGCCCGAGTGAACGATTCCGGACGAATTACGCGGGTGCTCGAAACTCCTTTTCGGAAACTCCGTTTTCCGGTGTGCCGAACGTATCGGGCCGGGATACTGAAATCATCAGCCGAAAAGTCATGACCGGGTGAGTGACCGGCTCACCCCTCCCTGGAGCCGGTCACTCCGCTCGTCCGGGTCGCCGACGACAATCGCACGGCCGCAACCGCTTTCGGACGAGACCCTGGTGCGGCGCGGTCAAGCGCGTACCGGATCGTGGCTGGCAGCGAAGTCGAGGAAGCGGGGAATGACCTGGTCCGGATTCGCCCACAGCAGATCGTGGCCGATATTCGGATAGGTTTCGATCTCCGCCGACGGGATGTGCGCGCGGACTCGCGCGGCGGCGAATTCGGGGTCGCCCACGACCGTTTCGGCGCCGAAGAGGACCAGCAGCGGGGCGGTGACAGCCGACAGTTGTTCGTCGGTGAGCGGCCGTTCCCAGGGCATGCCGGGGCGGAATTTCAAAGTGACCATGGCGGCGGCGAATTCCTCGTCGTCGAGTTCGAAGCGGGGCATCAGCCACCTGTTCATCTTGCGCATGCGCTCGGGGGTCGGTCGCATACCCGCCAGGATGAATCTGAGCATCAGGCTCCAGCGCGGTTTGGCGAAGGTGGCCCCGCCCGGTTCGAACATGGTCAGGCTCGCGAGGCGTTCGGAATGATGGACTCCCATCACGAGGGCCAGCCACGCGCCGACGGAGTTTCCGGCCAGATGTACGCGCTCCTCGCCGAGGCCGTCGAGCGTCTCCGCGAGCCAATTCGCGACATCCGCGTCGTCGCGTACCGGTGCGGTCTGCACACAGCGTCCCGCCCAACCGATGACATCGGGGGTGTATACGACACGGTCCCGGGACAGCTCCTCGATGAACCGCCACCAGATCTGGCCGTTGCCGCCCATACCCGGCAGCAGCACGATCGGCGCGCCCGCCCCCGAGCCGGATTTGCGCACTCGCGTTGTCCCGAAGGATGTTTCGACGTCGAGACAGGTCGACGGCACCGGCCACTTCGACGCCATGGCGTCATAGCGGCGCAGAAAATCGGCCTTCGCTTCGTCACTGGTGAATCGCCCGATCTTCGGCACGATCCCTCCCTCCCATTTTTACGGTATGTCCGTATCACGTTTGCGGTATGAACGTATCACGGATGCGGTACGCACGTACCATCTAGGCTTGGAGGCTTCGACTCGAACGGAAGGCGGCAGGTCCGGTGCCACGATTGGTCGACCACGAGCAGCGGCGACGGCAGATCACCGGCGCGGTGCGGCGGGTCATCGTCGGCGGTGGCCTGGCGGCGGTGACATTCCAGACGGTGGCCGCCGAGGCCGGGGTCTCGGTCCGCCTGGTGCAGTACTACTTCGGCACGAAGCGCGATTTCCTGCTCGCGACCCATCGATCGGTGATGGACGACGCCGGTAACCGCTTCCTGCAACGCTGGACCGCGCTCGGGCCGGACGCCACGCCCCGCGAGACCATTCGCGCGATCCTGACCGAGGTCCTGCCCCTCGATCCGCGGCGCCGGGAGGAGGCCGTGGTACTCGGCGCGTTCAATACCGCGGCGATCAGCGGCCAGGGCATCACCTCGGAGGAGACGCTGGCCGCCCCGCGGGCGCTGCGCGACGTCGTCGCCGATCAACTCCGCCGGGCCCAGCGCCTCGGCGAGGCCGGCGACCGGATCAACCCCGAACTCGACGCCGACCTCATCCTCTCCGCCACCGGCGGATTCGCCCAGGGCATGCTCGCCGGTCACGGCGACGCCCGGGCCGCGATCGAACTGCTGGATCATCTACTCGATCGGGTGCTGGGCATCGACGCGAAGTGAGCCGGATCTCTCTGTCGGACAGGGCATCTTGCGCGCGCTTCGACAGGCTTGGTACCGTCCGGACGTACACGTTCTCAGGGCGGGGTGAAATTCCCCACCGGCGGTAATGGATATCCGGGCCATCCCGGTGTCCCAGCCCGCGAGCGCCACGACACCGCGGTGTCGTGGGTCAGCAGATTCCGGTGTGATTCCGGAGCCGACGGTCACAGTCCGGATGAAAGAGAACGCGGAACCGGGTCGCCCGCTGGCGGGTGCTCCCTGTTCGCGTCGTGCTGCCCTGGGTGACATCGCGAACAGGAGAAATCATGTCACCCACCTCGAACCGCATCGCCATCGTCGCCGCCCGCTGGCACGCCGATATCGTCGACCGCGCCGTCACGTCCTGCCGCACCGGACTGGCCGAACGCGGCTTCACCGACGTCGAGGTGATCGAGGTCCCCGGAGCCTTCGAAATCCCCTTGCGCACAAAACGTCTGGCCGCGACCGGCCGCTACGCCGCCATCGCGGGCTGCGCCCTGGTGGTCGACGGCGGTATCTATCGCCACGACTTCGTGGCATCGACCGTCGTGGACGCGCTCATGCGCGTACAACTCGACACCGATGTCCCGGTGTTCTCCGCGGTCCTCACCCCGCACCATTTCCACGAACACGATGAGCATCGGGCCTACTTCCTGCGCCACTTCGAAATCAAGGGCGCGGAACTGGCCAATGCCATCGCGGCCACGGTGAGCCTGGACGCCGTCCCGGCATGACGCGATTCCCGCCCCGGCGATTCTGTGCGCCGGGGCGGGATAGCGAAACCGACGTAGGTCGGATCAGCGCACGCGCCGGGAAGATCGCCGGAAGATTTCGGGCACGTCGAACGGCGTGCGCCAGTCCGGCTTTCACCGATCCGTGCGCAACGGCACACCCGGAATCATCGGGCGCGAATCGGTTGTGTGCACGATCCGAATCGGATCACCCGGGTGGCGGGCGCTGTACTCGCATTGCGGCATCGCGGCGGTGCATTGTCGGCACAGAGCGGCGAACGCGCCCGGCGGGCCGCCCGCTAGTCGGCCTGCGCCAGTGCGTCTTTCACCAGTGCGTAGGCGGCGGATTGGTTGTAGCCACGCCGGGCCAGCATGCCGACCAGGCGGCGGATCGTCTTCTCCCGCTCCAGATCACCCGGCATCGTCCGGAGTTTGCGGCGCACCAGTTCCCGGGCCGCGGACTCGTCCATGGTGGTGTCGGGTCGGGTGGCGGGTTGCGGACGGATCGGCTCGGATTCGAGTCCGGCTTCGGCTACCGCCGCCATGACCACCGCGTAAGCGGTGGACGGTTCGTATCCCCGGCGGCCCAGCATGCCGACCAGGCGGCGAATCGCCTTGTCGCGGTCCAGGTCCGCGGGCAGGCTCTGCAGTTTGCGATGGACCAGTTCGGTGGCGCGGACATGCTCGTCGGCGCTGGTGATGCCCGCGAGCGCCGGTTCCGAATCGGCCGGGGCGACCCCCTTGCGGCGCAGTTCCTGGGCCAGGACCTTCTTGCCCCTACCCGAGTAGGTGTGCCGGGAGTGCACCCACTGTTCGGCGAAGGCGGCGTCATCGATCAGCCCGACCTCGGCGAGCCGATTCAGCACCCGCTCGACCACCGCGGCCCGAAAACCCTTGTCCGCCAGCTTGTTCGCGAGCTCGGCCCGGCTGCGCGCCCGATCGGTCAGCAATCGAAGGCAGATATCCTTGGCCTGCGCCTCGGTCCCGCCCCCGGCCGACTCACCGGCACCGTCACCGCCGCGCCGCGCCCGGCGTCGACCCCGGCGGCCCGATTCCTCCGGCCGCTCATGATCTTCCGCGCCCGATCGCTCGGCAAGGCCCGCACCGCGACGTCGCCCACGGTCCGAACCGTCTCCACTCGATTCGGACACGAACGGCCGCCCCGGGGACGAGTCGTGGTCGTAATCCGCCACAGCCGAATCGGTTCGGCCGCGGTCATCCTCCCGATAACCATCGACCGACCGTCGGCGCACATCGGACGACCACTGCCCGTCGTCGGCCTCCTCCGCACCAGAGAACCCCGCATCTCCCTGGTACGAAGGGTCGGAGGCCTCGTGGTCGATCGGGCCGCCGTCGGAACGCCAGACGCCGCGCGAATCACCCTCCGATTTCGCGCGTTTCGCCGCCGGGCGTATCCGGCGAGGTGAATCGGGGCGAGAGCGAGCGTCGCCGGACTCCAGATCGGCCAGCTGTCGGCGCAGCCGCTCCACCGCCTCGAGCCGAGTCGCGCCGGGGCCCTGGAGGGGTGTGGGCCCCGACGCTTCCCGGTTCGGCATCGGCTAGAAGTCGACGGGCGCCTCGGCACCCGCGTCTGCGGTGACGTCTGCTCCGATGCCAAGCTTTTCCTTGATCTTCTTCTCGATCTCGTCGCGCACGTCGGTGTTCTCCTTGAGGAACTTGCGCGCGTTCTCCTTGCCCTGGCCGAGCTGATCGCCCTCGTAGGTGAACCAGGAGCCGGACTTGCGGATGAAGCCGTGCTCGACACCCATATCGATGATCGAGCCCTCCTTGGAAATGCCCACGCCGTAGAGGATGTCGAATTCGGCCTGCTTGAACGGCGGCGCGACCTTGTTCTTGACGACCTTGACGCGAGTGCGGTTACCGACCGCGTCGGTGCCGTCCTTGAGGGTTTCGATCCGGCGCACGTCGAGACGAACCGAGGCATAGAACTTCAGCGCCTTACCACCGGTGGTGGTCTCGGGCGAGCCGAACATCACGCCGATCTTCTCGCGCAGCTGGTTGACGAAGATGGCGGTGGTGCCGGAGTTGTTGAGCGCGCTGGTCATCTTGCGCAGCGCCTGGCTCATCAGGCGGGCCTGCAGACCGACGTGGCTGTCGCCCATCTCGCCCTCGATCTCGGCGCGCGGCACCAGCGCGGCCACCGAGTCGATGACGATGAGGTCCAGCGCACCGGAACGCACCAGCATATCGGCGATTTCGAGCGCCTGCTCACCGGTATCGGGCTGGGAGACCAGCAGCGCGTCGGTATCGACACCCAGCTTGCGGGCATACTCCGGATCCAGCGCGTGCTCGGCGTCGATGAAGGCCGCGACGCCGCCGTTGGCCTGCGCGTTGGCGATGGCGTGCAGGGTGAGCGTGGTCTTACCGGAGGATTCCGGACCGTAGATCTCCACGATGCGCCCGCGCGGCAGACCGCCGAGGCCCAGGGCGATGTCCAGCGCGATCGAACCCGTCGGAATCACCGAGATGGGTTGGCGCGCCTCCTCCCCGAGACGCATCACGGCGCCCTTGCCGAAACTCTTCTCGACCTGCGCGAGGGCGAGCTCCAGCGCCTTGTCGCGGTCGTACGCCTGTGGTGCCATCGTCTGGTTCCCCTTCTCGACGGGTGGGTCTGTAGTTGTGGTTGACGCCTACGTTAGAGGGCGGCACCGACAAGTTCCGACGGCCAGCTTAGACGAACACGTGTTCGAGGCAAGCGACGCGCCCTGCGACACGCGAAAGCCGTCGGCATCGACCCGGCTACCTGCGGCTCGGCTCCGGAACCAGGGTCACGCGATCGGCATTGATCAGCGCCTGAGCCTGTTTGAACACCCGCAGCGCGGGGGTGACCTCGATATCGGTGATGCCGCCGAGCGGGCCCAACTTCTCGGTGACGTAGCGGTACAGATGTGCGGTATCGCGGCATACGAACGAGGCGACGAGATTGGTGGGTCCGGTCGTCGCGGCGACGAACGCGATCTCCGGATGCGCCGCGATATCGCTGCCCACCGCCTGCAGATCGGCCGGACGCGTGCGCATCCACAGCATCCCCCGCACGGCGAACCCCATCCGCTCGATGGCGAAGTCCAGGTCGAAGTACAGCACCCCGGCATCGACCAGCTCATCCATTCGCCGCGCGACTCGCGTTGGGCTCCAGCCGGTTTCGGCGGCGAGCCGGGCGTAGGAGGCGCGGCCGTCGCGAGCCAGCATCGCCAGCATGGCCTCATCGGCCGCCGACAGATCCATCGGCGGCCGCGAGCCGTCGTCGCGGGCGGCCCGCCGCTCGCCCAGCGCCGCGCGCTGCTCGGCGGTGAGCAGGCTGTCGAAATGCGGCCACTCCGATACCAGCGGGAACCGGTGCATCACCTCGTGCGCGCGAATCTCGGTGACCTGCGCGGCCTTCGGCAGGGTGTGCAGCAGCAGCGCGTCGCGCCGTTCGATCGACTGCGGGCGGCTCACGCAGGTGACCTCGGATCCGGTCGACAGCAGCGACACCCAGCTCACATCCGGAAACCGGGCCAGCGATTCGGCCAGACGCAAGGCCCTGTCCGGTGTGCAGCGCAGCCGCAGCATCCAGCGGGTGTGCCCCAGCGGAACCGCGTTGACCAGTCCCGAGACGTGAATGATGCCGCGCTGACGCAGTGACCGATAGCGCCTCGCCACCGTCTGCTCGGAGACGCCGAGGATCGTGCCGAGTTTGGCGAACGGGATGCGCGCATCGGTGACCAGCGCGTGCACGATCTGCTTGTCGAGCAGATCCATCGTGGAGGAATCGAAGATCTCGTCAGGTCGCATAGGTGGAATCCATCGCTCATCCGCTACCGGCTAGGTGGATATTCAAACACCCAGCACGCTTGGCGTCGATATCGTTCGTTCGCTTCTGGAGGTCGCCGTGCGGAAATGGCTCCCCTTGTTCGCGGCGTGTCTCGGCACGCTGATGCTGCTCATCGACGTGACCATCGTCAATGTCGCGCTGCCCGACATCGCCGCCGATCTCGGCACCGGACTGTCCGGACTGCAGTGGGTCGTCGACGGATACGCCCTGGCGCTCGCGGCGCTGCTGCTGGTGCTGGGTTCGCTGGCCGATCGGGTGGGAGCCAAGCCGACCTATCTGGCCGGGCTGGTGGTGTTCGCCGCGGCCTCGCTGCTGTGCGGTGTGGCGCAATCGGTTTCGGTGCTCGTGGCGGCGCGGGCGCTACAGGGCGTGGGCGGTGCGGCCATGTTCGCGACCACCCTGTCGCTGCTGCACGCCACCTACACCGGACGCGATCGCGGCATCGCCTTCGGCGCCTGGGGCGCGGTGGCGGGCGCCGCGGCCGGCATCGGCGTGGTGCTGGGCGGCGTGCTGACCGATCTGCTGTCGTGGCGGTGGATCTTCCTGGTGAACCTGCCGATCGCGGTGCTCGCGGTCGCGCTGTCCGCCTTGGTTTTCCGGCCCTCGCCGCGGCACACCGGACGCGGGATCGATACAGCGGGGATGGTCGCGTTCGCGGTGGCCGCGACGGCGCTGACCTACGGCATCATCCGCGGTGGCGAACATGGCTGGGACGACGGGCGGGCGCTGGTGACGATGATCGCGGGCGTGGTCGCGGTGCTGGCGTTCGGAGTGATCGAATCGCGCAGCGCCGCACCGATGTTCCCGCTCGCACTGCTGCGCAATCGGGAATTCGGCGCCACGCTGATCGCGGCGGCGGGCATGAATTTCGCGGCCTTCGCGAGCAGTCCGTTCGTCTCGCTGTGGTTGCAGCAACCGCTGCACCTGTCCCCGCTGCGGGCCGGATTGTCGATGCTGCCGATGGCGGCGACGGCGTTCCTGGTCTCGGGTCTGTTCGGGCGGTTCGTCCACGATCTCGCGCCGAAGTGGACGATCGGCGGCGGACTGGTGGTGATCGGGGTGGGGACCAGCCTGCTCGGCCTCATCGATACCGAGTCGTCCTGGAGCGCACTGGTTCTCGGCTTCGTGGTGATCGGCATCGGAGTCGGCCTGATGGCGGCCTCGCTGGTGGCGGTCGGAATGGCGGCGGTGCCGCCGCAGCAGAGCGGCACGGCCGCCGGCGCGGTCAACACCGCCCGCCAGCTCGGCCTGGCGCTGGGCGTCGCGGTGCTGGGCACGGTATTCCGCGGCGCGGCCGGTGACGGCGCGCGAATCGCGCCGGCGGAGTTCGTGAACGGGCTCGACGCCGCGGTCACGGTGGCCGGGGGCGTGGGCATCGTATTCGGTGTGCTGGCCTTCGCGCTGTTCCATCGGCGCGCCCGGACGATAACGACCGAGAGCCGACAGCCCGGTGCTGGTGAACTAGTTCAGAACAGTTCGTCCAGCAGGCGGTAGTACTCCAGCCGGATCGGATCGAGCTCGGCCAGGCCGTAGGCGGCGCGGAAGGCGTCGAATTCGGCCTGGCCGAAATCGTCGAGCAGATCGCGCCGGGCCAGGGCCAGATCGCGATAGCGGTCGGCGATTCCGAGGCGGCCGGTATCGATCACGATGCCGCCCTCCAGCACATTGGATGGGGTGTAATCACCGTGCGCCACAACGAGATCCTCGATCGCGGGACGTTGGGCCAGCAGCTGTTCGAGGACCTGTTCCGGGGTGCGGCCGATATTGTCGTCGTCGAAGTCCTCGGCATCGACCAGGCCGTCGACGACCTGGCGGCGGGCCTGTTCCAGCACCACGTCCAAGCGGCCGTCGAACGGGCAGGCCGAGACCGGGATCTCGTGCAGCCGACGCAGGACTCGCCCCAGCAGCGCGCCGGGCGCGGGGTGATCGGCCAGGCTGGGCACGCCCGCGTCCTCGAGCACCAGCACGTCGTCCTCGAAGATCGCGATCGCCGGGACCGCGATGCCCCGCTCCCCCAGCCAGGTCAGCCGTTCGAAATCGGCGACCGCGTCGGGGCCGCGTTTCATCCAGTAGGCGTCGTTGACGAATTCGACGCAGCCGCTGCGTCCCTCGTGATCGAGCGAACGGGTCGGCGCGGGTCCGAGCAGGGCGGAAACTTTCGGGGGCAGCGCGAGGGTCGGATCGGGCACCCGCGTCACCAGCGGTTGCGCGGGACGTCGAATTCGGCGCACAGCGCGCGCCAGACATCGCGCGGCTCCACCCCCGCCTCGATGGCCTGGGCGCCGGTCCGACCGTTCAGTGCGAGCAGGGTGTGATCGTTCAACAGGGAGTCGCCGCGGGCCACGCCGAATTCGCCGTGCACCAGCTCGCGAAAGTCAGTCAATCGCACGCCGTCGAGGCTACCGGGTGGCATCGATGCCGAACTCAGTGCGCCCGAGCCGTCTCGCGGACCCGATGACACAGCTCGACGGGATCGGCGACCTCGGCCGCGGTCGCGGCGGCGCGCTCGGCGGCCGCGCGATAGGACGGATCGTCGAGGACGCGGCCCACGGCCTCTCGGATCGTCTCGGCGGTGAACGGTCGCACGACGATCGAACTGCCCTGGCGGGCGGCTCGATTGGCCAGTTCCCATTGATCGCCGCCGCCCGGCACGGTGACGATCGGAACACCGGCCAGCAGGGTTTTGGCCAGCAGGCCGTGCCCGCCGCCGCCGATCACCGCGGCCGCCTCGCGCAGCAGGACATCCTGGCGGCCCAGGCCCGCGGTGACCCAGGAGGGCAGATTCGCCGGGGGTTGGTCGAGCATCGAGATCGCGACCCGCACGCCGAATCCGTCCAGCGCGGCGATCACCGCTTCGGCCATATCGGACACCCCGGTGTGCGCGGTCGACGGGGCGACCATGATCAGCGGTGCGTCGCCGGGCGGTAGCGGGAGGGTATCGGCGGTGGGTTCCCACAGCAGCGGGCCGATCAGATGGGCGTCCTCGGGCCAGTCCGGGCGCGGCAGTTCCAGGGCGGGCAGGGTCGCGATCAGGCGGGCGTCGGGGCCCGGATCCTGTTCGGGCAGACCGATACTCGCGCGCGCGGCCGTGCGCTGACGTTCGCCGCGGTGGATGGCGCGGGCGGTCATACCGCGCAGCACGGCGTCGCGCGCGCGACCGCGCAGGCCCTCCCCCGGGGCCAGTCCACTTCCGATGGGCGGCAATGCCTTCGACGGGAGATACAGCGGATGGGGCGACAGTTCCACCCAGGGCACGCCCAATCGTTCGGCGGCCATACCGCCACCGGCGGTCAGCACATCCGAGACCACCAGTTCCGGCAGCATGGCGCTCAGTTCCGGCAGGATCTCGGTGGCGATATGGGCGGCGCGCTCGTGGATGCGCTGTCCGGCATCGCGATCGTCGTCCTGCGGCCGCGGCGCCAGCCCCTTGAGCCGCCGCACCCCGATCCCCGCCGACCGCGCCGCCTCGAACCAGCGCGGACCGGTGAACAGCACGGGGTCATCCCCCGCGTCCAGTAGGCGCAGGCACAACCCGATGGCCGGAAACGCATGACCCGGATCCGGCCCCGCGACAACTGCCACTCGCATGCGAACAGCCTGCCACAGGCGAATCGAGGGTCCGTTCACCTGCCCTGGCTAATGTCCCGCCCATGACGACACGGCAGCCGGTTACCTCGGTGGATGAATTGATGATCCTGTTGGCAGACTGCGCCGATGCGTGGGATATGCCCGATCGCAGCGGGGATCCGGTGGATATTCTCGATCACGATCGGCAGTGCGCGGAGTTGTTGCGGCGCGATCATCCCGCCGATGAGGAGTTGCAGGTGGCGGGGCTGGTGCACGATATCGGGCATACGATCGCGCCGGGCGACGACGCGGGGCACGGGCGGCACGGGGCGCGGGCCGTGCGGGAGTTGCTCGGGGCGCGGGTGGCCCGGCTGGTCGAACTGCATGTCGTCGCGAAACGGTATCTGGCGGCGACGGATTCGGTGCACGCGGCCGGGTTGTCGCCGTCCAGTCGGCGCACCCTCGTCGCACAGGGCGGGCCGATGACCGCCGTGGAGATCGCGGAATTCGAGGCCGATCCGGATTTCGCGGCGGCCGTGGCGCTGCGGCGGGCCGACGACGCGGGCAAGGTGGTCGGCCTCGCGGTCGCGCCGCTGGAGAGCTGGCGGCCCGTCGTCGAACGGGTCGCGACCGCTCAGCCCGCGAAGTAGTAGAGCTCGAAACCCACGGCCCGTTCGGCCGGGAAGCCGTCGCGGGGCGCGGTGGCCCGGTCGACGATGGCGCGAGCCTGCGCCTCGACCGGTTCGTCACTGAGCGCGGCGAGGTAACGGGCATGGGCGACAAGCGATTCCACGGCGGCGTCGATGGTTTCGGTGACGTCGACGGCGTGGGTGGCGCTCGGGCCCATCACCGCGGCCCAGCGCGGGGACCAGATCGGCAGATCGGCGAGGTCCTCGAAGATCCACTCGTTACCGGCATCGGAGATCGCGTCCAGACCGGCGCGGCCGACGGCGCGATGGTCGGCGCTGTTGGCGTAGCCGGGCGCCCAGGTATCGGCGAAATTGAACAGTACGACCAGATCCGGCCGATGGCGGCGGATCACGCGGGCCAGATCGCGCCGCAGCGCCAGTCCCTCCTGAACCCGGCCGTCGGGATGTCCGAGGAATTCGACCTCGCGCACGCCGACCGCCTCGGCGGCCGCGATCTCCTCGGCCTCGCGCAGCGGACCGGCCTGCGCGGGCGGCAATCCAGCGATTCCGGCCTCGCCGCTGGTCACCAGCGCGTAGCGAATATCCTTGCCCTGTTTGGTCCAGCGCGCGACGGCGGCGGCCGCGCCGTATTCGATGTCGTCGGGGTGAGCCACGATCACCAGGCCGCGCTGCCAGTCCTCGGGAAGCTGTTCCATGGACCCATTCAACTCGATAGTCGCGGATCCAGGGGAATCCGGAACTCCACCTCGGTTCCATCGGCGTCGCTGGTAACCACCGCATCGGACACCAGGGCGGCCATGAGCTGCAACCCGCGACCGCGCCGCGGGTCCGACGGCTCGTCGCGTGACTTCCATTCGCCGTGGTCGGTGACCTTGATGAGCAATTGGGTCGCGGTCACGACGCCGGACAGCCGCACCAGACCACCGCCGTGCCGGTAACCGTGCTCGACGGAATTACTGCACGCCTCGCTGACCGCCAGCACCACGTCGTAGGCGCGATCCGCCCCTATGCCGCAGCGCGACAACCACTCCCGCAGTTGGCGACGCACCTCGCCGAGGCGGTCCGGCATGGCTGGGAAACTCAGGTCCAAGGGTTCGGGCGTGCTGCCGATCTCGGGCCGACGGAGCGTGGTCACCGTACTGCCTTCCTGTCGAGCTCGGTCGGCAGTGCGCCGTGACTGCCGCTGGTCTTCCGGGCGATCGTGCGCCCACTGACAGCCATACCCAGCGATCCGAGGGCTATTCGACACTATGGCGAAAACCGCATTCGGCCGGCGATGATTACCAACTCGATCCCGGGGTAAGTAGAGTCAGGGAGACAGTCCCCTGGCGTCGCGCTGTGCGTGGCGGAAGTTCGATGCTCCAGAGGTGGAACGTGGTGTATACGGAGGGCCAGTCTGTGAGCGGTGAAGGCACGTCCCGGATGCTCGACGTCAAGGTGCACAGCGAAGGCACCTCGACCGTGATCGCCGTCCGCGGGGAGATCGACATCGCGTCGGTGCCGCATCTGCAATCCGCCCTGGAAGAAGGTCAGCGGGGCGGCGGACCGCTGGTGGTCGATATGACCAATGTCGGATTCATGGGTTCGGCCGGACTCAGCGCGCTGATGGTCGCCTCCGAGGCCGCCAAGCCGCAACGACTGCGGGTGGTGGCGTCGGATGCGGTGCGCCGGCCGATCGAGGTGACGGGGTTGGACAAGTTGCTGGAGATGTTCCCGACCCTGGATGCCGCGCTCGCCGCGGGCAATTCGAGCGCGAACAACTGAGTGCGAACGATGTCGGCCTCGGGGCATTCGCCCCGAGGCCGACATATTCGTTCGGTCACCGCTGTCCGGGCAGCCGGACCACCTGTACGAAGAATTCGTCGATCTGCTTGATGGCCGCGATGAACTGATCCAGGTCCACCGGCTTGGTCACATAGGCGTTGGCGTGCAGCTGATAGCTGCGCAGAATGTCCTCCTCGGCCGCGGAGGTGGTGAGCACCACCACCGGAATATGGGCCAGATCCGGATCGGCCTTGACCTTCCCGAGCACCTCGCGCCCATCGTATTTGGGCAGATTCAGATCCAGCAGGATCAGATCGGGCCGGGGCGCGTCGGCGTATCCGCCCTGGCGGTACAGAAAGTCCAGCGCCTCCTGGCCGTCGCGCGCGACATGCAGGCTGTTGCGAAGTTTGTTGTCCTCGAACGCTTCCCGCGTCATGAGCTCGTCGGCGGGATCGTCCTCGACGAGCAGGATATCGATCGGGCGGCCGGATGTGGTCATGAGGAGGCTCCTTCGGTGGCGGGTAGGAGATCCGCACTGCGAACGGTGTGGTCGGTGCCGATCAGGGTAAAGCAGAAGCGAGTGCCCTCGGCGTACTCGGTATCGATCCAGATTCTGCCGTCGTGGAATTCCACGATCTTCTTGCAGATGGCCAGTCCGATTCCGGTGCCGGTGTACTCGTCGCGACTGTGCAGCCGCTGGAAGATGACGAACACCTTCTCGACGAATTCGGGTTCGATGCCGATTCCGTTGTCGGACAGCGTGAACAGCCAGCCGCCGTCGGGGTCGGGATCACAGGTGATCCGGATCTCGGGGCGCTGATCGGGCTTGCGGAACTTCACGGCGTTGCCGATCAGGTTCTGCCACAGCATGGTCAGCAGCACCGGCTCGCCCATGATCTCGGGCAGTTCGTCGGGGCGTTCGATGCGGGCCTCGGTGTCCTCGATCACCGTGGACAGGTTGTCGATCGCCTTGGCCAGCGGCTCGTGCAGCGGTACGGAGGCGTTGTCACCGGTGATGCGGCCGACCCGGGAGAAAGTGAGCAGATCGTTGATCAGCACCTGCATGCGTTTGGCGCCGTCGACGGCGTAGTCGATGTACTGCTTGCCGCGATCGTCAAGTTTGTCGCCGTAGCGCTTCTCCAGCAGCTGACAGAACGAGGCGACCTTGCGCAGCGGCTCCTGCAGATCGTGCGAGGCCACATAGGCGAACTGCTCCAATTCGGCGTTGGAGCGGCGCAATTCGACGGTCTGGGCATCGAGGGTGTCGCGCTGATCCTGCAGGGCCGCCTCCTGCGCGCGCGAGGAGCCCAGCTTGGACACGATCTCCTGACGCATATCCTCCACCGCCTCGGCCACCGCGGCCAGATCCGCGGGTCCGTGCGCGACGATCCGATGTTCGAAATCGCCGCCCGCGACCCGCAGCGACGAATCGGTCAGATAGCGCAGCGGGCGCGCGACCAATCGGCGCACCAGAACGGTGAACAGGATGCTGGTCAACAGGAAGATCACGAGCAGCCCGATCAGCACGACATTGCGCACCGTGCGGGCGCGGTCCAGATCGGCGTGATCGGCCGCCAGCGCGGCGGCGAGATCGGTGTTCTGGCGTCCGAATTGGTCCCGGACGGCGTCGAAGATGCTCTTGCCCCGGTCGGCGGTCGCGCTACCGGCCGAACGAGCCTGTGCCGGAGACTGAATCGAGGTCAGCGGATCGGCGTAGCCGCGCCGCCACTGCTCGGCGCTGCGCTCGATGCCGTCCAGATCCGACAGCAGGTCCGGACGGTCCGACAGCAGGTCGCGCAGGCGCGCGCTCGCCTGCTGTTCGAGCTGCTTACCGTCCGAATACGGTTCCAGGAAGGCCGGATCGGCGGTGATGGCGTATCCGCGCACGCCGGTTTCCTGATCGACCAGGCCGCTCTGCAACCGGTAGGCCTCCGCGGTGGCGGGCAGGGTTCGATCGAGCAGGCGATCGCTGATCGTGGTGGTGGACGCGATGACCTGTGTGCCCAGGGCCGCACCGATGACCACCAGCAGGATCATCGAGGCCAGCACGATCTGGAACCACGCCTGCACCGTCAGGCGGCCGACCACGCGCGACTCGTGCGGTGTCATCGGATCGATCCCCCGTCGCTCCAGCGCAGATACAGAATCGCCAAATCGTCGTCCAATCCACCGGTCTCCCCGGCCAATCCCTCGACTCGCCCGATCAATTCGTCGACGAAGGTCTCCGGCTGTTCGACCGCCACCGCGCGGGCGATCTCGAGCATGCCGCGTTCGCCGAGGCGTTCCCGATCCGCGCCGGTGCAACCCTCGAACAGGCCGTCGGTGAACAGCATCAGCGCGCTGTCGATCGGCAGCGGCAGTTCCTGGATGGGCCATTCGGCCTGTTCGGGCAGGAAGCCGAGCGCCGGGCCGCCGGGGACCTCGACCCAGTTCAGTTCGTTCCCGGACCGCAGCACCATGCCCGGATGACCCGCACGCTGGACCCGGACGAGCCGGGTCGCGGGGTCGAGGACCAGGAAGGTCGCGGTGGCGAAGGTCTGGCGGTCGGTGCGTTCGGCCAACAGCACCTGTTCCATCACGTGCAGCTGGCGCGCGCCGGTCACGCCGCTCAAAACCAGTGTGCGCCAAGCCAATCGCAGGGCGACACCGGTGGCGGCCGCGTCCGGGCCGTGTCCGGACACATCGCCGATCACGGCGTGCACGATGCCGTCGGGGCCCTGGACCACGTCGTAGAAGTCACCACCGAGCAGCGCGTGCGAGCGGCCGGGGCGATAGCGCGACAGCACCGAGACCGCGGTGTCGGCGGGCAGCAGCGGGGTGGGCAGCAGCCCGCGCTCGAGTCGGGCGTTCTCCTGGGCGCGCAGTTGACTGGCTTGCAGTGCGGCGCTGGTGCGTTCGGCCTGTTTGCGTTGAATCGCGTAGCGGACCGCGCGGCCGAACAGTTCCGATTCCACGCGGCCCTTGACCAGATAGTCCTGTGCGCCCGAGGCGACCGCGGCCAGGCCGGTCTGCTCCTGATCGAGTCCGGTCATCACCACCACGGCCGCGTCGGTGAAGCCGCGGATGCGGGCCAGCGCCTCGAGCCCGTGGGCATCGGGTAGGTGCAGGTCCAGTAGGACGCAGTCCGGGGTCTCATCCACGAGCCGCTCCCCCGCCTCGGCCAACGACCGCACCCATTCCAACCGAAGGCCGGGCGCGCCGTCGGTCACCAGCTCCCGCACCAGCAGGGCGTCTCCGGCATCGTCCTCGACCAGCAGTATCCAGGGTTCCTGCCAGGTCCAGCCCGGGTCGACCCCGAGACCCGGCTCGCCGAAACTTTCACGTCGCACGGCCACCGCCGGTACTGACGCCATTTTCCGGACAGCCCAAAACCCTGGCCTCCGATCACATCGAGGGCGGCATCAGCGCACGCCGACTGACTCAACGGCCGGTTTCTGGACCGAGAGGCAGCAGTGATCGTAGCCGATCTTTCGAACGGCTCGCATCACCGGCGTGCCGGGGCGGTGAAATGCGTACGGGCCGTTCGGCATCGCCACCGAACGGCCCGTACGAGCGAAAGTCGTTACAGCTACCCGACAGTCGTCTTGTTCGACCCCGACACCGCCTTGTACAGCAGGTACAGCCCGAACACCACCAGGCTGATCATCAGGATCGGGAACAGCGCCTTGACCAGCGCCCCGACCACGATCAGCGCCAGCCACGCGAGCGCGACGACGCCCAGGATCTTCCAGAACATGTCCATTCCTCCCGAAGTTTCCGAACCGCATCGCGATCCGATAGTTCGATACTGTCAGGGCGGAACGGGAAAAGCACCTGGTCAACGGGGAAATGGGTGGAAGATCAGGGTTGTCCCGGAGGGACGGTAGACCGGCAGGCGGGCGGCGTCATTGCCGTTGAACGGCGGCATGTGTATTCACGACCGAGACCGTCTGGGTCGGTTCGTCTTCCGAAAGACTGGGCAGCACTCGCGCCAGCCAACCGGGCAACCACCAGTTCGCGTTCCCGAGAACCTGCATGACGGCGGGGACCAGGACCATTCGGATGATCGTGGCGTCGATCAGGATCGCCACCGCGAGACCGAGACCGAGGATGTCGAGGACGCGCAACGGGTCGCCGATGACGAACGAACCGAATACGCACACCATGATCGCGGCGGCCGCGGTGATCACCCGGCCGGAAACGGCTATGCCGTCGGCCACGGCCGTGCTGTTGTCGCCGTGGCGACGCCACTGCTCGCGGATGCGCGAGAGCAGGAAGACCTCGTAGTCCATCGACAGGCCGAAGGCGATGGTGAACATCATCAGCGGTATCCACGGGTCGACGGGGCCGGGCCGACTGACGTTGAACACCGTGGCCAGCCAACCCCATTGATAGACCGCGACCATTGCGCCGTAACCCACCCCGATCGACAGCAGGTTCATCACCGCGGCCTTCACCGGAATCACGATCGAACGGAACACCACCATCAGCAGGGCCGACGACAAGGCAATGACCAACCCGATCACCCACGGCAGACGGCGAGCGAGATATGTCGACCCGTCGATGCCCGCGGCGGTCTTCCCACCGATCAGGAGCTTCACCTCGGTACCGGCGGTGGCCTGTGGGAAGACGGTGTCGCGCAATCTTTTCACCAGTGTGGCGGTGGCCGCGGCCTGCGGTTCCGTGGTCGGGTAGACCAGCATGACCGCGGCATTGCCGGCGGGCTGGTTGTATTCGGGCGGAGTCACCCGTGCCACCCCCGGCTCGCGGGACAGCACGGCCTCGACGGCATCGATCGTCGCGCGGTCGCGGACTCCGCCGGGAAGTTCGGCGGCCACAACCAGCGGGCCGTTGAATCCAGGACCGAAAGCCTCGCTCAGCAGATCGTAGGCCCGGCGTGTGGTGAGGTCGACGGGATCATTGCCGGCGTCGCCGAATGCCAGTCGCATCGTGAACAGGGGTGATGTCAGCGTCACCAATATCGCGAGCGCGATGGCGCCGCACAGCAACGGTCGTTTCTGCACCGTTCGGCTCCAGCGCCACCACATTCCGCCCGTCGCGCGGACGGCCGTGCCGGAGCGGCGGGGCATAGGCAGATGCCAGCGGTCCACATTGCGACCGACGAAGCCGAGCACCGCGGGCAGCAGCGTCAAAGCCGCGGCCATGACGGCCAATACGCCCACGATGGTTCCGAGAGCCAGACCGGCGAGATATTCCTGGCCGACCAGGAACAGCCCGCACAGCGAGATCAACACCGTAGTTCCCGCGAACAGTACCGATTGACCAGCGGTTGCCAGCGCGAGCACCACCGCATCGCGCGGTTCGAGCCCTTCGCCCAGGCCCTGGCGATAGCGCGTGACGACGAACAGGGCGTAGTCGATGCCCACACCGAGGCCGATCATCGCCATCATCTCCGGGCCGAAGGTCGGCTCGATCAGCAGGTGACTGAGCAACGCCACCACCCCGAAGCCCGCGCCGATGCCCATCAGCGCTGTGAGTATCGGCAGACCCATGGCGATCACCGAGCCGAATGCCACCAGCATGATGACGATCGCGGCCGTGATGCCGATTCCCTCGCTCGCGCCCGGCCCGGGTTTCACGACCGCGCTGATCGGCGGACCGCCCAGTTCCACCTGCAGGTTCGGATCGCCGAACGATTCGGCGGTATCGATCACACGTTGTACATCGGCCTTCGACAGGTCGACGGCCAACGCGTCGAACTGGATGGTCGCGAAGACTGTGCGCCCGTTCCGCGCGGGGACCGGCTCCGATACCGATGTCACGGCGGGCAGCGGTCGTATCGTGTTCAGCGCCTGGGTGATTCGATCCGAGTGCCCGGTCACCGGGTCGGACGAGTGGAAGACCAGCTGTGCGCTGTCGCCCGCCTGCGCCGAGAAGGCATGTCGCAGTACGGCTTGCGCCTGTGCCGATTCGCCGTCGCCACCGTAGTCGTTGCGAAAGCTGGAGCCGAAGCCGATCGAGACGGCGATCACCGCGAGCACCGCGAGGATCCAGCCCACCAGCACGGCTCGGCGATGGTCGTAGCACCAGCCGCCGACTCGACCCACGGGGTGGGGGCTCGTGGGGGCGAACTCCGGCATAGAATTCATAGAGTCTGATTTAAGCAGATAATTCTTGGTGTGTGAATACTGGAGGGAGCCCCCGTGAGCAGCATGGCCGGACGTGGCCGCAGGCCCGGCGATACCGACACCCGGGAGGTGATCCTGGCCGCGGCGAGGACGATGTTCACCGAGGACGGCTTCAACAAGACCGCGGTCACCGGCGTCGCCCGACGAGCCGAGGTCGACCCCGCGCTCATCTATCACTACTTCGGCACCAAGGTCGATCTGTTCGTCGAGAGCATGACCGATGCCGCGGAGTTCAGAGACGACTCGATCACCGACAGCTCCCACGCGGACCGTTCCGGCACGGAAGTGGTCGCGGCCTTCCTCCGAAACTGGGAACTGGACCCCGAAGCGCCCGGCCGCACCTTCATCGCCGTGACCCAAGCGGTAGCAAGCTCCCCGGAGGCCACCGAGCGCCTGAAACAGTTCATCGTCGAACGAACCTGGCACAACACCGACCATCACACGAACCGGCGGCAGTCGATGGTCAGCTCCCAACTCATCGGCATCGCGATAACGCGCTACATCCTGCGCCTGGAACCACTCGCGAGCGCGGCGATCGACGAGGTCGCCGCCTGGTACGGACCCACCATCGATCAGTGGATGCGAGACGCGAAACCCTCAGCCCCGGAAGGCTGACAGCCGCGTATTCACATACCAAGAATTATTTGTTTAAATCATGGTGTGTGAATTACGCGGGCAGACCGCGTCGACCGGAGCAAAGGGACGGAAATCGACGCGTCACGCTCGATGATCATTTCGAGGTCGAGCTCGACGGTATATGGCCACGAAACTCGCTGCAGGAAAGGGACACTCGGCCTGCTCCGTCACGCGCGAGCCACGAAGCGGAAGCGGTCGCCGCGGTAGGCCGAGCGGGTCCATTCGAGGGGGCGGCCGGTGGGGTCGCAGGCGCGGCGGTGGACCAGCAGGATCGGGGAGCCCACGGCCACTTCCAGGAGGGTGGCCTCGTCGGGGGTGGTGAGGGCGGTTTCGATGGTGTCCTCGACCGCGGCGACCTCGAGGTCGTAGCAGTCGCGCAGAGTGGCGTAGAGCGAACCCTTTTCGGCGAGGCGGCGGGCGAGGTGGGGCAGGGGCGGGGCGAGGTGGGCGACCTCGAAGGCCAGGGGTTCGCCGCCGACCGAGCGCAGGCGCTGCAGGCGGTGGATCGCCACGCCGGGTTCGAGGTCGAGGCGTTCGGCCACCGCCGGGTCGGCGGGGACCTTGGTCAGCGCCAATACGCGAGAGGTGACCTGTAGGCCCTGATCGTGGAGATCGTCGGTCAGCGAGGTCTTCTGCTGCAGATGCACGACCTTCGGGGTCGCCGGTGCGACGAAGGTGCCGCTGCCCTGGACGCGGCGCAGCATGCCCTCGGCGGCGAGTTCGGCCAGCGCCTTGCGCAGCGTGGTCCGCGAGGTGCCGAGCTGTTCGGCGAGCACGCGCTCCGGCGGCAGCGAGGTGGACGGTTCCAGCGTGGTGATCAGATCGCGCAGGGCCAGTTTGGTGCCGTAATAGCGCGGTTGCTGCTGCGTGGATCCCGGAGCCGTCCCGGCGGCGTTGTGCATACTGCAAAACCTACCGCCAGGCTCCCGGTTTGACGCAGAAATTGGTGTATGCCAATCTCACACCCGACAGATTGGTATACACCAATTCCTTCCTTGCTCAATGGTGAGAGGCGAAGAGTATGGGGTTCGTGGGCGAGCTGCGAGCGTCGTCGCGGCTGGGCGTGCTGGTCGGAGGGGCTGCCGCCAGCATCGGGGTGATCTACGGGTACGACCTGTCCAACATCGCCGGCGCGCTGCTGTTCATAACCGACGAGTTCGGGCTGACCACGCGGCAGCAGGAACTGCTGACCACCGCGGTGGTGATCGGCGAGATCCTGGGCGCGATCGGCGGCGGCATGCTCGCGAACCGGATCGGCCGGCAGAAGTCGATGGTTCTGGTCGCGGCGACCTACGGGATGTTCGCACTGCTCGGCGCGCTCTCGACCGCGCTGCCGATGCTGGTGGCCGCGCGCTTCGCGCTGGGCATCACGATCGGCATCTCGGTGGTGGTGGTGCCGGTGTTCGTCGCCGAGTCCGCGCCGACCCGCATCCGCGGCGCGCTGCTGGTGGCCTATCAGGTGACGACCGTGATCGGCATCATCGTCGGCTATCTCGCGGCGTATCTGCTGGCCGGGACGCACAGCTGGCGCTGGATGCTCGGATTGGCGGCCGTGCCCGCGGTGCTGACCACGATCCTGGTGATGCGACTGCCCGACACCGCGCGCTGGTATGTGATGAGGGGCCGCACCGAACAGGCCCGACACGTGCTGCGGCGGGTCGAACCGGAGGCCGACGCCGATGCCGCCCTGGCCGAGATCGAGGACAGTCTGCGCGCGGAAACCGGTGGGGCGCTGCGGGAAATGCTGCGGCGGCCGTATCTGCGGGCGACCGTATTCGTCGTCGGACTGGGCTTCTTCATTCAGATCACCGGTATCAACGCGATCGTCTACTACAGCCCGCGGCTGTTCGAGGCAATGGGCTTCCGAGGCCATTTCGCCCTGCTCGTACTGCCCGCGCTGGTGCAGGTGGCGGCGCTGATCGCGGTGCTGGCCGCATTGGTGCTGGTCGATCGGCTGGGTCGACGACCGATTCTGCTGTCCGGCATCGGCATGATGATCGCGGCGAACGTCCTGCTGATCGCGGTCTTCCTGACGAGTTCGGATTTCGGCGGCGTGCTCACGGTGCTCGGCTTCCTCGGCGTCCTGCTGTTCACCGTCGGATTCACCTTCGGCTTCGGTGCGCTGGTATGGGTCTACGCGGGTGAGAGCTTCCCGGCGCGGTTGCGGTCGATGGGCTCGAGCGCGATGCTGACCTCGGATCTGGTGGCCAACGCGATCGTGGCGGCGGTATTCCTGACGCTGCTCGAATCCCTCGGCGGCGCGGGCACATTCGCGGTCTTCGGCGCGCTGGCGGTGGCCGGATTCGCCTTCGTCTACCGGCTCGCGCCCGAAACCAAGGGCCGTCAGCTCGAGGAGATCCGGCACTACTGGGACAACGGCGCGCGCTGGCCCGCCCCCGCTGACGAGGACGCGCGTCGATGACCGGCGTACTCGGGCTCGATATCGGCGGTTCCAAGACGATGGCGCTGCGCGCGGAGGACGGCGTCGTCGTCGCGCAGGCCCGGGCGGGCAGCGCCAATCTGGCCTCGGCCGGTGTGCAGGAGGCCGGACGCCAGCTCGATCTGGTGCTGCAGCGGGTCGACGGCTACGGCGTGCGCGCGGTCTGCGCGGGCGCGGCGGGAGCCGACACACCGGAGGGCCGGGCGCGGCTGCGCGATCTGCTCGCCGAGCGGCTGCCCGATGCGATGATCCACGTCGTCCACGACAGCGAACTATTGCTCGCCGCAGCGGGTTTGGATGACGGCGTCGCGCTGATCTCCGGCACCGGATCGGTCGCGTGGGGCCGCCATGGCGATCGCTCGGTGCGGGCGGGCGGCTGGGGTTATCTGCTCGGCGATCAGGGCAGCGGCTACTGGGTCGCGCGCGAGGCCGTGTGCCGCGCGCTGGCCCGGGTGGATCGCGGCCTGCCCGAGGATGCGCTCGGACGCGCGCTGGCCGCCGAATGCGGACTGCGCTCGACCGAACAACTGCTCGACCATTTCTACAACCACACCGACCGCAGGTACTGGGCTCGGCGCGCCCGCATCGTCTTCGAACTGGCCGAGGCGGGCGATCCGAGCTGTCGCGGGATAGTCGACGAGGCGGTCGCCGCACTGGCCGAACTCGTCGAAACCGTGACGGGCAGGCTGTCGTTCGCCGGCCCGGTGATCGCCGCGGGCGGGCTGGTGGTACATCAACCTCTGCTGCAGCGGGAGTTGCGCCGCACCCTGGCCGAATGCGGGGTGCACGACCTGCGGATGCTCGATACCGACCCGGTCAGCGGCGCGCTGCGGCTGGCACAGCGACTCGCGGACCGAACAAGCCATCGACTCGAGGAGTGATATGACCGAGCAGCACAAACCCGGCGCACTGATGGCGGCCGAGATCGCCGAACAGCCCGCGGCGTGGCAGCGCCTGCTCAGCGAGGGCACCGACGCCATCCGCGCCGCCGCGGCCCGAATCGCCGAGTACCAGCCACGATTCGTGCTGTTCGTGGCGCGCGGCACCAGCGATCACGCCGCGCTGTACGGCAAGTACCTGGTGGAGATCCACCACGGCTTGCCCGCCGGACTGGCCTCGCCGTCGACCATGACGGTCTACGGCAGCACTCCGGATCTGCGCGATGTGCTGGTGGTCGCGGTCAGCCAGTCCGGCGGCTCACCCGATCTGGTGCAGTCGGTAGAGGTCGCCCGCCGCCAGGGCGCGCTGACCCTGGCCCTGACCAACAATCCGAACTCCGCGCTGGCGGCCGCCGCCGAGGTGCACATCGATATCCTCGCCGGACCCGAACTCGCGGTCGCGGCGACCAAGTCCTACACCGCCGAACTGCTGGCGCTGTATCTGATGCTCGAATTCGCCCGCGGCGGAGACGGTTCGGACACCGCCGAGTTGCCGCGTCTGGGCGCGCAGGTGCTCGAATCGGGCGCGGCCCTGGCCGGGGCGGCGGCGCGCTACCGCTTCGCCCAGCGTCTGATCACCTCCGCGCGCGGCTACTCCTATCCGACCGCCCGCGAGGCGGCGTTGAAGCTCATGGAGACCTCCTACCTGTCCGCGCAGGCTTTCTCCGGCGCGGATCTGCTGCACGGTCCGCTGGCCACCATCGATCCGTCGGTGCCCGTGCTGGCGATCGTGCCGGAGGGTCGCGGCGGCAAGGCGATGCTGCCGGTGCTGGCGCGACTGGCCGAGCTGCGCGCCGATGTCTTCGGTGTCGGTGCGGCCGAGGCGATTTCGGGGCTGACCGGCGGAGTGACGCTGCCGACGGGGGTGCCCGAATCGCTGTCGCCGCTGCTCGAGATCCTGCCGCTGCAGCAACTCGCGTTCCATCTGGCGATCGCCCGCGGCGGGGATCCGGATCGGCCGCGCGGGCTGAACAAGGTGACCGAAACGCTGTGATGCTGATCAGCGCGGGCACGATCGTGCTCGACGACCGGATCTGCCGGCCGGGTTGGATCGAATTCGAGGGTGAGCGAATCGCCGCCTGCGGCAGCGGAACTCCGCCCCGCGCGCCGGATCTCGACCTGCCCGAGAGCACCGTCGTGCCCGGCTTCGTCGATATGCATGTGCACGGCGGCGGCGGTGCGTCGTATTCCGACGGCACCGCCGCGGCCGTCGCGGAGGCCGCGCGATTCCATCTGCGCCACGGCACCACCACGACGCTGGCGAGCCTGGTGACGGCGTCGCCGGATGAACTGCTGAGCACGGTCGCGCTCATCGCCGACCAGGTGGGCTCCGGAACCCTCGCCGGAATCCATTTGGAGGGACCGTGGCTCAGCCCGGCCCGGCGCGGCGCGCACGCCGAGAACCAACTGCGCGATCCCGATCCGGCCGAGATCACCGCACTGCTCGAGGCCGGTCGCGGCGCGATCCGCATGGTGACGATCGCACCGGAGCTGCCCGGCGCGGCGGCCGCGATCGATCGGTTCGTCCAGGCGAATGTCGTTGTCGCCGTGGGCCATACCGACGCCACCTACGACCAGACCCGCGCGGCGATCGAGGCGGGCGCGACCGTCGGCACCCACGTGTTCAATGCCATGCGGCCGCTGCACCACCGCGAACCCGGACCCGTCCTGGCACTGCTCGAGGATCCCCGGGTGACCGTCGAACTCATCGCCGACGGCGTCCACATCCATCCGGCACTGCTGCGAGATCTGGTGCGCGGCAAGGGTTCCGACCGCATCGCTCTGGTCACCGACGCGATGGCCGCCGCGGGCACCCCCGACGGTGAGTACCGGCTCGGACCGGTCGACGTGACCGTCTGCTGCGGCGTCGCTCATGTGACCGGCACCTCGACCATCGCGGGCAGTACCGCCACCATGGCGCAGCTGTTCCGCGCGGCCGTGACCGCCGCGGGACCGGATCCGGATGCGGCGCTGCTCGCGGCCGTGCGGATGACCTCGACGAATCCGGCCCGCGCCGTGGGACTCACCGAGGTGGGTCGCCTGTGTCCGGGTTCGCGCGCCGATCTCGTCGTCCTGGATCGCGACCTGGCACTCACCGCGGTCGTGCGGCGCGGCGCGCTGCTGTCCTGAAATCTAGTGACCGCCGCGATGTTCCGCGCACAGGCAGCCCACGCCGGGGGCGATCCACTCGCGCCCGGTCCAGTCGGGACGGCGTCCGATCATCAGGGCGGTGATCTCGGCGGCGATGGTCTCCTCGCTCATGGCCGAATGCCGTCGACGCCAGGTCTCGTCGCGCAGCAGGCGTAGATAGTCGCGGACATCGGCGAGCAGATCGGGGCCGCCGATATCGCCGTGGCCCGGAACCACGGTGGCGGGCGAGGTCTCGGCGAGGCGTTCCATGATCGCCAGCCACCGTGTTCCGGAGACGTCGGTGTCGTGCGGCGGGAACCACGGGAAGATCGCGAACTGGCCGGATTCCACCAGATCACCGGTGAACAGCGCGTCGGCATCGGGCACCCGGACGATCTGATCGCCCGCGGTGTGCCCGCGCCCGGTCGCTGCCAGACGCACGATCCGCCCGCCGAGATCCAGATCGTAGCTGGTGTCGTAGACCAGATCCGGTCGCGCCGAGCGCACCCCGTCGAGCCGGTTGGCCACCGCCTCGCCCAGGCCGCGGAACATATCGAGATATCCCGGACCGCGCTCGGCCAGATCGGTCGCCTGCGCGCTGTTGATCAGATAGGTCGCCGCACCGGCGAAAGACTGTGCGCCGAAAGCATGTTCGGGGTGGAAGTGGGTGGTGGTCAGATACAGCGCGCGGCCGCGGGCGCAGTCGAGCGCGAACTCGAGCACCCGGTCGGCATTGTCCGGCCCCAGTCCGGTGTCGACGACCAGGACCGCCTCGCGACCCCCGATGAGTCCGATATTGGGGACCATCGGCACTCGCGCTGACCCCGCCGGGGGGTTTCGCTGCTCGAGGACGCCCGGGCGCTGCTGAACCACGCCGAGCGGGCTCGTTCGCGCGCGACGGCGGCGGCCGGTCCGCCCATCCTGACCGTCGGCACCCTCGCCGACAGCGTCGAAAGGGTGGGGCCGCACTGGCCGCGGCGTTTCGTGAACGGCACCCCGGCGTCGAAGTCCGCATCCACGAAACCGATTTCACCGATCCGACCGCCGGGGTGCGATCCGGCCGCGCGGATATCGCCCTCACCCGCGCGCCGTTCGACCGCAGCGCGATGACGGTGCGGGTGCTGCGATCCGATCCGATCGGCGTGGTCCTGCGCGCGGACGATCCGCTCGCGCGACGGTCGAGCCTCGAGCTCGCGGATCTGGTCGAGCGGCGCTGGTTCCGGCTGCCCGAGGACACCGACGCGCAGTGGCGCGCGTGCTGGATTCCATCGCGGGTCCGTTCCGACGGACCGGTGTTGCGCACGATTCACGAATGCGTCCAGGCGGTGCTGTGGAACGACACCGTCGGCCTGACCGCCATGGGACACGACCTCCAGCCCGGTCTGACCGTGGTGCCGCTGCGCGACCACCCGCCCAGCGAGCTGGTGCTGGCCTGGAACAGCGCCGATCACAATCCGCTGGTCCACTCGTTCGCGCGGATCACCGCGGCCGTCACTCGGCGAGACCGTCTCCGTCGCGGACCGGACCGTCCACGATGATCACGACGGCGTCGTCGGGCGGTTCGAGCGAACAGGCCGCGACGATCGCCGTCGCGGCCGCGAGCGCCGTCGCCTTGATCCGAAACCGGTGGTGCACCACCCCGGTATCGACCGGCGACCAACAGCGCACCGCCAGCCGCAATCCGAAACCGCATGCGGCCCAGGCCGGTACGCCCCAACCGATCAATACCCCCACCGCACCGCCGAGCATTCCGAGCTCGACGGCGATCGAACCCGCCAGTTGAGCGAGCAGACCAAGCAGCGCACCACATTCGAGCGTCCGAGACCGATAGACGCGCTCGGTAGACACCACGAACTCCTTCCGATTCGCGCGTTTCCCCCCGAAACCGCGGCGTTCTCCGACGAATTCTCGAAGATCACGGCGCGGTCGCGCATCGTCCGTGAGCACCCGCCGCGGCTGCGCGAACGACGACTTCGGTAGCGGCTCCGACGAGCCCGCCACAGCCCGATATTGGCATCGCGCCGATGATCCGCGCGATGGTTTCAGCCCAGCCTGAAAAGCTGTCCAGCGTGTTTGCTACCGGAGAACAAGGTCGACGCCGGGGCCGGATCGTCGTAGCGTCGAAATGGTGACACTCCCCCAAGATCTGCCCCGGACCGCGGGAGAGCTGCGGGCGGCCGGTTACCGACCGCGCGGCGTGAAGACCGAGATCCGGGAGAATCTGCTGGCCCTGCTCGGATCCGGTGCGGATCCATGGCCCGGCATCGTCGGCTTCGACCGCACCGTACTGCCGCAATTGGAGCGGGCGCTGCTGGCCGGACACGACGTCGTCCTGCTTGGTGAGCGCGGACAGGGTAAGACCCGACTGCTGCGGACACTGATCGGACTGCTCGACGAATGGTCGCCCGTGATCACGGGCGCCGAACTCGGTGAACATCCGCTGGATCCGATCAGCCCGACCGGTAAGCGCCTGGCCGCCGAATACGGTGACGATCTGCCGGTGGCGTGGCGGCATCGTTCGGAACGCTATGCGGAAAAGCTCGCCACCCCCGATACCTCCGTCGGCGATCTGATCGGCGATGTGGACCCGGTCCGGGTCGCCGAGGGTCGCAGTCTGGGCGATCCCGAAACCATCCACTTCGGCCTGGTGCCGCGCGCGCATCGGGGCATCGTGGCCATCAACGAGCTGCCGGATCTGGCCGAACGCATCCAGGTCGCGCTGCTGAATGTCATGGAGGAGCGCGATATTCAGGTCCGCGGCTATACGCTGCGGCTGCCGTTGGACGTGCTGCTCGTCGCGACCGCCAACCCCGAGGACTACACCAACCGCGGCCGGATCATCACGCCGCTCAAGGACCGCTTCGGCGCGGAGATCCGCACGCACTATCCGCTCAGCGTCGACGCCGAGGTCGGTCTGGTGCGCCAAGAGGCCGAACTGGTGGCCGAGGTCAGCGATCCGCTGATCGAGGTGCTCGCCCGATTCGTGCGGCAGTTGCGCGAATCGCCCGCGATCGACCAGCGTTCGGGTGTGTCGGCCCGATTCGCGGTCGCCGCTGCCGAGACCGTGGCGGCCGCAGCGTTACGCCGCTCGGCAATCACCGGCGAGCGCCCGGCCGTCGCCCGACCCATCGATCTGGAGTCGGTGCCCGCGGTGCTGCGCGGCAAACTGGAATTCGAATCCGGTGAGGAGGGCCGCGAACAGGAGCATCTCACCCATCTGCTGCGGCGCTCGTTCGCCGAGACCGCGCGCGGACGGCTGGGCGGACTGAATCTGCGACCGCTGGTCGAGGCACTCGGCGAGGGCGCCATGGTCACCACCGGCGAGCAGGTCACCGGGGCGCAGCTGCTGGCCGCGCTGCCAGAACTGCCCATATTGCACGAGGTGGCCGGACGGCTCGGCGTGGCGGCCACCGATCCGCCCGCGCGGATCGCCTCGGCGGTCGAATTCGCCTTGGAGTCACTGTATCTGGCGCGCAAGGTGGCCAAGGACTCCGACGACGGCACGGCGGTGTACGGGCCGTGACCGCGGATCGTTACGCCTACGGCCCGTATCACGACGGGCCGGATCCCCTTGCGCCCCCGCTGGATCTGCGCGAGGCGCTCGATCACATCGGGCGCGATGTCATGGAGGGCAGCTCACCGCGCAGCGCGCTCGAGGAGCTGCTGCGCCGCGGATTGCGTGACACCCGCGGCCTCGACGAGCTGACCCGGCAGCTGTGGCAGCGCCGCGCGGAGATCACCCGTCGCCACCGTCTCGACGGCACGCTGCAGCAGGTACGCGAACTGCTGGACGAGGCGCTGCGGGCCGAACGCACCGCGCTGTTCCCGGATCCCTCCGACGACGCCCGCTTCGCCGAGGCGCGGTTGGACGCGCTGCCGCCGAGTACGGCCGCGGCGATCGGCGAACTGGCCGAATACGATTGGCGTTCGGAGGCCGGACGCGAGAACTACGGGAAGATCCGCGAGTTACTGGGTCGTGAGCTGCTGGACTCCCGTTTCCAGGGAGTGAAGCAGGCCCTGCAGGGCACCACACCCGAGGATGTCGAGCGGATCCGGCGGATGATGTCGGATCTCAACGATCTGCTCGCCGCCCACGCCCGCGGTGACGACACCGAGCGGCAGTTCGGCGAATTCATGGCGAAGCACGGCGAATTCTTCCCCGAGAATCCACGCGATACCGATGAGCTGATCGATGCCCTGGCCGCCCGCTCGGCGGCCGCGCAGCGCATGCTGAATTCGATGTCGGCGCAGCAGCGCGCCGAATTGGAGGAGCTGATAGGTCAGGCCTTCGGCGATCCCCGGCTGGCACAGCAGGTTTCGGCATTGGACGCGCAGCTGCGGGCCCTGCGGCCCGGTGAGGACTGGGATTCGGCGCAACGGTTCCGCGGCGAGGATCCGCTCGGACTCGGCGAGGGCGCGCAGGCGCTGCAGGATCTCGCCGAATTGGACGCGCTGGCAGAGCAATTGGGTCAGTCGTATCCGGGCGCGCGGCTCGAGGACATCGACCTGGACGCGCTGGCGCGCCAACTCGGCGATCAGGCGCGCGTGGACGCGGCGCGGCTGGCCGAACTCGAACGCGAACTGCGGCGGCAGGGCCTGTTCGAACGTGCGCCCGACGGTTCGTTGCGGTTGACGCCCAAGGCGTTACGGCGGCTCGGCGAGGTGGCGCTACGGAATATCGTGGGGCAGTTGCGTTCTCGGCGCGGCCAGCGCGATACCGCCCTGGCCGGCGCGGCGGGCGAACCCACCGGCGGCACGCGGGCCTGGCGATTCGGCGATACCGAGCCGTGGGATGTGCCCCGAACCGTCCGCAATGCCGTACTGCGCACGGCCTCCACGGGCGGACGCGCGGTGACCCTGGACGTCTCCGATGTCGAGATCATGGAGACCGAACAGCGCTCCCGCGCGGCGGTGGCCCTGTGCGTCGACACCTCCTGGTCGATGGTGCAGGACGGTCGCTGGGTGCCGATGAAACGCACCGCGCTGGCGCTACAGCATCTGATCGCGACCCGATTCCGTTCCGACGCACTGGATCTGATCACCTTCGGCCGCCACGCCCAGACCGTCGACATCGGCGAGCTGACCGCGTTGGAGCCGGTGTGGGAGCAGGGCACCAATCTGCATCACGCGCTGCTGTTGGCCGCCCGGCATCTGCGCAGGCATCCCGATGCCGTACCGGTCGTGCTCGTGGTCACCGACGGTGAGCCGACCGCGCATCTGGAGGCCAGCGGCGAGGCGTATTTCAACTGGCCGCCCGAACCGCGTACCCTCGCCGTCACCATGACCCAGGTCGACGCCCTGGCCAAACTGGGCGCCTCGATCACGGTGTTCATGCTCGGCGAGGAACCCCGCCTGGCCGCCTTCGTCGATCTCGTGGCCCGCCGCAGCGGCGGCCGGGTCGTGGCGCCGGATCTCGACGGGCTGGGCGCGGCGGTGGTCAGCGATTACCTGCGCGCTCGCCGATAGTTCGCGACATGCCGCCGCCGGAGCGCGGCCGCGGCGGCGGGGCGAGCTTGAATGGGTTCATGTCCGCGTTCCGGAAGTTGTGCCTGGTCGTCGCGGTGACACTCGGGGTGAGCCTGCCCATCGCGACCGCGACGGCCCAGCCCAGCAATATCCAGCCCGCCCCGCCGGAGGCCACCAAACAGCTCACCCTGTACATCAGGGCATCCGGTGTGCCGCGCTCGTCGCAGTGGGGCGCGAAGCTGCCGCAGGACCGCGAATTCACCATCGTGGCCGCGCCCAGCGACACCATCAGGGCGGTGAAGAAGAAGATCGAGGCCGAATACTCGATCCCGCCCCAGCGCCAGCGGCTACTGCTGGACGGCGCCGAACTGGACGATGATCGCAGCCTGTCCTCCTACAACATCAGCACCGACCCCCATCTGGTCCTACAGGTGATCTGACGCCGCGATGTAGTCGCGTAAGCGAGCCACCGCCGGAGTCGGCCGCGTGCCGCCCACGAGGCCGATACTGCGGCGACGGCGACCGGTCAGCGCCACCGCGACCAGTTCGGGATGCGCAAGCTCGGGCGCGGGCAGCAGCGCGATTCCCAGGCCGTGGCCCACCAGCGCGCGCAAGGTATCGAATTCGGTGATCTCGAATACCACCCGTGGCTCGAATCCGGCTGTCGCGCACCAGGAATCGAGTTGCTGCCGCAGGTGATAGCTCGGCGGATTGGCCACGAACGGCTCATCGGCCAGTTCGGCGAGATCGACGCGTTTACGCGCGGCCAGCCGGTGGTCGCGCGCGACGTACAGGTGGATGTCCTGATGTCCCAGCACGAGCGCGGGCAGCTCCGCGGGCGCCGGAATCACCACCGCCAGATCCAACCGCCCGTCCCGAATCTGCTCGAGCAACGCCTCACCGTGCGCCTGCACCAGTTGCAGCCGGATCCGCGGCGCGGCGGCGTGGAATCCGGCCAGCAGACCGGGCATGCTCACCGGCCCGAGGCTGAGCGGGAATCCGAAGCGCACCAGCCCGCCCTCCGGATCGGCGTGTCCGCGCACCACATCCACCGCATCCCCCAAGGCGCGCAACGGTTCTCGCATGCGCTCGTGCAGCTCCCGGCCCGCCGGGGTCAGTGCGACCCGCCGCCCGACCGGCTGGAACAGCGGCACACCGAGCGTCTGCTCCAACGCCTTGAGCCGTCGGCTCAGTGACGACTGCGGTACGCCCAGCAGATCGGCGGCCCGGGTGATGTGCTGCTCCCCCGCCGCCGCCTCGAATGCCGCGAGCAGCGGTGCGAAGGCCTCGATGCCGGTCGTCTCGTATTCATCCACATTCGGATGATAAAGCCATCATTCACGTATTGGACGGATGAGTTCGAGCGGGGACACAATGGGCCGATACGGGAGGACAGAGAGGCCGAATATGCCCGATACCAGCGAGATTCACGATGTCGTACTGATCGGCGGCGGCATCATGTCGACCACACTGGGTGCGCTGCTCACCACCGTGCGGCCGGACTGGTCCACGGTGCTCTACGAGCGGCTCGACGAGTTGGCCGGGGAGAGTTCGCACGCCTGGAACAATGCCGGTACCGGACATTCCGGTTTCTGCGAACTCAATTACATGCCGGATCCGACGGATTCGACCAGGGCCGAGGAGATCGCGCGGCTGTTCCATCTGTCGCGGCAGTTCTGGGCTTCGCTGGTGGATCAGGGACGGCTGCCGGAACCGGGAGGATTCGTGCGGTCGACGCCGCATCTGGATGTGGTATTCGGTGCGCGCGATATCGCTTATCTGCGTGCGCGTTTCGAGGCCTTGCGACGGCTGCCGCTGTTCTCGGCGATGCGTTACAGCGAGGATCGAGACACGATCGCGCGATGGGCGCCGCTGATCATGCGGGGCCGTGATGCCGGAGAACCCGTGGCCGCCACCAGGTATGAGGCCGGAACCGATGTCGACTTCGGGGCGCTCACGCGCGCGCTGGCGGATGCGATGACCGAGGCCGGGGCGCGAATCCGGACCGGGCATGAGGTGATCGGTCTGCGCCGTACCGCGGACGGCCTGTGGACGGTGCGGGTGCGCAATCGTAATACCAAGCAGCGCACGGTTGTTCGCACGCGCTTCGTCTTCGTCGGCGCGGGCGGTTACGCGTTGAAGCTGTTGCAGCGGGCGCGCGTTCCGGAGGTCCGCGGCTATGCCGTCTTCCCGTTCGGCGCTCGGTTCCTGCGCACCGACAATCCGGAGGTGGTGCGGCGGCACGACGCGAAGGTCTACGGCCGCGCCGCGCTCGGTGCGCCGCCGATGTCGGTGCCGCATCTGGATCGCCGATTCGTCGACGGGCGGGAATCGCTGCTGTTCGGGCCGTATCCGACATTCAGCACCAAACTGCTCACCCGCGGTCGGCCGATCGATCTGTTCACCACGCTGCGGCCGCACAATCTCGTGGTGCTGCTCAGCGCCGGAGTCCGCAATCTCGGACTGGTGCGGTATCTGGTCGTGCAGTTGCTGTCGTCTCGGCGCGCGAGATTCGCACAGCTGCAACGATTCTGCCCCGATGCCGAGCCCGCGGACTGGTATGCGATCCAGTCCGGGCAGCGCGCGCAATTGGTCAAGCCGGATGCGCGGGGGTTCGGGGAGCTTACCTTCGGCACCGAACTGATCACCGGCGCGGACGGCGCCATCGCGGGACTGCTCGGCGCGTCGCCCGGCGCGTCGACCGCCCCCGCGATCATGGTCGAACTGCTGCGACGCTGCTTTCCCGATGAAGCCGCGGCATGGGAGCCGACGCTGCGCGCGCTCATGCCCGGCCTCGCCGAACCTGTCGACGCCGATGAGCGGACCGTCGCCGAGGCCTTGACCCGGACCGGGACGCGACTGAAGCTGGCGTAGTGGCGGATACTGGTTCGATGATCGACGGTGAGAAACTCGAGCCGCAGTTGGTGACTGTGCTCGGGAGTGTGATCGGCAACGACGCCTGCTCGAATGCGGGGGAGTTCCGATTCAACTTCGCCGACCACCGATGGGTGTGGTCGGATGAGGTGGCGCGTTTGCACGGGTACGAGCCGGGCACGGTCGAGCCCACCACCGAGTTGTTGCTGTCGCATCAGCACCCGGAGGATCGGGCGACGGTGGAGACGCTGATCCACAAGATCGTCGAAACCTCCGAGCCGTTCTGCAGCCGACATCGGATCATCGATACAGCGGGCGAGACCCATGACGTGATCGTGATCGCCGATTACGACACCGACGACGACGGGACGGTGATCGGGACCGTCGGCTACTACATCGAGCTCACCGGCATTCTGGACGCGCAGCGCAACGATGTCATCGACGAGGTCATTCCGGAGCTGATCGAGACGCGCGCGCCGATCGAACAGGCCAAGGGGATACTCTCGCTGGTCTACGAGCTCGACGAGGACCAGGCCTTCACGATTCTGCGCTGGCGCTCCCAGCACACCAATGTCAAGATCCGGAATCTGGCCGCGCGATTGGTGCACGAGTCGCGACATCTGGAACCCAACCGGGCCGGACTGCGCGTGCGCTTCGACCACCTTCTCCTGACGGTGCACGAGCGCGTGTCTGAGCTCTGAGGCGTTTGGACAGCACATACACGGCTACCCGCGAGCTATAGCTGTCCACTATTGCATGGGAGGAGATCATGTCCGACGTAATGCAGAGCCTCATGGGTAGCACGGTGTACGACGCAGACGGCGAGAAAATCGGTGACGTGACCCAGGTCTACCTGGACGATCGCACCGGCGCGCCCAGCTGGGTCGCCACCTCTACGGGTATGTTCCACGGCGATGCGCTGGTGCCCCTCGCCGGCGCGGCGCACGATCCGGGTAAGCACACTCTCGGCGTGCCGGTCAGCAAAGAAACGGTGAAGGCGGCGCCGCATGTGGAGCATGACGGCCACATCACGCCGGAGGGTGAGCAGCGGCTGCTCGCCCATTACGGAATCGACCCGAATCGTTCGTCGCAGACGGGGTTCGGCCGCTACCGTACCGAGGGTGACCAGCGCATACCGGCCGACGACAGCATGGTTCGCTCGGAGGAGCGGCTGAACGTCCGCACCCAATCGGAAGAAGCAGGCACGGCACGGCTGCGCAAATACGTTGTGACCGAGGACCAATCGGTTACCGTTCCGGTACAGCACGAAGAGGTCCATATCGAGCGGGAACCCATCACCGATCCATCGGCCGTGCGTAACGCCGAAATCGGCGAGGCCGAACAGGAGGTCACGCTGCACGAGGACCGGGTGGTGGTCAACAAGCAGGCGGTGCCGGTGGAGCGGGTTCGGTTGGCGGTCGACGAGGTGGAAGACGAACGCACCGTATCCGACACCGTGCGCAAGGAGAAGTTCGAGGCCGAGGGCGTCGAGCCCCGGCACCGCGACGACGAGCGGCGGCGCTGACCAGCGCCTCGCCGAATACGTCACCCCAAATTTGGGCAGTGCCTCCGGGCACTCGGATCCGGGGTGACAGGCCGACGGAGTCTTCGTCCGTACCCTGCGCGGCTCGACCGCACCGGGCGAAGCTCCGTCGGCCGTATTCGTCAGCGACGGTCGGCGAGATCGGTGAGAGCCTGGGCCCAGCCGTCGAGGCGGTCGGCGGCATCGCGCAGTTTCTCCAGCTCCCAGCCGAGATCATCGGGTAGCGCCGGACTTTCGGGAACGGCCAGGATGCGACCGGCGGCGGCCACCAATTCCTCGTATTCGTCGACGCCGGAGTGCAGGCGGTCGACCGACAGCCGCACATGGTCGGCCAGGGCGGTGCCCGGCAGCGATTTCACCTGCGCGACAACACCGGCCGCCTGCTCCATCGCGACCACATCCGCGGCCAGGGCGTGCAGGGCGGCCGCGCCGGAACCTGCGGTCTCGAGGGTGTCGACCAGATCGTCGTCGGGCAGCCGGCCGCCGCGGGCGATCTGGCGGCCCAGGGCGTGCAGGGCGCGTTCGGCCTGCACCAGCCGGGCGATCGGCGCTCGCGCCGCCGAGCGCACCGGCGGCAGCTTACGCGGCACGAACGCCGCGTCGGGCAAGGGATTACGCCGCAATTCCAGATATCGCCGCGTGGTCACGGCCGCCCCGGTCACCAGCGCCGCCGCCCCACTACCGACGATCAGCACCGCCCACGCGGGCGCGGAAACCAATACCAGCCCCGCGGTCCCCAATGCCGTGATCCCCGAGGCCGCTCCCAATCGCACACTCCGCCGCCGCACCCGCCGACGCCGCCGCATCTCCCGCTCCCGCGGATCGGCCCATTTGCGCACAGCATGAAACACATGCTCCCCCGCCTCCCGCAACCCATCCGACAACCGCCGCGCCTGATCGAGCTGCTCCTCCTGAATCCCCCTCTCCCCCAACACATCCCGCACAAACCGCCCCGCACCGGCCTTCGATTCACCCCGCCGAGCCGCCGGCCCCGAATCAATCGCCCCCGCCCGCCACCCGAATCCGGATTCATCCCGCCCGACCGGATTCGCCCCACTTCCGAAATTCGAGCCGTCCCCGACCGTTCCACCCGCCCGGGAACGCCCCACCCGCCGGTCCGACACAGCCTGATCGTTGTCCCCGCTGCCCTTCGCCGCTTCACGCTTCCCGACGGCCCAGGATCGCCCCGCACGCCGATCCGCCGCGACTTGATCGTTCCCGCTGTCCCCCACCGTTTCACGCCCCCCAGCGGCCCGAGAACGTCCCGCACGCCGGTCCCGCGCGGCTTGATCGTTTTCGCTATATCCCACCGTTTCACGCGCCGCGACGGCCCGGGATCGCCCCGCGCGTCGGTCCGGCACGGTCTGATCGTTCCCGCTGTCTCGCGATGCCTCGTGCGGGCCGGTCGGGCGGGGGCGCTCCGCGAGTCGGTCCTGCGCGGCTCGGTGGTTCGCGCTCTCGTGGGCGGGGTTCGGGGCGTCGGGTGGGGCGGTGGGGGGTGGGGTGCGGAAAGCGCTGGGGAACAGGGCTTTCCAGGGTGGGCGGGCGTGGGTGGTCGCGGACTCCGGGCGGGTCCGCGATTTCCCCATCACACCAACGCCTTTCGAAAGCGGTACCGCGTTACTGCTGGGCGGCCTGGCCCTTGTTGACCTGGGTCGGGGCGGTGGCCGGGTTCGGGATGGCCTGCTGGGCATCGCCGGAGGGCAGGGCGTCGCCGCGCATGGAGGCGCGAATCTGCTCCAGGCGGTTGTGGCCCGCCATCTGGATGCTGGCCTGCTGGACCTCCATCATGCGGCCCTGCACCGTGTTCTGCGCCAGCTCCGCGGCGCCGAGCGCGTTGGCGTAGCGACGCTCGATCTTCTCGCGCACCGCGTCCAGGCTCGGGGTGGTGCCGGGGGCCGAGAGGGTGGAATCCATCTGCTGCAGCGAGGCGGAGACCTGCTCCTGCATCTTGGCCTGCTCGAGTTGGGACAGCAGCTTGGTGCGCTCGGCGACCTTCTGCTGCAGCAGCATCGCGTTCTGCTCGACCGCCTTCTTGGCCTGCGCGGCGGCCTGCAGCGACTGGTCGTGCAGCACCTTCAGATCCTCGACGGCCTGCTCGGCGGTGACCAGCTGCGCGGCGAACGCCTCGGCGGCATTGGTGTACTGGATCGCCTTCTCGGTATCGCCGGCCTGGGTGGCCTGATCGGCCAGCATGACGGCCTGGCGCGCATTGGCATTGAGCTTCTCGACCTCGTCGAGCTGACGGTTCAGCTTCATCTCCAGCTGACGCTGGTTACCGATGACCGACGCCGCCTGCTGCGACAGGGCCTGATGCTGACGCTGGGCTTCCTCGATAGCCTGCTGAATCTGAACCTTCGGATCCGCGTGCTCCTCGATCTTGGAATCGAAGAGGGCCATGAGGTACTTCCAGGCCTTGACGAACGGATTAGCCATCGATTGATCCCGCCTCCATCTGACGCGCCACGCTCCCGCGCGGCTGTGGTGCGCGACCGTCACGCACCTGTAGTGGTCCCTCTATCGTGCTGCGTGGCAGCCTATAGAGAATCTATCCGTTTCCGCTCCGTCGTACAGCGTTGCCGGCGTCGAACTCTCGACGCCGGCAACTCGTAGGTCACTTCGCCTGAACCAGCACCAGCCTCTCGGCGCGCGGCGCCGGGATGACGATCCGGGTTTCCTCGGCGATCTTGCCGAAGGCGGACATGGCGGTCGTGGCGGCGTCCACGGGAACGGGTTCGGCGGCCGGCTCGGCCGGCGCCGGAACCGGCACGCGACGCTCGACAGGTTCGCGGCGCACATCGCCGTCGGCATCGGCCATGGCCGCGCCCACATCGATCAGCACCTGCGACAGCGGCAGGTCCAGAGCCTGGCAGATGGCGGCCAGCAGCTCCGAGGACGCTTCCTTGCGGCCGCGCTCGACCTCCGACAGATAACCCAGGCTCACCCGGGCCGAGGTCGACACCTCGCGCAGCGTGCGGCTCTGGGCGATTCGAGCACGCCGCAGACTTTCCCCTATGGCCTCTCTCAGCAGCGTCATCTCGTTCTCCTTACGTACTCTCCTCGCCGGACCGAGCGTATGCAGTGACAACGTCACACGCCGCCTGGTTGGTTCCCGACCGCGACGTTCGGCGCCAGGCTGCCACCGAGGCCACGGACGAGTTCGGTGACGGCCGCGCGTACCGCCGACATCCTGATCGTCCACCGGTCTCCCGCCAGTTTCAACCGCATCACCTCGGTGCCCTCGGGACCGGACAGGCCGAGGTAGACCGTGCCGACCGGGTGTCCGTCCTGCGGATCCGGGCCCGCGACGCCGGTCAGACCCACCCCGCGGTCGGCGCCACAGACCGTGCGCGCACCGACGGCCAGCTGTTCGGCGGTACTCGCCGCGACCGGACCGTCCAGGGCCAATGTGTGTTCGCTCACCCTCGCCAGGGATTGTTTGAGATCGGTCGCGTAGACGATCAGACCGCCGCGCAGCACAGTGCTCGCGCCGGGCACCCCGGCGATGGTCGCGGCCAGCAAACCCGCGGTCAGCGATTCCGCGGTGGCCACCGTCTCCCCCTTCGCGCGCAGCAGCGCCACCAGTTCCGCAGCGGGAACGGAGGCGGCCAGCGGATCGGTCATGAGCGTTTGACCGGTCCCGACCACAACCTGGCCGCCTGCACGACGTAATCGAGCCCGGTGACCACGGTCAATACCACCGCCACATACATCAGCCAGGTGCCCGCGACCGCCCACACCCCCGACAGCGGCAGCAGCAGTACGCCGATCGCCAGCGACTGCACCAGCGTCTTCAACTTCCCGCCGCGCCCGGCCGGGATGACACCGCGCCGGACCACGGCCAGCCGCAGCAGCGTCACCCCGATCTCGCGCGCGCAGATGACCAGCGTGATCCACCAGCCCAGATCGCCCAGCACCGACAGCCCGATCAGCGCCGAGCCGATCAGCGCCTTGTCCGCGATCGGATCCGCCAACTTGCCGAAGTCGGTGACCAGACCGTATTTGCGGGCCAGCTGACCATCGATGCGATCGGTGATGGCGGCCGCGCCGAACAGTACCGTCGCGCCGAGCCGCCACTCGGTGTCGTGACCGCCCGCGGCGAACAGCGCCAGCAGAAACAGCGGCACGATCAGAATGCGCAGCACCGTCAGGATGTTCGCGATATTCATCAGCGGCACCGCCGAGGGCTCCACCGTCCGCGCGGGTTGTGCCGGTACCAGATTCGCGCGCGCCCGCGTGGCCTCCACCCAGGCGCGGTCCATATCGTCGCTCTGCACGCTCACCGGCACCCCCCAACGATTTCGGCCACGCGGCGCTCGATCACGACGTCCGCGGGCCCTCCGTGGTTACGCGGGCTGCCTCCGCCGGGCCTGACGCGAACGCCGGGAACCCGGGCACGGGCGGGCGTTGGGACGGGCTGGGTGTGCGGCACTCCACCAGACTATCGGTAGCGAGGCCGACTACTGTGCACCCCATGACAACACGGGCACCACACAGTGATTCGATCGGCGGCTCCGAGGCGAGCACCCCGATCGTGCGACGTGCCCGGACCTCGGATGTGCCCGCCATCAAAGACCTCGTCGACCGCTACGCCGGCAAGATTCTGCTGGAGAAGAACCTGGTCACCCTCTACGAATCGGTGCAGGAGTTCTGGGTCGCCGAAACGAACGGCCATCTCGTGGGCTGCGGCGCGCTGCACGTGCTGTGGGCGGATCTGGGCGAGGTGCGCACGGTGGCCGTCCACCCGGAGGCGAAGGGCCGGGGCATCGGCCGCCTGATCGTGGACCAGCTCGTCACCATCGCGCGCGAACTGCAGCTGCGTCGGTTGTTCGTCCTGACCTTCGAGGTCGACTTCTTCAGCCGCCACGGCTTCGTGGAGATCGACGGCACCCCGGTCACCGCCGAGGTCTTCGCCGAGATGTGCCGGTCCTACGACACCGGTGTCGCGGAGTTCCTGGACCTGAGCTACGTCAAGCCGAACACCCTCGGCAATACTCGAATGCTGTTGACCCTCTGACCGTTCCGGGAGCCGTTCATGGCGCTGTTCGCCGTTCACTACACCTACGCCGAGGCCGAAGCCGCGGGCCGCGACGAACACCGCCCCGCGCACCGCGGCTGGCTGTCGGATCTGGTCGATCGGGGCGTCGTACTGACCAGCGGGCCGTATCCGGACGGATCGGGCGCGCTGATCATCTTCCGCGCCGACGACGCCGAGGCGATCGAGAAGTTGCTGGCCACCGATCCGTTCGCGCAGCGAGGACTCGTCGCCGAGGTCCGGTTCGTCGAGTGGAAGCCGGTGCTGGGCGCGTTCGCCGAGTGAATCCCTTTCGGCCGGAACAAAATGGGATGCACACCCGCGCCGGCCCGTGTCAGAGTCGACCCTCGTGTCCGACTATCGCGAGCTGAATCTGGCCAACTGGGACGAGCGCGCCCCACTGCACGCCGCCTCCCCGGATTACGCCTTCCAGCGCTTCCGCGAGGATCCGGCGTTCCTGAGCGACGTGGTGCGCTTCGACGTGCCCCGACTCGGCGATATCCGCGGTCTGCGCGGGGTGCATCTGCAGTGTCATCTGGGCACCGACACCATCTCCCTGGCCCGGCTCGGCGCGACGATGACCGGACTGGACTTCTCCCCCGCCGCCCTGCGCAGCGCTCGTGAATTGGCCGAACAGCTCGGCGCCCCGGTCGATTTCGTGCAGGCCGACGTCTACGACGCGGTCGAGGCGCTCGGTGCGGAGCGCTTCGATCTGGTCTTCACCGGAATCGGCGCGCTGTGCTGGCTGCCCAGTATCGAGCGCTGGGCACGTACGGTCGCGGGGCTGCTGCGCCCGGGCGGTCGGCTGTTCCTGCGCGAGGTCCATCCGATGGCGGCCACCCTGGACGAGAACCACACCGATCGCCTCGTGGTCGGCTATCCGTATTTCGAGACGGCCGAACCGATGGTGTTCAACGAGCCCGGGACCTATGTCGAGACCGAGCGCGAGTTGCCCGCGATGACCACCCACGAGTGGAATCACGGTCTGGGCGAAACCATTTCGGCGCTGCTGGCGGAGGGGCTGGAATTGACCGCCCTGGCCGAGCACGACAGCGCGCCGTGGAATGCCCTGCCCGGGTTGATGGTCCGCGACGAGGCCGGTGAATGGCGATTGCGCGAGCATCGCGAACGCGTCCCGTTCACCTACACCCTGCAGGCCCGCAAGATCTGACGACGCCGGTAGGAGAGACTGCGGATATGAGTCTTTCGGCGCATCTGGAACAACTCGGCCGCCCGCTGGTCGATCGCCAGCTGGAACATCCGACCGTCATCGGCATCGCCAAGGGCGAACTACCCGATCCGGTCTTCCGCTCCTGGCTGGAACAGGACTATCTGTTCCTGCTCGACTACGTGCGGGTGTTCTCCCGGCTGGCCTGGCAGGCCCCCGCGGCGCATCTGGGCGATCTGGTCGATCTCGCGCACGCGACCTATCACGACGAACTCGCGCTGCATCGCGGCCTCGCGGCGGAATTCGACGCCGATCTCGACGGCGCCGCCAAAGGCGGCCCGTGCCAGGCGTATACGGCCTTCCTGCTGGATTCGGCCGCCGACTACGCCGAGGGGCTCGCCGCCCTCTATCCGTGCATGTGGGGCTATTCGACGCTCGGACAGATCCTCGCCGAGACCCCGCCCGCGGATCCGCGCTACCGGCGCTGGGTCGACACCTATGCCGATCCCGGCTTCGCCGCGCTGACCCGTCGCTGCGCCCAGATGATCGATGAGGTCGAGATCGAATCCGCCCGCGCCGAGCGCTACTTCCTCGAGGGTATGCGCCATGAGCTCGCCTTCTGGGATGTCCCCGGATAGGATCCGACCATATTCAACTGGTTGCATATCCGAGGTGAAAGCATGCACGAGTTCCGCAAGGCGGTCGAGGCTCGCGACGAAGCCGCAATCGAACAGCTACTGGCCGATGATGTCGTATTCACCAGTCCGGTGGCCTTCAAGTCCTATCCGGGTAAGCCCGTGACCGCGGCATTCCTGCGCGCGGTGCTGCGGGTGTTCGAGAACTTCCGCTATATCCGCGAACTCACCGACGAGAACGGCCGCGACACCGCCCTGGTCTTCGAGGCCGAGGTCGCAGGCAAGCGCCTGACCGGCTGCGACTTCATCCATGTGAACGACGACGGTAAGATCGACAGCCTGATGGTGATGGTTCGCCCGCTCTCGGCGCTCACCGTATTGGCCGAGGCCATGGGCGCGCAGATCGAGCGCATCCAGCGCGAGGCGACCGAGCGGCTTCAGGCGTAGCGGCCGATTTCACATTGCTCGTAACCGCGGGTACCGACTAGATTGCCCATCGGAACGCCAAGCTGATCCACGCGGGCGATTGCCGAGCGAACGTCCGGACCGAATCCGATGCGAGGCGGTAACGCGTTGACCGACAGTCCATCGATGTATCGAACCTGGTGGCGAGACCGGGTCGATTATCGCTGGCTGGTGGAGACCATCGAATCCTTCGGCGCCCTGGGCAAAATCAAGTTCATGCTCGGCGCGGGCGGCATCGTCATGCTGCTGATCGCCATCCTGGCCTCGATCGCCCAGGGCGATACCGGCGGACCCGTGGATATGGCGCAGGGTATCGCCGAGGCGCTGGTGGCCGGGGCCTGGACGGTGCGCTGGTGGTTCCTGCCGTGGCCGCGCGAAACCGAATCGCTGATCTGGATCGCGATCTTCGACATCGATACCGCGGCCAATGATCTGCTGGTCCAGGACCGGGTCATCGGCGTGCTCGGGGTGGTGCTGCTGATGGCGATGGGCGGATACGTCGCGGTCTTCCACAGCCCGCGAATCCTGGCCCTGCACATCGGCTGGTCGGTTCTGGCCAGCGCCGCCCTGGCCACGCTCATCGCGACCGGCCACCTGCCAGTGCGCCCGCCCACCGACGACTGGAAGCAGGATCTGGCCCTCGGCCTGGACATCGTGCTGGTGATGCTGGTCGTGGTCGGGGTGATCCTGCCGTTCGTGCAGTTCTGCCACTGGCTGTTCCGGATCAACGCGCTGTCCGATCCGCTGACCGGTCTGTTGAATCGCCGCGGCCTGGACTCCTTCATGCTCTCGCGCAGGGGTCAGTGCCAGCAACGGCCGAGCTATGTGGCGATGCTGGATCTGGACCGCTTCAAATCCGTGAACGACACCTTCGGCCACCCGTTCGGCGACGAGGTCCTGATGCTCGCCGCGCGTCGGCTGCGGGCCGCGGTCGCGCCCGGCGCCCGCCTCGCCCGCACGGGCGGCGAGGAATTCGTGGTGATCGGCTACTTGACCGAGGATCCCGAGATCGTGGCCCAGCGACTGCGCCGGGCGATCGAGTCCATGCGGTTGCCCGTCACCATCACCGCCAGCGTCGGCCTGGTCGTCTACGATCCCGCCAACTCCGAGACCGAGTACTCCGAGACCACCTACCGAGATCTGTTGAGCGACGCCGATTCCGCGATGTATCGCGCGAAACATCTGGGCGGCAATACGGTGGTGATCGCGGACCGGCATACGGCAGCCAAGCCGACACTCGACGATCTGCCCACCAAGCTCGCCACGCCCTCCCAGCACTGAGTCACGCCGCGTGCGGACGCGCCGGCCGAGTATCGAACGCATGACCGAACCACGCTCATCGGAACGCTTCTCGGCGACGTCATCCTCTCGGCCCAGCGCAGACTCGCCCAAGAGCATGTGTCACGTCACCGACTGCCGTAGTTTTGACTGCATGAACGAGGGCCTACGGTTCGTGTCGTCGGTCGAGGAGCTCGACGCACTACCCCTGATGTCGGTGATCATGGCCACCAAGCCATCTCGGTCGGTCTTCCAGAAGTGGCGCGCCCGCGACGGCCGGACGCCGAAGTGGGTTCGGATGAAAGGCGATCTGCCCTACACCTCCGAGGAGCTGTGCATCGGGATGTTCCCGCTGACCGCACCGCAGCAGTCCCGATTCGTCGTACTCTACGACCCCGCGGTGCACGGCGACCCCAGCGAATGGGAATCCGCCTCGGCGCAGGCGTGATGGACCGCCCGGCGGCCTGGGAACGCTTTCGGGCGCAACGCATCGCGCGGCTGGCCACCGTGAGCGCGGACGGGCGGCCGCACCTGGTTCCGGTCACCTTCGCCGCCGAGCCGCGGGAGCCGGACGATGCGGTCGTGGTGATCGCCGTCGACCACAAGCCCAAGACCACCACCGCCCTGCGGCGGCTGCGCAATATCGCGGAGAACGAACGGGTTTCGCTGCTCGCCGACGAATACGACGAGGACTGGACCCGACTGTGGTGGGTTCGATCCGACGGCGTCGCACGGGTCCTCACGGCCGGACCACAGCATCGGATCGCAATCGACTGGCTGACAACGAAATACGAGCAATATCGGCGAATTCCACCGGCGGGCCCCGTGATTCGGATCGAGATCGACGCGATACGCGGCTGGGCCTACTCCGGTTGAAGATATTTGGAAATGGCCCTTTTCATATTTCCAGATGGAAGTATCAATCGATGCGCCCCGACTGTCAATAGGAAGATCGAATGCAAACACGTTATTGACCACTACGGTATGTAACTGTTAGTTTCAGTCATCCGGTCCCTTTCAGCCGGTAGTCCAATACCGAATGCAGGCGCGACAGCGCCGTCGCGAACCTGGATTCATCAAATCTCCACAGGTGAGTCGCATGAGTTATGGAAACTCTCTTCGCCAAGACATTCACTCCGACACGATCACACCCCTGATCGGCATCTACGACATGTACTCCGCCTCGCTGGCGTCCCAGCACTTCGGCGGAATGTTCGTATCGGGCTTCGGTTTCGCGGCCTCGTACTACGGACTGCCCGATATCGGGTTCATCGCCTGGCCCGATATCGTCGATTTCGTCCAGCGCCTGCGCCTGGCGTTTCCGCATCAGCACCTGCTGGTCGACATCGACGACGGCTACGTCGACCCCGAGGTCGCGTGCCATGTCATCACCCACCTCGAACGCATCGGCGCGTCCGGGGTGATTCTCGAAGACCAGAAGCGACCGCGACGCTGCGGCCATGTTTCCGGTAAGCAGATCCTGCCCCTGGACGAGTACCTCGAAAAGCTCGAACTCGTTCTCGAGACTCGATCCGACCTGGTCGTCGTGGCACGCACCGACGCAACCGAGGAGGCCGACATCCTCTATCGGGCGGCGGCGATGGCCGAGACCGACGCCGATGTCCTACTGGTCGACGGAGTACGCAGCGTCGACTGGATTCGCAAGGTACGCAAGGTCGTCGGCGACAAGCCCCTGCTGTTCAACCAGATCGCCGGAGGGTTGTCCCCCCGGCTGTCGCTACCCGAACTGCAGGAGCTCGGCATCGATATCGCGATCTATTCCACGCCGTGCCTGTTCGCGGCGCATTCGGCCATCACAGACGCGCTCACCCAATTGCGCGCCGACGAGGGCCGGCTGCCCGAATTCGATGATGCGAGTATCGGCGTGGCCGCCTCGCTGTCGATGTTGGAAGGCAATATGGCTCGGCACCGCAAGGTCCGACTCGCCGCCTGAGATTCGCACCGGCATCGCGGGTTCCGGCCGATCGACATTGCCCTGGATGTCGACCGGTACTCGATGATCGGTGCTCCCCGCGGGTGCCCCGGAAGTCCGCTCCGGGGCACCCGCCCACAATCGCATGAACGTTGTCGTCGGCCGACGAAATCCTGATGAAGAGAAAGACCGTAGACCGATGACCGATAATTCGACGCCCTCGGAAGACGAGGGCGACAAGGGTATTGATCGCCGCCTGCTGTTCGGCGGTGGATTGATCGGCGCGGCCGCCGCGGCGGCGGTCAGCGGCGGACTGATCGGCGCCACGGCCAGTTCGGCCGCCTCCGCGCCGCTACCGTCGGAGAGCGATCTGGCGACCCATCTCAACCAGGCCGACCACCTGTTCAAACTGACCGCCTCCCCGAGAAAGAACTTCGCGGGCGGTTATCTGCAGGGGGCCGATGAGCAGAGCTTCCCGATTCTGCGTGGACAGCACGGCTCGGTGTATTTCGTGCGCCTGGAGGTAGGCGGCTATCGCGAACCGCATTGGCATCCGACCGCCTGGGAGTTGAACTTCGTCATCTCCGGCCGGGCGAAGTGGACCTCGTTGGGAACACATCCGGATGGCACCTACAACAATATGACCTTCGTGGCGGAGCCGGGCGATCTGGTCTTCGCACCGCAGGGACATCTGCACTACTTCGAAAACGACCGCACCGACGCCCCTTTGGAGGTGCTGGTGTTCTTCAATTCCAGCGCGATCGAACCCTATGACGACATCGGCCTCGTGGCGGCGGTGAACGCCATGCCGCGCGATGTGCTGGCCGCCGCGCTCGGCGTGCCGGAGTCGGTGCTCGCCGCAATCCCGAAGGAGGTCAAACCGATAGTGATCGGGCACCGCCGGTAGGCCCTCGCCTACCGCGTGCGGCGGTGTCGCGGCGGTACGCTCTCGCTGTTGTCGGCCGATGAAAATCCCGGCGCAGAGAAAGGGCCGCCCGATGCCGGAGGATTCGACGCAGCACCCGGACCAGAACGCCAAAGGAATCGATCGCCGACTCGTACTGGGCGGGGCGGCGGTGGCCGCCGCGGCCGTCGGCGGCGGATTGATCGGCGCCAAAGCGAATTCGGCCGAACCCGCGCCGATGCCGGGTGAGGGCGATGCGGAGCTGCGCCTGGATCAGGCCCTGCATCATTTCAAGCTCACCGGCGCCGACCGGACGACCTACCCCGGCGGATATCTGCAGGGGGCCAACGAGAATACGTTCCCGATTCTGCGCGGACAGCGCGGATCGGTCTACTTCGTGCACCTCGAGGTGGGCGGATTCCGGGAACCGCACTGGCATCCGACGGCGTGGGAGTTGAATTTCGTCATCTCCGGCAGGGCGAAATGGTCGATCCTGGGCACCCACCCCGACGGCGCCTATCACAACACCGTCTTCGAGGCCGAACAGGGCGATCTGGTCTTCGCACCGCAGGGGCATCTGCACTACTTCGAAAACGCCCGCACCGACGCCGGTCTGGACGTACTGGTCATCTTCAACTCCAGCGCGGGCGAACCCTATGACGACATCGGCATCGTCGCCTCGCTCAACGCCATGCCGCGCGATGTGCTCGCCGCGGCCTTCGGGGTGCCGGAGTCGGCGTTCTCGAGCATCCCGACCGAGATCAAGCCGATCGTGATCGGGCGCAAGGGATAGGCGCTAGATCGCTTCCTCGTCCCCGGCGGGCGAATCCTCTCCCCCGCCGCCGCGAATCGAATACAGCACCCCCGACAGCTCATCCGGTTTCACCAGAACGTCGCGGGCCTTGGAACCCTCACTCGGACCGACGATTCCGCGCGTCTCCATCAGGTCCATGAGCCGTCCGGCCTTGGCGAAGCCGACGCGCAGTTTGCGCTGCAGCATCGAGGTCGAACCGAATTGCGAGGTGACCACCAGTTCGACAGCCTGCAGCAGCAGATCCAGATCGTCGCCGATATCGGGATCGATGTCCTTGGTCTCGCCCGCCTTGGCGGCGGTGACGCCGTCCTGGTAGTCCGGTTCGGCCTGGGTCTTGGTGAAGTCGACCACACGCGCGATCTCCTCGTCGGAGATGAACGCGCCCTGCAGGCGGGTCGGTTTGGAGGCTCCCATCGGCAGGAACAGGCCGTCACCCATGCCGATCAGCTTCTCCGCGCCCGGCTGATCCAGGATGACGCGCGAGTCGGTCAGCGAGGAGGTCGCGAAGGCCAGCCGGGACGGGACATTGGTCTTGATCAGACCGGTGACCACGTCGACCGACGGGCGCTGGGTGGCCAGCACCAGGTGAATGCCCGCGGCGCGGGCCTTCTGGGTGATGCGCACGATCGCGTCCTCGACATCGCGCGGGGCGGTCATCATCAGATCGGCGAGCTCGTCGACGATGGCGAGGATGTACGGGTAGGGGCGATAGACCCGCTCACTGCCCAGGGGGGTGGTGATCTGGCCCGACTTCACCTTCTTGTTGAAGTCGTCGATGTGGCGGACCTTGCTGGCCTGCATGTCCTGATAGCGCTGCTCCATCTCCTCGACCAGCCAGGCCAGCGCGGCGGCGGCCTTCTTGGGCTGGGTGATGATGGGCGTGATCAGGTGCGGAATGCCCTCGTAGGGGGTGAGTTCCACCATCTTGGGGTCGATGAGGATCATCCGGACCTCTTCGGGCGTGGCGCGCTGCAGCAGCGAGACCAACATCGAGTTGACGAAACTCGATTTACCCGAACCGGTGGAACCGGCCACCAGCAGATGCGGCATCTTCGCCAGATTGGCGCAGACGAAATCGCCCTCGATGTTCTTGCCGAGGCCGATCACCAAGGGGTGGTGATCGTTTCGGGTGGAGGGGGCCTTGAGCACATCGGCGAGGCGGACCATTTCGCGATCGGCATTGGGCACCTCGATGCCGACGGCGGATTTGCCCGGGATCGGGGCCAGCAGCCGGACGTTCTCGGTCGCGACGGCATAGGCGATATTGCGGGCCAGGGCGGTGATCTTCTCGACCTTCACGCCGGGGCCCAGTTCGACCTCGTAGCGGGTGACCGTCGGGCCGCGCACGAAGCCGGTGACCGCGGCGTCGATCTTGAACTGCACCAGCACCTCGGTGATCGCCTCGATCATCGATTCGTTGGCGGCGCTGCGCTTCTTGGGGGCCTCGCCGTCGATGAGCAGTGACAGCGGGGGCAGGTGGTATTCGCCCTCGACCTCGCGTTCGGCGACGAATTCGAGCTGCTGCGGGGCCGGCGGGTCGGGGGTGTGGTCGACGACCTTGGGCGGGGCCTTCTTGGGTTTGGGCTTGGGGGCGGGCTTTTCGGGTTCCGACTCGGGGGTGATGATCTCCTTGGCGTCGCGCAGAGGAGGTTCGCCGATCACCTCGGTCACCGAATCGGAGCCGCCGAATTCGTCGGTCGGGTAGTTGTCCTGCGGGCTGCGGGCGCGTTTGCGGACGCTGGAGCGGTGCTTCGGGAAGCCGTCCTCGTCGTAGTTCTCGGGGTCGTAGAGGCCGTATTGCCCGTCGTAGGAGTCGTATTCGTCGCCGCCGGTCCCCGTGCCGAACAGGTGGCGTAATCGCTCGGGGACCTCGCGGACGGTGGTGCCGGTGACCAGCAGCAGGCCGAACATCATCGTGAGCAACAGCAGTGGCACCGCGAGCCAGGAGGTCAGGCCGTCGCGCAGCGGGCCGCCGACGACGTAGCCGACGAAACCCGCGGCGTGGGCGCGGTCGTGCTGGCCGGTCGGTGCGCCCGCGGCGATATGCCACAGGCCCAGCGCGGGCAGGCCCAGCAGCAGTCCGCCCAGGACCAGCCGGGGCCGGATCTCCGGATGCGGTTCGGTGCGCATGAGGACCACGGCGATGGCGGCCGCGACGAAGGGCAGTGCGGCCGAGGCGGATCCGGAGATCCACCGCACCGCGGTATCGACCGCGTGCCCGATCGGCCCACCCGCCGACAACCAGACCGCCGCCGCGATGACCACGCTGAATGCGATGAGTACCAGCGCGATCCCGTCGCGGCGATGGCCGTGCTCGATCTCACCCGCGCGGCTCAGCGTCCGGGTGGTCGCGCCGACGCCGCGCGCGAGCATATTCCAGCTGTTACCGATCCCCCGACCGAATACGGCCAGCGGCGCGGTATTCGACCGCCGCCGCGGGGCGGGCCGACGCGCCGGAGTGGTCCGCCCGCGCGCGGTCGTCGACCGCGCCCGAGTCCCACCGGCCCGGCCCTTCGCCGCCTTCGCCGGCGTCCGCCCCCGGGCCGATCCCGCCCGCGAACTCGACGTCGTGGTGCCCCGGGACTTACCTGCCATGCCCTCAGGCTAGCCGCAACCGCCCCATCCAGACCATCCGCAACACCCACACCAGGGTCCTCACGGTTGTGATCCCCGTCGGCTTCGCCGCCGGGGAACTGGAGAAAGGACGGCGGGAACTGGGGAGTCGGTCGTCCAGACGAGTGGGAGGGTTGGGGGCCTGGCAGGCGGGAACCGACCGCGACACGCCCCATTTCCCCTTTACTTCAGCGAAATTCGCGCGACGGCATCGCAACGGGGGTTCGGCTCCTACGATGTACTTGCATGTCCCATCCCCACGTTGGTGCGGTTCCGATGAATGACGAGGACGTCAGGGCTGGTCAGGCGAAACCGAGCATCGCCAGGACCTACAGCTATCTGCTCGGGGATCATGATTACTATGCGGTCGATCAGGAGATCGGGCAGTACTTCATGGACGCCCTGCCCGGGTCCGTGCGGATCGCGACGAGCGCCCGGCGGGCCGTGGAGCGGGCCGTGCGCGAGATCGCCCGCGACGGAGTGCGGCAGATCATCGACTTCGGTTGCGGCCTACCGACCGTCGACAATGTGCATCAGATCGCGCAGCGGGAGGATCCCGAATCGAGGGTGGTCTATGTCGACAATGACCCGATCGTGGTCATGCACGGGCAGGCGACGCTGGCCACCGACGACCGGACCGTCGTGATCCAGGCCGATGTGCGCGAGCCGGAGTCGATCTACGACAATGCCGACGCGCAGGGGCTGCTGGACTTCGACCGGCCGGTCGGGCTGCTGTTCAGCGCCGTACTCGGGTTCATCAACGATGACGAGGATCCGTACGGGGTGATGCGGTTCTGGGTGGACCGCCTCGCGCCCGGCAGCCGGGTCTACATCTCGCACTTCCGTTCCGGCTACAACAAGGAGACCCGGGCCACCGAGCAGAAGTTACAGGGCACCTGGGGTCGCGGCCGCTGGCGTAGCGATTCGGAGATCACCAAACTGTTCACCGGCCTGGAACTGCTGGCGCCCGGGTTGGTGCCGTGCTCGCAGTGGCGGCCCGAATCGGGTGGACCGCGCGAGATCAGCTCGTGGGAGCAGCTGATCGTCTCGGGCCTGGCCGCCAAACCCTAGACGCTGCGATCGGCGGCGAACACCGCCCGCACATCCTCGTCCGAACCCGAGGTCTCGACGCGAACCTCGTTGCGCCCGAACGCGTGTAACAGCAGCTCCGAGGGCTGACCGGTCAGCACCACCGCGTCACCGCCGACGTTATGGGCGGTGACGCGCCTGCCGTCCGGCGTCGCCAGCACCACGCTCACCGGCGATTTGCGATAGGCCATCTTGGCCATGCGCCGCACCAGACTCCACAGCCGCCCCTCGTCATCGGCGCTCAATTCCCGCGGCTCCCAACCGGGCTGACCACGACGCACATCCTCGTGATGGACGTACATCTCGGCCAGATTGGCGACCGCGTCGACCGGGCGCAGCGGCGACCACCACGGCGGACCGGTGCGAATCTGCTCGAGCAGATCGGCGAACGGCTTGCGCGCGGTGGAGGCCTGCACCGATTCGGTATATCCCGCAAACGGTTTCAGCAGGATGCCGGGTGAGGCGTCGGGACGACGCTCACGCACCACCAGATGGGCGGCCAGATCGCGCACGGTCCAGGTCCCACACAGGGTGTGGGCGTCCGGACCGGCCGCGGTCATGGTCACCACGAGGGCGCTGCGTTCCCGCTGGGCCATACTCATTACCCGAGCGTAACCGACCCTGGCCCGGCTTCGCCGGGCCAGGGAAATGGGAAGGCAACGCCGGGCCAGGAAACGGGCGGCAACGCCGGGCCAGGAAACGGGCGGCAACGCCGGGCCAGGAAATCAGGAAGGCGTCGCCGGGCCAGGAAATGAAAGGCGTCGCCCGCCAGGAAATCGGAAGGCTGCGCCCGGCCGAGGAATGAGGCGCGTCGCCAGGCCGGCGAAACCGAGAGGCTTCGCCGGGCCAGCGAGACGGTCAGTCCTACACCCCGAGGACGGTTGGGACGATCATTGGGCGGCGGCGATAGACGTCGGCTACCCAGCGGCCGACTACTCGGCGGACGCCCTGGGCGATGCGGTGGGTGTCGGTGACGCCCTCGCTGGCCAGGCGCATGAGTTCGGCCTCTACCAGTTCTTGGGCTTGGACCAGGGCGTCCGGGTCGTCGGAGAAGCCGCGGCCGGAGACCTCCGGTGCGCTGACGGCCTTACCGGTGGAGGCGTCGACGGCGACGGTGATGGCGATGAAACCGCCCTCGCCGAGGATCAAGCGGTCCGACAGGGTGGACTCGCCGACATCGCCGACCGACAGGCCGTCGACGTAGACCTGGCCGACCGGGAAGCGTCCGACGATCGAGGCGATGCCGTCGACCAGGTCGACCACCACGCCGTCCTCGGCCAACACCACGCGATCCTCGGGCACACCCGTGGCGACCGCGAGCGCCGCGTTGGCGCGCAGATGCCGCCATTCGCCGTGCACCGGCATGGCATTGGTGGGCCGCACCGCGTTGTACAGGTACAGCAGCTCACCGGCCGAGGCATGGCCGGAGACATGGACTTTCGCGCTCTGCTGGGTCACCACGGTGGCGCCGAGCCGGGCTAGGCCGTTCACGACCGCGAAGACCGCGTTCTCGTTACCGGGAATCAGCGAGGAGGCCAGCACCACGAGATCGTCGGCCCGAATATTGATCTGACGATGGTCGCCGCGCGCCATCCGCGACAGCGCCGACAGCGGCTCACCCTGCGAACCGGTCGAGATCAGCACCAGCTTGTGCACCGGCAGATTGGCGGCCTGATCGAGATCGACCACCAGCCCGTCGGGCAGGTTCAGATAGCCCAGATCCTGCGCGATCTGCATATTGCGAACCATCGAGCGGCCCACGAAGCAGACCCGGCGGCCGTAGCGCTCGGCCACGTCCACCACCTGCTGGATGCGATGCACGTGACTGGCGAACGAGGCCACGATGACCCGGCCCTTGGCCTTGCCGATGACATTGTCGAGCACCGGCCCGATCTCGCGCTCGGGCGTGACGAAACCCGGCACCTCGGCATTGGTCGAGTCGACCAGGAACAGATCGACGCCCTCATCGCCCAGCCGGGAGAATCCGGCCAGGTCGGTGAGGCGGCCGTCGAGCGGCAGCTGATCGAGTTTGATGTCACCGGTGTGCAGCACCAGACCGGCCGGGGTGCGCACGGCCACCGCGATGGCGTCCGGAATCGAGTGGTTGACCGCGAAGTACTCGCATTCGAACGGGCCGTGGGTAGTCTTCTCCCCCTCCGACACCTCGATCAGCTTGGGCTGCAGGCGATGTTCACGGCATTTGGCGGCCACCAGCGCGAGGGTGAACCTCGAACCCACCACCGGAATGTCGGGGCGATGGCGCAGCAGGAACGGCACCGCGCCGATATGGTCCTCGTGGCCGTGGGTCAGCACGACCGCCGCGACCTCGTCCATCCGATCCTCGATGGCCCGGAAGTCGGGCAGGATCAGATCGACGCCGGGCTGCTGATCCTCCGGGAACAGCACACCGCAGTCGATGATCAGCAACTTGCCGTCGAATTCGAAAACCGTCATGTTGCGGCCGATCTCGCCGATACCGCCGAGGGCGAATACCCGCAGGCCGTTGCGCGGCAGCGCGGGCGGCAGGCCCATGGCGTGCGGATCGGCGGCCACCGGCTGGTCGACCTGCGAGTCGGAGCGGCCGCGGCCGTTCTGACGGCCGCCGCGTCCGCGCCGGTTGCGGTCGTTACGGTCGTTGCGGTCATTGCGACCCGAATCCGACTGCGCGACAGGACGTTCGGGTTCGCGACGGGATCGGCTGCGCTGCTCCTGCTCGCGCTCGACCTCGCGCACAGGCCGTTCGGCCTCCTGCGCGGCCTGTTCGGCCTGCCGCGCGGCCTCCTTGGCCTGCTGCGCGACCACCCTGGCCTGTTCGGTCACCTCGATCGGCGGGACGGCCTCGGGTGCGCCGGCGGCGCGGCTCGCGGCTCGTCTACGGACACGTCGATTGTTCACTGGATCATTACTCATAGGTTCGGTCATGCGATCACTCCGGCCGCTTCCAGGTCGTCCACGATCGCAAGCAATTGTTCGGCATCGGGCAGCAGCTGCGGCAGTCGCGGCGCGCCCACCTCGAAGCCGAGCGCGCGCAGCGCGCCCTTGGTCAGCGAGACGCCGCCGACCCGGGCCATCGCGCGCATCAGCGGCAGCATCGAGGCGTTGATGTCGCGGGCGCGGGTGACATCGCCCGCCAGATAGGCCTCGCGCAGCGCGACCATGCGCTCGGGCACGAGGTGACCGATGACGCTGATGAATCCGACCGCGCCGACCGACAGCCAGGGCAGGTTCAGCACATCGTCACCGGAGTAGTACTGCAAACCGGTCTCGGCGATGATCTCCGCGCCCGCGCCCAGATCGCCCTTGGCGTCCTTGACCGCGACGATGCGCGGATGTTCGGCCAGCCGGCGCAGCGTCTCCGGCGCGATCGGCACGACCGAGCGCGGCGGAATGTCGTAGAGGGTGACCGGCAGATCGGTGGCGTCGGCCACCGCGGTGAAGTGCGCGACCAGACCCTCCTGCGACGGACGCGAATAGTACGGAGTGACCACGAGCAGGCCGTGCGCGCCCGCGCGCTGCGCGTTGCGGGCCAGCTCGATGCTGTGGGCGGTGTCGTAGGTTCCGGCGCCCGCGATGACGGTCGCGCGCGAACCCACGGCCTCGACCACCGCGTGCAGCAGGTCGAACTTCTCCGATTCGGTGGTCGTGGGCGATTCGCCGGTCGTCCCGGAGATCGCCAGCAGATCGACGCCCCGGTCGACCAGATTCGTGGCCAAGGCGACGCCGGTGTCGACATCGAGCTTGCCCTCGGCGGTAAAGGGAGTCACCATCGCGACACCGACCGTGCCGGACGCGCGCAGCCCTGTTCGCGTCGATTCACCGTACGTCATGGTCAGAAAGGCTACCCGGTCGGCGATCGGCCGTTGAACCGTTGTCGGCCTTATGCCGATGGTGTCATATTGCCGCTTGCGTGATGTCGTCGATGACGTCACGCTGATGTCATGGATTTGAACGCCTATACGACTCGCCTCCGCGACGACCTGGTCGCCGCCGCCGCGCTCGGCGATGAGAAGACCCAGGCCACCGCGGCCGCCCTCGCCGCGGCGACCGAGAACGCCGCCCGGCTCACCCTGCTGGCCGCGCTGTCGGAGCTGGCCGCCGAGATCAGCGCCACGCTCGGCGATCGGACCGTCCATGTCTCGGTGGACGGCACCGACGCCCGAGTCGATGTGCGCCCCAACGCATCCGAGGAACATCACAATCCGACCTTCGAGGAGATGACCGGCGATATCAGCCGCGTCACGCTGCGCCTGGTGGAGAACATCAAATCGCGCGCCGAGGAGGCGGCCGCCCAGAGCGGGCAGTCGCTCAACTCCTGGCTGTCCACCGCGGTCCAGGGCGCGCTGCGCGATCAGATGCGCCGCGGCGGGGCGGGCCGCTGCGATACGCCCTAATCCGACACCGTGACGTCGCCGTTGGTGTCGATCTCGGTGCGACGGTCGTGATCGGGCGCGTGGGCCAGTACGGTCGCCAGGACGCGCCGCCCGAGGGGCAGCACCCGCACGGTCACCGAACCGGTGTTGGCGGCGTCCAATTCCCGTGTGGCGGCATCGATCACGCGCTGGCGCACCCACGGCGGCACCCCCGCGAAACCGCCGTCGTCGAGCAGGACCACCTCGACCCCGCGCGCACGCGCGCCGCGCGCCGCGCCGCTGAGTTCATCGGTGACCAACTGCGGCGCGCGCAGACCGTCACGCAGTTCGGCCTCGAGCAGTCGACATTCCTCGCGTTCGGAGACCGTCAGCGCGGCCCCGTCGGCGATGCGTTCGAGAATCGGCCGCGCGACCCGGTCCAGCCGGGCCAGCTGACGAATGCGTTCCCCGTCGGCGGCGGCCATGGTGGCCTCGGCGGCCGCGCGAATCGTCGCCTCCTCGCGCAGTCGCCGCAGCGACTGCTGGGTCGGACGCATGATCAGGGCGAACACCGAAATGGCCACGACCGCACCGACCGGAACGATGGGCGCCACGATCGTGCCAACCGATTGGCCCGTACGCGCTCCCCAGATCGCGATCACCCCGGCCACCCCGGCCACACCCAGCCAGGCCCAGCCCATCCGACCGCGCAGCACGAGTACCGCGAGCACATACGACGATGCGAAGTTGGTCCACAGCATGTGATGCGTGTGGTCACCCTCGAGAGTCGTCATGGTCAGCGCGGAAGCGACCGGTGCGGAGGCGGTGACGAATGCGGTCACCGTCACCGGCAGCGGATCGATCGGTACGACCAGCACCAGCGCCCCGGCGGTCGCGAGCACGGCGAGTCCGGTCAGCGCCGCGGCGGGCGGCGCGGTGGCCAGATTGCCGAGCATGTAGAGCACGATCGTCAGTTCCAGGATGACCAGGAACAGCCACGCCATCCCGCCGCGCAGGCCGAGTAGATCGCGAAAGCCGAAGCGGGAGTCGACATCCGAGATCGGATCAGTGTGAGCCATCGCCACCCCAGACCAGGGTCACCGTGGTGCCGTCGCCCGGCTGCGATTCGACGAATCCGGCCCCGCCGGACAGCTGCCGCATCCGGCCCAGAATGCTGACCGAGATGCCGAGCCGATCGGCCGAGACCTGCCGCACGTCGAATCCCACGCCGTCGTCGGTGAATACGAGCCGGATACTGCCCGCGCTGATGGTGCAGGTGACCGTGCGATGCACCGGCCGGCCGGGCACCGCGGCGTGCCGCAGGCTGTTGCGGACCGCCTCGCCCAGCGCGGCCGCGAGGGTGGCCGCGACGTGTACGGGCATGCGCAGATCGTCGAAGCCGGGCCAGGTGCGGGTGGCGAAGCGAACGCCCGGATTGATCTCGTGCACGGCCGATCTCAGGAAGATGACCGAGGCGCGGGCGTCGAGGACATCGGGTTCGTGGGCCTCCACGCGGATCTCGTCGAGCTGTTCGAGAGTGCGCTCGGCCTGGCGGCGCAGCACCTCGGAACTCTCACCGCCGCGCGAGGCGTCCAGCAGCGTGGACAGCACCGCGTCGTGGATGAGCGCCGCGAACCGGGCGCGTTCGTGATCGCGCGCCGCCGCGGCCGCCGCCGCGGCGGCCCGGCGACTGGCGATCGCGGATTCGCGGTCCACATGCGCGGCCGCGGTCAGCGTGCAGGTCGCACACCACAGGAACAGGGCGGACAGACCGAAGCTGCGCGCGAACGCGGCCAGCGCCGAGGCCGCGGTGAAATCCTCGAGCAGAAAGATATTGGTGAACGCCGCCGCGGCCGAACTGACCACGAGATAGCCGATCGACGCGCGCCGTGACCACGCCATGGCCGCGGCCACCACACCCAGCGGCACCATCCGGTACAGCCAGACCGCGGTCGCGTCGATGGTGTGCATATGCAATGCGAACGGCGTAGTCGCAAGGGCCGCAAGGTAACTCAGCGCGGTGAATCCGGCGACCACACGGATCCAGCGGGTCGCGGCCGCGATCGAGACCGCGGCGAGGACCGGGAACATGCCGAACATCAGCGCGACCGCGGCGGGCGTCCACCAGGCCGCCGCCTGCTCGCCCTGGGCGGTGATCTCGGGCAGATCCACCAACCCCATGATCACGCCGCCGATACCCACCGACAGCCCGAGCCGTCGGATGATGCGGTCGAACGCCACCGCGCTCATATCCTGCTCCACCGTAGACCGACCTCGCCACCATGCCGTCACACGAGGTAGCAGTCCCGACCGGGACAGCGGAGTCTCCAAGGCGCCGGCGGTGATCATGGCAGCGCCTCACGTGGCACTGCCAAGTCGGCCGTACCCATCGCGCACTCACTCATACGCGTGGGGTGCGCTCGGGCACCGGTAGCCACCCATCCTCGACCGCCCGTTTGTACAGGTCGGTCTTGGTGGGGGCGGGCCGTCCGGCGTCGGCGTACTTCTGCCGGATCCGGCCCAGGTAATCATTGACGGTCTGCTCGGACAGGCCGGTCAACCGCGCCACCCGCGACGCCTTCTCACCAGAGGCGTAGAGCGTGAGCACTTCCTGCTGACGCGGGCTCAGGCCCACGTCGGACAGCTGCGGGTCGCTATCGATCGCGGCGGCCCAGTCGGTGGTCACCACCTGTTCACCCGAGGCGGCCGCACGCACGGCCGAGACCACGGTCTGCACGTCCTCGGATTTGCGCACCACGCCCAGCACACCGGCCCGCGCGGCCTGACGCACCAGGAACGGATTGTCGGCGCCGGTGAACACCAGCACCTCCAGGCCGCGCTCGCGCAGCGCGCGGACATTGTCTTCGGGGTTGGATCCGTCGGCCAATCGAAGATCGAGCACCACCAGATCCAACTCCGGTGCGGCCGAAAGCAATTCGCCCACGGTTCCGGCGGTGATGATCAGCTCGAGGTCGGACTCGGCGGCCAGCATGGTGGCCAGGCCGAGCGCGACGGACTCATGGTCCTCGACGAGCCCGATCCGGGCCGGTCTCGACGTCCCCTGCTGTGTCGCCTCCACGGCGCAGTCACCTCTTCCCAAAGTCCCGCGAACCCTCGCGCTCCGATTCCGGCCGCGCGCAGGCAGATCCCGGAGCATACCTGTCTGTCGAGTATGCCGGGGACGGGTGCGGATTTGTCAGCCACCAGAAATCGGGGGACAGTGTTCGGCGGGATTTTTGCTATCCCATCAATTGCGCCGCAATCGTTCCGCCGAGTTCCCAGCATCGCTCACGCACCCGTTTGTCCGGTGTTCCGTTCACGATCACCGGTGCGGCCGCACGCTGCCAGCCCAGCCCGGTGGTAATGGTTTCGATCGCGCGTTCCGCGCCCTCGGTGCCCTGGTTGCCGTGGAGGTAGAAACCGTACGGCCGCCCCCGCGTCGAATCCAGACATGGGTAATAGAAAGTATCGAATGCGTGTTTGAGCGCCCCCGACATATATCCCAGATTCGCGGGGGTGCCCAGCAGATATCCATCGGCCTCCAGCACATCGCTCGCGGTGACCGCCAACGCCGCGCGCCGTACCACCTCGACGCCCTCGATCTCCGGATCCGTCGCTCCCGACAGCACCGCCTCGAACATTTCCTGTAGATACGGAGACGGAGTGTGGTGAACGATCAGCAACCGTGCCATGGGTTCGAGCCTAGCCTTGCGCGCGGCGTCGGAAAACTGTCCGGTCCGGACGGCCGCGATCAGCCGTGCAGGGCCCGGCTCAGTACCGAAACCGCCTGTGCCACCGCGGCCTTGGCGGCCTCGGTGTCGTGCAGGGCGTTCAGCATCACGAAATCATGCACGATACCGCCGTAGCGCACCGCGGTGACCGGCACCCCGGCCGCGCGGAGTTTGGCGGCGTAGGCCTCGCCCTCGTCGCGCAGCACATCGGCCTCGCCGGTGATCACCAGGGCGGGCGGCAGACCCGCGAGCTGTTCGACGCTCGCGCGCAGCGGGGACGCGGTGATCTCGGCGCGGTCGGACGCACTGGTCGTGTACTGATCCCAGAACCAGCGCATCCCCTCGCGCGTCAAGAAATAGCCCTCGGCGAATTCCGTGTAGGAGCCGGTGTCGAAATTGGCGTCGGTGACCGGATAGAACAGCACCTGCTGGCGGAAGGTCACATCGCCGCGCTCCTTGGCCATGAGGGTCAGGGCGATGGCCATATTCCCGCCGACCGAATCGCCCGCGATCGCGATCCGCGAAGTGTCCAAACCCTTTTCGCCGCCCTCGGCGCTCACCCACTGCGCCACCCGGTAGGACTGCTCGTTGGCCACGGGATAGTGCACATCGGGCGAGCGGTCGTATTCGGGGAACACCACCGCGGCGTCGACCCCGACCGCCAGATCGCGCACCAGCCGGTCGTGGGTGTGCGCATCGCCGAACACCCAGCCCGCGCCGTGGGTATAGATCACGACCGGCAGCGGCCCCTCGACGCCCTGCGGCTTCACGATGCGCGCCCGCACCGAACCCGTCGGGCCGCCCTCGACGGTGATCCACTCCTCATCGATCTCCGGTTTGAAGATGGGGCTGTCCTGCACCCCGTCGACCGCCTTGCGGCCCTCCTCCGGCGAAAGCTGGTACAGGAACGGCGGTTCCGACGTCGCGTCCACGAACGCCTGAGCGGCCGGTTCCAACGAAATACCCCGCGGGTTGCCTGCCATGGTCCTACCTTCCCTCGAATCGAAATGCGCGGACGGCGCATCGATTCGAGTGTGGGCGCGCGGGCGGGGATTCGACACCGCTGTGACGGCCAGGATTCGCTGAATACGGGACACTCAGCGGTCGGCCCAGGCCCGCGGCAGATTCGCGCTGGACACCTCGGCGATCCGCTCCAGGCGTTCGGCGGGAATTCCCATGCGGCTCAACTGGATCAGCCCCTGCGCGACCACCACGATCTGCGCGCTCAGCGCCGACAGTTCGACCTCCCCGATCGCCCCGTCGGCGGCCGCGCGCAGCCGCTGGGCCACCCCGTCCTCCATCGCCGCGGTGGTGCGGGCTCCGATCGTGGTGACCTCGGGTATGCGGGAGCCCAGATGCGCGATGCTGTTGAGCATCAGACAACCCCGTCGATCCGGATGCGCGGCGCAGTCCGCGGCGACCGCGAGCAGCAGGGCGCGCACCGCGGCCCGCGCCGAACCAGGCGCGCCGAGCACCGCCTCACGCACGAATCGGGCCCGGCGCTCGCAGTACCGCTCGAAGGCCGCCAGGAACAGGCCGCGCTTACTGCCGTAGGCGGCGTAGATGCTGCCGTTGCCGACGCCGGTCGCGCGCGATACGTCCTCGACCGAGGTGCTGTCGAAGCCCTTGGACCAGAACAAATCCGTGGCGGCATCGAGCAGGCTCGATTCGTCGAACTGTCGCGGCCGTCCCATGTGGTCACCGTACCAATCGAGTTTGCGATCTCCGGCACATCGCTTGTTCTGGAGTCATGCCTCCATAATACTGGTGGACATGTCCCCCACCTTCGCCGACCCGCCTCGCCGACGGATCGGGATCCTGGTCTTCGACGGCGTGAAGATGCTCGATTTCACCGGTCCGGCCGAGGTGTTCATCGAGGCGAATCAGTCGGTTCCGTGTTACGACGTGGTGCTGATCTCCGCCGACGGCAAGGATGTGCAGACCTCGATCGGCGCGCGGATCGAGGTGAGCTGCGCGGTCTCGGAGGCGGGCCGGTTCGATACGGTCGTGATCCCCGGCAGCGAACTGCCGCCCGCGCGCTTCGTCACTCCCGACGTACTCGCCGCCGCGCGCCGATTGTCCTGGAGCACACGGCGATTGGCGACCATCTGCAGCGGCACGTTCGTCCTCGCCGAACTCGGACTGTTCGACGGTAGGCGCGCGACGACGCACTGGAAGTTCACCCGCGATCTGGCGCACCGGTTTCCGGCCGTCGCGGTGGATCCGGACGCGATCTTCGTGCGGGACGGGAATCTGTACAGCTCGGCCGGTGTGGTCGCGGGCGTGGATCTCGCCCTGGCGCTGGTCGAGGAGGATCACGGCGCGGATGTCGCGCGCCGGGTGGCGCAATCGCTGGTGGTCTACATGCAGCGCGCGGGCGGGCAGTCGCAGTTCTCGGCCTCGCTGAGCGGTCCCGCGCCGCGCAGTTCGGTGGTGCGCGCGGCGGTCGACGCGATCTGCGCCGATCCGGCCCATCCGCACACCGTGCAGACATTGGCCGCGCACGCCCGGGTCAGCGTGCGGCATCTGACCCGGCTGTTCCGCTCCGAACTGGAGAAATCCCCGGCCGAATACGTGGCCTACATCCGATTCGGGGTGGCCCGCGATCTCCTGCACGCCGGGCATACCGTCACCGCGGCCGCGATGACCGCCGGATACGGCAGCAGTGAGGCGCTGCGCCGCGCATTCATTGCCCGCCTGGGCATCTCGCCGCGCAAATATCAGCAGCGATTCCGCTCCGCGCTCACCGTCGACTCGATGTACGAGGCCGAGGCCGCGTCCTGATCGGGGGGATTCACGGCCCGCCGAGCGGGGCGCGAACCGGCCGCGTCCGCCGAGACTGGGTTCATGCCGAATCCCACCATCGTCCTCGTCCACGGCGCGTTCGCCGACTCCTCCAGCTGGAACGGCGTGGCCGAACGCCTGCGCGCCCAGGGCCACTCCGTACTCGCCGCCGCGAATCCGCTGCGCGGCTTGGACAGTGACGCCGCCTACATCGCCTCGGTCCTCGACAGCGTCGACGGGCCGGTCGTCCTGGCCGGGCACTCCTACGGCGGCAGCGTGATCACCGTTGCGGCCCAGGGCAAGTCGAATGTCACGGCGCTGGTCTACATCGCGGCCTTCATTCCGGCCGAGGGTGAGAGCGCCCTCGAGCTGACCGACAAGTTCCCCGGCTCGACCCTCGGGCCGACCACCCGTCCGGCGAACTACCCGCTGCCCGAGGGCGGTTCGGGCACCGAACTCTATATCCGTCAGGACGAATTCCCCGCGCAGTTCGCCGCCGACGTCGACGCCGCGGCCGCCGAGCTCATGGCTGTCACCCAGCGCCCGGTGGCCCTGTCCGCCCTGCAGCAGCCCGCCGCAGCCGCGGCTTGGCGGACCGTCCCGTCCTACGCGCTGCTGACCTCCGACGACAGGAACATTCCCGTCGAGGCCCAGCGCTTCATGGCCGAGCGCGCGAATGCCGAGACGGTGGAAATCGCCGCCTCGCACGCGGTCTCGGTCTCCCGGCCCGCCGAGGTGGCCGAACTCGTCGCACGCGCCGCGCAGCGTTAGCACCCTGCCGGGGCGGGCGCGAAAGGCCATACTGGTCAACATGATCAACGCGTCGACGCAGCGATTCCACGGCCGGGACGGCGTGGAACTGGCGTATCGAGAGCTGGGCATCGGTAGGCCACTGGTGCTGTTGCACGGCATCGTCGGCAATGGCGCCCAGTGGGTGCGATTCGGCCCCGCGACCGCCCTGGCCGAGAAGGGCTACCGGGTGATCATGCCGGACCTGCGCGGACACGGCGACAGCGCGCACCCGGACGACGCCCGGGCCTATCCGCCCGACGTCCTGGCCGAGGACGGACTGGCGCTGATCGAACATCTGGGCCTCGACGACTACGACCTGGGCGGCTACTCCCTGGGCGGGCGCATGGTCCTGCGCATGGTGGTCCACGGCGCCCGCCCCGCGCGGGTGATCGTGGGCGGTCAGGGGCTGGACTCGATCACGCGCGGGAGCGACCGCAACGATATCTACCGTCGGACCTTCACCGCGATGGCCGAGGGCCGCGCCCTCGAATCCGGTTCGCAGGAGGCGGATCTGGCGTATTGGACCACCCGGACCGGAGCCGATCCGCGGGCGCTGCGCCACATTCCCGATTCGGTCGTCGCGACCACCGAGGCCGAACTACGCCGGATCGATATTCCCGCACTGATTCTCGTCGGCGACCACGATCCGTACGCCGCCTCCGCCGACGCCCTCGCGGCCGCCCTGCCGCGCGGCCGCCGCGTACCGATACCGGGCGATCACTTCTCCGCGCTCGCGGCCCCGGAGCTCACCAGCGCGGTGGCCGACTTCCTCGCCGAGGTCAGCCGATAGCGAGTTCGCCCGCGAGGGGCGCGTCGATACCGCCGACGGGCGGCGGGAAGCAGTCCGCGCCCATCGGCGGCTCACCCGACAGGGTCGCCAGGCGCGCGATGAGGCAGCCCAGGTTGATCCGACCGCTCAGTGACGAGGGGCCGCTGAGCGAGGAGCTGCCGGAATCCGCCTGCGCCATCGGGGCGACAACGAGAAGGGATGTGGCACACAGCAATCCGGCTGCGGCGAATTTGCGAATGATCATGCCTCGATGATCGTCGCCCGAACCCGGGTCATAAGCATCCCGCCCCGCCCCCAATTCCTGCGACGTTGCTTTCGGCGGCCCGCGCCGGGCAGGTATTACGGTACGAGCGTGCCTCCCCGACCACGCCTGCCCAGGCTGCCCGATCTCACCCCGCCGCAGGACGCGCGGCGCGGCTATTCGCAGCAGGAGATCCTCGCCGAACTGCGGCGGCTGATCCTGGCGGGCAATCTGCCACCCGGCACCGGGCTGCCGCTGCGGGAATTCGCCCAGCGGTTCGATGTGAGCGCGATTCCGGTGCGTGAATCGCTGCAGACCCTGATCGGTGAGGGCCTGGTCGAACACCGCCCCAATTTCGGATACACCGTCACCCGGCTCACCGCGAGCGAGCTGCGCGAGCTGTATGTGGTGCGCGAGCGGCTGGAGTCGGCGGCGCTGGCCGCGGCCGTGGACCGCGCGGGGCCCGAGGATCACCGCATCGCGACCGAATCGCACGCCCGGCTCGAGCGCGCGGTCCTCGACGACGATCCGGCCGCCTACCACCGCGAGACCCGCACCTTCCACCTGGCGCTGACCCGCCCGTCGGGCATGGCCCGGCTGGTGCACATGCTCGAATACGCCTGGAACATCACCGAACCCGTACAGCCCATGGTCCATGTGAGCGCCGCCGAGCGGGCGGTACTGCACGCCGACCACAGCCGTCAGCTCGCGGCCTTCCTCACCGGCGATGCCACCGAGTTGCTGAAGGCCACAGAGCAGCATCACGCTCGGTTGAATACAGTGGTCGAAGGGCTACCGACCGATACGGGACTATTTGCCGAGTCCGGCGACGGCAAAGATATATAGTTTGCGCAACAAAGCGGCAATACCGGCTCGATAGCGTCGCCGAATCCAGTTCCCGCGGTGCGGGACAGACGATCGGACGTGCGACTTGAGTGAGACCGTTGCGCCGCCGGCGGAGGCCGTCACACCCGCCTACGACCCGCGGCTCACCAACGCCGACCTGGCTCCGCTGGAGAAACAGACCTGGGGCGTCTACAACATCTTCGCCTTCTGGATGTCGGATGTGCACAGCGTGGGCGGCTATGTCACCGCGGGCAGCCTGTTCGCCCTCGGCCTGGCCAGCTGGCAGGTACTGCTCGCGCTGGTGCTCGGGATCGCCGTGGTGCATCTGTTCTGCAATCTGGTCGCCAAGCCGAGTCAGCGCACCGGTGTGCCGTATCCGGTCATCTCCCGCGTGGCCTTCGGGGTGCTGGGCGCCAATATTCCGGCGGTCATCCGCGGCCTGATCGCGGTGGCCTGGTACGGAATTCAGACCTATCTCGCCTCCGCGGCGCTGGATGTGGTGCTGATCAAGCTGTTTCCGGGGCTCGCACGGTACGCGGTGGCCGCGGACTACGGATTTCTCGGACTGTCGGCGCTGGGGTGGGGCAGCTATCTGGTGCTGTGGGTGCTGCAGGCCGCGGTGTTCTGGCGCGGGATGGAATCGATCCGCAAATTCATCGATTTCTGCGGCCCCGCGGTCTACGTCGTGATGTTCGTGCTGTGCGGATATCTGCTCGCGAGGGCGGGCTGGGGTGCCATCGATCTGAATCTGACCACGGTGACCCACACCGGCTGGTCGGCGGTGCCGGTGATGCTGGGCGCGGTGGCGCTGGTGGTGTCGTATTTCTCCGCGCCGATGCTGAACTTCGGCGACTTCGCCCGCTACGGCCGCTCGTTCACCGCGATCAAGCGCGGCAATCTGCTCGGGCTGCCGCTCAATTTCCTGGTGTTCTCGCTGCTGGTCGTGGTCACCGCCGCGCTGACGGTACCGGTCTACGGTGAACTCATCACCGATCCGGTGCAGACGGTCGCGCGCATCGACAACACCACCGCGATCGTGCTGGGCGCGTTGACCTTCACCGTCGCGACCATCGGCATCAATATCGTCGCGAACTTCGTCTCCCCCGCCTTCGACTTCTCGAATGTGAATCCGCGGAAGATCAGCTGGCGCGGCGGCGGCATGATCGCCGCGGTCGGCTCGCTGGTGATCACGCCGTGGAACCTCTACAACAATCCGCAGGTCATCCACTACACGCTGGAAACCCTCGGCGCGTGCGTGGGCCCGCTGTTCGGCGTGCTCATCGCCGACTACTACCGGGTGCGCCGCCAGCGGGTGGTGGTCGACGACCTGTTCACCCTGTCCCCGCGCGGCAGCTATTGGTACCGACGGGGTTACAACCCCGCCGCGATCGTCACCACCCTCGTCGGTGCGACCGCCGCGGTCTTCCCGGTACTGACCGCGGGCGACATCACCGGCATGTACACCGCGGCGCAGTACAGCTGGTTCATCGGCTGCGCCATCGGCCTGATCGCGTATCCGATCCTGGCCACCCGCGGCCCGCTGCGCCTACCCGTCCCCGAAACCCCGTGAGGAATATGCGAATCCGCGTCATCAATCCGAATACGACCGCCGCGATGACCGCCGTCATCGACGAATGCGCCCGGGCCGTGGCCGGTCCGGGCACGGTCGTGCAGGCGGTCACCTCGACCATGGGCCCGGCCTCCATCGAGAGCCACTACGACGAGGCGCTCGCGGTGCCGGGGCTGCTCGCCGAGATCGCGCGCGGCGAGGCCGAGGGCGTCGACGGCTATGTCATCGCCTGCTTCGGCGATCCGGGCCTGTACGCCGCGCGGGAGCTGGCGCGCGGTCCGGTACTCGGAATCGCCGAGGCGGCCATGTCCGCGGCCAGCCGTCTGGGCCGCGGCTTCAGCGTCGTGACCACGCTGTCACGGACCGTCGGGCAGGCGCTGGATCTGGCCGAGCGCTACGGGATGCGGCGATTCTGCCTGGGCGTGCACGCCACCGATATCCCGGTGCTCGAGCTCGACGATCCCAAGGTCCGCACGGTCATCGCCGATGCCTGCCGGGCCGCGGTCGCCGCCGACGGCTCCGATGCGGTCGTACTGGGCTGCGCGGGCATGGCCGATCTGTGCGCACACCTCACCGAGGAGGTCGGCGTCCCGGTCGTCGACGGCGTCGCCGCGGCCACCCTGGGTGTGCAATCGCTGGTTACGCTGGGTCTACGCAAGTCCGGCCGCGGTGAGTTCGCCGCACCGCCGCCCAAGCACTACACCGGCCTACTGTCCGCCTTCGGCACCGATGGAGCTGTCCAGTGAAGCTGCCCCCCGAATTCCTGGGCGGTCTGGCCGCCCGCCTGCGTGAGATCGACGCGGATCTGGCCCGGCACTGTCCCGGTGACCGGCCCGGCCAGCCGATCCACACCGCCTACGTCTGCGCCGCCGACGCCACCAAGGATCTGCCCGACGAGTGGGGCGCGGCCGCGCTCGGGCTCGCCGAACGTCACCGCGATCCGCTCACCGAGCTGGCGGGCGTCGAGGTGCTCACCCGTGTCCGTACCACCCTGGCGCACAATCCGATTCAGGATCTGCGCCTGGATTTCGAGGACGGCTACGGCAACCGCGGCGACGAGATCGAGGACCGCGACGCCATTCGCGCCGGGCAGATCCTGTCGGCGCTGCCCGCGACGGTCCGCTTCCGCGGCATTCGGATCAAGGGGCTCACCAGCGCGGAATGGGAACGGGCCGTGCGCACGCTCGAGCGCGTCCTCGACGGCGCGGGCGGGGTGCCCGACGGTTTCGTGTTCACCGTTCCGAAGATCCGTTCGGCCGAACAGGCCGCGGTCGCCGTGCGACTGTGCGAAGAGATCGAATCCGCGCACGGATTACCCTCGGGCGCACTGCGTTTCGAGCTTCAGATCGAGAGCCCGCAGGCGGTGATCGGGGCCGACGGCAGTGCGACGGTGGCCCGCGCCATCCATCGCTCGGCCGGACGCTGCAGCGGATTGCATTACGGCACCTACGATTACAGCGCGGCCTGCGGCATCTCCCCGCAGTTCCAGTCGCTCGAACATCCGGTCGCCGATCACGCCAAGGCCGTCATGCAGGCCGCCGCCGCGCAGACCGGCGTATGGGTGTGCGACGGATCCACCCAGGTCATGCCGGTCGGCGCCGACGATGCGGTGGCCGCGGCGGTCGCCCGGCACTTCCGTCTGGTCACCCGTTCGCTCGAGCGCGGCTACTACCAGGGCTGGGATATGCATCCGGGCCATCTGGTGACACGCTGGGCGGCCACCTTCGCATTCTTCCGGGGCGCGCTCGCCGCGGCCGCGCCGCGCATCGATCGGTATCTGCGGCGCCAGGGCGGCGCGGTGGTCGACGAACCGGCCACCGCGCAGGCGCTCGCAACGGTCGTACTGCGCGGATTGGACTGCGGCGCATACGGATCCGAGGACGTCACGGCGCTGGCACCGGCCGCCACGGTCGCGGTGCTCAATCAGTTGCGAGAAAGGAAACTGCCCATCCTATGAGCGGCGAAGGCACCGAATTCACCCTGCTGCCCGATCTGGCCGTACGCACCCTCGGCGGTGCGGTCGTATGGGCCGACGACGAATCCTTCGCGGAGAAGGAGAATCTCATCCGGCCCGAGGCCGCGACCTTCACCGCCGCGACCTTCGGCCACAAGGGCCAGGTCTACGACGGCTGGGAGACCCGGCGGCGACGGCGTTCCCACGGCGCGGCCCCCGACTCCGATGATGCCGACCGGGCCATCGTGCGGCTCGGCGTACCCGGCGTGATCCGCGGCGTGGTGGTGGACACCGCGTGGTTCAAGGGCAATTATCCGCCCGAGATCGCGGTGGAAGGTCTACTGGCACAGGGGTATCCATCGGCGGACGAGCTCGCCGCCCGCACCGACTGGATTACCCTGGTGCCGCGCTCGAAGGTGAACGGCGACGCCGAGAACCCATTCGTCGTCGAATCCGAACGGCAGTTCACCCATGTGCGGCTGAGCATGTTCCCCGACGGCGGCGTGGCGCGACTGCGCGTGCACGGGTTGGCGAAACCCGACCCGCGCTGGCTGGATTCGGGCCCGTTCGATCTGGCGGCGCTGGAGAACGGCGGACTGGTGACCGACTGCTCCAACCGCTTCTACTCCCATCCACAGAATCTGCTGATGCCCGGGCGGGCCCGGGTCATGGGCGACGGCTGGGAGACCGCGCGGCGTCGCGACGGCGGCAACGACTGGGTGCGGGTGCGGCTGACCGGCGAGGGTGTACTGCGCACCGCCGAGATCGACACCTCCTACTTCCTGTTCAACTCCCCCGGCGCGGCGCGGCTGACCGGAATTCGTTCCGACGGAACCGAAGTCGAACTGCTGCCGCGGGTCGATCTGCAGCCCGACACCCGGCACCGCTTCGCCATCGAGGTGGCCGAGCCGGTCACCGAGGCGCGGCTGGACGTGTACCCCGACGGCGGATTCGCGCGACTTCGCCTCTACGGCACGCTGACCGAGGCCGCCCGGGAGCGGCTGCGCGCCGAACCCGCCCTCGGCGCACTGGCCGACGCGGCGCTGGAAGGTCTTCGCGGAGAACAGGAGTGAGCGTGACCCAACCCCGCGATATGGTGGGCTACGGGCCCACCCCACCGCATCCGCACTGGCCCGGCGAGGCGAATATCGCCGTGCAGTTCGTCCTCAACTACGAGGAGGGCGGGGAGAACAGCGTCCTGGACGGCGATCCGGGCTCGGAGACCTTCCTGTCGGATATCGTTCCGGCCCAGGCGTTTCCGAATCGGCACATGAGTATGGAGTCGCTGTACGAATACGGATCGCGGGCCGGGCTGTGGCGGGTGTTGCGGGCCTTCGAATCGCGCGGCATCCCGCTGACGGTGTTCGCCGTCGCGCGGGCGCTCGAGCGCAATCCCGAAGCGGTCGCGGCATTTCGGCGCAATGGGTACGAGATCGCCAGCCACGGATTGCGGTGGATCTCGTATCAGATGACCGATGCCGAGACCGAGCGCAAGCATATGGCCGAGGCGGTGCGGATCATCACCGAGCTGTTCGGCGAACCGCCGCGCGGCTGGTACACCGGCCGCGATTCGCCGCAGACCCGCGAACTGGTGGTCGAGCACGGCGGCTTCGCCTACGACGCGGACTCCTACGCCGACGATCTGCCCTACTGGGTGCGCGTACACGACACCGATCATCTGGTGGTGCCGTACACGCTGGAGGCCAACGATATGCGGTTCTCCTCGCCCGCGGGTTTCGCCAACGGCGACGAGTTCTTCGCCTATCTGCGCGACGCCTTCGACACCCTCTACGCCGAGGGCGCGGCGGGCGCGCCGAAGATGTTGTCCGTCGGCCTGCACTGCCGCCTCGCCGGGCGCCCGGCACGGGCGGCGGCGCTCAACCGTTTCCTGGACTACGTGCGGTCCCACGACAAGGTGTGGTTGGCCCGCCGCATCGATATCGCCGAGCACTGGGCGAAGGTACATCCGCCGCGCTAGCTACATCCCGTTGCATTCGAGGATCGGCGCGGGGTAGTCCGCCGCGAGTATCCCCGCGCGCCACGGCCGATGCACACTCGCCCCGTCCAGCTGTCGCAGCTCCGGAATCCAGCGGCGAACGTATTCGCCGTCCGGGTCGAAGCGGTCGGCCTGGCGCAGCGGGTTGAGGACGCGGTTGGGGCGGGTATCGGTGCCGGTGCCCGCGGTCCACTGCCAATTGAGTTGGTTGTTGGCCACATCCGCGTCCACCAGCCAGCGCCGGAAATGCTCCGCGCCGATCCGCCAATCCACGCGCAGCGATTTGGTGAGGAAGCTGGCGGTGATCAGGCGGGCGCGGCCGGGCATCCAGCCCTCCTCGCGCAGTTGCCGCATGCCGGCGTCCACGATCGGGAAGCCGGTGCGGCCGTCCTGCCAGGCGCGGACCGCGTGCGGATCCTCGCGCCAGCGAATCGGCCTGGGCCGGTAATCTTTCCAACCCACCTCCGGTCGCGCGGCGAGGACCTGATGATGGAAGTCACGCCAGGCCAGCTGGCGCGCGAAGGCCTCGCCGCTGGGTGAGTCCAGATCGATCCGATGCAGGACCTCGATCGGCGACAGGCAGCCGAAATGCAGATACGGCGACAGCCGGGAGGTGACGTCGGCGGCCAGATCGTCGGACGCGGTGGCGTATTCGTCGGCGGGTCCGGACAGCCAGCGGCGCAGGGCTTTTCGGGCGGTGATCGCGCCGCCCACGACCAGACCCGGCGAACTGCCGTCCCGGCTGTCGTCGAATCGGGGCAGCGCTTCGCCGCGCACCGGCGGAATGACCAGATCGCGGGGCGCGGCGAGCGGGCGGCGGCGCGGATGTTCCAGCCAGCGGCGGTAATACGGGGTGAATACGGCGAAATGATCGCGCCCGGTGGCCGGGGTCAGCTCGGCGGGATCGGTGGTGGTCACCGAGGCGGCATGGGTGTGGACCAGACAGTCGCGCGGTGCCAGCCGCTTGCGCAGCGCCTCCTCCCGCGCGCGGCTGTACCAGCTCACATCGGCGGCCAGATGCAGGCTGTCGGCATGCACCTCGCGCACGACATCGGCCACGACATCGACGACATCGCCGTAGCGCACCACCAGATGCCCACCGAGGCCGCGTAATTCGTCGTCCAGCTCGGCCAGCGCCGCGGCCAGGAAGCGGGCGCGATTGGGTGAACTGCGCCGCCCGGCGACGATCCGCTCGTCCACCACGAACAGCGGCACCACCGCCGCGCCCTCGCGATGCGCGGCCACCAGCGCCGGATTGTCCCGCACCCGCAGATCCCGCGTGAACAGCACCACGGTGACGGTCATCGGTTCGGCTCCAAGGGGTTTCGGGTACGGGGATGAGGCGACGCCCACGAGGGCCGCGCCGACCGACGCGGCGGCTCAGACCCGCCGGCGGCGCGACCCTCGCGGGCGTCGCGTCGTGGAAAGCCGCTCAGGCGCACAGCGGCGCAGCCGCTCAGACACACAGCGGCCAGCCGCTCAGACACACAGCGGCGCGATGGCGTCGGTTCCGCCCGAGGTGGGTGAGGTCAGATACAGGCAGGGGTTCTCACCGGCCGCGGCGATCGCGTCGCGCACGGCCCGCCATTCGGTCGCGGCCAATTGCGGCGTGCGGGACAGGACGAAGCCGGAGATCCGGCCCGGATCGGTGACCAGGGCCCACGAATAGTCCGGGCCGAGCGCGGTCACGATGTAGTTGGTCGGGCCGCTCAGCGCCTCCTGCGTGGGTACGCCCGGGAAGCTGACGTGCAGTTGCGCGCCGGTGGCCGTGTCGTTGACCGTGGCCGTGCCGCGAATCTCGTTGGGCGTCCCCGCCCACGTGGTGCAGGTGTTGTGCACCGAGACATTGCCCTGGGCGTCGAGCGCGTATTCGGCGCGGGTGTCGCGGGCGCAGACCAGATTGAAATACTGCGGCACGGCCGCCAGCTGATGCCAGACACCGAGATAGCGGGCGAGATCCAGCTGCGGGACCGGTGCGGGTGGCGCGGCCGTCGCGGTGGCCGCCGCCAGCGCGGGCGCGGCCACGAGCAGCGTCGCCGCGGCGAGGATGCGGGAGATACGAGTCGAGCGAAGCGAGAGCACTGGAACTCCTTCGTTGTCGATACTCCCCCATCTTACGCACATCGATGCATAATCGATGCAACTCCCAGGAAACGTCGACTCGCTGGGTGCCGAACCCAGTCGATAACGGCGTGTCGAAACAGGCAGAATGAGCCCATGTCCGCCGGTCCGGTTTCCGATGTCGTCGCGGGATACACCGTGCGCGCGGTCGCGGACCGGCTCGGTATCCCGACGGCCACGCTGCGCAGTTGGAATCAGCGCTATCGAATCGGGCCGTCCCAGCATCGCCGGGGCAAGCATCGGCTCTACACCGAGGCCGATATCGCCACGCTCGAACGCATGCTGGCCCTCATTCGCGCCGGATCCAGCCCCGCGGGTGCGGCCGAGGCCGTGCGCGGACCGCTGGTCGCCTTCGGCGATCGCGCGGCGCTGCTGCGCGCGGCCTTCGCCCTGGACACCTCGACGGTTACGAGCCTGCTGTACAAGCATTTCGGCGAATTCGGGGTGGCCGACACCTGGAACGATCTGTGCCGCCCCGCCTTTGCCGAACTCGTGGCCGAACAGGACAGCGGCGTCGGCTGTGTCGATGTGGAGCACCTGCTGTCCTGGTGCATCACCGCGGTGCTGCAACGCGTCGCGCCGCCGCCGGTGTCGACGGAACCGCCGTCGGCCGTGCTGGCCTGCACCAGCGGCGAACATCACGCACTACCCCTCGAGGTACTGCGCGCGGCCCTGGCCGAACGCGACACACCCGCCCTGATGCTCGGCGCCGACGTGCCCGCGACCGCCCTCACCGACACCCTGTCCCGGCACAATGCGCGGCCCGCGATCCTGCTGTGGTCCAATCACGAATCCACCGCCCTGGCCACGACGGTATCGGCCTGTCTCGCGGCGGGCGCGCGGGTGCTGGTCGGCGGTCCGGGCTGGTCGACGACGCTGCTGCCCGGTGAGGTGCGCCACATCGCCAGTCTCGAAGCCGCGGTCGACGCGTTGAGCTGAACGATGCGCAGTCGATGCGCATCACTATCCGCCGGTCCGGCCGAGTACATGCCGCAGCGCCGACTCCAGATCCGCGTCGCGGAAGTGGTGTCCGGCAGCGGCCAGCCGTGCGGGCGCGACCCGCTGACTCGCGGCGGCGAGTTCGTCGACGCCCTCACCGCCCAGGATGAGCGCGGGACCGAATTTCGGCACCGGCAGCAGTGCGGGCCGATGCAGCACCCGGGCTAGGACCCGGGTGTATTCGCTGTTGCGAACCGGCTGCGGCGCAACGGCATTCACAGGTCCGGACAACTCTGCGTCCCACAGCGCGCGATGGTGGATGTCGATCAGGTCGTCGATCCCGATCCATGACTGCCACTGCCGCCCGTCGCCGATGCGGCCGCCGAGTCCGGCGGCGAACAGCGGCCGCAGCAGCCGCAGGGTGCCGCCGCTCGGCGATTGCACCAGGCCGGTGCGCACCCGCACCACCCGCACCCCACCCGCCTCGGCCGGGGCGCATGCCGCCTCCCAGTCGGTGACCACGTCGGCGAGGAAACCCGTACCGCGCGAGGCGCTTTCATCGAGCACCTCATCCCCACGATCAGCACCGTAATAGCCGATCGCGGAGGCGGAGACGAAGGTGGCGACGCCCGCGGCGGCGGCGCGCTCGGCCAGGGCGCGGGTGGGCCCGATCCGGCTGTCGGCGATGGCGCGCTTGTGCGCATCGGTGAATCGCCCGGCGATCGACGCGCCCGCCAGATGGATCACCGCGTCGACGCCGTCCAGCAGATCCGGTGCCGGATCGTCCGGATTCCATTGCCGCTCATCGGATTTCGCCGGCGCGTGACGGACCAGGCGGATCACCGTATGGCCGCCGGTGCCGAGGAAGGCGGTCAGCGCCGACCCGACGAGGCCCGAGGCCCCGGTGACGGCGATCGTGGCGGGCCCGAATCCACGGGCCGCGGCGCGCGCGTGCGCGGCCAGGTCGTCGGCGAGCTGGCGGTAGCGATAGTCGAACATCGGGCGCAGGGCAGCCGCCGGGATCGGCGTGTCGACCCGATCGATCACCCGGGTGTGCCCGTCGTCGACCGCCTCGAATTCGTGGGTGTGCCGCCATCGCATCAACCGCCCGATCGGCACGGAGGCCAGGCCGTCCACGGCGATCCGGTCGACGAAGCGATGCGGCGGGTCGTAGGCCTCGGCGTCGTGGCGGGCCACCCATTTCAGCCCGCCCGGCAGCCGCAGCACCGCGCGCCCGTCGGCGAGCGATTCGGACTCGGCGGCGATATCGACCGGCTGCCACGGCGGGGCCAATCGTCGAAACGCCCCGGGTCGGGCGAACCAGTCGAACACCTCGGCCCGAGGTGCCGCGACGACGCTCGAACATTCGATGCTCATTGTCCGACTGTAGCCAAGGACGACGGATCGAAACGTCGGCGCGCTAGCTGCGCCGGGCGTCGCGTTCCGCGCGTTCCAGCTCGACCGCGCGACGCATGGTTTCGCGCGCCCGGCCGCGATCGCCCGCGTAGTCGTAGGCCCGGGCGGCGCGATAATTGGTGCGCCAGTTGTCCGGGTCGGCTTCCCATTCCTTTTTGACCTGCTCGAAAAGGGCGTCGGCGGCGGGCTTTTCGAGGCGGCCCGAGGGTCGGCGCGGGAGGTCGGCGGTATCGAGCTCCAGACCCTCGTCGTGAATGCGGCGGGCCAGGCGCTGATGCGACAGGGCCGCGCGAATGCTGGTGGCCACGACCCACAGCCCGACCACGGGCAGGATCAGCACGCCGATGCCCATGGCCAGGGCAGCGGGTTTGCCGGTCCCGATGAGTTCCACCGCGATCCGACCCAACAGCAGGAAGTAGAACGCCAGCGCCAGCACCAGGAAGGCGAGCAGGCCGACGGTTTTGAGGATCTGCCGATCGGGGGCGTTCACAGGTCCAGCAGCGGATCGAGACCGACGGTCAGACCGGGACGGGCGCCGATCTGCCGCACGCCCAGCAGCACACCGGGGGCGAAGGAGCTGCGATCGATCGAGTCGTGGCGGATGGTGAGGGTCTCGCCCTGGGTGCCGAACAGCACCTCCTGATGGGCGACGAGTCCGGCCAGACGTACCGAATGCACCCGCACGCCGTCGACGCTCGCGCCGCGGGCCCCGTCGAGTTCGGTGGTGGTCGCGTCCGGGCTCGGACCGACGCCCGCCTGCTTGCGCGCCTCGGCGATGATTCCGGCCGTGCGGTAGGCGGTACCCGAGGGCGCGTCGGCCTTGTTCGGGTGGTGCAGTTCGATGACCTCGACCGAATCGAACCAGCGCGCGGCCTGTTCGGCGAAGCGCATCGACAGCACCGCGCCGATCGCGAAATTCGGCGCGATCAGCACGCCGACCTCGGGCCGCTCGGCCAGCCAGCCGCGCACCTCGGCCAACCGCGCGGCGTCGAAGCCGGTGGTGCCGACCACGGCGTGGATGCCGTTTTCGACGAGCCAGTGCAGGTTCGGCATCACCACGTCGGGATGGGTGAAATCGACCACGACCTGGGTCTGATGGGCCGTGAAGACGTCCAGCGCGTCGTCCTTGTCGACCGCGGCGACCAGTTCCAGGTCCGCGGCCGCATCGACGGCCGCGCAGACGGCCTGCCCGACCTTGCCGCGCGCACCGAGCACACCCACCCGGATCGGGTTCGTGGTCACCGTCAACTCCTCACCTGCCGAACGAACTGTCGGCTGCGAGCCTATCGCCCGCACTTCAGTCGAAGACGATCACCTGCCGCAGCCCGTGCCCGGCCGCGAGCTCGTCCATGGCGTGATTGATCTCGTCGAGCCCGATCCGCGCCGATACCAGTCGCTCCACCGGCAGCCGCCCGGACCGCCACATCCGCACGTACTCGGGAATGTCGCGCGCGGGGACCGCCGAGCCGAGATAGCTGCCCACGATCGAACGTCCGCCCGCTACCAGCGCCAGCGGCGAAATACTCGCCCGCGCTTCGGGATTCGGCAGTCCGACGGTCACCGTGGTGCCGCCCGCCGCGGTCGCGGCCGCCGCGGTCTCGAAGGCGCGCACATTGCCCGCGGCCTCGACGACGGCCTCGGCCACGATTCCCCGCTCGGCCACCTCCGCGGGCGTGTACACCTGGGTCGCGCCGAGTTCGGTTGCCAGCGTCAGCTTTTCGGGCAGGGTGTCGACGGCGATGACCTCGCTGCCGAGTTCCGCGCGCAGCGACGCGGCCGCCAGCACCGCGGCCATACCCACCCCGCCGAGCCCGACCACCATGATCCGATCCCCCGGCCCCGGCTTCGCCGAATTCAGCAGCGCCCCACCGCCGGTCAGCACCGCGCAGCCGAGCACAGCCGCCACCTCCGGCGGCACATCGTCGTCGACCGGCACCACCGAGCGCCGATCGACCACGGCATGGGTCGCGAAACCCGATACACCGAGGTGGTGATGTACGGCCTGGCCGTCCCGGCTCAGCCGCCGCCCGCCGCCGAGCAGTTCGCCCGCGTTGTTGGCCACGCTGCCCGGCACACAGGGCGTCTTCCCGTCGGTGGCACAGCCCTCGCACGCACCGCAGCGCGGCAGGAAGGTCATCACCACCCGCTGCCCGACCGCCAGATCGCTACCGCCGGGCCCGATCCGCTCCACCCGACCCGCGGCCTCGTGTCCGAGCAGCATCGGCACCGGTCGCACCCGATTGCCGTCCACCACCGACAGATCCGAATGACACAGCCCCGCCGCCTCGATGCGGACCAGCAGCTCCCCCGGTCGCGGCTCGCCGAGTTCCAGCTCATCGATCACGATCGGCTCGGAATCAGCGAACGGCGCCGGATCACCGATCCGCTCCAACACGGCCCCACGAATCCTCATGCCCGCGACGCTACCTCGCGCGATCGGGCCGGTCACCCACTACGAGGAACGCGCGGTCAGCCCGGCCGTGGTGGTGACCTCGGTGGACGCGATGAGGGCGTAGGCGCGGGCCAGCTCGGCCAACGCACCGGCGGCATTGCCGGGCTGTAGGTCCGCGACCGCCCCGGCCTCCTGGGCGATGGCCTCGAACAGGCTCGCTCGGGCCGAGATCGCCGCGGGCTCGTCGCGGACGAGGACGAGCGGTGGTTCTTCGGTCGTCACGCCGGGAAGGCTAGCGCGCCGGGGCGCGACCACGCCGGAAGGCGGATACCTCGGCGAGGCAACACATTCTAATGTCCGATTTGTCCGGAACCCTTGTACTACCGACTGTAGTAAGCAATACTGAAGGCGTGGCCCTGTGTAGTAGCTCCACTACACATCGTCACAAGTTCACTACGGGAGGGTAGATGACGGTCAACGGAGACCGCCGTCCCATCATGGCCGCCGCGGCGGGAATCCTGATTCTCGCGATCGCCGGGCTGGTGGATCGGCTCCTATCGGGTGTATTCCTTTGCACTGGAATGGGATTGGGCTGGCTCAACGCCTGGCTCACCGAGGTCGCGGCGGCGCGGATCGCCGGAAATATCGAATCGGGCAGGCAACTGCTGGCCGCGAGCGCGGGGCTGCGGCTGCTCGGGATCACCGTGCTCGCACTGATCGTCGCCGTAGCGGCGCGCCCCGACGGATTCGCGATCCTGTTCGGACTGGCGGCCTTTCAGCTGCTGGCCGCGCTGCGGGTCGCGATACCGGTCCTGCGCGGTGCGCGATGACGAAAGTCGAAGTGGGACACCATGAGACGGCGCGAATATTCGGCTACAGCGTGCATGTCGACACCGTTCTCGCCACCGCGATCGCGGCCGGTGCGGTGCTCGGGCTCGCGTTCTGGCTGCGCGTCAAGCTCACCACCGGGGTCCCGAACGGCGTCCAACTGTTCTTCGAGACCGTGACGGTGCAGTTGCGCGGTCAGGTGGAAAACGCGGTGGGACTGCGACTCTCGCCGTTCGTGCTGCCCCTGGCGGTGACGCTGTTCGTATTCGTCCTTGTGTCGAACTGGTTGTCGGTGCTGCCGGTGCAATACGGCGACGGTGAACTGTTCGGACCGCCCGCCGCGGACGTCAACTTCACCTATGCGCTCGCCCTGTTCGTATTCCTCTGCTACCAGGCCGCGGGCATCGCGCGGCGCGGCCCGATCGGACATGTGAAACAGGTCCTGAAGGGGCATATGGGCTGGGGACCGATGGTGATCATCAATGTGATCGAGGAACTGGCGAAACCGCTGTCGCTGGCCCTGCGGTTGTTCGGCAACATGTTCGCGGGCGGGGTGATGATCTCGGTGATCGCGATGCTCCCGGCCTGGATCAGCTGGGGTCCCAATGCCGCCTGGAAGATATTCGACCTGTTCGTCGGCCTCATCCAGGCCTTCATCTTCGCGCTGCTGACCATCCTCTACTTCGGTCAGGCCACCGCGCGCGAAAGCCACTGAAAGGAAACAGATCATGACCGACGTAACCCATGCCACGATCGTCCAGGCGGCGGCCCTGCTCGCGGGCGGACTGATGATGGTCGGCGGCGCGATCGGCGCGGGCTATGGCAACGGGATGGCCGGTGCGGCGCTGATCAACGGCGTGTCCCGTCAGCCGGAGGCCGAGGGCAAGCTGCGCGGCAACTATCTGATGGCCGTCAGCCTGGTCGACGCCGTGTACTTCATCAATCTGACATTCATGGCGCTGTTCGCCTTCGCCACACCGGGCAAGTGACGCCATGGAGCAGAACTTCCTGATTCCCGACGCCACCTTTTTCGTCGAATTATCGATCTTCCTGTTCACGCTGGCGGTCATCCGACTGTTCGTGGTGCCGCCGATCCGGGCGGTGCTGACCGAACGCGAAGCGCGCGTGGCGAAGACAGCCGCCGACGCGGACCGGGCCAGGCAGATCTTCGCCGCGGCCGAGGACCGATATCGGTCCTCGGTCACCGAGGCCCGCGCCGAGGCGGCGCGGCTGCGCGATCGGGCCCGGACCGAGGGCCGGGCGATTCTGCTGGCCGCGCGTGAGCAGGCCCGGGAGCGATCCGACAAGATGGTGGCCGAGGCCGGGATCGAACTGCGCACGCACGCCGACCGCACCGCGGCGCGGCTGCGCGACCGGATCGACCCCTTGGCCCGCGCATTGGCGGATCGAGTGATCGGAGGCAGCGGCAGGTGAACGAGCGCGACGGTATCTACGACATCGCCTGGAACTGGCCGGTATTCCTGAGTCAGCTCATCGGCTTCGCCGTCATCGTCGGCGCACTCGTCAAATGGGTGATGCCGCCGCTGCGGGCGACGATGACACGGGCACAGCGCACGATTCACGGGCAGTTGACCGAGAGCGCGCAGGCATCGGATCGACTGGCCGCCGCCGAGCGGGCCTTCGCCGAGGCGGCCGCCACCGCCCGCGCCGAGGTGGCCGATATCCACCGCGAGGCGCGCGCGGATGCCGAACGCATCGTGGCGCAGGTCCGCGAAACCGCGGCCGCCGAGGTCGATCGGGTGCGCAGGCACGGTATGGCCCGGGTCGCGCAATTGCGGCGGCAGGTGCGCGAGGACCTCGGGCACGACCTCACCGCCGCGGTACTCGATCGGGCCGAGGCCGTGGTGCGCGACCGCCTCGACTCGCCGAAGGCCAAGTCCGACAGTATCGATCGCTTCCTGGCGGAATTGGCGGCGGCGACGCGCTAGATCGTCAATCCTGTTCCGCGCCCTCGTCCGCCTCGGCGGGCGGGGGCGCGGCCGGTACGGGGGGCCAGGGATCCGGTTTGACGTTGGCCGGTTTGAGCCGGGGATCCGGATCCCAGAAGAAGCTGGCGCCCACCCACGCCTGCGGCTTGGCGAAGTCGATCTCACCGGCGGTGAATTTGGTGCGGCGGAAGGAGATCTCGCCGAAGAAGTCGGCCCCACCGAAGGTCACCGCCCGCCCACCCAGAACGGCGTCGTCGAAGGAGACCGTGTTGTGGAATTCGGCATCGGTGAAGGCCGTCTGCACGGGCGGACCCTGACGCCAGCGATAACGCGTACCGAAGCGCGCGTTGTCGAAGCGGGTGACCCCCGCCTCGAATCGGGTGCCGATGAATTCATTGGCCGCACCGGCGAATTCGGCGTCGTTGAACAGCACCCGCGGTCCGTCGAAGGTGGTCTTCAGAAATGAGGTCCGCGCGCCGTGGAACCTGGCCGCGGTGAAGGAGGTGAGTTCGGAGAAGGTGGCCGCGTAGAAGTCGTTGGACTCGGTGAGCAGTCGTGCCTCGTCGAAGGAGGCCATGGCCTCGAAACTCGCGCCGCGGAAACTGAGCTGTGGGCCGCGGAAGACGGTTCGGGTGAATGCGACATTCGACCGGAACCGTGCCCCCTCGAATTGCACCCCGCTGCCTCGCCGCTCGGACTGCGCGGCCTCCTTCGCCGCGAATTCGGCCTGTGAGAACAGGGTCCGATCGCCCCGGAACTCCGCATAGCGGAACGAGATGTAGCGCCCGATGAACCGCGCGTACTCGAAGGTGGTCGCGCGCGATCCGGTGAACACCGCCCGCGCGAAATACGTTCGCTCCCCGGCGAATACGGCATATCGGAAGTCGGCGTCCTCCAACATCGCCCCCGCGAAGTCGAAATCCAGATCCGACCACGAGATCTCGGCCGAGGGCCGCACATGCGCCACGATGACGTCGACGATCGCCCGCCGCACCTCCCGGTCGTTCTGCCGGAATTGGTAGCGCAGTTCGACCTTCGCCTCACCCTCGCGCGTCTCGGTTCGGCTGACCAGATGATTCGCACCGGCCTCCGGTTCATAGGGCAGTCGCAGATATCCGCACAGCACGTCGATGCACTGCTGTCGCCGACTCCCGGCCTCGAATTCGTCGGCGACCCCCGCCATGGCGTAGACACCCGCGATCCGCACCGCCACATCCGGATCGCCCAATTGCTTTGCCGCCGCGCCGAACAGCTCGGCGAAGCGGCTGCGCTCGGAATCGCGTTGCCGACGATAGGCCACCACGAGGGCGACCGCGCCGCCGACCCCGGCGGCCACCGACAGCGCGATCTTGGTGAGATCCAGCTGATTCGGCGTCTCGGCCTTGGCGCCGAGCAACCACCACAGCAACCACCAGGCGAGTGCCGCGATCGCCAGACCGACGACCACCGCGAACACCACCGACACCAGCAGCGCCGAGCGCCGCACCCTCCGGCTCAGCCGGGCGCCGAACCTCCCCCGCAACCACATAGCGGCATCGTAGCCAGCATGATAGCCGGTCCGCAGTCCGACCAGCAGTTGCGTTGCCCGCCAAGATCGTTCACGCGCGGCTGCCGCGCACCCCGATACCCGCCGCGGCCAGGCACGCCAGCGCGACCACCACGACGAACCACGGGAACACCGTCCCCATCCCCCAGGTGGTGGCCGCCCAGCCCGCGAGTACGGTCGGCAGCGCCATCGCAGAATAGGCCAGCAGGTAGTAGGCCGACATGGTCTCCCCGCGCTTGTGCTGCGGCACGACATTGGAAAGATGCCGCAGCGAACCGCCGAAGCCCAGACCGAAGGTGCCGCCGAGCAGCAGACCCGCCGCGAGTACGACGATCCAATTGTGGGTCGCCAGTGCGGGAATCGTCAGTAGCAGCGCGATCGCCATACCGGTGTCACCGGCGATGGCGGCCCGGCGCGCCGGAATTCCGGTCGCGAACAGCTGGGCCAACGCCCCCGCGGTGGCGGTCGAGGCGACCACCGCGCCGCCGAACACCAGATTGTGCACCCCGGTCTTCTCCGCCGCCAGCGACGGATACAGCGACAGTAGGACGCCCAGCACCGACCAGGCCGCCATCACACCCAGCGCCGAGAACCAGAAATCGGCCCGAATCTCCTGCGGCACTGACGGTTTCGCGATCCGGATCGGTCCGGCCACCCGCGCGGTGTGCGTCTCCTCCATCGCGATGACGCCCGCGGCGATCGCCAGGCACAGCACCGTGATCACCACATAGGGCGTGCGCAGCGGATGCGGTACGTACTGCGCCAGCAGGGCCGAACCCAGAATCGCCACGGCCATACCGACATTGAAGGCCACCCCGGTCAGCTGCCCGGACCGCGCGCCGCCCTTGGGCCGCAGATCCAACAGCGCCGCCGCGCCCGCGACCACCGTCGCGCCGACCGCGATCCCGTGTAGCGCCCGCGCGAGCAGCAGCATCGCCACATTGTCGGCCAGCAGGAACACCACCAGCCCGAGCACCATGGTGGCGAATGCGCCCAGCAGCACCGGTTTGCGGCCCACCGCGTCGGAGATCCGGCCCGACACCAGGACCGCGGCCAGCGCCGCGATGGCATATACGGCGAAGACGAGCGTGGTGGTCAGCGGCGTGAAATTCCACTGCTTCTGGTAGATGCCGTACAGCGGGGCGGGCACGCCGGATACACCGAGTGCCACTCCGCTGGCGACGAGGATCAGTGCGTAAGCCCAGGGTTTGGTCGCCCGCTCGGCGGGGGCAACCGCCACAGTCGCTGTCATCGATCCCTCTCCATCAGGTAAGTTTGATTCTGATCGAACTCAACACTCCCGATTCCGGTTCGATTCCCATCAAACCGGTAGTGAGGTAGATCATGACGGATACGCACGTGATCGTCGAATCGTTTCCGGTCGGCTCGGTGCAGACGGTCCTGAGCGCACTGCAGGATCCGGTGCGCCTGGAAATGGTGCGCCGGCTCAGCAATGCCGGGGAGCCGATGCGCTGCGGGTTGCTCTACGACACCATCAACAAGTCGACCGCGACCCATCACCTCAAGACCCTGCGCGAGGCGGGCATCACCGAACGCATCGTCGCCGACGGCCACACCTACGCGCGCTTACGCACCGAAGAGGTCGACAGGGAGATTCCCGGACTGCTGGACGCGATCGTGGGCGCGGCGAACCGCGCCCACGACGGCGACTAATCCACCAGTTTGCGCACCGTGGCGGGCAGGTCCCGGGTGCGGCGATACGGTCCGGCGACCGAGACGGCGAACGGGCGCGCCAGCAGCGTGCGCGCCACCGCCGACACCTCGTCGGTGGTGACCGAGTCGATCCGGGTCAGCGTCTCGGAGATGCTGCGATGGTTGCCGTAGCTGAGTTCGCTGCGGCCGATCCGGTTCATTCGCGAACCCGAATCCTCCAGTCCCAGAACCAGTCCACCGCGCAGTGAACCCTTGGCCCGCGCGCATTCGGCGTCGGTGATGCCGTTGGCGGCCACCTCCTCGAGCACGCCGCGGGCCAGACCCACCACCTGCCCGAGGTTTTCGGGCTGGCAGCCCAGATACACCGAGAACGCGCCCGTATCGGCGAAGGTGTCGACGCCGGAGTACACCGAGTACGCCAGGCCGCGCTCCTCGCGAATGCGTTGGAACAGCCGCGAACTCAACCCGCCGCCGAGCACGGTGTTGAGCACCGACAGCGGCCAGCGCCGCTCACCCTCGTGCCGCCCGAACGCGCGCACCCCGAACACCATGTGCGCCTGTTCGCTGTCGCGACGCATCCAGTGCAGCTGCGGTGGCGTACGCATACGGAAGCGACCCTCCCGCCGGGGCGCGGGCTCCAGGGCCGTCTCCAGATGACGGGCGAAGGCGCGATACACCAATTCGACGGTGTGCTCGTGTTCGATATTGCCCGCCACCGCGACCACCATGCGATCGGGTCGATACCGTCGCACGTGGAAGCCGCGCAGTTGCGCCGCGGTCATGGATTCGATGGATTCGATGGTCCCGATCACCGGCCGTCCGACCGGATGATCGCCGAACAGCGCGGTGAGGAACGAATCCCCGACGGTGTCCTCGGGATCGTCGTCGCGCATCGAGATCTCCTCGAGTACAACCTGACGTTCCACCGCCACATCCTCGGCGCGGCACAGACCGTTGAGCACCACATCGGAGACCAGATCCACCGCCAGCGGCAGATCCTCGTCCAGCACATGGGCGTAGTAGCAGGTCTGCTCCTTGGCGGTGAACGCGTTCAGCTCACCGCCGACCGCGTCGACCGACTGCGCGATATCCAGCGCCGAGCGGGTCGGAGTCGCCTTGAACAGCAGGTGTTCCAGGAAGTGCGCGGCACCGGCCACACTCGGATGCTCGTCTCTCGAACCGACTCCCACCCATATGCCGATGGACGCGGATCGCACCCCGGGCACATGTTCGGTGACCACCCGCAGGCCGCCCGGTAGCACCGTGCGGCGCACACCGGCATCGGCCAGCGGGGCATCTGTCGCGCTCATTCGGAGAGAAGAACCCCCCTGCTCGGTGGCGACGAGCAAGGGGGCGGCTGACTTCTTCTTCGTCACACCGAGCTTTTTACTCCGCACCGGCCTCCGCCGCAGCAGTGTTGTCGGCGGATTCGCCTTCCTCTTCGACCGGGACGAGCGAGATCTTGCCGCGGTTGTCGATATCGGCGATCTCGACGCGGATCTTGTCGCCCACGTTCACCACGTCCTCGACCTTGCCGACCCGCTTGCCGTTGCCCAGCTTCGAGATGTGCACCAGGCCATCGCGTCCCGGCAGCAGTGACACAAATGCGCCGAAGGCAGTGGTCTTGACGACCGTGCCGAGGAAGCGCTCCCCGACCTTCGGCAGCTGCGGGTTGGCGATCGCGTTGATCGCATCGATCGCGGCCTGCGCGGACGGGCCGTCGGTCGCGCCCACGAAGACCGTGCCGTCGTCCTCGATGGAGATGTTGGCGCCGGTGTCCTCGGTGATCTGGTTGATGACCTTGCCCTTGGGTCCGATCACCTCGCCGATCTTGTCGACCGGGATCTTGATCGCGGTGACGCGCGGGGCGTAGGGGCTCATCTCGTCCGGGGTGGCGATGGCCTCGGCCATCACGTCCAGGATGGTCAGACGCGCGTCGCGGGCCTGGTTCAGCGCACCGGCCAGCACCTTCGACGGAATGCCGTCGAGTTTGGTGTCCAGCTGCAGCGCGGTGACGAACTCGCGGGTGCCGGCGACCTTGAAGTCCATATCGCCGAAGGCGTCCTCGGCGCCGAGGATGTCGGTCAGCGCGACGTAGCGGGTCTCTTCCTCACCCTGGTCGTTCTTGACCGCATCGGACACCAGACCCATCGCGATACCGGCGACGGGGGCCTTCAGCGGCACACCGGCGTTCAGCAGCGACAGGGTCGAGGCGCAGACCGAACCCATCGAGGTGGAACCGTTGGAGCCCAATGCCTCCGAGACCTGACGGATCGCGTAGGGGAACTCCTCCTGCGAGGGCAGCACCGGCATCAGGGCGCGCTCGGCGAGCGCGCCGTGGCCGATCTCGCGCCGCTTGGGCGAACCCACGCGGCCGGTCTCGCCGGTGGAGAACGGCGGGAAGTTGTAGTGGTGCATGTAGCGCTTGGAGGTCTCCGGGCCGAGCGAGTCGACCTGCTGGGCCATCTTCACCATGTCGAGGGTGGTGACGCCCAGGATCTGGGTCTCACCGCGCTCGAACAGCGCCGAACCGTGCGCCCGCGGCACGACCGCGACCTCGGCCGACAGCGCGCGGATATCCGCCAGGCCGCGACCGTCGATGCGGAAGCCGTCGGACAGGATGCGCTGGCGCACAAGCTTCTTGGTGACCGAGCGGAACGCCGCGCCGATCTCCTTCTCGCGGCCCTCGAAATCCTCGGCGAGGCTGGACAGCACCTCGAGCTTGATCTGGTCGATCCGCTCCTCGCGCGCCTGCTTGTCCGCGATGGACAGCGCCTCGTTCAGCGGGGCCTTCGCGGTGCCCTCGACGGCGACGTAGACGTCGTCCTCGTAGGGCAGGAAGACCGGGAACTCGCCGGTCGGCTTCGCCGCCAGCGCGGCCAGGTCCTGCTGGGCCTTGCACAGCCGCGCGATGAACGGCTTGGCGGCCTCGAGGCCCTCGGCCACAACGGTTTCCGTCGGCGCCTGCGCGCCGCCCTCGATCAGCGCGAGCACCTTGTCGGTGGCCTCGGCCTCGACCATCATGATCGCGACGTCGCCGGAGTCGACCACGCGGCCCGCGACGACCATGTCGAAGACCGCGCCCTCGAGCTGCTCGACGGTCGGGAACGCGACCCACTGGCCCTCGATCAGCGCGACGCGGACTCCGCCGACCGGACCGGAGAACGGCAGGCCCGCGATCTGGGTGGACGCCGAGGCGGCGTTGATCGCGACGACGTCGTAGAGGTCCTTCGGATCCAGGCTCATCACCGTGACGACGACCTGGATCTCGTTGCGCAGGCCGTCGACGAACGACGGGCGCAGCGGACGGTCGATCAGACGGCAGGTCAGGATCGCGTCGGTGGAGGGGCGGCCCTCGCGACGGAAGAACGAGCCGGGGATGCGACCCGCGGCGTACATGCGCTCCTCGACGTCGACCGTAAGCGGGAAGAAGTCGAACTGGTCCTTGGGCTGCTTGCCCGCGGTGGTGGCCGACAGCAGCATGGTCTCGTCGTCGAGGTAGGCCACGACCGAACCGGCGGCCTGCTTGGCCAGGCGTCCGGTCTCGAACCGGACGGTGCGGGTGCCGTAGCTCCCGTTATCGATCAGCGCGACCGATTCGAACACACCCGGCTCGACCTCGATCGCGGAGCTGGTCACTGTGTCTGACATATTTCTGTTCTCAACCTCTCGTCTCGCCGGATCCGAGCGCCATGTGGCGCGATCCGGCATTCGTCAGCCGTACCCGGCTCGGGCGCGCGGCAGCCCTCCTGGCTGTTACGCGCACACCCGACCGTTTCCCCTTGGAATCGGCGACGCGGAGGCGGTCATCGATCGAAGCCCTCCGGCGGAACACCTCTTGGCGCCGAAAGACCACTACCGAAGACCGACGCCACGAATTCGGGTGCGTACGGCCGTGTCGTCTCGTCACATGCGAACCGAAGGGGTCCGGACATGCGACCAGCCGACGGGGAGATTCTAAGCCTCCCCGCCGGCTGTCTTGCGAACTGCCCTCGGCAGCTCGTGAGTCGCGTAGCTCAGCGACGCAGTCCGAGCCGCTCGATCAGGGTGCGGTAACGCTCGATGTCCTTGGCCTGCAGGTACTTCGAGAGCCGGCGGCGACGACCGATCAGGCCCAGCAGACCGTGCCGGGTGTGGTGGTCGTGCTTGTGCACCTTGAGGTGCTCGGTCAGGTCGGCGATGCGCTTGGACAGCAGCGCGATCTGGGCCTCCGGCGAACCGGTGTCCTTCTCGTGCAGGCCGTACTCCTTGAGGATGGCCGACTTCTGTTCGGTGGTCAGAGCCACGAATGCACTCCTGTTGTTTCAGTCCGCGCTCGGAAGGCCGGAAGGTTCCGGGTGGGCGCCACCGCGGACCGCAGCAAACCCGACGAACCAGCTTACCGGAGTCCCGGCAACCCTCCGAATCGACCCCGTGCCCGTGGTCTGGATCACTCGAGGAACGGTCAGCTTTACCTGTCGCGTAATCGTCTCCGTCGCGCCGAGCTGCGAATGTTGTTGTCAGCAAGGCACTTCAGGAAAGCGAGAACGACATGCCGTACTTCCGGACCACCGACGGAACCACCCTGGCCTACGAGGAGTACGGGACCGGCCCGGCACTGGTATTCCTGGCCGGATGGTCGCTGAACACCGAGATGTGGGATCCGCAGGTCCCGTTCTTCGTCGAACAGGGCTACCGCTGCGTCCTGCTGGACCGGCGCGGCCACGGCCGCTCGGATCGCCCGGCGACCGGCTACGACCTGGACACCCGGGCCGACGACGTGGCCGCGCTGCTGGCCCACCTGGGCCTCACCGACGCGACCGTGATCGCGCATTCCGGCGGCGGCTCCGAGGCCGTGCGCTACCTGTCGCGGCACGGCCAGGACCGAGTGAGCCGACTGGTGCTGCTGGCCGCGGCGGTGCCCAAACTGCTGCAGTCCGACGATCATCCGATGGGTGTGCCGCAGTTCGCGGTGGACGCCTCGATCGCGGCGCTGCGGGCCGACCGCTCGAAGTGGATGCACGACCGCGCCCAGGGCTACTTCGCCACCCACCTCGGCAACGACGTCTCCGCGGCCCTGATCGACACCGAGATCCGACGCTGCCTGTCGACCACGCACTACGCCGCGGTGGAGATCCAGAAGAACATCGCCTACACCGATCTGCGCGCCGAACTGCCCGGAATCACCATCCCGGTCCTGCTCATCCACGGCCACCACGATCAGTCCATCCCGATCGAGCCGACCAGCCGCGTCGCGGTGAACCTGTTCCCCAACGCGACGCTGAAGGAACTGCCCACCGCGGGCCACGGGCTGTATGTGACCCACGCGGCGGAGATCAATCAGGACATCCTGGAGTTCACGAAGAACTGAGCACCTTGCGGGTGTACTCGACATCGCGATTCATCGCCTTGATCAGGTCGTCGACGGATGCGAACTTGCGCTGACCGCGCACATGCTCGACGAAGTCGACGGCCACGTACTGCCCGTACAGGTCGATGTCGGCATCGAGGACGTACGCCTCGACGGTGCGTGAGCGACCGGAGAAGGTCGGATTGGTACCCACCGACACCGCGGCCATCGCCCGCTTGCCGGGCATGGTCGTGCCGACGGTCGCGCCCGGGCTGAGCACGGTGAACCAGCAGGCGTACACCCCATCGGCCGGAATCGCCGCATGCATGGGCGGTGCGATGTTCGCGGTGGGAAAGCCCAGTTCACGACCCCGCTTATCGCCGTGCACCACGACACCCTCGACCCGGTGCGGGCGGCCCAGGGCATCGGCGGCCGCGGCCATGTCACCGGCGTCGACGCAGGCCCGAATGTAGGTGGAGGAGAACGTGACCGCGTGCTCGCCGACCAGCTTCACCCCGTCGACCTCGAAACCGAAGCGGGATCCCAGTTCCCGCATGGTCTCCACGGTGCCCGCGGCCTTCTTGCCGAAGGTGAAGTTGTCGCCGATCACGACCTCGGTCACATGCAACTTCTCCACCAGCAGATCGTGGACGTACCGGCCGGGGGTCAGCTTCATGAAGTCATGAGTGAAGGGCATGACGCAGAACACGTCGATGCCGAGCTCCTCCACCAGCTCCGCGCGCCGGGTCAGGGTGCTCAGCTGCGCGGGATGCGAACCGGGCCGGACCACCTCCATCGGGTGCGGATCGAATGTCATCAGAACCGAGGGAACCCCGCGCACCGCAGCGGATTTCACGGCGCGGCTGATGAGCTGGGCGTGTCCGCGGTGCACGCCGTCGAACACCCCGATCGTCAGCACGCACCGGCCCCAGTCCGGGGGCATCTCCTCGAGACTTCGCCATCTCTGCACACCCGGAAGCCTACGCAAAGCGGGTCACGGACAGCATTCGGCGGTGCCGATGTTCACAGCACGGTAGGGACGGGATTCGCGGTTGGTCATATCCACGTCACCCCGGTGGGGGCCGCGCGCGCCGATGTGGGAAAGCGACGCAGGTATGCCTAAGCTCGTGACGTGCCCGGAAAACGAGACATCGCCACCCGACGCGAGTTGGTCGACCCCTCCGCGCCACACGAATCCAACGGCACGACCGTCGCCCCGGTGCTGTCGTCCGTCGCGCAGGACTACCTGAAAGTGATCTGGACCGCGCAGGAGTGGTCGCAGGAGAAGGTGTCCACCAAACTGCTCGCCGAACGCATCGGCGTCTCGGCGTCGACGGTGTCGGAGGCCGTGCGCAAGCTGGCCGACCAGGGTCTGGTCCAGCACGCCCGCTACGGATCGATCACGCTGACCGAGAACGGCCGCCGCGCCGCGATCGCGATGGTCCGCAGGCACCGGCTGATCGAGACGTTCCTGGTCAACGAGCTCGGCTACGGCTGGGACGAGGTGCACGACGAGGCCGAGGTGCTCGAGCACGCGGTCTCGGAAACCCTGATGGATCGCATCGACGCCAAACTCGGCCACCCCGACCGCGATCCGCACGGCGACCCCATCCCGTCGGTCGACGGCGCGGTTCCGGCCCCCTCGGCCCGCCAGCTCAGCGGCTTCGAAGCGGGCGAATCCGGCCGCGTGGCCCGCATCGCCGACTTCGATCCGGCCATGCTGCGCTACTTCGATTCGGTGGGCATCGCGCTCGATACGCCCATCACGGTGGTGGAGCGCCGGGACTTCGCCGGAACCATCGCGATTCGCATCGGTGACCGCACGATCGACCTGGGAAGCCCTGCGGCGGAAGCCATCTGGCTCACGCACTGATCAGCGACGGGGCAGGAAGACTGCGGCGAGAAAGACCGCCAGCGGTATCGCCAGCACGACGACCAATCCAACAGGCCAGTCCAAGACGCTCACGACGCCACTGCATCCGGCTCGTCGCTCAGCCTCTCGGCCAGCTCGGCCCGGGCATACAACTCCAGATACACACCGGGGCCATCATCGGGGTCGTCGCCATAGTCGTAGACCTCCAACACCCCGCCGTCGAACTCGAAAAGCCTTGTCGGCCAACGCCTGTCCATCCCGGGCCCCTACTCGATTGTCGGTGGGCAATCGAACACCCTTGGCTCGCCTCACGCTAGAGACCGCTTCTCGGCCTGCGCTATGAGATTTCTCGAAATTTCTCAAGGTCGTTCGATCCATTGACCAGCGGCGCTGTCGTCCCGCAGCATTGATATGCGAGAAACAAGGCGAAACATATCGAGCTGGGAGGCCGCGATGCGCTTGGAGTTCCTCGGCAAGAACACGAACGAAGGTCAGTCACCCACCTTGTACGCCTCGGACAGGCAGACGTACGTAGTCCAAGGCTGGAAGACGGACCGAGACGGCCAGATCGAAATACCGCACCGGCTGCTTGAATTTTTGGAGCCGGGTACCTGTCTCGGGACCATCCTGCACGATAGTGGGCATGGCACGTTCACCCTGTCGGGTGAACTGGTCACCGACCCGGAAGCACTGGAACAGATGGGACTTCCCGCACACGAGGCGGGCGTGGAAGTTCCAGTAGGACAGGAGATTCGACCGGATGCAGCTCCACTACGGTGAAGATATGGCACGACTGTTTCGTGCCGACTGGCGTGTGGCCGTCCACCTGGAACTTCAGGACACCTACACGACGCCGAAGGAGGACGAACCGTTCCGCAAGTTCCTGGCTGGAGAACCTGACGATTTTGCGTGGTTCTCCAACTGGTCGCATCTGATCCGAGATCTCACCGGCAGTGGCCGAGTGATGCGGCGCGTCCGTGTCGTGACCGTGCCCCACACCGACTACGCCCGGTGGGCATTGACCGTCGCGGCCCGTAATGTAGAGGCCGGAGAGGACGTTCGATATCTGCCACGGCACATGATCGACCCGGGATTGTTGTCCGGGGATGATTGGTGGATCTTCGATGAAGATCTCGTCGCCTTCAGCGTGTTCACCCCGACAGGCGCGGGGGCAGGATTGGCGACCACAACCGACCCGGTCATCGCGGCGCATATCCGCGCGGTCCGGGATCGAGTGTGGTCGGTGGCGATTCCGTACGCCGACTACGTTGCGGTTCCTGCGGACCGGTGACCCACGCCGTACAACAAGCTCGGGAGGCTCTTGGTGGCCGTCTCCGGGACATACGCAAAGATGCCGGACTGACCGCCCGGGCTATTGCCCGCGCGGTCGGCTGGGTACCGTCCAAAGTCTCGAAACTCGAGCGAGGGCAACAAACTCCCACCGACAGCGATATTCGGATCTGGTGCCGGGAGTGCGGTGCTGACGATCAGGTGGTCGATCTGGTCGCGTCGCTGCGGAACATCGAAGCTGCATACCTCGAATGGCGACAAATGAGCCTACCTCATCGACAACGCCAGTCGATTACTTGGGAGGCCGATACCAAGCTGATGCGCTGGTATGAGCCGTTTGTCGTGCCTGGATTGCTTCAAACACCCGAATACGCTGAAGCGATCCTCGGTCGGATGCAAGACTTCTACCGCGGCTCCCGTGACGACCTTGCGGCGGGATTGGCCGCCCGCATCGAACGACAACAGGTTTTGTACCGGGGCGACCACCGGTTTCATTTCGTCCTTGCCGAGCAGGTCCTGCACACCACTGTTGGTGACCACAACGTCATGGTCGGGCAGTTGGACCGGCTCCTCATCGCGATGAGCCTGCCTCGCGTCGTGATCGGCATCATCCCTGCACACACGGAATACACTGTGCCCCTGTCGAACTTCTGCATGTTCGACCAGAAAAGAGTACTGGTGGAGACGATTACCGCTGAATTGACGATTACTCAGCCCCGCGAACTCGTGCTGTACGAGAAGACGTTTCAGGCCCTCGCAAAACAGGCCGCGAAGGGTGATGCGGCGCGAAGGTTGATCCGTGGGGCTCTCGACACAAGGGCGGAACAGCTCAATCGCTGATCAGGTCAGCAGTTGCACACCGCCAAAGAGGAGACGAGACCATGTGTTTGCGACTTCTGGGCAAGGGTGGGTCGGGTACGGATGACTGTCCTGCCGTATACGCCACCGACGACGGCGGATACCTACTCGTCGGCTGGCGGACGGATCGGGTCGATACCATCGAGATCCCCCATCTCCTATTGGGATTCGTGGAGTCTCGAATGTTCGTCGGCGCACCGATGACGGATACCGGCCGAGGTACGTTCACCCTGTCCGGTCGACCGGTCACCGACGCCGAAACCCTCGCCGAGCTGAAGATGGAAGACTATGAGGCAGCGGTCGCGGTTCCGAAGATCGAAAGGACGCATTTCGGTGGAGTTCCGGCAGACTCGAGAAATCTTGCGGCAGTGTCGAACTGATGCCTTTCGCCTCGAGGTTCGAGACTCCTATGGGGTTCCTGCCGAACAGGAACCACTACAGCGGTTTCTGAAAAACGAGCCATTCGATACCCGAGGATGGTTTCAGGATTGGTACGATTTCGTGCGGGAATTGACGTCCCGGGGCGTGGCTATGAGCCGCATCCGCGTGGTCACCGTGCCGCATACCGACTATCAACGCTGGGTGCTTACCGTGACGGCGTTGAACGTCGAGGCCGGTGAAGATATTCGGTACCTACCACGAAATCTCGCTGGCGACATACCGTCAGACGATTGGTGGCTCATCGACAACGAACGAGTTGCATACACGCTCTCCGATCACGAAGGCAGAGCCATCGGCGGTGTAGGGGTTACCACTGATCCGAACATCCTCTCCTACTGTCGAAGTGAACGCGAACGACTCTGGTCTTCGGGAGAACCGTACAGCGAATACGCGTACAGCCGGTGAGTAGTTCGGCTCGAGAAGGGCGGGAGGCTCTCGGCAAGCGTCTGCGCGAAATTCGGCGACGAGCTGGGATAACGGGCCGGGAGCTTTCCCGTCGTGAGGGTTGGCACGAGTCCAAGGTCTCCAAGATCGAGTATGGGAGGCTTCGTGCGTCAGACGCGGAAGTCCGAGCCTACTGCCGACACGCCGGAGCCGAAGATCAGCTCGCGGACTTGCTGGCGACAGTGCACAGTATCGACAGCGCATACATCGAATGGCGCAGGCATCTCAGCCCTGATCGGAGAACAAGCGCTCTACACCACAGTAGGAAACGACGAGATCATGATCGGCCAGCTCGACCGATTGTTGTCGGCCGGAAGCCTGCCTCGGGTGGCTTTTGGGGTGATCCCCGCGACTGCGGCAGCGCGGGTGTTGTTCAACAATTTTGTCATGTACGACAACCGACTGGTCACCGAAGAAGGTAGCACTGCGAAACTGACGATTACGCAACCACGAGAGATCGCGTTGTACGGCCGCGCATTCGATACGCTGGCCGGACAGTCGGTAACCGGCGATTCAGCACGCAGACTTATCCGCAAGGCACTCGCGATACGGACTGGTTAGTCAGCCGCCCATGATGTCGGCAGCCCGCTTGGCGATCGCCGTGCCGACCTCCGTCGTGGCGCTCGTGCCGCCGAGATCCGGGGTGCGGATCACACCTTCGGCGAGTACCTCGCACACCGCCCGATCCACTGCGGCTGCGGCCGTACGCTCCCCCAGATGCTCCAACAACATCGCGCCCGCCAGGATTTGGGCGGCCGGGTTGGCGATGCCCTGCCCCGCGATATCCGGTGCGCTGCCGTGCACCGCCTCGAACATCGAGGGTGCGTCGCGGTTCGGATTGATATTGCCCGAGGGCGCGAGGCCCAGTCCGCCCGTGACCGCCGCCGCCAGATCGGAGAGGATGTCGCCGAACAGATTCGAGCCGACGATCACATCGAGCCGATCGGGATGCAGGACAATCTCTGCGGCCAAAGCGTCGACATGCATCTGGCGTGTGGTCACGTCCGGATACTCGGCGGCAATGCGCTCGAAAACGCTGTCCCAGTACGGCATCGAGTGAATGAGCCCGTTCGATTTCGTCGCCGAGCACAGCCTGCCGTCGCGCTCTCGGGCCCGCTCGAAGGCGTAGCGGATGATGCGCTCGCAGCCGACGCGGGTGAACACCGATTCCTGCAGCACGAATTCCTCGGGGCGGCCGGGATTGTGGATACCGCCGATCTCGGAGTACTCGCCCTCGGAATTCTCCCGCACGATCAGAATGTCCAGATCCTCGGCGGTGCGGTCGCTCAGCGCCGAACGGGTGCCGGGCAGCAGCCGCACCGGCCGCAGATTCACATACTGACCGAAGGCGCGCCGCAGCGGAATCAGCAAGCCCCACAGCGAGATATGGTCCGCAACGCCGGGAAAGCCCACCGCCCCCAGCAGGATCGCGTCGAATCCGGCCAGTCGCCGCGCGCCGTCCGGCGGCATCATCGCGCCGGTACGCAGATACTGCTCACAGGACCAGTCGAATTCGGTCCAGGCGATATCCGGCAGTACCGCGTCGAGCACCTTGACCGCCTCCGCGGTCACATCCACCCCGATACCGTCGCCGGGAATCGTCGCGATCGAATAGGTCACAGTGCTACTCCGATGTACTTTAGCTCCAGGAATTCATCAATACCGACCAATCCGCCCTCACGACCGAGTCCGGACTCCTTCACCCCGCCGAACGGCGCGGCCGGATTGGACACCACGCCCTGATTCAGTCCGACCATGCCGGATTCGAGCGCCTCGCACACCCGCAGGCCGCGCCGCAGCCCCTCGGTGTACACATAACCGACCAGGCCGTAAGGGGTGTCGTTGGCGCGGGTGACGACCTCGTCCTCGGTATCGAACGGCGTCAGCGCCGCCACGGGACCGAAGATCTCGGTGTGGCACATCCGGGCGGAATCGGGCACATCCACCAGAACCGTTGCGGGATAGAAGTTTCCGGGGCCGTCGACGGATTCGCCACCGGTCAGCACCCGCGCCCCGCGCTCCCGCGCGTCGGCCACCAGTTCGGTCACCTTCGCCACCGCGTCGCCGTCGATCAGCGGGCCGACCACCACATCGGCCTCGGTGCCGCGCCCCATCGGCAGCGCCGCCATCCGCTCGGCCAGCCGCCGGGCGAATTCGTCGATCACCGCGCGCTGCACGAAGATTCGATTCGCCGCGGTACACGCCTGCCCGATATTGCGCATCTTCGCCGCCAGCGCCCCCTCGATCGCCGCGTCCAGATCCGCGTCGTCGAACACGATGAACGGGGCGTTGCCGCCGAGTTCCATCGAGGTCCGCATGACGGTGCGCGCGCACTGTTCCAGCAGCTTCTTACCCACCGCCGTGGATCCGGTGAACGACAGCTTGCGCGAACGCTCGTCGAGAATCATCGGCGTCATCAGCGCGCCCGGATCGGAGGTGGTGACGACGTTCACCACACCCGCGGGCACCCCGGATTCGTGCAGGATCCGCGCGAGCGCGAGGGTGCACAGCGGCGTCTGCTCGGCGGGTTTGACCACGCAGGTGCAGCCCGCGGCCAGCGCCGGGCCGATCTTGCGGGTGGCCATGGCCATCGGGAAGTTCCAGGGCGTGATGAGCAGGCTCGGCCCCACCGGCTGCCGGGCCACCAGGAAGCGCGAATTACCGCCGGGCGCGGGCATATAGCCGCCGTCCAGCCGCACCGCCTCCTCGGCGAACCAGCGAAAGAACTCTGCGGCATAGGCGATCTCACCGCGCGCCTCGGCCAGCGGCTTACCCATCTCGAGGGTCGCGATCAGCGCCAGCCGGTCCACATCCTCGAGCAGCGCGCGATGGGCGCGCATGAGGATGTCGCCGCGTTCGCGCGGCGAGGTGCGGGCCCAGTCGCGCTGCGCGTCCGCCGCGGCGGCGAGTGCGGCGAGACCGTCGGCGGGCCCGGCGTCGGCGACCCGGCACAGCACCTGTCCGGTCGCCGGATCCAGGACCGGCATGGTCGTCGCGGTCTCGCGCCACTCGCCGCCGATGTACAACCCGGCCGGCACACTGTCGATGGCGGTCTGTTCGAGCCGATTCAGGCTCGTGTCGGTCTGCGTCACCGCGCGCTCCTCACCATTGCTGCGACCCTGCTCGCCATGTTATGCATATTGTCGACAATCCGACAATAGACAATCCTCGGGTGCCCGGGAGGCGGTACACCATGACGGCACTTTCCCCCGTTCTCAAGCAGGCCACTCCGATCACCGTCGAGTACGGCGAGGGCTGCTATCTCCACGCCACCGACGGTCGTCGATATCTCGACTTCACCGCCGGTATCGGCGTCACCAGCACCGGTCACTGCCATCCGAAGGTGGTCGAGGCGGCGCGCGCCCAGGTAGGCAGCCTGATTCACGGTCAGTACACGACCGTCATGCACAAACCGATGCTCGAACTCGTCGAACGCCTCGGCACGGTCCTGCCCGCGGGGCTGGATTCGCTGTTCTTCGCCAACTCCGGCAGCGAGGCGGTGGAGGCCGCGCTGCGACTGGTGCGCCAGGCCACCGGACGGCCGAATGTCGTGGTGTTCCACGGTGGTTTCCACGGCCGCACGGTCGCGGCGGCGACCATGACGACCTCGGGTACCCGATTCTCGGCCGGGTTCAGCCCGCTGATGGCCGGTGTGCACGTCGCACCCTTCCCGACCGCCTACCGCTACGGCTGGAGCGAGGAGCAGGCCACCGATTTCGCGCTGCGCGAACTGGATTACCTGCTCACCACGCTCACCTCGCCCGCGGAGACCGCGGCGTTCATCGTCGAGCCCGTACTCGGCGAGGGCGGCTACATCCCCGGCAACACCCGCTTCTTCCAGGGTCTGCGCGAACGCGCCGACCGGCACGGCATCCTGCTGGTCTTCGACGAGATCCAGACCGGCTTCGGGCGCACCGGAAAGTTCTTCGGCCATCAGCATTTCGACGTGCGGCCGGATGTCGTCACGATCGCCAAGGGCCTGGCGAGCGGCTTCCCGATCTCGGGCATCGCCGCCCCGCGGGAGCTGATGGCAAAGGCGTGGCCGGGTTCGCAGGGCGGCACCTACGGCGGCAATGCCGTCGCCTGCGCCGCCGCGCTCGCGACGCTCGAGGTCATCGAATCCGAGGGTCTGGTCGACAATGCCGCCGAGCGCGGTCGCCAGCTGCTGGCCGGGGTGCGCGACCGCGCCACCAAGGCGATCGGCGATGTACGCGGCCTGGGCCTGCTCGTCGGGGCCGAATTCACCACGGCCACCGGCGAACCCGATACCGCGACCGCGGCGGCCGCCCAGAGGCTGGCGGTGGACAAGGGCATGCTGCTGCTCACCTGCGGCGCCCATATGAATGTGGTTCGCATGATCCCCCCGCTGATCGTCACCGCCGACCAGATCGAGGAGGCGCTGACCATCTGGTCCGCCGTCCTCGACGAATTGTGACCCGAGACAGGAGCTTCCGATGCCTCGCTACCTCACGATCACCCTCACCAAGGCGGGCGTGAGCTGCCGCGCCCGCCTGCTCGACGACGAGGCGCCGCATACCTGCGATGCGGTCTGGGACGCGCTGCCCCAGGAGAACGACGCCTTCCACGCCAAATACGCCCGCAACGAGGTCTACACCCTCGTCCCGCGCATCACCGCCGCCCCGCATCGCGAAAACCCCACGGTCACACCGATTCCCGGCGATGTCTGCCTGTTCGACTTCGAACCGTGGGAGATCGGCAACCCCGCCTACGGCTACGAGGCCGGTTCCACGGCCCATCAGGCACAGGGCGCGACCGATCTGGCCCTGTTCTACGGCCGCAACAACCTGCTCATCAACGGCGATATGGGCTGGGTCCCCGGCAATGTCTTCGCCACCATCGAGGACGGCCTGCCCGAACTCGCCGCGGCGTGCAACAACCTGTGGCTGCGCGGAGTGGAGGGGGAAACGCTGCGCTTCGCCCGGGCGGAGTGACGGTTCAGGCGATCGAATCCTGTTGATTGCGGCGAACTTTCGGTCGCAGCGTACGACAGGCCAATTCCACCGCCAGCCGATCCTCCGGATCGCGCAGATTGACCCCGAGCAGGCGCTGGGTCCGGGCCACGCGGTCGGCCACGGTATTGCGGTGCAGTCCCAGCGCCGCGGCCGTGGCCACCACCGAGGACTCGTTCTCCAGGTAGGCGTCCAGCGTGGTCATCAGCAGCTCCTGATCGGCGAGCGGGGCGAGCAGGGTGCTGGCCAGCGCGCGGGCGGGCCGGGATCGGGTCCAGGCGCGGACCAGTCGGCCCACCCCGAGCGTATCGATGTGCGCGACCCGGGTTCCGGTATCCGGGGTGACCTCCACGGTGGACGGATCGATCGACAGCGCCGCCTCGCGCGCCTCGTCGACCGTGCGCCCGAGCCCGCCGATACCGGGATGTCCGCGCCCGACGCCCGCGGCGAGCTCGATGCGAGATCCCAGGCGCACCAACGCCCTTCGCACCGCGCCCAGCACCGAGTTCACCTCCTGCGGTGCGGGTTCGTCCTTGGTGGTGTGCCAGGCGACCCAGCCGTCGGACTGTTCCACCAGCGGACCGCTGATCCCGCTGTCCTCGAGCGCGCGCAGGATCTCGTCGCGATCGCCGAGGTTGTCGTACGGCGATTCGTTGAGTCGGCGCATGTAGATCCCCATATGCCAGCCGTCCAGCCGCCAGCCCAGAATCGCGGCCCGATGCCGGGGCACCGGACCCGCCTCCTCGCGCAGCCGCAGCAGATCCGACAGCAGCGTGGTGCGCACGCGCGCATCGCGTTCAGCGTCCAGGCGCTGGGTCGCCAGCCACGCCAGCACCCACGGCTCCGCGGTGGCCAGCACCGCCTGGGCGATTTCGACCAGCGCCGGGGCCGGACGCGGCAGTGCGGCGGCCATCCACAGCGGCGCGGAACCGGTGCTGACGGGATGGATCACGAAGGTGAGCTCACCCTCGACCACGACCTGCGGCAGCGCCAGATCGCGGCGGAACTCCGCGGGCGAGTGATCGCCGTGTACGAGGTCACCGTCCGGGCTGAGCGCGCTGACCGGGGCCTGCAACACCTCGGCGGCGGCCTTGACCACCGAGCCGAGACTGTCGGCCCGGCCGTGGATGCGGCGCAGGAAACCCAGCACGTGTTCGGACCGCACCACCTCCGGCGTCGAAACCAATTGGGCCAGACGCAATGCCACCTCGTGCGGACTGGCGGGTTCGGGCAGCAGCACCAGCGGCAGGCCCAGCCGCTCGGCGAGCAGCACGCTGGTGGCCAGCGGTCCGCGCGACCCGCCCGGCAGCACCAGACCGGCGACACCGGCCAGCGCGCACCGGCGGATACCGGCCTCCACCTGCCAACCGGTCGAATCCACCAGTCCCGCTACCACTATCAGATCGCCCTCGCCCAGACCGGAGGCGTCGACCCCGGCCCGCACATGCACCCGGCGCACCGGGATGGCCACGACCGGACCGCCGACGATGCGGGCGCCGTCGAGTACCGGGTGGGCCACGAGTTGACGCAACGACACCGAACCGGATGTTGCCTTCACCGCGTGAGCCTCCTCCGCTGATCCGCATGGGTCCGCACCGGATCCGCCTCCACACCGTGCGCCCGCGGGCCCAGGCGCGGCAGCACATCCGGTTGCCAGAGCCGGCCCGGAACCGGCAGGGTCAGGATCGCCACCTCGTGTCCACGCCGCACCTGGCCGGTCTGGATCGGCCGCTTGCTGTGCACATCGAGCAGGCAGATCACGTCCGGGGTCGTGGCCACCACCTCGCCGTCGCGCAACACCATCGAATATTCGTTCTGCATCTCCACCCGCAGCACGCGCCGACCGTCCGCGGTGCGCACCGCGACACTGCCGCGGGCGAATCCATTGCCCTCGTAGCGATAGACCTCGAGGACCGTGCCCTGACCGAGATGATCGCCACCGAGCCGGGCGGCCAGCGCGATACCGTCGTCCCCGGCCTCGATTCCGGCCTCGTGACGACGCCCCAGCTCGAGCGCGTCACTCACCGTGCCCGGCAAGGCCACTCGGCGATAGATCGACGCCGCGATCGGCGGATACGCCAGCACCGCCCAGCCGCCCAATCCGGTGAGCGCGCCGCGCATCACGCGTTCGGCCGTGCGGGCGTCCACGCCGTCGACGACCACGGCCGCGCCGCCCGCCTCGGCGGTCACCCAGGTGCCGGTGAGTTCGCCCGCGGCGACCACGGTCTGGTCCAGGCGCGAGAACGCGCGACCCATCAGATCGGCGTCCACCACGGGTTTACCGGTCTGCGCGGCGGCGATGAACGGCATCAGCGCATTACTGCCGCCGACCTCCACCACGCCGATGGCATCGACCTCGACACCGAGCTGACGTTCGGCGGTCCCGACACAGCGCCGCAATTCGTCTCCGGAGGGCAGCTTTTCGATGGCGACCGACGCGGTCGAGCCGAAGGCGCACATCATCAGCACCCACCCCTGCTCGAGGGCGTCGATATCGATCAGCCGAACCTCGCGGCCGTCGGCCAGTTCCTGACTCAGCCACAGCGCGCTCAGATGCGCGTCACCCCCGCCGCCGGATCCGAGCAGACTCGCCCCGCGTTGCAGACAATCCACATCCCGCGCGCCGAGGCTGGCTTCGCTCATGCCAGTTCCTCGACGGGGGTGAAGTCCATCTCGAAACCGAATGCGCGCGGACCGAATACGGCCAGGGCCTCGGGCGTGCGCATGATCGGCGGCGCGGCGATGGCGAATACCGTCACGCGCTGACCGAATCGCAATGCCTCGGTGGTGATCGGTTCGGCGGTCTCCGCACCCAGCACCGTGATCAGGTCCGGCACCATCACCCGCACCCGACCGTCGACGCGGGCGATCAGATGTTCGTTCTGGAAGGACAATTCGAGCACCGACTCGTCGGCGAACGATTTGATCAGCGCCCGCCCGCGCGCGAAGCCGCCGACCGTGCGGCGCTCCACATCGACGATCCGGCCGGTGAAAACCGGTGCGGCATAGCCGTAATTGGTCTCCTTGAACAGCGCGGTCAGCGCCTGCAGCGGATCGCGGTGGCTGTCGCGGCTTTCGCGCAGGCACCGCCCCACCCGCAGCGACAGCGTGAGGGTGTTGCGAATCGCGGTGCGCCGCACATCCGCACCGGTCATGGAGTAGTGCGCGATATTGGCCGTCCCGCCCAGCTGCACGGTCATACTGCGCGCGAGCCGTTCCAGGCGCACATTGTCCGCGCCGGTGTCGAGGATGCCGTGTTCGTCGTGCGCGCCGCTGAATGCCATGGGCGAACCCACGATTCCGTAGATGCCGAAGGTCAGCATCTGCAGTTCCGGGAAGGCCCGGCCCATACCGTCGGCGTCCACGACCGGCAGGCCCAGCTGGGCTCCGACCAGCAGCGGCACCATCGAATTGGAGCCGCCGCATTCGATCGGCATGGTCGCGTCGGCGCGGCGACCGAGATGATGTTCCAGCGTCCGCAGGGCCAGGGCCGCCTCGGTGCCGCGCGGCAGTTTCTCGATCCGCACGGTCGGCGCGCCCATTCCGGCGGTCGGGATCACCAGGGCGTCGGCGGCGATCTCCTCCGGATCTATCAACTCGACGGTGCGCCCGCGAAGATACTCCTGCTGCACCAGCATTCGGCCCAGATAGGGATCGCCCCCGCCACCCGTTCCCAGCAGCGCGGCGCCCCGGGCGAGGTCGGGCAGATCCTCGGCGCGTAGTTCACGACCCACGGCGACTCGTCAGCAGTAGATCGCCGACCGCCTTGACCCTGATGCGGGTGGCGTTGCCGGGCAGATAGGCGATGGGCACCTCGTCGACATCGACGATCTCCACGCGATCGGGATCGGCGCCGCCGGCGACCGCGCGGTCGACGGCCTCCTGTTTGGCGGCGTCGAGCACCGCCTCACGCCGCCCGGGTTCGAGCGGATAGATGCGGTCGACCTCGCCGCCGATCTGCGCGATGGCCGCGCCGATCGCATTCGCGACCGCGAAATGCTCGATGCGATGCACCCCGGCGACGCCGTCGAGGGAATCGGGCACCAAAAACTCACCGCCGCCGACCACGACGACCGGCGGCAGCTCCCGCGAGGTCCGCATGCGATCGATGACCTGGCTGATCTTGCCCTCGATCGTGCCCAGCGCCCGCTTGACGAAATCGCCGGACAGATGCCGAACCCGGCTGGCATCGCCGATATCGAGTACGCCCGCGGCCACCCCGATATCGGTCGCGGTGAGCGTGTCACCGCCGAATACCAGCGCGGTGTCGGTGAGCCGGTAGCCCACGCTGTCGGGTCCGACTTCGATACCCAGGGAAGGGTTTTCGCGCACCAGCGAGCCGCCGCCCAGACCGATGGAGATCACATCGGGCATCCGGAAGTTGGTGCGCACCCCGGCGACGACCACCTCGGTCGCGGCCTCGCGCGGGAAACCGCGTTGCAGCACACCGACATCGGTGGTGGTGCCGCCCACGTCGACCACCACGCAGTCGCCCAGTCCGGACAGGAACGCCGCGCCGCGCATCGAATTGGTCGGACCGGAGGCGAAGGTCGCGACGGGATACTTTCTGGCGTAGTGGATCTCCATCAGGGTGCCGTCGTTCTGGCTCAGATACAGCGGCGCGACCACCCCCGCGCCGCGCACCGCGACCGCGAGCCCGTCCACGATCTGGGCCGCCATCTCCACCAGCGCGGCATTGATGATCGTCGCGTTCTCCCGCTGTAGCAGCCCGAGCCGGCCGATCTGATGCGACAGGCTGATCATCAGCCCCGGCGCCTCGGCGGCGATGATCTGCGCCGCCCGCGTCTCGTGTTCGGCGCTGACCGGCGAGAACACCGAGGAGACGGCCACGCTGCGCACACCGCGCTCGAGCATGTCGCGTGCGGCCGAACGGATTTCGTTCTCGTCCAGATCCGAGATGGTCTGACCGTCGTATTCGAAGCCGCCGTGGCACAGATACGGCCGCCCGGCCACCGCCTGGACCAGCGACTGCGGCCAATCCACCATCGGCGGCAATGCCGCGGTCGCGGGTAAGCCCAGGCGCAGCGCGGCCGTCGGGGCGAGCCGATTCGCCTCCACCAGCGCGTTGATGAAGTGCGTGGTGCCGATCATCACCGCCCGCACCTCGGCCGGGTCCACACCGGATCTGCTCTCGAGTTCACGAAGCGCGGTCATGATTCCGGACGTGACATCCTCGGTGGTCGGCGTCTTGACTGTGGCCACAACCTCCGCATCGTCCATCAGGACCGCGTCGGTGTTGGTCCCGCCGACGTCGATGCCAATGCGCATGCGGTCAGCCTACGGGAGGCGACACCGCGCGGTCGATTTATCGAGGTGTCAAACCCTTTGCTGCGGAGCGGTATTGGTCGCTTCCGGGGCGGTGGCGTGGCTGCCGAAGCCGCGCAGCAAACCGATCCGGTCGGCCACGAGGTAGAGGACGAACGCGGCGATCAGCGCGTTCACGCTGGGCAGACCGAATTTCACGTACTTGCCGAACAGCGCGGCCAGCAACCAGATCACCAGCGTGGCGGGCACCCACATCGGCGAGGTCGCGGGCAGCGCGGTCCCGGCCGCGGTGAGCTGTCCGCGCCAGCGCCGCGCCACGTAGTACTCCGCCACCATGATCGCCGGAATCGGCGGGAACGCCACGGCGAGCAGATTCAGGAAATCGGTATACCGGGACAGGATCCCGGCCGCACCCAGCGCACTGCCCACCACACCGACCACGATCGACACCCACGCGCGGTGCACCTGGACGCCGAAGACCGTCTTCACGAAATTGGCCAGCCCCAGCGAGGATACGTAGAGATTCCAGTCGTTGACCTTGAGCGCGGCGACCACGATGACCAGCACGCCCACCCAGCCGACCGACGAGGTGACAATGGTAGCGATGTCTTTGCTGTGCAGGGCGTGGGCCAGCAGCACACCGACCGAGCCGATCACCCACTCCCCCAAGGTGATTCCGACCACCGTCTGCTTGACCACATCCATCGGCGAGCGATTGAACCGGGTCATGTCGGGGGTGATCACCGCGCCGACCATGAACTGCCCGGCCACCAGCGTGACCGCCTGCACCAGGGTCAGATGCGGTCCGGGCGCGGCGTCGGTCAGCAACCCACCCAGATCGTGGCGGCGCAGTTCGATCACCACCGAGACACCGGCCATGATCAGAAACGCCGGTACGGTGATGTAGGCGGTCCAGGCCATCCAGCGGAAGCCGTAGGTCACGATCAGCGTCACCAGCAGGCCGAACAGCATCGACCAGCCCCATACCGGCAGCCCGCCGAGAATTTTGGCCAGACTCTTGCCCGCCAGCTGCGACTGCACCCCGAACCAGCCGGTGGCGCTGAATCCGATGACCAGCGCCACCACGGCCGCACCGCCCTGACCGAAGCCGGTCCAGCGGCTGAGCACCGAGGTGGACAGCCCCTCACGCTGACCGATGATGCCGACCGCGATGGAAACCAGCTCCAGCACAACGGCTCCCAGCGTGAACGCCAGAAACGCCTGCCAGAACGGCAATCCGAAGCCCAGCGTCGCGCCGAGCAGGAACTGACTCAGGCCCGAGATCTGACCGAAGCGCTGGGTCGCCACCGACCACCATGGGTAGCGCGCGGCCTGTGGGACGCGGGACAATGCGTAGTCGTCGTGCCCGACCGGGGCAGCGGTCATCGGTGATCCCCCTGATTTCCGTTGTAGCGTAGCGGGATTCGCATGTTACTAAGGTTCGGGCTGCCTCGTCGTGTGCGATCGGCACGGATGACGCCGCGCGGGTGTGCAATTCGCACGGGACGGGGGCGGGATGGTTCGTCCGCATTACTCCGTTTGTGCCAGCCGCTCGTTCGACGAGCGTCGGGTGTGCAGTCCGCACGTGGACGAATGGTGCTCGGAAATTTACGGTCTGGACATCTGTGGGTCGCGCTCAGCAAGGAGGAAGGGGGAACTGCCGTGTTTCTGGGGATATTTCGCGGCCGCCGCGCGCGTCACCCGGGGGGAGATCGCGGTGGCGCGAAGACCTATACCGAATGTCAGAGCTGCCCGAACTGCGGCACGCCCATCGGACATCAGGGGCTGGACTGGCTCACCGGACTGCTCGACCGCCGCACCTGGCATCACCACGCCGACCGCGCGTTGGCCGAGGCGACCACCCAACGCGAGCCGATCACGCTGCTCATCGCCGATCTCGACCGGTTCAAGCTGATCAACGACGAACACGGACATCTGGCCGGGGACAATGCCTTACGCCAAGTCGCGGGCATCCTGCGCTCGGTCACCCGGCGCACCGATCTGGTGGCCCGCTACGGCGGCGACGAATTCCTGGTGCTGATGCCCGGAACCGCCACCGACGACGCGCTCGCGGTGGCCCGCAGCCTCAATGTGCAACTCAACGCCGCACGGCTGCGCACGGTCAGCGCCCGCGACGGTGAGACCACCCTGACCGGACTGTCGGTATCGGTGGGCCTGGCCACCCGCGACGCGGATCCGCGGCTCGAGGGTCTGCTGCTGGCGGCCGACGCCGCGCTGCTGGCGGCCAAGCGCAACGGCCGCGCCCAGAGCTGCATCGGCGGCGACGGTCAGCGCTGGACCTACGATCAGGTGGTGCACCCGTTCGCCCTGCACACCACCTGACCGGCGAAGCTCATTCCGCCAGAACGAGTTCCGCGAAGCGCGCCAGGGCGAGCACCAGATCGTCGGAATGACGCGGGCCCACGATCTGCATGCCCACCGGCAGCCCGGCGGCTGTGACACCGACCGGAATGCTGATCGCGGGCTGCTGGGTCAGATTGAACGGATAGGTGAACGGCGTCCACTGCGGCCAGCTGCGCAGCTCGCTGCCCGGCGGCACGTCGTGGCCCGCCTCGAAGGCGGCGATCGGCATGGTCGGGGTGATCAGGACGTCGTAGGCGGTGTGGAAGGCGCCCATCACGATGCCGATCTCGGCCGCGACGGCCCGGGCGTCGAGATAGTCGACCGCGCCGATGGTTTCGCCGCGATCCCAGCACTCGCCCAGTCCCGGATCGACCCGATCCCGGGTGCCCGCGGGGAATTTCGACAGCATGGTCGCCGCGCCCGCCGCCCACAGCTTCTCGAACGCGTCCAGCGGATCGGTGAATCCGGGATCGGCGGCCAGCACCCGCAGGCCCGCCTCGTCGAGTCGACGCACCGCCGCGTCGACGACCCCGGCCACCTCCGGATCCACCTCGGCGAAACCGAGTGTGGCCGAGTACGCGACCGTCGCACCCCGCACATCGCGCTGCAGCTGTCCGCGGAAGGTGGTCAGCGTCGGCGCTAGCGCGGTCGGATCCCGCGGATCGGGCAGCGAGAGGATATCCATCAGCAGCGCGGCGTCCTCGACCGTGCGGGTCATCGGTCCGGCGTGGGCCAGCGGTCCGAACGGGCTGGCCGGATACAGCGGAATGCGCCCGTGGGTCGGCTTGAAGCCGACGATGCCGCAGAACGAGGCCGGAATCCGCACGCTGCCACCGCCATCGGTGCCCACCGACACCGGACCCATCCCCGCCGCGACCGCCGCGGCGCTGCCGCCGGAGGAACCGCCGCAGGTCTTCGACGGATCGACCGGATTGCGGGTGATGCCGGTCAGCGGGCTGTCGGTGACGGCCTTCCAGGCCAGTTCCGGGGTGGTCGTCTTGCCGACGAACACCATGCCGTCCTCGCGCAGCCGCGCGCTCACCGGACTGTCCACCGGCCACGGCACATCGGCCTCGATGGAGGTCGAGCCGCGCCGGGTGGGCCAGCCCTCGGTCAGGAAGATGTCCTTGATCGAGATCGGCACCCCGTCCAGCAGGCCGCGCACATGTCCGGAATGCCAGCGCGCCTCGGACTCCTTGGCCTGCACCAGCGCCCGATCGGGATCGACCAGGCAGAACGCGTTCACCTCACCGTCGCGCTCGGCGATCGCGTCGAGCACCGAGCGGGTCGCCTCCACCGGCGACAGCGCACCCGCGGAGTAGGCGGTGACCAGTTCGACCGCGGTCATCTCCGCCGGGGAGGTGGGGGTCTCGATATCGGGGTGGGCCATAACTGACTCCCTTCAGCCGGGTACGTAACCCAGCCGCTTGTCGACCACATTGTCCAGTGGCCGGCCATCGATCCACTTCCGGAAGTTGTCCGCGAACGCGGTGACGATCTCCTTGCGCCAACCGCGGAAGTCGCCGGAATTGTGTGGGGTGATATGGACATTCGGCAGATCCCAGAGTGCGTGCCCCGCGGGCAGCGGTTCGGGATCGACGACATCGAGCGCCGCGCCGGCCAGCGCACCGGCGCGCAGCGCGGCGACGAGATCGTCTGTCACTACTAGTTCCCCGCGACCGACGTTGATGAAACGGGCATGTGATTTCATCGCCGCGAACGCCCGGGCGTCGAACAGATGCCGGGTCCGCGGCGTCAGCGGCGCGACCGCGATCACGTAGTCCGCGGATGGCAGTTCGGCGAACAGATCGGTGCCGACCACGCCGAAATCGGGATCCTCGGCGCGCGCGGTCCGGCCGAGTCCACGCACCCGCATCCCGGCCGCGCGCAGCAACCGGGCGATGGCCCGGCCGATCGATCCGGTGCCCACGATCAACGCGGAGGCGCCCGCGACCCGTTCGGATTCGCGATGCCGCCAGATGTGTTGCTGCTGCAGGCGCAGCGATTCGGGCAGATCCTTGGCGAAGTTTAGGATCTGCCCCAGGACGTATTCGGCGATGGGCGCGTCGAACAGTCCGCGGGTATTGGTGACGACCACATCGCTTCGGACGAGGTCGTCGAACATCACCACATCGACCCCGGTCGCGCCGACATGCACCCAGCGCACCCGATCGGCGGCATGCCAGGCGCCGGGCACGGCGGTACTCATGAAGTCGTAGACGAACAGCACGTCGGCCCCGCGCAACGCCGCGGTCAGCTCATCGCCCTCGGCATAGCGCACCGTGGCGCACTCGGCCACCGGGCGCATGAGCTCCGCATCGGGCCGGGCGCCATCGTGCAGAACGGTGACGAAAGGGCCCTCAACCACATTGACACATTATGAACGCCTCGTATGATTGTCAACAATCCGATCGTGTGCGGAGGAAAACCCGGCTGAACGCGAGAGGGGCCCTCGTGGAACTGAACTTTCCCGATATCGACGGCCCGGTCGCTCAACGGGGAATCGGCATCATCGCCCCTTTCGACCTGGCGCTCGAGCGGGAATTGTGGCGTTGGGCACCGCTCGAGGTGAGTCTGCACCTGGCGCGCACGCCCTACGAACCGGTGCCGGTTTCCGTGGAGATGGCCGAATTGGTCTCCGACGCAACACATCTCACCGCGGCCACCCGCAATGTGCTGCATGTCGACCCGGAGGTCATCGCCTATCTGTGCACCTCGGGCAGCTTCATCAAGGGGCTCGAATACGAGAAGTCGCTGTGCGACACCATCCGTCAGGCCGGAGCCCTGGACGCGATCACCACCTCCGGCGCGCTGGTCGAGGCGATTCGCGCCCTGGATCTGACCCGGCTGTCGGTGATCACGCCCTATGACGCGATCCTCACCGGCAAGCTGCACGAATTCCTCGCCGAGGTCGGCTGCACGGTGATCCGCTCCGATCACCTCGGCCTGGGCGGCGGCATCTGGAAGGTCAGCTACCGAACCATCGCCGAGCGCATCCTCAACGCCGACGATCCCGATTCGGAGGCGATCTTCGTCAGCTGTACGAATCTGCCGACCTACGACCTGATCGACCCGCTCGAACAGGCCCTCGGCAAGCCGGTTCTCACGGCGAACCAGCTCACCATGTGGGCCTGTCTGGGTCGGATGAAACTGCCCATGATGGGCCCCGGTAAATGGCTCAGGGACGTCTTTTGAAGGAAGCGAGTATGCGGACACCGACGATCGGATTCATCTACCCCGACCACGCGGCCGAGGACGACTACCCGCGCGCGGCGCTGCTGCTGGGCGCGCGGCTGCGGGTCGCCCACATCTACGGCACCGATCTGCACGCCGTACCCGAACTGCTGGATCTGGGCAGTCCGGACAAGCTGCGTCACGGCGCACAGCTGCTGGCGCCCTATGAGCCGAGCGCGGTCGTATGGGCGTGTACCTCGGGCAGTTTCGTCTTCGGTCCCGACGGCGCGCGCGAACAGGTGCGCGGGCTGGCCGAGGCGGCCGGGGTCGCGGCGTCGAGCACCAGCTTCGCGTTCGTCCACGCCGCGCGGGCGCTGGGGGTGAGTTCGGTCGCGGTCTGCGCCAGCTATCCCGACGAGGTCGCCACGCTGTTCGTCGAGTTCCTTGCCCACGAGGGCATCCGGGTTGTATCAATGTCGAGCGCGGGAATCGATACCGCGGCCGAGGTCGGCACGCTCACCCCGGACCGGGTGCGTGAGCTGGCCCTCGCGAACGATCATCGCGATGCCGAGGCGCTGCTGATCCCCGATACCGCCATGCACACCGTGGCGGTGCTCCCGGAACTCGAAGCGGCGCTGGGCAAACCGGTGCTCACCGCGAATCAGGTCACCATCTGGGAAGGAATCCGGCTGGCCGGTTATCCGTCCGGCGGCGAGCCGATCTCGCCCGCCCTCGGCAGGCTGTTCGCGGAAAGGCTGAGCCATGTCGGTCATTGAATTCGAGCCGGTGAACCGGCAATCGACGGCGGAGATGATCGCCGACCGGCTGCGCACGGCGATCACGCGCGGCGCGCTGGCCCCGGGCGCGCAGCTGGTCGAGGCGGATCTGGCCGCGCAGTTCGACGTCTCGCGCGGTCCCGTCCGCGAGGCCATGCAGCGGCTGGTCTCCGAGGGACTGCTGCACAGCATCCGCCATCGCGGCATCTTCGTCATCGAACTGACCCTCGACGACGTCGTCGACGTCTACCGGGCCCGCACCGCCATCGAGGGCGGCGCCCTGGAGCTGATCCTCGACGGCCGCCGCGAAATCGCCTACCTGGCACTGGAACCCAGCGTCACCGCCATGCGCGCCAGCGCCGAATCCGGAGACCCGACCGGCGTCTCCGACGCCGACCAGTCCTTCCACGAGGCCCTGGTGCACAGCGCGGGCAGCCCCCGCCTCATCCGCGCCGCGCGCACCCTGTTCATCGAAACCCGCATGTGCCTCGGCGCATTGGAGACCACCTACGCCGACGTCGGCATCCAGGTCCAGGAACACGCCGAACTGCGCGAGGCAATCGGCTCCGGCACACCAACCCGAGCCCGCAAACTCCTCATCGACCACATGCACGACGCAGTAACCCGCCTGCGCGCCAGACCCTGACCACCCCACACCCCGGCACGCCATCCCCTTCCCTGTCCCGGCACGCCTTTCCCTTGCTCCTCCCGGCACGCCTTTCCCTTGCTCCTCCCGGCACGCCTTTCCCTTGCTCCTCCCGGCACGCCTTTCCCTTGCTCCTCCCGGCACGCCATTTCCGTTCCACACCCCCGGCACGCCATCCCCTTCCTTGTCCCGGCACGCTTTTCGCCGGGACAAGGCGGGATCAGTCGATCAGGCCGCGTGGGCGCACGACGAATACCGGCGACGAGCGCTTGCCCTTTTCCTCCAGCAGCGCAATGGTTTTGCCGTCGGCGGTGATCGCGGCGTGGACGCCCTGAATGCCGACGGGGTCGAGCCAGCGGCCGTCGCGCAGGGAATCTGCCTCGGATTCGGTGATTTCGCGGTGCGGGAAGGCCACGCGGGCGGCGGTATCGATATCCAGGCTCAGGCTCGGGTTTTCGGCCAGCTGATCCAGCGTGCGGGCGTGCTCGAGGCTGAACGGGCCCACCCGGGTGCGGCGCAGGGCGGTCAGATGGCCTCCCACGCCGAGGCTTTCGCCGAGGTCGCGGGCCAGGGCGCGGATGTAGGTGCCGGAGGAGCATTCGACCTCGACATCCAGGTCCACGAATGTGGTTGCGTCGGTGTCGATAGCGCGGCGTGCGAGCACGTCGAAGCGACTCACCGTGACCGGGCGGGCGGCCAGCCGGACATCCTCACCGGCCCGGGCTCGGGCATAGGCGCGCTCCCCATTGACCTTGATGGCGCTCACCGTGGCGGGTACCTGCTGGATGTCGCCGGTCAATGCGGCCACGCCCGAGGCGATCTCGGCCTCGCTCAGATGTCCGGCGGCGTTCGTTGCGAGCACCTCACCCTCGGCGTCGTCGGTGACCGTGGACTGTCCCAGCCGGATCGTGGCCGTGTACGCCTTGGTGGTGAGGCTGAGCAGGCCCAGCATCTTGGTGGCCCGCTCCACCCCCAGCACCAGCACGCCGGTGGCCATCGGATCCAGCGTTCCGGCGTGGCCGATCTTCTTGGTCTGCAACAGTTTCCGACACCGGGCCACCACATCGTGGCTGGTCCAGCCGCCGTCCTTGTCGACGACGAGCAGCCCGCCCAGGGCGTCCACCAGCGGCGTGCGCGCCTGGCTCATCAGCCGGTCACGATCGCGGTCAGGATCAGCCCGTCGCTGATCAACCACCGCCCGTCGAATGAACTCAGCGGCGCGCCACCGTCATTGGTGTGCCCGGGCACCAGCAGCTCGCTGTGGAACGTGCCGCCGGAACCGCTGTCGTCGACGGTGAAGGTGATGTGCGCCTCCTCGAAACCCAGCCAGCGCAACGTCAATGGGAACCACGCCTTGTAGGTGGCCTCCTTCGCACAGAACAGCAGCCGGTCCAGATGCAGTCCGGTCGAGGGAATGGCCGAGGACAGCCAGTCCCGCTCGGGCGCGAGGCTCACCGAATCGAGCACACCCTCGGGCAGCGCGTCGTGCGGTTCGGCGTCGATGCCGATCGAACGCCACCGCAGCCGATGCGCGAGCGCGGCCGCCCGATATCCGGCGCAGTGCGTGAGGCTGCCCACGACGCCGCGCGGGAACAACGGCATGCCCCGCTCCCCCTTGCCGATGGCCACCGGCGGCTCACCCAACTGTTCGAGTGCCAGCCGCGCGCAGTGCCGTGCTCCGATGAAGTCTCGCCGCCGCTTCTCCACGGCCTTCTCGATGAGGTGTTCCTCCCCCGGATGCGCCTTCAACCCGTCCGGATAGTCCAGCAGCTCGGCCGCGGCCACTCCCTCGGGCAGAATCCTGCCGATGATCCGCGCGCCACTCGCCCGCTCGTCGATGACCGCCTCCTGATTCGACGCCTACTTGCCCTGCCGAGCCTATCCGAGCGCCCGAGTGCGGCCGTCGCCCTGCGGCCCCGCAGTCACGTTGCTAGGATGTTGCTGATCTAGTCATTCCGTAGTCCCGACCAATATCCCGCCGTGTGTCGCAACGACATCGGTGAGCAGGAGGGCGAAGTATGACCATCGATCAATCCGCGCAGCGGGCCGGGACCGAACCGGCGCAGTTCCTGGGTCCGTCTCCGACCATGATCACGCTGCGCATCAACGGCCGCGACTACTACACCGTGGTGGAGCCGCGCACCAGCCTGCTCGACGCCCTGCGCGAACGACTCCAGCTGACCGGCACGAAGAAGGGCTGCGATCAGGGCGGCTGCGGTGCGTGCACGGTGTGGATCGACGACCGCCGGGTGCTGTCGTGCCTGACGCTGGCCCTGAGCGCCGAGGGCCGCGAGGTCACCACGATCGAGGGCGTCGCCGACGGCGACGAATTGCATCCGGTGCAGCGCGCCTTCATCGAATGCGACGGTTTCCAGTGCGGCTACTGCACACCCGGCCAGATCATGTCCGCGATCAAATGCATCGAGGAGGGCCACGCCGAGCGCGACGAGGACATCGCCGAGTGGATGAGCGGCAATATCTGCCGCTGCGCGGCGTATCAGAACATCCGCGAGGCGGTCCGCCGCGCCCGCGACGAGATGAACGGATAGTTAGGGGGAATCGCCGTGAAACCCATCTCCTACGCGCGACCGGACACCGCCGACCAGGCCGTCGCGACCGTCACCGCCCGACCCAACACCGTCTTCCTCGCGGGCGGGACGACGCTGGTGGATATGTTGCGCATCGGCGCGATGGCCCCCGACAACGTCGTCGACATCACCTGGCTGCCCTTCCGCGGTATCGAGCACACCGCCGACGGCGGCCTGCGCATCGGCGCGCTGGCCAAGATGAGCGAGATCGCCGCCGAACCCGGTGTGCTGGAACGTTTTCCGTTCCTGACTGTCGCGCTGTGGAAGGGCGCGTCGGCCCAGCTGCGCAATATGGCGACCATGGGCGGCAATCTCATGCAGAAGGTGCGCTGCGCCTACTTCCGCGAACCCGAATTCGCGTGCAACAAACGCGATCCCGGCTCCGGCTGCGCGGCGCTGGAGGGAATCCATCGCGGCCACGCGATACTCGGAACCAGCCCGCACTGTTTCGCCACCCACCCCTCCGACGTCGCGATCCCACTGACCGCCCTGGACGCCGTCATCACCGTCTGGGGCCCACGCGGCGAACGCCGCATCCCCTTCGACGAGTTCTTCCCCGTCCCCGGCGACACTCCCCACGTGGAGCACCCGATCGCCGCCGACGAACTCATCACCCGGGTAGACGTGCCACCCTTACCGTTCGCCCGCAATTCGCACTACCTCAAGGTCCGCGACCGCGAATCCTACGAATTCGCCCTCACCTCCGCCGCGGTAGCCCTCGACGTCGCCGACGGCACGGTGGTCGACGTACGCATAGGTCTGGGCGGCGTAGCCACCAAACCCTGGCGGGCCCGCACAGCCGAATCCACCCTGATCGGAAAGCCCGCCAGCCGAACAAGTTTCGAAGCCGCGGCCACCGCCGAACTGGAATCCGCCGACACCTCCCACCCCATGAATCGCTTCAAGATCGACCTGGCCCGCCGAACCCTGGTCCGCGCACTGGAAACCGTTCGCCCACAGGTGAATCCACTGGGAGACATGCGATGACGACAGCATCTCACGATAGTTCCCACACTGGTCGGGCGCGGTTTCGATGGCGCGCAGTGACGGCAACACATATCAGGCGAGGCTTCGATCGCCCGGGAGGTGCGCTGTGACCGCGACGGTTCCCCCCACACTGGTCGGGCAGGGCTTCGATCGAATCGACGGCCGCGCCAAGGTGACCGGTGCCGCGCGGTACACCGCCGAGGTGGCGTTGCCCGCGCTTGCGCATGCGGTGATCGTGGGCGCGCGGACCGGCGCGGGCTCGGTGCGGTCGATCGATACGCGCGCGGCGTTGGCGGCGGGCGCGGTGGCGGTGTTCACCCACGAGAACATGCCGAAGGTCGCGCGGGTGCCCACCTTTCCCTCGGCCTACGGTCGTGCGGCACCCGGCCAGACGTTCTTTCCGATGCAGGACAATACGATTCACTACTTCGGTCAGCCGATCGCGGTCGTGGTCGCCGACACCTTCGAGGTAGCCCAGCACGCCGCCGAACTCATCGAGGCGGACTACGACCATGCCCCTGCGGTCGTGCGCCTCGACGACGGGCGCGCCGAGAAGTATGTGCCCGACAGCGTGTTCTGCGGTTTGATTCCGGCCACCCAGTCACGCGGAGATTTCGCCGCGGCCGAGCGCACGGCCGCCCATACTTTCGACGCCACCTATCATTTCGCCGCCAACCATCACAATCCGATCGAATGCTCGGCCACCGCGGCGGTCTGGGACGGCGATACCGTCACGGTGTACGACGCCACCCAGGGCATTACCGCCAGCCAGCTGACCATCGCCGCCTACCTCGACATATCACCCGCCAACGTCCGGGTGATCGCGAACTTCGTCGGCGGCGGATTCGGCGGTAAGGCGATGATATGGCCGCATGTCACCCTCGCCCCGATCATCGCCCGCGAACTCGGCCGCGCGGTGAAGGTCGTACTGACACGCGAGCAGATGTTCTACGGCACCGGCCTGCGCGAGGAGCAGGAACAGCGCATCACCCTCGCCTGCGACGACGACGGCACGCTGACCGGGATGCGTCATCACAAGCTGTCGGTCACCTCCCATTTCGACGACTGGGCCGAACTCTCGCTCGACATCGCGGGCAAGGCCTACGGAATCCCCAACTGGGACGGGCAGTATCAGCTGATCCGCGGCAATACGATGACCCCGACCTTCATGCGCGGCCCGGGTGAGGCCTCGGGCATGGTCGCACTCGAATGCGCCGTGGACGAGTTGGCCGAACAGATCGGCATGGACCCGGTGCGACTGCGGCTGCGCAACCACGCCACCGTCGATCCGGAAAGCGGCGATCCGTGGACCTCCGACGGCTACGCGGAATGTCTGCGCACCGCCGCCGAACGATTCGGATGGTCGCGACGCGATCGAGCGGCCGGTCCGGTGCGCGACGGAAACTGGTTGCTCGGTTGGGGTATGGGCACCGCGGGCTATCCGCACTATCTGCCCGGCCAGCCCCAGCGCGCCCACGCCCGGCTGCTCGCCGACGGCATGCTGGTCGTCCAGGCGGGCACTCAGGACTTCGGAACCGGGGTCGCGACCACCATGGCGCAGGTTGCCGGGGATGTGCTGAGCTTGCCGTTCGACCACGTCCGCATCGATATCGGCGACACCCGGTATCCGAATATCGCCGCCGCGGTGGGTTCGACGGGCGCGGGCATTCTCAGCGCGGCCGTCCATACCGCGTGCTCCGATCTACTGGCACAACTGATTTCGCTGGCGATCGGCGACCCCGAATCACCGCTGCATCGCCGCGCGCCCGAGGATATCGAACCGCTCGGGGGCGCGCTGCGCGTACGCACGGACCCCGCGGTGGCCGACGACTTCGCCGAAATCCTGGCCCGCAACGCCCTGACGGACCTCGAGGCCATCGGCAGCTGGCAACCACCAGCCCCGGACATCCCCTACGGAAAGATCAGCTTCGGCGCCCAATTCGCCGAGGTAGCGGTCGATCCGGACCTGGGCCTCATCCGTGTGCGCCGCATGGTCGGGGCCTTCGCCCCCGGCCGAGTCCTGAACGCGAAACTGGCCCGCAGCCAGGTCCTCGGCGGGCTGAACTGGGGCATGTCCCAGGCCCTCATGGAAGCCACCCTCTGCGACCCCCGCGACGGCCGCTGGGCCAATTCCTCGCTCCTGGAATACCCTCTTCCCGTCCAAGCCGACGCCCCCGAGGTCGACATCAGCTTCATCGAGGTGAACGACCCCGTGGTAAACCCCCTCGGCGTAAAGGGTCTGGGCGAACTGGGCATGGTCGGCGCCGCCGCGGCAATCGTCAACGCCGTCCACCACGCCACCGGCCGCAGAATCCGCGAAATCCCGATCCGCATCGAGCATTTGATCTGATCGCTACCGATGGATCGGTCCGCTGCCCTCGGCGAGTGGGCGGGCCGACCCACCAGCGGTGTCGGCGATGATCTGGGCGGCGATCGAGACCGCGGTTTCGTCGGGTGTGCGGGCGTTGAGGTCCAGGCCGACCGGGCTGCGCAGGCGGCGCAATCGGTCTGGGGCGACGCCCATTTCGAGCAGGCGGGTCAGGCGGTCGTCGTGAGTGCGGCGGGAACCCAGTGCGCCGACGAAGGCCAAGTATTCGATGTCGAGCGCCTCGGCGAGGGCGGGGACGTCGAATTTGGCGTCGTGGGTCAGGATCACGACGACGGTGCGGGCGTCGAGGCGTCCGGCGGCGCGCTCGGCGCGCAGGTATCGGTGCGGCCAGTCCACGATCACCTCCTGCGCGGCGGGGAAACGCGCTGGGGTGGTGAAGGTTTCGCGCGCGTCGACGACGGTGACGCGGTAACCGAGTTGGCCGCCGAGGCGGCTCAGCGCGCGAACGAAGTCATTGGCTCCGGCCAGGATCATGCGGGCGGGCGGGCCGAAACTGTGCACGAACGCCCGCGGCGGAAAGGCCGCCTGGTCCTCGTCCGCACCCACCGTGCCGCTTCGGCCGCACCGTACCGAATTCCAGGTGTCGCCTGGGATTCCATCCGGCGGATCCCCGGCCGGATACACCAACTGCCAGCGCGGCGCGGCATCGAGACCGGTCACGAGGGCGACGGATCGACCCGCCGCGATATCGCGTTGCAGCGCAAGCAGATCCGGCAAGCGCCGCGCGGTCACGCGCTCGACGAATACCTCGATCTCACCACCGCAGGTGAGCCCGACGGCCAGACCCTCGGGATCGGCCACGCCGAACCGCTCCACCACCGCCTGCCCGTCCACCAGCACACCGCGGGCCGACTCCACGATCGCCGACTCCACACAACCCGCCGAGATCGAGCCGATCACCTCACCCGACGAGCTCACCAGCATGGCCGTCCCGATCGAGCGCGGACCGGACCCGGTCACGTCGATCACCCGGGCCAGCGCCACCGGGCCGCCCGACACGACCCGAATGAGGACATCCAGCAACTCTCGCACAGTTGCCATCATTCCAGTTCGAGATGATCAGCGCACAATTCGACGCATCACAGCAAGCTGGCGGTTATCAACCCTGCCGTACTGCCGATCAGGCCAACCCGCGTCGCTTGTCGGCCAGCCGACGCATCTCCTCCGCGGCCGAACGCATTTCAGGCGTGATCTTGAAATGGCCACCCCATTCATTGAGCTCGCCGGGCGCGTACTCGGGCACCGGCAGAATCTGACGCAGCAACTTCTCCGGCAGGCCACGGCGCGACCATTCGCGGGGATAGCCGAGCGAGACCTCCTCGAACCGCACCCCGTCGTAGAACGTGGTACGCGGAATATGCAGATGCCCGTATACCGCGCAGACCACGTTGTAGCTGGTATGCCAGTCGGCCGTCAGATCAGTGCCGCACCACAGCGCGAACTCCGGATAGAACAGCATCCTGGTGGCCTCGCGCACCAGCGGGAAATGATTGATCAGCACCAGCGGCGTCTCGGGCTCGAGCGCGTCGAGGCGGCGCTGGGTGTACTGCACCCGCGCGTGACACCAGGCGTCGCGGGTGACGTACGGATCCGGGGTCATCAGGAATTCGTCGGTGGCGACCACATTGCGGTCGCGCGCCAGCGCCAGCGCCTCGGCCTTGGTCGTGGTGCCCTCGGGTCGCCAGGAGTAGTCGTAGAGCACGAACATCGGGGCCAGCGTCACCGCGCCGCCGAACTGCTCCGCGCCCGCGCCCTGCCACACCGGGAACGGATCCTCGGGCGTGAGCACATCCAGATCCCGGCACATCGACACCAGGTAGTCGTAGCGCGCCGCGCCGTGCATCTGGACCGGATCCTTGGCGGTGGTCCACAGCTCATGATTGCCGGGCACCCAGATGATCTTGGCGAACCGCTCCCGCAGCGTCTTCAGCGCCCAGCGGATGTCGTCGGTGCGCTCGCCCACATCGCCCGCGAGGATCAGCCAGTCCTCGGGCGAATCGGGCCGAATACCCTCGACCACCGGCTTGTTGCCCTGGTGACCGACGTGAATATCGCTCACCGCCATCAGCTTCGGAACCACCCGGCCCAACCTCTCTGCATCGGCCACGTCCCTTGCGGCAACCGCGGCGCCACGTTCCAGATTCCCACGCTCGACGATCATGCGGCCAACCGAGGCACCTCCGCCCCGATCCGCGCCCACCGGCCCGACAGCGCCCGCGCGCTCACCGCGACCAATCGCAACACCATGAAGGCGACCAGCCCGCACCAGATTCCGGCGATACCCCAGTCCAGGACCAGCGACAGCCAGATCAGCGGGAGAAATCCGAGCAGCGCCGACCCCATTGTGGTGGTCCGCAGATACGCGGCGTCGCCCGCACCGAGCAGCACCCCGTCCAGCGCGAACACCACACCCCCGACGGGCAGCAACGCGATGAAGATCCACCAGACCACGTGCATGCGATCGAGCACACCGGCATCATCGGTGAACAACTGCGGAATCACCCCGGAGCCCGCCGCGAGCACGACGGCCAGTACAACCGAGAACACCAGCGACCACAGCGTCACCCGGCGCGCCAACTGCTGCGCTCCCGGCGCGTCGCCCGCGCCCAGCGCGGCCCCGGTCAGCGTCTGCGCGGCGATGGCCAGGGCGTCCAGTGCCAGCGCGAGGAAGTACCACAGCTGCATGACCAATTGATTCGCCGCCACCGAGGCCGCACCGAATCGCGCGGCCACCGCGACCGCCGACACCGAACACAGCTGGAACGACAGCGTCCGAACGATCAGATCCCGGCTCAGCACCAACTGCGCACGAATCACCGGCCAGCGCGGCGCCAGCGAAACCCGCTGCCGCACCAGGGCATTCACGAACAGCCCGGCCGAAACCACCTGCCCGACCAGATTGGCCACCGCCGACCCCGCCAGCTCCATCCGCGGAGCGCCCAGCAGACCGTGTACCAGAGTCGGACACAGAATCCCCGAAATCACCAGCCCCACAACGACGTACACCAGCGGCTGGCGCGTCTTCTGCACCCCGCGCAGCCACCCGTTTCCGGCCATTGTGAGCAGGATCAGCGGCACCCCGAACGACGCGATCCGGATCCACAGCAGCGCCTCGTCCGCGATATCGGCCCCACCGGCCAGCGCACGGGCGATCGGGCCCGCGAACACCTGCAGCACAACGACGATCGACAATCCGACCCCGACGGCGACCCAACTCGCCTGCACCCCCTCGGCCACCGCACCGCGCTCGTCCCCCGCGCCGTGCCGCCGCGAGGACCGCGCGGTGGTGCCGTAACTCAGAAAGGTCAACTGCGAACTGACCTGAGTCAGAATCAGCCCACCGACGGCCAGCCCCGCCAGCGCCAGCGCCCCCAACCGCCCCACCACGGCCATATCGAACAGCAGGTAAATCGGTTCCGCGACAAGCACTCCCAGCGTCGGCACCGCGATCCCCAGAATCCGCCGCGGCCCCACCCGGCCCGGCGGGACAACCTCCACCACCCCGCTCACGATCCCTCCCGTCCCTCGTCACAATGTTGCCCCCACCTTCGCACAGGGCACCGACAGACATGGGACGAATGCGGCCGAGCACTCCGCTGGCAACCGCTCGACGTCGGATAGCAGCCGCCCACGCAACCTCAGTGGCACGCTCGGCAGGCCGGGTCCTCGCGGATCACGTCGGGCCGTACGTCGAACGTGAGGCGGCCGTGTCGAATCCGCCCCTCAGCCGCCCAGTTCCGCAACCAGCGCGGCCACCAGGTCTTCCGGTGCGCCGGTGGTCGTATACCCCGCCGCGTACCGGTGCCCGCCACCGCCCAGCCGCGTCGCCACCTGCGCGACATCCACCCCGTCATCGGTGCCGACCCCGCTGTCGCGCGAACGCAGCGAGACCGTCCACAGGTGCGGTGTGGTGCGAGATTCCTTGAAGACAGCGGCGATTCCGGCCTCGGCGGTGGTGCGGATGACGTCGATGACGCTCTCGACCTCCTCCGAGCGCAGGCCGTCGATATCGGCGCGCCGGACGAAGGCGTAGACCAGCCCCGCGCCGCCCGCGGCCGCGGGCTCGAGGCGAGCGGTGCCGAGGACCCGCGAGAGCATGGGCAGCCAGCCGAACGGATGGGAGTCCATCAGGGTTCGGGTGATTCCCGCACCGTCGATACCGGTGGCCAGCAAACGTTCGGCCAGCCGATGCGTGCCGGGGCCCGCCCAGCGGAAACAGCCGGTATCGGTGACCAGACCCGCGAACAGGCAGTGCGCCACCGAACGGTCGATCGGTTCACCCCAGGCGTCGAAGACGCGGGCCAGCAGGCTGGTCGTGGATTCGGCGGTGTCATCGATCAGATTGATTTTGCCGAACCGGGTATTGGACCGGTGATGGTCGAGGACCAGCGTGGTGGCCGCGCCGTCGAGGCGGTCGGCCAGCGCGCCCAGGCGTCCCGCGCTGCCGCAGTCCACCGCGATGAGCACATCGACCTCCCGCGGCACCTGCGCGGGAGGTACGAGGTATTCGATGCCGGGTAGCGACCGCATCGATGCGGGCAGCTCCGCCGGTTCGGCGAAGGAGACCCGCACCGGCACGCCGTGCCGGGACAGGACCTGAGCCAACGCCAGCCCGCTGCCGATGGTGTCGGCATCGGGCTGGACATGGCACAACACGGTCACCGATCGCGCGGCGGCCAGTACATCGACAGCCGCGGCGAGCTCCGCCGCCGGCGTTACTGCAGTCATCGCGGGCCCATCGCAACCGCCGGGGCGGTCAGTCTTCCTCGTCGCGGTCGGACTTGTAGGGATCGGCGTCCCCGGCGTGCGTCGCATTGGCCGCGACCTGCGCGACCCGCTCGTCGACCTCGCGGGCCTTGGCCAGCAGTTCCTCCATCTGCCGCGCCGCGTCCGGGACGGTGTCCAGGATGAACGCGAGCGTGGGGGTGAACTTGATGCCGGTCGCGGTGCCCACCTTGGTGCGCAGCACGCCCTTGGCCTTCTCCAGTCCGGCCGCGGCGCCCTCGAAATCGGGTTCGACGGCGAGCGACTCGCCCATCACCGTGTAGTACACGGTGGCTTCCCGCAGGTCGCCGGTCACCTTGGCATCGGTGATGGTTACGAAACGCAGCCGCGGATCCTTGATCTCGTATTCGATCGCGTTGCCCACGATGGAAACGATCCGCTTCGCGAGTCGGCGTGCTCTGGCCTGGTCCACCATGGCCGACCCCTCCTCACTATCTTCGATTCAGTCTTCGGGTCCGAAGACGCGGCGGCGCACTGCCAGCAACTGTAACTCCGGACGCGCGGCGACGTGGCGTTCACATCTGTCCAGCACCTCTGTGAGATGTCCCATCGCGGAGCTGACCATGGCCACGCCCAACAGAGTGCGGCGATAACGGTCTTGTTCCCCGCCCTCGGCCGCACAAACTCCGAAGCGCTGCAGCTCGGCCAGGACCGGCCGGATCACAGAGCGCTTCTCCTTCAACGAATGCACATCGCCGAGCAGGATGTCGAACTCCAGCGCCCCGACGAACAACGGCTCACCTCTTGATGATTCGTCCATTGAGATCTCGAGCAAGCCGGGATCAGGGGCTCACAACCCCTGATCCCGGGGACTCACATCCCTTGTCCCGAGGACTCAGATCCCTTGTCCCGAGGGCTCAGATCCCTTGTCCCGGAGACTCAGATCCCTTGTCCCGGCATGCTTTTTGCCGGGATCAGTCCCGCGGCTTCTCACGAAGCTCGTAGGCCTCGATGACGTCGCCTTCCTTGATGTCGTTGTAGCCCAACGTCATACCACATTCGAAGCCCTCGCGGACCTCCATGGCGTCGTCCTTCTCGCGGCGCAGCGACTGGATCGTCGTATCGGCGACCACCACGCTGTCGCGGAGCAGGCGAGCCTTGGCGTTGCGCTTGACCGTCCCGGAGGTGATCATGCAGCCCGCGATATTGCCGAACTTCGAGGAGCGGAAGACCGCGCGGATCTCGGCGCGACCCAGCTCGACCTCTTCGTAGATCGGCTTGAGCATGCCCTTGAGGGCCTTCTCGATCTCGTCGATGGCCTGGTAGATCACCGAGTAGTACCGGATGTCCACGCCTTCGCGGTTGGCCAGCTCGGTCGCCTTACCCTCGGCCCGGACGTTGAACCCGATGATGATCGCGTTCGACGCCGAGGCCAGGTTGACGTTGGTCTCGGTGACGCCACCGACACCGCGGTCGATGACCCGCAGCCGCACCTCGTCGCTGATCTCGATGCCGAGCAGCGCCTCCTCGAGGGCCTCGACCGTACCGGAGTTGTCGCCCTTGAGGATCAGGTTCAGCTCCGAGGTCTCCTTCAGAGCGGCATCCAGATCTTCCAGGCTGATCCGCTTGCGGCTGCGCGCGGCCAGGGCATTGCGCTTGCGCGCGTTGCGCCGGTCGGCGATCTGCCGGGCGATGCGGTCCTCCTCGACGACGAGCAGGTTGTCACCGGCGCCTGGCACCGACGTGAAGCCGATGACCTGGACCGGACGCGACGGCAGCGCCTCTTCGACATCCGCGCCGTGCTCGTCGACCATGCGACGCACGCGGCCGTAGGCATCGCCCGCGACCACCGAGTCGCCGACCCGCAGCGTGCCGCGCTGCACCAGCACGGTCGCCACCGGACCACGGCCGCGGTCCAGGTGCGCCTCGATGGCGACACCCTGGGCGTCCATATCCGGGTTGGCCCGCAGGTCCAGCGCCGCGTCCGCGGTCAGCACCACGGCCTCGAGCAACGCACCGATATTGGTGCCCTGCTTGGCGGAGATGTCGACGAACATCGTGTCGCCGCCGTACTCCTCGGCCACCAGGTTGTACTCGGTCAGCTGCTGCCGGATCTTCTCCGGGTTCGCGCCTTCCTTGTCGATCTTGTTGACCGCCACCACGATCGGCACATCCGCGGCCTGCGCGTGGTTGATGGCCTCCACCGTCTGCGGCATGACGCCGTCGTCGGCGGCGACCACCAGGATCGCGATATCGGTGGCCTTCGCGCCACGGGCACGCATGGCGGTGAACGCCTCGTGACCCGGGGTGTCGATGAAGGTGATCAGGCGCTCGTCGGCGCCGACGGTCGTCATGACCTGGTAGGCGCCGATGTGCTGGGTGATACCGCCGGCCTCGCCCTCGCGGACGTTGGCCTTGCGGATGGTGTCCAGCAGTCGGGTCTTACCGTGGTCGACGTGACCCATGACGGTCACCACCGGCGGGCGGACCTGCAGATCGGACTCGTCGCCCTCGTCCTCGCCGTAGGTGAGGTCGAAGCTCTCCAGCAGCTCGCGGTCCTCGTCCTCGGGGGAGACCACGTGCACGACATAGTTCATCTCGCCGCCGAGCAGCTCGAAGATCTCGTCGTTCACCGACTGGGTCGCGGTGACCATCTCGCCGAGGTTGAACAGCACCTGCACCAGCGAGGCCGGATTGGCGTTGATCTTCTCCGCGAAGTCCGACAGCGAGGCGCCACGGGCCAGGCGAATGATCTCGCCATTGCCGCGGGGCAGCCGCACGCCGCCGACCGACGGGGCCTGCATCGAGTCGTACTCTTGCCGCTTCTGCCGCTTCGACTTACGGCCCTTGCGGGGCGCGCCACCGGGACGACCGAAGGCACCCGCGGCGCCGCCGCGACCACCCGGACCACCGGGACGACCACCGCCGCCGCCACCGGGACGACCCCGGAAGCCACCGGCCGCGGGA